>NZ_CM177756.1:5767500-7177873 GCF_058314695.1 Bradyrhizobium sp. T-12 | reverse complement strand
CGTCAGAAAACTTTTCTTGAGAGATAAGGTTGCGTGGTGAGCGCCATGCAGAGTTCCTGCCGCCAGGGTTTCTGTCATGGTGCGACCTCAGAGCGAGTCCATCGCCAGGCATGGCTCCGCCGCTCGGCGAGAAACGCCGCGTCCGGTCAGCGATGTCAGAGATGGAGGGTTCGCGAGGTCAGCGCGTACTCGACGCTCCGTCACACGCGGGAGGCTGGAGGTCGGACTGATCTAAACCGGCATCGTTCGAGTAAGAGACGTGATTCAATACCGCGTTGAGTCCGTAAGACATGATACCTCCCCGTCCTGCCGTGATTGCTCACGACAAGGTCCTGCGTGTCCAAAAGACAGCCGCGGCTTACGATGTCGCGGATGCCTGCCCGTGTACTAGTCGTCCGCTCGACTTCGCCCAACTTGCGTGTCGGGGTAGCGTTGCGACGTCTCTCATGTGTGCTTTCCGCACGAGGCGGGAAGATCCCGCTTGGAGACATTCAGACAAACAGCTACCATTCCCACATTGCTATGGGTTGTGAACCGACATCGCTTTTTGAAGCGTCGCCTACGTGCACACCGCCGCCGATTTGCACGCTCGCCCCGTTTCCTAAACCGCGCTGGTCTGAAGATCGTGGGCGCCGCTGACGACCTAAGGAATACACTAAGCGGAAAGACTCGCAACGAATTGATTCACACTTGAGCCACCAAAAAAACTTGACGTCGGTTAACGTCGCACGCGAGTTGTGCACAGGCTTCGGACCAAGTTTTTGGATTCGTGCACAGAATCGAAAATGCCGCGCCTCATGTGACAATTCTCCGCCACCGCCAACTTTTTTTTAAAAATTTGTCATGCACGCGACGCGCGAGGCGAGTTTTCCAAATGCTTGCGCTCGCTATGTCGATAAGTGATTAGCGAGACATCGTTTTTTGAGTCTCGTTTCACAGGGTAACTCCAGTGCGGGATATGTACCGGTGAATCTACGGTGTGTAGAACTTTCGTCTCTATGGGATTCAATTCGAGGCCGCAGCACAAGGGTTTTTGCAACGCGGTGAAGTTTCCGCTGTTGCAAGACCGCCGCTGCAAGACATCGGCAAGTAGAACTACGGAACGAAGAATAGCGCAGGCGGTGCGAACCTTCGGACCGACGATCGATCGTGCGTGTGCTTTCCGTGAATACGACAGCCAACAAAAAAGCCCGGCGCGATGCCGGGCTGTTTGACGTGTGCGATGTTCGATCGGTCGACCGATCGAGCGGCCGTGACGCGGCAAGCTTACTTCCGCGAGCTCGCCCGGCGAGCTTACTTGGAGAGCTTGGCGATCTGCGCGGTGAGGCGCGAGACTTTGCGGCTGGCGTTGTTCTTGTGAATGATGTTGCGCTGGGCGGCGCGCATCAAGGCGGGCTCGGCATTCGCCAGCGCCTTGACGGCGGCGGCGCGGTCGCCGGTCGCGATGGCTTCCTCGACGGTGCGCACGGCGCCGCGCATCTGGGTGCGGCGCGACTTGTTGACGGCGGTGCGGCGGGCGATCTTGCGCGTCGCTTTCTTGGCGGAAGTGGTATTGGCCATGGTCTCAATATCCTTTGCGGGTACCGGTCGCGTCTTGGTCGGGTAGCGCCGGCTTGCTTGACCGCGTAATCGACGCTCGGATTTAGGGTGTTCGGTTGCTGGGCCGTCCCGGGAACATGAGGCCTCCACGGGCTCTAAGCTCGCGTGGCCTGCAACTGCTCAAAGAACAGCGGCGGCAGGATTGCGCCCGCCGCCAGTTGGCGCCCTTATAGAGAGGGTCTGCGGCACCGTCAACGCTTTCCGGGCTGGAAAAGCGGCCTTGGGGGGCTCCAGGGGGCGCCGTAACGCCCTGAAGAGGTTGAATTTCTGCCGTCACCCGGCTATGGGCTGGCGGCGTTTTGTTTGGGTCCTCCGATCGGACGACCATATAAGGTGAGGCATGATCCGCGGTTTTTTCCGACTGATTGGGCTGTTGCTGCTCGCCGGCGGGTTCATCTTCATGGTCTATGACGGCGCCCGCTGGGTGGCCGACCAGACCCTCAAATTCACCCGGTTCGGCCAGTTCTGGAACGACATCAATCAGGCCAGCCAATCGGCCTTCCGCACCTGGGTCGAGGCCAAGGCGCCATGGCTCTGGACCTCGGTGATCCGCCTGCTGCTGGATCAGCCGGTCTTTGCCGTCCTCGGCATTCTCGGCATCCTGCTGATGATCCTGTTCCGGCCGCGCAAGCCGCTGATCGGCTATTCCCGGGATTGATCTTCAATTCCCCCGGGATTGACCTTCAATTCCCGCGGGGGTCGAGCGCTGCGCAGCGCGCGGCGTAACACCGCTGCTTCCGCTCACGTAGCTCCCTATATTCCCACCTGATCGCGAGCACGCCCCGCCTCGAGCATCTGCTGAGGCGGCGGACGGCTCGTTCTGCGGAGACCCATCATGCTGTTCATGCGCAAGACCACCGCATTGCCGAGCGCAGCCGAGGCGCTGCCCGGCCGTGCCCAGGCCATTCCGACCGCGACCACCCATTTCGTCAACGGTAGCAGGCTCAAGCCGCCTTATCCCGCCGGCTTCGAAACGGCCGTGTTCGGCCTCGGCTGCTTCTGGGGCGCCGAGCGCAAATTCTGGCAGCTCGGCGACGGCATCTACACCACCGCTGTCGGCTATGCCGGCGGCCATACGCCGAATCCGACCTATGAAGAGACCTGCTCGGGCCGCACCGGCCACACCGAAGTGGTGCTGGTCGTGTTCGATCCGAACAGGATCTCCTACGAGACGCTCCTGAAGACGTTCTGGGAGAGCCACAACCCGACGCAGGGCATGCGTCAGGGCAACGACGTCGGCACGCAGTACCGAAGCGCGATCTACACCACGTCGGATGCGCAGAAGGCGGCGGCCGACGCCTCGAAGGCGCTCTATCAGAAGGCGCTCGCTGCAAAGCGCCTCGGTGCCATCACCACCGAGATCGCGCCATCGGGCGAGTTCTATTTCGCCGAGGACTACCATCAGCAATATCTGGCGAAGAACCCCGCCGGCTATTGCGGCCTGGGGGGCACCGGCGTGTCTTGCCCGATCGGCGTGGGCGTGAGCGCGTAGTCTCACCAGAACTTCCGTCATGGCCGGGCTTGTTGATTAGCCCGGGCATGACGGCGTGTGCGGCTGCTATCGCGTCGCCACCGTCATCATCACCCGCAAACGCTTTATTAACCATAACCGGTGCATCACTTGAGCTGTCTCGTTTCGAGGGATGGGTCCGGTGCCAGTTGCACGCGCGTTTCGATCGTCGATCACGGCAGTGGCCTTGGCAGCGTCCGCCGCGCTGAACCTTGGCGGCTGCATGCAGACCGCCGGCCCTGTCGCTGTGATGCAGCCGCGCGCCGATCTCGACTCGATGGCCTATGGCCAGCCCTATGGCGCTCCTCCGCCGGTCGTCGTTGCCAATAACGGCGGCGGCGCCATCGCGGCTCTCAGCAATTCCTTTGCCGCTTCGCCCGCCCCCATGACGGTCGGCTACGCCGCGCCGATGGCGGCGCCGGTGCGCTATGACGCCTCCTACCATCTCGACGCCGGCGACAAGCTTCGCGTCGTGGTCTACGGCCAGGAAGGTCTCACCAACAGCTACGCCATCGATGCCGGCGGCTCCATCACTATGCCGCTGATCGGCGCGGTGCCGGCCCGCGGCCGCACCACCGCAGGCCTTGCCGGCGAGATCGCCGCGCGCCTGCGCAACGGCTACATCCGCGAGCCCTCGGTCGCGGTGGAGATCGAGGCCTATCGCCCGTTCTTCATTCTCGGCGAAGTCACCGCGCCCGGCCAATATCCTTACGTGCCGAACATGACGGTCGAAAGCGCGGTCGCGATCGCCGGCGGTTTCTCGCCGCGCGCCAAGCGCGACGTGGTCACCGTCACGCACACCGAGAATGGCGGCTCCATGCGCGCCGTGGTGCCGCTCGGCACGCCCCTGAACCCCGGCGACACTGTGTTCGTCGGCGAGCGCTGGTTCTAAGACTCTCTTCTCTCGTCAGTCCGGGCCTGCGCCTGTCGGCGCATCGCGGAATGACGGCGGGGATGTCGCCAGATTTCTACCTCCGAAAATCCAGCCGCCCCTCCGGAAAACATCCGTCGATCCTGTTCGTGTCGACCACGACGCCGACCCATGGCCGCGTGATCGCCGGCGTGGTCAGGTTGATATATTTCCCGACGAGCCGATCCGCGCCCTCGCGCGCGGCCTCGATCAGCCCGTGCCGGCGGCCATGATCCCAGTCGAAGCGCAGATAGATCCGGCCGGCGGCGATGCGGATCTCCGCGCGCCCCTGTTTCCACCTGTCCGGCCTATCGCCGGCAATGGTCGGATCGGCGCCACCGTTCCAGCGGCTGGCCCAGATGCCTTCGAGCGGATCGGGTGGCGCTGCGATCGCAGCCCACGCCGCCGCATTGCCGTCCGCCGCATCACCGGGCAGCGTGGCCGTCGCGGCATAGTCCATCACCTCGGAATCATCGGGCGAGGGGACGTCCATGGTTCCGAAGGGATTGCGGAGGACGAGGTGCGTGATGGCCTGATGCATGGCGAGTTCCCGGGGAGAGTTGGCGTTGATCCGCCAGTTCTATCGCCGGATGCCGCGATGCAGCCACCCGATTTCTGCTCTCGCCTCCCGTCATTCCGGGGCGCGCGTAGCGCGAGCCCGGAATGACGGTGGGGAGACCTATTTCAAATGCGTCGCGAAAAATGCCATGCTGCGCGGCCAGGCGATGTCGGCGCTGGCCTTGTCGTAGCTCGCGCGCTCGTCGCAATGGAAGCCGTGCTGCGCGCCCGGATAGACGAAGACTTCCGCGTCCGGCCGCTTCGACTTGATGGTCTCGACGTCGGTCAAGGGGATGCCGGCATCCTTCTCGCCGAAATGCAATTGCGTCGGCGCCTTCGGCTTTTCATCCGCAAAGCGCACGACAGCACCTCCGTAATAGCCGATCGCAGCCCTCAGGCCGGTCAATCGCGTCGCCGCGACGAAGGCGATGCTGCCGCCCAGGCAGAAGCCAATGATGCCGACCGGCCCGACGCCCTTCACTGCATCGATCGCCGCCTGGGTGTCGCGCAGCATCGCGGCCCAGTCCGGATTGGCGACGAACTTGCGCGCCTCGGCGATCTCATCGGGCGAATAGCCCGACTGGAAGTTCGGTGCGGTGCGGTCGAAGATCGACGGCGCGATCGCGACATAGCCTTCCCCGGCGAGGCGGTCGCAGACCGAGCGGATATGGTGATTGACCCCAAAGATCTCCTGGATCACCACCACCGCGCCCTTCGGCGCGCCCGGGGGATCAGCGCGATAAGCGCCGAGCTGGAAATTGTCGGAGGCCGTCAGCTTGATGTCTTGTCCCACGCGGGTTGTCCTTCTTTCTTGCCACGAATTTCTTGCCACGAATTCAAATCTCACTCCTCATCCTGAGGAGCGCGTCAGCGCGTCTCGATGGATGAAAGGCCGGGATGCAGCAGCGTGGCCTTCATGGTTCGAGACGCGGCTCCGCCGCTCCTCACCATGAGAGGATATATTTATTCCCACATCCAGTTCTCGCCGTAATCTTCCTTCCATCCCGCCAGCCGGCCGTGGCGGAATTGCAGGAACAGGCGATGACGGGAGGGGATCAGGCCGCTGCCGCCGATGTTGCGCAGGGCGAGATAGATCTCGTTGCCTGGGCGCCCGCGCACATATTGCAGCGGCTGCCCCAGCGCGCGGGCGGTCTGTTCCGCATCCATGCCGAACGCGAGCGGAATGTTGTTCGACAAGGTCGCGACGAACGGCGCGCGCGACGGCACCGCGCCGAACGGCTCGGCCTGTGCCGCCGACGGCAGCAGTGCCGCTATTGCGCCCGCCGCGAAGATCGCTCGCATCATGGTCGACGTCCCAATTGCCCGGCCTATCCCGGCAAGTTCTTCAGGAAAGGCTCGACGGCGTCAACAAAAGCCTGGGGCTGATCGATGTTGACGGCGTGGCCGGCGGCGGGGATCACGACCTTTTGTGCGCCGGGGATTTTTGCGGCCATGTAGTCGGACGCGGCGAGGAACGGCGTGTCGTCGGCGCCGACCACGATCAGCGAGGGCACCTTGATGTCGGGCAGCAGCTCGATCACGCGGGCATCGTGCTGGGTCAGCATGCCGCGTGCGGCGAGTGCCAGGCCCCTGGCGTTGCGATGACTGGCGGCGGCGCGCTCACGCGTTGCCGATTTCAGCACGTCGAGGCCTTCGCGGTCGAGCCTGTCGGCGGTGGCGAGCGCCCGCGCATTCCAGGCCTCGCGTGCGTCGTCCTTCTTGAAGCCGGGGCCGGTGTCGATGATCAGCAGCGCGCGGGCGGCTTGCGGATAGGCGCGATAGAACGCGAGCGACATGTAGCCGCCGAGCGACAATCCGCCGATGATGGCGCGCTCCGCGCCGACGGCATCGAGGATCGCCGCCATGTCGCCGACCGTGAGCGCTTCGCTGTACGCCTTGGGATCATCGGGATAGTCGGACTGGCCGTGGCCGCGCATGTCCCACAGGATCAGCTTGTGCTCCCTGGCGAGCGCATCGATCTGGCCATGCCACATCGCCGACGTCGATGAATAGCCATGGGTGAGCAGCAGCGGCGGCCCGTCGCCGTGGACCTCATAGTAGATCTTGACGCCATCCCGATTGATCCCAGGCATTTCGTCCACCCTTGTTGTTTGTTGCTCTTGTTTCAACACGCATCCTAGCCTGCCGGGTTACTCGGAGGAAACCGCCGGAGTCGCCGTGGCATGCATGCCTGACGCAGGCCGCTGTTGTGTCCACTAGCTGCGTCGGCGTCATTGGCGCGGCGCACAACGAGCGGGTGCGGAGCCGGTTTTTTCTATTCGTTCCAAATTGCAATTGCCACGGCAACCGAACGCGATCATTCTCGCGGCCAAGGCTGGCGCCAGCCCGGTGGGCGTCCGCCATTCAAGTTGCCGCCGTAAGCGGCTTCATGCACCGGCAGGGGAAGACGCCTATGCCAACTCTCACCATCAACGGGCGGAGTCTGTCCGTGGATGCGGCGAACGACACGCCGCTCCTCTGGGCGATCCGCGAGCAATTGCAGATGACCGGCACCAAGTTTGGCTGCGGCGCCGGGCTGTGCGGGGCCTGCACCGTGCACGTCAACGGCGAAGCCGTGCGCTCATGCCAGACCATGGTCGGTGACGTCGCCGGCAAGAAGATCACCACCATCGAAGGCCTCTCCGCCAAGGGCGATCATCCCTTGCAGAAGGCATGGATCGCCGAGCAGGTGCCGCAATGCGGCTACTGCCAGTCCGGGCAGATCATGCAGGCGGCCTCGCTGCTGTCGAAGAATCCCAATCCGACCAAGGAAGAAGTGGTCGCTCACATGGACGGCAATCTCTGCCGTTGCATGACCTATTCGCGGATCCAGAAGGCGATCATGCGCGCCGCATCCGAGATGCGCACCGCGTCCGCCACCTCCAACGAGCGGAGGCCCACATGAACGAGCATGTGAAGAACGTGTTGCCCGAGACGACCGATCTCAGCCGCCGCTCCTTCCTGGTCGGCACCGCCGCGACCGGCCTCGTGCTCGGCTATGCCGGCGTGCCCGGCATCGATGCTGCGGCCGCCGCGGCACCCGCCAATTTCGAGCCGAGCGTCTGGTACGCGATCTCGCCGGATGGTCTCGTCACCGTGACCTGCGGCAAGGCCGACATGGGCCAGCACATCGCCTCGACGATGGCGCAGATTGTCTGCGAGGAGCTTGGCGCGAAGTGGAGCGACATGCGCGTGCAGCTCGCCTCCAACGATCCCAAGTTCAACGATCCGGTCTTGGGCGCACAGATCACCGGCGGCAGCTGGTCGACCATGATGAATTTCGAAGCGATGAGCCGGGCCGGCGCCGCCGGCAGGATCGCACTCACGGAGGCCGCAGCCGCGGCCATGGGCCTGCCGCCCTACTTCAAGGACCAGCTCGTGGTCCGCGACTCCGTGATCTCGCATCCGAAGTCGAAGAAGCAGATGACCTTCGCCGAGATCGTCAAGAGCGGCAAAGCGACGAAGGCCTTCACACCGGACGAGCTGAAGGCGATCAAGCTGAAGACGCCGGATCAATACACCATGATCGGCGTCTCGGTGCCGCAGCTCGACATCCCCTCCAAGACCAACGGCACGGCCAAATACGGCATCGACGTGATGCTGCCGGGCATGGCCTACGGCAAGGTGGTGACCCCGCCGGTGCGCTTCGGCGCCACGGTGAAATCGGTCGACGACAGTGAAGCCAAGAAGGTGCCCGGCTTCATGAAGGCCGTCATCCTCGACGACAAGACCGGAACGACGTCCGGCTGGGTCGTCGCCGTGGCCAACACCTATGCCAACGCGCGCAAGGCTGCGGACGCGCTGAAGATCGCCTATGACGGCGGTCCGAACGCAAAACTGTCGAGCCAGTCGCTGCTGGATGAAGCCAAGCGGCTTCAGGGTCTGGATGATTCCGGCCAGTTCTTCGTCAAGGACGGCGATCCCGTTGCTGCCTTCGGCTCGGCGGCGAAAGTGGTCGAGGCCGAATACACCACCAGCATCAACATCCATGCGCCGCTGGAGCCGATGAACGCCACCGCGGAGTTCAAGGGCGACATCCTGCACATCTATTCCGGCAACCAGTTCGCGACGCGCTCCGGCGCGATCGCTGCGGGTGCAGCCGGGATCGATCCCAAGTTCGTGGTGATGCACCAGCATTGGCTGGGCGGCGGCTTTGGCCGCAGGCTCGATGCCGACATGATGATTCCGGCCGTGCAGGCGGCGAAGGCAGTCGGCAAGCCGGTCAAGGTGATCTACTCGCGCGAGAACGACATGACGATGGATTTCTCGCGCCCGCTCACCTACCAGAAAGTGAAAGCCGGCGTCGACGGCGACGGCAAGCTCGTCGCGCTCAGCCACGACGTGGTCTCGGCCTGGCCGACCGCGCGCTGGGGAATCCCTGATTTCCTGACGCCCTCGGTCGACAAGAAGGGCCCGCTCGACAGCTTCACGGTCAACGGCGCGGACTTCTTCTACACCGTGCCCAACCATTATGTGCGCGCGATCAAGAACGAGCTCGCGCACAATGCGACGCCATCCGGCCAGCTCCGCTCGGTGGCGCCGGGCTGGACCTTCTGGGCGGTCGAAAGCATGATCGACGAGATCGCGGCGGCCACGGGCAAGGATCCCGCGCAGTTCCGCATCTCGCTGCTCGACGGCGCCGGCAAGAACGACGGCGGCGCGCAGCGCTTGCGCAACACGCTGCTCGCCGCGATGGGATTGTCGGGCTACGGCACCAGGCCATTGCCGAAAGGCGAGGGCATGGGCGTGGCCTGCGTGTCGTCGCAGGAGCGCGCGACCGCGAGCTGGACGGCATGCGTCGCCCATGTCGCGGTGGCGCCGTCAGGTGCGGTGACCGTGAAGAAGCTCACGGTCGCAACTGACGTCGGCACGCAGGTGCATCCCGACAACATCCGTGCCCAGGTCGAGGGCGCGGCGTTGTGGGGCCTGTCGCTGGCGATGTACGAGAAGGCGACGCTGAAGGACGGTGGCATCGAGCAGACCAATTTCGATACCTACACGCCCTTGCGCATGAGCCAGATGCCCGAGGTCGCGGTCGCCGTGATCGCCAATGGCGAGAAGGCCACCGGCGTCGGCGAGCCCGCGGTGACGGTGGTCGCGCCCGCCATCGGCAACGCCATCTTCAACGCGAGCGGCGCCCGCGTGCGCGCGCTGCCGATCACGGCGGAGGCCGTGAAGGCGAGCATGAAGGCGTAAGGCGAGCTGCGATTGCCGAATGAGATGATCCGCCGGAGGGCAACCTCCGGCGGATTTGTTTTACGAGGCTACATCCCCATTCTCGGTGTCATGCCCCGCGCAGGGCGGGGCATCCCGTACGCCGCGGCGCCTCGGTTCCAGCCGCGCCGTCTCGGCGTACGGGGTCGCCCGGTCTAGCCGGGCGACGACATGGGGGTGGGGCGAACGCGTCAAAAATTCCCTGTATTTTCAATGCCCGCTCTACTGTGCATGGGGTTGTTTTCGCACTTTTGCGGGGAGCCCCCGGGAACCCAATCTCTAAAATTGCGTGCAATTCTGGAATGTTCCCTTGAGCACGCCTCTTAAGGGCCGGAGAACCTGATCCGGCTTAGGCTGATGCGGAATCCAGTCCCATGCTTTGGGGAAGCCATGAACGCGCCAGCCAAATCCGCCGCCAAACGCCGGCTTCTGCTCGCCTCCGACCGGAGCGACGAGAGCTCCGAGCTCGCCAGCATCCTGAAGGCGGTCGGCGACGTTTCGACGGTGACGACGCAGGAGATCCCCGACAAGCCCGCGCGCGATCTCTCCGGCCTGGTGGTCGACATCAATCTGCGCTCGCCCGAGAGCGTGCAGCGGGTGCGCAACAAGCTGCGCGGCGATGCCTATCGTTCGATGCCGCGGTTGTTCGTGCTGGCCGATGCGCTGCATCACGGCACCATGCAGGCCTGGGCGCTGGGCGCCACCGACACCATTTCGCGGCCGCTCCAGGCCGACGCCATCCTGCAGCGCATCCGCGCCGCCTTCCCGGACACCGCCGTCTATGACGCGACCGATCGCGGCAAGACGCTCAACCGCGGCGTCGAGGCGGCGCATGCGTTGCTGGCGAAGATGTTCGAGAAGCTGCCGCTCGGCGTGCCCCTGACCTTCGACGACGTCATCGCCGCCGAAAGCAAGATCCTGAAAGCGATCAAGCATTCCTCGCTGCGCGAATGGCTCACCACGGTGGGTTGCCACCATGTCGGCAGCTATCGGCACTGCCTGTTCGTCACCGGCTTCGCCGTCGCCTTCGCGCAGCATCTCGGCATGCGCGAGGACGACCAGCGCCGCCTGACCCGCGCCGCGCTGCTGCACGACGTCGGCAAGGCCTTCGTTCCCTCCGCGCTGCTCGACAAGCCCGGCAAGCTCACCGACGAGGAGATGGCCGAAGTCCGCCAGCATCCGCGCCGCGGCTATGACGCGCTGGCCGCCCAGGGCGGCTTCCCGCCGGAGATGCTCGATGTGATCCTGCATCACCACGAATTTCTCGACGGCTCCGGCTATCCGAACGGCCTGTCGTCGAACCAGATCAGCGACATCGTGCGCCTCACGACGATCGTCGACATCTATGCCGCGCTGGTCGAGAAACGGGCCTACCGCATGCCGTTCACGCATTCCCGTGCGTTCGGCATGATGGAAGGCATGGGCGGCAAGCTGGATCAGCAACTCCTGCAGGCGTTCCGCCCGGTGGCGCTGGGGTCGTTCTGATGATCCAATCCGTGATTCCGGGGCGCGCGTAGCGCGAACCCGGAATCTCGAGGTTCTCAGTTGCGCCAGTGCGCACCGGAGTTCGGTGCTGCGCACCGCCCTGGAGCGACGCTGCTACCCCACCATCTTCCGCAGCTCCGCCTTCGCCACCTTCTCCAGTGTCGAGCGCGGCATGTCGTCGACGAACCGGATCTCGCGCGGCAGCTTGAAGTCGGCGAGGCCCTTGCGGCAGGCTTCCATCACGCGCTCCTGCAGATCGGGCGCAGCGCCGGCGACGCCGCCCTGCGGGATGATGAAGACGACAGGCACCTCGTCCAGCATCGGATGCGACTTCGCCACCACGGCGTTCTCGCGCACGCCTGCGACCAGCGCGATCACCTGCTCGATCTCGGAGGCCGCGACGTTCTCGCCGCCGACCTTCAGCATGTCCTTGGCGCGGTCGCCGAACTTGATGAAGCCGTTCTGCAGTCGCTCGACGCGGTCGCCGGTGAGGAAGAAGCCGTGCTCGTCGAAGCTTTCGCGTGTCGCTTTCTCGTTGTGCAGATATTCGGCGAACAGCGACAGGCCGGGAATGCCCCTGATCGAAAGATTGCCGGTGCCGCCGATTTCGGTGGCCCGCCCGTCGTCGTCGGTGATGCGGATTTCATATTCCGGCGCAGCGCGGCCGATCGACATCGGGATGTTGGGCTGGTCGACTTCGCCGACGATGCCGTGGGTGATGGTCTCGGTCATGCCCCACCAGCCGATCATCTTGATGCCGAACGCGGCAAAGGCCGGCGGCTCGTTGATGGCGGTGCCCCACAGGCGGAATTTGTGGTTTTTCGGGATCTCCTGCTCGAGCAGCGCCTTCATGCAGAACGGTATCGTCGAGGTCCAGGTCGCGCCGTGCTCGCGCGCGACGCCCCAGAACCGGCTCGCCGAGAAACGCGGCTGGATCACGCAGGTCGCCCCGACCCACAGCGTCGCCAGCATGGAATAGGCGAGCGCGTTGGTGTGGAATAGCGGCAGGTAAGCCTGATGCACGTCGCTCGCATGCAGATCCTCATGCGCGGCGTTGATCTTGGCGCCCCACAGCGCGTTGGCATGGGTCCACAGCACCGCCTTGGGCCGCGACGTCGTGCCCGAGGTGTATTGCACGCTGCATGGCGCGAGCGGATCGGCCGCGCGTTTCGGACGGTCGGCGCTGTCGGCGAACAGGGATTCAAAACTGTCGCCGCGCGAGACCGCCTGCGCAGGTGCCGCGCCCGCATCGTGCGAGGTCACCGCGAGCCAGCGGAGGTTGCCGCAATTCCGCGCGACGATGTCCGCATAGGCGGGCTGCGTGATCGCGGCGACCGCACCGCAATGATCGGCGAAATAGGCGATCTCGGCCGGCGCCGAGCGGGTGTTGGTGGTGACCGCGATGGCGCCGAGCTCGACACAGGCAAACCAGGCCAGCATCGCCTCGATGCAATTGTCGAGGTGAATGAGCACATATTCGCCCGGCTTCACGCCGCGCCGTGTCAGTCCCGCCGCGAGCGCACCGACCCGCTCGTGAAACTCGCCATAGCTCCAGCGCCGCGCCGGCGCAACGAACGGCGCCCAGATCAGGAACGGATGATCACGCCGGACCTCGGCGCGCATCTTGAGCAACCAGGGCACGTCGAGCCCGTCGAACGGGCCGACGATTCCGGCTGTGGCTTGTTGAAGTGGCATGGCTCCTCCCCGTGCAGCCTGCATCTTGATGGCGGCCGTCTTTCGATGATTGCGTCTTCCTGCCATCGGATGGGGCGGGGCGCAAATCGGAAGGGGGGAGGGGCATGGTGCATCGTGCGTCGTGAGGTGCGTACTCTCTCCTCCGTCATGGCCGGGACAAGCCCGGGCATGACGACGGAGTGTGCGGCCGGCAGCGCGCTTCTGCGCGCTAATCCCCGTACGACGAAATCTCGATCAGGCTGCCATCCGGGTCCCGGCAATAGACCGAGCGCAGTGTGCCGCGTGCGCCCTGCTTGGGAACCGGGCCTTCCTCGATTGCGACGCCGTGGGCCTGCAAATGCGCCACCACCTCGTCGGGGACGGCGGAGGTGAGGAAGCAGAGGTCCTCGCTGCCGGCCGTCTGGTGGTCGGCGGTGAACCATTCCACCTTGTCGGCATCGCGCGGCCGGACGTTGATCTTCTGGTTACCAAAGTGAAGCGAAGTCCGCGGCGCTTTGCCGCCGCCGGGATCGAACACCTTGACTTCCATGCCGAGAATCCTGCGGTACCACTCCGTGGTGGCCGCGACATCGGCGACGTTGATCACGAGATGATCGAGAGCTTCGACCTTGACCGGCATGCCTTATCCTTTCGTCGTGATGCGCCCCGTGCACTTTCCGCCTGCGGCAAGCTTTGTTACAACCCCACCGACGCCGGGTTCAAGCTATCTGGCTTCAAGAACAACACTTGGGAGAACCCTTGAGATGATCACTCGCCGTACCGCGCTGGGCCTGCTCGCCGCCAGTCCGCTTGCAGCCACCCCGCTGTCGAAGGCCTTTGCCGCCGATTATCCGGCCCGGCCCGTGAAATGGGTGGTCGGCTATCCGCCGGGCGGCGCCACCGACATCCTGGCGCGGCTGATCGGCCAGCGGCTCTCGGAAAAGCTCGGCCAGCAATTCGTGATCGAGAACAAGCCGGGCGCCGGCAACAACATCGCCACCGAATCGGTCATCAATGCCGAACCAGACGGCTACACGCTGCAGCTGGTCAATCCGGCCAACTACATCAACACCTCGCTCTACAAGAATCTGAAGTTCAACTTCGTGACCGACATGGCGCCGGTCGCCTCGTTCCAGCGCGTGCCGAACGTGATGACCGTCAACAAGGACGTGCCGGCGAAGAACGTCGCCGAGTTCATCGAATATGTGAAGGCCAATCCCGGCAAGGTGAACATGGCCTCGTCCGGCAACGGCACCTCGGTGCATCTGTCCGGCGAGATGTTCATGGCCATGACCGGCTGCAAGATGCAACACGTGCCCTATCGCGGCGCGGCGCCCGCGATCACCGACATGCTCGGCGGCCAGGTGCAGGTGATCTTCGACAACATGCCCTCGATCATCCAGCACATCCGCTCCGGCTCGCTTCGTGCGATCGGCGTCACCACCACGGAGCGCTCGGCGCAATTGCCCGACGTGCAACCGATCGCCGACACCGTGAAGGGCTATGAGGCCAGCGCGCTGTTCGGCATGGGTGCGCCGAAGAACACTCCGAAGGAGATCATCGCCAAGCTCAACGCCGAGGTCAACGCGCTGATCAAGGAGCCCGACATGGCCAAGCGTCTGGTCGAACTCGGCGGCGAGCCGCGGGCGCAGACGCCCGAGGCGTTCGGCGAGGAGATCAAGGCCGAGACCGAAAAGTGGAAGAAGGTTGTCGAGTTCGCCGGCCTGAAGGTCGAGTAGGCGATAGCAACCTTGCGGCCTTGCCGGCGTTCTCAGGAGGCCTATTCTTCTGAGGCATCCGGCAAGGAGCACGCAAATGCGCAAGGCAATATTCGCAATGGTCGCGCTGGCTGGATTGGGCGTCGGCAGCCTTGCCGGCATCAGTCCAGCTGCGGCTTATGATTATCCCTGGTGTGCCCAGGGCAGGGGCACCGGCTACCCCGGTGAATGCTCCTATCGGACGTTGCAGCAATGCCAGGCCAGCGTCTCCGGGCGCCTCTTGACCTGCGGGGTCAATCCGCGCACGGCGTACAACCAGCAGCGGCCATCGCGGCGGTATCTGCGTGAGTATGCGCCTTATTAGGACGCGACCCAGCGACGCGATCTGGAATAAAGTGGCTTGAGGCGACCTCGTTAAAGGGGGCGCGCCTTATCTTCATTGCACGGGAGACCGGATCGTGACCAGGAATCAATGTCTGTTCGCCGCGCTGGGGGCCATCGCTCTCGGCTTCGCCACCGTCCCGCCCGCAGCTGCCCGCGACTATCCATGGTGCGCCCAGGGCGGGGACTATGATTATCCCGGCGAATGCGCCTACGCGACCTACGAGCAGTGCCAGGCCAGCGTGTCCGGCCGGCTGCTCTACTGCGATCGCAATCCGCGCTTCGCCTACGGCCAGGTGCAGCCCGTGCAACCGCCGCCGCCGCCGCGGCGCGCGCGGCCCGTCACGCCGTATTGAGAGCAGAGCGGTTCACCGCTTCGCGTCGGCCTGCTCCGTAGCGGTACACGAGATCAGCATCGTGTAGGCGCGGGCGTTGCCGGCGATGTCGGTGGTCTTCAGTTCGCCCTTCGGCTCTGCGGTCTGGTAGGGCACGACGGAATTGTCGAGGAAATCGCGCAGCGCCCCGGTCTTGATGGCGAAGTTGATGTTCTCGGGAATATCGCCGGTCATGGCGGCGATACGCAATCCCGGGATCTTTCCGGTGACTACGCCTACGATCTGGCCCGAGGTATCGAACAGCGGGCCGCCGCTGTTGCCGGGTTGCACGGGCGCGCTGATTTGCAGGAAGCGCGTGTCATTGCGCATGCCGCTGAGCGAGCTCACGATGCCGGTCGTCACTCTCAGATCCGAGCTGAGCAATCCGTGGTAGGGAAAGCCGATCGCGACGACGGAATCGCCTGCGTGGAACGAGCGGTCGCGGATGCGGGCGAAATCCTTGAAGGTCGACGACGACGGCGCCTGAAGTAGGGCGAGATCATTGTTGGCGTCGGTCGAAACGACGCGCAGCACCATCGCGGCCTCGCCGGTGAGGTTGCCCTTGATGTCGCCGACGCAGCCATTGACCACGTGATTGTTGGTGACGATGTGGCCGCTCGCGCTCACGACGAAACCGGTGCCGCTCTTGGCCCCGCCGAGCTTGCCGGACGCCGGCGGCGCCGGCTTGTCCGGTGCGGCCTGCGGCTTGGCGGTAACCTTTGTAAAGTCGCCGGCCTTGTCCAGCCCGTCGGCCTTCACTCGCGTGACGCAATTGGTGACCGCGGTGATCAAAGGCGCTGTTGACGTCAGGCTGAATTGAAAAGGTGTGCCCCTCGCCACTGCCACCATCAGGCTCGCCTTCTGGAAAGCACGCGCGACATTCGTGGGCAGAACCGCCGAGACCATCACCTCGGAGAATGCGGTCGCGAAGAGTTTCACCTCGGCTTGACCATCGAATGTCACGTCGATCGTCAGGTTCTCGCCCTTCTTGAAACGAAACGCTGGATTGGCAAAGCCGAGCAGCCACGCCTTGTTCGAATCCTGGCCGACAAGCAGTGTCATGCCATTGGCGTAGGGTGTGCTTGCGGCGCAGTGGGAGAACGCGCCGGTTGAATCGTTGGTGTAGGCGCCGCCGTTCCAGTTGCCGACGTGGATGGTGCCGAAAGGCCCCGCCGCATGAGCGGGACCGGCGATCATCGCCTGGGACACAAACGCAACGATTAACGATCTAAGCCACATACCCAGCCCCCTGGACGCTTTTGGCCGCATCTTATCCGTGGAAGCGGGGCTCGCGCAACCGGCAGTTGTCATCGGGGCGCAAATCCCCTCTCGGCAATTCCTGGCTTGCCTTTACTTTGCACCGCTATATACTTTGCAATACAAAGTAACGGGTCGGCAATCCCGGCAAATCCGTGCGGAGCGAGGTTCTGGCGTTGCCAATGCGCGATCTCGACAAGGCCCTGGCCGATATCGTGGCGATCCGCAGCCAGATCGCGGCGGGCACGGCGTTCCGCGGCTATGGTCCGGCGACGATGGCCGCGACTGCCGTCGTTGCGCTGCTTACAGCGGTCCTGCAATTCTGGCTGCTCGGCGATCCCACCAATGAACCGCTCGGCTTCTTCGTCGGCTGGTTCGTCGCCGCCGCGCTATCCGTCCTGATGATCGGGATCGAGATGCGCGCGCGTTCGCGCCGCCATCATTCGGGCCTGGCCGATGCCATGATCCACCAGGCGGTCGAGCAGTTCCTGCCCGCAGGCGTTGCCGGCGTGCTGCTCGCGGTGGTGATGTGGAAGTTCGCGGCCGAGACGTTGTGGCTGCTCCCGGGCCTGTGGCAGGTCCTGGTGTCGCTCGGCATTTTCGCCTCCATCCGCTCGCTGCCGCGCACCGTTGCGCTCGCTGGCGCCTGGTATTTCGTGTCCGGCTTCCTGGTGGTGGTGATCGCGAGCCAGACCCACACGCTGTCGCCATGGACCATGGGGCTGCCCTTCGTGATCGGGCAGTCGCTGATGGCGGCCATTCTGCATGTCGCATCCGGAGACCATGATGTCGAAGACTGACAGCGCACCCTTCTCCTACGAAGGGCTCGACCGCGTGATCCACGAGAAGGCGAGGCTCGGGCTTCTGACCTCGCTGATGGCGCATCCGAAGGGGCTGGCATTCGCCGATCTCAAGCAGCTGTGCGGCCTCACCGACGGCAATCTCAGCCGGCATCTCGCCGTGCTCCAGGAGGCCGGCCTGGTCGACGTGACCAAGGGTTACGAGGGCAACCGTCCGCACACCACCTGCCGCCTCACCAAGACCGGGCGCCGACGTTTCCTCGACTATCTCGCCGTGCTGGAACGCCTGGTGCGCGACGCCGCCAAGGCCGCCGGCCGCGAGGCGCCGCCGCTCGGCCGCCTCGGCATCATCTCGACCTGATCCTCCCCCTTTTTGACCGGAGACTTTGCAATGCAAAGTGACAAGACCTCTCGTAATGTGAGCTCCCATAACGAGAAGCTTCACGTCGGCATCATCATGGACGGCAACGGGCGATGGGCGACGCGCCGCGGCCTGTCGCGCGTCCGCGGCCACGAGGCCGGCGTCGAAGCCATCCGTCGCATCGTCGAGGCCGCACCCAAGCAGGGCATCGGCACGCTGACGCTCTACGCCTTCTCCACCGACAATTGGCGCAGGCCAAAGGCCGAGGTTGCCGCATTGATGACCTTGCTTCGCTTCTATCTCGCCAATGAGGTGCAGAGCCTGATCGAGAACGGTGTGCGCCTCACCGTGATCGGTCGTCGTGATCGCCTGCCTGAAGGCGTCGCGGGCGCAATCACGCGCGCCGAGGAAGCCACTTCCCGCGGCGGCACGCTGCACCTGCGCATCGCGGTCGACTATTCCGCGCGCGACGCCATTCTCAACGCCGCAGCGAAGGCGGCCGCGTTGACCAGTCTTACCCGCGAAGCCTTCTCGCAGCTCGTCACCGGCGAAGCCGGCCTGCGCGACGTCGATCTCATCATCCGCACCTCGGGCGAGAAGCGGCTGTCGGACTTCCTGCTCTGGGAAGGCGCCTATGCCGAGCTGCATTTCACCGAGCGGATGTGGCCCGAGTTCGACGCGGGCGATCTCGCCGCCGCCCTGGCGTCCTTCCATGGCCGCGAGCGTCGCTTCGGTGGCCTGCAGGCGATCATGCCCGAGGAGGTGCCGTCACTCTCCCGTGTGTGACGTGCGGCACACGAGAACGAGCTGTTCGTTTTCAGCCGCATGATTGGCAGCAACGTCCAAGCGGATGGCGTGCGGCCTCGGCTAGGTCTGCAACTCCCAGCAACCTGCCGAGAGCATCACGCATGTCACAGCTGTTTCCGGGAGCCGTCGTCGAGCCGGTCGAACTGGCCGAAGCGAAGGGCATGGTCTGCATCAGGACCGCCAGCGCATCCGACGTCGAGAGCCTGTCGGTCTATTTCACCGACCTCTCCACGACGTCCCGCAACAAGCGCTTCAGCGGCGCGCGAGCGGACCCCGGCGTGGTCGCGGCCGAATGCATCGCCAGGAGCAGCGGTCTCGACAATTTCACTTTGCTTGCCGAGCTCAGGGAGGATGGGCGGGGCAGGATCATCGGCGAAGCGCGATATGCCTATGACGCGGCGGCACGGCATGGCGAATTTGCCATCTCGGTCGCCGATGCCTTCCAGCGCAAAGGTCTTGGCCTTCAGATGATGACGGCGATGGAGACGCGCGCGATCGATCTCGGCCATGAGATGATCGCCGCCGAGACGGCGCGCACCAATGCGGAGATGCGTGGTCTCGCGAAGAAGGCGGGCTTCAACGATACCGGGCTCGGAGACTGGCAGTCGGTTCACGTCGCAAAGCGCCTGTCGCGATAGCCGAGCCTGATTTGCCTGCCGGCGCAGACCGAGCGGCTCAACGCCAGCCCCGCCCATCCGCGGGACTGGACGGCATCGCCGAATTCTGATGTCGTGGCGTGCCCTCAATTGCCTGTGTCCGCATGCCCGCCTTCAAGACCATTCGCGCCCGCGCCGAGAAACGCAAGGGCGGCCCCAAGGCCCTGGAAAAGCTGATGCCGGCGAAGCCCGACCTGAAGCGTCTGGCCAAGCTCGGCGACGATCGCATCCTGGCCGAGATGACGAAGCGCGTGTTCTGTGCCGGCTTCGCCTGGAGCGTGATCGATTCGAAATGGGATGGCTTTGAGGAGGCCTTCCTGCATTTCCAGCCGGCCAAGCTCAGCTTCCAGCCGGAAGACTATTGGGAAGGCCTTCTGCGCGATGCGCGCATCGTGCGCAACGGGGCCAAGATCATGTCGGTGCGCGACAACGCCGCTTTCGTGCAGGAGATCGCGAAGGAGCACGGCAGCTTCGGCAAGTTCCTGGCGAAATGGCCTTCGTCCAACGAGATCGGCCTGCTCGATCTTCTGGCCAAGCGCGGCAGCCGTCTCGGCGGCAACACCGGCCAGATGCTGCTGCGCTTCGTCGGCTGGGACGGCTTTGTCACGTCGAGAGATGTCGCCACCTGCCTGCGCGATGCGGGTCTCGACATTGCCGAAGAGGTCAAGTCGAAGGGCGATCTCGCCAAGGTGCAGGCGCAGTTCAATGCCTGGGCCGAGGAGACCGGCCTGCCTTACACCCATCTGTCGCGCATTTGCGCGCTCTCGGTCGGCGAGAACCGCAGCGAATAGCTGATCGCAACACCAGCTCGAACACGTGCGGATCGCGACATCCGGATCGTCGAAGCCGCCGATGAGCGCAGCGCGCGGTCAGATCGTGTGCATCTTGTGGCGATCTCGTGCCGCGAGCGCGGCGGATGCGCGATCACAAAATACATTTCGCCGGAACATTTACCGGCAGCGCCTGTTCGGGTTTGAGCCAGGCGAGAAAAGTGCAGGGAACACGCGCTCCCGCCCGGGCCAATGAAACCGGACACAGAAACGGAGCAGCTCATGAAGCTCACATCCGAACAGGTGAAGCAGACCGTCAACCAACTCGGCGCTCAGGTGCTGCCCGACGAACATCCCGCCATGCCGCAGCTCAACAGCATGTTCGGCGAACACACCTTCTTTGTCGACGAGACGGGCCTCAAGGTCCTCGAGCCGACGCCGTCGCTTGGTGCCGACCGCCAGAGCGGTGAAGTTGTCAGCCTCGCCGATTGGGGCGATTCCGAACTGACGCGCTTGATGGCGCACGAGCCCGAGCCGACCGGCGTGATCGTGGTATTCGAGCACATGCGGCATTGAGCGGCCCGACCTGGTCGTCTTTCAATCGGTGTCGGGTCCGAAAAGGCCCGCCACCGTCGCTCGCGCTTGGCGAGCGCCATGCCGCTGTCGGAGAGCCTCAAATGCCCAATGTCAGCTGCGGCTCCGCATCGTCTTCGGCCTGCAGGGCCGACAGCGATACGCCCAGCAGCCTGACGCGCTTTCGCATCGGCATCTCGGCCTCGAGCAGGCCGCAGGCCAACCGCTCGAGATCGTCCCGGTCCCTCACCGCGGTGACGGCGGATCTGCTGCGCGTGATGATCTCGAAGTCGGCGAACTTGATCTTCAGGGTCACGGTACGGCCGCGATTGCCGGTTGCCTCGCAATGACGCCAGACCTTGTCGACGAGCGGTCTCAGCTCGGCGGCCAGCGCGTCATATTCGGCAAGGTCGATCGAGAAGGTATTCTCCGCCCCGATGGATTTGCGAATCCGGTTGGCCCGCACCGGCCGTTCGTCGACGCCGCGCGAGATCCAGTAATAATAGGCGCCCGATTTGCCGAAATTCGCGTTCATGAATTCCAGCGTCTGGTTGCGGATGTCGAGACCGGTGAACAGGCCGAGCGCGTTCATCTTCGCGGCCGTTGCCGGCCCGATGCCGTGGAATTTGCCGACGGGCAGGTTTTCGACGAAGGCCGGTCCCATCTCCGGCGCGATCACGTACTGGCCGTTGGGCTTGCGATGGTCGGAGGCGAGCTTTGCCAGGAACTTGTTGTAGGAGATGCCGGCCGACGCGTTGAGGCCGGTCTCTGCCTTGATCTTCTCGCGGATCCGCAGCGCGATGTCGCGCGCCAGCGGGATGCCTTGCAGATTTTCCGTCACGTCGAGATAGGCCTCGTCGAGTGACAGCGGTTCGATAACAGGCGTGTGCTCGGCGAAGATGTCGCGGATCTGCCTGGAGACCGCCTTGTAGACCTCGAAGCGCGGCCGGACGAAGATCAGATCGGGACATTGCCGCTTCGCCGTCACCGACGGCATGGCGGAGCGCACGCCGAACTTGCGGGCCTCATAGCTCGCGGCCGCGACGACGCCGCGCTCCGCCGAGCCTCCGACCGCCACGGGCTTTCCGCGCAGCTCCGGATTGTCGCGTTGCTCCACCGACGCATAGAATGCATCCATGTCGATATGGATGATCTTGCGCACCGGCGTGATCTCGCCGGTCATCGTGTCGGATTCGCTCATGGAAAGATGATACAATCGCGCGATGGGAAGCGCGAGGTGATGGATGTTGCAGCTGTTGGTCTTCGTGGTGGGCGTGGTCGGCCTTGGCTGGCTGATCGGCGCAACCAATCTCCCGGGAGAATGGTATGCCGGTCTCGTCAAGCCGGGCTTCGTTCCGCCGAACTGGGCGTTCCCGGTAGCCTGGACCATCCTTTACGTCATGATCGCAATTGCGGGCTGGCGGACCTTCCGCCGCGAACCCTCGGGAAAGGCGATGGTGGTCTGGGCCGTGCAACTCGGGCTCAACTTCGCCTGGTCTCCGGTCATGTTCACGATGCACCAGATCGGCGCCGCGCTCGTCATCCTCATCGGTCTGTTCGTCGCGATCGTGACCTATATCGGCCTTGAGATATCACGTGACCGATTGGCCGCCGCATTGTTCGTACCCTACGCAGCCTGGGTCGCGTTCGCCGGCGTGCTCAATGCGGCGATCTCGCGGATGAACTGAGGCGTTCAGCTCGCCGTTCATCAAAGAGGAATCGCAGGCTTGTGAGTGGCAGAGCCGGGCATGCGATCTAATATGAGCCGGCGGAGGACAGCCAATGCAATACAGCTCCGAGCTCGTTCAAACCATGCGTCAGGCCCTCGAGACCGTGATGGCGAGCGTACCCGCCGAGCAATCGGTCTTTGGCCTCAAAGCAGCCGTCGCCGAATGCATCCTGAAGGCCGCCGCACACGGTCATACGTCGTATGACGGATTGGTGACGTCCGCCAGCGACCAGATTCAGTCGATCATTTCGATGCTGACGTAAGCGCCGGCGCGAAAACGGCGGAAAGACTGGCGCACCCGACACGATTCGAACGTGTGACCTTTGCCTTCGGAGGGCAACGCTCTATCCAGCTGAGCTACGGGTGCAGTCGAAGTTCATTTAGCCGATTGGCGAGAGGGGAGCAACCGCTTCTCGCCGCAATGGGTCTCAAGCCGATTTGCGCCGGAAGGGGCCCGGAACCGCTGCGGCCTGCCGTCCCAGGCTGGCGAACTCGGCCAGCACCCGTTCGGCGCAGATGACGCGATTGCGGCCGAGCCGCTTGGCGACGTAGAGCGCCTCGTCGGCCGAGCCCAGCAGCCGATCGGGGCTGCCGTCGACCGCGCCGGGAATGTGGCTGGCGACGCCGACGCTGAGGGTGACGTGGTCGCCCGCGCCCGCAGCGCCATGGGCGATCCGCAAGGCCATGACGGCGCCGCGGATCTCCTCGGCGATGACGCAGGCGCTGTCGCAATCCATGTCCGGCAGGATCAGCGCGAACTCCTCGCCACCGTAGCGGCTGGCGAGATCGAGCGGGCGCACGGCGTGGCGGCTGACGACGGAGGCGACCACGCGCAGGCATTCATCGCCGTTCTGGTGGCCGTGATGGTCGTTGAACAGCTTGAAATGATCGACGTCGACGAACAGCAGCGCCAGCGGCTTCTGCGTGCGTTGGGCGCGGGCCCATTCGCTCATCAGCATCTGGTCGAACGAGCGGCGGTTCGACAGCCCGGTCAGCCCGTCCTTGGTGGCGAGCTCCTTCAGCGCCATCTCGGCGCGCTTCTGGTCGGTGAGGTCGCGCAGCGTCTCCACCACGGCGATCAGGTGTCCGGCCTCGTCGTGGATCGGGCCGGCGTCGATGGCGAGATAGAGCTGGTTGCCGAGCTTCGGCATCGTGCACCAGTTCTCCGCGGAAAAGCCGAGCCCGTTATGGCCGCGCGCGGCGTATTCCGAATAGAACTCCGGAAGCCGCTCCGGCCGGTCGAGTGCGACGAGATCGGCCAGGCAGGGGCGCCGGGTCTCGTAGAAGGCCTGCCAGTGCTTGCTGGTGCCGATCACCTCCGAGGCCGCGACGCCCGTCAATCGTTCGCACGCCCTGTTCCAGATCACGACGCGGCGCCTCGGATCGATCACGAAAGTCGGCACCACCAGATGCTGCATCAGCCGCACGGCATAGGAATCCGCGACGTCGACAGTCTTGTTCGAGACGGTCTTGTCCGAACTCCTTGTTGGCGTCTTGCTTGGCGACTTCACGGGTCTTGCCATCAGGCCACCGCCGCCACCGGCAAGACTGCGGGCAGGCCGTCACTCGGGCCGAACAGCTTGCGCACCTCGGCGGCCGGCTTCGGCGCGCTGAACAGATAGCCCTGCATCTGCGTGCAGCCGAGGGCGCGCAGCAGCTCGCGCTGCGCCTCGGTCTCGACCCCTTCGGCGACCGTGGTCATGCTGCTGGCGGCGGCGATGTTCACCACCGCCTGCACGATCACGGGTGCGCCGCTCGTCTCCGCGATGTCGGCGACGAAGCAGCGGTCGATCTTGATCTTGTCGAACGGGAATCGCTTGAGATAGCTGAGCGAGGAATAGCCGGTGCCGAAATCGTCGAGCGCGATGCGCACGCCGATCGAGCGGAGCTGGTGCAGGATCGAGAGCGCAGCCTCGTCGTCGCGGATCAGCACGGCCTCGGTGATCTCGAGCTCGAGGCGGCGCGGGTCGAGGCCGGAGGCGGCGAGCGCGCCTGCGATCCGCAGCGCCAGCGTGTCGC
Source organism: Bradyrhizobium sp. T-12 (assembly GCF_058314695.1). Taxonomy (NCBI): domain Bacteria; kingdom Pseudomonadati; phylum Pseudomonadota; class Alphaproteobacteria; order Hyphomicrobiales; family Nitrobacteraceae; genus Bradyrhizobium; species Bradyrhizobium sp. T-12. Next base: position 7,153,478 of record NZ_CM177756.1, on the reverse strand, counting down.
ATTTGAGCTGCACCGGCGACACGTTGACCGCGACGCGTATATTTGCGGGCCAGGTCGCGGCCTCGTTGCAGGCCATGCGCAGCACCCAGTCGCCGAGCTCGTTGATCAGGCCGGTGTCCTCGGCGACGGGAATGAACTCCGCCGGCGAGACCATGCCGCGCTCGGGATGCCGCCAGCGCAGCAGCGCCTCGCAGCCCGCGACCTCGTTGGTGCGTAGGTCGACCAGCGGCTGGTAGTGGATCTCAAAGCCGCCGTTCACCAGGGCCTGGCGCAAATCCTGCTCCATGCTCAGGCGCGCCTTGGCGCTCGCATCCATCGCCGGCTCGAAGAAGCGGTGGGTGCGGCGGCCTTCACCCTTGGCGCCGTACATCGCGAGGTCGGCATTCTTGACGAGCTGGTCGAGATCGGTGCCGTCCTGCGGCGCAAGCGCGATGCCGATGCTCGCGTCCGTGGAGAGCTGATGGCCGAGACAATGATAGGGCTGGCGGATGGCCTCATAGATCCGCGTCACGAAGGACAGCACGTCGGCAGGGGACTGGATGGCGGTCTGGATCACGGCGAATTCGTCGCCGCCGAGCCGCGCGATCAGATCGCCCTGCTTGAGGCAGCCGCGCAGACGGCCGGCAATCGCCTTCAACAGCTCGTCGCCGACATGGTGGCCGAGCGAATCGTTGATGCCCTTGAATTCGTCGACGTCGATATAGAGCAGCGCGAACTGTCCGCCGCCGGCGACGTTCGCCAGCTCGCGTTCGATCTGCTCGCGGAACAGGGTGCGGTTCGGCAAATCGGTCAGCGCGTCGTAATGCGCCATATGCGCGATCTTCTCGTGGGCGCGCCGCCGCTCGGTGACGTCCTCGACGACGTTGATGATGTAGTGCGGCTCGCCGGACTTGTCGCGGATGCCGATCCGGGTCGAGGTGATATAGCGCGCTCCGGCGGCCGGCGTATTCCAGACGTGCTCGTCCAGAAACAGCCCGTTCGGCGACTGCAGCACCCTGTCGTCGTCCCGGGTGATGATCTCGGCTGCGTCCGTCGGATAAATGTCGAACGCACTCCTGCCGACGATCGTCTCCTTGGTTTCGCCGAGCTGTTCCTCGGCCACCTGGTTGGCCAGGAGGTAGCGCCGCGTCCGGGCGTCCTTCACGGTGATCCGGGACGGGATATGGTCGATGATCTCGCGCAGGAAGGTGTGGTTGCGATCGCGCTCCTGCTCCAGATGGCGGCGCTCGGTGATGTCCTCGATCGTGGCGACCCAGCCGCCCTGCGCAAGCGGGGTGTTGATGACCTGGAAGGCGCGGCCGTTGGCCAGCTGATGCACGCGTGTGGAGACCGTGCCTTCGGCGACGACCCTCATGACGTCGGCACAGAATTCCTCGACGTCGCCGTCGAACGCGCCGCACTCCTTGCGATGATACATCGCCTGGCGGATGTGGCAGCCGGGCTTGATGACGTCGTGAGAGAGGCCGAACATGTCGGCGTAGCGGCGGTTGCAGGTGACGATGGTGCCGCCCGCGTCATACAGGATCAGACCCTGGGTCATGTTGTTCAAGGCGGTGTCGAGCCGCAGCCGCTCCGCTTCCAGGCGTTCCTGCGCTTCGCGATTCTGCCGGTTGATCAGCCGGATGATCAGATAGAGGATGAGCGCGATCACAGCTGCCGAAAGTGCGGCGGTCGTGACCATGAAACTGGTTTGCTGCCGCCAGTCCGCCAGGGCCGCGGCCGTCGTGTTGGTGGCGAGGATGACCAGCGGGAAGTGCGTTAGCGATGCCGCCGAGCCGAGCCGCTCCTCGCCGTCGACGGGGCTCGTGCCACGGAGCGTCTGCTGGCCGCCTTGGGCCAGCACCTTTTGCATCAGCGGCGCGTCCTTGAAGCTCCGCCCGATCAGTTCCTCGCGATGCGGATAGCGTGCGAGCAATTTGCCTTCGCGATCGAACAGCGAGATGGCGGTGCCTTCGGCAAGCGCGACCGATGCGAAATAGTGCTGGTAGCTATCCGGATCGATCCGGCGGACCATCGCACCGAGGAAGGTGCCGTCCGGGCCGTTCAACCGGCGAGCGACGATCGTGGTCCATTTGTTGATGATGAAGCTGCGGACGGATTCCAGCAGCACCGGCTCGGACCGCGGATTCGTCTTGAACGTCTGGAAATAGGCCCGGGTTGAAACGTTGATCTTGGGCAGGGGCTGGGCCCGCGACCAGTTGATCAGCTCGCCGTCGACATCGTAGATCGCGATATCGCCGAGGTAGGACACGGAGCTGATCTTGCTGCGCAGCATCTGGTTCGCCGCGGGTCCGGACATGCGCTCGCGGAACATCGCCGGCGAGGTCATCTCCACCAGGTTCATCTGCCCGATCAGATCGGCGGCGACGACGTCGGAATCCTCGAATTGCTGATCAAAGTGCCGCGCGATCAGCTGCACCGTGTTTTCCAGCTCGCGCTCGCGATTGGTCAGGGTGCGCTCGCGAAACTCGCCGACGGCCATGGCGGTCACGGCGAAGATGCCCGCGACCAGGAGCACGCCACACAGGGTCAACCACAGGACGGGACCACGCCGCGCCAAGACCTCCCAGCCGTTCCTTGCGGCTAGAGACATTGCGGCTGCCACCGTGGAAAAGACCTGGCGCATTCCCCCCTCCCTGGAGGAACACGAATACACCGCACAAATGGCCTAAACCTTAGGAAAGCCAGTTACCTAAGCATTAATCGAGTTGCGCAATCGCGTCCGTATGCAGCGGAGCGGGAATCGCGTGACGGTTGTGCCCTGTGCGCGGCAATCGCCGCGCTGCATCATTAACGGCGGCTTAATGCGCGCCGCCGCTCTTGTCGCCGGCGGGATTGCGCAGCCGTCCGACCACGCCGGTCGGAAAGAAGTAGACGCTGGCGATGAACAGCAGCCCCAGCCAGAGCAGCCAGCGGTCGGGATGCAGCAGCCCGGGCAGCAGCGGCAGGCCGGCTTCGGATGCTGCCGTTGAGGCGGCGCCCATCAGTGACTGCAGATAGTTCTGGGCGAGGATGAAGATGGTGGCACCGATGATCGCGCCGTAGATCGTGCCCATGCCGCCGATCACCACCATCAGCAGGATGTCCAGCATGATCGAGAAGCTCAGCGAGGTATCGGGGCCGGCATAGCGCAGCCACAGCGCGTTCAGGATGCCGGCGCTGGCGGCGACCAGCGCGGCGAGGCAGTTGGCGTAGGTCAGGTGGAACACGGTGCGGAAGCCGAGCGCCTCGGCGCGGAAACGGTTCTCGCGGATGGCCTGCAACACGCGCCCGAACGGCGAGTTCACCACCCGCAGCAGTGCGAGGATCATCAGCGCCGAGACGGCGAACACCAGGTAGAAGGTCAGGATGCGGCCGTTGATCTCGAAGCCGAACAGGTTTTTCGAGATCAACACTGTGCCGGGGCGCAGCAGCTCCGGCAGCTGGAAGCTGCGCCCGTCCTCGCCGCCGGTCAGCCAGGACAGTTGCGAGGCCAGCACCTGGAAGGCGGCGGCGACCGCGAGCGTGATCATGGCAAAGAAGATCGCGGCGACCCGCAGCGAGAACAGGCCGATCGCAAGCGCGAGCAGGGCTGCGAGCGGCAGGCCGACGACGATTCCGGTTGCGACCGCGGCCCAGTTCGGGCCCATCCCGTACAGCGCGATGGCGATCGCGTAGCTGCCGATGCCGTAGAACATGGTGTGGGCGAACGACACCGAGCCGGTATAGCCGAGCAGCAGGTCATAGGAGGCGACCAACGCGGCAAAGACGCAGATCTTGGCCGCGACGTTCAGCGCCTTGGCGCCTGGAAACAGGAACGGCGTCGCCGCCAGTGCCAGGATGATGACGACGAGGACGAGCGTGAGGACGCGGCTGCGCGGCGGATCGCCGGAAAGAATCATCATCGGCTGGTCACCGCATAGAGGCCGCGCGGCCGCCACATCAAAATGGCGACCATCAGCAGGATGTTGGAGACGAGGGCGAGTTTCGGCACCAGGAAGCCGCCGTAATTGGCGACCATGGCCACGAGGATCGCGCCGATGAAGCAGCCGCCGATCGATCCCAGGCCGCCGATGATGACGACGATGAAGATCAGCACGGTGAGGTCGTCGCTCATGGAGGCGTGGACCTGTTCGCGATAGAGCGCCCACATCACGCCGCCGAGGCCGGCGAGCGCCGATCCGGTCATGAAGACGCCGAGGAACAGCCGGCGAATGCGATAGCCGAGCGCCTCGACCATTTCGCGGTTCTCGACGCCGGCCCGGATCAGGAGGCCGAGCTTGCTGCGATTGAGCACGAGCTGGATCGCGATGAAGACGGCAAGGCCGATCAGCGTCGCCAGCACGCGGTATTTGGCGATCGCGACGTCGCCGAAGATGAAGGAGCCGCGCAGCGAGGCCGGCAGCGGCATCGGAATGATCTGCGGTCCCCACAGCGCATACATCGTCTGCTCGGCGACGATCAGGCCGCCCGTCGTCATCAGGATCTGCTTCAGATGCTGGCCGTAGACGGGGAGGATCAGCACGCGCTCGACCACGAGGCCGAGGGCGCCCGACACCGCCATCGAGAGCAGCGCGGCCGGTGCCAGCACCGCAAGGTTCATCCACAGCGAATCGGCCTGCATCGAGGCCGCGAACGGCGCCAGCACCAGGGTCGCGACATAGGCGCCGACGGCGATGAAGGCGCCGTGGCCGAAATTGAGCACGTCCATCAGGCCGAACACCAGCGTCAGCCCGGAGGCCATGATGAAGATCATCATGCCCATCGCAAGGCTTGCCGCCGTCAGCGTCAGCCAGGAGGAGGTCGAGCCGATCAGCGGGATCATGAGAAGCGCGAGCGCGACGGGCAGCAGGATCGGCGCGATGTCGCGCTTCGGCTTCGGCAGGGGATCGGTTGCGGCGAGTTCAGTCACTGATGTGTCTCCAGGCTCAGGCCGAGCAGCCGCTCCTGCAGCGGCACGTCGGCGGCGAGCGCCGCCATCGCGCCGCGGTGGACGATGGTGCCGTTGTCCATGACCAGCACATTGTCGCCGAGCTCGCGGGCGGCGAAGAAATTCTGCTCGACAAGCAGGATCGTGGCGCCCTTGCGTTTGATTTCCTTCAGGCACTCGATCAGCGCCATCACGATCGCGGGCGCCAGGCCCTTGGTCGGCTCGTCGATCAAGAGCAGCTTGCGCGGCTCGATGATGGCGCGGGCGATGGACAACATCTGCTTTTGTCCGCCCGAGAGACTTCCCGCGCGCGACAGCCAGAACCGGCGCAGCGCCGGGAAGAAGCCGAAGATCCAGTCGAGCTGGGCATCGTCCAGCGGGCCGTCGCGCGCCGCCAGCACGAGGTTCTCCTTCACCGTGAGATCCGAGAACACCGCCATGCTCTCCGGCACGTAGCCGACGCCGAGCCGTGCGATGTCGGGCGTGGCGTGGCTTTCGATGCGCATTCCGCCGAGGCTGATCTCGCCGCTTGTAGCCTGCCACAGCCCCATGATGGTGCGCAGCGTCGTGGTCTTGCCGGCGCCGTTACGGCCGAGCAGCATCGTGACCTGTCCTTGCGGAACAGTGAGATCGATGCCCTGGAGGATGTGGTAGCGGCCGATATGGGTGTGCACGCCGGAAAGCTCGAGCAAATCGGTCATGCGACGCTCGCTGCGGTTTTGGGCGCGACGCCGAGATAGGCCTCCTGCACGATCGGCGAGGCGATCACCTCGGCAGGCGGGCCGTCGGCGACGAGCTGGCCGTTATGCAGCACGATGATGCGGTCGGCGAGCGAGCGCACCACGTCCATCTTGTGTTCGACCAGGAGAATGATCTTGCTCTTGTCCTGCTTGAGCTGCGCGATCAGGTTGAGCACGACGGGCACCTCGTCGATGCTCATGCCGGCGGTCGGCTCGTCGAACATGAAAACCTTCGGCTCCAGCCCGATCATCAGCGCGACCTCGAGCTTGCGCTGGTCGCCATGCGACAGCGCGGTTGCGGCGACACCGCGGCGGCCGCCGAGCGCGACCTGGTCGAGGATGGCGTCGGCGCGCGCGATCAGGTCGCGGCGCACCATCCAGGGCCGCAGCATGTCGTAATGGGTGCCGTTCGCCGCCTGCACCGCGAGGCGCACGTTCTCTTCCACGCTGAGGTTCGGAAAGAGATTGGTGAGCTGGAAGGCGCGCCCGAGGCCGGCGCGGGTGCGCAGCGGCGCGGACTGCTGGGTGATGTCGGTGCCGTCGAACAGGATGCTGCCGTGCGACGCGCGCAGCTGGCCGGAGATCAGGTTGAAATAAGTGGTCTTGCCGGCGCCGTTCGGCCCGACGATCGCGGTGAGCTCGCCCGGACGGAACGTGCAGGAGACGTTGTTGACCGCAACGTGACCGCCGAAGCGGATGGTGAGGTCGCGGGTTTCGAGGGTGAGGGGCATGTGATGTCGGGCGAATGATGTGGACGAAGACTTTAACCGCGGGCGCGCTGCGCTCCCTCCGCCGCTTGCGGGCGAGGGCGGGGGAGAGGGTGCTTCCGCAACGGGGAAATCCCCAAGAGGAAAACCCTCTCCCGGCCTCTCCCGCAAGCGGGAGAGGTGAAGCAAGACGACTCAGCGCTTGTTCTTGACCGGGACGTCCATGTCCTCGATCTTCAGCTCGCGCACCGGCTCGAGCACGGCCCAGGCGATGTTCGGATCGACCTTGACCTTGAACGCGTACATGCTCTGCAGCGCCTGATGATCTTCTTTCCGGAACACCATCTTGCCCTTCGGCGTGTCGAACTCCAGGCCTTCCATCGCCGTGATCAGCTTCTCGCTGTCGGTCGACTTCGCCTTGGTGACGGCGGCGACGACGGACATCGCGGCAGCGAAGCCGCCCGCGGTGAAGAAGTCCGGCGGCGCGTTGAAGCGCTTCTGGTGTTCGGCCACCAGCCAGTCGTTCACCGGGTTCTTCGGGATCTCGTAGAAATAGTAGGTCGCGCCTTCCATGCCGGGCAGGCCCTTATAGGCCGCGAGCGCCGGCAGGATGTTGCCGCCGGTGGAGAGCTCGATGCCGTAGCGCTTCGGGTCCATGTCCTGGAGCTTGGCCAGCGGATTGCCGGCGCCGGCCCAGATCACCCAGATCACCTTGCGGCCCGGCTTGTCCTTCAGCGCGTCGAACAGGCGCTGGCCGACCGCGGTGAAGTCGGTGGTGTTGGTCGGAGCATATTCTTCCGCAGCGAGCGTCGCGCCGGTCTTGCCGAGCGCCTCCTTGAAGGCGGCGACGCCGTCGCGGCCGAAAGCATAGTCCTGCGCCAGCGTCGCGACGGTGACGCCCTGCTTGCCGATCGCGACCGCGTTGGAGATCGCGTCCTGCGAGGAGTTGCGCGCGGTGCGGAAGATGTAGCGATTCCATTTCTCGCCGGTAATCTGATCCGCGACGGCGGGCTCGACGATCAGGATCTTCTTGTTCTCCTCGGCGACCGGGAGAATGGCGAGCGCCGCGGCCGACGATGTGGTGCCGATCGCGATGTCGGCCTTGTCGTCCTGATAGGCTTCGGCGAGCGCGGCCTTGGCGAGGTCCGGCTTGCCCTGGTCGTCCTTGGTGATGATGACGATCTTGCGACCGTCGAGCGTCATCGTGCCCTTGGTGGCGTATTCAAAGCCCATCTTCAGGCCGGTCTCGGTCTGCTTGGCGTAGGCCTCGAGCGGACCGGTCTTGCCGTAGATCAGCGCGACCTTGAGATCGTCGGCTCGCGCGGAGGTCCCCGTGGCGAGTGCGAGAATGGTTGTTGTTATGATGAGTGATCGACGCACGATGGTCCCTCCTGATTCAAAGTTTCTCGGCAGCAGCGATTTGCACAACACTACGAACATTGCAATTGATCCTTCCGGCCGAGCGTGTCGGCCACTCGAACATGCATCATTTTTGGGCCGGCCGCGTATTGCCGGCTCCCTCGGCCTGACGCCGATCCGACTGCGCTTCGTCGGCGCTTTCGAAAATATGCGGCGCGACGCCGCGCTTCTCCAGGGCTTCGCCGAGCTTGATGCGCAGGAAGCCCGACGTGGTGTAGCGCGACACGCCGGAATAGAAGCGGTCGACGAGGCTGCGCACCATGGCTGAATAATCGTCCATCAACTCCGGCAGGATGGAAAAATTGTCATAATTGACGATGGCGTAGACCCGCCGCCCCAGCGGTGCGAGCTTGGCCTCGACGATGGAAGCGATGGTGTCGATCTCGGCCCTGCTGCGCAGCGGGTAGCGTTCCAGATTGACGAAGAACAGGTTCTGCTGCTCGTCCAGCGTGAAGCGCTGGTCGAGCGGAATGGTGAGCAGGCGCTCGCGCAGATCCATCAGGCCTTCGCGGAAGATGCGTGCGTCCATCAGCCCTGGATCGCGCGGGATCAACGGCTTGAAATCCATCAGGCGTAGAATGTCGCGCTCGATGTCGATGCCGGGCGCGATTTCCGTCAGCTCCAGCCCGTCGGGCCTGAGCTCGAACACGCAGCGCTCGGTGACATACAGGGTGCGTTGCTTGCGCGCGGCCGCGAACGGGCCGCTGAAGGTGACATGCTCGACGTGATCCACGAATTTGCGCGACTTGGCTTCGTCGAGAATGACGAGCTTGCCGTCGTTCACCGAGATACTTTGCTTACCCGCGCCGAAGGTGCCGACGAAGATGACCTCCTTGGCGTTCTGGCTGATGTTGATGAAGCCGCCGGCGCCCGCGAGCTTCGGCCCGAACTTGCTGACATTGAGGTTGCCGGCGCGATCGACCTGGGCGAGTCCGAGGAAGGCGGCATCGAGCCCGCCGCCGTCATAGAAGTCGAACTGATAGGGCTGGTCGATCACCGCCTGCGTGTTGATCGCCGCGCCGAAATCGATGCCGCTCGCGGGGATGCCGCCGATCACGCCGGGCTCCGCCGTCAGCGTGATGAGATCGATGATCCGCTCCTCATTGGCAATTGAGGCGATCCCCTCGGGCATGCCGATGCCGAGATTGACGACGCTGTTGGCCTTGAGTTCGAGGGCGGCACGCCGCGCGATGATCTTGCGCTCGCTGACCGGCATCACCGGCAGCGAGGCGGCGCGGACCCGGATCTCGCTCGAGAAAGCCGGATTGTATTGGGTGCCGAAGGTCTGCCAGTGATTCTCGGGCTTCGCCACCACGACGCAGTCGACGAGGATGCCGGGAATCTTGACCTGGCGCGGATTGAGGCTGCCGGCCTCGGCGACGCGTTCGACCTGGGCAATGACGATGCCGCCGGAATTATGCGCCGCCATGGCGATGGCGAGCGCTTCCAGCGTCAGCGCCTCCTTCTCCATCGTGAGGTTGCCGTCGGGGTCGCCGGTGGTGGCCCGGATGATGCCGACGTTGATCGGAAAGGTCTTGTAGAGCAGGCACTCCTCGCCGCCGATCGTGATCAGCTCGACCAGATCCTCGGTGGTGCGTGCATTGAGCTTGCCGCCGCCCTGCCGGGGGTCGACGAACGTGCCCATGCCGACGCGGGTGACATGGCCGGGCCGGTGCGCGGCGATGTCCCGGAACAGATGCGTGATGACGCCCTGCGGCAAATTGTAGGCCTCGATCTGGCCTGAGATCGCGAGCTGCTGCAATTTCGGCGCAAGCCCCCAATGTCCGCCGATCACGCGGCGGACCAGGCCTTCATGCGCGAAATGATTGAGGCCGCGATCCTTGCCGTCGCCCTGGCCGGCCGCATAGACCAGCGTCAGATTGCGCGGCTTGCCCTGCGTATAGGGCGCGTCGCCCTCGTGCGAGAGATAGAGCTCCTCCAGCGCGATCGCGATCTCCTCGGCAAAGCCGATGCCGACGAAGCCGCCGGTCGCCACCGTGTCGCCATCGCGGATCAGCATGACCGCTTCGGCGGCCGTGACGACCTTGCCTTTCTCGGAATTGCGTAGGTAGGGCAGAGCTGGATGATGGCTCACGGTGGTCCTCCCGATCCTTTCGACCGTATGCCGTTGTTGCTTGATCCTATCGCGAGGAGCAGCGCTGGAACAGCGTGCTCCTCTCGACGGACGACACGATCAGGCCGTTCAGCCCTGAACTATCTTGCGTGTTTCGGTGGCGAAATAGACCGACACCACGGTGATGAGCGCGAGCGCGATCATGTAGAGCGAGATCGGCCAGGTTGCCGGCGCATAGGCCGTCATCAACCCCGTCGCGATCAGCGGCGACAGCGCGCCGGCGAAGATCGAGGCGAGGTTGTAGCCGAGCGAGACGCCGCTATAGCGCACCTTGGTGCCGAACAGCTCCGACAGGAAGCTCGCCTGCGGCCCGTACATCGCGGCGTGCCCGATGGCGAGACCGAGCACGATCGCGATCCAGGCATATTGCGGGTTCCTGGTCGAAAGCAGCATGAACAGCGGGAACGACATCAGCGCCGAGAACACCGCGCCGAAGATGTAGATCGGCCGCCGCCCGACGCGATCGGACAGCGCGCCGAACGCCGGGATGGTGAAAGTTTCGACGGCGGCGCCGATCAAGACGCCGTTGAGCATGTCCTGCTTGTTCATGCCGAGCGATTGCGTGGCATAAGCGAGCACGAAGGTGGCGTAGATGTAGAAGAAGCCGTTCTCGGCGAAGCGCGCGCCCATCGCCAGCAGGATGTTCTTGGGATACATCCTGATGGCCTCGAGGATCGGCATCTTCACTTCCTGCTTGGTGTCCTTGACCTTCTGGAATTCCGGTGATTCCGCGATGGTGAAGCGGATCCACAGCCCGACCAGCACCAGCGCGATCGAGAACAGGAACGGGATGCGCCAGCCCCAGGCATAGAGCTGCGCGTCGGTCAGCGTGGCGGAGACCACGGAGAAGACCAGCGTGCCGAGGACGAGGCCGAGCGGTGCCCCCAGCTGCGGCCAGCTGCCGTAAAAACCCTTCTTGTCCGCAGGCGCATGCTCGACCGCCATCAGCACCGCGCCGCCCCATTCGCCGCCGAGGCCAAAGCCCTGGATCAGCCGGCAGGCGACGAGCAGGATCGCGGCCCAGATGCCGGCGGTCTCGTAGGTCGGCAGGAAGCCGATGGCCGCGGTCGCCACGCCCATGATCAGCAGCGTCAGGTACAGCATGGTCTTGCGGCCGATCTTGTCGCCGTAATGGCCGAAAACGATGCCGCCGAGCGGGCGCGCGATGAAGCCGAGCGCGTAGGTGGCGAACGCCAGCAACGTTCCCATCATGGGGTCGAAGGTCGGAAAGAACAGCTTGTTGAAGATCAGCGCCGCGGCAGTGCCGTAGAGGAAGAAATCGTACCACTCGATGGCGGTGCCGATCAGGCTCGCGGTGGCGACCGTGACGTGCGAGGGCTGTCTCGCCTGAAGCTGATGGACCGAGATCGCTTCACTCATCTTGCGTCCTCCCTGTTTGCGAATGCGCATGTGCAGCATGCGTCATTGTGCAAAGCGAAGAGCAAGGTCCGCGCCAGATGCGGATGGTTTGCGCAATTTGGCTGAAAACACGGCAATTTCCGCATTTGCGGACAGCGAGAGGGGCGCGACGCCGTGTCAGGAATCCGAGACTCCGGACAATCCCGTGTCTCGAAACTCAGACGGAGGCCGGCCCTGTGGCGAGGCCGAATTTGGCGAGCTTCTTGTAGAAGGTCGCGCGCGAGATCCGCAGCATCTTGGCGGCCTCGGTGATCTGCCCGTTGCTGGCGGCGAGCGCCTGTTCGAGCGTGTGCTTCTCGAATTCGGCCTCGGCCTCGGCGTAGGGCACGACGAGGCCGGCCGGGCGCTCGGATGTTGCGGACCTGACCTCGGTGCCGACGGGAAGAATCCGCGCGAAATCGTCACCGGTCAGCCGGCCGGAATCGCTGAGGATCAGCGCCCGCTCCAGGATGTTGCGGAGCTCGCGAACGTTGCCCGGCCAGTCATAGCGCGCGAGCGCGGCGAGCGCGCTCGGCGTGATCTTGGCCTTGACGTAGTCGCCGGATGCGCTGATCTCCTCCAGCAGCCGGGCGCTGATCTCCGGGAGATCGTCCAGGCACTGGCGCAGCGGCGGCAGGTCGATCGAGAGCACGTTCAGCCGATAATAGAGATCGGCGCGGAACGCGCCGTCGCTGACCCGCTTGCGCAAGTCCACATTGGTCGCCGCGACCACGCGCACATCGACCTTGGAGATCTTGTCCGAGCCGAGCGGCTCGATCTCGCGCTCCTGCAGCACGCGCAGCAGCTTGGCCTGCAATTGCAGCGGCATCTCGCCGATCTCGTCGAGAAACAGCGTGCCGCCGTCGGCGATCCGGAATTTTCCCTCGCGCCCTTTGCGGTCGGCGCCGGTATAGGCGCCGGGCGCGGTGCCGAAAAATTCCGACTCGATCAGCGTCTCCGGAACCGCGGCGACATTGACGCTGACGAACGGCTTCTCGGCGCGCGAGGAGGCATTGTGAATCGCCTGCGCCAGCATCTCTTTGCCCGTTCCGGTCTCGCCGGTGAGCAGCACGGTGACGCTCTGCCGCGCGGCGCGGCTGGCGAGCTGCTTGGCCTGCGCGATGCCGGGCGTGGTGCCGACGAAGTCGGCGAAGGTGAAGCGCGCGGCGCGGGCGTTGGACAATTGCCGCCGCGCCAGCCGCAAATCGCTCTCGAGCTGGGCGACGCGGGCGAGCAGCGGCTTCAGGCTTTCGAGGTGGTCATAGAGCACGAAGCCGATCGCGCCGATCACCGTCCCGTTCTCGTCCTCGATCGGCATGCGGGTGACGACGAGCTGCTCGCCGCCGAGCTCCATGATGTCGAGCAGGATCGGCTCGCCGGTCTCGGCCACCTTCCGCATCAGGCTGTTCGGGATGACCTCCTCGATCGGGCGGCCGATCGCCTCGAAGGTATGCTTGAGGCCGAGTGCCGCGAGATATTTTTCATTGACGTAGACGACCCGCCCGCCGCGGTCGATCGCAATGGCGCCCTCGCACAGCTGTTCCAGCCGTTCGAACAGCGTCTCCATCGCGCGCGCACGGAGATAGGCTGGATCACTGATCGAGGCGGAAGCGGACATGACATATCCCACGGGAAGTCCGCTCGTGTATTAGCAAAAGGGCAGCGATTTCAAAGCGGGAAATGGGCATTGAGGCGCCGCTCCATTCCCCGCTGTCATGCCCCGGCTTGACCGGGGCATCCAGTCCATCGAGATTGCAGCGCCGCTCTCGCCCTACCTTCGATACCCGCTCGCGCGCGAATAGCCCTGGCGGTTCTGCTGCATCGGTCGGGTCGCGACGCTGGCGCGCGACTCGCTGGACGCAGGCGTTGCCAGCTTCAGCTCTTCCAGGAAGATCGGACGGGAGAAGTAATAGCCCTGCGCGTAGCGGATCTTGGTCGCGGCCTGGAGATAGGCGAGCTCCTCGTAGGATTCGAGGCCTTCGGCGATCACGGTCATGCCGAGCGCTTCGCTCAAGGATTCGATCGCGCGCAAAATGCCCTGGCTGCGCGGGCGCTTATGAATGTCGGTGATGAAGGAGCGGTCGATCTTGATCTCGTCCGCGGTGATGTCGGCCAGCGCCGAGAGCGAGGAGTAACCGGTGCCGAAATCGTCGATCGAGATGCCGACGCCGAGCTTGCGGAACATCGGCAGGATCTCGGCCTGGAAGTGGCTCTTGGCGACGAAGGCGTCTTCCGTCACCTCGATCATGAAGCGCTGGGGGAAACCGGTCTCCTCCAGCGCGCGCGCGAAGCTGCGCATGAATTCGGGGTTGCCCGCCTGCTTGGCGGCGACGTTGATGCTGATGGTCGCGTCGGCGCCGAACGTGTCGTTGATCGGATCGATCGATCTGACGATTTCGGCGAGCACGAGGTGAGTGAGCTCGTCGATCAAGCCGAGCTCGCCGGCGAGATTGATGAACGAGCCGGGTGCCTGGATCACGCCTTCGTCGTCGCGCAGGCGCACCAAGGCTTCGATGCCCTTCACGGCCTGGGTGCGGATGTCGACCTTGGACTGGAAGGCGCAGCAGAAGCGCTTCTCCAGGATGGCGAGCCGCAGCGATTGCTCGATCTTCGTCCGCGCCAATGCCTCTCGCTCCATGCTGGAGTCGAAGAAGGCCGCCGATCCCTTGCCGTCGTTCTTGACGCGGTACATCGCGATGTCGGCGTTCTGTCGCAGCGTCTCGAAGCTGCTGCCGTGATCGGGATACATGCTGACGCCGACCGAGGTCGAGACGAAGACTTCCGAATTTTCGATGAAGAACGGCGCCGTCAGCCGCTCGAGCGTCGACTGCATGAATTCGGCGACCTCTTCCAGGCTCTGGATCGGCGACAGCAGCAGCAGGAATTCGTCGCCGGAAATGCGCGACAGCATGTCGGAATCGCGCAAGTCGCGTCCGAGCCGCTTCGACAGCTCGACCAGCAGCGCATCGCCGACGGCGTGGCCGTAATAGTCGTTGATGTGCTTGAAATTGTCGACGTCGAGGAAGGCCAGTGCGAAACGCTCGCCGCCGCTGTTCTCCGCAAGCAAATTGTTGGCACGATGTTCGATCACGCGCCGCGAGGGCAATCCGGTCAGCTCGTCGAAATAGGCCGAGCGGAACAGCTGGTCCTCGAAATTCTTTTGCTCGGTGATGTCGGAGGATGCCGAGATCAGGAGCTCGCGTCCGGCGAGGCGAACGGGACGATGGGTCGTGAGCAGCACCTGGCGCGTGGCGCCGCCGTGAAGCGCTTCCTCTGTGACGACGGCCTGGCCGGCGCTCAGGGCCCGGCGACAGGCCTCGCGGCGCGGCGCGAGATCCGGTGAGGGACGGCTGCCGTCCATGCCGAGCTGCGCGGCCGCGGCGTCGTTAACCAGCAAAAGCTCGCCATGGGCGTCCTGCACGGTCAGGCCGGCCGGCAGCATTCTAACGATTTCCTTGAGAAACCCGAGCTCGGCTTCGCTCGCGCCGGAATATCTGTTGTCGTTCATAGAAGTCATGAATCTTGTTGTTTCAGCGCGCCTTTGCAATGGACGCGATCTTGCGCGGTTCCCTCTTAAGTTTGGTTAAGGGCTCCGGAGAAATACGGGGGTGTTTTGAAGGAAACCTGGGACAAGGCGGCGCGTGCTGACGATCGTCATTAACAGAGGGTCAACAGCGCACGAGAAAGGGCGGCGACGACGCGGGTGCGCTTTCGCTTGGAGCGCGATGCTATTCGCTTCGCGGGATCCGGCACTGCATGATGCAATGCAGCCCGGTCTTCAAATACGAGATCTCGGTTCTGCCGTCGAAGGCCGACAGCGCCGATTTCAGCAGCTTGGTGCCGAAGCCGGGCTCGGAGACCTTGTCCACGCTCGGTCCCTCGGTTTCGTCCCAGGTGATGGTCAGGCGATCGTCGCTGACGGTCCACGACACCTGCAGCAGGCCGCGCGGTGAGGAGAATGCGCCGTACTTGCCGGCATTGGTGGCGAGCTCGTGAAACATCAATGACAGCGTGACCGCGAGCTTCGGCGGCAGGAACAGCCGCTCGCCATTGAGAGTGAAGCGGACATGCCCGTAAGGGCCGAGCTCCGAGATCAGGAGATCGCGGATGTCGCAGCCGGCTTTGTCGATCCGTGAGATCAGATCGTCGGTCGCGGCCAGCGAGCGCAGCCGCGGATCGACGCGGGCCCAGACCAGCGGCTGGTCATGCAGCACCTGGTGCAGCACGGCGTGCACGGTCGACAGCTTGTTCTTCAGCCGGTGCTGCAGCTCGTCGACCAGCAGCTTGCGATACTCTTCTTCCTCGATCAGGCTCTTGGAGATCCGGCGCTGCTCCGCCAGCATGGTGCGATAGTGCTCGACGCCCCAGATGGTGAGCGCGCAGACCGCCCAATAGAGCGCGAGCAGGGCAAACCGCGCGCGATCGGCAAAGGCATCGCCGAAATTCACGATGACGCCGAGCACGCCGCCGACCAGCGCGGTCACGATCCCGATCCGGAAGCCTCCGAACGCCGCGGCAAAGAACACGGCCGGAAAGTAAGGGGTGAAGTAGACGTCGGGCCGCACATGGGCGAGCGCCCAGCGCGCCAGCGTCGCAACCAATAGGCAGGCCACCGCAAAGGCAATGCTCAGACCGAGCGAGGGTGGCGCCGCACCCTGCCAACCCCTGCGGAATTCCTCGATCAGCTTCCCCATGCGCAGCCCAGTTGCGATATGCGTTCGAAAATCGAGCGGCCCATCAGGATGTTACGCAAACCGTCCGCACAAGCATAGCTTGCCTTGCCGGAGACGGGCAGGGATACTAGCCGGCGCGGCGATGGCAGCGGCCGATGTTCGCCATTTGGCATCAAATCGTTCGAAAACAGGAACATTCCATGGGCAGGCTGGACGGCAAGGTTGCGGTGATTACGGGAGCGACGAGCGGGATCGGATTGCGCACCGCGGAAGTCTTCGTTGCCGAAGGTGCCAAAATTGTGATCGCGGGCCGGCGTATACCGGAAGGCGAGGCGTTGGCATCGCGGCTCGGGCAGACTTGCATCTTCCGCCAGACCGACGTGACGGTCGAGGCGCAGATGCAGGCTCTGATCGCGCTCGCCGTGGACAAGTTCGGCCGGATCGATTGCCTGTTCAACAATGCCGGCGGCCCGGCGCAGACCGGCGGCATCGAGGGCCTCGAAGTCGAGCGTTTCGATGCGGCGATGGCGACGCTGGTGCGCAGCGTCATGCTCGGCATGAAGCACGCCGCGCCCGTCATGAAGAAGCAGGGCAGCGGCAGCATCATCAACAATGGCAGCATCGCCGGCCGCCTCGCCGGCTTCTCCTCCTCGATGGTCTACAGCGCGGCCAAGGCGGCGGTGATCCATCTCACCAAATGCGTGGCAATGGAGCTCGGCGAGTCCAATGTGCGCGTCAACGCGATCTCGCCCGGCGCGATCGCGACCGGCATTTTCGGCAAGGCACTTGGGCTGTCGACCGACGCCGCGGAGAAGACGCCGGCGGTGATGCGCGAGGTCTACAAGACCGCGCAGCCGATCCCACGTGCCGGCCTGCCCGACGACATCGCCCAGGCTGCCGTGTTCCTCGCCAGCGACGAATCCAGCTTCATCAACGGCCACGATCTCGTCGTCGACGGCGCCATGACCGGCGGCCGCAACTGGAGCCAGCAGCAGCAGGGCTATGTGGCCCTGCGCAAGGCGTTCGATCAGGGGTAGCCGATAGGTCTCGTGTCCCGGACGCGCTGCAGCGCTTGCGCTGCTGCGCAAAGCCGGGACCCGGGGATCTTGGGGCACATTGCGCTTGGGGAGATGGGCCCCGGCTCTGCGGAGCGGCACTTCGCGCCGCACCGCGTCCGGGGCACGAGAAAGTCACACCGCCTTCACCCGCACCCTCAACCCGTCCCGCGGTTTCGGGATCGGCCACATCTGCCAGTCCGGCTTGTAGCCCGGCTCCAGCGACACCTCGATGTTCTGCAAAAAGTGCCGCGCGAAGCATTTCGCCTGCATGTAGGCGAAGTGCAGGCCGAGGCACATATGCGCGCCGCCGCCGAACGGGACCCAGGCGAAGCGGTGGCGGCCGCGCTGGGCCTCGTCGGTGAAACGCATGGGATCGAAGCGGTCCGGCTCCGGCCAGATGTCCTTCATGTGATGGGTATAGAGCGGATTGACGCCGACCGCGGTGCCGGCGGGAATCGTGAAGCCCTTGAAGGTGAAATCGCGCATCGCGCGGCGCGGCATCGAGGGCACCGGCGGCTTGATCCGCAACGCTTCCTTGAACGCCATCTCCGACAGCGGCATCTTCTCGAGATCGTCGAAGCTGCTCGGCGCGCCCGGCGCAAGCCCGAGCGCGAGAACTTCCGCGCGCAGCCGGTCCTGCCAGTCCGGATTGGCGGCGAGCTCGCCGATGAAGGAGGTCAGCGACGAGGTCAGGGTGTCGTGCGCCGCCATCATCAGGAAGCTCATATGGTCGATGATGTCCTGCTCGGACAGCAGCGCGCCGTCCTCATGGGTGGCGCGGCAGAGCTGCGAGAACAGATCGTCGCCGCCGTGATTGCCGCGTCGCAGCGGGATCTGCTCGCGGAAATAGGCGACGATGCGCTTGCGGCCCCTGACGCCGGCAGCCATCTGGGTGCCGGGCAGGGGGCGCCGGATCGGGGCGACGGCGGCCGCGACCATGTCGACGAAGGCGCGGTTGATCTCGTCGACCTCAGGCCCGATGTCGGCGCCGAGGAACGAGGCCGCGGCGAGATCGAGCGTGAGCTGCTTCATCGCCGGGTAGAGCTGCATCTCCCCGGGTTTGGCCTTCCACTGCGCGACCCGCGCGGCGATGCCGCGGTCGAGATCGGCGAGGTAGGATTTCATCGGCCCGGACTTGAACGCGACCGACAGCGTCTTGCGGTGCAGCCGGTGCTCGTCGAAATCGAGCAGCATCAAGCCGCGCGGAAACAACAGGCCGAGCACCTTGTTCCAGCCGTGGGTCGAGGAGAACAGTTTCTGCTGATCGAACATCACGAGCTCGTTGGCCTCCGGCCCGAGCAGCACGACATTGGTCTCGCCGAACACATGGGTGCGGTAGACCGGACCGTATTTGGCGCCGTTCGCCTCGATATGGCCCTTGGGATCAGCCAGCACCTGCAAGGTCTTGCCGATGATCGGCCAGCCTTCGTCGCCGGGAATGTGCGTCAGCGCGTTACGCTTGGGCGCGGTGTAGTCGGGCGCCGTTGCGGCCACATTCTGCATCGACATGACGATTGCTCCGGTTGGCGGGCGCTTCCAGCGTAGCACAATCCAGGCCCGGTGATGCGACGCTTGCTGGCGCAAATGACCGCAGGCGACATCGTCTCCCCCGGGCTCGCGCTGCGCGCGCCCGGGGGCGACGAGTGGATCCGTCCTACCGCTTCGCCGCTTCCTTCTGCAGATCCGGGGCGTTGACGGCGGGAATGGCGACACGGCCCGGGCCGGTCACCTTCAGCGCCTCGGCGGCCTTCTCGTTCTCCATGATCTTGGCCATCACCGCCTGACCCGCGCGCTCGAAGATCGCGCGGTTCTCGATCACGAATTTTTGCGAGCGGCGCAGGGCGTCGATATAACCGTTGATTTCAGGCACGACGTAGCGCGCCACCATGTCCCAGCTACGGCGCGTCGCTTCCGGATTGGCCCAGTCGTGCACGAAGCCGATGATGGCGCCGACCCCGCCCGACACCTGCATCACGTTCTTGATGGTTTTGACGAGATCGTCGGGCGTGCCGATGGTGGAGGCCGCGCCCTCGACGAAGGCGGTCTTGTCCACGGCCTCATCCGGGGAGGAGAATGCGGTGAGGCCCGGCCGCTGCAGCGTGCCGACATTATATTCGTTGTGCCAGCGCATCAGCCCGGCACCGGCCTCGCGGCGCGCCTGCTCGCGGGTCTCGGCGATGTGGAAGGTCAGGAGCACGCGCCAGTCGGCACGGTCGACCTTCGTGCCGTGCTTCTTGGCGGCGTCCTCGGCGAACTGCCATTGCTGCTGCAGCGACATCAGGCCCTGCGTCGTCATCGATCCCAGCGAGATGATGCCGATGCCGTATTTGCCCGCGAGCGTCATGCCAGAGGGCGAAATCTGCGAGGCCACGACGAACGGCATCTCTTCCTGCAAGGGGAGGATCTGCAGCGCGGCGTCGTTCATGGTGAACCAGTCGCTCTTCGCCGTGACGCGCTCGCCGTTGAACAGGCGCCGGATCACGCCGATCGCCTCGTCCTGGCGGTCGCGCTGCGTCATCGGGTCGATGCCGAGCGTATGCGCGTCGGAGGCGAGCGCGCCGGGGCCTGAGCCGAAGATGGCGCGGCCGCCGGTCATGTGGTCGAGCTGCACCATGCGCTGGGCGACGTTGTAGGGATGGTGATAGGGCAGTGACACCACGCCGGTGCCGAGCTTGATCCGCTTGGTGCGCTCGCCGGCCGCGGCCAGGAACATCTCCGGAGAGGCGATCATCTCCCAGCCGGATGAATGGTGCTCGCCGCACCAGAACTCGTCATAACCGAGCGCATCGAGCTGCTCGACCAGGTCGAGATCGCGCCGGAACTGGAGCATCGGATGCTCCCCGATCGGGTGATGCGGGGCAAGGAAGGCTCCGAACTTCAGGCGTGCCATGACGTTTTCTCCGGCTTTGATTTTCTGTTTGTTGAGGCGACAAGGCTACGTGCCTGATGGCACGAACGCAATCGCGCGGTGTCCCGCGCGACGGAATGCAGGCATGCGTGTTTTTTCCCTCTCCCCGCTTCCGGGGAGAGGCGAAGGGTCGCGCCTTCGAATGAAGGAAGCGCGGAGTCCTACCTCGGAGGTAATCGCGGCGCTGCAAACGATCTGAAATCATCGGCCGCGTCTTCAGGGACCTGGACCGATGCATCAAATCGTCACAAGGCCGATCGATTCGACCCGCCGCTGGTGGGTGCTGGCGATCGTGGTCGCCGCCCAGTTCATGTTCGGCGTCGATGCCTTCATTGTGAACGTTGCCATTCCCACCATTGCGGCGGAGCTGAAGGCGACTCCGGCGCAGATCGAATCCGTCATTGCCATCTATCTGATCGCCTATGCCACGCTGGTCGTCACCGGCGGCCGGCTCGGCGACATCCATGGCACCAAAAAAATATTCCTCACCGGTGTGCTCGGCTTCACCCTGACATCGCTGTGGTGCGGCCTCGCGCAATCCGGCGCGGAGCTGATCATCGCCCGGCTGGCGCAGGGCGCGACCGCCGCGCTGATGGTGCCTCAGGTGCTGGCGACGCTGCATCTGTTGTTCACGGACGGCCAGCGCAGCCGCGCCTTCGCCGTCTACGGCATCGTGCTCGGGCTTGCCGGCGCTGCGGGCTTCCTGCTCGGCGGCCTCTTGATCACGGTTGATCTGGCCGGCACCGGCTGGCGTTCGGTGTTCTTCGTCAACGTGCCCTGCGGCCTCGTCATTGCAGTTGCCGCCTGGCGCATCATGCCGTCGGCGCCGCGGCGGTCAGGGACACGGCTCGACATCAAAGGCAGCGTGGTCCTGTTCGCAGGGCTGCTGTGCCTGATCGGCCCGCTGCTGTTCGGTCACGATGTCAGCTGGGCGCCCTGGCTGTGGGCGGTGATGGCGCTCGGCGGGGTCATCCTGGCCGCATTCCCACGGCTGGAGCGCGCCGTCGCGCGCGCGGGCATGCCGCTGATCGACCTGGCGCTGCTGGCGGACGCCGCTTTCCTGCGCGGGCTCGGCGCCGCCTTCTTTTTCTTCTTCGCCAATCTCTCCTTTTACCTCGTCATGACCCTGTTCATGCAGCGGGGCCTGAAGATCCCGCCACTCGCGGCCGGCATGGCGTTCCTCCCGCTGGCGCTCGCTTTCGTCGTAGCGTCGCGTCATAGCGGCGTGCGGGCGCGGCATCGCGGCAGCAAGGTCTTGATCGAGGGATGCGCGATTCAGGTCGCGGGCCTCGCCGCGCTCGCGCTCGTCGCAGGCTGCGTCGACGCACCGTCGGCGCTCCTGCTCGCGCTCACCATGATCATCTTCGGCTATGGACAGGGATTGGTGATGGCCCCGCTTTCCGGCGCGGTGCTCTCGACCGTGAAGCCCGTCGCTGCAGGCTCGGCCTCCGGCATGTACGGCACCATTGCGCAGATCGGAAATGCGGCCGGAGTGGCCGCAATCGGCGCGGTGTTCTTCGCGGTCGAAGCGTTGCAATCAACGCGCGCAGGATTCCTGGTCTCGCTTGTGCTGTTTGTGACATTAATCATGATCTGCGCCGCATTTTTGTCGTGCCAGCGTCGTGCGCCTGCATGAAGTTGAGGCAATGCGGTTAATGCGTGCGAGTTTCCGCGGGATTTCCGGGGATTTTCGCCGGATTGACAGCGCACGGTCTTTTTATTTTGCAATGCAGCAACTATCTGGTCTGGCTGGACGTTGAATGTCGCCCACCAGGAAGTTGCCGTGTCACTCGCCAAAAATATCGATCTGTTGAGACGTCTGCCCAGGCTGGACGGTCTGCGCTTCGCCGAGCTCGGCCGCGGCGCGGACGCACCCAGTCCGTTGCAGGAGGTCGCGGATTTCGGCGGCAATCCCGGAGCGTTGCGCATGTTCGCGTTCGTGCCGGAGCAGTTGCAGAAGCCGCGCGCGCTCGTCGTCGTGCTGCATGGCTGTGGCCAGACCGCAGCAGCCTACGATCTCGGCGCCGGCTGGTCGACGCTGGCCGAGCACTATGGCTTCGCGCTTCTGATGCCCGAGCAGCAGCGCATCAACAACGGCAACACCTGCTTCAACTGGTTCAATCCCGAAGACATTGCGCGGGGCAGCGGCGAAGCGCATTCGATCCGCGAGATGATCGCGCACATGGTCGGCGCGCATCGCATCGATCCCAGGCGAATCTTCATCACCGGTCTCTCCGCCGGCGGTGGCATGACGTCGGTGATGCTCGCGACCTATCCGGAGATCTTCGCGGCCGGCGCGGTCATTGCCGGATTGCCCTACGGCATCGCCATGAACCTGCGCGAGGCGCTCGACGGGATGTTTCATTCCCCAATGCGCCCGGCGCGCGAGCTCGGCGATCTCGTGCGCAACGCGTCCGATCATAGCGGCCCCTGGCCGAAAATCTCGGTGTGGCACGGCAGTGCCGACCGCACCGTCAATCCGGGCAATGCCAACGAGATCGTCAAGCAATGGCTCGATCTGCACGATCTGCCTGAAACGCCGATGGCGGAGACCATCGTCGACGGCTATCCGCGCCAGGCTTGGTGGGGCAAGGACGGCGAGACGCTGGTCGAATCCTTTGCCATCACCGACATGGCGCACGGCACGCCGCTCGGCCTTGCCGACAACGATCAGCGCTATGGCGTCGAAGGCGCCTTCCTGATCGAAGCCGGGATCTCCTCATCCTATCACATCGCTAAGTTCTTCGGCCTCACCGACTGGATTGCAGACGCTGCCAAGGCGGAAGCCAAATCGGCAACCAAGCCGGCAGCCAAGCCTGTAAGCAAGCCGGCAACCAAGCCTGGGCTCTCGCCCGCGCCGCATCTCGCCCGTTCGATCCGCGCGGCGATCGCCGAACAGCCGGCCGAGCCGAAGCGCGAGCAGGCCCGCAGCTTCGATCTCGGCCAGATCATCACCCGCGCGCTGACCGCAGCGGGATTGATGAAGTAGCGGCAAAACTGGTGTCGTCCCTGCGCACGCAGGGACCCATACCGCGTGATCTATCGATCGTGGCCGGTAGACGTACCGAACTCCGAGCGCCCGTACTCACTCCTCCCTGGGGTTATGGGTCCCTGCGTGCGCAGGGACGACAGAGGAGTTTGCGGCTACCCCGTCTGATCGATCCACTCGATCGGCGTTGCCGTCACCTCGCCGCCGGACACTTGCCGTGTCATCGCCGAATAGGCCTTGAAGAAATCGCGCGATTGCAGCGTTTTCTGCGCATCCTCGTCGGCGACGCTGGCGAGATGGAAGTAGTGGCCATCGTCGCGGTTCTTGAGGACGCGATAGCCGACCCGCCCTTTCAGTTCCGGATCGCCGTCGATCGCCTTGATGAAGCGCGCGATCTCCTGATGCCAGGCTTCCGTCGTACCGTTCCTGAATTCGTACTTGATCGTGAAGTGCTTCATGTGACGCTCCCTGTTCGTCATGTGCGTCTTCATCTGCGCCTTGTGGGCGCCGCTGCAAGTATGGACAAAATTGATAGTATGGACTTTTTCGCCGTCGCTCCTATCCTCTCCCAAGCTGGATGCGCATGGAGAAGACGACATGGCAAAGGCAATTCCGGCGCGCAGCTGTCCGGTCGCGGCCTTTCAGAAGATGATCAGCGGCAAGTACAAGCTCCGCATCGTCTGGGATTTGAAGGACGGTCCGCGCCGCTATGGTGAGATCCGAAGCGGCCTGTTGCGCGGTACCACCGGCAGCGCCGAGATCACCCCGCGCGTGCTCAGCCGCGAGCTGAAGGCGCTCACGGCGAGCGGCCTGATCGATCGCAAGGACTTTGGCGAGGTGCCGCCGAAGGTCGAGTATCGCCTCACCCGCAAGGGCAAGAGCTTCGTGCCCGTCGTCGCGGCGATCCGCGAATGGGGCGAGCGCAACCTTGGTGAGACGGCGCTTGTGGACGCCGCCGAATAGACTCTCACATCTCGCCGGTGATGAACGGATTGGTCATCCGCTCCTGGCCGATGCTCGAGCCGGCGCCGTGGCCGCAGATGAAGCCGACGTCGTCGCCGAGCGGCAGCAGCTTCGTCAGGATCGAGTTGATCAGCGTCGCGTGACTGCCGCCGGGCAGATCGGTACGCCCGACCGAGCCCGCGAACAGGACGTCGCCGACATGGGCGAACCGCAATTCCTTGTTGAAGAACACCACGCTGCCCGGCGAGTGGCCGGGGCAGTGGAAGATGTCGAACGTGAGATCGCCGATCGACACGGTGTCGCCCTCGTTGAGCCAGCGGTCCGGCGCAAAGTTGCGCACGCCGGTCATGCCGAAGCGCGCGCCGCTTTCGACCACATTGTCGAGCAGGAATTTGTCCGCTTCATGCGGCCCCTCGATCGGCACTTTCAGCGCATCGCGCAGATCGGCTGCGCCGCCGACATGGTCGATATGGCCGTGGGTCAGCCAGATCTTCTCGACGGTGACGCCAGTCTGCTTGATCGCGTCCAGGATCTTCGGCACGTCCCCGCCGGGATCGATCACCACGGCCTTCTTGGAGGGCTCGTCCCAGATGATGGTGCAGTTCTGCTCGAACAGCGTCACGGGGACGATGATCGCGCCCGCCTTGGCTTTGGTGTCGTTTTGCTCGGTCATGGCGCCACAATGCCGATTTTTGCCATGCCGCCAAGCAAAAGATTCGCGCGAGGGATCCGGGGAACGGGTGTTCCCCGGATCGCCGCGATTACCGCTTGATCTGCGCCTTCAGCGTCTCCTGGACGACCCCGTCGAAGGACGAGGTTTTCGGCGACTTCACGGCCTGATCGGCGATGTATTTGTCGCGCTTGGCGACCAGCGCGGCGAGCTTCTCGTTCAGGGTCTTGCGCTGTCCGACCTGCTTGGCGACTTCGGCCTCGCGCTGCTCGGGCTTCATCGCGCGCAGGTTCTCCGGCAGGTCCGCGTCCTTGACGGCGGCGACGCTGGTCGTGCCCTTGGCCGCATCGGCAACGAGGTCGCCGCCGCCGGTGACCGCTTCCGCGGTCGCGCGGGCCCGCTTGCCGATATAGCTCGTCATGTCGGCCGCGACTGACGGTGCGGCCGCCGCCACGCTCGCCGTCTGCTGCATCTTCATCTCCGTGCGCTTCTGCATCTCGCGCGGCCCATAGGGGATCACCGTGCCGTTGAGCTGCTGCTGCAGGATGATGATGTCCTGGTCGTACGGCGTCTCGATCACCACGATTTGGCCGCCATCCTGCGGAATCGGGATGAAGCGGCCTTGGCCGATCTGCGCGATGTCGCGCCACACCCGCTCGGTATCGCGGGCATCGCCGGCGAGCACGGCGTTGACGATGATGTCCTTTTGCCTGGCGGCCGCGAGTGTCGTCGGATATTTCGTGTCCTGCGCGTAGTCCATGTGCGGCGGCGCATCGCCGACCAGGAAGACGATGTGCCTGGCGTCGCTGCCATCAGTCCATTGCAGCTTGTTGACGGCGATGTCGAGCGCCTCGTTGACGCTTTCGGGCCAGTCGCCGCCGCCGCGCGCCTTCAGCTCTAACAGGTTGGCATAGAGATCCTGGATGTCGCGGGTCAGCTCGATTTTCGATGTCACGTAATCGTCGCCGATGTCGCGATAGGCGACGAGGCCCATGCGGATATCGGCATCCGGGTTGGAATCGACGATCGCGGTGGCGATCGACCAGATCTTGCGCTTGGCGCCCTCGATCAATCGCGCCATCGAGCCCGTGGTATCCAGCACGAAAGCGACTTCGACGGTGGGCCGTGCCAGGGCCGGGGACAATCCGGCCGACAGCGGCAGGGCAGCGAGCGCGAAAGCGAGCGAGCACAGTGTGATGCGTGACCTCATGGGGTCCCTCCAGTGGGTTTCGTCCCTCGGAACCGAGGTTCCACTGGCATCGCGGTGGGCTGAGGCCGGAACAAAGGCCGGACTGGTGCGAAATTACGGCGATTCCCGGCGAAATCCGCGCCATGCGGTCCCTGGCGACGCCCTCTCAGCGGCGGCCGTCACCCCTGTGTGAACCCTTGGCGCGGTTCCGCGTTGCTGTCCGCGAAGCGCATTCGGGGGATGATCTTGGCTCGGAACGACAAGAACTGGTGGCGTGACGGCATTTTCTATCAGATCTACCCGCGCTCGTTTCAGGACGCCGACGGTGACGGCGTTGGCGATCTCGCCGGCATCTTGCGCCGGCTGCCTTATGTGAAATCGCTCGGTGTCGACGCGATCTGGCTGTCGCCGATCTTCCCCTCGCCGATGGCCGATTTCGGCTACGACATTTCCGACTATACCGGCATCGAGCCGCTGTTCGGCACGATGGAAGATTTCGACGCGCTGATCGCGGCCGTCCATGACAACGGCCTGAAGCTGATCCTCGATCTCGTGCCCAACCACACCTCGGACCAGCATCCCTGGTTCGTCGAGAGCCGATCCTCGCGCGACAATCCCAAACGCGATTGGTACATCTGGCGCGATCCGGCCGGCGACGGCGGTGTGCCGAACAATTGGTTGTCCGAGTTCGGCGGCAGTGCGTGGCAGCTCGACGAGGCCACGGGCCAGTATTATTACCACGCCTTCCTCGCCCAGCAGCCCGATTTGAACTGGCGCAATCCGGATGTCCGCAGCGCCATCTACGACGTGATGCGGTTCTGGCTGGAGAAGGGCGTCGACGGCTTCCGCGTCGACGTGATCTGGCACCTCGTCAAGGATGCCGAATTCCGCGACAATCCGCCGAACCCGCGTTACGTCGAGGGCCGGCCGCCGAACGAGCGCATCCTGACGCAATACTCCACCGACCAGCCCGAGGTGCACGACGTGATCGCCGAGATGCGCCGCGTCACCGATGCATATTCCGCGCGCGTCCTGATCGGCGAGATCTATCTGCCGCTGCACCGGCTCATGGCCTATTACGGCAACGATCTCACCGGCGCGCAGATGCCGTTCAACTTCGCGCTGCTCTCGACATTCTGGAGCGCGCGCTCGATCGAGAAGATCGTCGAGGATTACGAGAAGGCGCTGCCGCGCGGCGCCTGGCCGAACTGGGTGCTCGGCAATCACGATCGCCCGCGCGTGGCGAGCCGCGTCGGCACGGAGCAGGCCCGGGTCGCCGCCATGCTGCTGCTGACGTTGCGCGGCACGCCGACGCTCTATTACGGCGACGAGATCGGCATGCACCAGGTCGCGATCGCGCCGGAGGATGTCCGCGATCCCTTCGAGAAGAACGTGCCCGGCATCGGTGTCGGCCGCGACGGCTGCCGCACGCCGATGCAGTGGGATGCGTCGAAATTCGCCGGCTTCTCATCGGTGCGGCCGTGGCTGCCGCTGCCCGAGCACTGTGTGCGCGACAATGTCGCCAGTCTCGAAGCCGATCCACGCTCGATCCTCAACCTCTACAAGCGCCTGATCGGCTTGCGGCAGAGTTGCCCACAACTGATCGCGGGCGACTATCATCCGGTCGCCGCGCAAGGCGATCTCCTGATCTATCGCCGCGAGGCCGAGGGCCGGGCGGTGATCGTGGCGCTCAATCTCGGTGCGGACCCGGTCACCGCGACGACGAGCGCCGTCCGCTTCGGCAGCAGGATTTTGCTGTCGACGTTCCTGGATCGTGAGGGGGAAGGAATCGAAGGCGTGCTGGAGCTGCGTGGCAATGAGGGAGTGATCGTCGCTCCACCCTAGCTGTTGTCTCGGATCTGCGCGCGCTTAGGGCGCGCTTGTCCGGGACATTCATTGGAGTCTATGGATACAGCGAGGCATGTCGATACGTCACCCCGGATGCTTATTCCCGCGCACCGTATTCCCGTCGATGTCGCTCCGCTTCAACAGATAATCCAGCCCGCCGACGCGGTACCAGCGATAGCCATAGGGCTCCAGCACGATGCGGTGCTGGCCGCGCTTGTCGGCATGGCTGTGGTCCTCCGCGAGCAGATTGATCAAATGCGCGCCGGCCTCGCCCGATAGCCCCACCGAGAACGCGATCTCGCGCGGCTTCTCGTCGAGATTATGCACGAACAGCACCGAATTGTTGCGCCAGTCGTAGCGCATGATGAACACGGCGGGATCGCGCGTCGGGACGATGGCGAAATCGCCCCAGCCGACCTCCGGCACTTCCTTCCGCATGCGGACGATGCGCTCGGTCCAGTTCAGCATGGAGTTGGGGTCGCGCCGCTGCTTTGCCACGTTGACGTGCGGATAGCCGTACGGTCCCTTGTCGATGACGGGGCAGGCCGGCTTGTCGCTCTTGGTGAAGCCGCCATGCGGCTCGGTCGACCATTGCATCGGCGTGCGCGCGCAATTGCGCTCGGGCAGCGAAAGGTCGTCGCCCATCGCGATCTCGTCGCCATAGCGGATCACGGGCGTTCCCGGCAGCGTGCACATCAGGCTGTAGGCGAGCTCCAGCCGCCTGCGGTCGCCGCCCAGCATCGGCGCGAGGCGGCGGCGAATGCCGCGGTCGTAGAGCTGCATGTCCTTGTCGGGGCCGAACGATTTGAACACCGCATCGCGCTGCGCCTTGGTCAGGCGTCCGAGATCGAGCTCGTCGTGATTGCGCAGGAACAGGCCCCATTGCGCCGTGGCCGGCCGCGGTTTTGTTGCTTTCAGCGCCTTGGCCAGAGGGCGCGAGTCCGCCGAGGCCAGCGCATAGAACAGATGCTGGTTGACGTGGAAATTGAACATCATGTGCATGCGGTCGGCGTCGCGGCCGAAATATTCCATGTCGGTTTCCGGCAGCACGTTGGCCTCGGCGAGAATGATGGCGTCGCCCTGCCGCCATTGCAGGAATTCGCGGAACGCGCGCAGCATGTCGTACTGCTCGACCGGCTTCTTCACCTTCGCGCCCTTGGTTGCGATCACGAAGGGCACGGCGTCCATGCGGAAGCCGGAGACGCCGAGCTGGATCCAGAAGCCCATGATCTTGAGAATTTCCGCCTGCACGTAAGGATTCGACGTGTTGAGGTCGGGCTGGAAATCGTAGAAGCGATGGAAGTAATAGGCGCCCGCTTCCTTGTCGCGCGTCCATGTCGATTTCTGCACGCCGGGAAACACCATGCCCTTGTTGGCATTGGCGGGCTTCTTGTCGGACCACACATACCAGTCGCGATAAGGCGAGTTCTTGTCGCGCCGCGCCTCCTTGAACCATTGATGCTGGTCCGAGGTGTGGTTGACGACGAGGTCGATGATGATACGGATGCCGCGCTGCTTGCAGCCATGGGTGAACTCGACGAAATCGCCGAGCGTGCCGTAGCGGGGATCGACGCTGTAAAAATCGGCGATGTCGTAGCCGTCGTCGCGGCCCGGCGAGCTCTGGAACGGCATCAGCCAGATCGTGGTGATGCCGAGGCCGTGCAGATAATCGAGCCGGCGCAGCAGGCCCTTGAAGTCGCCGATGCCGTCGCCGTTGGCGTCCATATAGGAGCCGACGGAGAGGCAATAGATCACGCCGTTCTTGTACCAGAGATCGTCGATCATGCGCGCGCCGCCTCGGTGGTTCCGCCGAGGACCGGCGGCTGCGTGATAAGTGCGTGGGAGAGGGGGAGGTTCCGCATCCTCACCGGTTGTGCGGTAACAGCCCGCCCCTATCGGACAGTGTCCGCCCCACACGGAATCGGCTATCCTCCTCGCCATGGACAACCCCGCCCGCAACCTCTCCCTCGTTCCGCCACCGGATCGCCGCCAATCCGAGACGGCGCTTGCGATCGCGCGCGGCACCTCGCGGCTGTTACGTTCGCTCGGCTTCTCCTGCATCAGCGAATTGCCGCTGCCCTCGGGGCGGCGCGCGGATCTGGTCGCGCTGAACGAGCGCGGCGAGATCTGGATCGTCGAGATCAAATCGTCGGTGGAGGATCTGCGCGCCGATCAGAAATGGCACGAATACCGCGCCCATTGCGACCGGCTGTTCTTCGCCTTCACGCAGGATCTGCCTTGCGAGATCTTTCCTGAAGAGACCGGCCTGATCGTCGCCGACGCCTACGGCGCGCACCTGCATTGCGAAGCGCCCGAGCACAAGCTCGCGGCCGCCACGCGCAAGCAGATGACGGTGCGGTTTGCAATGGCAGCAGCGTTACGGATCAACCGCCTGGTCGATCCGCAGGGGCACGCGGAGTTTTGGGAGTAGGACGGTCTCGTGTCCCGGACGCGCTGCAGCGCGTAGCGTTGCTGCGCAGAGCCGCGACCTGGAAGGCGGCAATGGATTCTGAGAAATGGGCCCCGGCTCTGCAGCGCATCACTTCGTGCTGCGCTGCGTCCGGGGCGCGAGAGCCGTCGAAGCTTACCGCGGCGCGCGCTTGGCCAGAATGCGCTGCAGGGTCCGCCGGTGCATGTTGAGCCGGCGCGCCGTTTCCGAGACGTTGCGGTTGCACATCTCGTAGATGCGCTGGATGTGCTCCCAGCGCACGCGATCGGCGGACATCGGGTTGGTCGGCAGCTCGGACTTCTCCGCGCTGGTCGACAGCAGCGCCGCGACGACGTCGTCGGCATCCGCGGGCTTGGAGAGATAATCGATCGCGCCCATCTTCACCGCGGTGACGGCGGTGGCGATGTTGCCATAGCCGGTCAGCACGATCGCGCGCGCATCCGGGCGCTTCTTCTTCAGCGCCGAGACGACGTCGAGGCCGTTGCCGTCGCCGAGCCGCAAATCGACCACGGCGAATGCGGGCGCCGCCTTGCCGATCTGTGCAAGACCGTCCGACACGGTGTCACATGACGTCACCGCAAAGCCGCGCGTCTCCATGGCGCGCGACAACCGCTCCAGGAACGGCTTGTCGTCCTCCACGATGAGCAGCGAGCGGTCGGTCTGTTCGTTCAGTTCGGCGATGGCGTTCAAGGTTTTGTCCTCTCTCCAACGCGTCTACATATGGCCTCGCAATCGGGCGGTGCCAAGGCCGCCGATAGTCGATCGGCCCTGTTGTGCGACGCAAGGTCGCGGCTATCCTATTGTTTCTTCGAGCGTCTCGATAGCCTCAAAGCGCTCTCGCGGCCAACTGATGTGGACCACGGCACCGTGTTCCGGAAAGGTCCGGTTGGTAAACGAGACCTTGGCGCCGGTGCGCTCGAGCAGTGTCCGGGCGATGAACACGCCCAATCCGAGGCCGCGCCGTTCACCGCCGCCCTCGTCCACGGTTCGCCGCCGCGACAGATAGGGCTCGCCGATCCGGTTCAGGATATCAGGGGGAATGCCGGGGCCGTCGTCGGAGATCACGAGCTCGATCGTATCCTTGTTCCACCACGCATTCACCTCGACCGTGGTGCGGGCGAAATCGACCGCGTTCTCGACGATGTTGCCGACGCCGTAGAGGATCGCCGGATTGCGCGAGCCGACCGGCTCGGCCACGGCGGCGACCGCGATCCGCACCTTGATCTCGACGCCGAAATCGCGGTGCGGGGCCACCACCTCCTCGATCAGCTCCGACAGCTTCATGCGGTCGAACGGCGCGCCGGTGGAGGAGAGCTGGGTGATCTTGCTCAATATGTCGCGGCAGCGCTGGGTCTGCTCGCGCAGCGTCTTCAGGTCGGCGGCAAAACTGGCGTCCTTCACCGTCTTCTCCAGCTCGCGCGAGATCAGGAAGATCGTGGCGAGCGGCGTGCCGAGCTCGTGCGCGGCGGCAGCGGCAAGGCCGTCGAGCTGGGTCAGATGCTGCTCGCGCGTCAGCACCAGCTCGGTCGCGGCCAGCGCGTCCGCGAGCTTGCGCGCCTCTTCAGTCACCTGGAAGGAATAGAGGCTGGTGACGCCGATCGCGAGCACGATCGAGAGCCAGACGCCGACCAGGTAGATCGGCGGCAGCACCAAGGGATCGTCGGAATCCCAGGGCAGCGGCAGATGGAAGAAAAACAGCACCGAGGCGCAGGCGACCGCGAGCAGGCCGAGGCCGAAGGTGAGGCGCGCCGGCAGCGCCGTGGCCGAGATCAGCACCGGCGCGAGGAACAGGAACGAGAACGGGTTCTGCAAGCCGCCGGTAAAGTACAGCAGACCGGCCAATTCCACGATGTTCAGCGCGAGCAGGCCGGCCGCCTGGATCGGCTCCAGCCGCTGCATCGGATTGGCCGCGGTCTGCAGCGCCAGGTTCAGGGCCGCCGACAGAGCGATGATGCTGACGCAGGGGACGATCTCGACGTTGAACTCCAGCCCCTGCGCCACGATGAAGATCGCGGCGAGCTGCCCCAGCACCGCAAGCCAGCGCAGCCGCAGGATCGTATCCAGGCGGATATGCCGCTGCGAGGGGCGGAAGTCGGAAGCAGCAATTTCGGTCATATCGGCCAATGTGGCGGCGCCTTCCAAGGTCACAAACGCTGGGCTCGCGGAACTACCGGATTACAAGCCTTGCGCTCCCTGCCGCAATAGCAGAAGAACGGTCAGCATGACGGAGAATGACGAGGCTTCAAGTCGGCCGACTGTCGCGGAGCGCAGCTCGTCCGCGGCGATCGCGGTCGAGCATCTCGTCAAGGTCTACAAGCAGACTCGCGCCGTCGACGACATCTCCTTTGTCCTGCCGCGCGGCAGCATCACCGGCCTTCTGGGCGGCAACGGCGCCGGCAAGACCACGACCATCGCGATGATCATGGGGCTGGTGCTGCCGACCTCCGGCCGCGTGCAGGTGCTCGGGCATCGGATGCCCGAGGAGAGCGCTGCCGTGCTGGGGCGGATGAACTTCGAGAGCCCCTATGTCGACATGCCGATGCGGCTCACGGTACGGCAGAACCTCACAATCTTCGGCAAGCTCTATGCGGTGAAGAACCTCGCGGGCCGCATCGCAGAGCTTGCGGGCGATCTCGATCTCACCGACTTCATCGATCGCGCCAACGGCAAGCTCTCCGCCGGGCAGAAGACCCGCGTCGCGCTGGCCAAAGCGCTGATCAACCAGCCCGAGCTCCTGCTGCTGGACGAGCCGACCGCTTCGCTCGACCCCGACACGGCCGACTGGGTGCGGGCGCATCTGGAGCGCTATCGCAAGGCGAACAACGCCACCATTCTGCTGGCTTCGCACAACATGCTCGAGGTCGAGCGGCTCTGCGACCGCGTCATCATCATGAAGCGCGGCCGCATCGAGGACGACGACACGCCCGAGGCGATCATGGCGCGCTACAACCGCACCACTCTGGAAGAGGTGTTTCTCGACGTCGCGCGCGGCCGGAAGGAGGCGGTGCGATGAGCAGACGCAGCCGTAGCCCGGATGGAGCGAAGCGTAATCCGGGACGCCTGTCGCTTGTGGCACGATTCCCGGATTGCGCTGCGCCCCATCCGGGCTACGGGGTGTCCTCATGACCGACATCTCCCACCATCACGGCATCTCCGCCCATCGCATCGGCGCGATGATCCTGCGCTATTGGTATCTCCTGCTGTCGTCCTGGCCGCGGTTGCTCGAGCTGTTGTACTGGCCGGCGCTGCAGGTCATCACCTGGGGCTTCATCCAATATTACATCGCGGAGAATGCCAGCTTCTTCGCGCGCGCCGGCGGCACGCTGATCGGCGCCGTCATCCTCTGGGACATCCTGTTCCGCGGCCAGCTCGGCTTCTCCATCTCGTTCCTTGAAGAGATGTGGGCGCGCAATCTCGGCAACCTCATGATGAGTCCGCTCAAGCCGATCGAGTTTCTGCTCTCGCTGATGGTCATGAGCCTGATCCGGCTCGCGATCGGAATCATTCCGATGACGCTGCTGGCGCTGTTCCTGTTTCACTTCAACGTCTATGCGCTCGGCCTGCCGTTGATCGCGTTCTTCTGCAATCTGATCTTCACGAGCTGGTCGGTCGGCATCTTCGTCTCGGGCCTGGTGCTGCGAAACGGCCTTGGCGCCGAGAGCATCGTCTGGACCTTGATGTTCGTGATCTTGCCGCTCGCCTGCATCTACTATCCCGTCAGCGTGCTGCCGGTTTGGCTGCAATATGTCGCCTGGACGCTGCCGCCGACCTACGTGTTCGAAGGAATGCGCGCGCTCCTGATCGAGAACACCTTCCGCACCGACCTGATGCTGGATGCACTGGCCATCAATGTGGTGCTTCTGGTTGCATCTTTTGGGGCATTTCTTGCCCTTTTACGCAGCGCTAGGAAGCACGGCTCGCTGCTGGCGGGCGGCGAATAGCGACACTTTCTCGTGGATTCAGGCCGGTTGAGCCGTTTCGGCCACGTAGATGTACGGAACCATGCATTGACGCAATATTACGCATTCGGCAGTATGCTGCGATGCGAAGAGGAATATAGCGATGCCTATTGGTGAGTTTGGCGGCGCGCCGCCCCTGGCGGCCGAAGGCAGTCCGGTCCTGACGACGCCGATGTACTGGATGTACGAGATGGCGCACGCCTCTCTCAATCCGGCACGTGCGGTCACTGACGCCACCAAGTTGCTGTTTCAAAATCCGCTCAATCCCTGGGCGCGCACCGAGATCGGCAAGTCGGTCGCCGCAGCCTGCGAATTGTTCGAGCGCACCACGCGCCGTTACGGCAAGCCGGAATGGGGTCTCAACGATACCGAGGTCAACGGCATCCGCGTTCCCGTCGAGGTCCGCTCGGTCTGGGAAAAGCCGTTCTGCCGGCTGCTCTATTTCGATCGCAAATTCGCGCGGCCCTTGCGCAGCCCGCAGCCGCGCGTGCTGATCGTCGCGCCGATGTCCGGCCATTATGCGACGCTGCTGCGTGGCACTGTCGAAGCCTTCCTGCCCGCGCATGAGGTCTACATCACCGACTGGGCCGATGCCCGCATGGTGCCGCTCAGCGACGGCCGCTTCGATCTCGACGACTACATCGATTACGTCATCGAGATGCTGCATGTCCTCGGCGGCAACACGCATGTGCTGGCCGTGTGCCAGCCCTCCGTGCCCGTCGTCGCCGCCGTCTCGATCATGGAAGCGCGGCGAGATCCCTTTGTGCCGACCTCGATGACGCTGATGGGCGGGCCGATCGACACTCGCCGCAATCCGACCGCGGTGAACAACCTCGCCCAGGAGCGCGGCATCGACTGGTTCCGCAACCACGTCATCACCAAGGTGCCGTTCCCGCATCCGGGCATGATGCGCGACGTTTATCCGGGATTCCTGCAGCTCAACGGTTTCATCAGCATGAATCTCGATAGGCATATGGACGCCCACAAGCAGCTCTTTGCCCATCTGGTGAAGGGCGACGGCGACCTCGTCGACAAGCATCGCGAGTTCTATGACGAATATCTCGCGGTGATGGATCTCTCCGCAGAATATTACCTGCAGACGGTCGACACCGTGTTCGTGAAGCACTCGCTGCCGAAGGGCGAGATGACCCATCGCGGAACACGCGTCGATCCCTCCAAGGTCACGCGCGTGGCGTTGATGACGGTCGAAGGCGAGAACGACGACATCTCCGGTCTCGGCCAGACCGAAGCAACGCACACATTGTGCAGCTCGATCCCGGATCATCGCCGCATTCATTACGTCCAGAAGGGTGTCGGGCATTACGGCGTGTTCAACGGCTCGCGCTTCAGGTCGGAAATCGTGCCGCGAATTCACGACTTCATGGTTTCGGCGGCGAATCCGAGCTCGTTGCAGGCGCGCGCGGCCGAATAACCTGCTTTTTCGGCTTTCCCGTCGAAAATCCGGTCCCGGCCGGACGTTCCGGATGGGGTGAATACCCGCCAGATTCGCGGTATTTAGGTAGCTTTATAGGAGTGAGTCAGCACTCACCTCTTGGGGGTGCCGCATGCATCCAGCGAGGGCGAAAAAAGCCGGTTCCAACCCCAGTCTGTAGGGTCTCCCGGAAGCCTGACCGCTGTATATTGGGCAAATGATTTGTTTTTGCGCCGAGCGCTTCCCATGGCGGCGGTTATGGCAGAATCCGGGCGCCCTCCTGCCCCCCGGACTGACAGACATGGCCACCCGCGCACTCCTTTATCGTCGGCCCCACGAACCAAAGACCGTCCTGATCACCCACGGATCGCAATTTTTTGCCATCCGATTGCGCCGGCACCGCCGCGCGCGCCGTTATACGCTCAGAATTCATCCGAGCGATCGCGAAGCCATCCTCACGATGCCGCCGCGCGGCACGCTGGCCGAAGCCAAAGACTTCGCGCAGCGTCATGGCGCGTGGATCGCCGCGCGTCTCGGTCGCTTGCCGAAGGCGGCGCCGTTCCAGCCGGGCACGGTGATACCGCTCCGCGGCACGCCACATCGCATCGTTCATCGCGCCGGCACGCGCGGCACGGTGTGGACCGAGACTCGCGATAGCGGAGAGAAGATTCTCTGCATCGCCGGCGGGCTCGAACATGTCGATCGCCGCGTCAGCGACTTCCTCAAGCGCGAGGCGCGCCGCGATCTGCAGCGTTCGGCGGAGGCCTACGCCGCCGAGCTCGGTGTCAGGGTCAAGCGCCTGTCGATCCGCGATCAGTCCAGCCGCTGGGGTTCGTGCACCTCCGCGGGCTCGCTGTCGTTCTCCTGGCGCCTGATCCTCGCGCCGCCCTTCGTGCTGGACTATCTCGCCGCCCACGAGGTCGCCCATCTCGTCGAGATGAACCACTCGGCGCGGTTCTGGCGCGTCTGCGGAAAAGTCTGCCCCTCGATGGAGCGCGCCAAGAAGTGGCTCGATACCTACGGCAACGACCTGCACCGCTACGGCGTCGAGGATTAGGGCTCGCTTTTGCCTCATCTGACGCTGTCATCGCCCGCCTTGTGCGCGAGGGCTTGCAGCCGCGCGCGCCGATGGATTGATGGGACTTTGTTCTCAGCGGCCTCGGTGTCCGACCAGCCCTTTCGCTCAAGTCGACAGCCTCTCCATTGATCGTCAATCCACGGGCATCCCCCTGATTTGTGAGGAGATCAACGGATGAACCTCGGACTGGAAGGCAAGACCGCCCTCATAACGGCGGCCAGTGGCGGAATTGGCAGCGGCATCGCCGGCTCACTGGCAGACGCGGGGGTGCGGGTCGCAATCAGTGCGCGGACGGCGGCCGCGCTGGAGAAGGTAGCCGGAGCCCTCGCCTCGCGCGCCGGCGGTCGTCCAGTGATGGTGGTGGGAGACGTGTGCGCGCAAGGCGGCCCGGCGCAAATTGCAGCCGAAGCGTCGGCCGCGCTCGGCGGGCACGTCGATATCCTCGTCAACAACGCCGGTGGGGCGAGGCCCGTGACGGGCGAGGCCGACGATGCCTTCTGGGACGAGGCGATGACGCTCAACTTCCTTGCGGCACGTCGCTTGACCGATCTCATCTCGCCGGGAATGAAGGCTCGAAACTGGGGGCGGATCGTCAACATCTCGGGTGCGCTTGTTGCGCCTAAACTCAATGGAGCAGCGCCGGCCAAGGCCGCTCTCGTCAGCTGGTCCCGAACGCTATCGTCCGAACTCGGCCCCTATGGTGTCACCGTCAACACGATCGCACCGGGCCGCATCAACACCGCTCAAATTCAGAAATTGCATCCAACGGAGCAATCGAAGGCGGACTTCATCAAGCAGAACATCCCTGCCGGCTATTTCGGGGAGCCTGAGGATATCGGGCACCTCGTCGCGTTTCTCGCCTCTCCACTCGCCCGCTACATCAATGGCGCTGCGATCCCGGTTGATGGGGGCGCGATCCGCCGGGTGTAGAACGTCAATCCCGATGGGTTGCAGCTGACGTCCAAGCCCGCACTTCGAACGTCAGTGCTTCCCCCGCAAGCCGTTGATTTGGTTAGCGCCGGCTACTGTGCATGGGGTTGTTTTCGCGGTTTTTGTGTTGAGGTCGCCAAAGCCCTCAGGCCGCGCCTATCGGTTTCCGCCGAACAACCGGTCCATCAGCCAGCCATCGAGTCCCGCCGCGGCCTCCGGCCGTGCATTGGCGCGCGTCGGCGGCGGGCGATAGCCGCCATTGTTGGCCGGCGCCGGTGCGGGCGCGATCGCTGTCGGCGGTGACACTTGCGAAGCCGCCTGCGCAAGGTTCGACAGGCCCCAGCCGCCTGGCGAGCTCGGCAAGTTTGCCACCGCCACACCCTCGTGCGCCGTCTTCATGAAGCGCGACCAGACTTCCACCGGCAGGCCGCCGCCGGTAGCCTTCTTGGTCGGCGAGTTGTCGTCATTGCCGAGCCAGACGCCGGTGACGAGGTTTGCGGTGTAGCCGATGAACCAGGCGTCGCGATAATCCTGGCTGGTGCCGGTCTTGCCGGCCGCGGGCCATCCCGGGATCTCCGCCTTCTTGGCGGTCCCTGAAACAAGCGTCTCCCGCATCATCGCGTTCATCATGCCGACATAGCGGGGGTCGATCACCGGGTTGCGCTCTTCGGGCTGGCGCATATAGAGCAGCTTGCCGCTGAGCGTCCTGATGCGCGTCACGACATGCGGCGCCACTGCGAAGCCGCCATTGGCGAAGGGCGCGTAGGCGCCGACCAGCTCGACGACCGAGACTTCCGACGTGCCGAGCGCGATCGAGGCATTGGGCTCGAGCTTTGAGGAGATGCCGAGCCGGTGCGCGGTGCGCACCACGTTCTTCGGTCCGACTTCGAGGCCGAGACGGATGGCGACGGTGTTGAGCGACATCGCCAGCGCCTGGGTCAGCGTCACCGCGCCGAAATATTCATGGGTGTAGTTCTCGGGCCTCCAGCCCTTGACCTCGATCGGCGCGTCCTGGCGCATCGTGTCCGGCGTCAGGCCCTGCTCGAGCGCCGTGAGGTACACGAACGGCTTGAAAGAGGAGCCCGGCTGTCGTTTGGCGGTGACCGCACGGTTGTACTGGCTCTCGGAATAGTTCCGTCCGCCGACCATCGCGCGCACCGCGCCGTCGGGCGTCATCGCCACCAGCGCGCCTTGGCTGACATTGAACTTCACGCTCTTGGCCGCGAGCTCGTCGATGATGGCGGCTTCCGCCACGCTCTGCAGCTTGGGATCGATCGTGGTCTCGACCTTGATGCTCTCGTCGATCTGGCCGACCAGATCGTCCAGGACTTCGCCGATCCAGTCGGCGACGTAATTGACGGTGCCGGCGCCGGCGGGCTTCACATTGTAGGAGGGATGGCCGATCGAGGCCTTGGCCTGCGCGTCGGTGATGAACTTTGCATCCGCCATCGCCGCGAGCACGATTTGCGCACGCGCTTCGGCGCCTTCGGGATTGCGGTTCGGGGCGAGGCGCGAGGGCGATTTGACGAGACCGGCCAGCATCGCCGCCTCGGCCACGGTGACGTTCTTCGCCGACTTGCCGAAATATTTTTGCGCGGCGGCTTCGACGCCGTAGGCCCCTGAGCCGAAATAGACGCGATTGAGATAGAGCTCCAGGATCTCGTCCTTAGAGTGCTTGCGTTCCAGCCAGATCGCGAGCTCCGCCTCCTGCAGCTTGCGCTGCATGGTGCGCTCCTGGGTCAGGAACAGGTTCTTGGCGAGCTGCTGCGTCAGCGTCGAGCCGCCCTGCGAGACGCCGCGATGCAGAACGTTGGTGACGAGGGCGCGCAGGATGCCGACGGGATCGATGCCGAAATGCGAATAGAAGCGGCGATCCTCGATGGCGATGAACGCCTTCGGCAAATAGGGCGGCAGGTCCTTCAGCGCGACATTGGCGCCGGCCATCTCGCCGCGCTGCGCCAGCATGCTGCCGTCGATGCCGACGATCTGGATCGTCGGCGGGCGCTTTGGAATCTCCAGCGACTGGATCGGCGGCAAATGGGCGCCGACATAGATCACGACGCCGATCACCGCGA
Organism: Bradyrhizobium sp. T-12; assembly: GCF_058314695.1. Lineage (NCBI taxonomy): Bacteria > Pseudomonadati > Pseudomonadota > Alphaproteobacteria > Hyphomicrobiales > Nitrobacteraceae > Bradyrhizobium > Bradyrhizobium sp. T-12. The sequence goes on along the minus strand of NZ_CM177756.1, from coordinate 7,113,950 downwards.
TGCCGCCCCACAGGCTCAGCACCGCGCCCCAATAGACGAGACGGCCGAGGCCGAAACCCCCACGCGACTTCGCGCGCCGCTTGGCGCCGCTCCGGCCGGCCGGCGCCTTGCGTTCGCGCGGCGGCTCGCCGCCGAGCTCTTCAGCCTTGCGCTTGGCGGATGATTTCGCTGATTTCTTCGGCTTGTCGTCGCCGCCGCCGGGAACGCGATCCGCCGCGGTCAGGCGCAGATCGGAGAGCGCCGCGGGCAAGCCGAACAGCGGCTCCTTCCGCCCACCCTTTTTCTTTCCCCACGCCATACGCAAAACGCCCGGTCAGCCCGCCCCGTCGCACGCTAGCGGTCGCTGTTTAAGGCCCGGTTACCCCGGCGTTAACGCGTGATTAGGAGGTGGGGCATTCGCACCTCGCTGTTCCGCATCCTCGGCGGCAAAGCTAAGATCGCCGGCATCAAAAAGAGGGAGCGCTCATGGGCCATATCGATCCGACCAAGGAGATTTTTGCGCAGTTCCGGGAGAACGACCGTCCCGGCCCGATACATATGCTCAACCTGGTGCGGTTGCGGGAAGAGGCGGCCTATCCGGACGGACGCAAGGCGAGCGGCGCGGAAGCCTACGCGGCCTATGGCCGCGAGAGCGGCCCGGTGTTCGAACGCCTCGGCGGCCGCATCGTCTGGCAGGGCAGGTTCGAGCTGATGCTGATCGGCCCGCAGGACGAACGCTGGGACCATTGCTTCATCGCGGAGTATCCGAGCGTCGCCGCCTTCGTCGAGATGATCCGCGACCCCGTTTATCGCGAAGCCGTGAAACATCGCCAGGCCGCGGTGGAGGATTCCCGCCTGATCCGGCACGCGGTGCTGCCCGTGGGGAAGAATTTTGGCGAGATCCCGGCGTGAATGCCGTTGGACCGATCTCTCGTGGTCGTCATGGCCGGGCTTGACCCGGCCATCCACGACTTCCTTTCGCGCCTCCAAGAACGTGGATGCCCGGGACAAGCCCGGGCATGACGTCGTTGAGGCAGCGTTCTTGAGAACTAACCCGCCGGACCCGCATCCTCCAGGATCGGGCCGAACAGCTCCCAGCGCTCGCCGTTGAACTTCATCATCTGAAGCTGCTTGTTGACGCGGTAGTCGGTCGGCGACGTATTGGCCTTGATGCCGGGCAGCGACAGGTCGAGTTCAACGTCCTTCAGGCTGGTGGCGACCTTCATGACGTTCTCGCGGGTCAGGTTGTCGCCGCATTTCTGGAGCACGTAGGCCATCAACTGCGAGGTCGAGTAGCCGTAGCTGTTGAAGCTCGAATCCTTGTCGCCGTCCGGATAGTACTTGGCCATGAACTCGAAATATTTCTTCATGCCCGGATCATCCTTCCAGCTCGGATCGAGCGGATCCTTGCCATAGTTGACGCTGATCACGCCCTTGGATGCTTCAAGTCCAGCGGGCTTCATCACGGCGCCGACCGAAGTGGCGTTGATGTCGAGAATATGCACGGGGTGCCAGTCGAGCTCGGCGATCTTCTTGATCGCCTGTGCGGCCTGTTTCGGCGTCGTGGCGCTGAAGAACAAATCGGCGCCTGCCGACTTGATCTTGAGGATCTGTGAATCGACGGTGGGATCGGACACCTCGTAGGAAGCTTCCGCGACGATCATGCTGGAGGCCTTGTCTCCAAGCCCGGCCTTGATGCCGTTCAGATAGTCTTTTCCGAGATCGTCGTTCTGGTAGAGGACGCCGACCTTCGCGTTCGGATGATTCTTGATGATGTACTGGCCGTAGATGCGGCCTTCGACGAAGTAGTTGGGATTGAAGCCCATCGTCCAGGGGAAGTTCTTGGGGTCGGTGAACTTCGATGCGCCAGTGGCCGCGAAGAGTTGCGGCACCTTCTTGGCGTTGAGATATTTCTGCACGGCCGCGTTCGAGGGGGTGCCGAGAAGCTGGAAGGTCAGCAGCACCTCATCGCTCTCGACCAGCTTGCGCACCTGCTCCACGGCCTTCGGCGGCGAATAGGCGTCGTCGTACTGGATCAGGTTGATCTTGCGGCCGTTGATGCCGCCCTGATCGTTGATCATCTTGAAGTAAGCGGCCTGGGTCTTGCCGATCGTGGCATAAGCGGAGGCGGGACCGCTGAACGGGTTGGTCTGACCGATCTTGATTTCGGTGTCCGACGCGCCGGGGTCATATTTCTTCTGGGCATTGGCCGCCGAGACCGACAGCGCCAAAGCGAGCGCCGTGCCAGTGACCAGATGCAAAAATCCGTTCCTCATTCGCAATTTCCTCGGTTTGTTATCGCGGACGATCTTTCCATCGCCCCGTCGGCGGCGGACGTCATCGCTGGGCGGGAGTGTGGCGGAGGCTCTGCTGCGACGCAAGATTACATGCTGGTCACGAAAGTGACTTTAGTCGAACCGACGCTGGGACCTTCAGGTATGGTTGACGGCGCGGCCGGCCGCGGAAAGCAGGACGCCCGCACCCCGGGGAGGGCGAGCGTCCGTTACGTGCTCTGTCCGGGCAGAGGCGAGGTATCCGGGTCTCGCTAGCCCGACGGTCCCGTGTCCTCGATGATCGGTCCGAACAGCTCCCAGCGTTCGCCGTTGAACTTCATCATCTGCATCTGCTTGTTGACGCGGAAGTCGTTCGGCCCGGTGTTGATCTTGATGCCGGGGAGCGCGAAGCTCGGCGTGAAGTTCTTGATGTTGGCGACCTGCTTCATGATGTTCTCACGCGTCAAGTCGTCGCCGCATTGCTTCAGGACCTGCACCAGCAACTCCGCCACCGAATAGGCATAGGTGTTGACGGTGTTGAGCTTGTCGCCTTCCGGGAAGTACTTGTCCATGAAGGCGAAGAAGGCCTTCACGCCGGGATCGTCCTTCCACTGCGGATCGCTCGGCTCCTTGCCATATTGGGTCGAGATGATGCCCTTGGAGATGTCGAGGCCGGCCGGCTTCAGCGTCGCCGAGATCGGGCTCGCATTGATGTCGAGGATGTGCACCGGCGTCCAGCCGAGGTCGGCCAGCTTCTTGATCGCCTGCGCCGCGAATTTCGGCGTCGAGGCATCGAAGAACACGTCGACACCCATCGACTTCAGCTTGACCACCTGGGAGTCGACGGTCGGGTCGGTGACCTCGTAGGAGACTTCGCCGACGATCATGTTGGCCTTGTCGCCGAGGCCGCTCTTGAGGCCCGCGAGATAGTCGCGGCCCATGTCGTCGTTCTGGTAGAGCACGCCGATCTTGGCGTTCGGATGCTCCTTGAGAATGTATTTGGCGTAGATCCGTCCCTCGGACACGTAATTGGGATTGTAGGCGATGGTCCAGGGATAGTTCTGCGGATCGTTGAAGCGCGCCGCGCCGGTCGAGGCCAGCAACTGCGGGACCTTCTTGCCGTTCAGATATTTCTGCACGGCCGCGTTCGCCGCGGTGCCGATCAGCTGGAAGGTGAACAACACCTCGTCGCCCTCGACCAGCTTGCGCACCTGCTCGACCGTTTTCGGCGGCGAATAAGCGTCGTCATACTGGATCAGGTTGATCTTGCGGCCGTTGATGCCGCCCTGATCGTTGATCATCTTGAAATAGGCGGCCTGGGTCTTGCCGATATTGGCGTAGACGGAATAGGGGCCGGAGAACGGCACGGTCTGGCCGATCTTGATCTCGGTGTCGCTCGCCCCGATGTCGTATTTCTTCTGCGCGAAGGCCTGGCTTACAAAGGCTTGGTTCGCGGCGAACGCGACGGCGAGCGCCGCCGTGGCAGCTAGAAAGGCTCTGCGATTGTTCATGTGGGTGTTCCTCCAGACGGAATTTTCCGCCGATGGTCTTTTTCCGCTGATTGCAACGGCCGCCATCGCTGCCGAAGATTGTGGAGGAAGGTTCGCCGCCGCGCAAGGATCGCGGCGCTGCGCCGTAGCGTCTCAGGCCAGAAGCTAAGCCAGGAACAGCGCCGCCAGCGCGATCGCCGCCGGCAGCGCCTGCACCATCAGGATGCGGCTGCTGACGGTCGCGGCGCCATAGCCGCCGGCCACGATCACGCAAAGCAGGAAGAACGCCTTGATCTGGAACGCGAAGGCCGGGTTGCCGTGGACGAGACCCCAGATCAGTCCGGCCGCGAGGAAGCCGTTATAGAGACCTTGATTGGCGGCCAGCACCTTCGTGATCTCGGCCTTCTCAGGCGTGTTGCGAAACACCTTCAGGCCCTGTGGCTTGTCCCAGAGAAACATCTCCAGGATCAGGAAGAAGACGTGCAGCGCGGCGACCAGCGCCACCAGGACATTGGCGATCAGAATCAAGGTGAGCTCCCCCAAAGCGTCAGCTTTCGGGTGGACGTTACCATGGCCGGCATGGCAAGTGCGATGGGCGTGTTTCGATGCAATGGTGCCGCAATGGCCAGTCGGTCAACCAAATCCTCAGTCAGCTTCGGCCTCGATCGCCTGACGACGCCGATCGGCACCGCGCTGCTCGTCACCGACGCGGAAGGCGCGCTGCGCGCGCTGGATTGGGATGATTACGAGCACCGGATGCGAGAGCTCCTGCGCCTGCACTACGGCGTGGTGGAGCTGCGTGACCGGCCTGCGCCCGTTTCCATGCGGACGGCGCTGTCAGGCTATTTCGACGGCGATCTCGGCCAGCTCTCGGGCATCGCATGGCGCATCGCCGGCACCCCGTTCCAGCAGAAGGTCTGGACCGCGCTCGCGCAAATCCCTGCGGGCACCACGATGAGCTATGGCGCACTCGCCGCGAAGATCGACCTGCCCAAAGCCATTCGCGCCGTCGGCCATGCCAACGGCTCCAATCCGATCAGCGTGGTGCTGCCATGTCATCGGCTGATCGGGGTGGATGGTTCGCTGGTGAAGTATGGCGGCGGGCTCGAACGCAAACGCTGGCTGCTGCGGCACGAGGGGGTAAAGATCCGGGAGTCCCTTTGAGAACGAGCGATCGTCGGGCGATCTCTTGGATGTTCTCCCTCTATGCCGAACTCGTCAGATTTCCGACGTCATCACCTTCTGCACGATCTTCCAGGTTCCATTCACCTTTAAGCACGACAACAGGTCCGTGAAGGAACGCGGCGGAATTTGCAGTTTCACCTTCAAGAGCGCGAGCTCTCTCTCGACATCTATCGACACGATCTGATCATCGCGCTCGCAGCCCTGTTGCTTCGGAGCCTTCATGTTGCGGACCATTGCCAGCCAGGCCGCAATCGGCGTCACGCCGACATTGCCGTCCTCGGCGACCTTCGTCACGGAACTCGATGGGTGGAATATGGACGCAAATTTCTCGGCATCCATTTCATAGGCAGCATCGAAATAGGTCTGCGCCAGGGAGCGCAAGGCAGAAACGTCCGTGTCCATGGTCTTCCTCGAGTTGTCGTGCCGGACTCATTCATGCGGCTCGGTCGGCTGTGCTGAGCCTCGACCTGCCCTGCGTTCAGGAAAGCTGCTGCAAGTCGTCTCGTTGCCCGCAAAGACCTACGGCAAAGTGCCTCATGAAACTAGATACCTTGCTTGGCATAGGCTCGTGAGCAATATTCATGAACGATGACCAACGAAATGAACGAACTCGCCGCGTTTGCGGTCGTAGCCAACGAACGAAGCTTTACACGCGCTGCGATAAAGCTCGGTGTATCCCAATCTGCCTTGAGCCATACAATCCGGAGACTGGAGCAGCGGCTAGAGTTGAAGCTGCTCGCCCGAACGACTAAGAGCGTTGCGCCGACCGCCGCCGGGGCAGCCCTTTTGGAAGACTTGTCTCCGGCCCTCGAGCAAATTCGTCAGGCCCTCGACAAGGCCCGAAGCGTTCGGCGTCGGCCCCAAGGCCGCCTTCGAATCGTGATGTCACGATCGGCCGCCGTGATGGTCTTATTGCCGCGGCTGAGAGCTTTCGCTGAGGCCTACCCTGACATCGTTCTGGACATTGTCACCGTCACTGGTCCCGTGGATCTTGTGGCGGGCGAGTTCGATGCCGGTATTCAGCTTGGCGAGTACATCCAAAAGGACATGATCGCGGTTCGTCTCACGCCCGATCTGCGGCTGGCGGTCGTAGGTTCGCCGCGATATTTCGCTTCACGACGCATTCCCGAAAATCCAAAGGACCTTAACGATCATCGGTGCATTACCTTGCGTCTTGCGAGCGGTCCATATCGGTGGGAGTTCGAGCAGGGTCGAAAGTCGGTCACGATCAACGTGAACGGCCCGCTGATCATTGACGATACTCACCTGGTGATCCAGGCGGCGCTCGCCGGGGTTGGTGTCGGACTCGCCTATGAGGAGCAGGTCGCCGGGTATGTTGCGCAGCGCCGTCTTATCAGGGTGCTGGAGGACTGGACGCCGCCAATCCCCGGCTTCTTCATGTACTATCCCAGTCGTCAGCATCAACCGGCTGCGTTGCCTGCGCTAGTGAACGCTCTACGACTTTCCGGACAAAGGTCGGTGCGATGATCAGGAGAGGGGGAAGGCGTGGCCTGCCGGCCTCTTCCCTTCTCAATCCGGGCGCCGCACCGCGGCCAGTCCGGACATGAGGAAAACTCACGCCGCCGGCGCCGCAACCGCCTTGTCGCCGGCCATCACATGGGTCAGCGCGCTCTTGATCGCGGCCTGGCGTGTCGGTGCGCTGATCTGGGCGCCGAGGAGGTCGGTGACGTAGAACACGTCGCGCGCGCGCTCGCCGAAGGTCGCGACGTGAGCTGACGCAATGTTGAGGTTGAGCTTGGAGATCGCGGTGGTCAGCTCGTAGAGCAGGCCGGGCCGGTCGAGGCCCGAGACCTCGATCACGGTGTAGCGGTCGGACCATTGGTTGTTGATGGTCACTTCCGGCTCGATCACGAAGGGTTTTGCCTTGCTGCGCACGGTGCGGCGGGCCACCACCTCGGGCAGGCGCAGCTTGCCTTCCAGCACGTCCTCGATCATCTCGCCGATGCGGGTGGCGCGCCGTCCCTCGTCCTCGTCGCGGTCGTATTCCCGGGAGATCGAGATCGTGTCGAGCGCGCGGCCGTCGGTCGTGGTGTAGATCTGGGCGTCGACGATGTTGGCGCCGGCCGAGGCGCAGGCGCCCGCGATGATCGACAGCAGCCAAGGATGGTCGGCCGCGAAGATCGTGAGCTCGGTGACGCCGCGCACCTCGTCGAAGCCGACATTGATCGCGAGCTTGTGGCCGGCCTGCTCGCTGGAGCGGACGAAGCGCGCGTGGCGGATTTTTCGCGGCAGCTCGACCTTGAGCCAATAGGCCGGATAGTGCCGGCCGATATAGGCGTCAAGCTCCTCCGCCGGCCATTCTGCGAAGGCCATGCGGAATTCTGCGTGGGCGGACGCAAGACGTTTGCCCCGGTCGACCTCCGAGAAGCCGCCTGTGAGCACCGGCTCGGTCTCATAATACAGCGAGCGCAGCAGCTGCGCCTTCCAGCCGTTCCACACGCCCGGACCGACGCCGCGAATGTCCGCGGTGGTCAGGATCGTCAGGAGCTTCATCTGCTCGACCGACTGCACCACTGCTGCGAAATTCTCGATGGTCTTGCGATCCGAGAGGTCGCGCGACTGCGCGACCGTGGACATCGTCAGATGCTCCTCGATCAGCCAGGCGATGAGCTCGGTGTCGGCCGGGCTGAAGCCGAGCCGCGGGCAGAGCCGGCGCGCGACCTTGGCGCCGGCGATCGAGTGGTCCTCCGGCCGGCCCTTTGCGACGTCATGCAGCAACGTGGCGATATAGATCACCGCGCGGTGCTCGGGCCGCGTCTTGCGCATGAGGTCGCTGGCGAGCGTGAACTCCTCGACGCCGCCGCGCTCGATGTCCTGGAGGAAGCCGATGCAGCGGATCAGATGCTCGTCAACGGTGTAGTGATGATACATGTTGAACTGCATCATCGAGACGATCTTGCCGAAGGCGCGGATGAAGTGGCCGAGCACACCGGTCTCGTTCATCCGCCGCAGCACGATCTCGGCGTTGTCGGAGGTCAGGATCTCCATGAACAGCCGGTTGGCCTCGGGATTTTCGCGCATTTGCGCATTGATCAGGCCGAGCGAGCGTGTGACGTCGCGCATCGCATCCGGATGGAAGGCGAGGTTGTTCTTCTGCGCGAGCCGGAAGATCCGGATCAGATTGACCGGATCGTGTTTGAAGACATCCGGGGCTGCGACGTTGATGCGGTTGTTGTCGACGATGAAGTCGTCGCTGTCGGGGACGCGCCGCTTCGCCGCGGTCGGCCGCAGCCGCGCCATCATCCGGCTCAGCACCGGCGCGGGCTTGGCCTGCTGGTCCTCGAGCTTGGCGCAGAGGATGGCGGTGAGGTTGCCGACCTCCTTGGCGACAAGGAAATAGTGCTTCATGAAGCGCTCGACGTCCTGCATGCCGGGATGCGAGGTGTAGCCGAGCCGTACCGCGATCTCGCGCTGGAGGTCGAAGGAGAGGCGTTCTTCGGCGCGACCAGAATAGAAATGCAGATTGCAGCGCACCGACCACAGGAAGTCGGCGCAGCGGCGGAAGCTGCGATATTCCTGCGCGTCGAACACCCCGCGCTCGACCAACTCGTCGGTGTCGCGCACGCGGTAGACGTATTTGGCGATCCAGAACAGCGTGTGCAGGTCGCGCAAGGCGCCCTTGCCGTCCTTGACGTTGGGCTCGACCAGATAGCGCGACTGGCCGCCGCGCCGATGGCGCTCCTCGCGCTCGGCGAGCTTCGCGGTGACGAATTCCGACGCGGTGCCCTGCACCACCTCCTTGTCGAAGCGCGCGACCAACTCGTCGTAGAGCGGCTTGTCGCCGGTCAGGAAGCGGGTCTCCAGGATGGCGGTGCGGATCGTCATGTCGCCGCGTGCCTGCCGGATCGATTCGTCCACCGAGCGCGTGGCGTGGCCGACCTTCAGCCCCATGTCCCACAGGCAGTAGAGGATGGCTTCGGCGACCTGCTCGCCCCAGGCGGTCTGCTTGTAGGGCAGGATGAACAAGAGATCGATGTCGGATTCGGGCGCCATCAGGCCGCGGCCGTAGCCGCCGGTCGCGACCACCGCCATGCGCTCGGCGCCGCTCGGGATCGGCGAACGGTAGAGATGACGGGTCGCCGCCGAATACAGGATGCGGATGATCTCGTCCTGGACGTGACAGAGCCGCTCGGCGCAGCGGCGGCCGTGGCGGTCCTTCAGGAGGATGTCCTGCGCCGCGGCGCGCGCCGCGACCAGCTCGGCCTTGAGCAATTGCGCCATGGCCGTGCGGAACGCGTCTTCGCGTCCCCCATGCTTTTCGACAAGCGCATCGACGGCGGCGGTGATCCGCGCAGTATCGAAACGCTCGTCCACCTCGGCCTTGTGCTCAGTCGCGACGCTGTCCATGCCTCACCGGATATAAGAGGTGACAGGCGCTGTCACCCGCCATTCTCTGGCAATAGTCGTTCCATGCTGGAAAGCGGCGGCTTCGGGCAAATCTGTTCTCGGCCGGCGGGCTTTCAAGGGGCGGATTTTCTCGTTGATTTCTAGATTTAACTCATTGAAAAACAATGAAGTTTTGGAGGAGGCTGGGCATGACTGGGATGACACGGCGCATTCTGCTGGCAGGCGCGATTGCGCTCGCGGTGGCGCCTGCGGCAAAGGCGGCGGATCCGCTCAAGGAAATCCGCATCGACTGGGCGACCTACAACCCGGTATCGATGGTCCTGAAGCAGAAGGGCCTCTTGGAGAAGGAGTTCGCCAAGGACGGTATCACCATCACCTGGGTGCAGTCGGCCGGCTCCAACAAGGCACTCGAATTCCTCAATGCCGGCTCGATCGATTTCGGCTCGACCGCGGGGTCGGCGGCGCTGGTGGCCAAGATCAACGGCAACCCGATCAAGTCGATCTACGTCTATTCGCGCCCTGAGTGGACCGCGCTCGTGACGGGCAAGGATTCCAAGATCGCTGGCGTTGCCGATCTCAAGGGCAAGCGCGTCGCGGTGACGCGCGGCACCGATCCGCACATCTTCCTGGTCCGCGCGCTGCTCAGCGCCGGCCTCACCGAAAAGGACATCACGCCGGTGCTGCTGCAGCACGCCGACGGCAAGACCGCGCTGATCCGCGGCGACGTCGATGCCTGGGCCGGCCTCGATCCGATGATGGCGCAGGCCGAGGTCGAGGAAGGCGCAAAGCTGTTCTATCGCAAGGCGGACGCCAACACCTGGGGCATCCTCAATGTGCGCGAGCAGTTCTTGAAGGATCATCCGGACGCCGCCCGCCGCGTGCTTGCGGTTTACGAGGAGGCGCGAAAGTACTCGCTGGCCAATTACGACGATCTGAAGAAGACCTTCATCGCCGTGACCAAGCTTCCCGAGGCCGTCGTCGACAAGCAGCTCAAGGAGCGCACCGAGCTCACCCATAGCCGCATCGGCGCACCCCAGCGCGAGTCGATCCTCGCCGCCGGCCTCGCCCTGCAGCAGGCCGGCGTCGTCGATGCCAAGGTCGACGTGAAGGCGACGCTGGATGCCTTGATCGACGATTAGGTGCCGTTGCCGACGAATTGATCTTCTTTTACCCTCCCCCCTTGTGGGGGAGGGTGGCTTCGCAAAGCGAAGCCGGGTGAGGGGTATCTATCCTCACGATCAGTGTTGCGAGTGGAGAGAACCCCTCATCCGGCGCTTCGCGCCACCTTCTCCCACAAGGGGAGAAGGAAGGGCAGCGGTGGCCGCGGCAAGAGTAGTGTTGCATTCCCCGACCAGACGCGCTTGCTAATGGCCATGATCTCCGACGCGCCAGTGCTGCAACAGACCTCGGAACCAGCGGAAAGCGCTGCCTTGCCTTCGCGCCTGTCGCGCTATGCGCGGCCGATGTTGGGGCTGCTGCTGCCATTGATCCTCGCGCTCGGCTGGGAACTCCTAGTCTGGCTCGGCTGGTCCAACGGCCGGCTGGTGCCGCCGCCCTCGCGCGTGTTTGCCACCATTACCGAGCTTGCCCGTTCCGGCGAGCTGGTCCGCCACATCACCGCGACGCTGTGGCGCGTCGCGCTAGGCTTCGCCTTCGGCGTGGTCGCAGGCACGGTGCTCGGCGCCATCTCCGGCTATTGGTCGCTGGCGCGGCGGCTTCTTGATCCCACCGTACAAGCCTTGCGCGCGATCCCGTCGCTGGCCTGGGTGCCGCTGTTCATTCTCTGGCTTGGCATTTTCGAGACCTCGAAGATCGCGCTGATCGCGGTCGGCGTGTTCTTCCCGGTCTATCTCGGCGTGATGGGCGCGATCCTCTCGGTGGACCGCAAGATCGTCGAGGTCGGCCGCACGTTCCGCCTGTCCGGGCCGGCCATGATCCGCCGCATCCTGCTGCCTGCGGTGCTGCCGGCCTATGTCGTGTCCTTGCGCGTCGGTCTCGGCCTCGGCTGGATGTTCGTGGTGGCCGCCGAGCTGATCGGCGCCTCCGAGGGCCTCGGCTATCTCCTGCTCGACGGCCAGCAGCTCGGCAAGCCCGCGCAGATCCTCGCCGCGATCGTGATCTTCGCCATCCTCGGCAAGCTCACGGATTGGCTGATCGAGATTGCCGCAGCGCCGTTCCTGCGCTGGCAGGACGCCTTCGGGCGTGCCAAAGAAACTTGACAAGGGGGCGTAACGCGATGCTGGCGCTCGACCGGGTCAGCAAGACCTATCCCAACGGCGTGCATGCGCTGGCGCGCTTCTCCGCAGAGATCAAGCAGGGCGAGATCATCGCCATCATCGGCGGCTCCGGCTGCGGCAAGTCCACTTTGCTCCGCGCCATTGCCGGTCTCGACCGCGCCAGCTCGGGCACGGTGAGCCTCGACAACGAGGCGATCTCTTCGCCGCATGCCAAGATCGGCATCATCTTCCAGGAGCCGCGGCTGCTGCCTTGGCTCAGCGTGGCCGACAATATCGGGTTTGGCCTTGCCGACCTGCCTGCGGTCGAGCGGCGCCAGAAGGTCGCGCGCGCGCTCGAGCGCGTCGGCCTCGCCGAGAAGGCGCAGGCCTGGCCGCGCGAGCTGTCGGGCGGGCAGGCCCAACGCGTCGCGATCGCACGCGCGCTGGTGCCACAGCCGGAGGTGCTCCTGCTCGACGAGCCGTTCTCGGCGCTCGACGCCTTCACCCGCCGCGACCTTCAGGATCATCTGCTCGACCTCTGGGCCGACACGCGACCGACGCTGATCCTCGTCACGCATGACGTCGACGAGGCCGTGGTGCTGGCTGACCGCGTGCTGGTGATGCGGCCGCGGCCGGGCCGGCTGTTCGACCAGATCGAGATCAATCTCGGCCGCCCGCGCGACCGCAATTCGCCGCTGTTCGAGACTTTCAAGCGAAGTGTGCTGACGTCACTCGACCGGTCGCTCGACCGCAACGTGCCCGACCGTGACGCAACCCAGGGTCCCGGTCAGGCCATGTGGTGGTGACAATTTCTCTCTAAGCCGGTACATCGAAGAGCAATTTTTCCCGGGAGAGAACGAGATGGATGCCGCAGAGCTGCGCCAGATGCAGGCCCCGATCAAGGAGCGCTACAAGACCGATCCCAAGACCGCGCTGATCACACTGAAGGCCAAGGGCTCGACCGACAGCGAGGGCATCGCCTGCAAGGTCGAGACCGGCCGCGCCATCGCGCTTGCGGGCCTGCATCCGGCCACTGGCGGCTCCGGCCTCGAGCTCTGCTCCGGCGACATGCTGCTCGAAGCCCTGGTCGCCTGTGCCGGTGTCACCCTGAAATCGGTGGCGACCGCGATCGAGGTGCCCTTGAAGACCGGAAATGTCTATGCCGAGGGCGATCTCGATTTCCGCGGCACGCTCGGCATCGACAAGGAGACGCCTGTCGGCTTCGCCGAGATCCGCTTGCGCTTCGAGGTGGACACCGACGCGCCGCAGGACAAGCTCGATCTCCTGCTCAAGCTCACCGAGCGCTATTGCGTGGTCTATCAGACCATCAAGAACGGCCCGAAGGTCTCGGTGTCGATGCAGCGGATGTGAGGCGAGGGTCGTAACCCGATCATTGGTGTCGTCCTGGGGCGCGCCGCCTGGCGTGAGCCCGGGACCCATAATCCCAGGCCGTCGCGATTTCAGACGGTTGTTTGCCTTAGCTCTTAAATTACGCCGGCCTGTGGCTATGGATTCCGGGCGCGCGCTTCGCGCGCCCCGGAATGACAGATAGAATGTCCCCCGACCTCCACTTCATCCTCCTCCTTGTCCTGCGCATGGCGATCGCGGCGACCTTCGTCGTGACGGCGTCGATCATCACCGAGCGGTCGGGGCCGGTGATCGGCGCGCTGGTCGCGACCCTGCCGATCTCGGCCGGTCCTTCCTACGTCTTTCTCGCGCTCGACCACGACGCCGCCTTCATCGCGCAAGGCTCGCTCGCGAGTCTTCCGATCAATGCGGCGACGATCTTCATGTGCCTCACTTACGTCGTGCTGGCGCAGCGGCACAGCCTTCTGGTGAGTTGCGGCAGTGCGGTCGCGGTCTGGATCGTGCTGGCTTCCATCATCCGTCAGTTCGACTGGTCGCTCACCGCGGGGCTCGCCGCGAACCTGATCGCCTTCGGCATCTGCATTCCCCTGCTGGCCGGCTACCGCCACGTGAAGATGCCGCTGGTGACGCGCCGCTGGTACGACGTGCCGATGCGAGCTGCGCTGGTGGCGACCCTCGTCGCCATCGTGGTCTCGACCTCGGGCTGGGTCGGTCCCCGCATCAGCGGCATCATCGCGCTGTATCCCGTGGTGTTCTCCAGCATCATGGTGATCCTGCATCCGCGGATCGGTGGCCCGCCGACCGCCGCGGTGCTCGCCAACTCCGCCTGGGGCCTGCTCGGATTCGGCACGGCGATCGCCGTTCTACACGTTGCGGTCGTGTTATTCGGCTCGGCCGTCGGCCTGTGTCTCGCGCTCGGCACCTGTATCGCCTGGAACCTGACGCTGTGGGCGATCGGCCGGCGAGCAATGCACATGGCGCGACGACAGCCGTGAGACTACGGACATGCGCGACACCCCGTCGCGAAAAGTCGTTCCGGCGTGCCCGATTGGCGATGCCGCATCTTCGCAAGCCATTGAATGAGATGCGTCATTTCAAGTCGTGACGCCGGCCGGGACTGACTGCTACACGGGCGGGGGCCGTTCCACTTCCGCTGATTTCCGACACTTCTATTAGAACTTTGTTCGAGCTTTTCCCTTACGAACAATAATGCGTACCCGCTTCCGGCGTGATCGGCGCGGACGTGCCCGAGCTGCATCCGAGTGCAGGGACTCGCGCTAATTGCAATTTGAGTGCGGCTGTTTCGCCGCGAGAGTCGCTTCCCCCAAGAGCAGTCCACGTCATTTCGAGATGGAGATTCTTTGATGTTCGGTCGCAAGTCCCAGATTGATGCGCAAGCGCGGCTCGATGCGATCGGCCGCTCCCAGGCCATCATCGAATTCAATCTGGATGGCACGATCATCACGGCCAACAAGAACTTCCTCGACGCCCTCGGCTATCAGCTTGGCGAGATCCAGGGCAAGCATCACTCCATGTTCGTGCCGGCCGACCAGCGCGACAGCGCCGAGTACAAGGCGTTCTGGGCCGCGTTGAACCGTGGCGAGAGTCAGGCGCGCGAGTTCAAGCGGATCGCGAAAGGCGGCCGCGAAGTCTGGATCGAAGCAGCCTACAATCCGGTACTCGACGGCAATGGCAAGACGGTGATGGTCGCCAAGATCGCGACCGACATCACCGCGAAGAAAATGCGGAGCATGACCGATGCTTCGAAGATCGCCGCCATCGGCCGCGCCCAGGCCGTGATCGAGTTCAGGCTCGACGGTACCATCGTCACCGCCAACGAGAATTTCTGCAAGGCGCTCGGCTATTCGTTGTCCGAGATCGAGGGCAAGCATCACAGCCTGTTCGTGGCCGAGACCGACCGCAACAGCGCGGCCTATCGCGAATTCTGGGCCGCGCTCAACCGCGGCGACTACCAGGCCGGCGAGTTCAAGCGCATCGGCAAGGGCGGCAAGGAGGTGTGGATTCTCGCGTCCTACAATCCGCTGCTCGACGAGGCGGGCAAGCCCTACGGCGTCGTCAAGTTCGCGACCGACGTGACTGCGGAGAAGCTGAAGAACGCGGATCTAGCCGGTCAGATCGCGGCGATCGACAAGGCGCAGGCCGTGATCGAGTTCAACATGGACGGCACGATCATCACGGCGAACGGCAATTTCCTCGGTGCGCTGGGTTACTCGCTGGCCGAGATCAAGGGCAAGCATCACAGCATGTTCGTCGAGCCCAGCGAGCGCGACGGCTCTGCCTATCGCGAGTTCTGGGCCGCGCTCAACCGCGGTCAGTACCAGGCGGCCGAATACAAGCGCATCGGCAAGGTCGGCAAGGAGGTCTACATCCAGGCGTCCTACAATCCGATCCTCGACCTCAATGCCAAGCCGTTCAAGGTCGTCAAATATGCCACCGACGTCACCAAGCAGGTGCTGGTCCGGATGGGCAACGAGCGCGTGCGCGGCATGATGGAATCCGTCGCGGCGGGTTCGGAGGAGCTGAACGCCTCGGTGCGCGAGATTTCCGAGGCGATGACCAAATCCCGCGAGACCGCGATGAGCGCGGTGGACCAGGTCGCCTCCGCCGACGCGCAGGCGCAGCGCCTCACCGAAGCTGCGCAGTCGATGAGCGGCATCGTCGAGATGATCAACAGCATCACCGGCCAGATCAACCTGCTCGCGCTCAACGCCACGATCGAATCCGCCCGGGCCGGTGAAGCCGGCCGCGGCTTTGCCGTGGTCGCCTCCGAAGTGAAGAGCCTCGCCAACCAGGCCAAGCAGGCGACCGACAAGATCGGCCAGGAGATCGGCAGCCTCAACGGCATCTCCGGCGATGTCGTCAGCGCGCTCGGCTCGATCAAGCAGGCGATCAACAATGTCAGCGAATACGTGACATCGACCGCGGCCGCCGTCGAGGAGCAGAGCACGGTGACGAACGAGATGTCGACCAGCATGCAGCGCGCCGCGGCCGAAGCGGCCGCGATCGCGGCGAGGGCGTAGTTTCCCTCGAGTCATTCCGGGGCGATGCGCAGCATCGAACTATGGTGCGCAATTGCGCACCTAAGAAACTCGAGATTCCCCGGTGCGCAATTGCGCACCTGGGGTCTGGTCCTTCGGACCATCCCGGAATGACCGTTCCCTTCACTGCTTCGGCAGCCTGGCCTTCAGCGCATAGAGCGCATCGAGCGCCTCGCGCGGCGACATCTCGTCCGGGTGCAGCGCCTTCACCGCTTCCATCAGCAGCTCGGCCTCGCTCGGCGGCGCGGCTTCCGCCGCGGCGCGCGAGGGCACGGCGAACAGCGGCAGATCGTCCACCAGCGCGCGTGCGGTCTGGCCGCGGTCCTGCGCCTCCAGCTTGGAGAGCACGGATTTCGCGCGCGTGATCACCGCGGGCGGCAGGCCGGCGAGTTTTGCCACCTGGATGCCGTAGGAGCGGTCGGCCGAGCCCGGCAGCACCTCGTGCAGGAACACGACATTGCCCTGCCACTCCTTCACCCGCACGGTGGCGTTGAACATCCGCGGCAGCTTGGCCGAGAGCGCGGTCAGCTCGTGATAATGCGTCGCGAACAGCGTGCGGCATCGGTTGCTCTCGTGCAGATGCTCGATCGCGGCCCAGGCGATCGAGAGGCCGTCGAACGTCGCGGTGCCGCGACCGATCTCGTCGAGGATCACGAGCGAACGCTCGCCGGCCTGGTTCAGGATCGCCGCGGTCTCGACCATCTCCACCATGAAGGTGGAGCGGCCGCGCGCGAGATCGTCGGCGGCGCCGACGCGCGAGAACAGGCGGTCGATGATGCCGATCCGCGCGCGCGCCGCCGGCACGAAGCTGCCGATTTGAGCAAGAAGGGCAATGAGCGCATTCTGGCGCAAGAACGTCGATTTGCCGGCCATGTTGGGACCGGTGAGCAGCCAGAGCTGGCCGGACTTCTGGCCAGGCGCCGGTGACAGATCGCACGCATTGGCGATGAACGGCTCGCCATTGCGTTTCAGGGCTTGCTCGACCACGGGGTGGCGGCCGGCTTCGATCGCAAAGCCGAGGGAGTCGTCGACGTCGGGTCGCACATAGTGATCGTCGACCGCGAGTTTGGCGAGCGACGTTGCGACGTCGAGCAAGGCGAACGCATGGGCGGCGGCGCGCAGATCGTCGCTGATCGCCATGGCCTTCGCGGACAGGCGCTCGAAAATCTCGAGCTCCAGTCCAAGGGCACGATCGCCGGCATTGGCGATCTTGGCCTCGATCTCCCCTAGTTCCGACGTGGTGAAGCGCACCTGCCCCGCCAGCGTCTGGCGGTGGATGAAGGTCGCGTTCAGCGGCGCCGACATCAGCTTGTCGCCGTGCTGTGCGGTGACCTCGACGAAATAGCCGAGCACGTTGTTGTGGCGAATCTTGAGGCCTTTGACGGCGGTCGCGTCGGCGTAGCGGGCCTGCATCGAGGCCACCACCAGGCGCGAGGCGTCGCGCAGGTTTCGTGCCTCGTCGAGGGCGGGCTCATAGCCCTGTCGGACGAAGCCGCCGTCGCGCTTGATCAGCGGTAGCTGCTCGTCGAGCGCGCTGGCAAATTCGGCCGCCAGATCGCGCGACGGTCTTTGCAGCGCCGCCATCACCGCGGCGATCTCCTGCGGCGGCTGGTCGAGCTCACCGAGCCGCGCCAGCACCTGGTCCGCGGCGATGATGCCGTCGCGGATGCCGGCGAGATCGCGCGGTCCGCCGCGGCCGACCGAGAGACGGGCCAGCGATCGCGACATGTCGGGCGCGCCGCGCAAGATGCTGCGGATGTCTTCGCGCGCCGCCGGGTCTGTAACGAAGGCGCTGACCGCATCCAACCGCCGCGCGATCGCGGGCGCGTCGGTCAGCGGTGCCGCCAGCCGCTGCGCCAGCAGGCGCGAGCCGGCCGAGGTCACGGTGCAGTCGATCGCGTCGAGCAGCGAGCCGCGGCGTTCGCCGGCAAGCGTCCGCGTCAGCTCGAGATTGGCGCGGGTGGCGGGATCGATCGCCATGGTCGCGCCCGACGCTTCACGCGCGGGCGGCGACAGCGGCGGATGCTTGCCGACCTGGGTGCGGTCGACATAGGTGACGGCTGCTGCTGCCGCCGTGGCTTCGAGCCGCGTCAGTTGCGCCAACCCGTCCATGGTCGCGACCGCAAAATAATCGCACAGGCGCTTCTCGGCGGTGGCGCCGTCGAAGACGTCGCGGGTCAGCGGCGTCACGGCCGGCAATTCGCGCAGGGTCTGTCCGAGCTCGCTGTCGTTATAGAGTGCGTCGGTGACGATCGCCTCGTTCGGATTGATGCGCGCCAGCGTCGCGGCGAGCTCGCCGCCCGAACATTCCGTGACCATGAATTCGGCGGTCGAGATGTCGATCCAGGCAAGGCCGAAGCGATCGCCGCCGCCGGAGGCGCGGGCGCGAGCGATCGCGAGCAGGTAATTGTTGGCACGCGCGTCGAGCAGATTGTCCTCGGTCAACGTGCCCGGCGTGACCAGCCGGACCACGCCGCGGCGAACCACGCTCTTGTTGCCGCGCGCTTTCGCAGCGGCGGGATCCTCGGTCTGCTCGCAGACCGCGACGCGGTGGCCGGCCGAGATCAGGCGGTGCAGATAATCCTCGGAGCGCTCGACCGGCACGCCGCACATCGGGATGTCGGCGCCCTGGTGCTTGCCGCGCTTGGTCAAGACGATGCCGAGCGTCCGGGAGGCGATCTCGGCGTCTTCGAAGAACAATTCGTAGAAATCGCCCATCCGGTAGAACAGCAAGAGGCCCTGGTGCGCCGCCTTGATCTCCAGGTACTGTTCCATCATCGGCGTGACGCGCGCGGCGGCTTCCACCGGCGCTGCGGGCGCTTCGTCGGCGGGCGGGAGGGGTATCGGCTGTTGCACTGTCATGGGCGGCGCAACCTACAAAATTTCGGCACCTGCTCCTATCGCTTTGGCCGCTAGGAGCGGGTTTTCCACGTTGTCCGCATTGCGGCATGCGTGGCCGGCGTGCAGCCCCCTCGGAACACGCGTGTATCAGTCAATTGACCTGCCGGGGGCACCCTCCTAAAACTCCGCCGACATTGAAGAAATTGGGCCGAACCGCGGCATTCAGGGAGAACAACGATGCGTGACGTCTTTATTTGCGATGCCGTGCGGACCCCGATCGGCCGCTTCGGCGGCTCGCTCGCCAAGGTGCGCGCCGACGATCTCGCCGCCGCCCCGATCAAGGCGCTGATGGCCAAGCATCCCAATCTCGACTGGGCGCAGGTGGACGAAGTCTTCTTCGGCTGCGCCAACCAGGCCGGCGAGGACAACCGCAACGTCGCGCGCATGGCGCTGCTGCTCGCGGGTCTGCCGGATTCGGTTCCCGGCCAGACCCTGAACCGCCTCTGTGCCTCCGGCCTCGATGCGGTCGGCGCCGCGGGCCGCGCCATCCGCTCCGGCGAGATCGAGTTCGCCATTGCCGGCGGCGTCGAGTCGATGACCCGCGCACCCTTCGTGATGGGCAAGGCGCAGGAGGCCTTCTCGCGCTCGGCCGAGATCTTCGACACCACGATCGGCTGGCGCTTCATCAATCCGCTGCTGAAGGCGCAGTACGGCGTCGATGCCATGCCGGAGACCGGCGAGAACGTCGCCGAGGAATTCCAGGTTTCGCGCGCCGACCAGGACGCCTTCGCCATCCGCTCGCAGCAGCGCGCCGGCAAGGCGATCGCGGCGGGTTATTTCGCGGAGGAAATCACGCCCATCACGATTCCTGGCGGCAAAGCCGGTCCTGTTACGGTCGACAAGGACGAGCATCCGCGTCCCGAGACCACGCTGGAAGGTCTGGCAAAACTGAAGCCGATCGTGCGCAATCCCGGCACGGTGACCGCCGGCAATGCCTCGGGCGTCAATGACGGCGCTGCTGCGATGATCCTGGCCTCAGAGGCTGCGGTGAAGAAGCACGGCCTGACGCCGCGCGCGCGCATCCTCGGCCTGGCCTCGGCCGGCGTGCCGCCGCGCATCATGGGCATCGGCCCGGTGCCCGCGACCCGCAAGCTGATGGAGCGCCTCGGCAAGAAGATCAGCGATTTCGACCTGATCGAGCTCAACGAAGCGTTCGCCTCGCAAGGCATCGCCTGCATGCGCCAGCTCGGCGTCGCCGATGACGCCGATTTCGTCAATCCGCATGGCGGCGCCATCGCGCTCGGCCACCCCCTCGGCATGAGCGGCGCGCGCCTCGCGCTCACCGCGGTGCACGGCATGGAAAAGCGCGGCGGCAGGCTGGCGCTCGCCACCATGTGCGTCGGCGTCGGCCAGGGCGTCGCGGTCGCGATCGAGAAGCTGAACTGACCGAACGCTTTGCGTTCGGTCATCCCGGAGCCGCCCGATGAGGCGGAGTCCGGGATCTCGAGATTCCCCGGTGCGCAATTGCGCACCTGGGGTTTGGTCCTTCGGACCACCCCGGAATGGCTGGGAGAGATTGGCGCCATGATCATCGAGCGCGAGCAGGACGTCACGGCTGCTGCACTGGCGGTGATGGAGCGGACCTCCGATCCGCGTATGCGCCAGATCATGCTCTCTCTGGTCAAGCATCTGCATGCCTTCGTCCGCGACGTCCGCCTGACCGAGAAGGAGTTTCGCGACGCCACGGCCGTTATCGCCGAGCTCGGCAAGCTCTCGACCGACACGCACAATGAAGTCGTGCTGATGGCAGGCTCGCTCGGCGTTTCATCCCTGGTGTGCCTGCTCAACAATGGCGATCAGGGCAACACGGAAACCGATCAATCGCTGCTCGGGCCGTTCTGGCGGCTGAACTCGCCGCGGGTCGAGAACGGCGGATCGATCGTGCGCTCCGAGACCCCCGGCGCGCGGCTGTTCGTGAACGGCCGTGTCGTCGACAAGGACGGCCGTCCCGTTGCCGGTGCCGAGGTCGATGTCTGGCACGCCTCGCCCGTCGGCCTCTACGAGAACCAGGATCCTGAGCAGGCCGACATGAACCTGCGCGGCAAGTTCACGACCGACCAGGACGGGCGCTTCTCCTTCCGCTCGGTGATGATGGTCGGCTATCCCATCCCGACCAATGGCGTGGTCGGCGGCTTGCTGGCCGCGCAGGGCCGGCATCCCTATCGACCCGCGCATCTGCACGCCCTGATCTTCAAGCCCGGATTCAAGACGCTGATCTCGCAGGTCTACGACCCCGCCGACCCGCATATCGACAGTGACGTGCAGTTCGGCGTGACGCGGGCCCTGATCGGCAAGTTCCAGCGCCATGAATCGCCGCATCCGGCAGTGCCTGATGTCGCCGCGCCCTGGTATTCGCTCGACCACACCTATCGGCTCGAAGCCGGCGAGGCCACGCTGCCGCGGCCGCCGATCAAATAGGGCACCCCAGGCCAAATCCGGCGCGCGGGCGGGCCGCGAAACCGGCTTCCCCAAATTAGTTATGTCATATAATGATTGGCGGAAGTGTTGACCGGCCGGACCGAGAATGGCCGGGGAGGAGTCCGCCAATGACATTCATCTATCCGACCGACAGCAACAAGGCGCATCCGCTGCCGCTGTCGCCCGACTACAAGAGCTCGATCAAGCGCGCGCCGAACAAGCCCTTGATCCCGATGCGTCATACGCTGTCGGAGCTGACCGGACCGGTCTACGGCCATGAGACCGTGCGCGAGGGCGACAGTGATCTGACTACGCAGCATGCCGGTGAGCCGATCGGCGAGCGCATCATCGTTCACGGCCATGTGCGCGACGAGGACGGCCGCGGGGTACCGAGCTCATTGGTCGAGATCTGGCAGGCCAATTCCTGCGGGCGTTACGTCCATGTCCGCGACCAGCATCCGGCGCCGCTCGATCCGAATTTCACCGGCGCGGGCCGCACGGTGAGCGACGCCTCCGGCTATTATCGTTTCGTGACGATCAAGCCCGGCGCCTATCCCTGGGGCAATCACCACAATGCCTGGCGTCCCGCGCACATCCATCTGTCGGTGTTCGGCCATTCCTTCGTCACGCGCCTGGTGACGCAGATGTACTTCCCGGCCGATCCGCTGTTTCCGTTCGACCCGATCTTCAACTCGGTGCCGGACGAGAAGGCGCGGGCGCGCATGGTCTCGTCCTTCGACCTCGAGAATACCCAGCCCGAATGGGCGCTGTGCTACCGCTTTGACATCGTGCTGCGCGGCAAGAACGCCACCCCCATGGAGAACCATTAAGTGCAAGAGTCTGGGAAGCCTGATGGGATCACGCCATCGCAGACCGTCGGCCCGTTCTTCAAATACGGCCTGACGCCGACCGGCGAGTACGCCTGGAACGACGCGTTCATCAACTCGACGCTGACCCCCGACGTCACGGGCGATCGCATTCGTATCGAAGGCCGGGTGTTCGACGGCGATGGCGTCGCTGTGCCGGATTGCATGCTGGAGATCTGGCAGGCGGACGCGCAGGGCCGCTTTGCCGATCCGCAGGACAAGCGTGCGCTGCCGAATGCGAGCTTCCGCGGCTTTGCCCGTTGCGGCACCGACAAGGACGGCAATTACGCATTCGAGACCGTCAAGCCGGGCGCGGTGCCGAATCCCGACGGCAAGCCGCAGGCGCCGCACATTCTGCTTGCGGTGTTCGGTCGCGGCATGCTGCGGCATCTCTACACCCGCATCTATTTCAGCGACGAGGCCGGCAATGCCGCCGATCCCGTGCTGGCGCTGGTGCCCGCCGATCGGCGCGCCACGATCACCGCCGTGCGGGAGGCCGGCAAGCCCGTGTATCGGCTCGATCTGCGGCTGCAGGGCGACAACGAGACGGTGTTCTTCGACGTGTGAAGGCTTGGCGTGCCGCGGAGGGGCGCTCCTCGGCACGCAGGTCTCATTGAGCGCATCGAAGCCGACCTCGGGTCGCGCCGTGCCGGAACGACTGTCTTTTGGATCTGTGCGTCAGCTCTACTGACTCAAATACCGATAGCTTGACGCCAAATTCCCGTACTTATGCGGGGATCGCGCGATGCAATTCCCGCGCGAAGCAATCCCGTATTTACCGTATCCGGTTAGGGTGGCTGCAGTTTGGACGCCGCCCCGGATTGTTTTCATGAAATTTCGTCTGTCGTTGTCCTCTGCGATCATTGCGTTTGGGATCGTTCTCGCCATCGGCTTCGCCGCCGTGGTCTCGACCAGTCTGTACGCCCTGAAAGAGCTCAAGGTCGGCGGTCCGCTCTACTCGGACATCAAGCTGGGCAACGACCTCATCGCGGACATTCTGCCGCCGCCGGAATATGTCATCGAGGCCTATCTCGAGGCGACCCTCGCCATGCGCGAGCCGGATCAGCTGGCGGCCCACGGCGAACGCCTGGTTCAGCTCCGCAAGGACTATGACGAGCGCAAGGCATTCTGGGTCTCCTCCAGCCTATCGGCCGACCTGAAGACGGCGCTGGTGTCGAAATCCGACGCCGAAGTGCAGAAATTCTGGAAGGCGTCCGACCAGCTCCTGCCGGCGCTCAAGGCCAAGGACGCAGCTGCGTCCGAGCGCATCTACGCGCAGCTCAAGGATGCCTACACCGCACATCGCGCCGTCATCGACAGCATCGTCGAGAGCGCCAACAAGCAGAATTCCGCCATGGAAACGCTGGCCGCGGGGCGCGACAGCTCGATGCTTTGGATCCTCCTCGGAGTCTCCGCCGCCGTCCTCGCTTTCGTTGCCGCGGGCCTGCTCGGCGTCGCCGTCGGCGTGGTGCGCCCGATCGTGCGCATGACGGAGACGATGCAGAAGCTCGCGACCGGCGATCTCACCGCCGACATTCCGTTCGCCCACCGCCAGGACGAGGTCGGCTCGATGGCGGGTGCGCTTCTGGTGTTCAAGCAGGCGGCGGGCGAGAATTCCCGCCTGCGCGAGGAACAATTGCGCCAGGAACAGGAGGCGGCGCTCGCCAAGCGCGGCGCCCTGCATCAGATGGCGGAGACCGTCGAGCGCGAGACCGGCCGTTCGGTCGACACCGCGAGCGCGGCGAGCCATGGCGTGGAGCGGGCTGCGTCCAGCCTGTCAGAGATCGCAAGTTCGCTCTCCGCGCAGTCGCAGGCCGTCGCGGCGGCCTCCACCCAGGCCCTCGGCAGCTCGCAGACCGTCTCGGCCGCGGCCGAAGAGCTCAGCGCCTCGATCCGCGAGATCGCAAGCCAGGTCGCGCGGACCAGCACGGTGACGAAATCGGCGGTCGCCGGCCGCGAGCAGGCGCGCTCGACCATCCAGGCGCTGGCCGGATCGGTGAAGAAGATCGCCGAGGTCTCCGACCTGATCGGCGGCATCGCGGGCCAGACCAACCTCCTGGCACTCAACGCGACGATCGAGGCGGCGCGCGCCGGCGAGGCCGGTCGTGGCTTCGCCGTGGTCGCCGCCGAGGTGAAGTCCCTGTCGGACCAGACCGCCAAATCCACCGAGGAGATCGCGCGGCTGATTGCCGAGATCCAGGCCTCGACGCAGGCCGCGGTCGATGCCGTCGAGACGATGGGAGGGCACATCGTCGAGATCGACGGCGTCGCCACCTCTGTTGCCGCCGCGATGGAAGAGCAGGACGCCGCGACGCGGGAGATCACGCGCTCGATTTCCGAATCGGCGTCGGCCGCCAAGGAGGTCTCGGCCAAGATCGGAAATGTCAGCCGCGACGCCGCTTCCGTGAACGAGCGCGCCGAGGAGGTCAGGCGGGCGATCGCCGGCATGGCGGCCAATCTCGAACAGCTCCGGTCGGTCGTGGTCAGGACCGTGCGCGAATCGACCGCCGCGGCTTGAGCCGGGCGCGATGCCTGCCGCTGGTGCCGGCGGTTGTGATCGTGCAGTATGGAGCGGCACGGGGGCATCGTGGTTATGACACCTCCACAATTGCCTGACATCATTGAGCCGGCTCGGCTGACGGCCGCGCTACGCCGGGGCGGCGTGCTGGATGCCGGCGCGGTGCGCGAGGTAAAGGTGCTGCACCAGCGCGACACCGTCGTGTCCCATATCGTCCGGCTTGGCCTGCGCTATGTCGGCGAATCCACGGGTGCCCCGCAATCGCTGATCCTGAAGACCGCGAATTCCGCGTTCGCCGAGAAGCTTGCCAATGGCGGCCGGCGCGAGGTGGAGTACTACACGCAGCTGGTGCCGAATATGCCGCCGGGACTCGTGCCACTCTGCTTCGACGGACATTTCGACGAGGACAGTCTCGCCTGGCATCTTCTGCTCGAGGACCTCACCGACAGCCACGACGTCGCGGCGGCCTGGCCGCTGCCGCCATCGCGCGAGCAGACGATCGCCATCATCACCACGCTCGCACGTTGGCATGCAGCCTGGTGGGACCATCCGGGCCTCGGCGACACCGTCGGCACCTTCGCGAGCCCCGAGGACAGTGCGGAGCGCATCGAGACCTTCGCGGGCCATTACGACCGCTTTGCAGATTCTCTCGGTGACCGCCTCAGTGAGGAACGGCGTATCCTCTATCGCCGCCTGATCGATCAGTCGGACCGGCTGTCCCAGCGCTACCACTCGCGCCGTCACCTCAGCATCACCCATGGCGATGCCCATGTCTGGAATTTCCTGCTGCCGCGCTCAGGCGTTGCCGATACCGCGCGCATCTTCGATTTCGACCTGTGGAGCATCAACGTTCCAAGCCACGACCTCGCCTATATGATGGCGATGCATTGGTATCCGGAGCGCCGGCAAGCGCTGGAACGCGCGCTGCTCAACCTCTATCACGACACGCTGATCGACAGCGGCATCACGGGCTACACGCGCGGCGCGCTCGATCGCGACTACCGCTGGGCGGTGCTCTGGCAGATCACGCGGCCGGTCTGGCAGTGGAGCTTCAACATCCCGCCGGTGATCTGGTGGAATAATCTGGAGCGGATATTCGCGGCGGTGGATGATCTGGGCTGCGAGGAGTTGCTAGGGTGATCTCTCGTGCCCCGGACGCAGCGCAGCACTCCCGGCGATGCGAAGCATCGTCCGGTGTGATGCGCTGCTGAGCCGGGCCCAGATCCGACAGCAGAATGGTCCCGGTTCTGCGGCGCATCGCTCCGCGCTGTACCGCGCCCGGGACACGAGATCGCGTGAAACTGTGCCTACTCTATCACCGCATGTTCCGGCCCGGCCGCCTGCTTGCGCAGCGTGGCCTTGGTCGATCCGATCAGCAGAGCGAGCGGGATGGTGCAGAGGATGAAAAGCATCACCAGCTGGTAGTCATGCGCGAAGGCGATGATCTGCGCCTGCACGCTGACCATCCGGTCCGCCATGGCGCGGCCGGCGTCGGTGGACAGATTGATCAGGCCACGGACGTCGGGCATCTGCAGCGCGTGGTTGAACGGGTTGATGTGCTCCGACAGGATTGCGTAGGTCCGCCGCGTTCCCTGCGTCAGCTGCGCGATGACGACGGAGATGCCGACCGAGCTCGCGACGTTGCGCATCAGGGTCAGCATCGCGGTGCCGTCGGTGCGCAGCTCGTTCGAGAGCGTCAGGAACGCCACGGTCGAGAGCGGCACGAAGACGAGGCCGAAGCCAAAACCCTGGATGACGCTGACGGTGACGATCTCCGGCACCTGGGTCAGGTCGGTCCAGCCCGTCATCTGGTACAGCGAGCCCGCGGTCAGCGTCAGGCCGGAGATGATCAGCGTGCGCGCCTCGAAATAGCGCATCATGCGGCCGACCAGCATCATGGCGAAGAAGGTGCCGAAGCCGCGGCTCGCCAGCAAGAGGCCGGCGGTGATGATGGGATAGCCGATCACGTTCTGCATGTAGGGCGAGGCCAGCGCCATGGTCGAGAACAGCACGAGCCCCATCACGACCATGAACATGCAGCCGGTGACGAAGTTGCGATCCCGGAACAGCGCGAAGCGGATGAACGGTGTCGAGGTCGTGAAGGAGTGCGCCAGGAAGAAGTAGAAGGCGACGGCCGAGACGATGAACTCCGCGAGGATCTCATTGGATTCCAGCCAGCCTAATTGCTCGCCGCGGTCGAGCGCGAGCTGCAGCGCGCCGATCGCAACCGCCAGCGCGGCGAAGCCGAACCAGTCGAATCTGAGGCTGAAATCCTTCCGGGTCTCGTCCATGAACACGATCAGGCCGAGCACCGTGATGAAGCCGAACGGCAAATTGACGAAGAACACCCAGTGCCAGGAATAGGTCTCGGTCAGCCAGGCGCCGAGCGAGGGGCCCATGATCGGACCCATCATCACGCCCATGCCCCAGATCGACATCGCCTTGGCGCGCTCCTGAAGCGTGTAATAGTCGAGCATCACCGATTGCGACAGCGGCACCAGCGCCGCGCCGAACACGCCCTGCAGCAGGCGGAACAGCACCATCTGGTTGATGTCCTGCGCGAGGCCGCACAGCACCGAGGCCATGGTAAAGCCGGCCGAGCAGATGATGAAGATGCGCTTGCGGCCGAAGCGGTTGGCGATCCAGCCCACCGGCGCCGTCATGATCGCGGCGGCGACGATGTAGGAGGTCAGCACCCAGTTGATCTGGTCCTGCGAGGCCGACAGCGTGCCCTGCATGTAGGGCAGGGCGACGTTGGCGATGGTGGTGTCCAGCGCCTGCATGATGGTCGCGGTCATGGCGCAGATCGTCACCATGTTCCGGCGCAGGCCGGGGACCATCAGATGGGCATTGGGACCGGACATCCGATCAGTCCTTGTCAGTCTTTATCTTGATCTTGGCTCGCGGTCGCCGACAGGCCGAGCAGGCCCGCGAGCGAGCGCTGATGGCCGGTGTCGATGGTGGCGTACACGCTCATGCCGGCCTTCAGCTTCCGCACGTATTTGTCGGTCTCGTCGAAATAGATGCGGATCGGCACGCGCTGGACGACCTTGACGAAATTGCCGGTGGCGTTCTGCGGCGGCAGGATCGCGAATTGCGCGCCGGTGCCGGGCGAGAGCGAGCCGATCTTGCCCTTGAAGACATGGTTCGGGAACGCGTCGACCTCGAGCGTGACGGGCTGTCCCTCGGTGACGTGCGTGAGG
Organism: Bradyrhizobium sp. T-12; assembly: GCF_058314695.1. NCBI lineage: Bacteria > Pseudomonadati > Pseudomonadota > Alphaproteobacteria > Hyphomicrobiales > Nitrobacteraceae > Bradyrhizobium > Bradyrhizobium sp. T-12. The sequence continues at coordinate 7,086,106 of NZ_CM177756.1, read as the reverse complement.
TCGCTCTCCTTCGGATTGGCGTCGACCCAGGGATGGGCGACGTCGATGATCGAGAAGACGGGCGTGCCCGCGGTGACGAAACGGCCGAGCTGAATCTGCTCGACCTGCGTCGCCACGCCGTCCATCGGCGCGCGCAGCACGGTGTGGTCGAGATTGCGCTGGGCATCGTCCAGCTTGGCTTTCGCCTGAGCGTAGGGCGGGAATTGCTCCAGCGGCAATTCCGCGTCGCCGAGCAGCTGCGTCTTGGCGTTGGAGAGTTGCTGCTTGATGTATTGCGCCTGCGCGCCGGCGGTCACCAGCGCATTCGAGGCGTTGTCGAGATCGAGCTGCGAGCCGTAATTGTTCTTCACCAGCGCCTGCTTGCGCTCGACATCGCGCTTCTTCAGATCCATGCCCTGCTGGGCGAGATCCAGCATGTCGCCATAGATCTTGATGTTGGCGACGAGGTTGTCATAGGTCGTGCGCGCTTGGGCGAGCTGCGCCTTGGCTTCGTCCACCGCGTGGCGAAACGGAACGGGGTCGATCTCGAACAGCTCGTCGCCGTGCTTGACCGACTGGCCTTCCTTCACGACCACCTTCAGGATCTTGCCGGAGATATCGGGCGTCACCAGCACCTTCTGGGCGCCGACATAGGCGTCATCGGTGCCGACATAGCGGCCGCCATGCAGGTAGAAGGTGAGGCCGCCGATGGCGGCGGCTACAGGCAGCACGACCAGCAGCAGGAAGCGGCGATAGCGGCGCAGGCCTGCGACCAGGCGGCGGCGCGGATCGGTGCCGGCCTTCTTGGTCGGCTTGCCGCTGTCGGTCTTCTGTTCGGGCTGGAATTTGAGGACCTGGTCAGCCATAGCGCTGCTCCTTACGTGCTTGCTCCGCGCCCGACGTCTGGATCGCGTTGCGCACGTTTTCCTTGATGGTTTCGAGCTGGGTCAGGAGACGGTGGGCGTCGGCCGGGCTGATGCCGTCGAGCGCGTTCGCGGTGAGCTCCGACTTCAGGCCGCTCATCCGGCCGAGCAGCTGCCGGCCGGCCTTCTTGAGGTGCAGGCGCTTGACGCGCCGGTCCGAGGCATCGTTGCGCCGCTCGATCCAGTCATTGTCGCAGAGCTTGTCGATCAGGCGGGTCAGCGTGATCGGCTGCATCTCGAGCAGCTCGGCGAGCTCCGACTGCTTCATGCCTTCGCTGCGCTCGACCTTGGCCAGCACGGCCCATTGCGCGCGCGTGATGCCGAAGCGCGAGGCTTCCTTGTCGGCATAGACGCGCAACAGGCGGTAGAGCTCACCTAGCGTAAACAGGAAATTCTGGTCCACGGACCCGCGGCTCATGAGCTTGGTCTCCAATAAGCTTGGAATATAATAAGCAAGCTTATGATTGTTGCACGGTGGCTTACCGGGTGGCTGTCCCGCCATGAGAGCATGGCTGACAGCCGCCGCGCCCGTCGCGCTTTGGGTTCCATCGGCGAAATGCTAGAAGCTGTGTCGCATGACCCCCGCGAAGACGGCCTTTCCCGCGCCAGACCACGATCACGGCCGCTGCACCGCGGATGCGCTGGCGCATGCCGAGGAGGTCTGCGAGCAGCGCGCGCAGAAATTCACGCCGATCCGGCGCCAGGTGCTGGGCGCCTTGCTCTCCAGCCACCGTCCGCTCGGCGCCTATGAGGTGATCGACGAATTGGCCAAGTCGATGCCGCGGCCGGCGCCGATCACGGTCTACCGGGCGCTCGATTTCCTGATGGCCAACGGCCTCGTGCACCGCATCGAAAGCCGCAACGCCTACCTCGCCTGCGCCGCGCACGACCATGACGCGACCTCGGCGGTGGCGTTCCTGATCTGCGAGCGCTGCGGCCTGGTCGGCGAGATTCCCTCGGCGTCCTTCGCCGGCGATCTCAATGCCGCGGCGCGCAGCTCGGGCTTTGCTCCCAAATTGTCCGTGGTGGAGATCACGGGCGTCTGCACCCATTGTCAGAAAGCTGCTTGAAGCAACAACGGCGCAAAGCCGGATTTCCAGGAAGACATGTCCGCAACCCAAGCCAACCTATCCGCTGCACGCCCCCTCAGTGCCGGCGCCATTGCCCTGATGCTCATGCTGTGCCTGACCTGGGGGTTCAACCAGATCGCGGTGAAGCTGGTGCTGCCGGACATCCCGCCGATGCTCCAGGCCACGATCCGCTCGGCGGGCGCGCTGCCGGTGCTGTTCATCATCGGCACGCTTCGCGGCGTCAAATTCTTCGAGAACGACCGCACGTGGAAGCCGGGCCTGGTCGCCGGGCTGATGTTCGGCATCGAATTCGTGCTGATCTTCCAGGGCCTGCGCCTCACCTCGGCCTCGCGCGCGGTGGTGTTCCTCTACACCGCGCCGTTCTTCGTCGCGCTCGGCTCCTATCAGGTGCTCGGCGAGCGGCTCGGCGCCTCGCAATGGCTGGGCCTTGCCATCAGCTTTGCCGGCGTCGCGCTCGCAATCGGCGTGCCGCAGCCCAATGTCGATTCACATGTGCTGCTGGGCGACCTCATGATCGTCGGTGGTGCCGCGCTGTGGGCGGCGACGACGCTGGTGGCCAAGGGCACGCGGTTGCGGTTCGCTGCGCCGGAGAAGGCGCTGGGCTATCAGGTCGCCACCTCGATCCCCATCCTGGGGCTGGCGGCCTGGCTGTTCGGCGAGACCATCACCCACACCCCGGCGCCGCTCTCGCTCGGCCTGATGGCGTTCCAGGCGATCTGGGTGGTTGGAACCACGTTCACGCTTTGGTTCGCTCTGGTGAAGGCCTATTCGGCCAGCAAATTGTCGGCTTTTACCTTCATCACCCCTTTGTTTGGCGTGGTGGGTAGCTATTTCATCATGCACGACACCCTAAGCTTGGCGTTCGGGGCGGCTGCTGTCCTTGTAATTGCTGGGCTTTTTCTGGTTAACCGTCCGAGCCAAACGGCTGCGGCGCCAGCTGATGCATTGCTGAACGTCACCAAAACCTGATATTTGGACCCCATGAACAAGCCCGAAACCACCATCGATTCCGATCTCGCGGGACCCGCACCGCGCCATCGTACCACCCAGGTCAAGGTCGGCGACGTCGCCGTCGGCGGCGGTGCGCCGATCGTCGTGCAGTCGATGACCAACACCGACACCGCCGACATCGACGGTACCATTGCCCAGGTCGCAGCGCTCGCGCGCGCCGGCTCCGAAATGGTCCGCATCACCGTGGACCGCGAGGAAGCTGCGGCCGCCGTTCCGCACATTCGCGACGGCCTCGCCAAGCGCGGGATCACGACGCCGCTGATCGGCGACTTCCACTATATCGGCCACAAGCTGCTCGCGGCCTATCCGGCCTGCGCCGAGGCGCTCGCCAAGTACCGCATCAATCCCGGCAATGTCGGCTTCAAGGACAAGCGCGACACCCAGTTCGCCGACATCATCGAGATCGCGAACAAGAACGGCAAGCCGGTCCGCATCGGCGCCAATTGGGGCTCGCTCGACCAGGAGCTCCTGACCAAGCTGATGGACGAGAATGCCGCCTCCGCCAATCCGCGCGACGTGCGCGCGGTGACGCGCGAGGCCATGGTGCAGTCCGCGCTGCTCTCGGCCGCGCGCGCCGAAGAGCTCGGCATGCCCAAGAACCGCATCATCCTCTCCGCAAAGGTCTCGGCGGTGCAGGATCTGATCGCGGTCTATCAGGACCTCGCCAGCCGTTCCGATTACGCCATCCATCTCGGCCTCACCGAAGCCGGCATGGGCTCGAAGGGCATCGTGGCGTCCTCGGCCGCGCTCGGCATCCTCTTGCAGCAGGGCATCGGCGACACCATCCGCATCTCGCTGACGCCGGAGCCCGGCGGCGACCGCACCCGTGAAGTGCAGGTCGGCCAGGAGCTCTTGCAGACCATGGGCTTCCGCACCTTCGTGCCGCTGGTCGCGGCATGCCCCGGCTGCGGCCGCACCACCTCGACCACGTTCCAGGAGCTGGCCCGCTCGATCCAGGATTTCATCCGCGACGAGATGCCGGCGTGGAAGACGAAATATCCCGGCGTGGAAGAGCTCAACGTCGCGGTGATGGGCTGCATCGTCAACGGCCCCGGCGAATCCAAGCACGCCAATATCGGCATCTCCCTGCCGGGCACCGGCGAAGCCCCGGCCGCGCCCGTGTTCGTCGACGGCAAGAAGTTCCGCACGCTGCGCGGCCCCACCATCTCCGCCGACTTCAAGGCGCTGGTGATCGACTATATCGACCAGCGCTACGGCCAGGGCGCCAAGGTGCCGGTGACCGCGGCGGAGTAGGCGCCTCCTCAACATTGGATCGTAGGGCGGGTTCGCGCAGCGTAACCCGCCTTATTTTTTTTGCGGACGCGAAGTGGCGGGTTACGCTTCGCGAACCCGCGCTACGTTGCTACCATGGCTCCCAATCAACAATGATCGGGAGACACGCCATGAGCTCACTCGCCGGCAAGCAGGGTCCGCGCTATCGCCACACGGCCGAGGACGGCGCGCCTTACGAGACCATCGCGGTCGAAAAGCTCACGCCCATCATCGGCGCGGAGATCTCCGGGATCGACATCGGCTCGCTGGTTGATGGCGACGCGCGCTCCAACCGGCAGATGGACGAGATCCACCGCGCGCTTGCCGAAAACCTCGTCATCTTCTTCCGCGACCAGCACATCACGCCGCAGCAGCACCTCGCCTTCGGCCGCAAATTCGGCGAGCTGCATTTTCACCCCGCAGCGCCGCATGAGGACGAAGACCCCGCCCTGATGAAGATCTACGCCGACAAGAACTCGCCGCGCGCCAATGGCGAGGGCTGGCATTCCGACGTGTCCTGCGATCTCGAGCCGCCGATGGGCTCGATCCTCTACATCAAGCAATGCCCGCCGCGCGGCGGCGACACGCTGTTCGCCAACATGTATGCGGCTTACGAAGCCTTGTCGGACCGCATGAAGGCCTATCTCGACGGCCTCACCGCGCTGCACGACGGCGAGCCGATCTACCGTGGGCTCTATGCGAATTATGGCGTTGCCGATCGTCCCTCCTATCCGCAAGCCGAGCATCCCGTGGTGCGAACCCATCCGGTCACGGGCAAGAAGGCGCTCTACGTCAACCGCGGCTTCACCCGCCACATCAACGGCATCCCGCGCGATGAGAGCGATGCGATGCTGGCTTATCTCTACCAGCACGCCGAGAACCCGCTGTTCCAGTGCCGCTTCCGCTGGACCGAGAACGCGATCGCGTTCTGGGACAACCGCTGCACCCAGCATCGCGCGATGTGGGACTACTGGCCGCACACGCGCTCCGGCACGCGCGTGACGGTGAAGGGCGAGCGGCCGGTCTAGGGCTGCTTGTGCCCCACGCAGCGCAGCGCTGCTTCAGCCTCATTTCACGCCGCGCCGCGTCGGGGGACAAGTGCTTCGTTCTTGCGTTGACGTCCTCCTGCTCCCGCGCCAATCTTCCCAAAAAACACATCGGGAGGCTTCTTCATGCTTCGCGCAGAGGACAATAAATTCCTGACCGAGGCCGGCCCCGGAACCGGCATGGGGGAATTGCTGCGCCGCTTCTGGATTCCCGTCCTGCTCTCGGAAGAACTTTCCGAGCCCGACGGCGATCCGAAGAAGATCGTCGTGCTCGGCGAGGAGCTGCTCGCCTTCCGCGATACGCGCGGCGTCGTCGGAATCATCGACCAATACTGCCCGCATCGCGGCGCCAATCTCTGGCTGGGGCGCAATGAGGAGTGCGGCATCCGCTGCGTCTATCATGGCTGGAAGTTCGACACCGACGGGCGCTGTGTGGACATGCCGACCTCCTATCCCGATCTCAATGCCAAGGACCTGATCCGCATCAAGTCCTACCCGGTGCGCGAATGGGGCGAGATGATCTGGGCCTATATGGGGCCGCTCGAAGCCATGCCTGAGCTGCCTGATCTCGAAATGGCGCTGTTGCCGGAATCACACCGCTACGTCAGCAAGAAATGGCAGGACTGCAACTGGGTGCAGGCGCTGGAGGGTTCGATCGACACCGCGCATTTCACCTTCGCCCATCTCTCCTTCGACAAGCAGGAGAACGAGATCCTGGACATCAAGAAGCATTTTGTGAATCCCATCGCGCGAATGTCGAGCGATCACATGCGCTGGATCGCGGAGGACCCGCGCCCCGTCATCAAGGTCGCTCCGCACGAGGCCGGGCTGACGATCGCCGGCGGCCGGCTCACCGGTGGCGACAACATCTACTGGCGCATCGCGCAGTTCCTGATGCCGTTCCATGCCTATGCCCCGAGCGCGATGCCGGGCGAGAATATTTTTGGCCAGACCTTCGTGCCCGTCACCGATACCAATTGCTGGATCTACACCTATGTGTGGAATCCGGAACGACCGCTCTCGCAAGCCGAGCGCGACGCCTATGACCACGGCAACGGCGTCATCGCGGAGGTCGACGACAATTACGTGCCGCTGCGCCACAAGGGTAACGACTACCTGATCGACCGCAAGCTGCAGAAGACCCGCAGCTACACCGGCATCAAGGGCGTCTCCGAGCAGGATGCCGCCGTGCAGGACAGCCAGGGCCCGATCGCCGACCGCACCCGCGAGCATCTCGGACCGACCGATCTCGGCATCATGCATTTCCGCAAAGTCGTGATGGATCTGGCCCGCGCGCTCCAGAAGGGTGAGCCGCCGCCGCAGGCCGCGCATCAGGATCGCTATGCGGTGCGCTCCGGGGCCTGCGTCACCAGCAAGTCCAAGGATCTGCCCGCCGTGATGCTGGAACGTTTTGGCGATGTCGCGGGCTTCGTCGGCCGACCCAGGACCGCAGCGGCGGAGTAACGCGTGGGGCAATCGCGCAGCATCATCGCCGGACTGGTCGCCGCGATCCTGTTGTCATGGCTTGCGCCTGTTGGCCGCAGCGAGGCCGCGGCCGCGCGAAAGGCCGCCAAGGCCACGCTGAAGCAGCCGCAATCATCGGCCAAATGCGAGATGCCGAAGTTCCGGATCGTCGTCGATGTCGGGCACACCCCGGACTCCTACGGCGCACTCAGCGCGCGCAACGATCCGGAGTTCGGCTTCAACCTCGTTCTCGCGCGCCTCGTCACGGCGAAGCTGAAGGCTGAGGGTTTTGCGGCAACCCGCCTGCTCGTCACCGACGGCAAGGCGCGGCCGAGCCTGTTCAAGCGGGTCAGTGCCGCAAATGACGGCCGGGCCGATCTCTTCCTGTCGATCCATCACGATTCGGTCCCGGACAAATTGCTCGAGACCTGGGAATTCGACGGCGCGAAGAGCTATTTCAGCGATCGCTTTTCGGGCCACTCGCTGTTCGTGTCGCAGCAGAATTCGCATTTCGCCACCAGCCTGAAACTGGCCCGGATGATCGGCAGGCAGTTGAAGGAACAGGGCCTGCATTATGCCAGCCAATATACCTTGCCGCTGATGGGCCGTTACCGGCGCCAGCTGCTCGACAAGGATGTCGGCGTCTACCGCTATGACGGGCTCGTCGTTCTCTCACGGACCAGCAGCGCCGCGGTGCTGCTCGAAGCCGGCTCCATCATCAACCGCGACGAGGAGATGGCGATGAACTCGGCGGAGCGGCATGAGGTGGTCGCGGGCGCCGTTGCGGCTGCGATGAGGGAGTTCTGCGAGAGGCGGTAGCTCACGACGCTAAAGCGGCACGTCCCGATACTCCCGGTTCGCCAGGCCCGCCTCCTCCAGATCCAGGTCGCGCTCGATCCGTCGCCGTGTCTCGTCGGTGATCTGGCCGTCGCGCAGCAGGTTGTGAATGAATTTGCGCTCGGCGGCGATCAGGTCGCGGGTCAGCGCGGTGCCGGCGGCGGAAACGTCATGGCGGGTGGGATCGAGCGACTCCGGCAGTTGGTTGGCGCGAATCTCGTGACGTGCACGCAGAAGCCGCATGACCTCGTCCGAGACGTCCTTCGCCTCGGTCATTGCGTCAAGCGACTTCAGCGCGGCGTCGAGCGCCTGGCGCCGTGCCGCGATCTCGGCCTCGTGCTCGGCGACATGCTCGTCGCGGCCGGCCTGCGCGACACCGAGCCAGCGCACCACCGGCGGCAAGGTGAGGCCGACGCCGATCAGCGTGACGAAGATGACGCCGAAGGCCACGAACAGGATCAGGTCGCGATACGGGAAGGCTTCGCCGCCAGGCAGCGTGAACGGCAGCGCCAGCGCGGCCGCGAGCGACACCGCGCCGCGCACGCCGGTGAAGGCGAGCACGAAAGGCCACTGCCATGGCGGCGACGGATCGCGCTCGCGCAGCGACTTGCTGAGCATTCGCGGCAGATAGGTTGCAGGATAGAGCCAGGCGAAGCGCGCCGTCACGACGATCACCAGCACCACGGCGGTCGCGATCAGGATGTCGTCGAGCGGGAACGCCTTCGATTTCTCGTAGAGCGCGCGCATCTGAAAGCCGGTGAGCAGGAACAGCACGCCCTCGATCAGGTAGATCACGAGATCCCAGAAGAAGATGCCTTGCAGGCGCGTCGCCGACGAGATCAGCAGCGGGCCGTTCCAGCTGACATAGAGACCGCAGGCGACCGTCGCGATCACGCCGGAGCCGCCGACATGCTCGGGCAGCCAATAGGAGACGTAGGGCGTGATCAGCGACAGCGTCAGCTCGACCTGCGGATCTCCGGACCATTTGCGGAAGCGGAGGGAGAGCCAACCGACGCCGATGCCGAAGGCGATCTCGCTGGCGACGATGAGGAGGAATTCTCCGGCCGCCAGCGGCAGCGAGAAATGCCCGACCATGATCGCGGCCAGCGCGAAGCGGTAGAGGATCAGCGCCGTGGCATCGTTGGCGAGCCCTTCGCCTTCGAGGATGACCACGAGCCGCCGCGGCAAGTTGAGCCGGCGCGCGATCGCGAGCGGCGCCACCACGTCGGGCGGCGCGACGATGGCGCCCAGCAGGAAGCCGATGGTCCAGGGCAGGCCGATCACGTAGTGGGTCGCGGCCGCCACCATCGCCGCGGTGAAGATCACCGCGCCGACCGCGAGCAGTACGATCGGACGCAAATTCTTCCTGAACTCGCGCCAGCTCATGGCGACGCTCGCCGAGTAGATCAGCGGCGGCAGCACCATCAGCAGCACCAGCTCCGGCGGCAATTCCACCGAGGGCATGCCCGGAACGAAAGCGAGGCCGACGCCGGCCAGCATCAGCAGGATCGCGGGCGCGATGTTGAAGCGGCGCGCGGCGAGTGCGGTGCCCGCCAGCACGGCGAGCAGGATGAGAAAGGTCTGAAATTTCGCTTCCATAGTGGCCTGTCTTGACCCGGAAGCGACTGCTGCGTCAATGCGCGGCTTACGCCAGCCGCTCGGCCACCATGCGCCCGATCCGCGCGAACACGGCTTCGATCTGCGCCGCATTCGGCGTGCCACCCTGGGTATAGGCCGTGATCAGGATCGGCGTGTCGGGTTTGGGCCAGACGACCGCGATATCACCCGATGCATCCTTGCCGTTGTTGCCGGTCTTGTCGCCGATGGTCCAGCTTGCGGGCAGGCCGCCGCGCAGCCGGTTCGCGCCGGTCTTGCAGTTCACCATCCAATCCGTAAGCAGGGCGCGCGAGGCCGGCGACAGGGCTTCACCCACCACCAGGCGCCGCAAATTGCCCGCCATCGCTGCCGGCGTCGTGGTGTCCTGGGGATTGCCCGGCGGTGAGCGGTTGAGCTCGGGCTCATTATGATCGAGCCGCGAGGTGCTATCGCCGATCGAACGCCAGAATGCCGTGAGGGCAGCCGGCCCCCCGATCCGTGCCAGCAGCAGATTGGCGCAGGTATTGTCGCTGAGCTCGACGATCGCCTTGCACATCTCGGTCACGGACATCGTGCCGGCCGCGAGATTTTGCTTGGCGACCGGTGCATAGTCCAGCAGATCGGCCTTGCCGTAGGGTATCATGGCCGCCAGCTGCTCCTCACCGCGATCGACCCGTGCCAGCACGCAGGCCGCGAGCGAGGCCTTGAACGTCGAGCACATCACGAAGCGCTCATCAGCGCGCCAGGCGAGCTTCCTGCCGGTTGCAAGGTTCTCGGCATGGACCCCGATCCGCCCGCCGCTCTCGCGCTCATAGGATTCGAGCTCGGGCGGCGCCTCGGCTGCGAATGCGGGCGATGCGGCCATCCAGACGAGCGAGGCGAGCAGGGAACGGCGGTCGAGATGCATGGGGGGCTTTCAGGGAAGAGGAGACGGAAGAAATAGCGCACGCTTCATCCGCGCCGTCATAGCGAGCGCAGCGAAGCAATCCAGAGTCTGTCCGTGGAGGGATTCCGGATTGCTTCGTCGCAAGAGCTCCTCGCAATGACGGGGCGAGAGACTTACGCGTCGCGGAGATTGGAGGGTGAGCGCGGCAGATATTGGGCAGCGGACGATCAGGCCCCGTCACTCCCTCAAATCATAGCGATACGATTTCGATACGATCTGCCAGCCGTCGGCGAGCTTCATCGCCACCAGATAGTCGGTGAAGAAGCGCGGCGGCAATTGGCACCGGACCTTGATGAAGGCGGTCTTCTCGTCGGAACGGTCGATGGTGACGATGAAGTCCTCGCGCGGCTTGCCTTCGGCCTTGCCGGAGGGGCGCTTGCGCACACGGTCGAGCCAGTCGGGCACGGTCAGCACCTGCAGCTCACCCTTCTCGACCCAGCGCAAATCCGCCGAGGGATGGAAGATGGCGCCGAGCTTTTCGGCGTCGCCCTCGTAAAGGCCGTCAAAATAGCATTGCACGACGGCTTCGACGCTCGAGCGGTTCTGGTTCATGGGTCATCCTTTTGCATGATGGCTTGCGGCGAACTTAGTCGTAGACATCAAAATGCGCTATGGGTGTGTCAGCCATTTGCGTGAGGCGTCGCCATGACCGGATCAGAAAATTCGAACGCTCGTATCCTGATCGGCGAATGCTGCTGCCGCACCGTGCGCTTCGAGGTCGCCGACGCATTCTCCTATGCGATGAACTGCCATTGTTCGAATTGCCGTCGCACCACCGGCTCCGCCTTCAAGCCGTTCGCCGGCATCGCGCAGGACAAGCTCCGCATCGTCCGGGGCGACGACCAACGGCTGATTTTCGGCGACGACACCACCCACGACGCGCATTGTGCGCGATGCGGATCGCTGCTTTATTCCCGGGTGCGAGATGGACAATGGGTCCATGTCGCCATGGGAACCCTGGTCGATACCCCCTCGATCCGGCCGAGCGCCCATATTTTCGTGGCCTCGAAGGCGTCCTGGCACGACATTACGGACAATCTGCCGCAATATCGGGGGCATATCGGCGATGGCTAGGGGAATTTGGTCCGCACGCCGGCTTGGCCGCGAACCGCGACCGGACTGGCGCGACAAACAGAGGGGGACTTTCGGGCTGTCGCCGGTGCTGTCTTCGTGACCTCCATCACAAGCGCCGCCGCCAGATCCTGCTAAAGCGGTCCCAAAGGGGCTCGAAACGTCCCGAACTTCGGAAGTTGTGTCATGCGCAATCTGCTCAGACTCTGCCCGCTTCTCCTCGCCGCAGCGCTGCTGTTCGGCGCAGAGCCCGCGTTCGCGGGCAACCGCGTCGCGCTGGTGCTTGCCAACTCGGCTTATCGGCACGCGCCGTCGCTCACCAACCCCGTCAACGACGGTGCGGTGATGGCCAAGACGCTGAAAGAGGCCGGTTTCGACACCGTCGATTACCGACACGATCTGTCGGCCCAGGAGACGCGGCGCGTGCTGCGCGATTTCGCCGACGCGACCCGCAATGCCGACATTGCCGTGGTTTACTATGCCGGTCACGGTATCGAGGTCGAGGGTTCCAATTACCTGATCCCTGTCGACGCCAAGCTCGAGCGCGACACCGACGTCTATGACGAGGCGCTCTCGCTCGATCGCGTGCTGGTTGCCGTCGAACCGGCAAAACAGCTTCGTCTGGTGATCCTGGATGCCTGCCGCGACAATCCGTTCGGCAAGACGATGAAACGTACGGTGGCCTCGCGCGGCATCGGCCGTGGCCTCGCCCAGGTCGAGCCGACCAGCCCCAACACGCTGATCGCCTATTCGGCGAAAGCCGGCTTCACCGCCCAGGACGGTGACGGTGCCAACAGCCCCTTCACGGTTGCACTGTCGAAATATCTGACGACGCCGGGCCTCGACGTTCGCCGCGCCTTCGGCTTCGTGCGCGACGAGGTGCTCAAGTCGACCGGTAACAAGCAGGAGCCGTTCGTCTACGGCTCGCTCGGCGGCGACGACGTGCCGCTGGTTCCGGTCAAGGTCGCGGCGGCCGCACCCGTGGCGCCCGTGGCGAACCCGCAGGCCGATATCCGCCGCGACTATGAGCTCGCGCTCCAGGTCGGCAACAAGGCGGCATGGGACGCCTTCCTCGCCCAGCACCCCGATGGTTTCTATGCGAACCTCGCCAAGCTCCAGGTCGAAAAGATCGGCGCCGAGCAGGCCCACGCAGCGGCGATCGCAAAGGCGAAGCAGGCCGAGGCCGAGCGGGATCGTCTCGCCGCCCTCGGCGCCCAGAAGGATGCGCAGGCCAGAGCCGCAGCCGATGCCAAGGCCGCCGAGCAGGCGCAGCTTGCCGCGCAGAAGACGAAGGAGCAGGCACAGCAGCAGGCTGCTGCCGCCGAGCAGCAGCGCGTCAATCTCGCCGCTGCGGCCCCGAGCGCGGCGCCGGCCAGCACGGCGAGCCCCGCCGGCACCAACGTCGCGTCGCTGACGCCGGCGACTGCGCCGGCCGATCTCAGCCGCTCGGTGCAGACCGAGCTCGGCCGCGTCGGCTGCTTCTCGGGCGCAGCCGACGGCAACTGGAGTACGTCCTCGCAGCGCTCACTGTCGCAGTTCAACCGCTACGCCGGCACCAAGCTCGACGTGAAGGTTGCGAGCACCGACGCGCTCGACGCCGTCAAGGCCAAGCCGTCGCGCGTCTGTCCGCTGGTTTGCGAGCATGGCTTCAAGGCCGACGGCGACAAGTGCAGCAAGATCGTCTGCCGCGAGGGCTATGCGGTCAACGACGACAATGAGTGCGAAAAGCAGCGTGCGGCCAAGCCGGCCAAACCCGCGACGGCCAAGCGCGACGACGGCGATGAGCGTCCTGCGCGGCAGCGTCGTCAGGCCGGCGGTGCGGCGGCCGGGGCCGCGGGTGGTTATGGTGCTGCGGCCGGCATTGCCGCTGCCGCTGGCGCCAGCCGTGCCTCGGGCGGCGGGCAGATGTTCTGCAACAGCACCGGCTGCCGTCCCGTCAGCCGCGGCTGCCATCTCGAATATCGCGGCGGTGGCGGCCCCTCCAATGACGCCAATGCCGAGGTCTGCAACTGACAATTCTGATCGTCCCGGCAACGCCGGGACGATCAGTTCGAAATCGCGCTCGCCGCGATATTCACGGTCAGGGCCAGCAGGGCCGTGTTGTAGATGAATGACACGATCCCATGCGCGGTGGCCGTGCGGCGGATGGTCTTGTCGGTGATGCCGACGTCGGAGACCTGCGCGGTCATGCCGATCACGAACGAGAAATAGACGAAGTCCCAATAGTCGGCGTGGTCTTCCTTGTCGCCGCTCGGGAATTGCAGGCCGCCGGGCTTGGCGCCGCGGTAATAATCATGCGCGTAATGCAGCGCGAACGTCGTGTGCACGGCGGCCCATGACAGCGCGATGGTGGCAATCGCGATCGTGAGCTCCCACACGCCGCGATGCGGCGTGCCGAGCTCGGAGACGATCGCGGCGATGCTGGCGAATGCGCCTGTGGCCGTCACCAGCAGGATCAGGAAGCGGCCGTCGTCCTGCATCGCGGCGGAGCGGCGGATGTGCTGGTGGTCGTTGCACAGCATCATCGCATAGACCAGCACGAGATAGACCGCGATCAGCGCATCCCAGCCGAACAACAGGCGGGTCACCAACCGGTACGAGCCCGGCAGCAGCAGGCCGACCAGGATGCCGGCCGCAACCGCGATGAAGGTCCGCGGCCGCGCATAGATCAGCCGCACCGGTCGCGACATCTTGCGGAAGCGGGCGAGGGCGGGATCTTCCTTGCCGTTGCCCGCCATAGCAGCGCGTCAGTTCTTCCGCTCGGCGACGAAGCGCGCGGCGGCCTGCAGCACGGCGGCGCGGTCGCCGAAGATCGACACGGCGCTGTCGGCCCGGGCGAGCAGGTCGCGCACGCGCTGCTTGGCGCCTTCGATGCCGAGCTGGGTGACGAACGTGGTCTTGCCGAGCGCGGCATCGGCGCCGGCCGGCTTGCCGAGCGCGGCGGCATCACCTTCGACGTCGAGCAGATCGTCGGCGATCTGGAAGGCCTCGCCGAGCGCGCGGCCGTAATCGTCGAGTGCCTGATACTCTTTCTGCGAGGCCTGGCCGAGAATCGCACCGGCGATGCAGCCGTAGCGCAGCAGCGCGCCGGTCTTCATCTGCTGGATGCGGGCGACATCGATCGGCTCGTTGCCGCCGAAGCGGCCTTCGCCGGCGAGATCGAGGATCTGGCCGCCGACCATGCCGCCGATGCCGGCGCAGCGCGCCAGCGCGCGTGTCAGCAGGAGGCGCACATTGGCGTCGCGATGGATCTCGTCGCGGGTGACGATGTCGAAGGCGAGCGTCAGGAGGCCGTCGCCGGCAAGGATCGCGGTCGCGTCATCGGTCTGCTTGTGCAGGGTGGGACGGCCGCGACGCAGGTCCGAATTGTCCATCGCCGGCAGATCGTCGTGGATCAGCGAATAGCAGTGGATGCATTCGAGCGCGGCGCCGACGAGCAGGGCGGCCTCGCGCGATACGCCGAATACGGCCGCGCTCTCGACCACCAGGAACGGCCGCAGGCGCTTGCCGCCGTTGAGGCTCGAATAGCGCATTGCGTCCATCAGTCGCTTGGGCCGGGCGATCTCATCGTGCAGGATGTCGTCCGACAGCAGGCGCCCGAGCAGGGCTTCGGTGTCATCAGCGGTCTTGTCCAGACGTTTGGCGAAATCGGACGGGGACGTGCCGGTCATCAAGAAAGGCTCCAGAACTAAAATTCGGCGGGACAATCCTTTATGCGCCCGCCCCAGTCAATCGTTTGGAAGGCCTAAAAAGTGCTGGAAAAGGCCCGAATTATCACAGACTTAATGGGGTGATCCGTGGCCGCTTCTCGTTCCATGCCGGAAAGGTCGATTTGCGCATCGTCAAAATCCTGCTCGTAGCGCTCGCGGTCGTCATTCTCGCGCCTTATGTGATCGCGCCGTTCTACCGCATCGGCCATCCCGTTTCGACGCTGATGGCGTGGCGCTCGCTCCGCGGCGCGCCGATGCAGCGGGAATGGATCGATCTGGCGGCGATGTCGCCCTATCTGCCGCGAGCGGTGATCGCAGCCGAGGACGCCCATTTCTGCAGGCATCACGGCATCGATTGGGGCGCGCTGCGCGAGGCGATCGACGATGCCCAGGAGGACGGTACGCCGTTCCGGGGCGCATCGACGATCACCCAGCAGGTCGCGAAAAATCTGTTCCTCTGGCAGGGGCGGGATTTCGTCCGCAAGGCGCTCGAATTCCCACTGGCGCTCTGGATCGATCTCGTCCTGCCCAAGCCGCGGATCCTGGAGATCTATCTCAACATCGCCGAGTTCGGCCCCAAGGGCCAGTTCGGCGTCGAGGCCGGCAGCGCCTATGCTTTCGGCAAGTCGGCCGAGGACCTTTCCCCCCGGGAGGCGGCCCTGCTGGCCTCGATCCTGCCGAATCCGGTCAAACGCAGCGCCAAAACCCCCGGCCCGGGTGTCCGGCGGCTGGCGGCCACCTATATGGCCCGGGGGCAGGCGAGCTCGCTTGCCACCTGCTGGCGCGAAAATCGCTGATTTTGGGCCCATTCGGAGCGTATTTTCCGGCCCAAAAGCCTAGCTTTACGCCCGGCCTTCCTCTATAAGCCCGGCCTTGATCGGCATTTCGCTCGCCCCGTTTGGGTGCTGAGCCGTCCGG
Organism: Bradyrhizobium sp. T-12; assembly: GCF_058314695.1. Taxonomy (NCBI): domain Bacteria; kingdom Pseudomonadati; phylum Pseudomonadota; class Alphaproteobacteria; order Hyphomicrobiales; family Nitrobacteraceae; genus Bradyrhizobium; species Bradyrhizobium sp. T-12. Next base: position 7,070,242 of record NZ_CM177756.1, on the reverse strand, counting down.
CGGACGATGCCCTGATGACACCAATCCCTAGAGGATATTGAAATGGCCGTTCCGAGAAGAAAAACCTCGCCGTCGCGCCGTGGCATGCGCCGCTCGGCAGACGCCATCAAGAAGCCGACCTATGTGGAAGACAAGGACTCCGGCGAGCTCCGTCGTCCGCATCATCTCGACCTCAAGACCGGCATGTACAAGGGCCGGCAGGTCCTGAAGAAGAAAGAGTCCTGATCCCCGGACCTTTCTCCGGGCAGGAGGATTTCGCCTGCCTGATTTCGGCCCACCCATGAGATAGACGGTGACGGCGGCGGAGCGAATGCTTCGCCGCTGCATTGTTCTGTCCGGATATCATGCTTGAGAAGGCATTTTGCCGATGGTCGGTTTCCCGCTGCTTCTGATCCCGCTCGCGGTGTACAACATCATCGCTTTCCTGATGCCCAGCGTGTCCTTCTCGGACGTGCTGTTTCGGGTGCCGATGATCACGGGCGAGGCCTGGCCGGTCACGCTGGCCGATCTCATGCTCGCGCTCGGCGTGGTGCTGCTGTTGCTCGAGGTGGTCAAGGGCGCGCGGCCCGGATCGAAATTCCTGATGGACCATCTGCTGTCGCTGATCATCTTCGGCGCGGCCGCGGCCGAATTCGTGATGTGGCCCAAATTCGGCAACTCGACCTATTTCCTGCTGGTGCTGCTGGCGATGGCGGATTTCCTCGGCGGCATTGCCCAGCGCACGCGCCGCCGCGTCACCTATGTCGCCGAGACCACGGTGCCGGCGCCGCGCAAGGCCAAGCGCCAGGCCGAGGCGCCGGTGGAGGATGCGGCGTCCGAGCGCAAGTTCGAGCCGGTGATTGCGTCGCAGCCGGTGCCGGGAGAGCCTCCCGCACCCTCGGCGCAGTCCGTCGCGGAATCCGTGCTGATGGATCATCCTGCGCCCAAGCCCGTGCAGGGCGCGTCTTCGCCGGAAATTCCCTCGCCGCAGCTTCAGCCGGGTAACGGCACGCCGCCGTCTTCCGAGACGCCGCCGCGCTGACCGGCCTCAAGCCACCTGCCGTGTCCGTGCGCTGACGCTCTGCAGCGGGCGTTTGCCGCCATAGGCCATCTGCACGTCTTCGAAAGAGCCGCGGCGCAGCCGGCTCGCCTGGGGCAGCTGCTCGGCATTGGCGATGAGCTGGGTGACGAAGCTCGGATCGGGGCGCAGTATCGGCGTCTTGTGCACCCAGCGTAATGTCGGCATCAGCGGGACCAGGGCCGTGCCGCCCTGCCGCTTGATCTCTTCGATTCCATCCGTCGTCGCCATCGCAACACCGTTCATCAGGTTGAGCTGGCGCGTTTTCGGACATCGGCGCCGGTGCATGTGATGGTCTCGCAAGGCCTATGCCGGCCGAGCTTAATCGTTCCTGGGCGGCTCGGAAACGTGGTTTCCAAATTGTTTATGAACTTTGCCTAGGGTCGAAGGCGAATCTGGTCCTATTCTGTGCCGGCCCAGGACTTACCCGCTGTCCCGAAACGAGGCGATCTTGACCCCTGCATTGCCGCAAGCCTCCGACATTCTGGCCGCGCTCGGCCAGGCCGTGTTCGCCTGGGACGTCGCCAGCGATGCCATTGTCTGGGGTGACCAGGTCGCCAGCATTTTTCCCGGCATTCCCACCAAGCGCCTCGCGACCGGCGCCGAATTTGCCAAACTGATCGAACCCGCGCCGTCGCTGCGGACCACGGCGCTGGCGCAGACGTCCGCCGTGCACGGCGCCGACGGCACGCCCTACCGTGTCGAGTACGGCGTCCGTATGAGCGCCGCCGATCCCGTGATCTGGATCGAGGAGACCGGCCGCTGGTTCGCCGGCCCCGACGGCCGCCCCACGCGCGCGATCGGCTCGATCCGTATCAACAACGAGCGCCATGCCCGAGACGAGGAGCTGACCAAGCTGGCACGGCTCGATCCGTTGACCGGCGAGCTCAACCGCTCGCACCTGATCGCGGCGCTGGCCGAGGCGATCGAGGAGACGACCCGCTTCCGCTCCACTGCGGCGTTCATGCTGGTCGGCATCGACCATCTCGCCCGCGTCAACGACGCCTTCGGCTTCGACGTTGCCGACGCCGTGATCCTCGACATCGCCAAGCGCATCCGCTCGCGCCTGCGTGGCGGCGACGTGCTCGGCCGCTTTTCCGGCAACAAGTTCGGCCTGATCCTGAAGAACTGCAGCGTCGACGACATGAACGTCGCCGCCGAGCGTTTCCTCGCCGGCATTCGCGACGAGGTGGTGCCCACCAAATCCGGCCCGGTCTCGGTCACCGCCTCGATCGGCGCGGTCAGCCTGCCGCGCTACGCCCGCAACACCGACGAGGCCGTCAACCGCGCCCATGAGACGCTGGACGCCGCCAAGCGCCGCCGCGCCGGCTCCTTCGCGGCATGGCGTCCGGATGCCGCGCGCGACGCGCAGCGCCGCGTCAATATCCGCGTCACCGACGAGATCGTCACCGCGCTGAACGAGCGCCGCATCAAGCTGGCCTATGAGCCGGTGGTGTCGGCCGCCTCGCGCGAGCGTGCCTTCCACGAATGCCTGGTGCGGATGGACCAGGGCGGCGGCCAGGTGCTGCTCGCGCCCGACATCGTGCCGGTCGCCGAACGGCTCGGCCTGATCCGCCTGGTCGATCACCGCGTGCTCGAGCTCGTGGTCGCCGAGCTCGCCGCCGCCCCCGACATCTGCCTCAGCCTCAACATCTCGCCCGATACCACCATGGATCCGGACTGGTGGGCGGGAATCGAATCGCTGATGCTGGCCCATCCCGGCGTTGCCGAGCGGCTGATCGTCGAGATCACCGAGACGGTCGCGATCCAGGACATCGACGACGTCCGTGGCTTCGTCACGCGGCTGAAGAATTTCGGCAGCCGCATCGCCATCGACGATTTCGGCGCCGGCTACACCTCGTTCCGAAACCTGCGCAAGCTCGGCGTGGACATCGTCAAGATCGACGGCGCCTTCGTGCAGAACATCACCCATTCCGCGGACGACCGTGCCTTCGTGCAGACGCTGATCGATCTCGCGCGACGGCTCGACATCAAGACCGTGGCTGAATGGGTGCAGGACGAAGAGGCAGCAAGCATGCTGCGCGACTGGGGCTGCGACTATATCCAGGGCCGCCTGATCGGCTTGGCATCGGCAGAGCGGCCGTGGGGCGCGCCGACGGATAGCGCGCTGCCGGCGGCGGGGTAGCGTGTCACGCTAGAATTTTCCCTGTGAAATCAATCCCCCATCTACTGTGCATGGGGTTGTTTTCGCGAAATTGCATCTTAGCCGACCTCTGCAAAACGTCACGCCCCCTCGTCCAGCGCCACCAGCTCGCGCTTCTTGCGCAGTGCGGGCAGGAGCGGTGCGATCAGCAGCATCATTGCGAATGCGAGGCACACCGCCGAGATCGGCCGCTGCACGAAGGTCCAGAGATCGCCCTGCGACAGGATCAGCGACTTGCGTAAGTTATTCTCCATCATCGGTCCCAGCACGAAGGCCAGCACCAGCGGCGCCGGCTCGTAGCCGAGCTTGCGCATGAAATAGCCGATGATGCCGAACGCGATCATCACATAGACGTCGAACACGTTGTTGCTGGAGCAGTAGACGCCGAGAATCGTGAACAGGATGATCAGGGGAAACAAGATGTTGTAGGGCAGCTTGAGCAGCTGCACCCACATGCCGATCATCGGCAGGTTCAGGATCAGCAGCATGACGTTGCCGATATACATGCTGGCGACGATGCCCCAGAACAGGCCGGGGTTTTGCGTGATCAGCAGCGGCCCCGGCTGCAGGCCGTGAATGACGAAGGCCCCGAGCAGCAGCGCCATCACCACGTTCGGCGGAATGCCGAGCGTCATCAGCGGAATGAAGGCGCCGCCTGCCGCCGCGTTGTTCGCCGATTCCGGCCCCGCGACCCCTTCGATCGCACCATGGCCGAAACGCTCGGGCGTCTTCGACAGCCGCTTCTCCAGCGCGTAGGACGCAAAGGAGGCCACCACCGCGCCGCCGCCCGGCAGGATGCCGAGAAAGAAGCCGAGAATGGTGCCGCGGCCGACCGGGCCTGCGCTCGCCTTCCAGTCCTCCCTGGTGGGCAGCAGGTGCGTGATCCTGGTGTTGATGACGTCGCGCTTGATCGCCTGCTCGGTGTTGAGCAGCACCTCGGCGACGCCGAACAGGCCCATCACGACGGGCACGAGCCCGATGCCGTCGATCAATTCCATGCGGCCGAAGGTCAGGCGCGGCTGCGCCGTGATGCTGTCGAGCCCGATCAGTCCGAGCACGACGCCGATGCACGCCATCAGCAACGCCTTCGGCATCGAGCCCTGGGTCAGGAAGGTGAGCACGACGAGGCCGAGCACCATCAGGCTGAAATATTCGGCCGGGCCGAACGCAATGGCGACGCTGGCAAGCTTCGGCGCGACCAGCATCAAGGCGATCAGTGCGAACGTGCCCGCAATGAAGGAGCCGAAGGCCGAGATGCCGAGCGCGGGGCCGGCGCGGCCCTGCTTCGCCATCTGGTGGCCGTCGATGCAGGTGACGACGGAAGCCGCCTCGCCGGGGATATTGACCAGGATCGAGGTGGTCGATCCGCCATACATCGAGCCGTAATAGATGCCGGCCATCATGATGATGCCGGATTCCGGCGTGCCCGACAGCGTCACGGGCAGCAGCAGCGACATTGCCGAGATCGGCCCGATGCCCGGCAGCACGCCGACCAGCGTGCCGATGAAGACGCCGATGAAGCAATAGAGCAGGTTGACCGGCAGCAGCGCGACGCCGAATCCATGCGCGACGTTGACGAGTGTATCCATGGGTCAGCCGATCCCGAACAGGCCCGAGGGCAACTGGATCAGCAGCAGCCGCTTGAGCACCCACCACATGCCCATGGGCACCAACACGGCGATCGGAATCGCCAGCGTCCAGCGCACCGGATCGATCAGCCGCAGCAGCAGCAGCATCAACGGGATCGACGACAGCAGAAAGCCGAGCGGCTCCAGTACAACGGAGAATGCCACGAGACATGCGATCAGCAAGAGCGGCTTGCTCCAGCGCACATTCTCCCAGCGCGAGGCCAGCGTCGGGCCGCCCTCGGTGACCGCCGAGACGATGATGGCGCCAGCGAACAGGCACATCAGGATGCCCGTGTAGAACAGCACGTAGCCGGAGCCGGGATCGTTGATGGTGCCGAGCTTGAGCTTCATGCCCGACCAGATCACGAAGCCGCCGAGCGCGAGCCCGATCAGCCCGCCCCAGAGCTCGGAATTGTCGAGGCGGAGTTTGACGTTGGTTTGGTTGGTCATCGACACCCTCTCGGCCGTTCCCCGGACGCTGCGCGGCACGAAGTGACGCGCTGCAGATCCGGGGTCCATGGATGCTTGGCAGGATGGGTCCCGGCTCTGCGGTGCACCGCTGAAGAAGCGCTGCACCGCGTCCGGGACACGCTGGTGGCTCAGTCCTACTTCTTCGCCAGCCCGAGCGTCTCGATCACCTTGCGCTCGGACTCCGTGACCTCGACGACGAACTTCTTGTAGTCCTCGGTGTTCTTGTAGTTCGGCACCATGTCGTATTTGGCGAGCGTTGCCACGACGGCGGGATCCTCGACCGCCTTCTTGAAAGCATCGTGCAGCTTGGCGACGATCTTTGGATCGAGGCCCTTCGGGCCGGCGATGCCGAACGGGGAATCATAGACCATGGGATAGCCGAGCTCCTTCAGCGTCGGCACATCGGGATAGTTCGGCGAGCGTGAGCCGGTCCACACCATCAACAGGCGCAGCTTGCCGGCGTCGACCAGCGGTCGCCATCCCGTGGAATCGGCCTGAAGCATCGTGTGCTGTCCCAGCACCGCGGCGTTGGTCTCCGCGCCGCCCTTGAACGGGACTTGCGTCAGCTTGATGCCGGACATTCCGGCGATCTGCTCCATGCCGATATGCAGCGAGGTGCCGGCGCCCGGCGTGGCATAAGTGACTTTGCCCGGGTTGGCCTTGGCGAACTCCACCACGTCCTTCCAGCTCTTGAACTGCGACTCTGCGCTGGTGGTCACGCCGAACGTGTAGCCGGTGAGATGGACGATGTAGGTGAAATCCTTGGCCGGATCCCATGATACCTCCTGCATCAAGGGCAGGCGGAAGACTGTGATCGGAATCTGCGAGATGGTGTAACCGTCGGGCTTCGCGGCCGCGGCCATGGTCGCGGGCCCCACAGTGCCGCCGCCACCGGCCTTGTTGTCGATCACGATCGGCTGCCCCAGCACCTTCGAGGCGCTGTCGGCGATGGCGCGCATCGAGATATCGGTCGAGCCGCCGGCCGGCCATGGCACGATCAGCGTGATGGGTTTGGTGGGATAGTCCTGCGCCATTGCGGCGGTCGAGAGCAATGTGCCCAGGACAGCATGCATCGCGGCAAATGCGATCGTCTTCAGCCGGTATCGCGGCATCGGAATTCCTCCCTCGGGGCCGCTTGGGGGCCGCCGTTCTTCGTTCTTGTGAGAGGATTGTTCCCGAAATCGCGGGAGAAGAAAAGCGCGTTGCGCGATAGGCGCGCGGCGGTCGGTGCAGCAATGCCGGTCAAACCGGCACATGCGACAATTCGTCGTTTGGCCGTGTGCCGAGAGGCGGAATTTGAGCGAGCAGAAAGCCGTTACGCCACGCGCCGGACCGTGTTCAGCGTCTCGATGGTGCGGCCGACTTCCGATGCGGGGCAGGGCTTGCCGAAATAATAGCCCTGCACGGCCGTGCAGCCGCATTCGCGCACGAAGTCGAGTTGCTCCTCGGTCTCCACACCCTCAGCCGTGGTCTCGACGCCGAGCACGGAACCGAGGCTGGCGATGGTGCGGACGATGGCAACGCTCTCGGGGCTTTCGCCGAGCGTGCCGACGAAGGAACGGTCGATCTTGATGCGGTCGAACGGAAATTTGCGCAGGTAACTCAGCGAGGAATAGCCGACGCCGAAATCGTCGAGGCTGACGCGGACGCCCAGCGCGCGGAGCTGGTGCAGGATCTCGATGGTCGCTTCACTGTCGTCGAGCAGGGCCGTCTCGGTGACTTCGAGCTCGAGCCGCTGCGGCGGCAGGCCGGCTTCGGCGAGAGCGCTCGTGACCATTGCCACCAATCCGCGCGAGCGGAATTGCACCGGCGACAGGTTCACCGCGACGGCGACACCAGGCCAGGACGCGGCGGTCGCACAGGCGCTGCGCAGCACCCATTCGCCGAGCGGCACGATCAGCCCGTTTTCTTCCGCGATCGGAATGAACTCGGCCGGCGAGATGAAGCCGCGCGACGGATGTTTCCAGCGCAGCAGGGCCTCGAAGCCGGTGAGCTCCGACGAATCGAGCCGCATCTGCGGCTGGAACACCAGGTGGAATTCGCGTGCCTCCAGCGCGCCGCGCAGATCCTGCTCGAGCGCGTGGCGGCTGCGCGCCTCTTCCTCCATCTCGGGCTCGAACAGCTGATAGGCCCCGCGCCCCTTGGCCTTGGCCTGGTACAGCGCGAGGTCGGCGCATTTCATCAGCTCGTCGGCATCGAGCCCGTGATCGGGCGCGATGGCGATGCCGACGGAGGCGCCGACATGGATCGACTGGCTCTCCAGCGGCGGGGGACGGCCAATGATCTCGACCAGGCGCCGCGCAAGCTTCTCCGCCGATTGTGGTTGCGGCCCGCGCTGCAGCACGGCGAATTCGTCGCCGCCGAGACGCGCGACGGTGTCGTGCTCGCCGACATTCTCCTTCAGGCGCGCCGCGACCCAGCGCAGCAGGCGGTCGCCCGCGGCATGGCCGAGGCGGTCGTTGACCGTCTTGAAATTGTCGAGGTCGAAGCACAGCACCGCCATCGCGCCGCCGGCGATCGCGACCTGGTTCAGACCCTCGCTCATCTTCTCGCGGAACAGCGTGCGATTGGGCAGATCCGTCAGAGAATCGTGCCGCGCCATATGCGCCACCCGGGCCTGGGCCTTGTGCCGCTCGGTGACGTCCTCATAGGTGACGACCCAGCCGCCTTGCTCCATGCGCTTGTGATTGAGCTTGATGATGCGGCCGTCGTTCAGGTGCCGGTGCAGCGTGTGCTCGCCCTCGCGCAGCCGTTCGACATAGTCGGCATAGAGCCTTGCCCCCGTCATGTTCGGGTGGATGCCGAGCTCGCAGCTATGCTCCATGATCTCGCGCATCGAGACGCCGGGCTTCACGATGTCGGGCGACAGGCCGTACATCTCGATATAGCGGCGATTGCAGACGATCACGCGCAGGCTCGAGTCGAGCATGCACAGACCCTGGCTCATGTTGTTCAGCGCCGCGTCGAAGCGGCGGTACTGCTCGCTCAGCTCCCCGATCGCATGTTCGCGCTCGGTGATATCCTCATAGGTGGCGACGAAGCCACCCTCGGGCAGCGCGCAATAGCGTACCGAGATGACCGCGTCGTTCGACATGCGCCGTCGCATCGGCGAGCAATCGCGGCTCGCGATCCGCGCGCGGGCAGCTTCGAGGATCTGCTGCGGGCTGTATTCCGAGGCAAACGCGCCGTTCGCTATCGAACGCTCGATCAGCTCGGCGAGATGCGTGCCGGGCCTGGTCTCTTCCGGCGACAGCAGGTAGATCTTGCGATAAGTGGTGTTGCAGACGCGCAGGCGCATGTCGCTGTCGTAGAAGGCGAGCCCGTGCGCCATGTTCTCCAGCGCCGCGTCGAGGATGAAGTTCTGCTGCCTCAGCGTCTCCTCATATTGCAGCCGCTCCGTGACATCCTCGTGCACGGTCACCCAGCCCCCATCGGGCAGGAAACGGGAGACCGTCTGCACCATGCGTCCGTCATAGCGCATCACCAGCATGGTCTTGGCCCGCCTGGCGCGCACGTCCTCCAATCTGGAATGCTGGAATTCGTCGGCCGGCATGCCGGGCATGTTGCCGCGCGACAGCCAATGGTCGAGCACCGCATGATGCGAGACGCCCGGTTTCACGATTGCGGGATCGAGGTTGTAGAGGTTCAGGAAGCGCTCGTTGCAGACGACGACGCTGCTATCGGCGTCGTACATGATGAGGCCGTGCGACATGTTGGCGAGCGCGTGCTGGCTGCGCTCGGTCTGCACGCGCAATTCCGCTTCGAGCCGGGCGAGGCGGGTGACATCGTCGCAGATCGTCATCCAGCCGCCGCCGGGAAGCGGCTTCAACTCGAGCGACATGACGAGGCCGGTGGCTAGCCGCTGCTCGGTCCGGAACGGTTTTCCCCCCGCGATCTCCGCGATCCGCGCCGAATAGAGCGCATCGATCTCGCTTTCCGGAAAGTTGCCGCGGCCGGCGCTGTGCGCGAGCACCTCGCGGTAGCTCGTCCCCACCCGCACGATGTCGGCCGACATGCCGAACAGGGACAGGTAGCGTTGGTTGACCAGCACGATCCGGTTGTCAGCATCGTAGACGCAGACGCCCTGTTCCATGTGGTCGAGCGCAAGCTGGCTCAGCGCGACCAGGGCTTCCGGGCCCTGCTCGCGGCGCGCACCAAGCTCGTTGTCGCAGGTCGGAATCATGGGATCGGCAGGATCTCGGCGGGCAATAGACTTAACGCAACCTAATTCAGCCACCGAGGGTAACGAAGAGGCCGGAAAATTCCCTTAAGCGCAGTAGTTTACGGGAGGTGACCGGCGATGGAGAGAGGGGCGGAATGCCGAGGCGCCTGCAAGAGTTGGCCGGCAGGACGCGGCAAATTCCAGTGATGATTGGGTCCGAAAGCCTTCGCTACGGCCCGTACAACACGAGTTCCGTATCCGTGAGATCGCCGAGCTGCGGCCGATGCGGGCCCTTGAAATATTTGCGGCCGCGCCGCTCGGTATAAATACCGACAAGGCCGGGAACCGGTCCATTGGAATCGATCGCCACCGCGATCTTGCCGAGCCGAAGCAGCAACCGGCCGATACGGCCTGCGCAGGCGGAATATTCCGCGGCGCTACGGCAATAGATCAGCTTCATCGCTGGGGGCGCAATGAAGCCGCGGCGGATGCGCACCGGTTGCAGAATGAACGGAAATGTTCCTTTCGGCGTGCGGCAGACGAGGCTGAGGCAATTGTAGCGCGCATGCCGCGTCAGCAACTCGGTTTCGGCTTCGGAAAGTCCCTCGATCGTCTTGGCGTGAGGCGAGATGACCTCGATCTCGCTCCAGCGCGGGACGCGCGCCAGTGCCGGCACCGAGAAGAATATGCCGCGGCAATAAGCGCGAAAGCCCTGGGTCTCGATGATCGGCCAGGTCCACGGCGCCGGGCTGATGTTGAAATAGGTCACGTCCTTGTGCCGCTGGGCGATCTTGGTCAGCAGCGGGGCGTAGTTGCGGTAGGCCGGATCGACATACCAGCTGGACAGGTTGCACTGAATGGCGGTCTCTTCGCCGTTCTTGCGTTCCGTATAGATCAGCAGCAGCACGCCGACCGGCGTGCCCTCATTGTCCAGCATGTAGCCGAAGCGCGGATAGCCCTCCGGCACGGGCCGGAAGGCCTGCCGGCGCAGGCCCTGGATCCAATAGTTACGCGAGCGGCCCACGAAGCCACGCGTCAGCAGGTCCGCGACCGCTTCTGCGTCGGACTCGGTGATCTCGCGGCATCGGATTTTGGTGTGGATCACGCTCGTCTTACCCGTGGAAATGGCAGGCCTCGTTCGCTTTAGCGCCAACCTTCGCCATGGGCGCCGACCGTCGCCGACGGCTGCATGCCCATGATCTCCCGCACTTTGGCGGGCCAAGCGGAAAGGTCGGTGCCGTGGGTGTGGAACATGGCGACCGCCAGACGATCCATGCCGAAGGCGACGCACCCCGTGTGGGCCGGCTCGCCATTGGCATCCTGGATTCCCCAGGTCGTGCCGAAATGCTCGCGGTGATAGTTGAAGCTCATGCAAGCCGTCGGCTGCTCTTCCGAGCGCAGCGGAATGAGGAGCTCGAATTTGAGCTGCTGCTGCTTCTGGCTCACCGCCTTCATCTGTCCGACGCGGCCGAAGAAGGGGTCGCTGGCATAGTCGACGCGGAAGGTCAGGCCGAGGTCCGTCGCGATCTTCTGCGCGCGCACCATCCAGCGCTCGCGGAAGTCGGCGACGTCGTCGGGCGTGCCGATGCAGACATATTCGCGCATCCGGAACGATTGCAGCCGGTCGAGGTGCTTCGACGGCTCGCGGCGGAAGCAATCCGCGGCAACGTCGAAGCGCAGGCCGCCCTTCGGCAAGGGGCCGCGGCTCGCCGCGATCGGATAGACCGGGTAGCAGGCAGCCGGCGACAGCACGAGATCGGCGGGCGAGAGCGAGGTGGTCCAATCGCCGCCGGCATCGAAGCGGCTCACCGCGGCGTTGATCTCGCGCTCGGTGCCGTGCAGGCCGCAAACGCAGCCGAGCAGGTTCGGAAAGCTCTTGAGGTAGCCGGATTTTTCCAGCTGGGCCCGGCTCATCACCGGCGGGAAGCGCATCACCTCGGTGCCGGCCTCGCGATGGCCGGTGATGAGCGCGGCGAGCTTCTCGACGACGCCTTCATAGAGCGCGGTGCGGGCATAGACGCCGTCGGCGCCCATGCGATGGAACAGCTTGTCGGCGAGATGATCGAGCGGATCGATCATCTGCGGCGCGGTGGCGGGCGAATCGGGGAGGACGGCAATGTTCATGGTTCGGTGTCCTGCTATCTCAAAATTGTTCTTGTTGGTTCAGTCGCCAGGTACTTAGTCACGAAGGCTTGTCGGCACCCCGCTCATCAGCGTCGATGTTGCGGCGTTGGCCAGAATGCGGTCGTTGTTGATCATGATCGGGGACGACAGCACGTCGCGGAGATGCCGGCCCATGGTGAACTCGCCGTCGTTGCGATAGCCGGAGAGGCCGGCCGTGCGCATCGCGTGCATCACGGTCTCGACCGCGAGCTCGGAGGCCTGCACCTTGAGAAGCGTGATCGAGGACTGGAAGTCGAGCGAGGCGAGGGCGCGCTCGTCGTGTTCGGCGTGGGCGAAAGCATCGATGTTGGCCGCGATCAGCGCGCGCAGCTTGGCCAGCGACATCTTCGCGGCGGTGAAATGCGCAGCGGCCGGCGGCATCTGGCCGCCTGAAGAGCGCGCCGCCTTGCGGATGAAGGCCTGCGCGCGGGTCACGGCTGCGGCGGCGATGCCGGCCCAGGCCGACGACCAGCACAGATGTGCGAACGGCGTCATGGTCTGGGCATGGATCTTGTCATAGGCTTCCGGGAAGACGCGGTCGGCGGGGCAATCGACCTTCAGCTCGAAGCCGGTCGAGCAGGTGCCGCGCATGCCGAGCGTTTCCCAGCCCAGCGTCCGCTTCAGCGAGTAATCGTCCTTGGCGAGCGCCAGCAGCACCTGGTCGGAGGCTGCGGCCTCGGTGGCGCGTCGAGCGATGGTGACGAGGCCGTCGGCCTCGGCGCCGTAGGAGATCACGGTGGCGTCGCGCACCAGCGAAACGGTATCGCCTGCGTGGTCGACGGCCGCGGCGCTGGCGCGGATGTTGCCGCCGTTCTGGCCTTCGGTGGTGGAGGAGGCGAGCAGCCACTGGTCGCGGGCGACCCGGCGCATCATGGTTTCCATCCAGGGGATGCCGTGGCCGTGCCTGACGACGCAGGCGACCTTGGTCTGGTGCATCGCGTAGATCATCGCGGTCGAGGCGCAGGCGCGTCCCAGCGTGTAGCAGATGTCGGTGACGTCGTAGATGGAGGCGCCGAAGCCGCCGAACTCGACCGGGATCATGACGCCGAGCAGCTTCTGCTCACGCGCGACCTCGAAGGCCTTGTGCGGGAAACGGGCGTCGCGGTCGACGCCGTCGGCGTCGGCCGCAGCAGCAGCAGCGGTCCGGGCGGCGCGCTCGATCAGGGAAGGCGTCTGCTCCAGGAAGCTTGTCTGCGCTTCGTCGACAGTGAGGACTGCTTCACGCACGTTCATACTCGTCCGCCTCCGGTTTGCCGTTCGAGATCGCCGGCATCATTCGCGATGCGCGTAAGCGATCCTCCGGCCATCTTTGCTTGTGAGATGAGGCTACGGATTTAATTCAAATTCGTCGATGAAATAGAGGGTAAACAAAGCCCAATTCCGAACGAACAGTTAAGTTCGGGTTGTTTGCATCTCCTGATTTTCCGGCATCGCGTTAGGATTCTGGAAGAAGGGCGAATTCCAGACAATCTGAGTCATCGTTTACTAAGAAACGCGAAGTATTGGTGCTGGCCATTGCGGGACCGGCGGGCCGCGCCCATCGTAGCGGCAAGCCGGTCCGGACCTTCGACAGACAGACGGGAATTTGCCGATGCAAGCCTTTGATACCGAATTGCGCAATCGCATCATCAAGCTGGTGAAGGGCATCCTCGAGCAGAATTCGCTCAGCGCCGACGTCACGCCGTCCGCCAAGCTGGTCGATGCCGGCCTGACCTCGATGGACATGGTCAATCTGATGCTCGGCGTCGAAGCCGAGTTCGACTTCACCATCCCACAGTCCGAGATCACGCCGGAGAACTTCCAGTCCGTCGAAACGCTGGAGCGGATGATCGCGGCCCAGCTGCGGTTGGCGACCGCGGCTTAAGCCAAAACTGCGGCTATCGCCCCTGCGTTCGCGGGGACGACACCGAGTGTGGAGCGCGCGCCACCCACACCACCGCCATCACCCCTCCCCCGTTCCAAAACCGCCCCAAAGCTGGCATAGCTTAACCATGTCGTATGTGACGAACATGGTGGAGCAGGCATGGCGCAGGCAGTATTGGGCATCATCGGCGGCTCGGGCATCTATGACCTGCCGGGCCTCGAAGGTGCGCGCGAAGAGGTGATCAGCAGCCCGTGGGGCGAGCCGTCGGCTCCCCTCAGGCGTGGCACCATCGCCGGCTTGCCGATCGTGTTCCTGCCGCGGCACGACAAGGGGCACCGCCTGTCGCCCTCCGACATCAATTATCGCGCCAATATCGACGTGCTCAAGCGCGCCGGCGTCACGGACCTGATCTCGCTGTCTGCCTGCGGCTCCTTCAAGGAGGAGATGCCCCCCGGCACCTTCGTGCTCGTCGACCAGTTCGTCGACCGCACCCACAAGCGGGAGAGCTCGTTCTTCGGCAGGGGCTGCGTCGCGCATGTGTCGATGGCACACCCGGTCTCGCCGCGGTTGCGCATCCACCTCGCGGCAGCGGCTGAAGCCGAGAATATCGCGATCGCGCGGGGCGGAACCTATGTCTGCATGGAGGGGCCGCAATTCTCCACCTACGCCGAGAGCATGACCTACAAGACGCTCGGTTATTCCGTGATCGGCATGACCAACATGCCCGAGGCGAAGCTCGCACGCGAGGCGGAGATCTGTTACGCCACGGTGGCGATGGTGACGGATTTCGATTGCTGGCATCCCGACCACGATGCGGTCACCGTGCAGGACATCATTCGCGTATTGACGTCGAACGCCGACAAGGCGAAGGCGCTGGTGGCGCGGCTGGCCAAGGATTTTCCGCGCGAGCACGAACCGTGCCCGATCGGCTCGGACCGCGCACTCGACACCGCGCTGATCACGGCGCCCGAGGCGCGCGATCCGGAGCTCCTCAGGAAGCTCGACGCAGTCGCGGGGCGCGTGCTGCGTGCGTGAGACGCAAGAGAGACGAAAAGGCAGAATGCCATGAAGGTCGACGGCAAGCATTTCCGCAGCATCTGGCGCGAGCGTGATGGGTGGTCGGTCGGCGCGATCGACCAGCGCCGGCTGCCGCATGAGTTCATCGTCGCGAAGCTGACCTCGTGCGAGGACGCTGCCGTCGCCATCCGCGACATGCTGGTGCGCGGCGCGCCGCTGATCGGCGCGACCGCGGCCTATGGCATGGCGCTCGCCATGCGCGAGGATTCCTCCGACACCGGGTTGAAGCGTGCTTACGAGACGCTCGTGGTGGCGCGGCCGACGGCGATCAATCTGAAATGGGCGCTGGACGAGATGCGCATCGCGCTCGCGCCGATCGATCCGGTGGAAAGGGCCGAGGCGGCTTACGCGCGTGCCGACGAGATCGTCGAGCAGGACGTCGAGATCAACCGCGGCATCGCCGGCAACGGTCTGAAGCTGATCGAGGCGATCGCAGCGAAGAAGCCGGGCGAGACGGTCAACGTGCTGACCCATTGCAACGCCGGCTGGCTCGCCACGGTCGATTGGGGCACGGCGACCGCGCCGATCTATCTTGCGCATGAGCGCGGCATCAAGGTCCATGTCTGGGTCGACGAGACGCGTCCGCGCAACCAGGGTGCCTCGCTCACCGCATGGGAGCTCGGCCATCACGGCGTGCCGCACACGGTGATCCCCGACAATACCGGCGGCCATCTGATGCAGCATGGCATGGTCGATCTCGCCATCGTCGGCACCGACCGCGTTGCTGCCAATGGCGACGTCTGCAACAAGATCGGTACCTATCTGAAGGCGCTCGCCGCGCATGACAACGGCGTGCCGTTCTACGTCGCGCTGCCGTCGCCGACGATCGACTTCGCCGTCCATGACGGCATCCGCGACATCCCGATCGAACAGCGCAGCGGCGTGGAGGTCACCGACATGACCGGCCGCACCGCCGACGGCCGGCTGGAGACGGTGCGCATCGTGCCCGAGGGCTCGCCGGTCGCGAATTACGCCTTCGACGTGACGCCTGCGCGGCTCGTCACCGGTCTCATCACCGAGCGCGGTGTGCTGAAGCCGGATCGCGCCGCGCTGGCGGCGGCATTTCCCGAGCGCGTCGCCGCCGCGGCAGAGTAGGTCTCGTAGGGTGGGCAAAGGCGCGAAGCGCCGTGCCCATCCATGCTTGCGGTGGCACGCTTTCGCTTTGCTCACCCTGCGGCATTTGTGGACTAGTCACGTGAATCTAAAGTTCGCCACATAAAGTCTGCTGGGCTTTGTGGCAGAAGCGTTTGACGGAAGCCAAAATCTGGTCTGCGGACTTGGTCCATTTGAAGGGCTTGGGATTTTTGTTGTGCAGGTCGATGAAGGTACGGATATCGGCCTCGAGCTGCCTGACGGAGGTGTGAACACCTCGCTGGATCTGCTTTCTGGTGAGCTCAGCGAACCAGCGTTCGACCTGATTGATCCATGACGCGGAAGTCGGCGTGAAGTGGACATGATAATGCGGCCGACGGGCGAGCCACGCTTTGATCCTGGGTGTCTTGTGGGTGGCGTAGTTGTCCATGACGATATGGACATCGAGGCCTTCAGGGACTTGAGCATCGATCTCTTTTAGAAACTTCAAGAACTCGACTGCCCGGTGGCGCTTGTAGCATTTGCCGATGACGAACCCCGAGGCGACATCGAGCGCGGCAAACAGCGTGGTCGTACCATGCCGCACATAGCTGTGCGTACGACGCTCCGGTATGCCGGGCATCATCGGCAAGACCGGCTGCTCGCGATCGAGTGCCTGAATCTGGCTTTTCTCATCGATGCTCAGAACAAGGGCTCGGTTCGGTGGGGACAGGTAAAGGCCGACGATGTCGCGTACCTTGTCGACGAACAGCGGATCGCTCGATAGCTTGAATGTCTGGCTACGGTGCGGCTGCAAGCCGAACGCCGCCCACATTCGGCGGATCGTGGTGTGGGAAAAGCCGGTTTCCGCAGCCATCGAGCGGATCGACCAGTGCGTCGCATCGGCTGGCGTCGTCCGCAACGTCCGCTCGATCACCGCGGCAACCTGATCATCGTTGATGGTTCGAGGGCGGCCAGGGCGTGCCTCGTCAAGCAGGCCATCACAGCGGTCCTTCAAAAATCGGCGACGCCACTTGCCAACGGTGTGTTCGTGGAGGCCGAGTTCGGCAGCCACAGACTTGCTAGGCAATCCATCCGCGCATCGCAGGATCGCGCGGCATCGCTCAGATAGCGACCGGGCAACACGATGACGACGAACTTGCCTCTCCAGGTACGTCCGCTCCTGCTGACTCAGCACCAACGGCGCAATCGGCCGGCCTCGCACACCCGCATTCGCCACGAGCACTCTCCTCTGTAGAGCTTCGAGCTATCAACTAATGTGACGAACTTGCGTTCCAGATGACTAGGACGTGTACTCATATACGTCAGCTTTCGAGAGTTAAGCGGAAGTCGCCTCGCTCGGTCGGGATCGACGCCCTATGACCCGTAGCTGACTTGGCCGCTTCATTCAAAATCGAGCGTTCGCCAACATCAAAGGTAGGCATATTTAGCCTACGCTTATTCGGATATCGTATCATAATTGACAAGAAGTGTTCGTTACCAGGGCCAGCGATGAAAGAGCCAGAGTGGTACGAGGTATTAGAGCCGCGCGAGGCAGTCTTAGCAGGCGTAATTGGCTTCGCCGTTGTATGCCCGCTTGTCTACTATGCGTCTCACGTCGGGTATGTACTCTGGGGCTATAGCTCTCGGGAATGGAAAAACCTCGGAACGGCTCTGGTCGTGCTAAGTTTCGCTGTCCCGTACGTCCTGATGAAATGGGTGGTGAGGTGGCGATAGAGCGGGATCGCCGGCAGGTGATTTCCGCTGTTGGGCCCAACGCGGACCTCCTGCAACATTCCGATTTCGGACTGCTATCAGAGGCATAGCAGACGTCAGACGGCGTCCCCGACTAATGAATATACGCCCTAGTCACGTGAATCTAAAGTTCGCCACATAAAGTCTGCTGGGCTTTGTGGCAGAAGCGTTTGACGGAAGCCAAAATCTGGTCTGCGGACTTGGTCCATTTGAAGGGCTTGGGATTTTTGTTGTGCAGGTCGATGAAGGTACGGATATCGGCCTCGAGCTGCCTGACGGAGGTGTGAACACCTCGCTGGATCTGCTTTCTGGTGAGCTCAGCGAACCAGCGTTCGACCTGATTGATCCATGACGCGGAAGTCGGCGTGAAGTGGACATGATAATGCGGCCGACGGGCGAGCCACGCTTTGATCCTGGGTGTCTTGTGGGTGGCGTAGTTGTCCATGACGATATGGACATCGAGGCCTTCAGGGACTTGAGCATCGATCTCTTTTAGAAACTTCAAGAACTCGACTGCCCGGTGGCGCTTGTAGCATTTGCCGATGACGAACCCCGAGGCGACATCGAGCGCGGCAAACAGCGTGGTCGTACCATGCCGCACATAGCTGTGCGTACGACGCTCCGGTATGCCGGGCATCATCGGCAAGACCGGCTGCTCGCGATCGAGTGCCTGAATCTGGCTTTTCTCATCGATGCTCAGAACAAGGGCTCGGTTCGGTGGGGACAGGTAAAGGCCGACGATGTCGCGTACCTTGTCGACGAACAGCGGATCGCTCGATAGCTTGAATGTCTGGCTACGGTGCGGCTGCAAGCCGAACGCCGCCCACATTCGGCGGATCGTGGTGTGGGAAAAGCCGGTTTCCGCAGCCATCGAGCGGATCGACCAGTGCGTCGCATCGGCTGGCGTCGTCCGCAACGTCCGCTCGATCACCGCGGCAACCTGATCATCGTTGATGGTTCGAGGGCGGCCAGGGCGTGCCTCGTCAAGCAGGCCATCACAGCGGTCCTTCAAAAATCGGCGACGCCACTTGCCAACGGTGTGTTCGTGGAGGCCGAGTTCGGCAGCCACAGACTTGCTAGGCAATCCATCCGCGCATCGCAGGATCGCGCGGCATCGCTCAGATAGCGACCGGGCAACACGATGACGACGAACTTGCCTCTCCAGGTACGTCCGCTCCTGCTGACTCAGCACCAACGGCGCAATCGGCCGGCCTCGCACACCCGCATTCGCCACGAGCACTCTCCTCTGTAGAGCTTCGAGCTATCAACTAATGTGACGAACTTGCGTTCCAGATGACTAGTCACGTGAATCTAAAGTTCGCCACATAAAGTCTGCTGGGCTTTGTGGCAGAAGCGTTTGACGGAAGCCAAAATCTGGTCTGCGGACTTGGTCCATTTGAAGGGCTTGGGATTTTTGTTGTGCAGGTCGATGAAGGTACGGATATCGGCCTCGAGCTGCCTGACGGAGGTGTGAACACCTCGCTGGATCTGCTTTCTGGTGAGCTCAGCGAACCAGCGTTCGACCTGATTGATCCATGACGCGGAAGTCGGCGTGAAGTGGACATGATAATGCGGCCGACGGGCGAGCCACGCTTTGATCCTGGGTGTCTTGTGGGTGGCGTAGTTGTCCATGACGATATGGACATCGAGGCCTTCAGGGACTTGAGCATCGATCTCTTTTAGAAACTTCAAGAACTCGACTGCCCGGTGGCGCTTGTAGCATTTGCCGATGACGAACCCCGAGGCGACATCGAGCGCGGCAAACAGCGTGGTCGTACCATGCCGCACATAGCTGTGCGTACGACGCTCCGGTATGCCGGGCATCATCGGCAAGACCGGCTGCTCGCGATCGAGTGCCTGAATCTGGCTTTTCTCATCGATGCTCAGAACAAGGGCTCGGTTCGGTGGGGACAGGTAAAGGCCGACGATGTCGCGTACCTTGTCGACGAACAGCGGATCGCTCGATAGCTTGAATGTCTGGCTACGGTGCGGCTGCAAGCCGAACGCCGCCCACATTCGGCGGATCGTGGTGTGGGAAAAGCCGGTTTCCGCAGCCATCGAGCGGATCGACCAGTGCGTCGCATCGGCTGGCGTCGTCCGCAACGTCCGCTCGATCACCGCGGCAACCTGATCATCGTTGATGGTTCGAGGGCGGCCAGGGCGTGCCTCGTCAAGCAGGCCATCACAGCGGTCCTTCAAAAATCGGCGACGCCACTTGCCAACGGTGTGTTCGTGGAGGCCGAGTTCGGCAGCCACAGACTTGCTAGGCAATCCATCCGCGCATCGCAGGATCGCGCGGCATCGCTCAGATAGCGACCGGGCAACACGATGACGACGAACTTGCCTCTCCAGGTACGTCCGCTCCTGCTGACTCAGCACCAACGGCGCAATCGGCCGGCCTCGCACACCCGCATTCGCCACGAGCACTCTCCTCTGTAGAGCTTCGAGCTATCAACTAATGTGACGAACTTGCGTTCCAGATGACTAGCTCAGCTTCAGCGCCGTCGCGGCTTCAAGTTCGGCGATCGCCTGCGCGCCGCTCGTCACCTTGATCGTGGTCATGCCCATCTCGCGCGCCGGCTTGAGATTGACGCCGAGATCGTCGAGGTAGACGCACCTCTTGGGATCGACCTTCAGGGTCTCAACCATCATCCTGTAGATGCGCGGATCGGGCTTGCGCAGGCCGATCTTGGCGGATTCGATCACGTGATCGAACAGCACCATGACCTCGGCGATGTAGAGCGAGCGCCCCGTCATGCTGCCAATCGCATTGGCGGGCAGGTTGTTGGTGATGCAGCCGGTCTTGAATTGCGCCTTGATGCGCTTCAAGGCTTCGACCATCTCGGGGCGGAGGTCGCCTTGCAGCAAGGGCAGCACGTCGCGGCCGCGCACCTCGGCGCCGAGGGCCAGCGATTCCTCGGCAAACAGACGATCGAACGTCTCGATGTCGACCTCGGCGCGCTCGAACCTGGCCCAGGCGTTTTCCAGATGGTTGGCGGCATTGGTGCGTCGGATGATGTCGGCAGGCAGGCCGCGTTCGGTCTCGAACCGCGTGAACGCCTCGAACGGCGAGCTCGTCAGCACCCCGCCAAAATCAAAGATCACCGCCTCGATCGTCACGATCCTGCCCTCGTCAATTGCTTTCCAAGAGGGCTAGCATGCGCTATCGGCAAGGGCCAGTCCGAAGCAATCCACCGCCGCAGACCGAAGCGTGTTCCCATGAAGAAGCTTGCCACGTTCGTCACGACAGCGCTGCTGCTCGCTACGCCTGCTCACGCGATCGTCGGCGGCGGCACGCCGCAGGCCGAGGGCGTGGCGCGCGCGGTCGTCACCATCGTCGGCTCGCGCGGCAATTTCTGCACCGGCAGCCTGATTGCGCCACGTGTGGTCCTGACGGTCGCGCACTGTGTCCAGCCCGGCGCTGACTACAAGATCGTCGATCGCGGCACCGACGGTGCGCCGCAATTGCTGAACGTGCGCACGGTCGCGATCCATCCGAACTTCAACATGCAGGCGATGCAATCACATCGTGCCACTGCCGACGTGGCATTGCTGCAACTGGAAATTCCACTCAAGGGAAAATCCGCGGTGACGGTCGGCGTGCCGCAGATTCCAATTCGGGTGGGCGGCCGCTTCACGATCGCCGGCATTGGCGTCACGGTGCGCGGGGAAGGCAAGAGTGGCGGCACGATTCGTGTCGCCGGACTCGTTGCCACGGGCCAGCCCGGCACGCTCCAGATCCGGCTGGTCGATCCCGTAACCAACGGTGTTCGTGAAGGAATCGGCGCCTGCACAGGCGATTCCGGCGGGCCTGTGTTCGAGGATAAGCCGAATGGTGCCGTTCTCGTCGGTCTCGTCAGCTGGTCTACGGGGCCGAACGGCGCTGCCGGTTGCGGCGGCTTGACCGGTGTCACACCGCTCACGCTCTACCGCGACTGGATCTTGCAGACCGCGCGGAGCTGGGGTGCGGCACTGTGATTTGACCGCGACTTGATCTATGTCATTTTGAAGCGGAAGCGCGGCGGGTGATCATGCCCGCTGCGGAGGAAACGCGTCGCCCAGTCAAGGGCGGCCACCAAAACAAGCAAGGCATAGAAGCAACAATGAATGTCGCCGTTCGCAGTCACGCCACGACCAAGCAGGCCTCTGAACATTTCGACGTGCTGATCGTCGGCGCCGGCATCTCCGGCATCGGCAGCGCCTATCACATCGACAAGCAGCTTCCGGGCACCAGCTACGTGATCCTGGAAACCCAGGCGACGTTCGGCGGAACCTGGACCACGCACCGTTATCCCGGAATTCGTTCGGACAGCGATCTTCATACGTTTGGCTACAGCTTCAAGCCCTGGGTTGGTCCGCCGATCGCGACCGCCGAGGAAATCCTCACCTACATGAACGAGGTGATCGAGGACAACGACATCGCGAAGCACATTCGCTACAAGCACAAGATCAATTCCGCGAGCTGGTCGAGCGAGCAGAACCTCTGGACCATCGAGGCGGTGACGACCGACACTGGCGAAGCAAAGACGTTCACCGCGAATTTCCTCTGGATGTGCCAGGGCTATTACCGCCATTCGGAAGGCTACACGCCGGAATGGAAGGGCATGGACCGCTTCAAGGGGCGCATCGTCCATCCCCAGACCTGGCCCGATGATATCGATCTCGAAAACAAGAAGGTCGTCGTGATCGGCTCGGGCGCCACCGCGGCGACGCTGGTGCCGAACATTGCGGACAAATGCGCGCATGTCACCATGTTGCAGCGTTCGCCGACTTATTTCCGCTTGGGGCGCAACGCCATCGAGATTGCCGAGGAATTGCGCCGGCTCCAGGTCGACGAGGCCTGGATCCACGAGATCGTCCGCCGCAAGATCCTGTTCGAGCAGGATGCCTTCACGAAGCTCTGCGTGTCCAAGCCCGAGCAGGTGAAGAAGGAGCTGATCGGCCAGATCAGCGCCGTGCTCGGTCCCGATTACGACGTCGAGACGCACTTCACGCCGACCTACCGGCCGTGGCGGCAGCGCATCGCATTCGTGCCGGATGCCGATTTGTTCAAGGGCATCGCCAGCGGCAAGGCCTCGGTTGTCACCGACGAGATCGAGTGCTTCGTCGAGAACGGCATCCAGCTCAAATCGGGCAAGCTGCTGGAAGCCGACGTCATCGTCACGGCAACGGGCTTCAATCTCGCGGCGCTCGGCGACATCGCCTTCGAGATCGACGGCAAGCCGCTCGCCTTCGGCGACACCGTCACCTATCGCGGCATGATGTTCACGGGCGTACCGAACATGGTCTGGGTGTTCGGCTATTTCCGCGCGAGCTGGACGCTGCGCGTCGACCTCGTTGCCGATTTCGTCTGCCGGCTGCTTGGTCATATGAAGGCCAACGGCAAGAAGAAGGTCGAGGTGAAACTTCGCCCCGAAGACCACAACATGCCGATCCTGCCCTGGATCGATCCCGAGAACTTCAATCCTG
The DNA here is from genome assembly GCF_058314695.1 of Bradyrhizobium sp. T-12. Classification (NCBI taxonomy): domain Bacteria; kingdom Pseudomonadati; phylum Pseudomonadota; class Alphaproteobacteria; order Hyphomicrobiales; family Nitrobacteraceae; genus Bradyrhizobium; species Bradyrhizobium sp. T-12. The sequence goes on along the minus strand of NZ_CM177756.1, from coordinate 7,047,361 downwards.
GCTACATGATGCGCAACATGAACCTGTTGCCCAAGCGTGGCGACAAGCCGGAATGGCAGCACAGCCAGGATTACTGGACCGAGAAGGACGAGATTCCGAAGACGGATCTGGACGACAAGGCGTTCGTGTATGGGTGAGGACAATCGTCCTCACCCCGCTCACGAATTCCTTCGCGTCGCATTCGCCGCGATCGCGGCGGCTGCCGTTCGGTTCTCCACGCCGAGCTTGGCGTAGATCTGCTCCAGGTGCTTGTCGACCGTGCGCGGGCTGAGGCCCAGGATCTGCGCGATGTCGCGGTTGGTCTTGCCCTTGCTGAGCCAGGCCAGCACCTCGCCCTCCCGGGTGGTGAGGCCGAGCTCGCTGGTGAATTCGGGCGGCAGCGCGGTGCCGGAGTCCCTGGAGAGCCGCAGCAGAAACTCGTTCGGCGCCGTCTCGCCCATATAATAGAGCCGGAGTTGCGGATTGTCTGGTAACGAGGTCGCCTGGGATTTCGAACTACCCTTGGTCTTGGCCTGCTCCAGCCATTGCAGCAGCGTCGGCGACAGGACGAAGTCGTCGGCCCGTGCGCCCTGATGATCGGACATCAGCTTCTGCGCCTGCGGCGTCGCCCATAGCAAATTGCCCTGGCGGTTCACTGCGAACAGGAAGCGGCCGGAGACGTCGAGCGCGGCGCGCGCGCTCTGCGTCAGCCGGGCATTGCCGAGATGGACGCGAATACGCGCCAGCATCTCCTCGATCACGATCGGCTTGGTCACGTAGTCGACGCCGCCGGCCTCGAGCCCGCGCACGATGTGCTCGGTTTCGGCAAGGCCCGTCATGAAGATGACCGGGACATTGGCAAGGTCCGCATCGCGCTTCAGCCGGCGGCAGGTCTCGAAGCCATCGATGCCGGGCATCACGGCATCGAGCAGCACGATATCCGGCGTGATCTGGTCGACGATGCGCATCGCGGCCGCGCCATCGAGCGCCACCATCACCGTCATGCCGGCGCCGTCAAGCGCGTCGGTCAGTAGCCGCAGCGTCTCCGGAGAGTCATCGACAACCAGCGCGACGTCGCGCTTCTTTGGTTCAATGCTCATGCGCATGCAATGTCTTCAATGTGGCCATGTACTGCTCGAGATCGAAGCGGTCCACCAGGGACCGCATCTGCGCGACGAAGTCGGCATGCTCCGGATGCTCGTTGCCGATCTCGTCCAGCTTCAACTGGATACCCCTGACGTAGCCGATCTGGCCGAGCCCGATCAGCGCCTCGATATGCCGCGCCGGCGGCCTCGACCCGCTTTCGGGGCGCCAGAACGACACCGCGACCTCGTCCGAGCCGTATTGCCATTCGATCTTGAGCAGCTGGCGGATTGCCTCCAGGAGCCGGGGGATGTCGATCGGCTTCATCAGGTAGCCGTCGTGGAAGGGCTGCGCCAGCGGCGTGCCGTGAGCTTCCAGCGCGCTCGCCGACACCATCAGGATGCGCGCCTGGCGGTGGCCGCTCGTGCGCAACGCCTCCGCCACGGCCCAGCCGTCCATGGCCGGCATCGAGATGTCGAGCAGGAACAAATCGGGCCGGCAATGCTGCGCCAGCGCGAGGCAGCCGGGACCGTCGGGAGCACTGAGCAGGATGAAACCGAGCGGCGTCAGCACCTCGCGCAGGAGGTCGCGGTGAACCGGATCGTCATCGGTGATGAGGATGGTCTTGCGCGCGCCGTGATACCCGGAGACCGGGGCCTCAATCGGCGCGATACGCTGCGGATTTGTGACCTCGGACAGCAGGATCTTGACCTTGAACGTCGAGCCGGCGCCGACCGTGCTCGTCACCTTGATATCGCCGCCCATGACCCCGGCCAGCAGGCGGCTGATGGTCAGGCCGAGTCCCGTGCCGGTCTGCGGCTGCGAGACGCCGAGCGCGCCGCGCTCAAAGGGCGCGAAAATGCGCTCGAGATCGCCGCCCTGGATGCCTGGGCCAGTGTCGATCACTTCGAACTCGGCAACGGGGCTGCGATAATGCACGACGAACTGCACGCTGCCGGTCTGGGTGAACTTGATCGCGTTGGAGAGCAGGTTGATCAGCACCTGGCGCAGCCGCTTCTCGTCGGCATAGACCACCAGCGGCAGGTGTGGCGGCCGCCGGAACACGAAGTCGATGCCCTTGGCGGCGGCCTGCAGGCGGAACATGCCGACGAGCTGGTCGAGGAATTCGCTGAGCCGCACCTCGTCGCGCGACAGATACAGCCGCCCCGCCTCGATCTTGGAGATGTCCAGAATGCCGTCGATCAGGCCGGAAAGGTGGTCGGCGCTGCGGCGGACGACGCGGACCTGGTCGCGCGGCTTGGTGCTCAGCGTCGCGTCCTGCTCCAGCAGCTGCGCATAGCCGCTGATCGCATTCAGCGGCGAGCGTAGCTCGTGGCTCAGGCCCACCACATAGCGGCTCTTGGCGAGGTTGGCGGATTCGGCGACTTCCTTGGCGCGCTGGAGCTCGGCATCGGTGCGCTTGTGGGCGTCGATCTCCTGGATCAGCAGCGTGGTCTGCCGCCGTGTCTCGGCTTCGGCCGCGCGGCGGCTCTGCTGCGCCAGCACGAACAGCCAGGCCACCACGCCGATGATGATGCTGAGCGAGAAGAACACCTTCCACAGCACGTCGGAAACCAGCATGTTCTCGCCATGCACGCTCGCCGAGGTCTGCAGATAGATCAGGCCAAGCACCAGCGCGACGAGGCCGGCGGAGACCACGAAAACGCCGATATACTGGCCGAGCTGCGAGTTGATCCGCGCGTAGATCGGCTGCGGCATCAGCTTGCCCAGCGTCTCCGACACCTGCGCCTGGATCCGGGCGTGCGGCTTGCAGAGATCGTGGCAGCGGGCGTCGAGCGAACAGCACAAGGAGCAGATCGGCCCGGCGTAAGCCGGGCAGGAGGCCATATCCTCCGGCTCGAACGCGTGCTCGCAAATGCAGCACTGGATCGCCTCGATGTTCTGCCAGCTCCGTTTCGGCTTGCGTGCGATGTAGTACTTGCCGCCTGTGGCCCAGGCGATCAGCGGTGCGGTGATGAAGGCGGCCGCAAGCGCTATGAAGGCTGACAGCGCCTTCGCACTAGGCCCGAACAGGCCGTAAAAGGCGCTGATTGAGACGATTGTCGCGATCGTCATGGCGCCCACGCCGACCGGATTGACGTCGTAGAGATGCGCCCGCTTGAACTCGATCTGCTGCGGCCGCAAGCCAAGCGGCTTGTTGACGACGAGATCGGCGACCAGCGCACCGACCCAGGCGATCGCAACGTTCGAATACAGAGCCAGCGTCTGCTCCAGGGCCTTGTAGACGCCGATCTCCATCAACAGCAGCGCCACGATGACATTGAAAACCAGCCAGACGACGCGGCCGGGATGGCTGTGGGTCAGCCGCGAGAAGAAGTTCGACCAGGCGATCGAGCCGGCATAGGCATTGGTGACGTTGATCTTGACTTGCGACAGGATCACGAACGTGCCGGTCAGGGCCAGCGCAAGATCGGGCTGCGACAGCACATAGCGGAACGCTTCGAGATACATGTGGGCCGGCTCGGCGGCTTCCTCGGGCGGTACCCCGTGGCTGAGGGCGAAGAAGGCGAGGAACGAACCCGCCAGGAGTTTTAGCGCGCCGAGCACGATCCAGCCCGGCCCTGCGCTCATCAGCGCCACCCACCAGGAGGCCCTGGATGCGCGGCGGTCGCGCGGTAAAAATCGCAGGAAATCGACCTGCTCGCCGATCTGCGCCACCAGGGAAAACACCACCGAGGCCGCAACGCCGAACAGCAGCAGATCGAATTGGCCGTTGAGGTCGCCGTGCTCGCCCGCAAATTTGCGCCATTCCGTGAAGGAATGCGGGTTGTGCCAGGCGATCGCCGCGAACGGAATGATGTGGAGCACGATCCACAGCGGTTGCGTCCATAGTTGGAAGCGGCTGATCAGCGTGATGCCATAAGCCACCAGCGGGATGATGACGACGGCGCTGATGAGATAGCCGATTGGCCGCGGAATCCCGAAACACATCTCGAGCGCGGACGCCAGGATCACGGCTTCGATCGCAAAGAAGATGAAGGTGAAGGACGCGTAGATCAGCGAGGTGACGGTCGAGCCGATGTAGCCGAAGCCCGCGCCGCGCGTGAGCAGGTCGATGTCGATGCCGCACTTGGCGGCGTAATAGGCGATGGGCACGCCACAGCAGAAGATGATCGTCGAGACCACGAGGATGGCGGCGGTCGCATTGGTGACGCCATAGTTCAGGGTGATGGTACCGCCGATCGCTTCCATCGCCAGGAACGAGATCGCGCCCAGCGCGGTGTTGGCCACTCTGGCGGCGGACCAGCGGCGCGCGCTCTTGGCCGTGAAGCGCAGCGCGTAGTCTTCCAACGTCTGGTTGGCGACCCACTGATTGTACTGGCGCCTGACGCGGTCTATTCGCTGCCGCCCTGCCACGCTCTACCCCACTCCCGATACGGACCCGGAGCCCTCGCAATTTCCGTACCAAAAGCCTACGTCGGCATTTTGCGGTGCAATATACGCGATCTTGCGTATGCTTCCGCCGCCCAGATCCGAGCCATCCTCACGGCACCAATCGCGTGTTCTCGAACAAAAGTGGGGTGCTCATGTCGGACGAAGGAAAAAAGGGCCTGTTATCGCCGCTTCGGCGCAAATTATTGATGGGAATGGCCGCCGTGCCGGCCATGACGATGCTGCCGCGGGCGTCCTTTGCCCAGGCCCCGGCGACCTCGGCGGTCAACACCACGGGCCTTGCCGTCACCGACACCGAGGTGACGGTCGGAATCCTGCACTCGGCGACCGGCACCATGGCGATCTCCGAGACGGGCTCGATCGAAGCTGAAAAGCTCGCCATCGAGCAGATCAACGCCGCCGGCGGCGTTCTCGGGCGCAAGATCAAGTTCATCCAGGAAGACGGCGCAAGCGATTGGCCGACCTTTGCGGAAAAGGCCAAGAAGCTGCTCGTCAACGACAAGGTCGCGGCGATCATGGGTTGCTGGACCTCGGCCTCCCGCAAGGCGGTGCTCCCGGTCATGGAGCAGTATAACGGCATGCTCTACTACCCGACCTTCTACGAAGGCCTCGAGCAGTCCAAGAACGTCATCTACACCGGCCAGGAAGCGACCCAGCAGATCCTCGCCGGCCTGAACTGGATCGCCAAGGAGAAGGGCGCAAAATCGTTCTTCTTCATCGGCTCCGACTACATCTGGCCCCGCACCTCGAACAAGATCGCGCGCAAGCACGTCGAGAACGTGCTGAAGGGTAAGGTCGTCGGCGAGGAATATTATCCGCTCGGCAACACCCAGTTCAACTCGGTCATCAACAAGATCAAGCTGACCAAGCCGGACGTCATTTTCACCGACGTCGTCGGCGGCTCCAACGTCGCCTTCTACAAGCAGCTCAAGGCCGCCGGCATCGACCTTTCCAAGCAAGCGCTGCTGACGATCTCGGTGACCGAAGACGAAATCGACGGCATCGGCGGCGAGAATATCGCGGGCGCCTATGCCTGCATGAAGTACTTCCAGTCGCTCGACAATCCGAACAACAAGGCCTTCGTGCCGGCGTTCAAGAAGATGTGGGGCGAGAAGACCGTCATCGGAGACGTCACCCAGGCTGCCTATCTCGGCCCGTGGCTCTGGAAGTTGACGGTCGAGAAGGCCGGCTCCTTCGACGTCGACAAGATTGCGGCGGCCTCGCCGGGCGTCGAGTTCAAGGGGGCTCCGGAAGGCTACGTGCGCATCCACGAGAATCATCATTTGTGGTCGAAGACCCGCGTAGGCCGCGCCAAGCTCGATGGTCAGTTCGAGCTGATCTACGAGACCGCCGATCTCGTCGAGCCGGATCCGTTCCCGAAGGGCTATCAGTAAGCCGCGGCCTCCGCCGCAGTTTCCCAAAAGCCAAAACCGCTCCCTGGCGTGGATCGCAAGTCCACGCCGCAAGACCCCGCGTCGCGACTCTGCATCGCGACGCGGGACCCTTATCCCCGACGGAGGACATCGATGTTCGGCGACTACTCGCTTGGTGATCTCGGCTCGATCTTCGTCATGCAGGGTTTCGCAGGACTGATCCTGTTTTCGGTCTACGTCCTGATGGCGCTCGGGCTTGCGATCATCTTCGGGCAGATGGGCGTCATCAACATGGCCCATGGCGAGTTCATGATCCTGGGGGCCTACGTCACCTGGATGACGTCCAATCTCTTCCAGGCCTATTTGCCGAGCCTGTTCAGCGGCTACTTCTTCCTCGCGATGATCCTGGCCTTCGTCGCGTCAGGTGCGTTGGGCATGCTGGTGGAATGGGTGCTGATACGGCATCTGTACAAGCGTCCGCTCGATACGCTGCTGGCCACCTGGGGCCTCAGCCTGATGCTGCAGCAGGCCTATCGCTCCGTGTTCGGCGCACGAGAAGTCGGCGTCGAGCTGCCGCAATGGATGCTCGGTTCGCTGCACGTCAGCGACAGTATCGAAGTGCCGATCAACGGCGTCTTCGTGATGTGCCTCACCGTGCTGATCACGATCTCTGTCGCCTACGTTCTCTACCTGTCGCGCTGGGGCCGCCAGGTCCGTGCCGTGGTGCAGAACCGTATCATGGCGGGCGCCGTCGGCATCAATACCGAGAAGGTCGATCGCTATACTTTCGGCCTCGGTTGCGGCATCGCCGGCATCGCCGGCAGCGCCTTCACCATGATCGGTTCGACCGGGCCGACCTCGGGACAGCTCTACATCGTCGATACGTTCCTGGTCGTCGTGTTCGGCGGCGCCGCCAGCCTGCTCGGTACCATCGCCTCCGCGTTCTCGATCTCGCAGACGCAATCGACGCTCGAATTCTTCATGTCGGGTTCGATGGCCAAGGTACTCACGCTGCTCGCCGTCGTCGGCATCCTGATGCTGCGGCCGCAGGGTCTCTTCGCCCTCAAGGTTCGCAAATAACGAGAAGCAGGCAAGCCATGGTCATTAACTCACGCTTCTTCAATCGATCCGAACTCATGGGCTTCATTGCGCTCGCCGCCGTGCTGTTCGTGATCCTGCCGCTGACGCTCGATGTCTTCCGCCTCAATCTGGTCGCGAAGTACCTGACTTACGCCTTTGTCGCACTCGGCCTCGTGCTGTGCTGGGGCTATGGCGGCATCTTGAGCCTGGGGCAGGGCGTGTTCTTCGGTCTGGGCGGCTATTGCATGGCGATGTTCCTCAAGCTCGAGGCATCGAGTGTCGAGAACACCAAGATCCAGTCGACACCCGGCATCCCCGATTTCATGGACTGGAATCAGATCACGTCACTGCCGCTGTTCTGGCAGCCGTTCCACAGCCTGACCTTCACCATCCTCGCCATCATCCTGGTCCCCGGCCTGTTCGCGCTGATCATCGGGACAGCGATGTTCAAGCGTCGTGTTGGCGGCACCTATTTCGCGATCATCACCCAGGCGGTGGCCGCCATCCTCACCATCCTGATCGTCGGTCAACAGGGCTATACCGGCGGCATCAACGGCATGACCGACCTGCGCACGCTGAAGGGTTGGGACATCCGGCCCGACCACGCCAAGATCATCCTGTACTTCGTCGAGGTGGTGCTGCTGTTCGCCTGCATCGGCATCGCACAGTTCATCCGGCTGACCAAGCTCGGCCGCATCCTGGTGGCGATGCGCGAACAGGAGGACCGTGTCCGCTTCTCCGGCTACAGCGTCGCCAACTTCAAGATCTTTGCCTTCTGCATGGCCTCGGTCTTCGCCGCGATCGGCGGTGCCATGTTCGCACTCAATGTCGGTTTCATGTCGCCGTCCTTTGTCGGCATCGTGCCGTCGATCGAGATGGTGATCTACACCGCGGTCGGCGGGCGGATGTCGATCTTCGGCGCGATATGGGGGGCCATCCTGGTGAATTTCGCCAAGACCAGCCTGTCCGAATCCTTCCCGCAACTCTGGCTGTTCGGTCTCGGAGCGCTGTTCATCGCGGTCGTGCTCGCCTTCCCGAACGGTCTGTCCGGGCTCTGGGCCGACTACGTGCAGCCGCGCATCGATCGGCTGTTCGCCTCGCGGAAGGCGAAGCCGGGCTGGAACGACAATTCGGTCGCCGACGGCGCGCCGGCAGAGTGAGGAGGACATCGTGCTCATCGGTCATCACGATGTCGATGCCACGCCGGCAGTGAGGAGATAGATCATGCTCATCGGTCATCAGCCCAAGGAATTTCTGCTCGCGGTCTCCGGACTGACCGTTTCGTTCGACGGGTTCAAGGCGGTCAACGACCTCTCCTTCTACGTCGAAGAGAACGAGATCCGCGTCATCATCGGTCCCAACGGCGCCGGCAAGACCACCGTGCTCGACCTGATCTGCGGCAAGACCAAGGCGACCTCAGGCTCGATTCAGTTTCGTGGCAAGGAGCTCACGAAGATGAGGGAGAACGAGATCGTGCAGACCGGCGTCGGGCGCAAGTTTCAGACGCCGTCGGTGTTCGAGGATCTCACCGTGTTCGAGAACCTCGAGATCTCGTTTCCGCGCGGGCGCACCGTGTTCGGCTCGCTGACCTTCCAGCGCGACCAGCCGGTGAAGGACCGGGTCGAGGAGGTCGCCGAGATGATTTTCCTCAAGGACAAGCTCAACACCTATGCCGACGAGCTCAGCCATGGCCAGAAGCAGTGGCTCGAGATCGGCATGTTGCTGATCCAGGATCCGGACCTGCTGATGCTCGACGAGCCCGTCGCCGGCATGAGCGTGTCCGAGCGCGCCAAGACCGCCGAATTGCTCAACCGCATCATCAAGAACCGCTCGGTGCTGGTGATCGAGCACGACATGAAGTTCGTCGAGGACATCGCGCACAAGGTGACCGTGCTGCACCAGGGCCAGATCCTCTCCGAGGGGACCATGGAGAAGGTGAAGAACGATCCCAAGGTCGTTGAAGTCTACCTGGGGCACTGAGGCATGACGTCGAGCGAGCCTGTTGCGGCAACGCCGGTGCACCTCTCCCCTCGTGGGAGAGGTCGGATCGCGCAGGCGATCCGGGTGAGGGGTATCTCTCCGCGAGAGAAACTGCTCCTCGCATTCGCGGATGAAGACCCCTCATCCGTCGCGGACTTCGTCCGCGCCACCTTCTCCCACAAGGGGAGAAGGAAGAAAACATATCGAGCCTAGGAGCGTATCGATGCTGGCAATTTCCGATTTGCACGTCGCCTACGGCCAGAGCGAGGTGCTGCACGGGCTCAACGTCAAGGTCGCGCCGAACGAGATCGTCGCGATCATGGGCCGCAACGGCATGGGCAAGACCACGCTGATGAAGTCGTTGATGGGCATCCTGCCCGCCAAAAGCGGCTCGGTGACCATGGACGGCGCCGAGCTCGGCAGCCTCAAGAGCTTTGAGCGCGTCGCCAAGGGCCTCGCCTACGTCCCGCAAGGCCGCATGATCTTCTCCACCATGACGGTGAAGGAGAACATCGAAACCGGCCTCGTCGTCTCCGGTGGCTCCGAGGTGCCGGGCGACATCTACGAATTGTTCCCGGTGCTGCTGGAAATGAAAGGCCGTCGCGGCGGCAATCTTTCCGGCGGCCAGCAGCAGCAGCTCGCCATCGCACGAGCGCTCGCGACCAAGCCGAAAGTCCTGCTGCTGGATGAGCCGACCGAAGGCATCCAGCCGTCGATCATCAAGGAGATGGCGCGCACCCTGAAGCGCATCCGTGACGAGAAGGGCCTCTCGATCGTCGTGTCCGAGCAGGTGCTGAGCTTCGCGCTCGACATCGCCGACCGTGTGCTGGTGATCGAGAACGGCGAGATCGTGCGTGACGATCCGCGCGACGCCGTCGATGCCGCGCAGGTCTCGAAATATCTGTCCGTCTAACCAACCGTAGTCAAAGGGGAGCATCTCGATGCCAGAGACACTGATCAAGGTCGATCTCACCAAGTCGGCCTATGAAAACGACATGGTGCATAACCGCTGGCACCCCGACATCCCGATCGTGGCCTGGGTCAATCCCGGCGACGATTTCATCATCGAGACCTATGATTGGACCGGCGGCTTCATCAAGAACAACGATTCCGCCGACGACGTGCGCGACATCGACCTGTCGATCGTCCACTTCCTGTCCGGTCCGATCGGCGTCAAAGGCGCCGAGCCCGGCGACCTGCTGGTGGTCGATCTGCTCGACGTCGGTCCGCTCAAGGAGAGCCTGTGGGGCTTCAACGGCTTCTTCTCCAAGCAGAACGGCGGCGGCTTCCTGACCGACCATTTCCCGCTGGCGCAGAAGTCGATCTGGGACATCAAGGGCCTCTACACCTCCTCCCGCCACGTGCCCGGCGTGAACTTCGCGGGTCTCATCCATCCCGGACTGATCGGCTGTCTGCCCGATCCCAAGATGCTGGAGACCTGGAACAAGCGCGAGGCCGAATTGATCTCGACCAACCCGACCCGTGTGCCTGGGCTCGCCAACCCGCCGTTCGCGCCGACTGCCCATGGCGGCCGTGCCAAGGGCGACGTCAAGGCCAAGATCGGCGCCGAAGGCGCGCGCACCGTGCCGCCGCGCGAGCATGGCGGCAATTGCGACATCAAGGATCTCTCGCGCGGCTCGAAGATCTACTTCCCGGTCTATGTGCCCGGCGCCGGTCTGTCGATGGGCGATCTTCACTTCAGCCAGGGCGACGGCGAGATCACCTTCTGCGGCGCCATCGAGATGGCCGGCTGGCTGCACCTGAAGGTCGAGGTGATCAAGGACGGTATGTCGAAATACGGTATCAAGAACCCGATCTTCAAGCCGTCGCCGATCACGCCGAACTACAAGGACTATCTGATCTTCGAAGGCATCTCGGTCGACGAGGCCGGCAAGCAGCACTATCTCGACGTCCACATCGCCTACCGTCAGGCCTGCCTCAACGCGATCGAGTATCTGAAGAAGTTCGGCTATTCCGGCGCCCAGGCCTATTCGATCCTCGGCACCGCGCCGTGCCAGGGCCACATCTCCGGCGTGGTCGACGTACCCAACGCCTGCGCCACGCTATGGCTGCCGACGGAAATCTTCGACTTCGACGTGATGCCGTCGGCGGCCGGGCCCATCAAGCACATCACCGGCGACATCCAGATGCCGATCTCGCCGGACAAATGATGCCTGTGCTCCCTCTCCCCGTTCTTGCGGGGAGAGGGTTGGGGTGAAGGGCTGTCTCCGCACATGCGGTCACTAAATGCCTAGGAATCAACAATGCCGGTCTACGAATATCTCTGTGACGATTGCGGTCCGTTCAAGGACCTCCGCCCGATGGCCGAATGCGACGATCCGCAAAGCTGCCCGCATTGCGAGACCATGGCGCCGCGGGTGATCCTGACCGCGCCGAATTTCTTCTGCATGCCGGCGGACAGGCGCAAGGCCCACGCCGTCAACGAGCGCAGCTCGCATGCGCCGCAGACCCTGGCGCAATACAAGGCCTCGCACGGCCCTGGCTGTGGCTGTTGCTCCTCGGGAAAGACAGTCAAGGACAAGGGCTCGGCGGACAGCAAGAAACCGGCACGGCTGGTGACCAAGACCAAGAGCGGCGCCAAGGGCTTTCCGACCGCGCGGCCCTGGATGATCAGCCACTAGCGAAGACCTCAAACAGACAAAAGACAGGAGCGCTCAAAATGCTTCACGGCGACATTTCCAGCAGCAACGATACGGTCGGCGTCGCGGTCGTCAATTACAAGATGCCCCGCTTGCACACCAAGGCAGAGGTGCTCGACAACGCCCGCAAGATTGCAGACATGCTGGTGGGCATGAAGGTCGGTCTACCCGGCATGGACCTCGTGATCTTCCCGGAATATTCCACGCAAGGCATCATGTACGACTCCAAGGAGATGTACGAGACGGCGTGCTCGGTGCCAGGTGAAGAGACGGCCATCTTCGCCGAGGCTTGCCGCAAGGCGAAAGTGTGGGGCGTGTTCTCGCTAACCGGCGAGCGCCACGAGGAGCATCCGCACAAGGCCCCTTACAACACCCTGATCCTGATGAACGACAAGGGCGAGATCGTGCAGAAGTACCGCAAGATCATGCCATGGGTACCGATCGAAGGCTGGTATCCCGGCAATTGCACCTATGTGTCCGAAGGCCCGAAAGGTCTCAAGGTCAGCCTGATCATCTGCGACGACGGCAATTATCCGGAGATCTGGCGTGACTGCGCCATGAAGGGCGCGGAATTGATCGTGCGCTGCCAGGGCTACATGTATCCGGCCAAGGAGCAGCAGGTCATGATTTCCAAGGCTATGGCGTGGGCCAATAACGTCTATGTCGCGGTCGCCAACGCCGCCGGCTTCGACGGCGTCTATTCCTATTTCGGCCACTCCGCGATCATCGGCTTCGACGGCCGCACGCTCGGTGAATGCGGCGAGGAGGATTACGGCATCCAGTACGCGCAGCTCTCGAAACACCTGATCCGCGACGCGCGCCGCAACGGCCAGTCGCAGAACCATCTCTACAAGCTGGTCCACCGCGGCTACACCGGCATGATCAATTCCGGCGACAGCCCGCGCGGAGTTGCGGCATGCCCGTATGATTTCTACAAGAACTGGATCAAGGATCCCGAAGGCACGCGGGACATGGTCGAGGCGATGACCCGCGCGACGCCAGGGACCGCGGAATGCCCGATCGACGGCATCCCGAATGAAGCGGCGGCCACCAATTACTGAGCCATTGCGACCCGGCTTCATGCGCCAAATGGGAATTTGGCCCTGCAAACCGTGTCCCGGTTGCAACATGACCGCCGGATTCTGCCTCGGTTGTGGGTCAAACGGACGCATTCCGATGGCGCCGTAGTTCTACGGAGCCTTCTCATGGCCTAAGTTCCCGCGGAACTGGCGGGGAAGCGAGGGCGTAACGTGAGGGGCGAGGGGCTATCGAGGCGGCAGGATCGACTGCGCCGGCGCGGTGCCGCGTTGCTCGTCGGCGCATCTGCGTTCGTTTTGGGATTCAGCCTGTGCGCATCGCCGGCGAAGGCGACTTGCACACCAGATCCGGCCACGAGCGGCCAGACCGTCACCTGTAGCGGCACCGATACCGACGGCTTTCAGGCCGGGGCCGGCGTCGATGCTCTCAATGTCAACGTGCTCTCAGGCGCAGCGGTGAACGACAACGGCGCGGTCTCGATCGGCGTCAACGATTTCAGCACCGTCACCAACAACGGCACCGTGTCGGCAGGCTCGGGCCTCACCGGCATTGCCGTTGGAAATTCCAACACCGTGATCAACAACAGCACCATCACGGTGCTCGACAACGGACTCGGCATCCAGGCGATCGATCACAACGTCATCACCAATGCCGGAACGATCACGACGGGCGACAGCGGCGCTGCGATCTCGGTCGGTGACAGCAACACCGTCACCAACGGCGGTGCGCTGGCGGTCGGCGGGTCAGGTGCGGGCGTCTTCGCCGGCCAGAACAACACGATCACCAACTCTGCGACCGGCACGATCACGGGCGGCGACGGTGCAAGCGGCATTTTTGCGTTCGGCAGTGCAATCATCACCAATGCCGGCGCGATCACGGTCGGCGATTCCGCCGGATTCTCCGGCGGCATTCTGGCGATCAGTGACAACAACACGATCACCAACACCGCCACCGGCACGATCACGGTCGGGCAGAACGCCGCCGGCATCTTCCTGCAAGGCGACTTCCAGACTGTCAGCAATCTCGGCACGATCACGGCCGGAGATTTTGGCGTCGGCATCGCCGTGCTGGGCGACGACTCGAAAGTCACCAACGGCGGCACGATCACGGTCGGGGGCAGCGGGACGGCCGGCATTTCGTTGCAGGGTGACCGGGCCACGATCAGCCAAAGCGGCGCGATCAATGTCGGGCTGGGCGGGGTGGCCATCGCCTATACCGGCTCGTCCTCAACGATAACCAACAGCGGGCAGATCACGGGCGCCGACTTTGTCGAAGGCATCTTCGTTGTCGGCGATTCCAACATCGTCACCAACACGGGCAAGATCACCGTCGGCGACGCCGGTGTCGGTATCGACGTCAGCTCCTTCAGCACGACCAACCAGATCGTCAACACCGGCACCATCACCGTCGGCGCCAACGGCACGGGTATCATGCTGAGTGGCGGCGGTAGCGTCTTCAACTCCGGCACCATCGATGCCGGCGCGGCCGGTGCCATCGCGATCGATTTCTGCGGATGCGGCAGCAACACGCTCACCCTCGGCCCCGGTAGCGTCATCAACGGCCAGGTTCTGGCATCCGGAACCGACACCTTCCAGCTCGGCGGCACCGGCAAGGATACGTTCAATCTCGACCTGATCGGCGTTGGCCTCCAGTACGACGGGTTCTCGACCTTCAACAAGGTAGACAGCTCGACCTGGACCGTGACCGGCACCGGCAATCAGGACTGGAACGTGCTCGGCGGCACGCTGATGCTCGCCGGCACCATCAACGGCACCGTGTCCGTCGCCACCGGCGGTACCTTCGGTGGCGTCGGCACGGTCAGCACGATCACCGTGAATGGCGGCACACTGGCGCCAGGCAATCCGACCGGGACGCTCACCGTGTCCGGCGACCTCTCGTTCACGAGCGCGTCGAGCTACATGGTGCAGGTCTCGGGCGCGAGCAACGGCCTGGCGGTCGTCGCGGGCACGGCGACGCTTGGCGGCGCCACCGTCGTCGTGGTTCCGACCGGATCGATCGCGAAGCACTACACGATCCTCAGCGCGGGGACGCTGCCCGATGCGTTCAATCCCGTGGTCGCGGGGCTATCGCCGAACCTGCATGCGACGCTGAGCTATGGCCTCAACAATGTCGACCTTGATCTCGCGCTCGGCTATGGCGGCGGCCTCAACATCAATCAACAGAACGTCGCCAATGTGCTGACGGACTATTTCAACCGCGCCGGCGGCCTTCCCGTGGCGCTCGCCAATCTCTCGCCGGCCGGCCTCACACAGGCTTCCGGCGAATCGGGCACCGGCTCGCAGCAGACGACCTTCAACGCGATGAACCTGTTCATCAGTCTGCTGACGGACGTGTTCGGCACGGGGCGCAGCGGTGCACCCGGCGCGACTCCGTATGCGGACGACGCGAGCGCGAATGCCTATGCCGCAACTGGCAGGAACGCTCGCGACAAGACCACGCGCGATGCCTTCGCTTCGATCTACCGCAAAGCACCGGTTGCGACGTTCGAGCAGCGCTGGGACGTGTGGGCGGCCGGCTATGGCGGGTCGCAGACCACCGACGGCAACACCGGCCTCGGCTCCAACACCACCAGCAGCAGCGTCTATGGCACCGCCGTCGGCCTCGATTACCGCTTCTCGCCGTCGACGATCGCCGGGTTTGCACTTGCGGGCGGCGGCACCGGCTTCAACGTCAACGGGCTCGGCTGGGGCCGCTCCGACCTGTTCCAGGCCGGCGCCTTCGTTCGTCACACGGCGGGGCCTGCCTATGTGACGGCCGCGCTGGCCTACGGCTGGCAGGACGTCACGACAAACCGCATCGTCACCGCTGCCGGCGTCGATCAGTTGCGTGCGCAGTTCAACGCCAACGCGCTGTCGGGCCGTATCGAGGGCGGCTATCGCCATGCCTCGCAGTGGATCGGCCTCACGCCCTATGCGGCGGTGCAGGCCACCATGTTCAGCCTTCCTAGCTACTCGGAGTTCGCGGTGGTCGGCAGCAATGTCTTCGCGCTGAACTATGCCGCCAAGGACGTGACCAGCACCCGCACCGAGCTCGGCCTGCGCGCGGACAAGTCATTCGCCGCAGCCGGCGGCCTGATGACCCTGCGCGGCCGCGTCGCCTGGGCGCATGACTACGATCCGGATCGCATCGTCGGCGCGGTCTTCCAAACGTTGCCGGGATCGGCGTTCGTCGTGAACGGTGCCGCCCAGGCGCGCGATTCCGCGCTGACCACGGCGGCGGTGCAGATGAACTGGATGAACGGCTGGTCTGCGTCGGCGACCTTCGAAGGCGAGTTCTCGAACGTCTCCCGCTCCTACGCCGGCAAGGGCGTCGTCCGCTACGCTTGGTAGGGATCTATCGCTTCGGCTGCGGAGGCTTGCGCGGTGGGCGCGGGGCCGCGGCAGGCGTCGATATCCCGCTCATCTTGTTGGCGGCTTCGCTGACGTCGAGCAGCGAGCGGCGGATGTCCTCGAGATAGCCGGCCGACTTCTTCTTCATGGTGTTGGCAAGCTCGTGCAGTCCCTTGATCTTCTCGAACAGCTCGTCGGCCTTGCCGTCGACGAAGCCGGGCACCACGCCCTCGATCTTCGTGACCGCCTTGTCGAAGCCCGCGAAGGCGCTGTCGACCTTGGCCATGACGGAATCGATCTCGCTGCCCTTGCTGCGGAGATCGGCGGTGTAATCCTCGAACGTGCGCAGGCCTTCCTTGATGGCGGGAGCATTGCTGACGATCGTGCGGTCGACGCTATGGAGCGTCTCGACGATGGATTCTGCGTCGCTGAGATCGGCAGTCAGGACAGGGACGCCGTCCGAGTCCAGCGGCACCGGTGGCGCGGAGGGAGCGCCTCCGATCAGGGAGATCGCGGCGACGCCGGTGAGGCCCTGGAACTCGATGCCAGCCACGGTGTCCTTGCGGATCGGCGCGGTGTTGTCGAGCATCACCAGCGCCACGATTCTGCGCGGGCTATCCAGCTTGATCGACAGGATCTGGCCTGCCGGGACACCGTCGAAATTGACCGGCCCGCCGCGGCGCAGGCCGCTGGCGGACCCGCCCTCGAACACCACGCGCAGCTGGCTGCGGCTCTGGATGGTGCGCCATTTCTGCACGCCGAGCACGCCGCCGAACGCCACGGCGATCACCGCCAGCGTCGCCGTTCCGATCACCAGATTGCTCGCACGTGCCATACGGGAAGGTTTTACGGCCAAAGCAGGGAAGTTGGAAGGAGCCCGCGATGTTACGTAGGGCGGGTTAGCGAAGCGTAACCCGCCGTTCTCGCCTCTAGCCGTGCAAGCTGGCGGATTGCGCTGGCGCTAATCCGCCCTACGGGCTACGGCGCCTCAATGTCCTGCCGCGCGCTTTGCCGCAGCATTGTTCAGCACGATCAGGGCATCGACGGCGACGCCCGTCTTGGCGTTGATCAGGAACGGGTTGATGTCGATCGAGGCGATCCGGTCGCCGGCATCCGCGATCAAATTGGACAAGCCGACCAGCGCCCTCACCGCGGAGGCTTCGTGCAGGGCCGGCTTGCCGCGATAGCCGCGCATCTTGATTCCGGCCTTGGTCCGGCCGATCAGGAGCCGGGCCTCGGCCTCGTCCAAGGGCGCGCCGGCGAGCGCAACGTCTTTCATCAGCTCGATGTCGATGCCGCCGGTGCCGAACAGCACGACAGGCCCCATCTCGGCATCCAGCGAGGCGCCGACCACGAGCTCGAGCTCGGCCTTGACCTGCTGCGCGATCAGGATGCCGTCGAGCCTGGGTTTACCCTTCAGCTTCGCGACCCGTGCCGTGATGTCGGCGAACGCCTTCTTCACCTCGGCCGGACTATTCAGGTTCAACACCACGCCGCCGATGTCCGATTTGTGCAGGATCTCCGCGCTGACGACTTTTGCTACGACCGGAAAGCCGATCTGCTTGGCGATCTTCACCGCCTCCGCCGCCGTCTGAGCGATCGCCTCCTTCGAGATCGGGATGCCATAGGCCTTCAGGAGCTTCTTCGAGGCGACCTCGTCGAGCGCGGCGCCGCTCGCCGATTTGAGCGCCTTCTCCAGCACGGCGCGCGCGGCAGGCTTCGAGCTCGAGACGATATCGGGCACCTCCTTGCGCAGCTTGGCGTAGTCGAGCAGCGATTTGATCGCGGTCACCGCCCGGTCCATGCCCTGCATCACCGCGAGATGCGGCAGCGATTTGCGCAAGGTTTTGGTGAACTCGGTGAAGCCGATGGACATCGCGCTGATGTAGATCACCGGCTTGCCGCCCTCGCGCGCCATCTCGTCGACGATGCGTAGATTGCGTTCGCGCAGCTCATGCGGCGCCTTGGGTAGCTCGGCATCGACGATGACGATGTCGATATCGGGGTCGTCGATCATCAGCTTGATCGACTTCATGTAAACGGAGGGATCGACCACCGCGGCAAAGCCGGCATCGAGCGGATTGCCGACGATCGAGCCCGGTCCGAGCATTTTGGCCAGTTCGGAGCCGACATGCGGGCTAAGCGGCGCGAAGTTCAGGCCTTCCTTGTAGAAGGCATCGAGCAGCATGCCGCGCTTGCCCCCCGACAGCGTAACGGCGGCGAGGCGGTTGCCTTTGGGCACCGCCGCGTGAACGAAGCATTCGGTGGTCTCTATCAGCTCGTCGAGCCCGCCGACCCGGATCACCCCTTCGCGCGTCGCAACGGCGTCGAACGTCTCGATCGAGCCCGCGAGCGCGCCGGTGTGTGCCATCGCCGCAGCACGGCCGCCCTCGGAGGCGCCGAGCTTGAGCGCGATCACGGGCTTGCTCGCGGCGCGCGCCGCCTTGCAGGCATCGCGGAACGCCTTGGTGTTGCGCACGCCCTCGAGGTAGACGACGATCACCTTGATGCTCGGATCCTCGGCGAAATAGCGCATCAGGTCCGGCGTCTCGAGTCCGGCCTCGTTGCCGGTCGTTACCATATAGCCGACACCGACACCCCGATCTTCCAGCGCCTGACGAATCGCCATGACGATGGCGCCGGACTGCCCGGCGATGGCCACCGCGCCCTGTTCCATGGTCACGACACGGTCGTCGATATTGGTGAAGAGCTTCTCGCCGGCGCTGAGATTGCCGAGGCAGTTCGGGCCCGTGACCGCAAGTCCTGTCTCGCGCACGGCCGTCTGCAATTCGGCGGCGAGCTTCTGGCTTTCCTCGTCCTGCAACTCGCTGAAGCCGGAGGTGACGATGGTGGCCGACCGCGCGCCGGCCGCTGCGGCGTCGCGGATCACCTGCACGGCAAAGCGCGCCGGCACCAGCACCAGAACGTGATCGGGCTTTTCAGGGAGGCTCGCAAAGTCCTTGAAGCAGGGGACCCCCCAGATGGTCTCGCGCTTGGCGTTGACCGGATAGAGGCCGCCCTCGTAGCCGTACTTGACCAGGTTATTCCAGATGCGTTCGGCGTAATTGCCGGGCTTGTCGGTTGCGCCCACCAGCACGATGTTGAGCGGGTGCAGCATGGCGTGGATGCCCTTGACGATGTCTCCGGCGTCGGGCGATGGAGACCATGGGCGTTGTGACACCGATGCAGCCGGCACTTGAGCTTCCATGCGCGTTCCTCGCCTCTTGTTCTTGTTGCAATGCGCTGTCGTGCGCCGGTCTGGTGCCTGATCGTGACGGGCTCCATGCCGCGAGGCGGAATGGCAAGCCTTGACGACAAGACTTGTCGATGAGGCTAGCATCACGAGACTTTTGGCGAAAGTGCGAACGACCAGGCAAGATGCTACGCAATCGTAGCGCTCATTCTCTCTTTGGTGATCATGCCGCTGCTGTCCATCGTGATACCGACGCTCGATCGTCCCGACACGCTTCGCCACGCGCTCGCGACCATGGCGTGCCAGCCTGCGCAAGCAGATTGCGAGTTCATCGTTCAGAACAATGGCGGCAACCCCGCTATCGCGAAGATGGTCGCAGACCTCCAGGACGAGCGCTTCAAATATTTTGCCAGCGACACCGTCCTGACCATGACCGACAATTGGGAGGCGGCGCTCGGCCGTGCCTCGGGCGAGTACATCACCTTCCTCGGCGATGACGACGGGCTGATGCCCTATGCATGTGCCACGGCATCGGACATGCTCTCCAGCCGACAGATCGATCTCCTGAGCTGGAGCGCCTACAGCTACTACTGGCCGGGCTATTACCACCCGGCGTTCCGCAACCGGTTGCTGGCCGAGATCGACCTGACCTCGTCGGCAAAGCGCGTCCCGTCGCGCGGCGAGCTCGTGCGCGTCTTCGGCTTCCAGGCGCACTATGCGCATCTGCCGATGATCTACAATTCCTTCGTCCGCCGCAGCGTCATCGATCGGATGCGTGCAATCGGCGGCCGCTACTTCATCGGCCTCTCGCCGGATGTGGCGTCCGGCATCGCCAACGCTGCGCTGACGGACAGTTTCGTCCGGCTGTCGCGGCCGCTGAGCATGGCCGGATTTTCGCAGCACAGCACCGGCCACGCGCTGTTCTTCGAGACCACCGACCTGCTCGAAACGCCGCGCGGGGCGCGCGATTTCGGACCCGTTGACGGCGATCCGGAGCTCCCCGATCTCAACGCGCTCCAGCTCTTCATCGCCTGGGACATGCTCGTCCTCAAACGTCTGCTGCTGGCGGATGACGACGACGTGCGGCTCGACTTCAAGGCGCTGGCACAGGCGCTCGCGACCGACATCAATAACCGCCCGCCCTTGTATGACAGGACCGTGCGGACCATCGGCGAACTCGCCCGTACGCACGGGTTCGACGTCGCTGACATCGTCATCCCCGCCCGCCTTGCGGATCGGCCGCCACCACCCGGCCAGCGTGTCCGCGTCACCGGACAGAACCATGTGGTTTACGAGCTGGACGGTTCCGTGCTCGGGCTCAATTCGATCGCGGATGCCGTGCGTGTGATCGCGCAATTCGTTCCGGATCAGGAGCCGTTCGATCCGGCTGCGCTGGAGGCCCCGGTGTCCGCGCCCGTCCTCGGCGCCGAGCAGCTCGAATTCGCGCGTGGTGGTGCTGGCGTCGCTGCGTTGATCGAGGGATGGAGCGAGCCGGAGCAATGGGGCACCTGGTCCGTCGCCAGGAATTGCGTGCTCCGCTTCGCCGTCCACCCCGTTCCGTCTCGACCGGTCGCGCTCGTGCTGGCGTGCCGGGCGTTCGTCTCCGACGGAAATCCACAACTGCACGCGGTTTGCCGCGTCGGCAACGGCGTGCAGCAGCAATTGACGTTTTCGAAAGAGGCCTTCGCGGGCCAGCGCAGGTTGATGCTCGATCCCGCCGCGATTGCCGCCGACGGGACGCTGACCATCAGCCTGTCGCTCTCCGATCCGCGCTCGCCCGCCGATCTCGGATTGAGCTTCGACGCGCGACCGCTCGGCATCGGCCTCGAGCGGATCTGGCTCGATGACGATGTCGGTGCGTCAGGAGGGCGCTGATCTCCGCGGGCTCAGTACCTCAGCAGGCTCAGCTTGTGGGCGTAGTGGAAGACGAGCTGCCGCGTGAGATACGGTGCGATGGCGCGGCGGATCTGCATTTGTGTCGGATCGAAGCCGAGAACGCGCCGCCGCAAGATGCCCATCTCCCGGACGCCGATCGCATAGGTTGATGCCGTCTTCTGGGCGTCATGGATTCGGAAGCAGGCGAGAAATCGCGGCAGCCGCACGAACTTGAATCCTGCGGCCTGTGCCCGCAGGATGAAGTCCCAATCCATCGCATAGTGGAAGCTCTCATCGAGCGGCCCGATCCTGTCCCACACGCGCCTGCGCCAGAACATCGTCTCCTGCGGGATGTAGTCGGCATATTGCAGCGCGCGTCCGTCATGGGGCGGCAGCACGGCGCGGCCGACCTCGAGCCCCTCGCGATCGACGAAGACGCGATGGCCGTAGACGACGTCGACATGCGGGTGCGACGTGAAATAATTGGCGACATAGGCGAGCGTCCCGGGCAGCAGCATGTCGTCGCTGTTGAGATAAGCCATGATCTCGCTGTCGACGCCGGCGAAGCCGAGATTGATGGCGTTCGACTGCCCGTTGTCAGGTTCGCTCTTCCAGCTGATGCTCACGCCGCAACGCTTCAGGAGATCCGTCGTGCCGTCGATCGAGGCGCCGTCCTGAACGTGATAATGCAGGTTCGGGTAGTTCTGACCGACGATGCTCTCGATCGTGGCCCCGAGATATTGCGCCTGGTTGTAGCTCGGCGTGACCATCGCGATCCGCGGTGCATTCTCGGGAATCGAGGGTGCTGGCGGAAAAGACGTCAGATTGAGCAGGCGCGGCGGATATTGCTCGAAGGTCCAGATCGGCGGCCGCCGCCACAGGCTCCGGAGCGAGGACCGTCTCTGCCCGGCGGCGATGAGATCCTGGTTCCTTTCCAGGAGCGCGACGCGATTTTCGAGCTGCTCCAATCGCTGTTCGAGGCGCTGCCTGAACTCGTCGTCCATTATCGCTCTTTCAGAAATCGCAACGTACAAAAATCAATGGGCTAATCTTACAGCGCTCCGGGCGGTGGCGCCAGAAGCCCGGGCCTGTCCGGCGTGATTTGGGAGGTTCGATCGATCCCGGACGGACCTGATTGCGAACGGCTATTCACCTGTTTCGATCAAGGTGGCATGCAGGACATAGCGCTCCGGGCCGGATGTGACGGCGTCGAACGGCCAGCAGGTTGCAAGCGCGAGCTCTCTACTCTGCGTTGAAGGATCGATGCTCGGCGCGTCGGAACGGACAACGTCCGCATGATCCGCCCGGTAGCGGTACTGCTTGCCATCGCGGCGGGTGATCTCAATGACGTCTCCGATGGCAACGTTCCGCAAGAAGCGGAAATGTGTGTCACGATGTGCTGCGTATACGGCAACTCCGCGTTCGCCGGCGTCAGCCGTTTGGGGGATATGGCCTGGTCCGAAAGCAAGTGCCTGGCCGCTGACACCTTCCAGCACGATTGCGCTGGCGCCGATCCGCTTCACCTCGATCCGGGCCACCGGCCAGGTGTCGGCCCATGACCACGGCTTGATCATTTCGCCGGTCGCAAGGCTTCTGTCGAAGGCGCGCTCCAGCAGCACTTGCGCGAGCCACGCCTTGGCATGGATGTAGGTGCCGTCACCGAACAGGATGAGGCCGATCAGGGCGAGAACCAGAGGAGATAGCAGGCGGGGCATTGTGTTTCCCTTCCGTCATTGCGAGCGACGCGAAGCTGTCCCCTGAGCGGCAGCCTGGATTGCTTCGTCGCTTCGCTGCTCGCAATGACGTTGAGAAAAAGGCGCGCGGGGCCGTTGGGTACGGGACGGGCGACCGCGCGCGCTAACAGAGGAGTCGGGGTGCTCCTCTCTCAAGCGGCGTTGGTGAGCAAGAGCCGACGCCGGTTGAACACGAACAGCAACAAGGCGAGCACGATCAGGACGAAGCCTCCGATCATCTTCAGCTCGGCCGAGGTTGCCGTCTTGGGCAGACGGATCGCGTCGGGCGCTGCAGGCGTCGCGCGCCGCGTCGACGGTGATGTGCTCGCATCGGCGTGGCGTTCACGCAGCAGCGGCGGGATCTGCGGCCGTTCGCCAAACACCTTCTCGAAATCCCAACCGGCCGGCAGGTTGATCGGCAATTCGCTGAGCTTGAGCGGCGCGCCTTCGGGGCGGCTCGGCGTCTTGTCGACGGCGACAAGGCTGGTCAGGCGCGTGACGATCTGATGGTCGAGCGCCAGCGTCAGGATCGCCTTGTCGGCCGCCTCAGGCGCGAGCTCCCGCATGGCGCGTGCCACTTCGGCGTCACCGATCTTGCGCTTGGCCCAGAGTTTCGACAGGCCCTTGCCTTCGGCGGCATTTTGCAGCGGCAGCGTCACCGACCACGGACGGTCGCCGACGCGTCCCCTGATCTCGAGCGAGCCTGCGAGCTTGTCGAGCCTAGCCGCCAGCACCAGCGGCTCGTCGCGACAGACGTCGGGGATGATCGCCGGGGTAACGTCGGCCGTGGCCTCGGAGAATTTTGCGGTGAGGCCGGTCACGGCCGGGTTTTCCAGCTTGGCGAACAAGCCGCGCATGCGCTCCTCGACCTGCTCGACCGAACCGATATGGGTGAAGGCCCCACGGCCGAGCTCGGCGGCGCGGGTCATCAGATAGGTGTTGGGCGCCGACCCGATGCCGACCATGAAGACCCGCGAGCGGCCGCGCATCGCCGTGATCGTTTCGAACAATTGCTGCTCGTTGCCGATTGCGCCGTCGGTCAGGAATACGACCTGCCGGACCATGCCGGTGTCGCCGAGCTTGTCGGCCAGCGCGGCGCGCATCGCCGGCACCATCTCGGTGCCGCCGCGCGCCTGCAAAGCGCTCACGAACGAGGTCGCCTCGCCGACATGCGCAGCATCCGCCGGCACGGACGCGGGAAACAGCATGTCCATGGTGTCGTCGAAGCGAATGACGTTGAAGCGGTCGGCCGGCTGGAGGCGGGAGAGCGCGTAAGTGAGGCTCGCCTTGGCCTGGACGATCGACGTGCCGCCCATCGACCCCGAATTGTCGATCACGAACACGACCTCACGCGGCAGCGGCTTTTGCGCTGTCTGCTCGGCGCGCGGCGGGGTGACGAAGGCAAGCAAATAATCGGCATCGCTGATATGTTCGCGGAACAAGCCGACCGACGGCGCCTTCTCGGCGGCAGGCTTCCAGGTCAGCTCGAAGTCGCGGTCGGCTGGGACGACGCCGTCGGCGAGCGTGACGACGCGCGTCGTGCTGTCCGGGCTCTCGATCGTGACCTTATGGTGGTGGCTCGCGACCTCGCCAAGCGCAAAGCCGGCCTTCAGGCGCACCGTGATGCCGGTCGGATTGACCGGCGCAGACTTGGCGGGGTCCAGCACAGGCGGCGAGATGCGGTCACGGTCTGCGACCGGGTCCGACGTCGCCGCGCCCCAACCCGACCCGTCCTTGCGGAAGTCGACGCTCTGGACGATCGGCGCCGGATTGTAGCGGGGTCCGACCACCAGCGGCAGGCGGAGCGAATATTCGTTGCCGGATTGATGGACAGGCTCCTGATATTCGATCTGCACCAGCACGGTTTCGCCGGGGCCGATATTGGCAACCGAATTAGTGAAGATGTTCGGCCGTTCCTGCTCGGTGAGCGCGGCCCTCTGACCGGCGCGGCGCGCCTCTTCGTAGATCACGCGTGCCTGCTGCCGCTCCTTGATGTCTCCCACGATGACGCGATCGCCGACCACCATCTTCAGCGTATCGACGGCGCCGCCGGTCGCGAGCGGGTAGACATAGGTTGCCTCGACCCAATCCTGGGTCGGGTTACGGAAAACCTGAGTGATCCGGGCGCGCAAGGTCGGGCCGGAAACGGTGATGTCGACGTCGATGCCGAGGCGGATCGCCTCGGTGTAAGCGCCGTCGTCCTTCAGGAGCAGGCTTCCGGACTTGGCCTCGCCGGGCTGGAGCAGGCTGGCCTGCTCGGTCGTTGCCGACCAGCTCGTCCCGAAGCTGACGAGCAGCGCTACGAACGCCATCAGCATCACCGCGATGCCCTGCGCGAGAAGAAACAATCCGAGCTTGATCAGCCCCTTCAACAGGGGGTGCTCTTCGTTGTCGGCTGCGTCGTAGGTGTCCATTGACCTGCTCCCGAAAGGACGTTTGCTGGCTCCGAGCATTCGCCGGGAGGGGCCGATGTCGCGAGCAGAATGATCGGCAATGTTCCGCCACGCCCGGCCGGGTGCGCCGTGCCCGAGGGGGCCATGTGCGGTTTTGTGCTGGTTTGTCCGGCCTGCTAGAATGGCCGTGCTGGAAGCGGGGCCCACGATGCAGATGCAGGACAAACTGACCGACAGGCAGCTTTCGGACGAGCAGAGCCGCGAGATCGCCGAGACCATTCGCGAGGAGCTCGCCAGGCGCCGGATCTCCCGGCAGACGCTGGCCGAGCAGGCCAAGCTCAGCCTGTCGACGCTGGAGAAGGTGCTCGGCGGGCGGCGGCCGTTCACGCTGGCGACGACGGTCCGGCTGGAGCAGGCGCTGGGCGTCTCCTTGCGCAAAAATCCCGTCGTGCTGGCGCCTCAGCCCGCCAGCGATGTCGCTCCCGACAGTCTCGGCTCCTACGCGCATCGCGCCGTGACCTGGCTCGAGGACGTCTACATCACGTTGCGGCCGTCCTTCGGTGACAAGGATGCGATTTTCGCCTACCGCACCGAGATTGTCTGGGAGCCGAAGGTCTCGTCACTGGTCTTCCGCGAGGGCGATCGGACCGATGCCGCTTACGAGCATACCGGTGAGGTCGCCGTTCCCCATCAGTCCGGCTTCATCTACCTCGTCATCATCAAGCACGGCCAGCATCGCGTGATCACGGTGTCGCGGCCGACGGTCGCCGGCGAGATGTACGGCATCATCTCGACGCTGCGTGCAGGCCCGGGTTCGCAGCTCACACCGATCGCGGCGCCGATCGCCTACGTGCCCCTCAGGAACATCCCCCAGCCGTCCCTGGGGCGGGTTGCGCCCGATGATGCCAACCATGCCCTGTATCGAAAGCATCTGCGCCGCACGGTTGATGAATCCTTTGCGCTGTTTTTGACGCTATAGTCCGCGAGAAATAGTCCTGCTGCGGCTTCGCATGTGTCTATAAGGATCTGCCATGCAGGACGCGCCCGCGCGAAACGACGGCGGAACTCCGCTGTTCTCCATCATCATCCCGCTCGAATATCACCGCGGGCAATGGGAGCAGTCCTGGCTCGGCTGGACCTCGCAGACCGCGGACAAATCGCTCTACGAAATCATTCTGGTCGTGCCGCCGGATTTCAAGACGCGAGAGGAGTTGGAGGCGCTGGCCGCCGACAAGGCCCGTATCGAGTTCACCGAGTCCGAACATGACATCGGGCTGTGCGCATTCGGCGCCACCAAAGCCCGCGGCCGCTATCTGTTCTTCACCGAATCGCACTGCTGGCCAGAGCCCAACGTGATCGAGCTGTGCATCCGCGCCATCGAGGCGCATCCCGACTGGGCCGGCTTTTCCTGCCATTCGGTCCCGATCTGCCACAACCGGTTGTCGGTGGCAGAGGCCGCCATGTACCAGGCCGACATCGAGTTCGGCATGAAGCAGCATCCCTGGCGCAAAGTGCTCGATCAGTGCTTCGTGACGCGGCGTGACGTCTACTGGGAATGCGGCGGCCTGCGCGAGGAGCTCGGCCACTTCGCCGAATGGGTGCTGGCTGCGGCGTATCACGCGCGAGGCTATGCCATTGGTTATCTGGAAGAGGCGCGCTTCCATCATTATTACATCGGCGAGATCGGCGAGCTGAAGACGTTCACGCTCGATTTCGTGCAGGGCGAGATCCGCTATCTCGGCGAGGCGCGCCGCGATCCCGGCAGCGAGCTGCTCGACGTGCCGGTCGAGTGGAGCGAGCGGGACAAAAGCGATGCTTCGCTCGCTCGCCACGCATTGAACGCGCTCTTGCGTTACAGCCTTGCGGGCCGAGGCTGGAAGCGGCCCGACGAGAAGCTGCGCGCCTTCCGTCGCTGGGTGGCGCCGGCGCTGCTCGGCGATCTTCCCGCGCGCGTCTCCGCGCGGCTGGCGGCATCAGGAGCGCGCGCCGTGCTGTCCCTCTTGACGATCGTCGGGGCGAGCAACGCGATCGAGCGATGGCTGAGGCGGTACATCGCCTCGCTGATCCGGCTTCAGAGGCTCGACTGCATTCATCGCCTCAAACAGGTTCCCATTCCCACTGCCGGCCCGCTTGGCGAACATGTCATTGCACAAGTGGGATTCCACGAGGTGGAGGTGTCGGCTGGTCACACCTTCCGTTGGAGCGAGCCGCAGGCTGCCGTTCGCATCAACGGACGTCCCGGCCGCAACACGGTCTGCATTCGAAGTCCCGCTCTCCGTGCCTCGCTGGGGAGGATCGGCGCGTATTTCTATCTCGATGGCGCGCGCGTCGATCCGGCCGCGATCGTGATCGGTCGTGACAGCTACACGCTGGAGCTCGATCTGCCGTCATCCGGCACGGCGATCCTTGCATGGATATGCCCGCCATTCAGTGGTAGCGGCGATGCGCGCCATCTCGGTCTGGCCGTGGTGTCGATCGACCTGGAACGGAAGCGCGAGCCGGGCGGTGCAAATCCCTTTCCTGCGGCCATCGCGACGGGATGAAGGATTTGTCGGTTCGCCGGCAAGAAGAATGGCGGCCTCGCAGCCGCCATTCGGTGTCTTGCGGTGCGGCAGGGCCGCCTCAGCCGCCGGTTTCGGCGCTGATGATGTCGCCGAACAGCTCCCACTGGCCCTTCTTGAAGCGCCACATCTTGAGCTGCTCGATCGGTGCGAAATCGTTGGCCGAGGTGTTGATCTTGATCCCCGGGATCAGCGTATCGGGCGTGAAATCTTTCAGGCTCGCAGCCTGCTTCATCACGTTCTCGCGCGTGAGATTGTCGCCTGCCTGCTTCAGCACCTGAACCATGGTCTGGGCCGCTGCATAGCCGTAGACGAGGTTCGCATCCGAAATGTTCGCGCCCGGCATGTACTTGTCGATGAAGGCCATGAACTTCTTCATGCCCTCATCGTCCTTCCACTGCGGATCCGACGCGTCCTTCAGGTAGCCGGCGGACAGCACACCCTCGGAGGCCTCGAGGCCGGCGGGCTTCATCACCGCACCAATCGAGACCGAGACGTCGGTCATCAGATGCATCGGCTTCCACTCGAGCTCGGCGATCTTCTTGATCGCCTGAGCCGCGAATTTCGGGGTGGCGATGTTGACGAAGACATCGGCGCCGGTGCCCTTGAGCTTGACGATATGGGCGTCGATCGACGGCTCCGACGTCTCGTAGCTTTCTTCGGCCACGATCAGCTTCGATGCCTTGTCGCCGAACACGTCCTTGATGCCGGCGAGGTAGTCCTTGCCGAAGTCGTCGTTGGCATAGAAGATCGCGACCTTCGCGTCCGGCTTCTCCTTCAGGATGTACTTGGCGAAGATCTGGGCTTCGACCCGATAGCTGGGCTGGAAGCCCATGGTCCAGGGAAAGTTCTTCGGGTCGTTCCACTTGCTGGCGCCGGTAGCGAGGAAGAGCTGCGGTACCTTCTTGGCATTGTGATATTTCTGCACGGCGGTCTGCGTCGGCGTGCCCAGCGCGTTGAACACCAGGAACACTTCGTCGCTCTCGATCAGCTTGCGGACCTGCTCCACGGTCTTGGGCGGCGAATAGCCGTCATCGTAGGAGATCCAGCTGATCTTGCGGCCGTTGATGCCGCCCTGATCGTTGATCATCTTGAAATAGGCTTCCTCGGTCTTGCCGATGACGCCGTAGGCGGAAGCGGGGCCGGAATAGGCCTCGACATTCCCGATCTTGATCTCGGTGTCGCTGGCGCCGGTATCGTATTTCTTCTGCGCCTGGACGCTCTGGGCCGAGAGCAATGTCAGGGCTGCCGCCGCCGCGAGCAGGGAGAGTTTCTTGTTCTTCATGGAAATTCCTTGGGTTTCTTGTGGGTTGGCAGGCACTTCAAAAAGAAAAGCGCCCGCGAGGGGCGCTCTGGTCAGGCGTTGGCGACCTTCTTGTCGACCTCGGAGGCCACCGAGAACGCCTTGCGCAAGGTCGGCTTGTGAATCTTGCCGGTGGCGTTGCGCGGCAGCGCGTCGACGAAGCGGATCTGGCGCGGGCATTTGAAGCGCGCCAGATTGGCCATGCAGTGCGTGAAGACATCGGCCTCGGTCAGCTTCTGCCCTGGCTTGACCGCGACGATGGCAAGGCCCACCTCGCCCCATTGCGGATCGGGGATGCCGATCACGGCGGCTTCCGCGATCGCCTCGAGCTGATGCAGGACGTTCTCGACCTCGGCCGGATAGACGTTCTCGCCGCCGGAGATGTACATGTCCTTCCAGCGGTCGACGATGTAGTAGAAGCCCTCTTCATCCACGCGCGTTGCGTCGCCGGTGTGCAGCCAGCCGTCGGTGAAGGAGGTCTTGTTCGCCTCCGGCCTGTTCCAGTAGCCCGGCGTGATGTTGGGTCCCTTGACCCAGAGTTCGCCGAGTTCGCCCACATCGGCATCGCTGCCGTCGGGGCGCACGATGCGCACTTCGGTATGCAGCACCGGTTTCCCGGCGGAGCCGGCCTTGCGCGCCGCATCCTCGCGATCGAGCACCAGCACGGCCGGCGAGGTCTCAGTCATGCCGTAGCCCTGCTGCAGGGCGACGCCGCGCGCTTCCCACACCTTGAGCAGCGGCACCGGCATCGGTGCGCCGCCGACACCGCCGACGATCAGCCGGCTGAGATCGGTGGTCGCGAAGGCCGGATGCTGCGCCATGAACTGGTAGATCGCGGGCACGCCGAAGAACACGTTGATGCCCTGCGCGGGATCGTTGATCAGGCCGAGCGCGGCGCCGGGATCGAAGGCGCGCATGATCATCACGGTACCGCCGGCATGCAGCACGGGATTGGTGTAGCAATTGAGACCGCCGGTGTGGAACAGGGGCAGCACGGTGAGCAGCACCGAGGCCGGCCCGATGCAGGCGGGGCCGCCGAGATTGACGCAATTCCAGAAGGTCATGCCATGGGTGATGGTCGCGCCCTTCGGATGGCCCGTCGTGCCCGATGTGTACATGATGGTCGAGACATCATCGAGCGTGACCTCTTCGGCGCGGTCGAGCGGCTTCGCGGCGGCGATGCCGGCCTCATAGGACCCGCCGGGGCCGAGCAGCAGGCTCGTCGTGACACCGCAACGCGTTGCGACGGCAAGCGCAGTCTCGGCAAGATCGGTGTCGTGGATCATCACCTTCGGCGCGCAATCGCTGGTGATGAATTGAAGCTCGGGGACGGTGAGGCGGGTATTCAAAGGCACGAAGATGGCGCCCAGGCGCCCGCAGGCGAATTGCACCTCCAGCGTATCGGTGGTGTTCAGCGCCAGCACCGCGACACGGTCACCGCGCGAGATGTTGAGCGTGTGGCGCAGGAACGAGGCGAGGCGCGAGACGCGGGCATCGAGCTGCGAATAGGTGAAACGGCGCTCGCTCGCGAGGTCGATGACCGCGACCTTGTCAGGCGTGCGGCGGCCATGATGGACGATCCAGTCGTAGTAGCGAACGGCCAAGAATACCTCCCTCGGCGCACCATGCCCGGCGTGGCCCTGGGGCCAGCCGGAGTCTGTGCAGCAACGTTTTTTTGCGCCAGAGTTGGCCTGCGAGCGGGGAAAATCGTCTTGCGTTGAGTTGCTGGCTTGCGGCCTTTCCCGAAGCGCCGGCTCCTGTCAGCCACTGCGCGCAAGTGGACCGGCCATGTTCCAGCGATGGTAGCTGAGACGAATCCGCCTATGGGGCAAGAGTGCGATGAAGAGCCCGTTCTATACCGCCGAGCACGACGCGTTTCGCGACGTGATGCGACGCTTCGTCGACAAGGAGATCGCGCCGTTCGCCCATGAGTGGGACGAGGCCGGTGAATTCCCGCGCGGGCTCTATCGCAAGGCCGCCGAGATCGGCCTGCTGGGCCTGGGATTCCCCGAGGAATATGGCGGGATCGCCGCCGATCAGTTCATGAAGATCGTGGCCAGCCAGGAGCTCGCGCGTGCCGGGGCCGGCGGCGTCAGCGCCAGCCTGATGAGCCACACCATCGGTTCGCCGCCGATCGCGCGGGCGGCTCGGCCCGAGGTGAAGGCGCGCGTGCTGCCGCAGGTGCTGGCAGGCGAGAAGATCTCCGCGCTCGCGATCACCGAGCCGGGCGGCGGCTCTGACGTTGCAAACCTCCGCACGAGGGCGCGGCGCGACGGCGATCACTACGTCGTGAGCGGCGAGAAGACCTTCATCACCTCGGGGATGCGCGCCGATTATCTGACCGTCGCCGTGCGTACCGGCGGCGAGGGCGCCGGCGGAGTCAGCCTGCTCCTGATCGAGGGCGATACGCCGGGCCTGTCGCGCACCAAGCTGAAGAAGATGGGCTGGTGGGCCTCCGACACCGCGACCTTGCATTTCGACGAATGCCGCGTGCCGGCCGAAAACCTGATCGGGGAGGAGGGCCAGGGCTTCAAGATCATCATGCAGAATTTCAACAGCGAGCGCATGGGCATGGCGGCGGGCTGCACCGCCTTCGCCCGGGTCTGCCTCGACGAGGCCATCGCCTATGCCAAGGAGCGCAAGACCTTCGGCAAGCCGCTCGCCCAGCACCAGGTCATCCGCCACAAGATCGTCGACATGGCGCAGAAGGTCGCGGCAAGTCAGGCGATGCTGGAGATGCTGGCCTGGCGGCTCGAGCAGGGCGAGAGCCCGGTCGCGGAAATCTGCATGATGAAGAACCAGGCGACGCAGACCATGGCGTTCTGCGCCTCCGAAGCCGTGCAGATCTTTGGCGGCGCCGGATTCATGCGCGGCATCAAGGCCGAGCGCATCTACCGCGAGGTCAAGGTCAACGCCATCGGCGGCGGCACCGAGGAGATCATGAAGGATCTGGCGTCACGGCAGATGGGGTTGTGACTTCGCGCTGCGCGCGCCCCGGAATGACGAAGAGGAAGAAATGCTATTCACCGCCGACCACGACGACATCCGCCGTTCCCTGCAGAAATTCATCGCCAATGAGATCAATCCGCACGTCGATGAATGGGAAAAGGCCGACATCTTCCCGGCGCACGAGCTGTTCAAGAAGATGGGCAGCCTCGGCTTCCTCGGGCTGAACAAGCCGGTCGAATTCGGCGGCTCCGGCCTCGATTATTCCTATGCGCTGATGATGGCGGAGGAACTCGGCGCCATCACCTGCGGCGGCGTGCCGATGGCGATCGGGGTGCAGACCGACATGGCGACGCCGGCTCTGGCGCGCTTCGGTTCGGACGAGGTGCGCCGCGAATTCCTCGCACCCTCGGTCTCGGGCGATTTCGTCGCCTGCATCGGCGTCTCCGAGCCCGGCGCGGGCTCCGACGTCGCCTCGATCAAGACGCAGGCGCGCTCCGATGGCGACGATTACGTGATCGACGGCGGCAAGATGTGGATCACCAACGGCACGCAAGCCGACTGGATCTGCCTGCTCGCCAACACCGGCGACGGGCCCGTTCACCGCAACAAATCGCTGATCTGCGTGCCCATGAAGAGCAAGGGCGTCACCATCGCGCGAAAGCTCGACAAGATGGGCATGCGCTCGTCGGACACGGCGCAGATCTTCTTCGACAATGTCCGCGTGCCCAAGCGCAACCGGATCGGCGAAGAGGGCAAGGGCTTTACGTACCAGATGATCCAGTTCCAGGAGGAGCGGCTCTGGGGTGCGGCGGCCTGCCTGAAGTCGCACGAATACATCATCGACCAGACCATCGAATACACCCGCAATCGCAAGGCCTTCGGCCAAAGTATTCTCGACAACCAGGTCGTGCACTTCAAGCTCGCCGAGATGCAGACCGAGGTCGAGCTGCTGCGCGCGCTGATCTATCGCGCCGCCGAGCAGCTGGTCGCGGGCGAGGATGTGACGCGGCTCGCGACCATGGCCAAGCTGAAGGCCGGCCGGCTCGGCCGCGAGCTCACCGATGCCTGCTTGCAATATTGGGGTGGGATGGGCTTTACCAACGAGACGCCCGTCAGCCGCGCCTATCGCGACAGCCGCCTGACCTCGATCGGCGGCGGTGCCGACGAGGTCATGCTGATGGTCCTGTGCAAGATGATGGGCACGCTGCCGGGGAGTAAAGGAAACGCCTGATGATCACGCTCTATCATTGCGACGCCGCGCGCTCGTTCCGTCCGCTCTGGATGCTGGAGGAGATGGGGCTATCTTACGAACTGAAGATGCTGCCGTTCCCGCCGCGGGTCTTTGCCAAGGAATATCTGGCGCTCAATCCGCTCGGCACGATTCCCTTCCTGGTCGACGGCGAGACCAAGATGACGGAGTCGTCGGGCATCTGCCACTATCTCGGCATCAAGCACGGGCCGACGCCGCTAATGGTCGGGCCGGAAGATCCCGCCTATGGCGCGTTCCTGAACTGGATGTATTTCAGCGATGCCACGTTAACCTTTCCGCAGACGCTGGTGCTCCGATACACCCAGCTCGAGCCGGAAGAGCGCCGCAATCCGCAGGTCGCGACCGACTACGCAAAATGGTTCCTGGGACGCTTGCGCGCCGTTGAGGCAGCGACCGCGAATGCCGAAACCTTGTGCGCAGGGCGTTTCACTGCCGCTGACATTGTCATCGGCTACGCCCTCCGGCTGGCCGATAATATCGGGCTCGCCAAGGATTTTGGGCCAAATGTCGCAGCCTATTGGGCGCGCCTGCAGCAGCGCGACGGTTTCAAGCGTGCTGTTGCTGCGGAGCAAAGGGCCGGCGCCGAGCAGAATGTTGCACCGCGCGTGAGGGCGTGAGCCTTCACAGGTCGGGAACTACAGACCCGCGATGGTCCCGAACGGCTCGCCGCCGTCCTGGAATGCCAACGCTTTGCGCTCCATGACAGCGCTATCGCGTCGTGACAGCGCCCAAATTTCGGCTAAGGTGACCTCCGTCCGCAGCGGCCAGAGAGCCGCGCGAGGAGGACCCCAATGGAAGATAAAGGTCGCGAATCCGACCATCTCATGCTGATCACGCCGGAGCGGGTATTTTACGCCGGCCTGCTCGGACGGCCCCGGAAGCGAACCCCCGGTTGCTGCCATGTCTATGTCGCGGTGAAGGGCAGCCTGCATCTCACGATCGATGACACGCTTGCCACCGGCGAGTTGTTCGTCACCCTGCCGAACCAGCGACACTCCATTGCCAGCGATTATCGCACCGCCATCAGCGTGACGCTGGAGCCGGAGAGCATGCCGGACGGCGTGATCGAGGCCTTGGCCGAGCGGCTGCGGGGGCCGGACAAGGCCGCCTATGCCCGCAAGATCCTGGCCGCCTACGCGCTACTCCGCCAGCGCCGCTATGGCGACATCACCACCGCCGAGTTCGACGAGATGTGTTTTGGCGAGGCGCTGCCGCGCCGCGTGCTCGATCCGCGTGTGACCCGCGCCGTCGCCCGCATCGAGCGTTTCTCCGGTGAGCCGGTGACTGCCGACACCTGTGCGGCGGAAGCAGGCCTCTCGGCCTCGCGCTTCCTGCATCTGTTCAAGGAAGAGACGGGTATCTCCTTCCGCTCCTTCCGCGCCTGGAAGCGTGCGCGCCATTTGCTGCACTTCGCCAATCAGGATCTCAACCTCGCCCATCTCGCGCAGGACATCGGCTATCCCGACTCCACCCATTTCAGCCACTCGATCCGTCGCTTCTACGGATTGAAGCCGCGCGCGATCTTCGTCGGCTCGCGCGATCTTGCGATCTATCGCAGCACCGAGACGGTGCGGCTGGCGGAAGCGAGTTAACTCCGCTCGTTATCCTTGGTAGGGCGGGTTAGCGCAGCGTAACCCGCCTCTTTGATCTCCTCGGAGGCAGAAGTGGCGGGTTACGCTTTCGGCTAACCCGCCCTACGATTCGTCGTTTTTTCCAGCTTCTCCGCGCAAGAAGCCACATGCCGCCCATCACATGATCGCAATCGTTGAATTCTCAACGTGCGAGATATCATTGGCATGAGCGACAAGGCCGTCATCACCTGCGCGCTGAACGGCGTGCTCACCGACCCCAAGCAGCACAACGTGCCCGTGACGCCCGAAGAGATGGCGCGGGAGGCCAAGGCTGCGTTCGATGCCGGCGCGTCCATCATGCACATCCATCTGCGCCAGCAGGCGCCGGGCAAGGGGCACCTGCCGTCCTGGGAGGTCGCTGTCAGCAAGGAGATCCAGCAGGCCATCCGGGAAGCCTGCCCCGGTGTCATCATCAACCACACCTCGGGCGTGTCGGGGCCGAACTACTCCGGCGCGCTTGACTGCATCCGCGAGACCAAGCCCGAGATCGCGGCCTGCAACGCCGGCTCGCTGAACTATCTGAAGGTGAAGGCCGACAACAGTTGGGCCTGGCCGCCGATGATGTTCGACAACGCGGTCGAGAAGGTGAAGGACTATCTCGACGTCATGAACGCGGTCGGCACAATCCCCGAGTTCGAATGCTTCGACGTCGGCATCGTCCGCTGCGTCGGCATGTACCACCAGGTCGGCATGTACAGGGGACCGCTCGAATATAACTTCGTGATGGGCGTCGCCTCAGGCATGCCCGCCGACCCTGAATTGCTGCCGATCCTGATCAAGCTGAAGCGCCCCGAGGCGCATTTCCAGGTCACCGCCATCGGCCGCGAGGAGATCTGGCCGCTGCATCAGCGCTGTGCCGAGCTCGGCGGTCATCTGCGCACAGGTCTCGAAGACACCTTCTATCTCGCCGACGGCAAGAAGGTGACGTCGAACGGCCAGCTGATCGAGGCCATCGCCGCCTGCGCAAGGCGTGCGGGCCGCGAGATCGCGAGCCCGGCGGAAGCGCGGAAGATATTTGGGACGAATCGCTGAATATCACTGTCGTTCCGGCGCGATGCGAAGCATCGAACCCGGAACCTCGAAATTCCGGGTTCAGGCTTCGCGTGCCCCGGAATGACGATCAAGGTCTGTCATGTCCACCATCGAAAACGCCATCTCCCCCGGCAGTGCCGCCTACCACGCCAACCGCGACGGCATGCTCGGCCTGATCGACCGCATGCGCGCGCTGGAAGAGCGCACGCGCGCCGCGTCCGCCGCGGCCAAGGACCGCTTCCACAAGCGCGGCCAGTTGCTGCCGCGCGAGCGCGTCGCGCTGGTGCTCGATCCCGGCGCGCCCTTCATCGAGCTCTCCACGCTCGCCGGTTACATGTTCGACGTGCCGGATGCCGGCAAGAGCGTGCCGGGCGGCGGTGTCATCGCCGGCATCGGCTTCGTCTCGGGTATCCGCTGCATGGTCAGCGCCAGTGATTCCGGCATCGACGCCGGCGCGCTGCAGCCCTTCGGCCTCGACAAGACGCTGCGGGTGCAGGAGCTGGCGCTGGAGAACAGGCTGCCTTACGTGCAGCTCGTCGAAAGCGCCGGCGCCAATCTCCTGCGCTACCGCGTCGAGGACTTTGTCCGTGGCGGCAACATCTTCCGCAATCTGGCGCGGCTCTCGGCGGCGGGACTACCTGTCGTGACCGTCACGCACGGTTCCTCGACCGCCGGCGGCGCCTATCAGACCGGCCTGTCCGACTACATCGTCATGGTGCGCGGTCGTACGCGCGCCTTCCTCGCGGGACCGCCGCTGCTGAAAGCGGCGACCGGCGAAATCGCGACCGAGGAGGAGCTCGGCGGCGCCGAGATGCACACGCAAGTCTCCGGCCTCGGCGATTATCTCGCCGAAGACGATCGCGATGCCCTTCGCATCGCGCGCGAGATCATGGCGGCCCTTGAATGGGAGCGGCCGGGCCGTGCGGCGCGCGAGTTCAAGCCGCCGCGCTACGACCAGGACGAATTGCTCGGCATCATGCCGATGGACCACAAGCGCACCGTCGACATGAAGCAGGTGATCGCCCGCATCGTCGATGATTCCGACTTCACGGAGATGGCGCCGAATTACGGCCCGGCCACCGTCTGCGGCCATGCCCGCATCGAGGGCCAGGCGATCGGCATCATCACCAACAACGGGCCGCTCGATCCCGCCGGCGCCAACAAGGCGACGCATTTCATCCAGGCCTGCTGCCAGACCCGCACGCCGATCCTCTATCTCAACAACACCACCGGCTACATGGTCGGCAAGGCCTATGAGGAGGCCGGCATGATCAAGCACGGCTCCAAGATGATCCAGGCGGTGACCTCGGCGACGGTGCCCCAGATCACCATCTATTGCGGCGCCTCGTTCGGCGCCGGCAATTACGGCATGTGCGGCCGCGGTTTCCATCCGCGCTTCTGCTTCTCCTGGCCCAACGCCAAGACCGCTGTGATGGGCGGCGAGCAGGCGGCCGAGACCATGGCGATCGTGACCGAGGCGGCTGCGGCGCGGCGGGGCAAGCCGATCGAGAAGGACAAGCTGGACGCGATGAAGGCGCAGATCATCGGCGTCTTCGACGGCCAGATGGACGTGTTCTCCACCAGCGCGCGCGTGCTCGACGACGGCGTGATCGACCCGCGCGATACCCGCGCGGTGCTGTCCGAGGTGCTCGCGATCTGCCGCGAGGGCGATGCGCGCACGCCTCAGCGCATGCAGTTTTCGGTGGCCCGCCCATGAGGAACGGATCAGTGCAGCACCGGCTGTTCTTCAAGGTCCTGGTGGCCAATCGCGGCGAGATCGCGTTGCGCGTGATGCGAAGCGCGCGGCAGCTCGGCCTCGGCGTCGTCGCGGTCTATTCCGATGCGGATCGCGATGCGCTGCATGTGCGCCAGGCCGACCAGGCCGTGCGCATCGGCGAAGCCTTGCCGGCCCAGTCCTATCTCAACATCGCCGCGATCATCGCCGCCGCCAAGGCGAGCGGCGCGGATGCCGTTCACCCCGGCTACGGCTTCCTCGCCGAGAACGACGATTTCGCGCAAGCCTGCAAGGATGCCGGCCTCGTCTTCATCGGCCCGTCGCCGCAGGCGATCGAGGCGATGGGCAACAAAGCCGGTGCCAAGGAGATCATGAAGAAGGCCGGTGTCCCCGTCGTGCCAGGCTATCAGGGCGCCGATCAGGGCGACGAGGTCATGCTCGCCGAAGCCAAAAAGATCGGCTTCCCCGTGATGATCAAGGCGGTCGCCGGCGGCGGCGGCCGCGGCATGCGGCTCGTGCTCGACGCCGCGTCGTTCCCGGATGCGCTGCGCAGCGCGCGGTCGGAGGCGAAGGCGGCGTTCGGCGATCCCACCGTGATTCTCGAACGCGCCATCCAGAATCCTCGCCATATCGAGATCCAGGTGTTCGGTGACAGCCATGGCAACGCCATCCATCTCGGCGAGCGCGATTGCTCGGTGCAGCGGCGGCACCAGAAGCTGATCGAGGAGGCACCGTCGCCAGCGGTCACGCCGGAGCTGCGCGCAAAAATGGGCGAGGTCGCGGTCGCCGCGGTGAAGGCGCTGCGTTACGAGGGCGCCGGCACGCTGGAATTTTTGCTCGATGCCAGCGGCGAGTTCTACTTCATGGAGATGAACACACGGCTCCAGGTCGAGCATCCCGTGACCGAGGCGATCACCGGGCTCGATCTCGTCGAGCTGCAGTTGCGCGTTGCGCGCGGCGAGTCCTTGCCGATCAAGCAGCAGGACATCAAGTTTTCCGGTCACGCCATCGAGGTGCGGCTGTGCTCGGAAGATGCCGCGCACGATTTCATGCCGCAGTCCGGCCGCATGGCGCGCTGGCAGGTGCCTGACGGCATCCGCGTCGAGCACGCGTTGCATTCAGGCTCGGAGATCCCGCCGTTCTACGATTCCATGATCGCCAAGGTGATCAGCCATGGTACGACGCGGGAGGAGGCGAGGGGGCGGCTGATCGTCGGCCTGGAGCAGCTCACCGCGTTCGGCGTGACCACAAACCAGTCCTTCCTGATGTCGTGCCTGCGTCATCCCGGCTTTGCCAGGGGCGAGGCGACGACGGCTTTCATCGGCACACACCGCGACGAGTTGCTGGCGCCGCAGGCGGATGCCGCATTCGATACGGCTTTGGCGGGCCTGCTGCTCTACGTGACCAACCCGCGCGCCCCGTCATGGCAAAGTGGCCGGAGCCTGTCGGCAACGTTCCCGCTGCCGGCCAAAATCGAGATCGCGGGCCAGATATTGGAACTTGAGATCGTGCGTGAGCGCGATGGCAGCTACACCGTTGCCATCGATGATCGCCAAGACAGGTTCGAGATCGAGCAACTCGACGCCGATACGATCCGCTTTCGCCATGACGGTGTGATGGACAGTGCAAGATTTCTGCGCGATGGCGATCGCCTTTACCTCCAGCACCGCGGCCTCCCGCTCGTGGTCGCCGATCTCACCCTCGCCGCGCCGAAGGCCGCCGCGAGCAACGGCGGCGACGGCAAGGTGCGCGCGGCCCTGAACGGCCGCGTCGTCGCCGTCCTGGTCAAGCCGGGCGATCGCGTGACGGCCGGTCAGCCGGTGATGACGCTGGAAGCGATGAAGATGGAGCACGTCCACAAGGCCGGCGTCGACGGCGTGGTCGCCGCGATCGACGTCGCCGAGGGCGAGCAAGTCACCACGGGCAGAATCGTGGCGGAGATCGGGGTCGGCTAGCTGTGGAATCGCGGCAAAGACGCAAAGCGCCGCGCCGCGACCGCCCGCGGCAGGAGGACTAACCTCTCGATCCCAGGGAGCCCTCCGGCGACCGTGGCCTGCATTTGTACTTGTCTGTCTTGGGGTCGCAAGGAAACGTCTTTTGGACCTTGTCGATCATCCAGAGCAGGACCGGGTTGCCGGGGTTCACCGGGTGATCGGACGAAGGGCTTTGTGCGGACGGCGTCGGCGCGGCCGAACGCGCGCTGGCCGGCACGGGGCCGATGCGGGTCGAGACGGCGGTGCCAGTCGACATGGTCCGGCCGCCGGGGGCCAGCGTGTAGTTCCAGCTGCCGAGGCTGTTGGTGTAGGTCAGGACGTTGCCCGAGCAGGTCCAGGTGCCCTGCACGCACGCCGGATGCTCGCTGCACAGCGCGCGGCCGTCGCGCAAGACGGACCCTCGGTTGCCGCTTCCCGAATGACGCCATTCGCCGACGAACTTGGAGGCGCAGCTGGCGGGCGGAGCGGCGAAGGCCGGAGATGCCATCAAGGCCAGCAGCATGGAAGCGATCAATGATCTCGTAGCCATCATAATCATCATAATAACGCCTCCCTGGAAAACGCCGATCTAGCCCGGGCGGGGCCACGTTCTCAACTGGTCGGCCGGAACAGGATTAACCGGCTAGCACAGCACGCGACGATGGAGCTGCTGTTCGCGATCTCTCCATGGGAGGGCGCATGGCGCGCTTCGGCCTGCCCCGCCTTTGATGCTTGATCTCCGAGCAAAGGGAAAAACCAAGTCATTACAATGAGGTCGGAGCGAGGGCTAGACGCTCGAAATGTATCTTGAACATTGTTCACGTTGAGTCTACTAATATTGAACACTGTTCAATTCAAGATTCACATGTCCCCTGCCGACGGTCACGCCGCAATACGGGCTCTAACCCGCCGATTCTCATTTGCCGCACCGCAGCCATCCGAAAAATATCTGATCGGCGCACTCTCGGCGCTGGCGTTGGTGACGCTCTTCGCGCCGGCGCTGCCCGCCGCCAACTGGCACATCCCGCATTTCATCGACACTCGCACTTGGCTCGGCGTGCCCAACGCCGGCGACGCGCTCAGCAACCTCGCGTTTCTCGCGATGGCCGTCTGGGGCTCGGAGCGACTGCGCGCGCGCCACGATGCCCCCGTGGGTGCAAGCTGGTTCTTCGTGGGATTGATCCTCACGTGCTTGGTCTCAGGCTTTTATCACCTGGATCCCGACATGCCGCAGCGGCTCGTCGCCGATCGTCTTGGCATGGCGGTCGCGTTCGCGGGCTTTCTAGGTATCGCGGCCGGTGAGCGCATCAGCGTGCGTGCCGGTGAAGCCGTGCTGGTCCTGATGATGATTGCGGGCCTGATGGCTGCCTGGGTGGCACGCGAAAATCTCACGCCGTGGGTGGTCGTGCAGTTCGGCGGCATGGCGCTCGCCGTGGGACTGGCATTGACGCGTCCTCGACCCGGCGCGCTCGGCGTGCCGCTCGGCGGCGTGATCTTCTTTTATGTGCTCGCCAAGCTTTTCGAACTGGGTGACGAGATCGTTTTCGAAGCGACAGGGCACTTCGTCTCGGGCCACACGCTCAAGCATCTGGCTGCCGCGCTGGCGGCCTGGCCGGTGATCCGCGCGTTGCCGCATGATCGGCAAGCGTAGGGCGTAACCCACCACTTTTCGTTCC
Organism: Bradyrhizobium sp. T-12; assembly: GCF_058314695.1. Taxonomy (NCBI): domain Bacteria; kingdom Pseudomonadati; phylum Pseudomonadota; class Alphaproteobacteria; order Hyphomicrobiales; family Nitrobacteraceae; genus Bradyrhizobium; species Bradyrhizobium sp. T-12. Next base: position 7,006,080 of record NZ_CM177756.1, on the reverse strand, counting down.
GTGTTGGCTAAGGGGTGGGTTACGCTGACGCTAATCCACCCCACAGGGCTACAGCGTCGCGTTGCTCCGACCCGTCCCGTCGTTGAGCAGACACGCCACCTGATGCCCGTCGCCGGCATCCAGCATCGCCGGTCGCTCGATCTTGCACCGGTCCATCGCGAACCGGCAGCGGGTGTGAAACGCGCAGCCCGGCGGCGGATTGACCGGGCTCGGCACGTCGCCGTCGACCAGCGGCGCAAGCTTCTTCGCCAGCGGATTGGCGACCGGCACGGAAGCGAGGAGGGCCTGCGTGTAGGGATGCCTGGGATTGCGGAACAGCTCGTCCTTGTCGGCGATCTCCACGATGCGGCCGAGATACATCACGGCGACGCGGTGGCTGATATGGGCGACCACGGCGAGGTCGTGCGCGATGAAGAGATAGGAGAAGCCGTGCTGCCGCTGCAGGTCGATCAACAAATTGATCACCTGCGCTTGGATAGAGACGTCGAGCGCGGAGACCGGCTCGTCGCAGACGATGAGGCGCGGCCCCAGCGCGAGCGCCCGCGCGATGCAGATGCGCTGGCGCTGGCCGCCGGAGAATTGATGCGGGAAGTTGCGCATCTGGTCGGGACGCAAGCCCACCTGCTCGAACAGCTTTGCGACCCGCGCTGCAAGGTCCTTGCCGCTCGCGAGCCCGTGCACGGCGAGCGGCTCCCCGACGATGTCGCCGGCGGTCATGCGCGGATTGAGCGATGCGAACGGGTCCTGGAACACGATCTGCATCGAGCGGCGGTGCGGGCGCAGCGCCGCCTTGGACAGATGCGTGATGTCCTCGCCGTCGAGGCGGATCTGCCCTGAGGTCGGCTCGACCAGCCGCAGCACGCTGCGCGCCACCGTCGACTTGCCGCAGCCGGATTCGCCGACCAGCCCGAGCGTCTCGCCGGCCTGAAGGGAGAACGAGACGCCGTCGACCGAGTGCACGGTGCCGACCTGTCGGCGCAGCACGCCGGCGCGCACCGGATAATATTTCTTGAGGTCGGTGACCTCGAGCAGTGCCTCGGTCATGCCACCTCCGCGACTTCTTCCGCGCGCCAGCAGGCCGCGAGATGGCCGCCGCCCCAATCCGCCAGCGGCGGATATTCGGCCTCGCAGCGCTTGATCGCGAGCTTGCAGCGCGGCGCGAAAGCGCAGCCCTGCGGCAACCGCACCAGTGACGGCACGGTACCGGGAATCTCGTTGAGCCGCGCCGGTGCGACGACGCCGGGTGCCGGCACCGCCGGAATCGACGCCATCAACCCGCGCGTATAGGGATGCTTCGGCGCGGCGAACAGCGCCTCGACGCTGGCTTCCTCGACCTTCCGCCCCGCATACATCACGATCACGCGCTGCGCGGTCTGCGCGACGACGCCGAGATCATGCGTGATCAGCACGAGGCCGGTGCCGAGCTCTTTCTGAAGGTCGAGGATCAGCGCCAGGATCTGCGCCTGGATCGTGACGTCGAGCGCGGTGGTCGGCTCGTCCGCGATCAAGAGCGCCGGCCGGCAGGCCAGTGCCATCGCGATCATCGCGCGCTGGCGCATGCCGCCGGACAGCTGATGCGGATATTCCTTCGCGCGTCGCGCCGGTTCGGGAATGCGCACCAGGCGCAGCATCTCGACGGCGATGGTCTGTGCCTCCCTGGCCGGGATGTTCCGGTGCAACCGCACGGCCTCGACGATCTGGTCCCCGATCCGCATCACCGGATTGAGCGAGGTCATCGGCTCCTGGAAGATCATGGAAATCCGGTTGCCCCTGACGGCGCGCATCTCCGCCTCATTCAGAGCCAGCAGATCGGTGCCTTCGAGCGTGACGGAGCCGCCGACGATGCGGCCGGGCGGGTCGGGCACCAGGCGCATCAGCGAGAGCGCGGTGACGCTCTTGCCGCAGCCGGATTCGCCGACGATCGCCAGCGTCTCGCCGCGCTTGACGGTGAAGGAGACGTCGTCGACCGCCTTGAACAGCCCTGAGTTGGTGAAGAACACCGTCTTCAGGTTCTTCACCTCGAGCACGAGATCGGATTTGTCCGCCATCAGCCGCGTTGCCTCGGATCGAGAATATCGCGCAGCGCGTCGCCGAACAGATTGGCGCCGAACACGGCGAGGCTGATGGCGATGCCCGGGAAGATCACCAGCCACGGCGCCGTGCGGACATATTCGGCGGCGGACTCCGACAGCATGCGGCCCCATGACGGATAAGGCTCGGGAATGCCGAGACCGAGGAAGGACAGCGAGGCCTCGGTCAGGATGGTCGAGCCGAGCTGGGCGGTTGCGAGCACGATCAGCGGGGCCAGCGTGTTCGGCAGCACGTGGCGGAGCGCAATCCGCACCTCGCTCATGCCGATCGACTTGGCGGCCTCGACGAAGGGCAGCTCCCGCAGCGCCAGCGTGTTGGCCCGGATCACGCGTGACACCGTCGGGATCAGCGGAATGGCGATGGCGATGATGACGTTCGGCAGGGACGGACCGAGTGCCGCCGTCATGATCAGGGCCAGCACCAGCAGCGGCAGCGCCTGAAGCACGTCGGAGACGCGCTGGAAGACGAGATCGACCCAGCCGGACAGATAGCCCGACGTCAGCCCGACGATCACGCCGATCGTGCCGCCGAGGGCGGTCGAGCCGATGCCGACGGCGAGCGAGATCCGCGCGCCGTGGATGATGCGGCTGAACACGTCGCGGCCGAAGGAATCGGTCCCCATCCAGTGCGCCCAGCTCGGGCGGGCGAGCGCGCTGGCGGAATCGACGGTCAGTGGGTCGTAGCGCGCGATGAAGTCGGCAAAGATCGCGGTGAACACGAACACACCCATGATGATGAGCCCGGCCGCGCCAAGCACGTGCCGCTGCGCCAAAAACAGCACGCGCCGCCATCCACCGGTGGCATGCGCGCCGGCGCGCCGTAGTTCGAGATCGTAGTCGATTGCGGCCAAACAGCTCTCCTAATCCGTGTACCTGATCCGCGGGTCGAACACCGCGTAGAGCATGTCGACGATGAAATTCGCGACCACCACGACCACGGCGATGAGCATCACCAGGTTCTGCACGATCGGATAGTCGCGCCAGCGGATCGCCTCGACCAGGAAGCGCGCGACGCCGGGGATGTTGAACACCGTTTCGGTGACGATCAGGCCGCCGATCAGGAACGCCGCCTCGATGCCGATCACGGTGATGACGGGCAGGATCGCGTTCTTCAGCGCGTGCTGATAGTTCACGGCCGTCTCGGAGGCACCCTTGGCGCGCGCGGTGCGGATGTAATCCTGCCGCAGCACCTCCAGCATCGAGGACCGCGTGATGCGCATGGTCAGCGCCGCGCTGCGGAAGCCGACGGCGGCGGCCGGCACGGCGTAGGTCGCGAACGCCTCGAGCCAGGTCTTCGGGTTTGGATTGAAGATCGGTATCTGGCCGAACATCGCGACCGCCGCGGTGAGGATGAGCAGGCCGAGCCAGAACGAGGGCAGCGACAATCCGCTCAGGCTCACCACGCGCAGGGCGTAATCAAGCCGCGTGCCCTGCTTGACGGCGCTGATGACGCCCAGCGGAATCCCGATCGAGGCCGAGAACAGCAGCGCGAGGCCAGCCAGCTTGGCCGTGATCGGGATCCGCGGCAGGATTTCCTGCAGCGCCGGCTTCTCGGAAACATAGGAATAGCCGAGATCGCCGCGCAGAAAACCGCTGATCCAGTGCCAATATTGCACGATCATCGGCTGGTCGATGCCGAGCTCCTTCTCCAGATTGGCCTTGTCGGCGGGATCGACATAGCCGGCCGCGGCGAACAGGATGTCGACGATGTTGCCGGGCACGATGCGCAGCAGAACGAAGATGACGACCGAGATCCCGAACAGGGTCACGAGCATCAGGAAGAGGCGTCGCACCAGATAGGCAAACATCCTTCGCCCTCCGCGAGCCGTTAATCTTCAGCCAGGCGTGCTACTTGTCGAGCCACACATCCTCGTAGCGAAAGCCGTTATAGGAGCTGTTCGACATGATCGTGACGCCCTTGACGTAAGGCTGCCAGCACGTGCCGGCCCGCGCGTGGAAGATGATCGGGCGGGCGACATCCTCCTGCAGCTTCTTGTCGATCTCCCACACCAGCGGCTTGCGCTTGGCGATGTCGATCTCCTGCGATTGGACGTCGAACAGCTTCTCGATCTCCTTGTTGCAGTAATTGGTGTAGTTCCGCTCGGAGCCGCAGGAATAGTTCTCGTAGAAGGACTGGTCGGGATCGTCGACGGAGTTGCCGGTCAGATTGAGGCCGAGCATGTAGTCCTTGCGCGCGACTTTCGGGAACCAGTTCGCGGTTTCCACGACGTCGAGCTCGCCGTCGATGTAGATGCTCTTGAGCTGGTCGATCAGGATCACGGCGGGGTCGCGATATTCCGCGAGATTGCGGGTCGAGACTTTCACCGCAAGATGCTTGTCGGGGCCGTAGCCCGCCTTCTGCATCAGCTTCTTCGCCTCCTCGCGGTTCGCCTTCACGTCCTGGCCGTAGCCCGGAATGGTCTCCAGCCTGTCCTTCGGCATGCCCCAGATGCCTTGAGGCGGCGGCAGCATGGTGCCGCCGATATCGGCCTGGCCTTCGAACAGGATGTCGATGAAGGCTTTGCGGTCGAGCGCAAGGGACACCGCCCGGCGAATATCGATGTTGTCGAACGGCGCGGACGTCGAGTTGACGATGATGTTGGTCGAGACATTGGTCGGCTCGACGACGCAGGTCGCGTTCGGGGCCTGCGACTTGATGTCCTTCAAGAGCGGAATCGTGATGTGCGTCGGGAATGTCATGTCGAACTTGCCGGCGACGAAAGCGAGGATCGCGGTCGAGCGGTTCGTGATGATGGTGTACTCGACGCCGTCGAGATAAGGCAGGCCCTTCTTCCAATAGTCAGGATTTCGCGTCAGCTTGATCGATTCATTGGCCTTGAACTCGACGAATTTGAACGGCCCGGTCCCGATCGGATGGGTGCGCATGTCCGCCGGAGAGACGTGGCAGGGATAGACCGGCGTATAGCCGGACGCGAGCATCGCCAGCAGCGAGGGTTGCGGCCGCTTCAGGTCGAAGGAGACCTCGAAATCGCCATTCGTCGTGATCTCATTGACTTCGTTGTACCAGGCCTTGCGCGGGTTCTGCCGCAGCTTCTGCTGCGATTTGCCCATCAAGAGATCGAAGCTGCATTTGACGTCGGCCGACGTGAACGGCTTGCCGTCGTGCCATTTGACGCCCTGGCGCAGCTTGAATGTCAGCTTCTTGTTGTCGCCGCTCCAGGACCAGCTTTCGGCGAGCTCGGGCCTGAGGGTGTCAGGACTGTTCTGCGCGATGTGCTGGTCGTAGATGACGAGATTGTTGAAGACCCCCATGAACGGCACGTTGACCGAATAGGTCGCGCCTTCGAGGATCGAGGCGTTGGCCGGACTGTCGCGGTGATACATCCGCAAGGTTCCGCCCTGCTTGGGCTCGCCGGCGAGCGTGGTGGTTGAGGTTGTCAGCACAGATAGCGCCGCCGTTACGGCGAGCGCCCACACGCTCCGCATGCTCATCCTCCCTGGACATCGGCCTTTTGCGGCCTGTTTGACCTGACGATAGCACGCAAGCCGAGCGAGGCAACCCCGATAGCGCCGCATGCCGCCTCGACAATTCGGATGACGGAAGCCGCAGGGGTTCATATCTCACAATGTGAGAGTGCAGGTGCGAAGAGATGGGGCCTGTGCTGCGTTCAGTAGTTGCGCGCCGGGACGACAGCGAGTGGAGCCGTGCCCTCACACGATCCTTGACGCCTTGTTTCCCCAGTACCGATCCCGCAGCAGGCGCTTGTAGAGCTTCCCGGTCGGCAGCCGCGGCAATTCCTTCTCGAAATCGACCGAGCGCGGCACCTTCTGCCGCGACAGCGATTTCGCGCAGAACGCGATCAGCTCTTCGGCCAGCGCCGCGTCCGGCACGACGCCGGGCATCGGCTGCACCACCGCCTTCACCTCTTCGCCGAGATCGGGATTGGGTACGCCGAATACGGCGGCATCGGCGACCTTCGGATGGGTGATCAGCAGGTTCTCGCATTCCTGCGGGTAGATGTTCACCCCGCCGGAAATGATCATGAAGGTCGCCCGGTCAGTCAAATACAGGAAGCGGTCTTTGTCGACATAGCCGACATCCCCGACCGTGCTCATGCTGCCGTCGACCGAGCGCGCCTCCCTGGTCTTCTCAAGGTCGTTGAAATATTCGAACGGCGATCCCGTCTTGAACCAGACTTGGCCCGGCGTCCCGGTCGGGCACGCCCGCATGTTCTCGTCGAGGATGTGGAGATCGCCGAGCAGCACCTTGCCGACGGTGCCGCGATGCGCGAGCCATTCCTCGCTGTTGCAGGCGGTGAAGCCGAGGCCTTCGGTTGCGCCGTAATATTCGTGAATGATGGGTCCCCACCATTTGATCATGTCGTCCTTGACCAGAGCAGGGCACGGCGCGGCGGCGTGGATCGCGATCTCGAGCGAGGACAGGTCGTAGCGCTTTCGCACCTCTTCCGGCAGCTTCAGCATGCGCGAGAACATCGTCGGCACCAGCTGGGTGTGCGTGATGCCCCATCGTTGGACCAGCTCGAGATAGCGCTCGGGATCGAAACTCTCCATGATGATCACGGTGCCGCCCATGCGGATCGTGAGGTTCACGGCAGCTTGCGGCGCGGAATGATAGAGCGGGGCCGGCGAGAGATAGACCATGCCCTCACGGTAGTGCCAGAGCTTGGTCAGGAAATCGAACAGCTGCAGATTATGCTTCGGCGGCTCCTCCGGCAGCGGTCGCAGGATGCCTTTCGGCCGCCCGGTCGTGCCGGACGAATAGAGCATGGCGGTGCCGAGCCATTCGTCGGCGATCGGCGTCGCCGGCAGACCAGCGGTCACCTCCGCAAGGCCGACGATGCGCTCGCTCTCGCCGGGACCATCGGCGACGATGCAGAGCTTGATATCGGGGCAGGCCTGGATCGCCTCGCGCGCGATGTCGAGCTTGGCCACCGACGTGATCAGGATCTTCGACTGGCTGTTGACCAGCAGATAGGCGAGCTCGCCCGGCGTCAGGAAGGAGTTGATGCAGGTGTAGTACAGCCCGGAGCGCTCGCCCGCGCCGCAGGCCTCCAGGTAACGCGAATTGTTCTCCATGAAGATCGAATAATGGTCGAGCCGCCTCAAGCCGTGCTTGCGGAACAGATGCGCCAGCCGGTTGCTGCGCGCCTCCAGCTCGCGATAGGTGACGGCCTCGCCGGTGGACGCCATGATGAAGGCGGGCTGCAGCGGGCGCAGGCGGGCGTGTGTACCTGTGTACATCGATCCTCCGGTTCAGATCATGCGGCGAGAAGCAGGATTTCGCGCACCTGCGCCGGGCCTTCGATCTTGCGCGGATTGCGCGGCACCCAGGGCGTGCGCATCGCCTGCTCGGCGATCGTCTCGAAATGCTCGGACGACACATGCACCTCGGCGAGTCTGCGCGGCATGCCGAGCGAGCGGATGAAGGCGTCGAGCACGTCGGCGGCGTTGTGACCGGGAAAGCCCATGGCGGCGGCGACGATCATCTGCCGCTCGGCATTGGCCTGCGCATTCCAGCGCATCACCGCCGGCAGCATGATGCAGGAGGTGTAGCCGTGCGGCACGTCGAAGGCCGCGCCGAGCACATAGCCGATGCCGTGGCTCGCGCCCATCGGCACGCCGGCGGCAAGGGCGCCCATCGACAGCCAGGTGCCGATCTGCGCGTCCATCCGCGCGTCGAGGTCGGAAGGGTCCGCCTTCACCCGCGGCAGCGCGTCGGCGAGCATGGCGAGCCCCTTGACCGATTGCGCGTCGGCATAGGGATGCGTCTCATGCGAGCAGATCGCCTCGACGCAATGGTCGATGGCGCGGATGCCGGTCGACAGGAACAGCCATTCCGGCGTGTGGACGGTAATGGCAGGGTCGAGGATGGTGGCACGCGGTACCGTCAGCGGATGCCGTAGCATCTGCTTCACATTCGTGCTGCGGTCGGTGACGCCGGCGATCGCGCTGAACTCGCCCCCGGCGATCGTGGTCGGCACGCTGATCTGCCGCACGTGAGGGGCGATCATCTCGGGCGCGACGCCCTTGCGGACGCGGATGCGCTCGATGCCGTCGATGTCGGTGATGCCATTGGCGAGGCAAAGCTGCACCGCCTTGGCGCCGTCGGTGATCGAGCCGCCGCCGACGGTGACGATCAGATCAGCTCCAGCCTCGCGGGCTGCATTTGTGGCTGCAATCACCGCCTCGCGCGGCGTATGCGCCGGCATGGCGTCGAACAGCCCGGCGCAGCGGGAGCCCAGCGCCTGCTTGATTGTCTGGATTTCGTCGGTCTGGCGGTTGAGCGTGCCCGAGACCATCAGGAAGGCGCGGCGCGTTCCCAGCCGGTCCATCTGCGCGACAATGGCGCCGGCTGAGGGATGGCCGAACACGACCTCCTCGATCGCGCCGAAAACGACACGTCCCTGGTGCACGCCTGTCCTCCCGGACAATTTGCCTTGTTTTTGTAGGGAGAGCTTAGCCGAGCCCATTGCGGGCGTCATGCGCGAAGACGCTGGCCATCGCCGCGCGCGAAGCCGGCTATCGGGCTGTCAACCCGCCATCCGGCCAGGGCGTTCGTCCGAGCATTGCGCGCACCGCGGTCTTGAAGAGTTCATCTTTGCCACCCATCTTGTGGCGCCCGCAGGTAGAGGCGTACCCTGCATTTCCTGCGGCTTTTGCACGAGGACTGGCGAGGATTTGGGATGAGCGGACCGGATGGAAGCGAGCGGTTTGTCAAAAAGCACGATCTCGTCCTGGCTCGACTGGGCGCAATCGCCGCGTTTGTCGGTGCGACTTTCGCGCTCACCGGTTGCGGGCAGCCGGCCTCGCAGGGCGCTGCTCCCCCGCCAGCGCCTGTGACCGTCGCCCAGCCGGTCAAGCGCACCGTCACCGATTGGGACGAGTTCACCGGGCGCTTCGAGGCGGTCGAGGAGGTGCAGGTGCGCCCGCGCGTCGGCGGCTTCGTCAACTCGGTCGAATTCCAGGATGGCGCCATCGTGCGTCAGGGCGACCTGCTTTACGTGATCGACCCGCGCCCGTTCGAGGCGGTGGCGACGCAAGCGGAGGGCCAGCTGTCTGACGCACGCGCCAAGGTGGAGCTTGCCAAGCGCGAGCTCGACCGAGGCCTCAGCCTGGTGCAGAGCAGCGCCGTCTCCGAGCAAGCCGTCGACCAGCGCCGTCAGGCCCTGCAGGCGGCACACGCCGCCGAGATGCAGGCCGAGGGCGCGCTGAAGGCCGCCAAGCTCAATATCGAGTTCACCCATGTGACGGCGCCGCTGACGGGCCGCGTCAGCCGTCATCTCGTCAGTCCCGGCAATCTCGTGCAGGGCAGCGACAGCGGCACGTCGACATTGTTGACGTCCATCGTCACTCTTGATCCGATCTACGTCTATTTCGACATGGATGAGGCGACCTTCATCAAATACAGCAAGCTGTGGTTCGAAGGCCGGCGCCCGAGCTCGCGCGACACGGCGAACCCGGTGCAGGTGACGCTCGCCGGCGAGACCAAGCCGTCGCATGAGGGCACCATCAACTTCCTCGACAACCGGCTCGACGTCTCCACCGGCACGCTACGCAGCCGCGCGGTGATCAAGAACACCGATCTGTCGATCCTGCCCGGCCAGTTCGGGCGTGTCAGGCTGATCGGCAGCGCGCCCTATGAGGCGCTGCTGATTCCGGATGTTGCCGTCGCGACCGACCAGTCCCGCAAGATCGTGTTCGTGGTGAAGCCCGACGACACCGTCGAGGCGCGTCCCGTGGTGCTCGGGCCGCTGGATGACGGCCTGCGCGTGATCCGCGAAGGGTTGAAGGCGGAGGACCGCGTCATCGTCAACGGCATCCAGCGCGCCCGCGTCGGCGCCAAGGTCGCGCCGCAGACCGCGCCCGCCGGTGGCAAGCCGGGTGACAAGTCATGAATCTCGGCCGTCTCTCCATCAACCAGCCCATCCTGGCGATGGTGCTGTCGATCGTGCTCCTGATCGTCGGCGCGCTCGCCTACACCACGCTGCCGGTCTCCGAATATCCGCAGGTGGTGCCGCCGACCGTGGTCGTCACCACGCAATATCCCGGCGCCTCCGCGCAGACCGTGTCCGACACGGTCGCAGCGCCCATCGAGCAGGAGATCAACGGCGTCGAGGACATGCTGTATCTCTACAGCCAGGCGACCTCGAACGGCCAGCTCACCATCACCGTCACTTTCAAGCTCGGCACCGATCTCGACAAGGCCCAGGTGCTGGTGCAGAACCGCGTCGCGATCGCGCAGCCGCGGCTGCCCGAGGAAGTCCAGCGCAACGGCGTCACCACGCGCAAGAACTCGCCCGACATCCTGATGGTCGTGTTCATGCTGTCGCCCGACGACACGTTCGACCAGCTCTACATCTCCAACTACGCGCTGCTCCAGGTCCGCGACCAGTTGCTGCGCCTCGACGGCGTCGGCGACATCCAGATCTTTGGCGCGCGCGACTATTCGATGAGGCTGTGGCTCGACCCTGACCGGATCGCCAATCTCGGCCTGACCTCGGCCGAGGTGCTGGCGGCGATCCGCGCCCAGAACGTGCAGATCGCGGGCGGCCAGATCGCCGAGCCGCCGATCGCCGACCGCGCCTTCCAGCCGAACCTGACCTTCACCGGCCGCCTGAAGGATCAGAAGCAGTTCGAGGACATTCTGATCAAGGCGGGCTCCGACGGCCGCGTCGTGCGGCTCCGCGACGTTGCCCGCATCGAGCTCGGGGCGCTGGCCTACTCCACCAACAGCTTCCTGCTGCGCAAATCCGCGGTTGCGATGCTGGTGACGCAGCGGCCCGGGTCCAATGCGCTCGCCACCGCAAAAAACATCAACGACACCATGACGAGGCTCAAGGAGAGTTTCCCCAAAGGTCTCGACTACAACATCGGTTACAATCCAACCGAGTTCATCGCGCAGTCCGTCCACGAGCTGATCAAGACCATCTACGAGGCCATGCTGCTCGTGGTCATCGTGGTGCTGGTGTTCCTGCAGGGATGGCGGCCCGCGATCATTCCGATCATCGCGATCCCGGTGTCGCTGGTCGGCACATTTGCGGTGATGGCGGCGCTCGGCTTCTCCATCAACAATCTCACGCTGTTCGGCCTCGTCCTCGCCGTCGGCATCGTGGTCGACGACGCCATCGTCGTGGTCGAGAATGTCGAGCGGCATCTCGAGCACGGCATGAGCCGGCGCGACGCCGCGCTGAAAACCATGGAGGAGGTCGGCGGCGCGCTGGTCTCGATCGCGCTGGTGCTGTGCGCGGTGTTCGTGCCGACGGCGTTCCTCGGCGGAATTTCCGGGCAGTTCTTCCAGCAATTCGCCGTCACCATCGCGGTTGCGACCGCGATCTCCTGCTTCTGCTCGCTGACGCTGTCGCCGGCGCTGGCCTCGCAGATCCTCACCCCCCACGAGGCGAAGCGGCCGCCCGCGAACTGGAATGTCATCGCGCGGGCATGGGGCGCCTTCACCGGCGTGTTCAACCGCGTGTTCGACCGGCTGGCGCACGGCTATGCCGGCCTCGCCAATTTCGTGATCCGGCATTCGGTCCTGATGCTGCTGATCTACGTCGTGCTGATCGGCAGCGCCGGCTGGCTGATCGCGACCACGCCGCAAGGCTTCATCCCGGCGCAGGATCGCGGCTACGTCATCGTGTCCGTGCAATTGCCGGGTGCGGCCTCGCTGGCGCGCACCACCGAGGTCGTGCGCGAGATCGAGCGGATCGCGCTGGATACGCCCGGCATCGTCCGCGTTGCCGCCTTTGCCGGCTTCTCCGGCGCGACGCGCACGCAGGCCGGCAACGCGGCGGCTCTGTTCCCGGTGTTCGACGAGCCCGAGGCGCGGATCAAGAAGGGATTGTCCGCGAACGCCATCACGGTCGAGCTGCGCAAGCGCCTGTCCGCGATCCAGGGTGCTTTCATCATCGTGATTCCGCCGCCGGCCGTGCCCGGCATCGGCACCGGCGGCGGCTTCACCATCCGCATCCAGGATCGCCAGGGCCGCGGGCCCGAAATGCTCGCTGCGGCCACCGACGAGCTTGTCGCCGCGGCGCGCAAATCGCCCTCGCTGCTCGGCCCCTCGGTGTTCTCGCCGTTCAGCGCCAACACGCCACAGCTCTTCGTCGACATCGACCGCACCAAGGCGCAGAAGCTCGGCGTGCCGATCTCGAACATCAACGACACGATCCAGAGCTATTTCGGATCGACCTATGTCAACGACTTCAACCTGTTCGGCCGCACCTATCACGTCACCGCGCAGGCCGACTTCCCGTTCCGGAAGGAGCCCAGCGATCTCGCGCGCCTGCGCACGCGTAACGCCTCCGGCGACATGGTGATGCTCGGCAGCGTGGTCGAGTTCAGGGATGTCTCGGGCCCCGACCGCGTCGCGCGCTACAATCTCTATGCCGCATCCGAGCTCCAGGGCGAGCCGGCGCCGGGCACCAGCTCGACCACGGCGCTCAACACCATCAAGAAGCTGGCGGACGACACCTTGCCGAGCGGCTTCACCTTCGAATGGACGGACCTCTCCTATCAGCAGATCACCGGCGGCAATGCCGGCCTCTACGTGTTCCCGATCTGCGTGCTGTTCGTCTATCTCGTGCTCGCCGCGCAATACGGCAGCTGGACCTTGCCGTTCGCGGTGATCCTGATCGTGCCGATGTGCCTGCTTGCCGCCACCATCGGCGTGCGCCTCATGGGACAGGACGTCAACATCCTCACCCAGATCGGCTTCGTCGTGCTGGTGGGGCTAGCCGCAAAGAACGCGATCCTGATCGTCGAATTCGCGCGCGACATCGAGAACGAAGGCAAGCCGCGGCTGGAGGCCGTGATCGAGGCCTGCCGGCTGCGCCTGCGGCCGATCCTGATGACCTCCTTCGCCTTCATCCTCGGCGTGCTGCCGCTCGTGGTCTCGACCGGCTCCGGCTCCGAGATGCGGCAGGCGGTCGGTGTCGCCGTGTTCTTCGGCATGATCGGCGTCACCCTGTTCGGCCTGTTGTTCACGCCGATCTTCTATGTGGTGGTGCGGAACCTGGCGGAGGGACGGAACGAGGGGAAGAAGCCGGAGATGGTGGCTTAATCAGTGAGGCCACGTCTGTCGCCCACACCCTCCGCTGTCATCCCCGCGGACGCGGGGATCCATAACCCCAGGGAGCAGTGTGGGGCGAAACTGGTCACTCCGAGTCTTCGCCAAACCACGTCCTGTGGTTATGGGTCCCGGGTTCGCGGCTTCGTCGCGCCCCGGGACGACGACTGAGAATGTGGCGCGCAGAATCCCATACTAACGACCAACTTGAAATGCATGGGCAGGGCCGGGGTTCTTCCCTAATATCCGCGCGATTTCAAAACAGAAAACTGCTGGGAGCTAACAGATGAAATCAGCACTTTTGGCCGCCGTCGCAACCTCTGCTTTGGTGCTGGCGGCGCCGGCTGGCGCGCAAGGCGTCAAGATCGGCATCCTCAACGACCAGTCCGGCGTCTATGCCGATTACGGCGGCAAATGGTCGGTCGAGGCGGCCAAGATGGCGATCGAGGATTTTGGCGGCGAGGTGCTCGGCCAGAAGATCGAGCTGGTCACCGCGGATCACCAGAACAAGCCCGACCTTGCAGCGTCGATCGCGCGGCGCTGGTACGACGTCGAGAACGTCGACATGATCACGGAGCTCACGACCTCCTCGGTCGCGCTCGCGATCCACGAGCTGTCCAAGGAAAAGAAGAAGATCGACATCGTCGTCGGCGCCGCGACCTCGCGGCTGACGGGCGATGCCTGCCAGCCCTACGGCTTCCACTGGGCCTACGACACCCGCGCGCTCGGCGTCGGCACCGGCGGCGCGCTGACCAAGGCCGGCGGCGACACCTGGTTCTTCCTCACCGCGGACTACGCCTTCGGCTATGCGCTGGAAAAGGACACCAGCGAGATCGTCACCGCCAATGGCGGCAAGGTGGTCGGCTCGGTGCGCGTGCCGCTGAACTCCTCGGACTTCTCCTCCTTCCTGCTGCAGGCGCAGAGCTCCAAGGCCAAGATCGTCGGCCTCGCCAATGCCGGCCTCGACACCACCAACTCGATCAAGCAGGCGTCCGAATTCGGCATCGTCTCCGGCGGCCAGAAGCTCGCGGGTCTTTTGATGACGCTCGCCGAAGTGCACGGCCTCGGTCTGCAGGCCGCACAGGGCCTGGTGCTGACGGAAGGCTATTACTGGGACGTCAACGACAAGAGCCGCAATCTCGGTGAGCGCTTCCTCAAGCGCACCGGGCGGATGCCGAACATGATCCAGGCCGGCACCTATTCGGCGACGCTGAGCTATCTCAAGGCAGTCAAGGCCGCCGGCACCAAGGATCCCGATGCCGTCGCCAAGAAGCTGAAGGAGCTGCCGGTCGACGACGATTTCGCGCAAGGCGGCAAGGTGCTCGAGAACGGCCGCATGGTCCACGACATGTATCTGTTCGAGGTCAAGAAGCCGGCGGAGTCGAAGAAGCCCTGGGACTATTACAAGCTGCTCGCCACCGTCCCCGGCGACAAGGCATTCTTCACCGCCAAGGACAGCGGCTGCCCGCTGACGAAGTGAAGCTCTCTCGTGCCCCGGACGCATCGCAGCGCGCAGCGGTGCGATGCAGAGCCGGGGCCCATCTCTCCGCACAGCGTGCCGCCTGCTGGGTCCCTGTGTATCGAAATCCTGTCATGGTGGAGTGGGCGGGAAGCCGTTGGGTCCTTGGCGCTTGACGCCGTGAGCCGGCTCGGTCTCCCGCCCGTTCCATCTATCAACCTGAACAGTTGCACGAGGCTGCGCCAACAGACCTCGCATCACAGGGACAGGCACCATGATCATACGCCCTCGTTACGTCGGAATCGACGTCTCCAAACGATATCTCGATATCTTCGATGAGAGCCTGGGCGTGCCGGAGCGCATCGCCAACGCGCCGCAGGCCATCACACAGATCGCGGCGCGTTGGCGCTGCGATGTGCTGGTCGTCTTTGAAGCCACGGGCGTCTATGACCTTGAGCTTCGTGAGGCGCTCAGCCAGGCCGGCATCCGCTTTGCCCGGATCAACCCGGCCCGGGCCCGGGACTTTGCGCGCGCCAGCGGCCAGCTCGCCAAGACCGACCCGATCGATGCCCGGATGCTGGCGAGCTTTGCCCGGGCCATGCAGCCTGCCGCTGAGCAGGCTGCCAATCCTGCCCGCAATGCCCTGGCGGGGCTTGCAAAACGGCGGGATCAACTGGTTCTCATGCGTGCCCAGGAGAAGAACAGGCGCAGCGAGGCCGAGGACCGCGCCATGGCCGATCGCATCGGTCGGCTCATTGAAGTCCTCGACAATGAGATCGCCGCAATCGAGGCCGATATTAGCGCACTGATCAAGACTGAGCCGGAGGTCTCCGATGATGCGCAGTTGATGCGGTCACTTCCCGGCGTGGGCCCCGTAACCTGCATGCAGCTGATCGCGCAGATGCCGGAACTCGGACCGAAGCAGGTGGCCGCGCTCGCCGGCCTGGCTCCCTTCAACGTCGACAGCGGCGCTTACCGCGGCAAGCGGAAGATCGTCGGGGGCCGAAAGCGCGTCCGCGATGCCCTCTACATGGCCGCTCTCAATGCGGTCCGCCGGGCCGATCCATTCAAGGCCTTCTACGCTCGACTGCGACAGGCCGGTAAACCTGCCAAGCTCGCTCTCATTGCCGTTGCCAGGAAGCTGTTGACGGTCCTCAACGCCATCATCCGCGATCGAAAGCCGTACCTGTACACTAGGCCAACATAACAGTTGCCGGTACAGCGGCGCAGCGTTATACGCTGCACCGCGCCCGGGACACGAGCAGGTGTGATGCCATGCTTCACTTCACCAGCCGCAACACCACCGCCCCCAGTGCGCCCGCCCACGGCGCCATCGCGGCGACGCCCTGGATCATGAAGCCGGGACCGCGCTTGGCCGCCGCCTTGGAATAGCCGATGAAGTAGACGACGCGGCCGACGATCCAGACCGCGCCGAGTCCGGCCGCGGCGGCATCGCCGATATAGACCGCGAACAGCCAGAGCGCCGGCAGGACAATCGGCATCCATTCCAGCGTATTCATCTGGATGCGGAAGGCGCGCTCGAAATCCGGATGGCCCGACATCGCCGGCACCTTGACGCCGGTCCTGGTGCGCGAGCGCGAGACGTTGATGGCGGTGAAGAAATAAAATGCGATCGCCAGCAGCGTGACGAGGGCGGTGAGGTGATACATCGCTCGGTTCCCTTGAAGAGACCGCGCTTAATACCCGGTCAGCTCGAGATAGCCAACGCCGTCATGGCTCCCGGCAAAACTGATCGGTCCCTCCCAATAGGAAAAGCCGGTGCCCATCCAGGCCTTCGGATTGAGCGGCCTGCAGAGGATCGAGAACGAGCGCGACGGGATCGCGATCTGCCATTCCACCGGCAGCTTGCGTCCCGCGACCTGCGCGGTCGCTTTCGGAATCATCTGGATGTCGCCGCCTGCGATCATCTGCGTCTCGCCGGAAGCGCTGATCCAATTGCCGAACGGATAGTCCTTGCCGTCCTTCTTCCGCAGCCGGTACAGCATCAGCTTGTCGCCGGACGACAGGTGCAGCGACAGCCAGTCCCAGCCGGTCTGGTCAGTGTCGAGCGGCTGGCTGCTCCATTCGCGGTCCATCCAGGCTTGCCCTGAGACAGCGACCGGCTTGTCGTCGATGGTGAGCGTGCCGCGCGCGCGGTAGAACGGCTGGCTGTAATAATAGGACGCCTGCCCGCGCTCCGATTTGCGGCTGTAGCCGTGATCGCCCTGCAGCACGACCGGACGATTGGCCTCCAGCGTCAGGGCGTAGCTGAAATCCGTGCTGGAGGCCTTCAGCGTCAGCGGTGCCAGGGTGGGATCGTCGGCGTGCTCAAGCCCCTTCATCTCCCAATCGTCGATCCAGGCCGCAAACGGCTTTTCCGTGACCCCTGCTTGGCCCACGCCACCACGTGAAAACACTTCGTTGAAGCGATGGGTGTTGGCGCGCGTCACCGCCGCATGCGCCATCCATATCTGCCGATTGGCCCAGCCTTCGCCTTGCGGACCCGGCTGTGATGCCTGGCGGAACAGCGTCCATTGCAGGCCGCACGCCGCACCGCTGCCATCGACGAGATTTGCCGTCAGATACCACCACTCGATGCGAAACTCCGGATGCGGCCCGTGATCAGCCGGAAATGCGAATGTCTTTCCCGGCGTCACCTTCGCAAAGCCGTCCGCGGTCTCGCCGAGGCCGGCATAGCCTTGCGCGCCGGCGCAGCGAGCGAGCGCCAGCGCGGCGATGCCCCCGGCGAAGGCGCGGCGCGACATTCGATCAGCGCTCATTGGCGAACACCTTGACGAGGCTGGCCGGCTGCATCCGTGCGAGCCGCACGACCGGCAACAAGGCCGCGAGCAACGAGGCCAGCAGCGCCACCGCGACGAGCCCGATCAACTGCGCCGGAAACACATGGAAAGGCAGCCGCCAGCCGAATGCCTTCACGTTGACGATCGCGATCAGGCACCACGCCACCAGGAGGCCGAGCGGCACGGCCAGCAGCGATGTGAACAGCGCGACCGACAGCGTCTTGGTCAATTCGATCGCGGCGAGGCGCGGCCGCGTGATGCCGATCGCCCATAGTGGCGCGAGTTGCGGCAGGCGGGAGTTCGCCAGCGTCAATAGGCTCGTGAACAGCGCGATGCCTGCGACGCCGAGCGTGAACGCATTCAGCGCGGACGTGACCGCAAAGGTGCGGTTGAAGATGCGGATCGATTCTGCCTTCACCGTCGCCTGGTCGGCGACGCTGCGGTCGTCGAGCGCAAACTGCTTCTGCAGCGCCGAGATCAGGCCGGGGATATTCTCCCTGGCAACGATCAGGCCCATCCGCGTCTGCGCCGTCTGCGGAAACTGCCGCATCAGCGCCGCGGCATTCACCGCGAGCTGTCCCTTGGGATTGCCGTAATCGGCATAGATGCCGACGATGTCGAGCTCCCAGGTCCCGCCAGGTGCCGGCACCTCGACGACGTCGCCAATGCGCACATTCAGGCGGCGGCTGAGCTGCTCGCTGATGAAGGCGGCATTCCCCGGCACGAGCCGGGTCCAGGCGCGGGGCGCGGCGTCCAGCAGCGGCCAGCGCTCGCGATAGAGTGCATGATCGGGCAGGCCGAGCAGCTCCACCGGCTGGCCCTGGACCTGCGCTTCGGCGCGGCCGCCCGACAGGATCGCCTCAACGTCGCTGCGCTGCTTCAGCCAGTTGCGGATCTCCGTGCCTTGCGCGTTGTCGGCAGCGCTGATGTAGACGTCGGCGGCGAGCCGTCCGTTGAGCCAGCCGATGAAGGTGCGGCTGAACGTCCCCACCATGGTGGAGACCCCGACATTGACGGCGAGGGCGAGCAGGAGTGCCATCAGCGCCAGCGACAATCCAGAGAGCTGCTGCCGGCTGTCCGCCCAGAACCACAGCGCCAGCGGTTTTCGCGCGGCACGTTGGCCGGCCAGCAGGAGCAGTTCGAGGAAGGCCGGCAGGATCAGGGCCGCGCCGAGCATCAGGGCCGCCAGCACGCCAAAGCCCGCAATCAGCGATTCGCCATAGCGCAGCAGCAACAGCGCGACCGCGAACACGGCGCAGGCGGCCAGGCTCTGCAGGATCAGCCAGCGGCGCTGCCGCTGCTGCCAGGCATGCGGCTGGGCCGTCGCCAGCACAGGCATCCGGATCGCCTTGATCAGGCTGGTCGCCGCCGCGACGAGCGCGCCCGCAATGCTGATGCCGATGCCGGCGAGCCACCATTCGGGCCGCAAGCTGAGCTGCCCGGGGATTTGCGCGCCATACAGCCCACGCAGAGAGGCCGCGACGTCGGGCAGGAGCACGGCCGCGATGAAATAGCCACAAACTAGCCCGATCAGCCCGGCGATGAGAGCCAGCGCCACCAGCTCGACCACCAGCACGCTGTTGACGAGCCGCGCCGAGGCACCACAGGCGCGCAGCGTCCGCAGCATCGGCAGCCGCTGCTCGAAGGCGAGGCCGACGGCTGAGTTGACGATGAAGAGGCCGACGAAAAACGACAGCAGGCCGAACGCCGTGAGGTTGAGATGGAAGCTGTCGGTGAGGTGCTCCAGCTCGGTCTCCGCGCTCGGCTCGATCAGCTGCAACTGATCGCCGACAACGCTGGCCAGCGGCGCGGGCTTGCTTCTGGGCTTGCCGATCAGCAGCCGCGACACCTGGTCCGGCCTGTTGAGGAGACGCTGCGCCACGCCGATATCGACCACCAGCACGTCGGGCACCAGCTGCGGCAGCACGCGCAGCGGCGGCAATGTAGCGCCGTCGCTGGTCGGAGGCGCCGCGCCCTCCTGCTCCCGCAGATCGCGCAGCGTTTCCCGTGCCACCAGCGTCTGGCCCGGCGGTGCAACGAAACTGCCGAGATCCGCGGCACCAAGGCGCGGCGCATTGCCGACATCGACCGGGAGCGTCACCGGCTCGATCCCGAGCAGCCGCACCGAGCGGCCGTTGATCTGGACCCGGCCCTCCAGCGCCGGCGACACCGGCCAGCCGGCGCGGCGCAGCTTGACGAACAGGTCCTGCGAGAAGGTTGCCGCATGCGGCGCGACCAGCATGGCCGTGCGGCTGCCGCCGAACGTCGCCGCGGCGCGGTCATAGGCGGTGCGGGCCTGCTGGTTGATGGCCTGCACGCCGCTCCACAGCGCGGTCGCCGCGATCAGCCCGATCAGCAGCGTCGCGAACTGCATCTTGTGACGCCGCCAATGGCTGAGCAGCACCGCGAGAATCCACAGCGCGCCTCTCATGCGATCCGTCCCGCATGCAAGGTGAGGTGGCGGTCGAGCTGAGCGGCCAGATGCAGGCTGTGCGTCACCATAAGGAAGCCGCAGCCGGTGCGCGCAACGAGGTCGCGCGTCAGCGCCAGCACATCCTCGGCGGTGTCTTCGTCCAGATTGCCGGTCGGCTCGTCCGCCAGCAGCAGCGACGGCTTCGTCGCCAGCGCCCGGCCGATGGCGACCCGTTGCTGCTGACCTCCGGATAATTGCTCGGGATAGCGCTTCAGAAGAGCGCCGAGCCCGAGACGTTCGGTCAGCTCCTTGGTCCAGGCGGCGTCGTGCCGGCCGGCGATCCGCGCCTGAAAGATCAGATTGTCCGCGACCGACAGGCTCGGGATCAGGTTGAATTGCTGAAACACTAGGCCGATCCGGTCGCGCCGCAAGCTGGCGCGCCCCGCGTCAGAGAGCTTGGTAACCTCAATGTCTCCCAGCCCGATCGAGCCGCCATCGGCGGCATCGAGCCCCGCGATCAGGTGCAGCAGCGTGCTCTTGCCGCTGCCGGACTCGCCGGTCAGCGCGACGCGCTCGCCGTCGGCGAGGTCGAGATCGACGCCGCGCAGCACATGGACCGGTTCGCCGGCCGAGGAGAAGGTCTTGGAAAGATTACGGATGCTCAGCACGATGAATGGCGCCGGACGGAATTAGCGGACTTGTTGCGTAGCACACTTGCTGCGGAAATGCCGGGTTGCGTTGGTCTCGAAGCCGTTGTTAGCTCCCAAGACGGCCAAATCAAAAAAGTGCCAAAAAAGACATGCGGGGAGAACGATGAGCGCTCAGGGAACGCCTGATACGGCGGGCAGCACGGCGGGGAACTCCAACGCTTCGGCAAAGCCGACGCCGAAGGGCGCCTGGACCGTCACTTTTCTCCTCTTTCTCTTCATGGTCGTGAACTTCGCGGACAAGATCGTCGTCGGCCTCGCCGGCGTGCCGATCATGACCGATCTGAAGCTCTCACCGGAGCAGTTCGGCCTGCTCGGCTCCTCGTTCTTCTTCCTGTTCTCGATCGCCGCGATCGTGGTCGGCTTCATCGTCAACAAGGTGCCGACGCGCTGGGTGCTGCTGGCGCTCGCGGTGGTCTGGGCGCTGGCGCAATTTCCCATGGTCGGCACCGTCTCCTTCACGACGCTGTTGATCTGCCGCATCGTGCTGGGCGCCGGCGAAGGCCCGGCCTTCTCGGTCGCCGCGCACGCGATCTACAAATGGTTTCCCGACGAGAAGCGCACGCTGCCGACCGCGATCCTGTCGCAGGGATCGGCCTTCGGCGTGATCCTCGCCGTGCCCGCACTGAACTGGGTCATCGTCAATCATTCCTGGCACTATGCCTTCGGCGCGCTCGGCGTCGTCGGCCTGATCTGGGTTTGTGCCTGGCTCGCGCTCGGCAAGGAAGGACCGCTGGAGGACACGCAGGTCCTGGCCGCGACCGAGTCGAAGATTCCCTATTTGCAGCTTCTCACCTCGCGCACCTTCGTCGGCTGCGTCGCGGCGACCTTCGGCGCCTATTGGGCGCTGTCGCTCGGCCTGACCTGGTTCACGCCGTTCATCGTCAAGGGGCTCGGCTTCTCGCAGAGCCAGGCCGGCTTCATCTCGATCCTGCCCTGGGTGTTCGGCGCCACCATCGTCATTCTCACGGGATGGATCTCGCAGGTGATGATGGCGCGCGGCTACAACACCCGCGCGGCTCGCGGCGTGCTCGGCTCGGTGCCGCTGGTGATCGGCGGGCTGATCCTGGCGATGATGCCGCATGTTCAGGGCGCGGGCCTGCAGATCGCGCTGCTCGTGGTCGGCTCGGGCCTGTGCGGGGCGATCTATGTCGTCTGCCCGCCGATGCTCGGCGAGTTCACGCCGACGTCGCAGCGCGGCGCGATCCTCGCCATCTACGGCGCGCTCTACACGCTGGCCGGAATCGTCGCGCCGGCCGTGATGGGGGCGATGATCCAGCGTGCCGGCAGCACGATCGACGGCTACATGACCGGCTTCACCATCAACGCCGTGATCATGGTCGGCTCCGGCCTGCTCGGCCTGCTGCTGCTCTGGCCGAACACGGAAAAGGCGAGGTTGAGCCGCGGTGCCGCGGCGCAGGCGAGCGCGCTGAAGGGCGCGGTGTCGCCGACGTAGGCGACTAATGGTATCACACTCCGCTGTCGTCCCTGCGAACGCAGGGACCCATACCGCGTGATCTCTCGGTTATGATAAATCGCAGTACCGAGCTGCGATCCTCCGCCACACTTCTTCCTGTGGTTATGGGTCCCCGCGTTCGCGGGGACGACACCGAGATTGTCGATACGCCTTCGCGTCTCATCTGCGCCGCTGCCTAATTCACCCCCTGCGCGCCACGAACGAGCTTCCCCGGCCGCCGCCCCGTGGTCTCGCCATGCCGCCGCGTCACCACGCCCGACACGATCGTGGCATCATAGCCGTCGACATCCTGCAGCAGCCGTCGCCCGCCGACCGGCAGATCGTAGTGCACCTTGGGCGGATGCAGGTGCAGGCGGTCATAGTCGATCACATTGACATCGGCCTTGTAGCCGGGCGCGATCAGCCCGCGGTCGGTCAGGCCGACCGACAGCGCGGTCTTGCGCGACTGCGCCGCGACCACGAACGGGATCGACAGCTTCTCGCCGCGCGTGCGGTCGCGCGTCCAGTGCGTCAAGAGATAGGTCGGGAAGCTCGCATCGCAGATGATGCCGCAATGCGCGCCGCCGTCGGACAGGCCCGGCACCGATTGCGGGTCGATCAGCATCTCGCGCGTCGCGTCGAGATTGCCGTCGGCATAGTTGAGGAACGGCACATAGAGCATGCCGCGGCCCTCGTCCGACAGCATCGCGTCATAGGCGAGCTCCTCCGGCCGGCGCCCCTGCTTGCGCGCCTGCGGCCCCAGCGCGTTCTCCGGCGGCTGCTCGTAATCGGGGGGATCGCCGAGCAGGAACATCCTGTCGTAATTGGGCCGGAAGAACAGCGGATCGTCGGTCGCGGTCGCCGTCTCGCTCAGGATCGCCTTGCGCACCTCCGGTTGATGCAGCCGCGCGAGCCTCTCTCCAAGCGGCAGATGCGCGATCGCCTTGTAGCTCGGATGGGTCTGGAACGGGTTGCGCGACAGCTCGAGGCCCAGCAGCAGGCCGACCGGGCGCGCCGCGATCTGCGCGGTGATGGAAAGGCCGCGCCTGGCGGCCGCGTTGATCTCGTCCAGCGTCTGGCGCCAGCGATTTGGCGCCTTGTCGTTCTGCGTGATCGAGAACGAGATCGGGCACTTGGTGGCATCCGCCACCCGCAGCATCATCGGCAGGTCTTCGTGGATGGTGGAGAGATCCAGCACGAATTGCAGCACACTGCGCCCCTGCCGATGCATGGCGTCGGCAATTGCAGTGAGCTCGTCCTCGCCGGCCTTCAGCGTCGGCGTGAAGTCGCCGGTCGACGTGCGATGATTGAGCGTGCGCGAGGTCGAGAAGCCGAGCGCGCCCGAGCGCACCGCTTCGCCCGCGAGCCTTGCCATCGCGGCATTGTCTTCCGCGGTCGAAGGATCGCGGCGCGCGCCGCGCTCGCCCATGACATAGACCCGCAGCGCGGCATGCGGCAGCTGCGCGCCGACGTCGATGTCGAAATCGCGCTTGGCGAGCCAGTCCATGTAGTCCGGAAAGCTCTCCCAGGCCCAGGGAATGCCGGCGCTCAGCACCGGCTCGGGAATGTCCTCGACGCCTTCCATGAGCTGGATCAGGCGGGTGTGGTCGGCGGGCTTGCAAGGCGCGAAGCCGACGCCGCAATTGCCCATGATCGCGGTGGTGACGCCGTTCTGCGACGACGGCGTGATGTCCTGGCTCCAGGTGACCTGGCCGTCGTAATGCGTGTGCACGTCGACGAAGCCCGGCGTCACGAGCTTGCCGCGTGCGTCGATCTCTTCGTGTCCCTTCGAGGCGACCTTCCCGACCTCGCTGATCTTCCCTCCGGTGATGGCGACGTCCGCCTCGAACAGCTCGCCGCCGCGTCCGTCCGCGACGGTACCGCCGCGGATCACGAGATCAGGGGTGCTCATGGTGTTTCTTCCCGAATGGTTGTTTTGCTTGGGCGCATTTTCAGGCGCGCCTGCGCAGTGTCAACCGCGGGGAAGTGCGCTCAGGGTTGCGTCGCCGCGTTGGCTTCCCGCTTCCGTTCCGTGAACGGCGACAGCACCACGGTCGCGACCATGAACACCACCGACGCGCCGAACACCCAGTGCGGTGCGCTCTGGTCCATGATCCAGCCGAACAGCAGCGGCGAGACGATGCCGCCGAGATTGAAGCCGGTGGAGACGATGCCGAAGGCGCGGCCCGCTGCGCCCGGTGGCGCGGCGTTGCGCACCAGCATGTCGCGCGAGGGAGCGATCACGCCGGAGAGGAAGCCGGCGAGCGTCATCGCTGCGGTCAGGATCCAGCCGGGCAGCGTCACGAGCGCGATCAGCAGCACGATGGCCGCGTTGACGGCAAAGCAGGCCGCGGCGACGTAACCGTGGCGTTCGGTATGATCGGCGAGGAAGCCGCCGGCGAGCACGCCTGCGGCGCTGGCGCCGAGGAATGCGGTCAGCATGACGTTGGCCGCCGAATAGGACGTCCCGTAGCCGCTCATCAGCGCGACGACACCGAAATTGTTGATGCCGGCGACCGACAGGCTGAGCAGCATGAACAGCGCCGTCAGCGTGATCAGCGCCGGGGTGATGACGGCTTGCTTCGGCGCGTTCTCGGCACCGGGCTTCTTCTTGCTGGCGCCGGCGTCGGGAATGTTCATGCTGAGCAGCAGCAGCGCCACCAGAATGCCGATCGCGCCGGATGCGATCAGCGCGCCGACACCGCCGGACATTGTGACGAGGCCAGCCACGATCGCGGGCGCCACCGCGCCGCCGAGAAAGCCGGCAAAGGTGTGGATCGAGAAGGCGCGGCCCATCCGCGCCTCGTCCATGTGCTCGGCGAGGATCGCGTAATCCGCGGGGTGATAGACGCTGTTGGCGAGGCCCAGCAGCACCGCGCAGGCGATCAGCGAGACATAGCTGAGATGCAGGCCAAGCAGGATCAGCGCGCAGCCGCCGAGGGTCAGCCCGATCAGCAGGATCTTGCGCGCGCCAAAATGGTCGACGAGATAGCCGGTCGGCGCCTGCGTCAGCCCCGACACCACGGCGAACACGGTGAGCGCGAAGCCAAGCTCGATATAGCCGACGCCGAGCTGCGCTTTGAGGAACGGGAACAGCATCGGCAGGACCAGCAGATGGAAATGGCTGACCCAATGCGCGATCGAGATTCCCGTCAGCGTGCGCAGCGCGCTGTCCGCCTTGCCTTGCTGCGGTGCGGCGAGAACGTCGACCATTGCAGTTCCGTTTCACTCCCGATGGAGGCGGAAACTATCGGGGAGAGCGGTTATTTGTCCATGAACGCAGGCGCATGGCAGGTAGTGCGGGTGGCGACGACCGCGGAGTTTGAGGCCACCCCTCACAACGGTTCGTCGTCCACACCATAGCGATCGCGTTTGGGCGTTGCGATGTCGCCGTCCTCGTAATCGTCGTCATCGAGAGAAGGCGGGGGGAGCTTCGCCTTGTTGTCTGCCGGCTTCTTCTCGACGGTGTTCTTCTCGGCCATTTTGGGCGGCTCGCCCGGTTTGCAAATCTTGGTCATGGCTGGTCCCGGATGGTGATGCTGCACCCGATCCTACCCTGAAAATATGAGCGGTCCCTGACGTAGCGCAAGGACCGCGCGTGGCGTTGGCCAAGCCCGTCAATGCACGAGCGGCCCGCCTGCCTTCTTCCAGGCATCCACGCCGCCGGCGATGTGCGCTGTGTTGGAGAGGCCGGCCGCCTTGGCGGCCGCCACCGCCATCGCCGAGCGCTCCCCAAAAGCACAGAAGAACACCACGCGGCGTCCCGTCGCGGCCGCGACCTCGCGCAGCATGCCGCCTGGTTTGAGGCTGTCCTCGACGGACGGATAGGGCGTGTGCAGCGCGCCTTCGAGCATGCCGTGCTTGGCGCGCTCGTTGGCCTCGCGCAGATCGACCAGGAGGATGTCGGGCCGGCCGAGCGCACGAATCGCCTCGACGGCGCTGAGCGCGCGGCCTTCCTTCTCCAGCTCTTCCTGATGCAGGCCGACATGCATGTTGGCGGGCACCGCCACGTCCATCATCTTCGGATTGGGCAGCTTCAGATTGGCCATCAGCTCGATATATTCGTCGACCGAGCGCACCTGGAGGCGCGGGTTGTAGCGTTTCTCCTCGCCGATCGTGGAGACCGTGTCGCCCTTGTAGTCGTGCGCAGGGAATACCATCGTCTCATCAGGCAGCTTGAGCAGCCGGTTGAAGATCGAGTCGTATTGCGCGCGCGACGAGCCGTTCTGGAAGTCGGTGCGACCGGTGCCGCGGATCAGCAGCGTATCGCCGGTGAAGACGCGGTCGCCCATCAGATACGAATAGGAATCGTCGGTGTGGCCGGGCGTGTACATCACGTCGAGCGACAGGCCCTCGATCGTCACCTTGTCGCCGTCGGCGACCCGCATCGCCACGACGTCGGCCTTGGTCTGGTCGCCCATCACCGTCATGCAATGGGTGCGGTCGCGCAGCTCGGCGAGGCCGGTGACGTGGTCGGCATGCAGATGGGTATCGACCGCCTTGACGAGCTTGAGGTCGAGCTCGCGCAGCAATTGGCAGTAGCGGTCGACCTTCTCCAGCACGGGATCGAGGATCAGCGCCTCGCCGCCGGGACGGCTGGCAAGGAGATAGCTGTAGGTGCCCGAAACGCTGTCGAAGAGCTGACGGAAGATCATGGCAGGAGGTCCGGCAGTGGAACTGATGTCGAGGATTCTACTACAACCGGGGTCGGAGAGAGAAGTATTTTGCTGCGAGGCGAGCAAAATATGGAAGATTATTGTTGTGTGTTATCATTCCCCGCCTGGTGCGCAATTGCGCACAGGGGGCCGGCGATCCGTTAATCCGCAGGCCGAAGTGGGATACGGAGGTGCTGCGGAGGACTGGATTCCCCGCCTGCGCGGGGAATGACCCCGAATGGGGGCGTTACACTGTGGGGACGGTCAGACAGCCCTACGGCCGCACCAATGTGTACCCGTTCTCCGCCAGGAACAGGATCTGCCCGACGCCCACCTGCACCGGCGTCGCCGCGGGAATGAACTCCGGCCGCTTGCCTGTCTCGCGCTCGATCGTATCCACCGTGTTCAGACAGATGTCGAAGCGCACGCCTTGCGCGATCAGGCTTTCGACCTGCTTGCGACGCTCGTTGCCGGACAGCAGGAGCTCGATGCCGGGGCCGAACGCCACCACTTCGACCGCGATCTTGTCGGGGTCGTAGGCCTTCAGCAGGTTGTTGGCGACGCTCAGCACCAGCGCCTGCTTCCTGGCATCGCCGTCGGAGAGCTGCAGCACGATCCTGTGCTCGGCGAACGGCTTGTCCTGCAGCGGCACCTGTTGTGCCGAGGCCGGCGCGACGGCGGCGAAGGCGAGCAGCGCCAGCATCAGCGCGGAGAGGATCTGCGCGCGCCTCATCCCTGTCCCGTAATGCCTGGATTGTCTTCGACACCCCTCAGCGTCACGCCGGAGCCGAGCCGTTCCGGAAACATCCGGCCCGAGCGCAGATATTTGCCGACCACGTCCCACACCGGAGCGCCCTGCCGGCCGGTGACCGAAGCCCAGCCCGCGACCTTGTAGCGGTGGCTGGCGCCGAGCGTCTTGCCGCTATTGAGCTTCAGCTCCGAGATGCGGCTGCCGATCGCGGCGTTCGGCGTGCAGGTGTAGCTGAGCCCGCCGGCGCGCACCATGTCGCCGCCCTGCTGGTAATAGGGATCGGTATTGAAGAGGTTGTCGCAGATGTCTTCCAGCACGTCCTTGATCTCTGCGCCCGTCATCTCCTGCACATAAGTCTCGGGATAGGTGATCGCCGTCTCCGCGAGCAGATCCTCCATGGTCAGCGCCTGGCCGGACAGCGCGGTGACGCCCCAGCGGAATCCCGGCGACAGCGCGATCTCGGTGTCGAGCTCGGCGCGCAGCGCGGTGCAGATCAGCTCGTCGACCGGTCCGGAGAAATTGCCGCGGCGATAGAGCAGGCGGTCCGGCGTTGCGATCTTCGCCGACCAGTCGGCCACATGCGGTGCGCGCAGCCGGCCGATCAGCTCAGCCATTGCCGGGTCGGGCTTCAGCAGCTCGGAATAAACCGGCAGCAGATGGTAGTGCACGTCGCTGACCTTGCCCTTATCGATCGCGAGATCGAGCACGGCGAGGAATTTTCCGTTGGAGCCGGCATTGGTGACGAGCGTGGTGCCGCCGGCGTTCTTCACTGGCATTGGCTGCGGAACGGCATCATGGGTGTGGCCACCGAGGATGACATCGATCCCGGTGACGCGGCTTGCGAGCTTGAGGTCGACATCCATGCCGTTGTGCGACAGCAGGATGACCGCATCGGCCTTCTCGGTGCCGCGCAAGGCATCGACATGTTTCTGCAATTCCTCCTCGCGGATGCCGAAGGTCCAGTCCGGCGTGAACCGCTTGGGATGCGCGATCGGCACGTAAGGGAAGGCCTGACCGACGATCGCGACGCGGTGGCCACCGATCTCCCTGATCATGGATGGCTTGAACACGCGCCCACTGGCCTTGTCGAAGGCGGCGGCGTCGTTGAACGCGGCTTCCTCCGTCAGGAAAACGTTCTGCGCCAGGAACTCGCCCTTGAAGCGCTCGAGATTGTCGCGCAGCACCTGCTCGCCATAGGTGAATTCCCAATGCCCGGTCATCGCTTCGATGCCGAGCAGATTGGCGACCTCGACCATGTCGCGGCCCTGCATGACATTGGCAAGCCCGGTGCCCTGCCAGAGATCGCCGCCGTCGAGGAGCAGCGAACGCTTCTCGCCGACATCGGCACGCAGGCGGTCGACCAATGTCTTCAGATGGGCAAATCCGCCGAGCTTGCCGAAGCGGCCTGCCGACTTCTCGAACTCGACGCAAGTGAAGGCGTAGGCATCTGCGCTGTCGGAACGGATGCCGAAACGGTCGAGAAAGGCGCGGCCGACCAGATGCGGCGGCCGCCCGGCCATCTCGCCGATGCCGATATTGATGCTGGGCTCGCGGAAATAGACCGGGTTGAGCTGCGCATGCGTGTCGGTGATGTGCAGGATCCGCGCATTGCCGAACCGCTCGAGGTCGTAAAGGCTCGCGGCCTCGGTGCCACGCGCAAACCGCGGCAGGCTGAGCGATGCGGCGGCAAGGCCGGCAGACTTCAGGAAATCGCGGCGGCGGATCGCCATCCAAAAAATCTCCGCGCCCTCAGTGATCGCAAGGCTGTTGCACCAGAGCGTTTTCGAGCGAAGTGGATACCGCTTCGCGCGAAGAAAACGCGTCAAAAAGAAGCTCTAGCGAACAGTCTAGCGGATTTCCATCGCCTTCCAGGCTTCTTTTTCGGACGTCGCCTGGAAGATCGACGCCTTTGCCAGCGCCTCGGCCTCTTTGGCCGCGGCGGTGGCGCGGTCGAAATCGCCGCCATCCGCCGCTTTTTTGGCCGCGGCCAGCGCAGAGACGGTCACGGTCCACTGGTTGCGCAAGCCGGCGGCCTCCTTCGATGCGGCTTCTGCGGCGGTGTAGGCCGCCTTGTAGTCTGCTTCATTTGCCGCGCGCGCCGTGGCCGCGAGGTCGAGCGCGAGCAGCATGGCCAAGGCAAGTGTCCGCTTCATGGCCGCGCTCCCGGGCCCGAAATCGGCAGGCCGTTGGCGACGTAGGACAGGAAATATTCGACGTCGCGATATTCATCCGCCTGCGGCGCCAGCGGAACCGCGCGAGTCTGGCTGTTGCAGGTGACGAAGCGGCGGCTGGTCGTGCCCATGCCGCTCCATTCGGAGCGGTAGATCGGCATCGCGTTCAGGATGCCGAGCGCCGGCGCCAGGATCTCGGCGCGGATGCGCTCGCCCGGGCTCTGCACATGGCAGCTCGCGCAGGAGAAATTCATCTGGCCGCGGCGG
Source organism: Bradyrhizobium sp. T-12 (assembly GCF_058314695.1). Classification (NCBI taxonomy): domain Bacteria; kingdom Pseudomonadati; phylum Pseudomonadota; class Alphaproteobacteria; order Hyphomicrobiales; family Nitrobacteraceae; genus Bradyrhizobium; species Bradyrhizobium sp. T-12. The sequence goes on along the minus strand of NZ_CM177756.1, from coordinate 6,976,263 downwards.
GTGTAGAAATAGCGCTTGCCGTTTTCGAAGGCTTCGAGCGCACGCGGATCATCGGGAATCTTGATGTCCATCAGCTTGCCGCGCGACGTGTAGGCCATGTACGCGGTCAGCGAGGCCATCTCGTCCTTGACGTAGGAGTAGGGCGCTTCCCCATTGGCTTCGCGGCAGCGGTTGAGCGCGAGCTCCAGCGTGACGACCTTGCCTTCCTTCGTGTCGAAATAGGGATAGTTCTGGCGGATGCCGACGCCGCCATTCGGGAAGCAGTCGGCATAGGTCTTGCCGTTCTTGAACGGCGTCGCGAACATCTCCTTGCCGGCATCGAGCGCGAACTCGTAAGGCGGGAATTCTTCCTTCTCCTGCCATTGCCGCTTCAGATCGGCGTTCATGGAATAGGGGCCGTTGACGAAGTCCTCGTGCTTCACATCAGGAAATTTCTGGAAGAAGAAGTTCTGGAACGCCTTGGCGTCGGCGACGGGATCGACCTTGTCGGCCGCGACGACGCGCGGAGAGGTGAGGGCGAAAGCGACGAGCGCGGCGCTGAGCGAGCCAAGCAGCAGGGAGGTGCGGGTCTTCATCACGCGATCTTCGCGGTGGTCGTATCCGACGCACCCTTGTTGTCGGTCCAGGAGATCTTGAGCTCGTCGCCCTTCTTGGCGCCCTTGAAGCTGAACTTCACATAGGGGTCCTTGGAGACCGCGGTGCCCCAATCGGCGACAAAGACGTCCTTGCCGTTACATTCGAATTTCAGCTGCTGGATGTAATGCGCGGGGATCAGTTCGCCGGCGGGATTCTTGACGAGGCCGGTATCCATGGGGTGCTGGATCAGCGCCTGCACCTCGGTGATGTCGCCGTTGGATGTTGCGCGCACGCGAATGCTTGATGCCATCGGACCGATCCTCCTAGCCGCCGCAGCCGCCGACGGTGACCTTCACTTCCTTGGTCGCGCTGTAGAGCTTGCCGTCAGCCTCGACGATGGCGACCAGCTTGGTGGTCTTGGCCATCTTCAATCGGTTGGCGACAGCAGGAATCGTGCCCTCGGCGATCTTGTAGGACGCCGCGAGCGCGTATGGGTTCTCGGTTACGAAGAACGAGATCGAGTTCACCTTGTCGAGCGTCGTCGTCACCGACACCGGCACCACGCCGCCGTTCTCGGCGATCTCCGGCGCATCCAGCTTGACCTTGTCGGAGGGCTCGGCGGTCTTGCCATAGAGCGCCTTGATCGCGTCGGCCTCGTTCTTCTGCTTGAAGGCCTCTTCAGGATATTTGTCGTTGGCCGCGGCACGCGCGGGGCTCGCCGCGAACGGCAGATTGCCGAGGCCGAGCAGTGCGACGCAGGCCGCGCCCTGAAGGATCAGGCGCCTCGTCGCAAGCGGGCCGGTGGTCGTGGTCATCTCAAATCTCCTGGGCAGCCGGCCGTTACAGGGTCTGCAGGAAATCAACGATCGCGCTGATCTCCTGTTCGGTCAAAATCCGGTTCCGGCCGAACGGCGGCATCATGGTTTGCGGATTGCGCTTGGTCTCGTCGAAGATGATCGCGGTGAGCTCGTTTCGATCGGGATACTTGGCCTTGAGGTCCTTCAGTTCCGGACCGATCGTCCCCGGCAGGTCGCCGCCCTTGATGACGTGGCAGGTCAGGCAATTGCCCTTGCCGCGGTCGAAGGCGAGCTTCTGGCCGTCGGCCACAGCGGATTGCGCCTGCGCCGGGGCCACGGAAGCGGCGGCGGCGAAGGCCAGCGCCACCAGGATGGCAGGCTTGCAAGGAATGGCGGTCAAGGCATCGTCCCGAGCGTTATGTCGATGATCTCGTTTGTGGAAATATAGGCGTTCCAAAGCACAAAGGGCACCGCCTGACAATCAAGACTATGCACGCAGCAAAATGGAGTTAATATCCTGCGCATTGCAACCGATGAGATAGTTCGTTCATCAAGCGGGTTGGCGCTAGCAAATTATTCTAGGGGCGTTTGGCCCTCAGGCCTTCGTTGTTGTTTCACATATTTTGGGGATCTCGCTTGGCTGAATATGTCGTCGAATTTGGCAGGGATGGTGGGCGGGTCGAGCCGGACGGGCGGCTCGATGCGCCGGCGTTCCATCGCAATCACGTGCCGATCTGGGCTGCGCTCGAAAAGCAACTCGCCGGGCTGACCGGCAACGTGGTCGAACTCGGCAGCGGAACCGGCCAGCACGTGGTCCATTTCGCCCGCCACACGCCCGGCCTGATCTGGTGGCCGAGCGACCTCAATCAGCGCCATCTCAGGAGCATCGAGGCCTGGCGCGTGTATGCGGGCCTGCCGAATATCCGCCCGCCCCTGCGCATCGATCTCACCGATCCCGACTGGTGCGTGGAGATGAAGAACGGGCAGGCACCGACGAGCCTTGCCGCCGTGTTCTGCGCCAATGTCATCCACATCGCGCCCTGGGCGGTGGCCGAGGGCCTGTTCGCCGGGGCCGGCCGCTATCTGCGTCCCGACGGCAAGCTGTTCCTCTACGGCCCCTTCAAGCGCGACGGCAAACACACCGCGCTCAGCAATGCGGTGTTCGACACCTCCTTGCGGGAAGGCAATCCGGAATGGGGCGTCCGCGACGTCAGTGACGTCGAGGCGCTCGCGAAAGCGACAGGCCTCCGCCTCGTCGATTCCACCGACATGCCTGCGAACAATCTGACGCTGGTGTTTGCGCGCTAGCTACGTGGGAGGTGCACTCCCTCACCCGCCGTGCCTCGCACGTCGACCTCTCCCGCAAGCGGGAGAGGTGCACCACCCGACGCTCGCGTTTACCCATCAAGCGGCCGTCAGCCCTCACCATCCCTCCACCCGATCTTCTCCTTTAAGAACCGGAAGCCCAGCACCTCGAATCCCGCACGTTCCTTGTTGTCCTTGCCGTAGCCGTGACCGCCGGCGGCCGGCTCGTAGAACCAGGCCTCGTAGCCCATCGCCTGCAGCTTCGCCGCCATCTTGCGCGCGTGGCCGGGATGGACGCGGTCGTCGCGCCGCGTGGTGGCGATCAGGATCGGCGGATAGGGTTGGCCGGCCTTCACGTTGTGATAGGCCGAGTAGGTCTTCAGCCACTCCCATTCTTCGGGCTTGTCGGGGTCGCCATATTCCGCGATCCAGCTCGCGCCCGCGAGCAGCTTGGTGTAGCGGCGCATGTCGATCAGCGGGATGGTGCAGAACAGCGCGCCGAAGCGCTCGGGATAGCGCACCAGCATGTTGGTGATGAGGATGCCGCCGTTCGATCCGCCTTGGGCTGCGATGCGCTTCGGCTGCGTCACGCCGCGGCGGACGAGATCGGCGGCGACCGCGGCGAAATCGTCATGCGAGAGCTTCTTGCCTGCGAGCCGGCCGGCGTCGTGCCAGCGCGTGCCGAACTCGCCGCCGCCGCGCAAATTCGCCTGCACCGTCGTGCCGCCGCGCTCCAGCCACAGCTTGCCGAGCGAGGAATTGTAATACGGCTTCACCGCGAGTGCGAAGCCGCCATAGGCGCTCATATAGACCGGCGCATCGCCGGTCTCCTTGGCCGGGCCGGTCTGGACATAGGGAATCCGCTCGCCGTCGATCGAGATCGCCTCGTGCTGCGTCACCACGAGCCCGTCGGCGGTGAAGGTCTTCGGCGCCTGCTTCAGCACGGTCGGGCTGGCGACACCGCGTTCGAGCAGCAGCAGCGAGGGCGGCGTGAGCGGATCCTGCACATTGGCGAGCAGATCGCCGTTGCTCTCGCTTGGATGACGATCGAGCGCCCAGACGTCGACGACGCCGATCTCGGGCAGGCCAGCAAGCGTCTCGCGGCGCCAGCCGGCGGCGGACGGCGTGCAGATCTCGAAGTGCGGGCGCAGCTCGTCGAGGATCGACAGCACGAGCTTGCCCGCCGCCCAGAACAGACCCTGCAGAGCGCGCCGCGGCGCCGGCTCGAACAGCACCGCGAAATCGCGGCTGCCGGCAAGGAACGCCGAGAGCGAGATGCCGAGCACGGTGTCGGTGGCGTAGGTCCGTCCCTCGACCTGCCAGTCCTTGCGCAGCTTGATCGCGAACCAGTCGCCATGGGCCTGCATCCAGACGCCGGTCGGCAGATCGAGCTTCGTCATGCTGCCGGCCGCATCGCGCAGCCAGATCGCGCCATTGAAAAAGTCGATCTGATCGACGATCCACACGCGCGGCTCGGGCCCGGTGTCGTCAGTGCTGCCATAGATCACCATGTGGTCGGCGGTGGTCTCGATGATCACCTCGGCCTGATCGACAGGCTGGCCGCGCCGCCACAGCCGCACGGTCCGCGCATAACCCGAGCTCGTCGCCATGCCCTCGCCATGGGCGCTCGACAGCAGCAGCGTATCGGCATCGAGCCAATCGACGCCGCCCTTGGCCTCCGGCAGCGTGAAGCCGTTCGCCACAAAGCTCTTCGTCCCGAGGTCGAATTCCCGCAATGTCACCGCGTCGCTGCCGCCGCGCGACAGGCTCAGAACCGCCCGTGAGCTTCCCGGCGTCGTGGCGATGCCGCTCAGCAGCCAGTCCTCGCCTTCGCTCGCTGCGAGCTTGTCGATGTCCAGCATGGTCTCCCATGCAGGAGTTGCTTTACGAAACTCCGCCAGCGTCGTCCGCCGCCACAGGCCGCGCGGATTGACGGCGTCCTTCCAGAGATTGTGCAGGTCATTGCCGCGCCGGGTGACATAGGGAATGTTGTCCGGCCGATCGTAGATCGCCGCGAGCACATCGCGGTCGTGCTCGTAGGCTTTGCCGCCGAACGCCTGCAGCGTCAGCTCGTTCTGCCGCTCGACGAAATCGAGCGCCTGCTTGCCCTCGATCTCCTCCAGCCACAGGAAGGGATCGTCGTCGGGAGCGTTGAGCGTGGGCCTGTCGTCGACGGTCATGAGCGAAACTCCTGGAAGTCGCGGAGAATAGGATTTGATCGAGCGCAAGCCGTCAAGCGCGCGGGCCCGCTATCATCCAGCCGATTGCGCCACCGGCATGGCCTGCGCCCGTTTGCGCCGGTTGCCCGCCCACTCGCGTCCCTCCATAGTGCCCGGGAATCAACCAAGCCCGTTGGGCGGAACAGCCGATGCTTGACGTGACTTCAACCCACGAGATTGCCGAGGACGCCCGCGCGCGCGCCAATGTGGTGCGCCTGGCCGCCGCGCAGGCGCTGACCGGCGCCAACTCGGCCGTGATCTTCGCCACCGGCTCGATCGTCGGCGCGACGCTTGCACCGGACATGTCGCTGGCGACCGTGCCGCTGTCGATGTACGTGCTGGGGCTCGCAGCGGGCACGCTGCCGACCGGCGCGATCTCGCGCCGTTTCGGCCGCCGCGTGGCTTTCGTCATCGGCACGGGCCTCGGCGCGCTGACCGGGCTGCTCGGCTCGTTCGCGATCCTGCACGGCTCGTTCGCGCTGTTCTGCATCGCGACCTTCCTCGGCGGCCTCTACGGCTCCGTCGCACAATCCTATCGCTTCGCCGCTGCCGACGGCGCCAGCGCGGCCTACCGGCCCAAGGCGGTGTCCTGGGTGATGGCGGGCGGCGTGTTCGCCGGCGTGCTCGGTCCGCAGCTCGTGCAATGGACCATGGATGTCTGGCAGCCTTATCTGTTCGCCTTCAGCTTCCTGGTGCAGGCCGCCGTGGCGCTTGTCGCGATGGGCATCGTCGCCGGCGTCGATATCCCGAAGCCCGCGCCGGCCGATCTGCATGGCGGCCGGCCATTGCTCACCATCGTGACCCAGCCCCGCTTCATCGCCGCGGCGCTGTGCGGCGTCATCTCCTATCCCATGATGAACCTGGTGATGACCTCGGCGCCGCTCGCCATGAAGATGTGCGGCCTGTCCGTGTCCGATTCCAATTTCGGCATTCAATGGCACATCGTCGCCATGTACGGGCCGAGCTTCTTCACGGGCACGCTGATCGCCCGCTTCGGAGCCCCGAAGGTCGTGGCCGCCGGCCTGCTGCTGGAAGCCGGTGCTGCCGGCATCGGACTCTCCGGCCTCACGGCGATGCATTTCTGGGCGACGCTGGTCGTGCTCGGCGTGGGCTGGAATTTCTCCTTCATCGGCGCCTCCGCGCTGGTGCTGGAGACCCACCGCGCGCAGGAGCGCAACAAGGTGCAGGCCTTCAACGACTTCCTGGTGTTCGGCATGATGGCGATCGGCTCGTTCTCCTCCGGGCAGCTGCTCGCCAGCTCCGGCTGGTCGGCGGTGAACCTGGTGGTGTTCCCGCCGGTGATTCTCGGTCTCGTCGTGCTCTCGCTGGTCTCCTGGGCCCGCCGCCGCAGGGCGCGGCTGGAGGCCGCGATCGGCGAGTTCCCGGACGCGGTGTGAGCTGGCAGGAGGTTGTCAGCAGCGTTGACAGTTCGATCGCCGTCGAAGTGATTTTCGGACGCTCGGTTGTTACGTGATGCTTGTCATGAACAGCGAGCGCGAAAGCACGGCGCTCGCGGGGGAATGAAAGACCGGCGCAAATGCTCGACAATCCCCATACCGCCGCGCCCATCGACGAATCCTCCCTCCGTTACGAAGGCTGGCGCATCGTCGCGGTCTGCTTCCTGCTCGCGACCTTCGGCTGGGGGCTCGGTTTCTACGGCCAGAGCGTCTATGTCGCCGAGCTGCAGCGCGCGCGGGGCTGGCCGACCACGCTAATCTCCTCCGGGACGACGTTCTTCTATCTGTTCGGCGCGCTGCTCGTCGTCTTCGTCGGCGAAGCCGTGCGAAAATATGGTCCGCGCCTCAGCCTGGTCGCCGGCACGCTGGCGATGGCGGCAGCGAGCGTCGCGATCGGCGCGGTGCGCGAGCCGTGGCAGCTTTATCTCGCCGATGCCGTGCTCGCCTTCGGCTGGGCCGGCACCAGCCTCGCCATGATCACCAACACGATCAGCCTGTGGTTCGACCGCAAGCGCGGCATGGCGATCAGCCTCGCGCTCAACGGCGCCAGCTTCGGCGGCATCGTCGGCGTGCCGCTGCTGGTCACCCTGATCGGTCATGTCGGCTTCGCCAGCGCGATGTACGCCGCGGCCGGCGCCATGCTGGTGCTGCTTCTGCCGGTGATCCTGTTCGTCGTCGGCCGGCCGCCCGCGTCCCACGGCCGGCACGCGGCGACGAAGACGAAGGTGCAATCATCGGCGCAGATCCGCGCCTGGGCGCTGCGTGACGTCGGCTTCCTCTCGGTGACGATTGCATTCGCGCTCGTGCTGTTCGCGCAGGTCGGCTTCATCGTGCACCTGATCTCGTTTCTCGATCCCGTGATCGGCCGCGAGCGCGCCGCGGTGGCGGTCGCGGTGCTGACCGCGATGGCGGTGGTCGGCCGCGTGCTGTTCTCGCTGGTGATCGACCGACTCAACCAGCGCCTCGCCTCGGCGCTGTCGTTCCTCAGCCAGGCCGCGGCGCTTCTGGTCGTCATCAACCTGCACAATGATTACGTGCTGATCGCGGCCTGCGCATTGTTCGGCTTCTCGGTCGGCAATCTCATCACGCTGCCGTCGCTGATCGTGCAACAGGAGTTCGATAGCGCCGCGTTCGGCGTGCTGATCAGCCTGAACACCGCGATCAACCAGGTGACGTATGCGTTCGGCCCCGGCGTGGTCGGCGCCTTGCGCGACTGGTCGGGCGGCTATGCGCTGCCGTTCTATCTCTGCATCGCGCTGGAGCTGGCGGCCGCCGCGCTGATCACGGTGCGAGGAAAACAGGTCCAGTAGGGCGGATTAGCGAAAGCGTAATCCGCCAACTTCGTTCCGCATGTGCTGAAGCGCGGCGGATTACGCTTTCGCTAATCCGCCCTACGGCATCAGGCCTCCCGCGCCGCCAACAACGCTTCCACGTCCAGCCGCTTGGTGAACATCGCAAGCTTGCCGTCCGCTCCGAACGGCCATTGCTCCCTCGGCTTGTCCCAATACAGCTCGACGCCGTTCTCATCCGGATCGCGCAAATACAGCGCCTCGCTGACGCCGTGGTCGCTGGCGCCGTCGAGCGCGATGCCGGCCGTGAGCACCCGGTGCAGCGCATCGGCCAGCGCTGGCCGCGTCGGATAGAGGATCGCGGTGTGATAGAGCCCGGTCGTTCCCGGCGGCGGCGGCGAGCCGCCCTTGCTCTCCCAGGTGTTGAGCCCGATGTGGTGATGATAGCCGCCGGCCGAGATGAAGGCCGCACCGGATCCCATCTTCTGCATCAGCTCGAAGCCGAGCACGCCGCAATAGAAGGCGAGCGCGCGATCGAGATCGGCGACCTTGAGGTGGACGTGGCCGATCCTGGTGCCGGCGGCGACGGCTGGGCTTTGCGACATGTGAATGCTCCGTTGATGAACTCCACATAGGGTGGACCTCGGGACACTGCTATTGGCCTATCCTGAAACCCAGCGTTTCCTGACGCGCAATTGCGCACCAGGATCGGCAATCAAGCCAGCTCCTTCACCTCGCCCTTGGGCAGCTCGAACTCGAAGGTGTTCAGCGTCATCGACACCATCGTATAGTAGCCGCACAGGCCGATCACCTCGACCACGCCGCGCTCGCCGAGCAGCTTCACCGCCTCATCATAGAGGCCCTTCTCGACGCCGTGACCCTCGTGCAGCGATTTCGCGAGATCGTAGATCATCTTCCCCTTGGGGTCGTCGAACTCGGGCGTGCGGCGATCGCGGATGGCGTCGATGATTTCAGGGTCCATGCCGCCCGCGAGCGCGAGGCGCTTATGGGCGTACCATTCGTAATGCGCGGTCCAGTGCCGCGCCGTCACCAGGATCGCGATCTCCGAGAGCTTTGCCGGAAAGATCGTGTCGTAGCGCAAGACCTCGCCGAGCCGCGTGGCGTGGCGGGCCATGTCGGGACTGTTCAGCCAGGCCATCATCGGCGCCGGCGGCTTGCCGCGCTTGCCGGCAATCGACTCGTCATAGGTCTGCCGCTGGCTCTCGTTCATTTCGCCAGGCGAAAGAAGTTTCAGGCGCATCGTCGTTTCCTCTTTGTTTTCAAGCACCGTCTTGGCCGCGACTATAGCGGAATGCGGGCGCGCGGAAGTGGTTGAATTCCGCAGGAGCTTGGCCCAGAGTCGTGCCCAACAAGTCGATTTGATTGATGGAAACGACCATGAGTGACACTGACTCCACCGAGCTCGAAACATTCCGCAGCGAGACGCGCGCCTGGCTCGAGGCCAATTGCCCGGCCGAGATGCGCAAGCCCGCGACCTCGGATGCCGACGTGTTCTGGGGCGGGCGCAACGCAAAATTCTCCTCCGAGCCGCAGCGCATCTGGTTCGAGCGCATGCGCGACAAGGGCTGGACCGTGCCTGATTGGCCGAAGGAGTATGGCGGCGGCGGCTTGAGCGCGGCCGAGCACAAGGTGCTACGCGCCGAGATGGCGAAAATCGGCGCGCGTCCGCCGCTGTCGAGCTTCGGCATCTGGATGCTCGGGCCGGCGCTCTTGAAATACGGCAACGAGGCCCAGAAGAAGGAGCATCTGCCGAAGATCGCGGCCGGCGAAATCCGCTGGTGCCAGGGCTATTCCGAGCCGAATGCCGGCTCCGATCTGGCCTCGCTGCAGACCCGCGCCGAGAGCGACGGCGACGATTTCGTCATCACGGGCTCGAAGATCTGGACCTCCTACGCCAATTACGCCGACTGGATCTTCTGCCTCGTCCGCACCGATCCCACGGCGAAGAAGCACGACGGCATCAGCTTCATCCTGTTCGACATGACCTCGAAGGGCGTGACGACCAAGCCGATCCTTCTGATTTCCGGCTATTCGCCGTTCTGCGAGACCTTCTTCGACGGCGTCCGCGTGCCGAAGTCGCATGTGGTCGGCACCGTCAACCGCGGCTGGGACGTCGCCAAATATCTGCTGCAGCACGAGCGCGCGATGATCTCAGGGATGGGCGAGCGCGGCGCCGGCCGTCCGCTCGGCCAGATCGCGGCGGATTCCGTCGGCACCGATACGCAGGGCAAGCTCGACGATGCCATGCTGCGTGGGAAGATCGCCACCTTCGACGTCGATGAAGCCGCACTCGCGGCCTGCGCCGAGCGCGCGGTCGATCTCGCCAAGGCGGGGCAGGCGCATTCGGCGTTCTCCTCGGCGATGAAATATTACGGCACCGAGCTCAACAAGCGCCGCTACGAGATCCTGATGTCGGCCGGCGGCGTCGATGCGCTGGAATGGGAGAGCGAGCGCTCCAGGCAGGGCGCTCGTCCGCGCGCTTGGCTGCGTACCAAGGCCAACTCGATCGAGGGCGGCACGACGGAGGTGATGCTCGGCATCGTCGCCAAGCGCATCCTGGATTTGCCGGGGGCGTGAGGCTTTCCGTCGCTCCGGGGCGGTCCGAAGGATCGACCCGGAACCTCGAGATTCCGGGTTCGATGCTGCGCATCGCCCTGGAATGACACCAACAATATGCGTCACGCGATATTAGAGACTTAAGCACCATGGCCCTCGTCCTCACCGAAGAACAATCGATGCTCCGCGATAGCGCGCGCGGGCTGATCAGCGACAAGGCGCCGGTGTCGCACCTGCGGCATCTGCGCGACAGCAAGGACCCCATCGGCTTCTCCAAGGAGCTCTGGCATTCCTTCGCCGAAATGGGCTTTGCGGGCCTGCTGGTGCCGGAAGAATTCGGCGGCAGCGGCCTCGGCGTCATGGAAGCCGGAATCGTGATGGAGGAGATCGGCCGCACCTTGATGCCGTCGCCCTTCCTCGCGACCTCGGTGGTCGCGGCCTCGGCGCTGGCCCGCGCCGGCAGTGCCGCGCAGAAATCGGAATATTTGCCGAAGATTTCGAACGGCTCGCTGCTCGCCACGCTCGCGATCGACGAGGGCGCAAAACATCGTCCGCTGCAGACCAGCCTGCAGGCCGTGCGCGCCGGCAACGGTTTTAAACTTTCCGGCGCCAAGGCGCTGGTGGTCGACGGCCACGTCGCCGATCTCCTGATCGTCGCCGCGCGCACGTCCGGCGCTGCCGGCGAGCGGGACGGCCTGACTCTGTTCCTGGTCAACCCCAAGGCCAAGGGCGTTGCGGTCGAGCGCACCATCATGGTCGACGCGCACAATGCGGCGCGGATCGAGCTTTCCAATGTCGAGGTCACCGCCGACAGCGTGCTCGGCGAAGTCGATCAGGCAGCCGGCCTGCTCAACGGCGTGCTCGACATCGGCCGCGGCGCGGTCGCCGCCGAGATGGTCGGGCTCAGCGAGGAGGTCTTCAACCGCACCGTCGAATACCTCAAGAACAGGAAGCAGTTCGGCAAGCTGATCGGCGAATTCCAGGCGCTGCAGCACCGCGCCGCCGAGCTCTATGTCGACATCGAGATCACCCGCGCCGCCACCATGAAGGCGCTGCAGGCGCTGGACGCCGATTTCGCGAAGGCGGCCTCCGCCGTCGCGGTCGCCAAGGCGAAGGCCGGCACCACCGCCACGCGCGCGGTGCAGGAAGGCGTGCAGATGCACGGCGGCATGGGCATGACCGACCAGTTCGACATCGGCTTCTTCATGAAGCGCGCCAGGGTCTGCGAGGAGCTGTTCGGCGATGCCAATTACCACACCGAGCAGCTGGCGCGGGCGCGGGGGTATTGAGGCGACGGCCTCAAGGGGCGGCACGGTAGCGCCTCACCCCCGGTGTCGTCCCGGCGGACGCCGGGACCGATAACCCCAAGGAGTAGTTTGACGACGGCTCGGACTTTAGGAGAGTCTCTCCGCGGTGCCGTCACCTGCGTTGATCGATAGACCACGCGGTATGGGTCCCGGCGTTCGCCGGGACGACACCAGGGGAGCCGCCCCTTCCTACCTCATCGGCGGTGCGTACTGCACGCCGCCGGCGTTCCATAGCTGGTTCATGCCGCGCGGAATCTTCAGCTTCGACTTCTCGCCGATATTGCGCTCGTACATCTCGCCGTAATTGCCGACGTGGCGGATGATGCGGACGACCCAGTCCTTGGTGAGGCCGAGCTGCTCGCCGTAATTGCCCTCGGTGCCGACGAGGCGCATCACTTCCGGCTTCTTCGACTTCAGGGCTTCGTCGATGTTCTCCGAGGTCACCCCGAGTTCCTCCGCGTTGATCATGGCGTAGAGCGTCCACTTCACGATCATCATCCAGTCGTCGTCGCGCTGGCGCACGACCGGGGCGAGCGGCTCCTTGGAGATCATGTCCGGCAGGATCATGTGGTCGCCGGGCTTGGTCAGGTTCAGCCTGAGCGCGTAGAGCTGCGAGACGTCGGCCGAGAGCGTGTCGCACTTGCCGCTGTCGTAGGCCTTCACGACGTCGTTGAGATTGTCGAGCTTGACCTCCTCATACTTCATGTTGTTGGCACGGAAGTAGTCGGAGACGTTGAGTGCCGTTGTTGTTCCGCTCTGCACGCAGACCTTGCTGTCCGCGAGGTCCAGCGAGGTTTCCTTGTTGCGAGCGCGAGGCAGCATGAAGCCGACGCCGTCGTAGTAGGCCACGGCCGGGAAATAGAGGTCGTAGTCGAGCTCGCGCGCCATGCTCCAGGTCGAGTTGCGCGAGAGGATGTCGACTTTCCGGCTCTGCAATTCCTTGAAGCGCTCGTTGGCGTCGAGCGGAACGAACTTGGCCTTGCCGGGATCGTTGAAGATCGCCGAGGCCACCGCCCGGCAGAAATCGACGTCAAACCCGGTCCAGTTGCCCTTGTCGTCGGGGATCGAGAAGCCCGGCAGTCCCTTGTTGACGCCGCACAGCACCTCGCCGCGGCGCACGGTGCGCTTCAGGGTGCGGGTGTCGTAGAACTCGTAGATGATGGCCAGAACGGCGACCAGCACGGCGACCGCGAGCCCGATCAGCAGGCCGCCTCGAAAAGTGCGCATCATGTTGCTCTCTCGAAAAATCGGGAAAAGAAATTGGGAGGAGGGCGCAGAGCATGATCCCCGGGGATCATGCTCCAACGATAGCCTTACAGCTCAGGCTTCTGACGGATGACGACCTTGGTGCCGACAGGCACGCGGTCGTAGAGATCGGCGACGTCGTTGTTGACGAGACGGAAGCAGCCTGAGGACACCTTGGTGCCGATCGTGTCGGGGCGGTTGGTGCCGTGGATGCGGTACACGGTGGTGCCGAGATACATGGCGCGGGCGCCCAGCGGATTGCCGGGGCCGCCGGCCATGAAGCGCGGCAGATAGGGCTGGCGCTGGATCATCTCCGGCGGCGGCGTCCAGTCCGGCCACTCCTTCTTGTTGGTGATGGTCACGAGGCCCTGCCACTGAAAGCCGTCGCGGCCGACGCCGATGCCGTAGCGGATCGCTCGCCCGCCCGGCTGCACCAGATAGAGATGCCGTTCGGCGGTCGAGACGATGATCGTGCCCGGCGCCTCGGTGGTGCGGAAATAGACGACCTGCTTCTGCCATTCCGGCTCGAGCTGGTAGGCGTCGTCGGCGACCAGGCCCGGCTCGTCGCCGCGGTCAGGCTGCTGGGCAAAGGCAGAGGGCGTGGACAGAATGAGCCCCACCGCAGCCATGAACATCCCGGTCAGGCGACGAAAATCCGTCATCTCAAGCTCTCCCCGCTGCCACAGCGCAAATCATTCAGAAGCATCAAACCTGAGGGGCAGGTTCATGGCAAGTTGATGGCGCGCCGCCCTGATATGTCACGAGAATGCCTATGGTTTTTTAACGGTGCCGGGCAATGCCACAAACAGGGGATGGCGCGAAAAGCTTAGGTCGCGGCGGCAACGGGGCTGCGCTTCCTCCCCCGCTTGGGGGAGGGCCGGGGAGAGGGTGTCTCCGCAACGGGACACTCCCCCAGAGGAAAGAACCCTCACCCGCGCGACCTCTCCCGCAAGCGGGAGAGGCTCAGACCGAGCCCGCGTTATCTACATCGACCATTGTGATCGGAAGCCAGTCAGATCTTGTTGCTCTCCGCCGCGATCCCCAGCCGCCGCACGATCTCCGCCCCCACCGCACGCGCCTCCACCCGCGAGCCGATGCGGGGGCTGCGAAACCTGCGCCCCGAGCGCAACCGGATCGTGATGATGCAGTGCTCGTCCTCGGACCGGCCGCGGCGGTCGACGGTGATCGTCTTGACGTCGGGCCCCTCGATATTATCCGTGCGCGGCGTGCCGTCGCCCCACAGCCGTTCGACGCGGATGTCGCGCTCGCGGATGATCCAGAGCGCGCCGGTGAGGAGGTTGGCATAGCGATGCACGGCGAACGCCGCGAGCACGCCGAGCGGCAGCAGCAGGATGTCGACATGGCTGGGCGGCCATCCGCGCCAAAGCTTATAGGCGTAGGGCACGGCGGACAGAGCGACGACGATCAGCGAGACGATCCTGATGTCCCGCGCGGGAAACGCCTCCAGCGGCTCGCCGAGATGCATCTCCGGATTGCTGGCATCGAGCGGATTGACGGGCTCCTCGACATTGGGAACCTCGAACTGCGCCGCGATCCGGGCCACGGTGTCGCGCACATGCGTGACGTCGGAGATAGGCGGCGACGTCAAGCGCTCTCCCGAGGCCAGCGTAAACACGAGTTGAAAGCGCGCCTTCACCCGCTTGCTGCCGGGAACCTGCAACGCCGTGATGTCGTCCTTCGCGACGATGCGCGTACGCAGCTTTCCGAACGGGCTTTGCCGTCCGATCAGGATCTCGTTCGCCGTGATGATCCACACCACCGCCGGCGCCAGCATGATGCCGACGACGAATCCCGCCCCGATGAGCAGCGCCACCACCGAAATGATGATTTCCAGGGTGTCGTGCGTGAACAGGCCCGGCGTGAAGCACAGCGCAACGGCCGCCGCGAAGCCGGCCACGACCAGCCGCTGCGCGATCGAAGAGCCTTCACGAAGGCGGATGTCGGGAGCGGTCGTTGTATCGTCCATCGCGGGCGGCTGATTCCGATGCCGCGAACCTCCACGGACGGGTCCGTGGAGTCAAGCAACAAGGGCGACAACCGAAACCCGCCGCGCGGCGTCCGTGCGGCATCAGCTGTTGGCGTTCAGCAGCTTGGCCACGGTGCGGTCGATCTCGTCATAGCGGCCTTCGCCGGCGTGCTGGAACACGATCTTGCCGTTCTGGTCGATGATGTATTGCGCCGGCCAATATTGGTTGCGGTAGGCGTTCCAGGTCTTGGACTCATTGTCCTGCGCCACCGGATAGGTGATGCCGTGGCGTTTCAGCGCGGCCTGCACGTTGGAGGCCGAGCGCTCGAACGGGAATTCCGGCGTGTGCACGCCGACCACGACGAGGCCCTTGTCCCGGTACTTGGCGTAGAGCTCGGTGACGTGCGGCAGCGTGTTGACGCAGTTGACGCAGCCATAGGTCCAGAAGTCGACCAGCACGACCTTGCCGCGGAGCTCAGCGAGGCTGAGCGGCTTCGAGTTGAACCAATTGTTGATGCCGGCGAAGTCGGGCGCGGATTGCTGACTTGCTGCGGCAACCTGGATCGGCACGGCGGGTGCGGCTTCGTCGCAGAAGCCGGGGATGACGGCGCCGGTGGCAGTGAGGCCGACAAGTGCAGCTGAGACGGCGAGCAGTTTGAACGTCATGGGCGAGTCCTCCGGTGAAGATGAGGGATTACAGGCCGATCTGGCCGGTCGGGTAGAAGCCGGTGAGCCACGCCACGATCAGCGTGTCGTATTGGAAATAGGCGGCGAGGGCGAAGGCGATCACGACGATTCCAAAGCCCTGCTGCAGGCGTGGGGTGATCCGCGAAAGGCTGCGCACCCGCGTGGTCGCGGCCTGTCCGCCATAGGCGATCGCCAGCATCGGGATCGCCGCGCCGATCGCATAGGCGATCAGCAGCGTGCCGGCCCAGGCCAGATTCTTCGAGGTCGCAACCAGCGTCAGGATCGAGCCTAGCACCGGGCCGGCGCAGGGCGTCCAGACCAGGCCCAGCGTGGTGCCGAGGATCAGCCCGCCGAGCGCGCCCTCGCGTGGCGCGCCGCCCGCGCTGCCGAGATCGAGCCAGCCATTGAGCCGGATCGACAGCCATTCGAACGGCGCCGGCCACAGCATCAACAGGCCGAAGCCGAGCAGCAGGATCGCGGCGGCCTCGCGAAGCACGTTCGGATCGAAATCGAACAGCCGCGTCAGCGCGCCGAGCAGCAGCGCGACCGCCGAGAACGAGACGACGAAGCCGAGCGCGATCATCAGGGGGCGCAGCCGACCGTCGCGCCCGATCGAGGCGCCGAGCAGGATCGGCAGCATCGGCAGCGTGCAAGGCGCGGCGATGGTGAGGATGCCGGCAAGGAGAGCGAAGAGCAGTTCGAGCATGGCGCACTCGCGAGGGAGGTCACGAGGGCAGTTCGGGCGCGGTGGGGTGGTCGTTACGCACCGTCACGCCTTCGTGACGGGGGTCGAATCTCGGCCATGACGATGTGGAAGCAGCCGTGGCTTCCAGCGTCTGCGACCCCCAAACACAAAACGACCCGGAGGGGGGCATCCCGTCCGGGTCGCTGGAGGTCCTTGGGAGGTTTAAGCAAAACCGTATGTGAGCTTTATAGGGAGGAAGTTTTTCCGCCTGATGTTGTGCTTTGTTTCAATTGTTTCGTCGGCGGTAACACTTCCGTGTCCCGGGGCGGGGCCGCCTGGCGGGCCCCAACCCTTTGAAATCGTTGGCCTCAGGCCGCGAAACGCTCGACGCCGGCGCCTTTAAGCAATTCGGCCAATTGCTTGCGGGCGTAGAACATCCGCGTCTTCACGGTGCTCTGGGGGATGCCGATGATCTGCCCGACCTCCTCCACCGACTTCTCGTGGTAGTAGACGAGGTTGATGATCTCGCGATGCGCGGGCGACAGCTTCTGCACGCAGGCGCGCAGGATGGCGCTGGTGTCGCTGCGGTCGAGCGAGGTCTCGGGCGTGTCATTGCCATCAGGAATCTGGCGCACGTCCTCCTGGTCGATGTCCTCGAAGCGGCGCTGGCGCATCGCGGTCAGGGCCTTGAAGCGGGCGATCGAGAGCAGCCAGGTCGAGACCTGCGAGCGGCCCTGGAACTGGCCGGCGGTCCGCCACACGTCCAGAAACACCTGGCTGACCAGGTCTTCCGCCGCGGTGGCGTCGCGCACGATGCGCAGGATGAAGCGATACACCCGCACATTGTGCCGGCAGTAAAGGATGTGCATGGCCGTCCGGTTACCGTCGGCAATGCTTTCGAGGAGCATGTCGTCCGAGGTCGCCTGAGCGGCGATGATGCTCTGGCTGGCTTGGGCGTTGATGGCGATGACGTTCCGCATGGACTTGGCTCCCCGTAGCGCCGCAACCGAGCGGCGTTTCCTTGGACCAAAGTGTTAATGAGCCAACGTTTCGGGACGTCTGCACGAAAAGCGGAAAATGGTTTCGTGCGCCGCCAAATTGTTTCGTCGAAGGGGGCGCGACGAAACATTCGGGGCAAAAAGCCGTGGAATTTCAATGTACGGAAAATACGGGGTGGGGATTTGGCGGCGCCCTGAGCAGTCGGGAACGTATTTCTGGGTCTTGCGTTCGGTCGCGCTGCACCCACCGATGTCGTCCCAGATGGGCGCTCCGCGAACCTACACCGGCTTGCTCTTGTAGCCCGGATGGAGCGCAGCGAAGTCCGGGACAATTCGATCCGCGGATACAGCGCCCCCGGATTACGCTGCGCTCCATCCGGGCTACGGCACCGCGCTCCGCCGCCTGCCCTCTACGCCTTCTCGCCCTGGGGCGAGAACAGATAGCCGCCGCCGCGGATGGTGCGGATCACGGCCGGCTTGGCCGGATCGGGCTCGATCTTGCGGCGGATGCGCATGATGCGCAGATCGACGGCGCGGTCGAAGGCTTCGGCGTCGCGCGCATTGGCCAATTCCAACAGGCGCTCGCGCGACAGCACGCGCTTGGGATTGGCCGCGAACACTTTCAACAGCCCGAACTCGGACGCGGTCAGCGGGTGCTCGTTGCCCTCGTCGTCGCGCAGGGCCTGGGCTTCGAGATCGAGCCACTTGGTCCCGAACCGTACCAGCTGCTCCTTGTCGGACTTCGCCGCCGCCTCGGGCGCGGCGGCCTTGGCCGGCACGCTCCGGCGCAGCACCGAGCGGATGCGCGCCATCAGCTCGCGCAGCTCGCACGGCTTTGCAACGTAATCGTCGGCGCCGAGCTCGAGGCCGACGACGCGGTCGATCGGGCTCGCGGTCGCCGTGAGCATGATGACCGGTACGTTGATGCGGCTCTTGAGGTCGCGGATGATCGAGAGGCCGTCCTCCTCGGGCATGTTGAGGTCGAGCACGACGAGATCCGGCATGCTGCCCTGGATCGCGGCGCGCAAGCTCTTGCCGCCGTCGCACAGCGTCACGGTGAAGCCGTGCATCTTGAGATAATCGCCGACCATCTCCCGGGCCGGGGCTTCGTCGTCGACGATCATGATGTGCTGGCTTTGGGTCATGGTCTCTTGATCACGGCATTTCGGTCGCGGGGAGGGTGATGGTGAAGGTCGAGCCCTTGCCGGGCCCGTCGCTGTCGGCGGTCACCTCGCCGCCGTGCATGTCGATGATGCGCTTGACGATGGAGAGGCCGAGCCCCGTCGAGCTCTCGCCGGCGGTCGGCTTGGCCGACAGTCGCTGGAACCGGCCGAACAGGCGGCCGAGATCCTCCGGCGACAGGCCGGCGCCCTCGTCGCTGACGCGGACGATGGTGTCGCCGCCCTCATGGCTGACGGCGACGTCGATCTTGCCGCCGATCGGCGAATATTTGATGGCGTTGCTGATGAGATTGTCGATGGCTTCGCGGATGCGGTCGGTGTCGCACATGGTGACGATGTTGGCCGGTGCGATGACGCTGATCGTCTGCTGCTTGTTGACGGCGAGCGGCTGGTTGGCCTCGGCGACCTCCTTGACCAGGGCGGCGACGTCAACCGGCTCGCGGCGGATGGTGATGTCGAAGGCGTCGGCCATCGCGTCCGAGATCAGGTGGTCGACCATCGTGGTCAGGCGCTTCGTCGCATCGCGGATGTGATCGACCTGGGCGACCACGCCGCTTTCCGAAGCGCCGGTCGAGATCAGCTCCTTCAGCATCTCGGTGCGGCCGAGGATGACGCCGAGCGGATTCTTCAAATCGTGCGCGACGGTGCCGAGGATCTCGTTCTTGAAGCCGTTGGCCCGCTGCAGCCGCAGCCATTGCGCGGAGAGGCGGCGGTTGGCCTGCATCAATGCGCGGGTGCGCTGGGCGACGCGGTCCTCAAGCTGGGTGTTGGCGTCCTGCAGCTGCTGGTAGAGGATGACGTTGTCGAAGGCGATCGAGAGCCGGGAGGAGAAGATCTCGACCAGCGAGCGGTCGGTCTCGGACAATTCGCGCTCGGCCTGCAAGAGCACCACGACCTCGCGGCCGGACCCGGTGCGCAGATAGATCACGCTGCGATGGTCGGCGAACTCGTTCTTGCGGCGCTGGAATGCCGCCTCCACCATCTCGCGCAGATCGGGGTCGAGCGCCTTCGACGTCGTGGTGCCGATGAAGCGGCTGTAGCAGCCGCTGCCGGCGAGCACCGAGAGTTCGGGATCGATGCCGCCATTGTCGCGCAGGACCAGGATGCCGGCGCAGTCGACATTGAGCAGCGAGGCGAGCTGGGTCAGCACGCCCTCGGCGAGCCGCTGCATCGACTTGAAGTCGTACAGCGTCGAGGCGGCATCGATGATGATCTCGAGCCCGCGCCTTGTCTGCACCATGCGTTCGAGCTGCTGATAAGAGCGCAGCGCCGCGGTCAGCGAGGTGAACAGCTTGTCGGCGGTGAGCTCGGTCTTGGCCTTGTAGTCGTTGATGTCGTACTGCACGATCACGCGCCGCTCCGGCGCCTGGCCGGGCTGGCCGGTGCGCAGGATGATGCGCACGGTCTCGTTCTTGATCTCGTTGCGGATGAACTCGACCAGCTCGAGGCCGGCGACGTCGGTCTCCATGATGACGTCGAGCAGCACGGCGGCGATGTCGCCGTGCTCGGCCATCAGCTTGCGGCCTTCCGCCGCGGAATAGGCCGACAGGATCTCCAGGCTCTGGCCGTTCAGGCTGTAATCCGAGAGGGCAAAACGGGTGCCGTCATGCACCGCCGGATCGTCGTCGATGACGGCGATCTTCCACTTCCGGGCGTTGCTATCCTCCGACGCGGTACCGGTGTCGTCGATCAGGTGGAGGACATCGTCCTGTTCGGCCATTGAGAAGTCCCGTCGCTTTCTGTGCTTTGCGCGCCGCCCTTGGCGATGCGGGGCATGATAATGCGAAAAGTAGTGCCTTGTCCCAGCTTGGATTCCAGCATCATGCGGCCGCCGAGCTGCTGGGTGACGAGGTTATAGACGATATGCAGGCCAAGTCCCGTGCCGCCTTCATTGCGCCGGGTGGTAAAGAAAGGGTCAAAGGCCTGGCGCTGCACGTCCGGGGTCATGCCGGCCCCGTCGTCGGTGAAGCTGAGCTCGATGTCGTCGGCCCCGCGCGGCCGCGCCGAGATCGTGATCGTGCCGGCGCGCCCGTCGGCGAAGGCGTGGTTGGCGGCGTTGAGGAAGAGGTTGGTCAGGATCTGGCCATAGGAGCCCGGATAGCCGTCGAGCAGCAGGCCTTCGGGCACGTCGACCTCGAGCGTGATCGGCGAGCGCTTCAGGACCGGCCTGAGGCTTGCAATGATCTGGTCGGTGGCCTCGCTGAGCGAGAATTGCCGCCGCTCGGCATGGGAGCGGTCGACCGCGACCTGCTTGAACGACTGGATCAGCTCGCCGGCGCGCTGCAGGTTGGCGACCAGCTGCTGCGAGGCATCGCGCGAGGACTGCACGAACTCCTCCAGCTGCGAGCGGCGCAGGCCGCCCTCGCCCTTGAGCTGGGCCTCGAAGATCTCGGTGCGACGGGCGAAGCTGGAGGCAACGGTCAGGCTGATGCCGATCGGGTTGTTGACCTCGTGGGCGACGCCGGCGACGAGGCCGCCGAGCGCCGCCAGCCGCTCGGCGTCGATCAGATTCTGCTGCGCGGTGTTGAGCTCGAGCAGCGCGCTTTCGGCCTTCTCCTTGGAGGCGCGCAGCTCGTCCTCGGTCTGGCGCTTGGCGATCGCGTTCTCGCGGAATACCTCCACCGCGCGCGCCATGGCGCCGACCTCGTCGCGCGCCTTGGTGCCCTGCACCTCGCGGTCGAGATCGCCGAGCGTGATCGCGCGCATCGCGGTCATGATCTGCTGCAGCGGCAGCCGGATCGACAGCGCGATCATCACGCCGGCGGTGAGGATGATGCCGAGGAAGATCACCGCGATCGACAGCACCCGCCGTGAGATATCCGCCAGCGTGCGGTCGAACGTCTCCTGCGCCTTCTGCTCGCGCTGGCGCATCATGGTCGAGAGGTCGTCGATGGCGCCGATCGCCTCGGCCTGGCTGGCGTCGATGGTGTTGCGCAGCAGCTCGGTGCGGCTCGCGAGCTGTTCGGAGAGCTTTGCAAAGCCCTCGCGCAGCGCGGCGGTGCGGGCCCCGAGCCGCTGCAGCGCCATGCGCTGGAGATCGTTGTCGGCGAGATCGATCATCACGGGGATGGTCCTCTCGATCGTCTCGGTGTTGCGGCGGGCGTCATCGGCCGCGCCCGTCGACAGCGACAGATAATAGGAATTGGCCGCCACCAGCATCGCGGTGAAGGCCTCGCGGGACTTCCCGAGCGAGGGCCAGATCAGCGCGTCGCGATGGCCGGTGGCGCCTTCGATGATGGAATAGAGGCCCGCCATGTCCCGGGCCGGACCCTGCACCTGCTCCTCATAGGTCTTGGCGATGGTGGCCTGCACACTGCGCAGCTCGCCGAAGCCGTTGAGGAAGCGGTCGGTGGTGCGCTCCAGCTCCTCGACCGACCCCGACAGCATCGGGTCCTTGGCGGCGCGGTTACTCAGCGTGCCCAGCACCGCCTCGCGCAGCAGCAGGATCTCGGCGAACAGGTCCGGGCTCGGCTGGTTGATGTAGCGGTGGATCAGATTGTGCAGGCGTCCGGTCTCGCTTTCGAGCAGCGCCAGGATGCGGTCGGATTCGCGCACCTGGCGGACGTCGTCCCAGGCCGAGCCCAGCACCTGCGCGCCGTTCCAGATCATGGCGACCAGCACCACGACCACGGCGGAGTTCAGCGCGGCGATCGACAGGATGCGCCAGCGGATCGGCACCGCCCGCAGCACGCCGACGAGACGCGCGCGCAGCCGACCGATCGGGCCGGCCGGCCGCTCCGCGTGCTCGTGATGTCCAAGTGCAGCCAACGCGGCTCACTCCACCTTGCGAATGCGTTCGATCAGCGCGGCCGCCGCGGGATCGCGCCCAGCCTTGGCGTAGATCGCCGCCATCGCGTCCTCGAACGGCTTGCGGTCGATGTCCCTGATGATGGTGACGCCGGCCTCCTCTGCCTTACGCTGCGACTGCTCGTCGAGGTCGCGCCATTTCTCGCGCATGAACCGGCTGGAGCGCTGCGCGGCCTCGCGGAAGATCTTCTGGTCGTCCGGCGACAGGCTCTGCCAGGCCTTCAGCGAGATCACCAGCACCTCGGGGCTCATCGTGTGCTCGGTCAGCGTGTAGTGGCCAGCATGCCTGTAATGGTCCGTCGTCACGAAGGATGGCCAATTGTTCTCGGCGCCGTCGACCAGATGATTGGCGAGCCCGGTCAGCACCTGCCCATAGGGCATCTCGACCGGCTCGGCGCCGAGCGCGCGGATCATCTGGCTCATCAACTCCGACTGCTGCACCCGGATCCGCAATCCCTTGAGATCCGCGATGCTCTTCACCGGACGGACACCGTTGTAGATCGAGCGCGCGCCGGAATCGTAGAAGGCGAGCCCGACGAAGCCGTAGGGCTCGAAACTGTCAAGGATCTCGCTGCCGACAGGCCCGTCCAGCACCTTCTGCATGTGCTCGATGGACCGGAACAGGAACGGCATGGCGAGCACGTTCATCGCGGGAACGAAGTTGCCGATCAGCGCCACATTGGTCCGGTTGAGGTCGATCGCGCCGACCCGGGTCTGCTCGATGGTCTCCTTTTCCTCGCCGAGCTGACGGGAGTGGAACACCTTGATCTCGTGACGGCCCTGGGTGCGCTCGGCGATCAGGGCGCCCATGTAGCGCAGCGCCTGGACGGTCGGGTAATCCTCGGTCTGGGTATCGGCGGCGCGAAATTCGCGCGCAACGGCGCCCGTCGCCCGCATGCCCATCGAGACTGCGGCGAGCAAAAGCGCGACGAAGATTACCCCGGTCCGCGAGAGTTCGGCACGGTTCAGCACTGGCACACTCAACCCCTCAGTGGTGGAGTCTATGGCGGGGGCAAAAGGTTCAATGCAATCTAGCAGATGGTCGGGGGAAGACCATCCCGCCGCGGGGGCTGGGATCGATTGTGCGGCGCGGCCGCCGTTCATTCACGGTTGAAACCGGCTATGCCGCGCCTTAAGCAGGGCGGCCGCCTTGTCGACCGCGGCGTGGGAAGAGCCATCGCAATGCCAGCCTTGCGCGTTCTACGAATCGTCGCCGCCCTCGCGGCCTTCTCATCGGCTTTCTCATGGGCTGTGCCTGCGGGCGCCGCCACCGACATCGCGCTGTGGCACGCGATGTCGGGCGAGCTCGGCCGGCAGCTCGAAAAGCTCGCCTCCGATTTCAACGCCTCGCAGTCCGATTACCGCATCGTGCCCGCTTACAAGGGCAACTACACCGAGACGGTGACCGCCGCGATCTTCGCGTTCCGCTCGCGCAGCCAGCCAGCCATCGTCCAGGTCAACGAGGTCGCCACGGCCACCATGACCGCGGCCAAGGGCGCGATCTATCCGGTGTTCACTTTGATGCGCGACCAGGGCGAGCCGTTCTCGCTCGCCGATTATTTGCCGGCGGTCTCCGGTTATTACACCGACGCGGCGGGCAATCTGTTGTCGTTCCCGTTCAATTCCTCGACGCCGATCCTCTACTACAACAAGACCATGTTCCGCGACGCCGGCCTCGATCCGGAGGCGCCGCCGAAGACCTGGCCGGCCCTGGGGCTCGCGGCACAGCGCCTGCGCGACCGCGGCGCTGCGTGCGGCTTCACCACGTCCTGGCCCTCATGGATCCATGTCGAGAATTTCTCCGCCTTCCACAATCTGCCGGTGGCGAGCCGGGCGAACGGCTTTGCCGGGCTGGATGCGGAATTGACCATCAACAATCCCACCCTTGTGCGCCACGTCGCCCAGCTCGCCGAATGGCAGAAGACCAAGGTGTTCGACTATGGCGGACGCGGACAGGCCGCCGAGCCGCGCTTCCAGAACGGCGAATGCGGCATCTTCATCGGTTCCTCGGCGACGCGCGCCGACATCAGGGCGAATTCGAAATTCGAGATCGGCTACGGCATGATGCCGTATTGGCCCGACGTGAAGGACGCGCCGCAGAACTCGATCATCGGCGGCGCCACGCTGTGGGTGCTGCGCGACCGGCCGCGCGAGGAGTACAAGGGCGTGGCGCGGTTCTTCGCCTATCTGTCGCAGCCCGGCGTGCAGGCGGCCTGGCACCAGAACACCGGCTATTTGCCGATCACCCGCGCCGCCTCCGAGCTGACGCGCGCGCAAGGCTTCTACGAGCGCAATCCGGGCTCGGCGATCTCGTTCGAGGAGATCACGCTGCATCCGCCGACGGAGAATTCGAAGGGCATCCGCCTCGGCTCCTTCGTGCTGATCCGCGGCGCGATCGAGGACGAGCTGGAGCAGGCATTTGCCGGCCACAAGAGCGCGCAATCAGCCCTCGATTCCGCCGTCGAGCGCGGCAACAAGCTGCTCCGCCAGTTCGAGCGCGCCAGCCCGGACCGGTAGCGTCTTGCGAATGAGCGTAGCTGTCGCCGCAAGCTCGGTGCGCTCCCTCCCCCGCCTGCGGGGGAGGGTTGGGGAGAGGGCTCTCTCCACCAAGCGGGAGAGGTGCACCGCCTGCTCGGTTCGCACTGAATCAATGACGCTCATATCGTTGAACTATCCCAAATGATCTCCGCTCCATTGCAGGGGTTGCCAGACCTCCCCGACGCCGAGAGCTTCCGCACCTTTCGCGCCGCTCCCTCACAATGGCTGCCGATCGCGCTCGACATCGCGCGCAGCCATGGTCTCGACACCAGCGCGCCGCATGTGTTTGTAACCGGCACCAATCTCGTGGTCGGGCTTGGCGAACAACTGATCCTGAAGATCTTCCCGCCGCTGCTCCGCGCCCAGTTCGTCTCCGAGCGCGGTTCGCTTGCGCAGCTCAAAGGCCGTCTCGATCTGCCGATCCCGGAGATCGTCGCGGAAGGTGAGCATGACGGTTGGCCCTATCTCGTCATCACGCGGCTATCAGGCACGCTCGGCTCGGAGGTCTGGCCCTCATTGCCGGAAAACCAGAAAGAGCGTGTGCTGCGCCAGATCGGCGAGACCATCGCCGCCGTGCAGTGCGCGCCGCTCGGCCCGCTCGCGCAGATCGAGCCGCGCTGGGACGATTTCATGCGCGGACAGATGCGGGGCTGCCGCGCGCGTCACACCCGTCTCGGCCTCGCGCCAAAGTTTCTCGCCGGCCTCGATGATCTCCTGCGTGACGCGGAAAAGCTGATCCCCATGGTCGCGCCGCCGGTGATCCTGATCGGCGAATACATTCCCGAGAATTTTCTGCTCGCCTGCGATGATGACCAATGGTCGCTCGCCGGCCTGTTCGACTTCGGCGACGTGCTGGCGGGATGGCGCGACTACGACCTGCTCGGCCCCGGCGCCTTCATGGCGGCGGGCCAGCCGGGGAGGGTGAAGAGCCTGCTCGAAGGCTTTGGCTATCCGAAGCCGGATTTCGCGCTCAAGCGCCGCCTGATGGCCCTGATGCTGCTGCACCGCGCCAGCGACCTCAACAGCCACATCTGCATTGAGGGCTGGCAGGACAGGGCCGATGATCTCATCGAATTGCAGGAGCTGATTTGGGCCACCTGACGACCCTGATTAGAAGGCGGGCGACTGTTAGTCATCGCCTATAAAGTAAGCAAATCCGCATCTTTGTATGCAATGTGATGAGCCGAGGCGAAGGCCGCGCATAGGCCAAAAATCTAGATTATCGTGTTAATCCAGTAGTTTAGATCGATCATAATCGCTTCTTAACCCTTGGCACGAACCTTGCGAATCCAGTTCCAACCAAACCCTTTGCGTTGGAGCCATTTCATGAAGCGCCGCGATTTCCTCAAGTCCGTGTCCGGATTGGCCGCCGGAGCGGCGCTTCCGGCGATGCCGTCCGTGATCTCCACCGCCTATGCCGACGGGCGCTCGGAGACGCTGCTGATCGTCTCGGAGGGCGGGCCGAACAATCTCGACATTCACGGCATCGGCACCAACGTGCCCGGCTATGAGGTGTCGTGGAATTGCTACGACCGCCTGATCAGCCACGAGATGAAGGTCGGCCCCGGCGGCGTGCCCTATTACGACCGCGACAAGTTCAAGGGCGAGCTCGCCGAGGACTTCAAGATCGACGACAAGTCGGTCACCTTCAAGCTGCGTAAGAACGCCAAATTCCACGACGGCACGCCCGTCACCGCCAAGGACGTGAAATGGTCGCTCGACCGCGCCGTCAGCGTCGGCGGCTTCCCGACCTTCCAGATGAGCGCGGGTTCGCTGACCAAGCCCGAGCAGTTCGTCGTGATCGACGATTATACCGTGCGCGTCGACTTCCTGAAGAAGGACAGGCTCACGATCCCCGATCTCGCCGTGATCGTGCCCTGCATCGTCAACTCGGAGCTCGTGAAGAAGAATGCGAGCGAGAAGGATCCCTGGGGCCTCGAGTTTACAAAGCAGCAGACCGCAGGCTCCGGCGCCTACAAGGTGACGAAGTGGACCGCCGGCACCGAAGTCATCATGGAGCGCAACGACGATTGGGCGTGTGGTCCGCTGCCGAAGATCAAGCGCGTGATCTGGCGCATGGTGCCGCAGGCCGGCAACCGCCGCGCACTGCTGGAGCGCGGCGACGCCGACATCTCCTACGAGCTGCCCAACAAGGACTTCCAGGAGATGAAGGCGAACGGCAAGCTCAACGTGGTGTCGCTGCCGTTCTCCAACGGCATCCAGTATATCGGCATGAACGTCACCAAGCCGCCCTTCGACAATCCGAAGGTGCGCCAGGCCGTCGCCTACGCGCTGCCTTATCAGAAGATCATGGACGCCGTGATGTTCGGCCTCGCCAACCCGATGTTCGGGGCGCCCAAGGACAAGCCGACCGAAGTCGCCTGGCCGCAGCCGCACAAGTTCAACACCGACATGGACAAGGCGAAGGCGCTGCTGGCTGAGGCGGGTTATGCCAACGGCTTCGAGACCACGATCTCGTTCGACCTGAATTTCGCAGGCGTCAACGAGCCGCTCTGCGTGCTGGTGCAGGAATCTCTCGCACAGATCGGCATCAAGACCACCATCAACAAGGTGCCCGGCGCCAACTGGCGCACCGAACTCAACAAGAAGGAGATGCCGCTCTTCACCAACGTGTTCTCGGGCTGGCTCGATTACCCCGAATACTTCTTCTACTGGTGCTATCACGGCAACAATTCCGTCTTCAACACCATGAGCTACAAGTCGGCGGAGATGGACAAGCTCATCGACGGCGCGCGCACCGCGGCCGCTGCCGGCGACAAGGCGGCCTACGATGCCGACGTGAAGGGCTTCGTCGATCTCGCCTTCACCGACATCCCGCGCATCCCGCTCTACCAGCCCTTCGTCAACGTCGCGATGCAGAAGAACATCAGCGGCTACCAATACTGGTTCCACCGGAGGCTGGATTATCGCGCGCTCGTGAAGGGGTGAGTAACAAGTAGAGCTAGGCACCGCATATGGCGTTCAGAAGCTTATCGGCTTGCTCCGTTCGCCTCTCCCGCTTGCGGGGGAGGCCGACGCGCTCGAGGAGCGCGGCGGGTGGGGGCTCTCTCCACACGAAGAATCCCTATGCTGAAGCACCCCCACCCCAACCCTCCCCCGCAAGCGGGAGAGGGGGCGCAGTTCGACCTGTTGCGTCATCTCCTCTCATCAGGAGCACTCCATGCTGACCATGATCGGCAAGCGCCTGATGTTCGCGATCCCCTCGCTGATCGGCGTGGTCATCGTTACCTTTCTGCTGACGCGCGCGCTGCCCGGCGATCCCGCGGCCTATTTCGCCGGTCCCGCCGCAACCAAGGAAGCCGTCGAGCAGATCCGCAAGAAACTCGGCCTCGACAAGCCGCTGATCGAGCAGTTCTTCCGCTACACCAACGATCTCGCCCACGGCGATTTCGGCAACTCGTTGACGACCGGCCAGCCGGTCGCGGCCGAAATCCGCAACCGCTTGCCGGCCTCGGCCGAGCTGACACTGCTCGGCCTCATAGTCTCCATCGTCATTGCCATCCCGCTCGGCGTGCTCGCGGCAACACGGCCGGGATCGTGGGTCGATCATCTCTGTCGCATCACGACGACAGCGGGCGTCTCGCTGCCGGTTTTCTTCACCGGCCTCGTGCTGGTCTACGTCTTTTATTTCCGGCTCGGCTGGTCTCCCGCGCCGCTCGGGCGCCTTGACGTGTTCTACAGCGCGCCGCCGACGGTGACGGGCTTCTATCTGGTCGACACCTTGCTCGCGCGCGACCTCGAGGCGTTCCGTTCCGCGCTGAGCCAGCTCATCCTGCCGGCAACGACCCTTGCGATCTTCTCGCTGGCGCCAATCGCGCGCATGACGCGCGCCTCGATGCTGGCGGTGCTGGCATCCGAATTCGTCCGCACCGCGCGCGCCAGCGGCCTATCGCCCGCGACCGTGATCGTCACCTACGCCTTCCGCAACGCCATGCTGCCCGTCATCACCACGCTCAGCATGGTGTTCTCGTTCCTGCTGGGCGCCAACGTGCTGGTCGAGAAAGTGTTTGCCTGGCCCGGCATCGGCTCCTACGCGGTGGAAGCGCTGATCTCGTCGGACTTCGCACCGGTGCAGGGTTTTGTCCTCACCATGGCGGTGATGTACGTGCTGCTCAATCTCGTGATCGACATTCTCTACGGCGTGATCGATCCGCGCGTGCGGTTGGAAGGGTAGGGGGACTCCATGAGCTCCGTTGCGCCTGCTGTTGAACCCGTCGGTCCCGCCCGCACGTCAGGGCTTACCGCAATCCTCGAACAGACCCGCTACGTTCTGAGCGAGAACAAGGTCACGGGCTTTGCCTTCGCGCTATTGATCCTGATCCTCGCGGCCGCGATCTTCGGCCCCTATGTCGTGCCGTATGATCCGCTCGCGTCGGACACCGCTGCCGCGCTAAAACCGCCCTCCGCCGCGCACTGGTTCGGCACCGATCAGCTCGGGCGCGACATCTTCAGCCGCGTTGTCGTGGCGACGCGGCTCGACACGTTCATCGCAATCGCCTCCGTCGCGCTGGTGTTTTTGATGGGCGGCCTCGCCGGCATCGCGGCCGGTTACTTTGGCGGCTGGACCGATCGGATCGTCGGCCGCATCGCCGACACCATCATGGCCTTTCCGCTGTTCGTGCTCGCCATGGGCATCGTCGCCGCGCTCGGCAATACCGTGCAGAACATCATCCTGGCCACCGCCATCGTGAACTTCCCGCTCTATGCCCGCGTCGCGCGCGCCGAGGCCAATGTCCGGCGCAACGCCGGCTTCGTGCAGGCCGCGCGGCTCTCCGGCAACGGCGAATTCCGCATCCTGCTGGTGCACATCCTGCCGAACATCATGCCGATCATGATCGTGCAGATGTCGCTGACCATGGGCTATGCCATCCTCAACGCTGCCGGCCTCTCCTTCATCGGCCTCGGCGTCCGACCGCCGACGGCGGAATGGGGCATCATGGTCGCCGAAGGCGCGGGCTTCATGGTGTCGGGCGAATGGTGGATCGCGCTCTTCCCCGGCCTCGCGCTGATGATCGCCGTGTTCTGCTTCAACCTCCTCGGCGACGGCCTGCGCGACATCGTCGATCCCCAGCGGAGGACGTGATGGACAATTTCTGTCCAAAATTCCGTAACGATTCCAACACCATTCTACTGTGCATGGGGTTGTTTTCGCGTTTCTTGATCGGCAGGCCCGCATGAGCGCCCAGCCCCTGCTCGACGTCCAGGACCTCACGGTCGAATTCACCACTCGCCGCGGCATCGTCAAAGCCGTGCAGCACGTCAACATTTCCGTCGCCAAGGGCGAGACGCTGGCCATCGTCGGCGAGTCCGGCTCCGGCAAGTCGGTGACCTCCTATGCGGTGATGCGCATCCTCGACCGTGCGGGCCGCATCGCCGAGGGCTCGGTGATATTCTCCGGCATCGACGTCAAGGCCGCGAGCGAAGACCAGATGCGCGATTTGCGCGGCCGCGAAGTCTCGATGATCTTCCAGAACCCGCGTGCGGCGCTGAACCCGATCCGCAAAGTCGGCGACCAGATCGAGGACGTGTTGCGCACCCATGTGCAGCAGGCCCAGGTCGCCGACCGCGGCGAGAAGGCGATCGAGGCGCTGGAGCAGGTCAAGATCGCCCGCCCGCGTGAGCGCTACCACGCCTATCCGTTCGAGCTGTCGGGCGGCATGTGCCAGCGCGTCGTCATCGCGCTTGCGCTTGCCTGCAATCCGCAGCTGCTGATCGCGGACGAGCCGACCACCGGCCTCGACGTCACCACGCAGAAGGCGGTGATGGACCTGATCGTCGAGCTGACGAAACGCCGCGCGATGTCGACCATCCTGATCACCCACGATCTCGGCCTCGCCGCCGCCTATTGCGACCGCGTCGTGGTGATGGAGAAGGGCCGCGTGGTCGAGACCGCCAACGCCGCCGACATCTTCGCCAATCCGCAGCATCCCTACACAAAAAAGCTGATGCGCGCGACGCCGCGGCTGGGTGTGAACTTGAGAGACCTGTTGCCGGAGGAAGAGAACTCCACCGTCGTGGCCGGGCCTGACCCGGCCATCCATCACACTTCGCAAGATCCATCTTCGCCGATGGACTCCCGGGTCAAGCCCGGGGGTGATGACAATTCAAAGCCCCTCCTCCTCGTCGACAAGCTCGTGAAAGAATATCCCCGCCAAGGCGCCACCGCCGTGCTGGGAAAACTGTTCGGCCGCAAGCCGCCCGTGGAGCCGGACGCCTTCCGCGCCGTCGACGGCATCAGCTTCTCGATCAGCCATGGTGAGAGCGTCGGCCTCGTCGGCGAATCCGGCTGCGGCAAATCGACGACGTCGATGATGGTGATGCGCCTGTTGGACCAGACCTCCGGCCTGATCCAGTTCGACGGCGAGGACATCTCCGGCATCGCGCCATCAGCTTTTGCCCGGATGCCGCAGCGCAGCCGCATCCAGATGGTGTTCCAGGATCCGACCGACAGCCTCAACCCGCGCTTCACCGCCGCCCGCGCCATCGCCGACCCCATCATGCAGCTCGGCGACATCAGGGGACGCGATGCGCTGCGCGCGCGCTGTGAGGAACTGGCGACCATGGTCGGCCTGCCGCACAATCTGCTGGACCGTTTCCCGCACCAATTGTCCGGCGGCCAGAAGGCCCGCGTCGGCATCGCCCGCGCCATCGCCCTGCACCCGAAGCTCGTCATCCTGGACGAGCCGACGGCGGCGCTGGACGTTTCGGTGCAGGCGGTCGTGCTGAACCTGCTTCAGGACCTCAAGGCGCGCTTAGGTATGAGCTATCTGTTCGTCTCGCATGATTTGAATGTGGTGCGCTTGCTGTGCGATCGTGTCATTGTGATGCGGACGGGACGGATCGTCGAGGAGGGCACTTCCGAGCAGGTGCTCGGCGATCCCCAAGACGACTACACCAAGGAACTGCTGACGGCGATCCCGCATCCGCCGTTGCCGACACATTGATTGCTGGGACGCGTGATGGCCGAACCGTTAGACGATTATATCGACGCCTTATCGAAAGCGCTGGCACTGCCGGTCGAGGAAGCCTGGCGGCCAGCGGTGCGCGCCAATCTCGAAGTCTCGCTGCGGCTTGGCCGCATGGTCGACGAATTCGCGCTGCCGGACGAGACCGAGCCGGCGCCGATCTTCACGGCCTGATGCTGCCATGACCAGCAAGCCAGAGATGACGGCCGCCGAGATCGCCAGCGCGGTTGCGACCCGCAAAATGTCCGCGCTCGATGCCACGGAAGCAGCGCTCGCGCGCATCAAGCAGCATGACGGCATCCTCAATTCCTTCACCGATATCACCGCCGATCGCGCCCGCACGAAGGCACGCGCGGTCGATGCCGACATCGCCGCCGGCAAGGACGTCGGCCCGCTCGCCGGCGTGCCCTTCGCGGTGAAGAACCTGTTCGATGTTGCTGGCCTGCCGACACGCGCCGGCTCGAAGATCAACCGCGACCGCGCACCCGCCAAGCGCGATGCGACGCTGATCGAGCGCATGGAAGCCGCCGGCGCCGTGCTCGTCGGCGCGCTCAACATGGGCGAATACGCCTACGACTTCACCGGCGAGAACGTCCATGACGGCCCTTCGCGCAATCCGCATGATACGACGCGCATGACCGGCGGCTCCTCCGGCGGCTCGGGCAGCGCCGTCGGCGGCGCGCTGGTGCCGATTGCCCTCGGCTCGGACACCAATGGCTCGATCCGCGTGCCGTCCTCGTTCTGCGGCATCTTCGGCCTGAAGCCGACCTATGGAAGGCTGTCGCGGGCGCGCTCGTTCCCCTTCGTTGCGAGCCTCGATCATCTCGGTCCGTTCGCACGCTCCGCCGCCGATCTCGCGCTCGCCTATGACGTCATGCAGGGCCCGGACACGGAGGATAGCGCCTGCACGACGCGCGGGCTCGAGCCGACGCTGCCGCTGATCGCCAATCCGGTCTCGGACCTGCGCATCGCGATCGCCGGCGGGTATTTCCAGAAGAACGTGTTTCCGGAAGCGGTCGAAGCGGTCAGCCGCGTCGCCAAGGCGCTCGGCGCAACGCGAGTCGTCGACGTGCCCGAGGCGGCGCGCGCTCGCGCCGCGGCCTATGTCATCACCACCACCGAAGGCGCCTCGCTGCATCTCGACCGCCTGCGCCAGCGCCCGAACGATTTCGATCCGGCGGTGCGCGACCGGCTGATCGCCGGCGCCATGGTGCCGGCGCCGCTGGTCGACCGCGCGCAGAAATTCCGCCGCTGGTACCGCGCGCAGCTCGCCGAGATCTTCAAATCGGTCGATGTGCTGCTGGCGCCCGCAACGCCCTGCACCGCGCCAAAGCTCGGCCAGGTGAACTTCAACCTCGACGGCGTCGAGCTGCCGGTACGTGCCAATATCGGCGTCCACACCCAGCCGATCTCCTTCATCGGCCTGCCGGTGGTGGCAGTCCCGGTGCCGCTCGAGCCGCTGCCGATCGGCGTGCAGATCATCGCCGCGCCCTGGCGCGAGGATATCGCGCTCCGTGCCGCCTATGCGCTGGAAAAGATGGGCGTAGCCGCCGCGCCCGCGCCAAGGGGACTTTGAGAGGAATTTGAGATGGAGATCGATCTCCCCGACGTGATCGCGGACGTCAGAGCCGCGTTCGACCGGTATGAGCAGGCCCTGGTCAGCAATGACGTCGCCGTGCTCGGTGAGCTGTTCCGCAACGATTCCCGCACGCTGCGCTATGGCATCGGCGAGAACCTCTACGGCTATGAGGCGATCTCGGGCTTCCGCGCCGCGCGCTCACCCGTCGGCCTCAATCGCCGCACTGCCAGGACGGTCATCACCAGCTATGGCCGCGACACCGCCGTGGCCTCCACTCTGTTCTATCGCGACACGGCGCCCGGCAAGGTCGGCCGGCAGATGCAGACCTGGGTTCGTTTTCCCGAGGGCTGGCGCGTCGTCGCCGCCCATGTCAGCATTATCGACGAGCCGAAAGAGGCGTGACCGCATGACGCTCGACGATCTTCCGCCAGGCGCCGTGCCGGCCGAGCCGGTGGTGCCGCGCGTCGACCGGGCGCAGCCCAGCGTGCACAAGATCACGCGCGCCGAGGAGCTGCGCCTGCAGCTCGCGGACGAGATCGTGCGCGGCGCTCTCGCCCCCGGCGCGCCGCTGGACGAGACCGACATCGCGCGCCGCTTCAACGTCTCGCGGACGCCGGTGCGCGAGGCGCTGCGTCAGCTCGTGGCAAGCGGCCTCGTCGAAGCGCGCGCCCACCGCGGCGCGGTGGTGGCGCAGCCTTCTATCGAACGGCTGAAAAGCATGTTCGAGGCGATGGCAGAGCTGGAAGCGCTGTGCGCCGGCCTCGCCGCCGAGCGCATGGCAGCGAGCGAGCGACATGGCCTCGAGGCGATCCACGAAGAGCTGCGCGTGCTCAGCTACACCGGCAATCCCGATCGCTTTCACGAGGTCAACGAGCGCTTCCACAACGCGATCTATGCGGGATCGCAGAACGGCTACATCGCCGAGATCACGCTCGCGACCCGCGTCCGCGTGCAGCCGTTCCGCCGCGCCCAGTTCCGCAATCTCGGACGCCTCGCCAAATCGCAAGCCGAGCACGACCGCGTCGTCGTCGCCATCATGCGCGGCGACAAGCAGGGCGCCGCCGCCGCCATGCGCGCGCATATCGAGCTGGTGCGCGGCGAGTATGAGATTTACGCGGTGTCGGTATAGGACAGCTCTGTCGCTACACACTCGCTGTCGTCCCCGCGAACGCGGGGACCCATAACCCGAGGGAGAGGTGTGTGGCGACGCGCCCACTCCGAGTCTTCGCAAAACTCACCCTGTGGGTATGGGTCCCGGATCGGCGCTCCGCTTGTCCGGGACGACAGCGGAGTGAAAATCACTCTGACTTTTCCGCCATGAACTTCCGCCATCCCCCATAAGCCGTGATGTCACGCGCATCCCCCAGCACTTCCGGCTCGACCAAAAACCCCTTCACGCTGCGGCCATCCGCCAGCCGCACCGTGCCGATCGCCATCGGCGATGGAATCGCGTTGACGAACTTGCCGAAGGCAGCCGGCGACAGCGACCAGATCTCGACCTCGGTCGATGCGCCCGTGCCGGCCGCGACGCGCAGCATGCCGGGCTTCGGCGGCGTGGTCTTGAGCGCGTACAGCTTGTAATCGGGCGCCGTCCTGGTCGCTTCGATCAGCTTGGCATCCAGCGTTTTCAACTCGCCGTTCAACACCATGCCGGACAGATGCGCGCCGACGACGGCGATCGGGATGTCGTCATTGTAGCTTGCCGGCAGCGGCGCGAGCGGTGCCTGGGCCACGCCCTTCGCTCCGACGGTCAATTTCGTATCCGCATGGAACACACGCCCGATGCTCGCGAGCAGCGCATCGCGTCCCGCCGGCGCCAGCAGCGTGATACCGAACGGAATGCCGTCGGCGCGCATCGATGCCGGCAACGCCAGGCCGCAGAGGTCGAGCAGGTTGACGAAATTGGTGTAGGTGCCGAGCCGGCTGTTGAGCTCGATCGGGTTGGCGAGCACCTGCGCGGTCGTGTAGGCCGTCGGCGCGGTGGGCAGCACCAGTGCGTCGATATTGGCAAACGTCCGCTCGGCGATCTTGCGCAGGCCTTGCAGGCGATACAGCGCCGCAAAGGTCTCCGCCGCCGTCAGCCGTGCGCCGGCCGCGGTGATCTCGCGCGTCACGGGATGAATCGCATCCGGCGCGGACGCCAGCAGGTCCTTGATCACGAGATAGCGCTCGGCGACCCACGGGCCCTCATAGAGCAGCCGCGCCGTCTCGTAGAACGGCTCGAGGTCGAACTCGACCAGCGTGGCGCCGAGCGCGGTCCAGCGCTTCAAGGCATCGGCGTAGGCGGCCTCCGATGTCTTGTCGCCGAAGAAGATCAGTTGCCCGTTGCGCGGCACCCCAAGGCGCAGGTTTGCGGGAAACGGCGTGATCGGCTGAAGCGGCCGGTCGCGCGAGAACGGATCGGCCGGGTCCGGTCCCGCCATCACCGACAAGGCGAGCGCAGCATCATCCACCGTCAGAGCGAAGACCGAGATGCAGTCGAGCGTTCGGCAGGCCGGCACGAGACCGGCATTCGAGATCATGCCGAGGCTCGGTTTCAGCCCGACGATGTTGTTGAGCATCGCCGGCACCCGTCCGCTACCTGCGGTATCGGTGCCGAGCGACAGCGGCACGAGACCTGCGCCGACGGCCACCGCGGAGCCCGAGCTCGATCCGCCGGGAACGAGATCCTCACGGACCGAATTTTTGGGGATGCCGTAGGGCGAACGCACGCCGACGAGGCCGGTCGCGAACTGGTCCAGATTGGTCTTGCCGATGATGATGGCCCCGGCGGCACGCAGCCGCGCCACCGCGGTCGAGTCGTGCGTCGGCGTGGTGGAGAAGGCGCGGCAGGCCGCGGTGGTCGGAAAGCCGAGTGCGTCGATATTGTCCTTCACCGCGACCGGCACGCCGTAGAGCGGCAGGCCAGCGGCATCCGCGCGCGCGGCAAGCTGCTCGGCCTCCGCGACCGCATCCGCCTCGTCACGCAGGCTGATGAAGATGGCGGGATCGTTGCGGTCACGGATGCGCTGATAGGTCCGCGCGATGGTTTCTGCCGGCGTCATTGTGCCCGCGCGATGCGCGGCCACAATCGCGGCGATCGTTTCAGGCTGCTCAGCCCCCATCTCAGCCCTCATGGCGACAAAACTCCGGCAATCCGTCCTCGCTCGGAGCGAAGCAAGCGATGTGCCATTGTGTACAAGACCGTCGGCCGGGCGAATGCTCAGGATATTATCGAGTAATCAATAGCTTGAGATTTATTGGACGAGGTCGCGCCGACGCCCCGCGACGGGCATCTGCCCAATTCGTAGGCAGCCCAGATCAGGTGAAGCCAGCGAGGATCCGGAGCAACTGCGTCCGGTTGTCCTTACCGATCTTCTCCTCGACATGCCGCTCGTGCTCGGCCGCGAGCCGCTTGAATTCCGCCAGTGCCGTCTCGCCCTGTGCGGTGAGGTGCAGCGCATGGGAGCGGCGGTCCGCCTTCGACTTGACGCGCTTGACGTATTTGCGCTGCTCGAGGCTGTCGAGCAGGTGCACCAGCCGGGCGCGCTCGATGCCGAGGCGCTTTGCCACCGCCATCTGCGACAGGCCCGGATTGGCGCCGATCAGCGTCAGCACCGAATATTGCGTCGGCCGGATGTCGACCTCGCCGAGCGTCTTGATGAAGTCCTGGAAGATCCAGATCTGGAAGCGCCGCACCGCGTAGCCGGCGTGCCCGACCAGCGCGTCGAGGCCAATCTCGTCGGCGGCATCGCGAGGCGCCGCGCCGTTGCGCTTGCGTGGGGCAGTCTGGGTTGCGCTGGCTGTCACATCGTATCTCCCGCCACGCCAACCTTAGCGCTTCGACAACGCGAGCGAAAGATTGTTGTTGACGACAACAATTGTCATGCCCAACATTATGGTCAAAGCAGCCCGAACGAGGCTGCCGCCGATCCGTATCCGGACGGAGGAGGAAACCCATGACAGCCGCCCCACGCGGTGACGTTGCAGGCCTGTTCGCAACGCCGAGGACGCTCGCAGAGCATCGCGCCGATGGCAGCATCGTGTTGCGCTCGCCCGAACCCTTGGGCGACAGCGCCCGCTGCGTCGGCGACTGGCTGGAGCATTTTGCGCAGCACGCGCCGGATGCGATCTTCCTCGCCGAGCGCGGCCAGATCGATGCGCCCTGGACCACGGTCACCTATGCGCAGGCGCTGCGCCAGGTGCGTGCGGCGGCGTCCTGGATCCTGGCGCAGGGCCTCAGCGCCGAGCGCCCGCTCGCGATCCTCTCCGACAACAGCGTCGACCACGCGCTGCTTGCGCTTGCCGCCCAGCATGTCGGCGTGCCCTCGGCTGCGATCTCGCCGGCCTATTCGCTGATGTCGAGGGATTTCGAGAAGCTCAAGAGCATGATCATGCTGCTCGAGCCGGGTGCGATCTACGTCTCCGCTACGAAACCCTTCGCGGCCGCGCTGGCCGCCATCGCGCCGCTGCACAATGCGCAGATCATCAGCGGCAAGGCCGACGATGCCGTCACGCTTGCCTTCAACGTCATCGCGGCAACGCCCGAGACGCCTGACGTCGCAAAGGCGTTCGCCGCGGTGACTCCGGACACGATCGCAAAATTCCTGTTCACGTCAGGCTCAACCGGCACGCCGAAGGCCGTCATCAACACCCAGCGCATGCTGACCTCGAGCCAGCAGGCCAAGGCGCAGACCTGGACCTTTCTCGAACCGGGTCGCGGCGATCTCGTCATTCTCGACTGGCTGCCCTGGAGCCACACCTTCGGTGCCAACCATAATTTCAATCTCGTGCTGCGCAATGGCGGCTCGCTCTATATCGACGGCGGCAAGCCCGCGCCGGGGCTGTTCGCGACCTCGCTCGCCAATCTGAAAAGCGTGATGCCGACGGTCTATTTCAACGTGCCGCGCGGCTTCGACATGCTGATCGCGGCGCTACGCGGCGACGAGGAGCTGCGCCGCCGCTTCTTCAGCGAGGTGAAATTCGCCTTCTATGCCGGCGCCGCGCTGCCGCAGAATCTCTGGGATGCCATCGAGGAGCTCTCCATCGAGACCGTCGGCCGCGCGCTGCCGATGGTCTCGGCCTGGGGCTCGACCGAAACCTCGCCGCTGGCGACCGACTGTCATTTCCTCGCCGAACGCTCCGGCAATATCGGCGTGCCCATCCCCGGCACTGAGCTGAAGCTCGTCACATCAGGCGACAAGCTGGAAGTGCGCGTGCGCGGCCCCAATGTCACGCCGGGCTATTGGAAGGCGCCGGAGCAGACGAAGCAGGCGTTCGATGACGAGGGCTTCTATCTGATCGGCGATGCCGTCAAGCTTGCTGATAGTGCTCGGCCCGAGCGCGGCCTGTTCTTCGACGGCCGCGTCGCCGAGGATTTCAAGCTCAATTCCGGCACCTGGGTCAATGTCGGCACGCTGCGCGTCGCCGGCATCGCGGCGCTTTCGCCGTTGGCGCAGGACATCGTCGTCGCGGGCCATGGCGGCGACGAGGTGCGCTTCCTGGTGTTTCCGAACATCGGGGCCTGCCGCACGCAGGCCGGCCTGGGCGAAACGGCCGAGGTGAACGAGGTGCTCGCCCACGACAAGGTGAGGACCGCGATTGCGCAGGGCCTCGCAAAGTTGAAGCAGCAGGGTCCCAACTCCTCCGGCCACGCCACTCGCGCGCTGCTGCTGGCCGAACCGCCGTCGGTCGACGGCGGCGAGATCACCGACAAGGGCTACATCAACCAGCGCGCCGTGCTGACGCGGCGTGCGGAGGCGGTGGCGCAGTTGAATGATGATGCGCCGGGCGCGTGGATTGGGTTGCAGCGTGAATAGCTATCTCGTCGCTCAACCACTCTCGTGCGCCGGACGCAGCGCAGCACGCCGGCGATGCGAAGCATCGTCCGGTGTGATGCGCTGCAGAGCCGGGGTCCATCTCTCCTAGTATAAGCCGCCGCATGGGTCCCGTTCTGCGCAGCAGCGTTTCACGCTGCAGCGCGGCCGGGACACGAGGCGCCATACTTCCCACTAAGCCAGCGACCCTGCCGCAATATATCTCCGATTCTTTTGTTGCCTAAGCAACTAATTTATGCGAACCGTTCCAGGGAGTGATGACGGCAGGGAAAACTGTCGCGTCCGGTCCTGGAGGAAACGATGCTCGGCCCGCACAGTGCCGCCGGCAAACGACGGCGCATGCCTGGATGTAACGGAAGGTGGTGCCTGGTGCGCGGCCCGTCAGGCCTCTGTGCTGCCGGTGACCGCACCGAGATTTTCGTGCAGCCGGCGCAGCAGATCGATCAGCACCTCGCGCTCGTCCTTGTTGAGGCAGGACAGCAGCCGCCGTTCGCGCTCGAGCGCGGCGACGATCACCTTGTCATGCGTGGCGCGGCCCTTTGTCGTCAGCGCGATCGAATGGGTGCGGCCGTCATTCGGGTCGGTGCGGATCGAGACCAGCCCGCGCTTCTCCAGGCCCGCCAGCGTCCGGCTCACTGGTCCCTTGTCGAAGCCGATGACGTGGCAGATGCGCGAGGCTGGAATGCCGGGCTCGATCGCCAGCAGCGACATGATCCGCCATTCCGTGACATTGACGCCGAACTCCCGCTGATAAAGCGCGGTCGCGCTGTTCGAGAGCTTGTTGGCGATGAAGGTGACGAACGCCGGAACGTAACGGTCGAGATCGAGCGTCGGTCCCGCGTCGGTGGGCGCTGGCTTTTGGCGGGATCGGGTCAAGGACGGCGGCATGGCGGGATTCGGACTCGCGGCGGGTCAAACGACCTAAGGGCATGCGCCGGCCTTTCACAAGATCAAAATGAGGGAGGACTTCAATGAGCGCATCCGGCTCGGCTGTGTCAGGTGTCCCGCATCTCGACGTCGATCCCTTCGACATGAATTTTTTCGCCGACCCTTATCCCACGCATCAATTGCTGCGGGAGGCGGGACCGGTGGTCTATCTCGACAAGTGGAACGTCTACGGCGTGGCGCGCTATGCCGAAGTCCATGCGGTGCTGAACGATCCCGCGACCTTCTGCTCCAGCCGCGGCGTCGGCCTGTCCGACTTCAAGAAGGAGACGCCGTGGCGGCCGCCGAGCCTGATCCTCGAAGCCGATCCGCCCGCACACACCCGCACCCGTGCCGTGCTGTCGAAAGTGCTGTCGCCGACCGCGATGAAGCAGGTGCGCGACCGTTTTGCCGCCGCGGCCGAGGAGCGGGTGGACGCGCTGCTGGACAAGCGCAGCTTCGATGCGATCGCCGATCTCGCCGAGGCCTATCCGCTCTCGATCTTTCCGGATGCGCTGGGTCTGAAGCCGGAGGGGCGCGAGCATCTGATTCCCTATGCCAGCGTCGTGTTCAACGCGTTCGGCCCGCCGAACGAGCTGCGCCAGCAGGCGATCGCGCGCTCGGCGCCGCACCAGGCCTATGTCGCCGAGCAGTGCCAACGCGACAATCTCGCACCCGGCGGCTTCGGGGCCTGCATTCATGCGCAGGCCGACGTGGGTGCCGTCACGGCCACCGAGGCGCCGCTATTGGTGCGCTCGCTGCTGTCGGCCGGCCTCGACACCACCGTCAACGGCATCGGTGCCGCCGTCTATTGCCTCGCGCGCTTCCCCGAGCAGTGGCAGCGCCTGCGCGATGATCCGACGCTGGCGCGCAACGCTTTCGAGGAGGCCGTGCGGTTCGAGAGCCCGGTGCAGACTTTCTTCCGCACCACCACGCGCGATGTCGAGCTCTCGGGCGTTCGAATCGGCGAGGGCGAGAAGGTGCTGATGTTCCTCGCCGCGGCCAACCGCGATCCCAGGCGCTGGGACCAGCCCGACAGCTACGACATCACGCGCCGCACTTCCGGCCATGTCGGCTTCGGCTCGGGCATCCACATGTGCGTCGGCCAGCTCGTCGCCCGCCTCGAAGGCGAGGTGATGCTGACGGCGCTGGCCCGGCGCATCGCGAAGATCGAGATCACCGGCGAGCCGAAACGCCGCTTCAACAACACGCTGCGCGGGCTCGACAGCCTGCCTGTCACCATCACCCCGGCCTGACGAGGAGCCTTGATGCCCGCCATCACTTTCATCCATCCCGACGGCAAGTCCGATC
Organism: Bradyrhizobium sp. T-12; assembly: GCF_058314695.1. Classification (NCBI taxonomy): domain Bacteria; kingdom Pseudomonadati; phylum Pseudomonadota; class Alphaproteobacteria; order Hyphomicrobiales; family Nitrobacteraceae; genus Bradyrhizobium; species Bradyrhizobium sp. T-12. The sequence goes on along the minus strand of NZ_CM177756.1, from coordinate 6,934,992 downwards.
GCGTCGAGACCTCGGGCGGCGAGAGCGCCATGCAGGCCGCGACCCGTCACGGCCTCGACGGCATTCTGGCGGAATGCGGCGGCAACGCCATGTGCGCGACCTGCCACGTCTATGTCGATGAAAGCTGGCTCGCGCGCCTGCCTGCCATGGCCGACGACGAGGACGCATTGCTCGACGGCACCGCGAGCGAGCGGCGGCCGAACAGCCGGCTGTCCTGCCAGATCAAGATGACGCCGGAGCTCGACGGGATCGTCGTGAAGCTGCCGGAGCGGCAGATCTGAATTTCCGCGCCGGCAGCACCGGCGCGTCAATGCATCAGCAGGGGAGGGAACCATGAAGCACTTGAAGTGGACGCTAGCGCTGGCCGCGAGCCTGATCGGTAGCGCGGCGAGCGCCGAGATCTCGGACAATGTCGTGCGTGTCGGTGTGCTCAACGACATCTCCGGCATCTTCCAGGACACCAACGGCATGGGCTCGGTGGAAGCCGCGCGCATGGCGGCGGAGGATTTCAACGGCGGCGGCAAGAACATCAAGGTCGAGATCGTCTACGCCGACCACCAGAACAAGGCCGATGTCGGCAACGCCATCGCGCGCAAATGGCTCGACGTCGAGGGCGTCGATGCCATCGTCGACGTGCCGAATTCAGCCGTAGGCCTGTCCATCAACACGCTGCTGCGCGACAGCCGCATGACATTCCTGGCGTCTTCGACCGCAAGCTCCGATCTCACCGGCAAGGCCTGCTCGCCCAACACCATTCAATGGGTCAACGACACCTGGGCCACCGGCAACACCACGGCAGCTGCGATGATGTCGCGCGGCGGCAAGGACTGGTATTTCCTCACGGTCGATTACGCGCTGGGCAAGGGCATCGAGGCGGAGGCGCAAAAGTATATCGAGGGGCATGGCGGCAAGGTGCTCGGCTCCTCGAAACACCCGCTCGGCACTTCTGACTTCGCTTCCTTCCTGTTGCAGGCGCAGGGCTCGAAGGCGCAGGTGATCGGCCTTGCCAATGCCGGCGGCGACACCATCAACGCTGTGAAGCAGGCCGCCGAGTTCGGCATCCAGCAGAACGGACAAAAGCTCGTCGCCTTCCTGCTCTTCATCAACGACGTCCACGGCATGGGCATCAAGGTCGCGCAGGGCCTGCAATTGATGGAAGCCTTCTACTGGGACATGAACGACGAGACCCGCGCCTTCGCAAAACGCTTCGCCGCGCGCCCCGGCATGAACGGCAAGATGCCGAGCGGCAACCAGGCCGGCGTCTATGCCTCGACGCTCGCCTATCTCAACGCGGTTGCCGCCATCGGCAGCGACAACGCCAGGGACGCCGTCCCCGAGATGAAGAAGTTTCGAGGCAAGGACAGGCTGTTCGGCGACATCATTATCCGCCAGGACGGCCGGGTCGTGCATCCGATGTATTTGTTCGAGGTGAAGAAGCCGGAGGAGTCGAAATATCCGTACGATTATTACAAGCTGGTCTCGACGATTCCGGCGGAGCAGGCGTTTCGCCCGCTGGCGGAGGGCGGGTGTGAGCTGGTGAAGTAGCTGCAGCAGCGAGCGCTGCTGCACCCTCTCCCCCTTGTGGGAGAGGGTGGCTTCGCAAAGCGAAGCCGGGTGAGGGGTTCTCTCCTCACGGAGGATCTCGCGAGTTGAGCGAACCCCTCATCCGGCGCTTCGCGCCACCTTCTCCCACAAGGGGAGAAGGAAGAAGGTTACACCACCTTGCTACTCCCCTGCGTGATCAACCGCGCGGCGCGCTGGTCGCGTGCGTAGATCCAAAGCCAGCTCAGCGCGACGCTGAGACGGTGGCGCAGGCCGATCAGGAAGTAGATGTGGGCGATGCCCCAGATCCACCACGCGATCGCGCCGCGCAGCTTGAAGCGGCCGAAATCGATGACGGCGAGCCGCTTGCCGATCTGGGCGAGGCTGCCGGCGTGCTTGTAGCGGAACGGGCCGGTCGCAGCACCGCGCAGCCGCGCCTTGATGGTCTCGGCGACGTGTCGGCCCTGCTGCTTCGCCGCCGGCGCGATGCCGGGCACCGGCTTGCCCTCCCAGGCGTTGATGCTGACGGTGTCGCCGATCGCAAAGATCTCGGGATGGCCGGGAATGGTGAGGTCCGCTTCGACCTGCACGCGCCCGGCGCGATCGGCTGGTGCGCCCAGCCATTCAGCGGCGGGCGAGGCGCGGACGCCGGCGGCCCAGATCCTGGTCTTGGCTTCGAGCAGCTTGCCGCCGAACACGACGCCCTCGCGGTTGATCTCGGTGACGGCCTGTCCCAGCACGACCTCGACGCCGATCTTCTCCAACGACGCCTGCGCATAGGCCGAGAGGTCGTCGGCGAAGCCCGCGAGCACGCGCGGCCCCGCTTCGATCAGCACGACGCGCGCCTTGGTCGTGTCGATGTTGCGGAAATCGCCGGGCAAGGTGTGGCGCGCCATTTCGGCGATGGTGCCGGCGAGCTCGACGCCGGTGGGGCCGGCGCCGACGATGACGAAGGTCAACCGCGCGGCGCGCTTCTGCGGATCGGTCTCGCGCTCGGCGCGCTCGAACGCCACCAGGATGTGACGGCGCAAGGTGGTGCCGTCCTCGAGCGTCTTCAGGCCCGGCGCCCATTGCTCCCATTCGTCGTGGCCGAAATAGGCGTGACGCGCGCCGGTCGCCAGCACCAGCGTGTCGTAGGGCACCTCGCTGCCGTCGTCGATCAGCACGCAGCGCCTTGCCGCATCGACGCCGCTGACCGTCGCGAACAGCGTCGTCACGTCGGGCCGGTCGCGCATGAGATGGCGGATCGGCCAGGCGATCTCGCTGGTCGCCAGCGAGGCGGTCGCGACCTGGTAGAGCAGCGGCTGGAACAGATGATGGTTGCGGCGGTCGATCAGCGTGATCTCGACGCCCGCGCCTGCAAGCCGGTAGGTCGCCTCCAGCCCGCCGAAGCCGGCGCCGACAATGACGACGCGATGGGGATGTGCGGCCATGATACGTCCTCGAATCTCGCTGCTGCCTCTTCCCCATTTAAGTGCGGATCGGGGGCCGCGGTCCAATAGAGGTCATCAATCGCGACATAGGCGGGGTGTATCGTTCCGGCGCGGGAAAACGCCGCGGTTCCGGACCGGCCTTAGGCCGGCCTCGGTCAAAGTGAGTAGAATTATATTTCTTGCCATCCGCGTCGGGGGCGAAATATGGTGCAGGGGCGGGCGCTGAGCCATTGGCGGCGCGACAGATTTTGCGTTCAATAGAGAAGGCCCGGGGCGGCGATCACCCCGCTTGCGGGCTCAATCATAAGGAGGGGAGTGATTATGAGGACGGCATTCTGGCTGGCGGGCGCAGCGGCGCTGGTGCTGGCGAGCCCGGCTTTCGCCGGCGACACCATCAAGATCGGTTTCGTCTCGACCTTCAGCGGCCCGACCGCCGTGATCGGCAACGACATGCGCAACTCCTTCGAGCTCGCGCTGGATCACATGGGCCGCAAGATGGACGGCAAGCCGGTCGAGGTCATCTACGAGGATGACGGCCAGAAGCCCGATGTCGGCAAGCAGAAGACCGAGAAGCTGGTGCAGTCGGACAAGGTCGATTTCATCGTCGGCTATATCTGGTCGAACGTGCTCCTGGCCTCGCTGAAGACGGCCGTGGATTCGCAGACCTTCCTGATCTCGGCCAATGCCGGTCCGTCGCAGCTCGCTGGCGAGCTCTGCTCGCCTTACGTGTTCTCGACCTCATGGCAGAACGACCAGACGCCGCAGGCGATGGGCCTCTACATGAACCAGAAGGGCGTCAAGAGCGTGTTCCTGATCGGCCCGAACTATGCCGCCGGCAAGGACATGCTCGCGGGCCTGAAGAACACCTTCAAGGGCGAAATCAAGGGCGAGGAATACACGGTCTGGCCGAGCCAGCTCGATTTCTCCGCCGAGCTCTCCAAGGCGCGCGCCTCGGGCGCCGAGTCGATCTTCGTGTTCTATCCCGGTGCGGCCGGCGTGCAGTTCCTCAATCAATATGCGCAGGCCGGCCTGAAGAGCACGATGCCGCTCTACACGGCGTTCACCGTCGACGAGCTCTCGCTGCCGCTGCAGAAGGAGAACGCACTCGGCGTGCCCGGCGCGCAGGAATGGGTCAACGACCTGCCCAACGAGCAGAACAAGCGTTTCGTCGCCGACTACCGCAAGAAATATCCCGGCCTGCGCCCGACCTATTACGGCGCACAATCCTATGACGCCGCCCAGCTCATCAACAGCGCGGTGGTCGCTGTGAAGGGCGACACCAGCAAGAAGGACGCGATGAAGGCCGAGATGGAGAAGGCCAACTTCAAGTCGCTGCGCGGCGCGTTCAAATACGGCAACAATCACATCCCGGTGCAGAGCTTCTATCTGCAGGACGTGGTCAAGGACGCCGAAGGCCAGCTGGCGCTGAAGACGGTGGCGACCATCGTGGAGAACGACCAGGACCGTTTCCACGACAAGTGCAAGATGAAGTGAGGTCGTAGCTACAAGTGACGTGGCCTCTTCTCCTCTTGTGGGAGGAGGTGGCATAGGCCACCTGCGGCGGCCGTTCTTAAGAGCGCCGAAGCGAAGCTTCGGCTATGGCGCCGGATGAGGGGGTTCTCTCCACTCTTGCAATTGCGAGTGAGGAGGGAACCCTCGCCCGTCTCGCCGCTAGCGCGGCGAGCCACCCTCTCCCCCAAGGGGCTAGGGAAACAAGAGCCTACACTCTTGGCATGCTCGCGGGTCGCACTTCGCGGGCCTGCGCTGCGAGCCTGATGCCGGCGTTGGCCGCGCCAAATCCCTGATAATTCCTGCGCTCGACGATCTCGAAAAAGAACCGCTCGTCGAAAATGTGGGTGTAGACCTGGAAGAACTCGCCGTCGCCCTCGCGGTCGTAGAGAATGTGGTTGGCGCGCAGCTGTGCCATCAGCTCGGGTGCGAGGTCGTATTTGGCTTCGATGTCGTCGTAGTAATTGGCGGGGATGTCGAGAAAATCCGCTCCCCGCGCCCGCATCTCCGCGACCGTCGCAAAGATGTCCCGGCACGAGAACGCGACGTGCTGCACGCCTGATCCGAAGAATTCGGAGATGAAGCGCGCCGGCAGCGTGCGGTTGGCGGAGGAGCCGTTGAGCACGAAGCGCAGGCTCTGGTCGGCGTTGACGATGGCCTGGCTCTGCACGAGGCCCCTGGGATCGGCGATCTCCATCTGCGGCAGCCGCTTCAGGTCGAGGATGCCCGTGTAGAACAACAGCCACGACAGCATCTCGTCATAGGGCATCGACTGCGCAATGTGATCGACCGCGAGCAGGGCGTCGGCACTCGCCTCGCTCGGCACCGGCTCGAAATCGGTGTCCCAGTTCTTGCCGGCCTGATCCAGGAAATACAGCAGGCTGCCGCCGACGCCGTGGATCGCGGGAATCTCCAGCTCGCCCGGTCCGACGGGCTGGTAGAAGGTGCGCGTCTTCAGCATCTCGGCGCGCTGCATGGCAAGGCCCGCATTGTCGACGTCGAGCGCGATGGCGCAGACGCCGGGGCCGTGCGTGACGTAGTGGGAATGCGCAAAGCCGTCGGTCTCGCTGTTGATGACGAGCTCGACCTTGCCCTGCGACCAGCGTTCCACCGCCTTGCTGCGATGCTGACCGGTCTTGCGGAAGCCGAGTTGCGAGAACAGCCGGGCGAGCTCGCCGGCCTTGGTCTCGTTGACGGCAAACTCCACGAAGCCGGTGCCGCGGCTCCTGGCCTTCGGCGCCAACGGCTCGGCGGCGAATTTCGGCCAATCCGGCGCAAGCTGGTCCTCCAGCAGGATCAGCGAGCGCAGGCCGTCGAGCGCGGTCTGCGCGGCCGAGCCGGCGCGGAACTGGTCGTTGAAGATCTCCAGCGACAGCGGTCCGGCATAACCGGTTGCCGCGACCGCCGCCATGAATTCACCGACCGGCAGATCGCCCTGGCCGGGGAAGGAGCGGAAGTGCCGACTCCAGGACAGAATGTCGAGTTCGAGCTTCGGCGCGTCCGCGAGCTGCACCAGGAAGATCTTGTCGCCGGGAATCGAAGCCATCGCACGGACCGGAAAGCCCGGCGCGAGCGCGTGGAAGCTGTCGAGGATGATCCCGATCGCGGGGTGATCGGCGCGCCGCACGATCTCCCAGGCGTCGCGATAGTCGTTGACGTGGCGGCCCCAGGCCAAGGCCTCGTAGCCGACGCGCAAGGACCGCTTGGCCGCGCGCTCGCCGAGCTCGCGAAAATCGTCGGCGGCGCGGTCGATGCCGCCGAGCGAGGCGGGCGAGACGTTGGAGCAGATCAGCAGGAGATCCGTGCCGAGCTCCTGCATCAGATCGAACTTGCGCTCCGCACGGGCAAAATTGCGCGCGCGCTGCGGTTCGGGCATGCCCTCGAAGTCCCGGAACGGCTGGAACGCGCAGATCTCGAGATTGAGATCCTTGCAGAGCTTTGCGATGTCGCGCGGGCCTGCGCCGAACGACAACAGGTCGTTCTCGAATATCTCGACCGCGTCGAAGCCCGCGGCCGCGATGGCGCGGAGCTTCTCGTCGAGAGCGCCGGAGAGGGAGACGGTGGCGATCGAGCGTTTGTTCATGCTGCCTGCTCCATGATCCGGCTTGGCGAGATCTTTTGCCCGGTGCGCGCCGCTTCGCTGACGGCCTCGACGACGGCGAGCGTGCCCATGGCGTCCTCGACCGAGATCAGCGGCTGCTCGCGGCCGGCGATCACAGCCTGGAAATGCCGGAGCTGCTCGACGAGCGGATCGTAAGCCGAGAGTGCAACGGGCTCGCGAACCAGCGGCGCGTGCCAGCCGGGATCTTGTCGATACGACCACAGCTCCATGGTCGGCACCGACAGGGAACCGTTGGTGCCGGCGAAGACGTAACAGGGCTGGTCCTGTTTGGGATAGACCGCATTCTCGCCCGCGGTCAGCTCCCAGCTCCACGGCGCCGGCGTTGCGTCCGACACTGTCACGGTTCCGAGTGCACCATTGGCAAAGCGCAAGAGCAGGGCGGCGGTGTCCTCGACCGCGAAGCCGCGCGCCTTGTTCGACGTCAGCGCCTGCACCTCGACGATCTCGCCGCAGATGAAGCGGAGATTGTCGATGTCGTGGATGAGGTTGATCAGCAGAGGCCCGCCGCCCGCCTCACGCCGCCAGGTCATTTCGAAATAGTCGTCGGGCTTCTTCAGCAGCCACAGCCCGACCACGGCGGTGAGCTGGCCGAGCCTGCCGCTCGCCACCGTTTCGCGGGCCGACTTGATGATCGGATTGTGCCGCCGGTGGTGGCCGACCAGCATCGGAACGCCGGTACGCCTCACCGCGGCGCAGAGGCGCTGCGCGGAGGCGACCGTCTCGGTCACCGGCTTCTCGATCAGGGCCGGCACGCCGGCTTGCGCGCAGTCGAGCGCCATCGGCAAATGCAGCGTGTTGGGCGAGGCGATGACGAGGCCGTCCGGCTTCTCCTGTGCCAGCAACGCGCGATGGTCGGGATAGCAGGGCAAATTATGCGCCAAGGCAAAATCCTTCGCGGCGGGCGAGGGATCGGCGATGCCGGCCAGCGCGCAATCCGGCGACGCCTCGATCAACTCGATGTGGCGGCGGCCTATCAGGCCGCCGCCCGCGACCGCAATGCGCATTCTCGCGCTCATGCCGCGCTCTCCTCCATGGTGCCGCCAAGGAAGAGCTGGCCGATGCGCGGATCGTTCAGGATACGCTTGGCGTCGTCGACCATGCGGGTCTGGCCGAGCTCGAGCACGATGCCGATGTCGGAGATCTCCAGCGCCGAGCGTGCGTTCTGCTCGATCATCAGGATGGTGACGCCGCGGTCGCGCAGGCTTTTGAGGATGTCGAAGGTCTGCTGCACCATCAGCGGCGACAGGCCGATCGAGGGTTCGTCGATCAGGACCAGCTTGGGTTCGAGCAGCAGCGAGCGGGCGATCTCGAGCTGCTTCTGCTCGCCGCCCGACAGCGTCGAGGCCTGCTGTGTCGACTTCCGCCGCAGCGCCGGGAAAAGATCGAGCGCCGCCTCGATCCGCTTCGGCAGGTCGAGGCCCTTGCCGGCGGCGACGCCGCCCAGCTCGATGTTGTGGCGCACCGACAGCTCGGGGAAGATGTTGCGGCCCTGCGGCACGTAGCAGATGCCGGCATTGAGCAGGGCGCGTTGGTTCAGATTGGTGACGTCGCGGCCGGCGAAGCTGATCTTGCCCTCGCGCAGCTTGAGCAGGCCGAAGATCGCCTTGAACACGGTGGATTTTCCGGCGCCGTTCGGCCCGATGATGGTGGTGATGGTCGCCCGCGGCACGCCGAATGTGGTGCCGTTCAGGATGGTCATCTTGCCGTAGCCGCCGACGAGATTGTGAACCGAGAGGATCGGGTCGCTCATGGTCAATGTCCCAAATAGGCTTCGATCACGGCGGGGTTCTTGCGCACCTCGTCGGGGCGTCCCATCGCCAGCACCTTGCCTTCCGCCATCACCATCACGCGCGAGCACAGCGACATCACGAACTCCATGTTGTGCTCGATCACGACGAAGGTCGCGTTCTTCTCGCGGTTGATCGCAACCAGTCTTTCCTTGAGGTCCGCCAGCATCGACGGGTTGACGCCGCCGGCGGGCTCGTCGAGCAGCACGAGGCGCGGGCCGCCCATGAAGGCCATGGCGGCATCGAGCAGTTTCTGCTGGCCGTAGGAGAGTCCGCCCGCCGGCTCGTCGGCGAGATGGTCGAGCTTGAAGAAGCCGATCATCTGGTTGGCGGCGTCGGTCAATCCGGCGTCGGAGCGGCCGACCAGGCGCGAGGCCATGCTGCCCTGGTGCTCCTGTCCCGCGAGGATCAGGTTCTCGCGCACCGAGAGCTTCGGAAACACCTGCAACAGCTGGAAGGTGCGGCTGACGCCGAGCTTGTTGAGCTCGGCGGGACGCAGGCCGGTGACGAGCTTGCCGTCGAGCTTGACCTCACCGCCCGACGGCGTGAGCTGGCCGAGGATGCAGTTGAACAGGGTCGACTTGCCGCAGCCATTCGGCCCGATCAGGCCGAGGATCTCACCTTCCCGCACCTCGAAGGAAACGCCGTCGACGGCGCTGATGCCGCCAAAGTTCTTCTTGATGTCGGTGACTTCGAGGACCGCACTCATTGCGCCGTCTCCAGGCGGGATTTTGCGACGGCGCGTAGCGCGGACGCCGCCTTGGTGCGGCGTTCGGCGAGATAGCGATCGAGAATTCCCAGAATGCCGGTGGGCGACCAGATGAGCAGCAGCATCACCGCCACCGCATACAGCATCAGATAATACCCTTCCGTGAAGCGCAGCCATTCCGGCAGCAGCACCGCAATCATCGCGCCGAGGAACGGGCCGAAATAGAAGCCCGCGCCGCCGACGATCACCATCATCAGCAGGTCGAGCGAGAGCGACAGGTTGAAGGGGACGGGGTCGATATATTGCGTCAGCGGCGCATAGAGCGCGCCGGCGATGCCGCCGAGCGCCGAGCCGATCGCGAATGCCATCAGCGTGTAGCGCCGCGTGTCGATGCCGAGCGATTGCGCGCGCAGCGGATTTTCGCGCAGCGCCATGAAGGCGCGGCCCCAGGGCGAGCGGATCAGCCACCACACCGCGAGCGACACGATCGCGAGCGCGCCGAGGCAGACATAGTAGAAGGGCAGCGGCTTGTTGGTCGCGAAGCCGAAGATATGGGGACGCGGGATGTTGGAGATGCCGTAGATGCCGCCGGTGAGCCAGCTCTCGTTGCGGAACACCAGGAAGGCGAGGGTGGAGAAGGCCAGCGTGACGAAGGCGAGATAGTGGTGCTGCACGCGCAGCGCGGGATAGCCGAGCACCCAGCCGACCGCGAAGCTCAAGACGATCGCGACCAGGATCGCGGCGGGCAGAGGCCAGCCATGCGTCGTCATGATCGCCGCGGCATAAGCGCCGATGCCGACGAAGGCGCCCTGCGCCAGCGAGACCTGGCCGGCATAGCCGAGCGTGAGGTTCAGCCCCATCGCGGCGATGCTCATCACCGCCCATTGGCTGAGGATGAACAGGCCGTAGCGGTTGAAGTTCATGGGGATGATGATCAGGCCGGCGATGACGGCAAGGCCGAGCGCGATCTTCAAGGATTTGGCGAAGCCGGTCATACCGTGCGCTCCTCGGCGCGACCGAGCAATCCTTGCGGCCGGAACAGGATGACCGCGATCAGGAAGATCATCGGCACGGCGGCGCGGTACTGCGTCGAGACATAGGCGGCCGCGAGATTGTCGAGCACGCCAATCAGGAGGCCGCCGGCGATCGCGCCGCGCACCTGGTTGAAGCCGCCGACGATGGCCGCGATGAAAGCGGCCTGGCCCAGCACCTCGCCGGAGGAGAATTTTGCGAGGTAGATCGGCGTGATCAGCAGCGAGGCCAGCGCCACCAGGAAGGCATTGATCAGGAACGTCAGCAGGATCATGCGCTCGACGGGCACGCCGATGATGCGCGCCACGGTCGGATTCTGTGCTGCCGCCTGCATCTGGTGACCGAGCGAGGTGCGGTTGAGCAGCGTGGTCAATCCGAGGACGGCGAGGATGGCGACGACGAGCACGCCGATGCTCTGCAGCGACACCGCGTGGCCGAAGATGGAGACGTCACCGGTCGGCACGATCGAGGGGAAGGGCGAGGCCTCCGCGCTGAAGAACTGCTTGACGGCTTCCTTGAGGCCAATGGCGAGCGCCATGGTCGCAATCGCCAGCGGCAGCACGCCGTGGCGCATCATCGGGTCGACCAGCAGCATCTTGAAGGCGAGCCCGAGCAGGATCATCGAGAGCAGGATGCCGAGGATGATCGCGAGCCAGAAAGGCGCGCCGGCGTGCATCGCCGCCAGCATCAGGAATGCCGGCAGCATCACGAACTCGCCTTGCGCGAAATTGATGGTCTGCGAGGTCTGCCACAGCAGCGTGAAGCCGACCGCGACCAGCGCATAGATCGCGCCGGTGGCGAGCCCTGCGACCAGAAGATCGAATAGGTTGGACATGGGTTCTCTTTGAGCCCGAGTGAACTCGACGCGAATTCAGGTCTATCGCCCCCTCTCCCCGCAAGAACGGGGCGAGGGAGAAGAAAGATCTCCCCGCTCGCGGGGAGAGGCAAAGATCACTTAACCTTCGGCAGCACCTGCTTCACGACCTGCTTGCCTTCGACCACCTCGACCAGAAAGCTCTGGCGATCGATGTCGCCGGTGTCGCTGAAGGTGACGTCCATCAGGATGCCCGGCTCGTCCGCGGCCTTGATGGTGAGACCGTGCAGCGTATCGGCGAACTTCTTCGGGTCGACCTTGCCCATCTTCTCGGTGGTGGCCTTCACCATGTAGACGGCGAGATAACCCTTCAGGCCGTTGTGATCGGGGACGTAATTGTACTTCTTGGAGAACTTCTCGCGGAATTGCTTGACGAGGTCGACCGGCGCATCGGTGGTGAGGCCGACATGGCCGCGGGCGCCGTTGGCGGCATCGCCCGCAAGCTCGATCACCTTCTGGCCGATCAGCGTGGTCTCGCCCATCAGCGGCGCGGTGACGCCCTGGCGCTTCAGCTCCTTCAGAATGCGCGCGCTCTCTTCTTCGTTGAGATAGACGAACACGGCATCGGGATTGGCAGCCTTGATCTTGCCGACGTCGGCGGCGAAATCGGCCTGCCCGGCTTCAGTGGAGAGGTCGGCGACCACCTTGGAGCCGAGCCGCTCGAGCTCCTTGATGACGACGTCGCGGCCGCCGCGGCCGAAATCGTTGTTGACCCAGACCACCGCGACCGTCTTCGCCTTCATGTCGTCGTGGATGTATTTTGCGACCTTCGGCATCGAGGATTGCTGGCCGAAGGAAGTGCGGAACAGAAACTTGTTGCCTGCCTGCGTCAGCTCGGCGGCCTCGCCGCCCATGATCTGCGCGATGCCGGCTTCGGCCGCCAGCGGCGCCGTCACCTTCACCGAGCCGGAATAGCCGGGCCCGAGCAGCACATAGGGCTCGGCATCGAGCGCCTTCTGCACCTGGGCGCGCGCTACGCCCGGATTGGACTGCGAGTCGGCGTGGGTCACCTCGAGCTTGCGGCCGAGCACGCCGCCCTTGGCGTTGATCTCCTCGATCGCGAGGTCGATGCCGTTCTTCCAATTGGTGCCGACGGTGGCGCCGCCACCCGAGAGCTCGGCGACGTCGGCGAGCTTGATCGCCTGGGCAAAGGCGCTCGTTGCAGTCAGGGCTGTCAGCAGCGCGCCCACCAGTAGCGTTGATTTCATCGTCCTCTCCTCCCGTTTCAAATCTTGCAAGCGGCCTTGTGCCGGCCGCTTTGCCTCAAGCTGCCTGATAGGCGGCGTTGCGCGCAGCCATCACGGCGTCGAAAGCCTCTCCCATGACTTCGGTCGATGGGGCAAGGCCGGTGAACAGTTCGAAGGCGTCGGCGGCCTGGTAGATCGCGAGCTCGCGACCGGTCATGATCCGAGCGCCTTTCTCTCGCGCTGCGGCAAGCAGCGGTGTGATCAGCGGCGAATAGACGGCGTCGGCGACCCACAGGTTTTCGCGCAGCAGCGAAGCCGGGACCGGGGTGTCCCGGTTCGGCAGCATGCCGACCGGCGTGCCGTTGACGAGGCCGGTTGCGCCGGCAACTGCGTCCTCCACGCTTCGGGCCACCCGCGCACCACCGTGCGGGGCCAGCAGCGTCGCAAGCTTTTCCGCTCGCGCCGGCTCGCTGTCGAAGATGCGGAGGTCAGCCACTTTCAGGTTCGCCAGCGCAAAGGCGATCGCCTTGCCGACGCCGCCGGTGCCGATCACCGCCACCGCGTTTCCGGTGCGCGCCAGCAGCGGTGCGACGGCACGCGCAAAGCCGGTCGTGTCGGTGTTGTGGCCGATCAGCCTGTTATCCCTGACGACGACGGTGTTGACCGCGGCCATGGTCGCCGCAGTTGGCGCCAGCTCGTCGAGCAGCGGGACCACCGCTTCCTTGTAGGGAAAGGTGACATTGACGCCGGCAAAGCCGAGCCGCCGTACGCCTTCCAGCATCATGCGAAGGCCGGCCGCATCGGCGCCGGCGACCTCGATGAGCTGATAGTGCCCGCGCAGGCCGAGCGCCTCGGCGGCACGTTCATGCATGGCGGGCGACGCGGACGACGCGATCGGCGCGCCGATCAGGCCGGTGAGGAGCTTCTTGCTGGCGGCGGATCCGCGCGTCGACATGGTTCGCTATCGTCTCGTTGAGAGCTTTCGGTCCCGGTCATTAGCGGAGAACCCCGCGCAATTCCACGGGGCGTCAAAGGGGCTTCCGGCCCGACGATAGCCTTTCCCCTGCCTAACACAATTACCCATTTATCCGACAAACCTAACATCATGTTATTTCTTCCGCCCGCGCGCCGGCGCGGCCTTGCCGGGACCGCCCGGCACGGCCTTGCCGTTGCCACCCTTGCCGTTGCCGCGCGACGGCTCGACCGCACGCATCTCGGCGCGCAGCGCCTCGATGAAAGACTCGGCATGGAGCGACAGCGGCGCGCCGCGCTTGACCGCGATGTAGGTGTCGAACCGCGTCGGCTCGGTGATCTTCAGGAGCTCGATCCCGGGATAGCCGCCATGAGCTACGGTGAACTGGTCGATGATGGCGATGCCGAGCCCCGCCTTCACCAGCGCGCAGACCGTGGTGCCGAAGCGCGCGCGGATGGTGATGTTGTAGTCGAGCCGGTGGCGCGCGAAGATCTCGGCCATGATCCGGCCGTAAGGGTCGTTGGGATCGATGCCGATCAAGGGATAGCGGGTGATCTCGGCGGCCGAGACTTGCTTGCGGCCGGCAAGCTCGTGGCCCGGCGGCACGATGCAATACAGCTCGCCCGAGGCGAGCGGCATGAAGTCGAGCGCGGAATGCTCGAGCCGGTAGCTCATCGCGACGCACTCGCCGCGGCCGAGCATGAGATAGTCGATGGCCTCCTCGAGCTTGAGGATGTTGATGTCGATGCCGAGGTCGGGATAGCGGCGCCGGACGCGCTCGATCGCGCGGGGCACCATCACCTGCGAGATGCTGGGCACCGAGCCGATCCGCAGTTCGGAGAGGCCGCCACGGCCGATCTTGGAGATGATCTCGGAGAGGTCGTCGACCTTCTTGTAGACGCCGTTGATCTGCTCGAAGATGTTCTCGGCTTCCGGCGTCGGGAAGTAGCGTCCGTTCTGGCGCTGGAAGAAGCGGATGCCGAGCGAGCGCTCGGTGTATTTGACGAGGCGGCTGATCCCCGGCGCGGAGACGTTGAGCAGCTTCGCCGCGCCGCCGATCGTACCCGTCACCATCACGGCACGGATCACTTCAACCTGACGCAGCGTCATCATGCTCTTGGCATCCGAAAGAGGATCGTGGCGGCGATCATCTCACGAGAGCATCGGTGTCATCCAGCGGCAAGTGCGTCGCTGTGGAGAGCGAGCCGCTCTCGCGTTCCCGGCGCGGAGTCAGGACCCAAAAGGCCAGAGAGGAGGTTGCGGACGGGTGGGCCCCGGCTCTGCAGCGCATCGTCGAAGAGACGCTGCGCTGCGTCCGAGGGCACGTGGGCTCGTCGCCTTCTCAAATGGGAGGAGAGTAACTTCGCGGCCGGATTGTTTCGACAGCGCGCTCAAATGGAAGGGCGGCGGCGCGCGATCTGTCGCATGGTCGCTTACCGCAACTGCGCTCTAGCTCGCCGGGCCCTCGGGCGAGACGCTGTCGGCCAACTCCGCACACTCGCTTTGCAGCACCTTGCGCGCGAACTCGATGATCTTCTGCTTGTTTGCCGTTTCGCGGACGGCGAAAAACACGCGATTCAATTCCAGGCCGAGCACGCTGTTGAGGGCGATGTCCTCGTCTTCCATCGTGGTTTTCCCGCTTCGGACGCGTTGAGGTGTATCGTGAGGTCAATTCTGCCACAAGTAGTTTAATTCTTCAGGCCGGATGCGCACCGGGAAACTACGGTCGCAGCAGATTTGAGGCCGCGCCCAAATACGTGCTATATGGCGAGGGCCAAGGTCAGGAAACGTACCGATGTCCGCCGTTGATGCCGTTGACTATGGCCGCGAGGCGCTCGACTTCATCGAAGGGCTCGGAGCCTATACCAAGGTTCCGGACGCGATGAATGCGCTTGAGACGGCTTTCGGCCGCTTCGGTTTCGAAACCATCATCGTGACGGGATTGCCAAATCCCGACCAGCGGTTTGCACAGATGGTGCTCGCCAAGCGCTGGCCGGCGGGCTGGTTCAGCCTCTACACCCAGAACAATTACGACCGCTTCGATCCCGTGGTGCGGCTGTGCCGGCGGTCGGTCAATCCGTTCGAATGGTCGGAAGCGCCCTACGATGCCGACCTCGAGCCGAATGCGGCCGAGGTGATGAACCGCGCCACCGACTTTCGGATGTCGCGGGGCTTCATCGTGCCGATCCACGGCCTCACCGGCTATGAAGCCGCGGTGTCGCTTGGCGGCGTTCATCTCGACCTCAATCCGCGCAGCAAGCCGGCACTGCACCTGATGGCGATGTACGGCTTCGACCACATTCGCCGACTGCTCGAGCCGGCGCCTTATCCGTCGACGCGCCTCACCCCGCGCGAGCGCGAAGTGATCTCCTGGGCCTCGCAGGGCAAGTCGGCCTGGGAAATCGGCGAGATCCTGCACATCACGCAACGCACTGCCGAAGAGCATCTTGCAACCGCCGCGCGCAAGCTTGGTGCCGTCAACCGCACGCATGCGGTCGCGCTTGCGATTCGGAGCAAGATCATCGCTCCTTGAGCGCCGTACTGGGAAATTTCCCAATACCGAACCCGGCTGTTTTCGCAGACTCTGCTCCCATTGAGGCTGAATGGGGGTTTTTATGATTCACGCAATTTCTGCGGTAAATCGCCACCTCTATGAAGACGTGATCGAGCAGCATTTCCGGCTGCGTCATGAGGTCTTCGTCGAGGAGCGGCGCTGGGAGACGCTGCGCAGGCCGGATTGCCGCGAGATCGATTCCTACGACGACGAGGATACCGTCTATCTGCTCGCGCTGGAGGGACGGCGGGTCATCGGTGGTCACCGGCTCTATCCCACCACCAAGCCCTCGATGATGAGCGAAGTGTTCCCGCATCTGGCGTCGGTTCGCGGCTGCCCTGCGGATCCGCTGATCTGGGAATGGTCGCGTTATTTCGTCGTGCGCGATCGTCGCGATGGCGCGCTCAATCTGCAACTGATGGCCGCGGTGCAGGAGTTCTGCCTCGCGCAAGGAATCGCGCAGGTCAGCGCGATCATGGAAACCTGGTGGCTGCCGCGCTTCCACGAGGCCGGCTTCGTGGTGACCCCGCTTGGCCTGCCGGCGCTGGTGGAGAACGCATGGACCATGGCGGCCACCATCGATATTCGTCGCGAGACGGTCGACGCCCTGCACGATCGTATCGGCATGGCTTCGGTCGTGCGCCAGGACGGCCCGCATCTGGACGCCGTCGCCCGTGCCAACCTTTGCGGCGCTGCAGCCGCGCAACGAAAGAGTGCCTGAGATGTCGAACATGATGCGGGACAGCCAGATCATGGCGCAGACCAGGGACGAGACTCTCGGCTACATGTCCGACATGGCGCTGGAGCTGGCGCAAATGGCGGAAGACACCGGATTGGCGACACTCGCCTATCTGTTCCGGATGGCGGCGCTGGAGGCCTCGACGGCCAACAGCGTGCTCGCCGAACCGGATGACCTCCCCCAGCAGATGACGTCGCACTAGACGCATCCAGGGATCCGACAGATTGCGGCACCCTCCTCCGGCAACGGGGGAGGGTGATCGCATTCATGCGACAGAGGTCGTCATGCCCGGGACAAGCCGGGCATGACGACGTGCGGCAGGTTGCCCCAGCCCGGCGCGGCAGCCTTCTTGCAAGGTCATTTTGCAAGGTCATTTTGATCGCATGCATCGGCATGCAACAAAGTGCATGTTTGGTGTCGAATCGCTCTTGCCTCGGAACGATACTGCCATTACCCATTTTTCCGCCTTGATGAGGCAGGGGGAGCTCTTTCACTGATGGCGACTGTGTTCGAACATCGGCGCGCGTCCGTATGCGCCTGAAAGAGTCCTGATGCTGCTCGTCGTCGAACAGTTCCTGAACGGATTGCAGTTCGGCCTGCTGCTGTTCCTGCTCGCCGCCGGCCTGACGCTGGTGTTCGGGATCATGGATCTCGTCAACCTCGCGCACGGCTCGCTCTACATGATGGGCGCCTATTTCGCCGCGACCTTCGCGGCGTGGACCGGCAGCTTCCTGCTCGGCGCGCTGCTGGCGCTGGGCGCGACGCTGGTGCTCGGCATCGTGCTCGAGATGAGCGCGCTGCGGCATCTCTACGGCCGCGACCATCTCGACCATGTGCTCGCAACCTTCGGCCTGATCCTGTTCTTCAACGAAGCCGTGCGGCTGATCTGGGGCCCGGCGGGCCTCGCGCTGCCGCTGCCGGCCTGGCTCACGGTGCCGGTGCCGATCCTGCCCGGCATTCACTATCCCGCCTATCGCCTCGCCATCATCGTCGTGGCACTGCTGGTGGCGCTCTTGCTCTATCTCGGCGTGATGCGCACCCGCATCGGCATGCTGATCCGGGCAGGGGCCTCCAACCGCGAGATGATCGGTGCGCTCGGCATCAACATCAAGCTGCTCTACACCCTGGTGTTCGGCCTCGGTGCGGCGCTCGCCGGATTGGCCGGGCTGATGCAGGCGCCGATCCTCACCGTGCAGATCGGCATGGGCGAGAACATCCTGATCCTCGCCTTCGTCATCATCGTGATCGGCGGCATCGGCTCGATCCGCGGCGCGTTCCTCGCCGCGATCTTCGTCGGCATGATCGACACGCTCGGCCGCGCCTTCCTGCCCAATCTGCTCCGGCAGATCTTGAGCGGCGCCGCCGCCTCCACCGCCGCGCCCGCGCTGTCCTCCATGCTGATCTATCTCCTGATGGCGATCGTGCTGGTGGTGCGGCCGGAGGGGCTGTTTCCGGCCAATCGCCGATGAAGAGTTTGACTGTGAGCAAGGCCGTCACGGCCCTGATGCTGGCGGGCCTCCTGCTGCTGCCGCTCTATTCGCAGCTTAGCGGCAACATCTTCATCCTGACGCTGTTCACCCGCATCATCATCCTGGCGCTGGCGGCCGCGAGCCTCAACCTCATCATGGGTTTTGGCGGCATGATGAGCTTCGGCCACGCCGCCTATCTCGGCATCGGCGGCTACGCGGTCGGCATGCTCGCGCAGGAAGGCATAGGGTCCGGCTTCATCCAGTTCCCGGTCGCGCTCGCGGCCTCCGCCATCTATGCGCTGGTGATCGGCGCGCTCTCTTTGCGCACCCGCGGCGTCTATTTCATCATGATCACGCTGGCCTTCGCGCAAATGGCCTATTACGTCGCCTCAGGCCTTGCGCGTTACGGCGGCGATGACGGCCTCACCGTCTACAAGCGCAGCGACTTCTCCGGGTTGATCAACCTCTCGAACCGCACGCAGTTCTACTATCTCTGCCTCGCCTGCCTGCTCGGCGTCGTCTTCCTGATCTGGCGCATCGTCAATTCGCGCTTCGGCCTCGTCGTGCAGGGCCTGCGTTCCAACGAGCAGCGCATGCAGGCGATCGGCTTTCCCGCCAAGCGCTACAAGCTCGTCTGCTTCGTCATCTCAGGGACCATGTGCGGGCTCGCCGGCGCGCTGCTCGCCAACAACACCGATTTCGTCAGCCCGGCCGTGATGTACTGGACCCGCTCCGGTGACCTCATGGTGATGGTGATCCTGGGCGGCATGGGCACGCTGTTCGGCCCGATCATCGGCGCGGTGGTGTTCCTGCTGCTCGAAGAGTTCCTGTCGCAGATCACCGAATATTGGGCGCTGATCATGGGCCCGCTGCTGCTGCTGATCGTGCTGTTCGGCCGCGGCGGCATCATGGGCCTGCTCGGGAGGGCTGGCCGTGGCTGAACCCCTGCTCCGCGTCGAGAAGCTTGTGCGCCGCTTCGGCGGCATCATCGCCACCGACAACGTCTCGCTCGATGTCGCGGCGGGCGAGCTGCACGCCATCATCGGCCCGAACGGTGCCGGCAAGACCACGCTGATCAGCCAGCTCACCGGGCATCTGGAGCCGCATTCCGGCAGCGTCTCGCTGGCGGGGCGCGACATCACCTACTTGCCGGCCTATCGCCGCTGTGCGCTGGGCCTTGCCCGTTCGTTCCAGATCACCTCGCTGCTGCTCGATTTCACCGCTGCCGACAATGTCGCGCTGGCGGCGCAGGCGCATGCCGGCACCTCGTTCCGCTTCTTCGCCGATGCGCGCAAGGAGAAGGGTCTGCGCGATGCCGCCCATGCCGCGCTCGATCGCGTCGGTCTCGCTCATCGCGCCGATGTCCTGGTCTCCAAGCTCAGCCATGGCGAGCGACGCCAGATCGAGCTTGCGGTCGCGCTCGCCAGCAAGCCGAAACTGCTGCTGCTC
This sequence comes from Bradyrhizobium sp. T-12, assembly GCF_058314695.1. Lineage (NCBI taxonomy): Bacteria > Pseudomonadati > Pseudomonadota > Alphaproteobacteria > Hyphomicrobiales > Nitrobacteraceae > Bradyrhizobium > Bradyrhizobium sp. T-12. The sequence continues at coordinate 6,915,613 of NZ_CM177756.1, read as the reverse complement.
GACGAGCCCATGGCCGGCCTCGGCGTCACGGAATCCCAGGGCATGGTGAAGCTGCTGCAGGAGCTGCGGAAAGAGGTCTCGATCGTGCTGGTCGAGCACGACATGCCGGCGGTGTTCGCGCTGGCCGACCGCATCTCGGTGCTGGTCTATGGCCGCGTCATCGCCTCCGGCGATCCAGCCGCGATCCGGGCCAATGAAGACGTCAAGCGCGCCTATCTCGGCGACCAGCATGTGGTGACGCATCATGGCTGACACGCTGCTCGACGTCGACGGCATCGAGACCTGCTACGGCCTCTCCCAGGTGCTGTTCGGCCTGTCGCTGTCAATCAAGCCGGGCGAGATGGTCTCGCTGATGGGCCGCAACGGCATGGGCAAGACCACCACGATCCGTTCCATCATGGGCCTGACGCCGGCGCGCGCCGGCGCGATCCGGTTTGCTGGCACTGAAGTACGGCAGCTGCCGTCCTACAGGATTGCAAAACTCGGCGTCGGTCTCGTTCCCGAGGGACGCCAGATCTTCCCGAACCTCACCGTGCGCGAAAATCTCGTGGCGGCCGCCGCCGATCGCTTCGGCAGCTCCAATCCCTGGACGCTGGCGGCGATCTACGTGCTGTTCCCGCGCCTCGCCGAGCGCGCGACCAACATGGGCAACCAGCTCTCCGGCGGCGAGCAGCAGATGCTCGCGATCGGCCGCGCGCTGATGACCAATCCGAAGCTTCTGATTCTGGACGAAGCGACCGAGGGCCTCGCGCCGCTGATCCGCGAGGAGATCTGGCACTGCCTGTCGCTGCTCAAGAGCCGCGGACAGTCGATCCTGGTCGTCGACAAGAACGTCGACCATCTCGCCCGCATCTGCGATCGCCATTACATCATCGAGCGCGGCAAGACGGTGTGGAGCGGCACATCCGACGAGCTGATGGCCGAGCCGGATCTCCAGCACAAATATCTGGGCATCTGAGCGCGCCAGTTTCGAAGCTCTCCAAACTGGGCGCAGAGGTCTTGAGTACGCCGCCGCGGGCCGTCAATGTCGCCGCGTAAGCGGATGCGATGCGGGACTTTTACGATCAAATTGTCGGACGGCCTCAAGACGAGGTCATCGGTGCCGCACAGCGAGGGTCTTCCGCTCAATGGCTGGATTTCCCGGGCTGCGTGTTCGTCAGAGGTGAGTTTCGCGCCGGTCTCGACGGGCCCGCGATTGTCGCGCCGGGCCTGTTCATCTCCGTCGCGTTCGACGAGAGCGCAAGCCGCGGCATTCTGACGCGCGCAGCCGGGGAAAGGCAGATGACGGCCATTGCCGTGCGCGAAGCCGCCGCTGCGGGACATTCGGTTCGGTGTGACGAGCGTCCTGCGATCGGCCTGGCGCTCCCGCAGGCCTCCATCGACGAGCTCGGATTTGGCGACGCGTTTCGGACGCTGTTCAGGGATGGCGACGCGGGCGCGGCCACGGTATCGCTGACGGTGTCGGCGCGCGTGCAGGCCGTTGCGGCGGAAATGTTCTCGCCGCCGGTCGCCGGAAGCGCCGCGCAATTGTTGCTGTCGGCGCACGCCGCCGAGATCGTGGTCCACGCCTTGTTCGGCGAGCGCGGCCGGATCGCGGTCGATCCCGCCGCCGATCTCCAGCGCACGCGCCTGCAATCGGTCAAGGAGCGGATGGATGCCGATCTCGCCTATCCCTGGAGCATCGACGAGCTGGCGCGGAACGCGGGGCTGAGCCGCCGCTCCTTCAACCAGAAATTCCAGATGGCGTATGGCGAGAGCGCGATCGACTATTTGCGGCGCCAGCGGCTTGATGCCGCACGCGATCTGCTGATTCATCAGCGGTTGTCGGTCACCGAGGCGGCCTATCGCGTCGGCTACGCGCATCCCGCGAATTTCGCCACCGCGTTCCGCAGGCGCTTCGGCCACTCGCCGAGCGGCTGCCAGTGAGCTTGCACTGAACTGCACCGAACTTGAAAGCCTCCAAGCGCGATCAAAGGTGATTTGCGCGCGCGCAAAGGCGGCGCACGTCCCGATCTGGTTACACCCGGGTTCGAACACGGAACTCGGGGACGATGATGACGCGGAATGACGGGCAAACACCCGGCTGGGAACGAATGGTGAGAACTGGTCTCGGCGCGGCCGGTTTGGGACTAGTCCTTCACGCGACGCCCTCGGCGGCACAGACCTCCGGGACCAATTCGACGTCGACGGCGGCGACATTGCCTCCCGTCACGGTGGAGGCACCGAACCAGGCGCGTCCGCGTGCCCAGTCTGCCCAGCGCGCCTCACAATCGCAGCGTGGCCGCGTCGCGTCGCGGCGCAGTTCCGAGGGCGCGCAAGCCGGAAACACGCGCGAGGCTGGTGACAGCAGCGGCAACGCGTCGAGCGAGCGCAGCTATGTCGCAAGCGGCAGCTCGGCCGGCACGAAGACGAACACCCCGTTGCTGGAGACGCCGCAGTCGATTTCCGTCGTGACCCGCAAGGAGCTCAACGACCGCGCCGTGCAGACGCTGACGGAGGCGGTCGGCTATCAACCGGGCGTCCGCATCGATGCGTCCGGCTACGATCCGCGCTTCGACGCCATCTCGATCCGCGGCTTCGACATCACGTACAACGGCGTCTATCTCGACGGCTTGCGTCTCGTCGGCGCCGGTCTCAGCGTGTTCAAGACCGAACCCTATGGCGCCGACAGCATCACCGTGGTGCGCGGGCCGAGCTCGGCCCTCTACGGTCTCGGCTCGCCCGGCGGACTGATCGACCTGCAGAGCAAGCTGCCGACCAGCCAGCCGTTCCACGAGGTGCAGACGCTGTTCGGCGACCGCGAGCGTGCGCAGGGCAATTTCGATTTTTCGGGGCCGATCGATCCCAACGGCCAGTTCTCGTATCGGCTGACCGGCGTGGTGCGCGACGCCGACGTGTTCGTGCCCGGCGGCAAGGACAATCGCACCTATGTCGCTCCGGCCGTCACCTGGAAACCGGATCAGTCGACCCTGACGATTCTCGGCGCTTACCAGAAATCGAAGACGCCGGGGTCCATGTTCACCTATTCTTCGGGCACAGGGACCGCGACGGACATTTTCACGGGCAGCCCGTCCTACAACTCGCTCGATCAGGAGCAGGGACGCGTCGGCTATTTGTTCGAGCATGCGTTCAACAATGCCGTGACCGTCCGCCAGAAATTCCGCTATGTCGACGTCGACGCGGTCACCCGCTATGTCGGCTTTCTCGGCGCTCCCGTGAACAACGTCGTCTCGCGCTATACCGGCTATGTCCACGACACCCTGCAATCGGCCATCATGGACAACCAGGTCGAGGCGAAGCTTTCGACCGGCCCCGTGCAGCACACGCTGTTGGTCGGCACCGACTACACCGCGTCGAAATTCAACGACAAGCAGGGCTTCGGCTTCGGCGTCTCCGACCTCAATCTGGCCGCGCCGGCCTATGTGCCGGAATCGATTCCCGATCCCGCGATCTCGACCTCGACGCGGCAGCGGCAGACCCAGTCCGGCGTGTACATCCAGGATCAGGCCAGGCTCGACCACTGGATCCTGACGCTGAGCGGCCGCAGCGACTGGGTCAGTACCACCGGCGAGGACCTGTTCGCGGTGACAAGGCAAACGCAGTCCGACCAGGCCTATAGCGGGCGCGCCGGACTGACCTATGTGTTCGATTCCGGCGTTGCGCCCTACGTCGCCTATTCGACCTCGTTCTTTCCCAATCTCGGCGTCGATCCCTCAGGTGCCTTTTTCAAGCCGACCACCGGCGAGCAGACCGAGATCGGCATCAAGTATCAGCCGCCGGGGACGCGGAGCTTCGTCACCGCTGCATTGTTCGACCTGACCCAGACCGGCGGCCTCGTGACGACGGGAACGGGCATCACGGTCCAGCGCGGCGAGATCCAAAGCCGCGGCTTCGAATTGCAGGGGCTCGCGAGCCTCGGCGGCGGCTTCGACGTCACCGCGTCCTATACCTATCTCGACATGGTCACCAAGCAGGCCGGAGACAGCGCGTTGATCGGCAAGTTTCCGTCGGGCAATCCGCCGCACACCGCGACGCTGTGGGCGAACTATGCCATGCCGCTGGCAGGCCCGTTCGCAGGACTGAGCCTCGGCGCCGGCGCGCGTTACATGTCCTCGAACTATGGCGACGATCTCAATACGTTCAAGAACAGCTCGGTGACCCTGGTCGACGCGGCGCTGAAATATGATTTCGGCCAGGCGGCAAGGGAGCTGAAGGGCCTGTCGTTTCAGGTCAACGCCAAGAACCTGTTCAATCTGCACTACACGACGTGCCAGGTCGGATATTGCTACCGCGGAGCCCCGCTGACCGTCATCGCTACGCTGGGCTATCGCTGGTGAGTCTCTTCGCGAGGGGTGGGTTGCCTGAACCAAGGTCCGTGGTCCAATAAATCCGGTGGCGCTGCAACTCGCGGACCACGCGGGTCGCGACAGAGGGGCATGGTCATCACCGCTAACTGGCCAATCCAGCTCACCTAAATTCCCACCAGGGAGCGCTAGCGCGCGAGCCTGTGTGTGCCGATTTCGATCAGCGTCGCCCGGCAAGACAAGCGATAAATCAGGCTGAACAATTGAGCAAACATGATCGAACTCCACTGTTGATCACGGCCATGATCGTAGACCCTGCGTCTTTCGGGCGGTTTTCGAGGCGCCGGAAAACGGCTTCGTCGGATGTGCCAGGATGTCGTCGGAACAGGGGGCGACGAAGTCACTTCACAGGGGCGTGAGGGGGCAGCGCTCTCTATGCCCTCGGGAAGCGTCGGGTATCAAAAAACCTCGAAATACTCGCGGTGCTCCCAGTCGGTCACTTCAGACAGAAAGCGGTCGATCTCGGCGTTCTTGATGTGGGTGTAATAATCGACGAATTCCGCCCCGAGCTTCTCGCGGAAGAAGGGATCGTCCTTCAGCGCCGAGACCGCATCGCGCAAACTCTTCGGCAGCAGCGGCGCCTTGGTCTCGTAGGGCGTGTCGGCGGACGGGCCGGGATCGAGCTTGCGATCGACGCCGTCGAGGCCGGAGAGAATCTGCGAGGCCATGTAGAGATAGGGATTGGCGGCAGGCTCGCCGATGCGGTTCTCCAGGCGCGTGGCGGCATCGTTGGCGCAGCCAAGCACGCGGATCATCACGCCGCGATTGTCGCGGCCCCAGATCGCGCGGTCCGGCGCCAGCGAATAGGAGCGGTAGCGTTTGTAGCCGTTGATGGTCGGCGTCGTGAACAAGGTCGAGGCGCGGGCATGGTCGAGCAGGCCGGCGAGCCAGGCCCTGCCGAACGCGCTGAGCGGCTCGGTGCCGTCCTTGACCATGAACTGGTTCTCAGCCGTAGCGCGCGACACGATCGACTGATGCAAATGCCAGCCGCTCGCGAACACGTTCGGCAGCTTCGGGCGGCACATGAAGGTGGCGTGATAGCCATGGCGGTGTGCGATCTGCTTCACGGCGCTGCGGAACAGCACCATGTTGTCGGCGGGCTCCAGCCCCTTCCGCGGCGCGAAGGTGAACTCGCACTGGCTCGGCCCGAACTCGACCTCGACCGAACGCAGCGGCAGCCCGAGCGCGACGATGTCGCGGCGCAGAATCTCCAGCACCGGCTCCATCTGATCGAAGCGTTGCTCGGTCAGATATTGATAGCCGTGGCTGAGCAGGCTCACCGATGGCGGCGTGCCGGGCTGGCCGGCGTCCTCGGGCCGCATATGCGCTTCGTCGAGCTTGAAGATGTGAAATTCGACCTCGAGGCCCGCAACGAAATCGTGGCCGCGGCTGGCGAGCTCGTCGAGCACCTTGCGATAGAGCGAGCGCGTCGCGAACGGCACCGGGCGGCCATCGCCGAAGAAGAGGTCACACAGCACCCAGCCCGTCGCCGGCGCCCAAGGCAAGACGCGAAACGTCGTGGGATCGGCGACCATCAGCACGTCGGCCGCGCCCTCCATCTCCTTCATGCCGAAGCCGCCGCCCGCGGTGAACACCGGAAACACCGTGCGGTGCGAGGTGTCCTTGGCGAGCATGGTGGTGGTGATCGAGCAGCCGCTTTCCAGCGACGCGATCGCCTCCGAGGCGATGATGGTCTTGCCGCGCAAGATGCCGTGCTGGTCGGGAAAGGCGAGGCGGATGACTTCGAGGTTCTTGTCCTCGACGAGACGCCGCATGCGCGCCGCCGCGTCCTTCTGCTCATCCGACCACAGCGCATGACGCGCGACGAAAGTCACTTTGATTGCTCCCTTGCTACCTGTCATTCCGGGGCGCGCGAAGCGAGAACCCGGAATCTCGAAATTCTCAGGTGCGCAATTGCGCACCATAGCTCGATGCTGGCGCATCGCCCCGGAATGACGGTGCTACAGACTACTCCGCCGCCGTCAGCTTGTGCACGTTGTCGGCGATCTCCTTCGGCACCGGCGCGGTCCAGGGCGCGCCGCGGCGGCGCTTGACGTCGACTTCCATCCAGTAGGGCTCCCAGCCCCGCGTCGGCCCGATGCCGTCCATGGTCGCGGGGCCCTGGATGCTGCGCGCATTGGCCTCGTCCAAAAACAGCATCGGCTTCTCGCCGCCGGAGACCTTCTCGATCTCCTGCCGCAGCAGGCGGCGGTACTGTACGATCGCCTTGTCGCTCGAGCCGAGATGCTCCCTGGTGCGGTCCTGGATCGCGCCCATCGATTCCACCGCCCATTGGTCGTGGACGTTGATGTCGGTGCCCATGCCGGTATAGGTCGCGGTCTGCTGCTCGTGCGGATCGAAGCCGTAATCGTTGGCTCTGTTCTTGCGCGACTTGTAGTCGGGCAATTCATAGAGCTCGAGCCGCTGGTCGCGCATCTTCTTCTTGTCGACCGGGTTCGCATAGCTGGTGAAGATCGCGTACCAGTAGCAGTTCTCGTCGTCGACCGGGACGTGCCACTGCGTGATCGTCATCTCCGTGCTCATGGGGATGACGAAGCCGTGCGGAAACAGCTGGTTGGTGACGCGCACATGGGTGCGCTCCTCGTCGATCTCGCGCAGCGCGATCAGCCGCAGGCCGTATTCGGTGTGCTCGACATTGATGATCGGCCGGTCGTATTCGCGCAGGATCTTCGTCATCGGCAGGTCGGAGCCGGCGGAAGCGCCGCGGAATTGCTTGCCATAGGCGGTGGAAGTGTCCTCGTCCTCGAAGAAGCGGTGCAGATAGGAAGCGTGCGCCGGATCGATGCCGACCTCGAGCGCCTGCAGCCAGTTGCAGGCCATGTGGCCCTTGAACGCGAACGTGTGGGTATCAGGTGCGACGAAGCAGTCGAGCTCGGGAAAGGCCGGCCGTTCGCCTTCGCCAAGATACGCCCAGAGGATGCCGCTCTTCTCCACCACCGGATACGAACGCTGCCGGATGTTCTGGCAGAGCTTTGAATCCTTCGGCTCGGCAGGCGTCTCGATGCACTGGCCGGTGGCGTCGAACAGCCAGCCATGGAAGGCGCAGCGCAGTCCGCCATGCTCCAGCCGCCCGAAGGCGAGGTCGGCGCCGCGATGGGCGCAGTGGCGATCCATCAGGCCGTAGCGTCCCGTCTCGTCGCGAAACAGCACGAGGTTCTCGCCGAGCAGTCTGACGGGGCGGATCGGCCGCGAGCCCTCGAGCTCATCCACCAGCGCCGCCGGCTGCCAATAGCTCCGCATCAGCTTTCCGCACGGATCCTTCGGCCCGGTGCGGGTGATCAGGTCGTTCTGCTCCTGGCTCATCATGGTGTGTGCATCCTTGTGGAGTGGCGATTGTTCGCCTATTGAACGAATGGGCGAATTATGACATGCCTTGGATCAGCGGCAAGCACTATTTTGCAGGATTATCCCTCACCCATGCCCAAGCTGAAGCGAAGTGACACGGACGAGCGCGCGACGGATTTCGTCGAAGCCCTCGATCGCGGCCTGCGCCTGCTGCAATGTTTCGGCACGAACGCCGGTCCGATGACACTGAGCGACCTCGCCCGCGCCGCCGATCTACCGCGCGCCACCGCGCGGCGCATGCTGTTCACGCTCCAGCGCGGCGGTTTTGTCAGTGGCGACGGCAAGTTGTTCTCACTGACGCCGCACGTGCTGACGCTGGCGGCGTCTTACCTGCGCTCCAACCAGCTCGTCGCGGTGCTGCAGCCCGTGCTCGATGGCGTTGCGACCGCAGCGAACGAAATCTCTTCGCTCGCGGTGCTCGACGGCGATGACGTCGTTTTCATTGCCCGTGGCAGCCCGGCGCGGGTGTTCTCGGGCGGGCTGGAGATCGGCTACCGCCTGCCGTCCTTCTGCACCTCGGTCGGCCGTGCCATGCTCGGCCAGCTCGACGATGACGCGCTCGCCGCGCGCCTGACGGCGATGAGGCGCGAGCCGCTGACGCCGCAGACCGTGACGGACGCCAAGGCGCTGCTCGCGCGCATCACGGCCGATCGTGCGCAGGGCTATTCCCTGGTCGACCGCGAGGCCGAGCCGCATTTCCGCTCGATCTCGGTCCCGGTCCGCCGCTACGACGGCGTCATCGTCGCCGCGATCAACATGGGCGCCCATGTCGACCGCGTGCCGGTGCAGGAATTGATCGATCGTTTCCTGCCGCTGCTGCGCGACGGCGCGGAGAAGGTGCAGTCGCAACTGCTGTGACTGCGTAGGGCGCATTAGCCGTGGGCGTAATCCGTCATCTTTCAAGTGTTGGCGAAGAGGGCGGATTACGCTTCGCTCATCCGCCCTACGCCGCCTCGTCACCGCCCCTCCGCCTCACGCTCCATGTCGCGGCCCGAAAGGTCCTCGCCCTGCATGTTGGCATAGTCCCGCGCCATCTCGCGCATCAGGAATTTCGCCGGCACGTCGTGGTAGGTGCCGCGATCGTTGACATATTGCATGTAGGCGCGGCCCTCGCCGTCGAAGGGATGCAGCAGCGCATCGGTGTGACCGTCGAAATCGAGCGGCGCCACGCCGACCTTGGCGCAGAGCGTATCGTTGAACGTGGGCGTCGCCTTGCGCCAGGCGCCGTCGACATGCACCTCCGTAAAGCCATGCCAGGTGAAGATGTCCGTGCCCATGCTCGCCCGCAGCTTCTCGGTGGTGAGATGGTTCTTGACGTCCGCGAAGCCGACCCGTGCGGGAATGCCATGGACGCGGCAGGCAGCGGCATAGAGCGCGGCCTTTCCAACGCAATAGCCCTGGCCCGCGGCGAGCACGCTTGAGGCGCGAAAGGTCTCGGCGACGCGCATGCTGACGTAAGGATTATAGCGGATGCCGTCGCGCACCGCCTTGTAGAGCACGCTCGCCTTGTCGCGCGCGCTCGCATCCGCGCGCACGGCGCCTTCGGCAAATCGCTGCACGGCAGGATGATCGCTGTCGATGTACTCGCCGGGATCGGTGTAGAGGCGGCGGATCGTATCGGGGAGGATGTCGGTCATGGCGCCAGCTTAGCAGGCGATTTGCACGGAACTCAAATCACGCGATACACGGACTTTGCGCGAGGACGTTGCGTGTTCTCGACTTGCGTCGAGGCGCTGACCTTCCGTCTCACTACCGGTTGCGCATCCAGTCGGCGAGGCCGGACAGCGCCTTGTCGAGGTCCTGCCGCGCGGCGGCGTCGGTCACCGTCTCCTCCATCGCGCCGCGCATGCAGAGCATCCACGCATCGCGCTCGGCATCGCCGATGGCAAAGCCGATGTGCCGCTGACGCAGCCGCGGATGGCCCTTCTCGGGGGTGTAGAGCCGCGGCCCGCCGGTCCATTCTGTGAGGTAACGCTTCAAGACGTCCCTGATCAGGCCGAGGTCGTTCGCGTGCATGGCACGGATGATTTGTGCTTCCGGTAGCGTGTCCATGCGCTCGTAGAAGCGGTCGACGAGAAGGTCGATGGTGGCGCTGCCGCCGATCCGCTCGAACATGGAGGTGGTGACGTCGGTGGAGGTCATTTCTACAGCGCCACACTCCGCAGGCCGAAGCTGCGGGCTTCGTTTTGCAGCACCGGCCGCACCGCATCGATCAGCCGTGCTGCGGCCGCATCGACGCTGAGCCCCGCCGTATCCACCACCGCCGTCGCGCGCGAATACAGCGGCTCGCGGCTGAGCAAGATGTTGCGCAGCTCGGCCATGGCGGAGCGATCATCCGCCATCGGACGCAGATCGCCCTGGCGGCGGACGCGGGCCATGTGCTCTTCGGGCTCGGCCTTGAGCCAGATCGTGTAGAACGAGGTCAGGATCTGGTCGAAGGTCAGCGGCTCCGAGACGATGCCGCCACCGGTCGCCAGCACCATCAGCTCGTTGCGCGCCAGCAGCTGCTGCAGCGCCGCCTGCTCCATGCGGCGAAAGCCTTCCTGGCCGTACAGCGCGATGATCTCGGCGACCGAGAGGCCGTTCTGCTGCTCGACCTCCTTGTTGAGCTCCACAAAACTCCAGCCGACCTTCTTCGCCAGCATCCGTCCGAGCGTCGACTTGCCGGCGCCGCGCAGGCCGATCAGCGCGATGCCGCAGAACGGCGCGCGGCGCGGCGCGGTTGCGCTGCCGCCTGCGAGCAAATCTTTCGCCTGCGCGATCTGCGCCGGCGTCGCCTTGCGCAGGAGATCGCGAAACATCTGCCAGTCCGGCGTCGGATCGGCTGACGGCAGCAGGTCTTCGAGATGCGCGCCCATCGCGTCGGAGACGCGGCGCAGCAGCACGATCGAGACATTGCCCTTGCCGCTTTCGAGCTGCGCGATGTAGCGCTCCGAGATTCCTGATACCTTGGCGAGCACCTTGCGCGACATGCCGCGCAACGCGCGCATGGTGCGCACGCGCTGGCCGAGTTGTTCGAGGAAGCGGGATTCGGCGTCGGGACTGTCGGTCATGAGCCTTCTTTAAAAGGTGTCTTTTGAAGGTTGTCCTGCGGCGCAATTTAATGAAACATAATGCCTGCCAGCATTGACAGCAAGCCGCCGCGGTGTCTTTCTATGAATTATAATTCTAAATTCGGGGGAGAAGTCCGTGAGCGAGGGATCCTACAACGCGGTGACCTGGCTGCTCGACCGTAACGTCGCCGAAGGCCGGGGCGACAAGCTGGCCTTCGACGACACCGTCTCGCGGCTCACCTATGGCGAGCTCCAGCAGCAGACCTGCCGCGCCGCCAACATGCTGCGCCGGCTCGGCGTCCGCCGCGAGGAGCGCGTGGCGATGATCATGCTGGATACGGTCGACTTTCCGGTCGTGTTCCTGGGTGCGATCCGCGCCGGCATCGTGCCGGTGCCGCTGAACACGCTGCTGACGGCGGACCAATACGCCTACATCCTCGCCGACTGCCGCGCCCGCGTGCTGTTCGTCTCCGAGGCGCTCTACCCCGTCATCAAGGACGTGGTCGGCCGCAAGCCCGATCTCGAGCATGTCGTGGTCTCCGGCGCCAAGCAGAACGGCCACAAGCAGCTCGCGGAAGAGATCGCGGGCGAGAGCGATCAGTTCACCACGGCCGCGACCCATCCGGACGAGCCGGCATTCTGGCTCTACTCGTCCGGCTCGACCGGCATGCCCAAGGGCGTGCGCCACATCCATTCCAATCTGCAGGCCACTGCCGACACCTACGCAAAACAGGTGCTCGGCATCCGCGAGAGCGACGTGTGCCTCTCCGCGGCGAAGTTGTTCTTCGCCTATGGGCTCGGCAATGCGCTGACCTTCCCGATGTCGGTCGGCGCCAGCGTGATCCTCAACAGCGAGCGGCCGACGCCGGCGCGCATGTTTGATCTGATGAACCGCTACAACCCCTCGATCTTCTACGGCGTGCCGACCTTGTTCGCGGCGATGCTCAACGACGAGACCATGAAGAGCGAGCGTGGCGGCAAGGCGCTGCGCATCTGCACCTCCGCCGGCGAGGCGCTGCCGGAATCGGTCGGCCACAGCTGGAAGAAGCGCTTCGGCGTCGACATTCTCGACGGTGTCGGCTCGACCGAGCTCTTGCACATCTTTCTCTCGAACGCGCCCGGCGACATCAAATACGGCTCCTCGGGCAAGCCGGTGCCGGGCTATGCGGTGCGGCTGGTCAATGAAGCCGGGCAGAACGTCGCCGACGGCGAGGTCGGCGAGCTCCTGGTCGACGCGCCCTCCGCTGGCGAGGGCTACTGGAATCAGCGCCACAAGAGCCGGCGTACGTTCGAGGGACCCTGGACCCGCACCGGCGACAAATATGTCCGCGACGCCGACGGCCGCTACACCTTCTGTGGCCGTGCCGACGACATGTTCAAGGTCTCCGGCATCTGGGTCTCGCCGTTCGAGGTCGAGAGCGCGCTGGTCACCCATCCCGCCGTGCTGGAAGCGGCTGTGGTGCCGGAAGCCGATCCGGAAGGCCTGTTGAAGCCGAAAGCCTTCGTCGTGCTGCGCCCCGGAGCGCCGACGGCGGAGCTGCAGGAGATGCTCAAGGAGCACGTCAAGCAGAAGATCGGCCCCTGGAAATATCCGCGCTGGATCGACGTGGTGGACTCCTTGCCGAAGACGGCGACGGGCAAGATCCAGCGGTTCAAGCTGCGCGAAGGGGCAAATTGAAATCGCTGATGCCATGTCGGCGGCCACCGCAAACTCCGCTGGACGACTGAGTGCGCGGAAAGCGCCTTCTGCTCATTGCGAAGAAGAGTGACGCCATGACCAATCTTTCCCCCACCGGCTTCCTCAGCATCGACGGCGCCAGCCTCGAATGCAAATGGCTCGCGCCGCAAGCCGCGGATGCACCCACCATTGTCATGCTGCATGAAGGCCTCGGCTCGGTCGGGCTCTGGGGCGATTTCCCGGAAAGACTTCAGCAAGCCACCGGCGCCGGCATCTTCGCCTATTCGCGCGCGGGCTACGGCCAGTCGAGCCCGGTCACGCTGCCGCGGCCGCTCGATTACATGCAGCGCGAGGCGCTCGACGTGTTGCCGAAAGTGCTCGACGCAATCGGCTTCAAGCGCGGCCTTCTGCTCGGCCATTCCGACGGCGCCTCGATCGCGGCGATCTATGCCGGTTCACACCAGGATCACCGCCTTCAGGGCGTTGCGCTGATCGCACCGCATTTCATCGTCGAGGACGTCTCGGTGACATCCATCGCGGCGATCAAGACGACGTTCGAGACCGCCGACCTCAGGGCGAAACTGGCGCGCTGGCACCAGGACGTCGACAACGCCTTTTACGGCTGGAACGGCGCCTGGCTCGATCCAAAATTCCGCGACTGGGACATCTCCGAATACCTCGCCTATATCCGCGTCCCCGTCCTGATCCTGCAGGGCGCGAACGACCAATATGGGACATTGCGCCAGCTCGAAATCGCCCGGGAAGAGTGCTATTGTCCGGTCGATATTAAAGTCATTTCAGAGGCGGGCCATTCCCCGCATCGTGAAGCGCCGGGGGCGACGCTTGACGCGATTGAGCAATTTGCAAGAGCGGCCCTGCGCGACGATCAGGGACTTCAGGTGCACGCCGCATGACCATGCGGAGGCACATCCATGAATGTGCCTTCACATGTGAGCGGTCCGTTGCCATGGCCGCAATGGGCCCATGTGCCGGGCGAGACCGGCGCGTCCGATGCCGATTCCGAGACGCTGGACATGGCCAAGGCGCTGGTGCCGTCGGCCTTCCGCGGCCACGTGCCGGCGCGGCATCCGGCGCTGCGCTACGGCCTCGCGCTCAACGACCGCGGCTATTTCTGGGAGGCGCAGGAGGTGCTCGAGGCGGTGTGGGCCGCGGCGCCCCAAGGCGGCCGCGAGCGCGTTCTGCTGCGCGCCTGCATCCACATCGCCAACGCGAATTTGCGGCTGCGCATGCAGAAGTCGCGTTCGGCGGCGCGCTTGTTCGGCGATGCGCTGGCGGAGCTGCGCAGCTTGAACTCGCGCAAGGCGGCCACGGGTGGCGACGGCTTCGTCGAGAGTTTTCCGGTCGTGGCGCTGATCGCGCAACTGGCGGCCAAGCTCGACCGTCCAAGCCTCTCCAAGGCGGATTGGATCGCACTCGGAGCGACCGTGCGGTCTTAAACCCTGCATGAAACAAAATGCATGTGAGCCCCGTTAAGGGCTAGACGCGACCGAAAAGATGCACTATTGTGCATCTAACGCTACGGCGAAAATGCATAATCAAGCTCAGGGATGACCCATGGCCGGGGAAGATCGGCGCCTCGCAGGCGGCGCGACATTCATCGATTTCCAGACCGAACCGTCCCGCTACAAGCACTGGAAGCTGGCGGTCGACAGCGACGTCGCGACGCTGACCATGGACGTCGACGAGAATGGCGGCCTGTTCGAAGGCTATCTGCTCAAGCTCAACTCTTATGACCTCGGCGTCGACATCGAACTGGCAGACGTGGTCCAGCGCCTGCGCTTCGAGCATCCCGAGGTGAAGGTCGTGGTGATGCGCTCGGCCAAGAACCGCGTGTTCTGCGCCGGCGCCAACATCCGCATGCTCGCGGGCTCCACGCATGCCCACAAGGTGAACTTCTGCAAGTTCACCAACGAGACCCGCAACGGCATGGAAGATTCGTCCGAGAATTCCGGCCAGCGCTTCATCACCGTGGTGAACGGCTCCGCCGCCGGTGGCGGCTATGAGCTGGCGCTCGCGACCGACCACATCATCCTCGCCGACGACGGCGCCTCTGCCGTCGCGCTGCCCGAGGTGCCGCTGCTCGCGGTGCTGCCGGGCACCGGCGGTCTCACCCGCGTCGTCGACAAGCGCAAGGTGCGCCGCGACCACGCCGATTTCTTCTGCACCATCGAGGAAGGCGTGAAGGGCAAGCGCGCCGTGCAGTGGCGCCTCGTCGACGAGATCGCGCCGAACTCCAAGCTCGAGGCCAGGATCGCCGAGCGTGCCAAGGAATTCGCGGGCCAATCCAAGCGCAAGGGCAGCGGCAAGGGTATCTTGTTGACGCCGCTCAAGCGCGTCATCGACGAAAACAGCATCCGTTACGGCTTCGTCACCGTCGACATCGACCGTGCCGCCCGCATCGCCACCATCTCGATCAAGGCCCCCGAAGCTGCGCCGCCCGCCGACATCGACGGTATGATGGCGCAGGGCGCCTCGTTCTGGCCGCTGCAAGTGGCGCGCGAGCTCGACGATGCCATCCTGCATCTGCGCATCAACGAGCTAGAGATCGCCATGCTGGTGTTCAAGAGCCATGGCGATCGCGCTCATGTGCTCGCAGCCGATGCCTTCCTCGAAGCCAACAAGGCGCACTGGCTGGTCAACGAGATCAGGCACTACTGGAAGCGCGTGCTCAAGCGCATCGACGTCACCTCGCGCACGCTGGTGACGCTGGTCGAGCCGGGCTCCTGCTTTGCCGGCACGCTCGCCGAGCTCGTCTTCGCCGCCGACCGCTCCTACATGCTGATCGGCACGCGCCAGGGCGACAACCGTCCGCCGCCGTCGATCGAGCTCTCCGCGATGAATTTCGGCCCCTATCCGATGAGCCATGGCCTGACGCGGCTGCAATCGCGCTTCCAGGCCGATCCCTCCGACGTCGAGCGCGCGGAAGCCACGCTCGGCACCAGCCTCGACGCCGAACAGGCCGAGGAGCTCGGCCTCGTCACCTTCGCGCTCGACGACATCGACTGGGACGACGAGGTCCGCGTGTTCCTGGAGGAGCGCGCCAGCTTCTCGCCCGACAGCCTCACCGGCATGGAAGCGAGCCTGCGCTTCGTCGGTCCCGAGACTATGGAATCAAAGATCTTCGCGCGCCTCACGGCGTGGCAGAACTGGATCTTCCAGCGCCCCAACGCGGTCGGCGAGGAAGGCGCGCTGCGTCGCTACGGCAGCGGCCAGAAGCCGAAATTCGATATGACGCGAGTGTAACCACCTTCGTGTCCCGGGCGCGCTGCGGCACAAAGTGACGCTGCGCACAACCGGGACCCAGACGGACCAGACAATAGGTCCCGGCTCAGCAGTGCGGCACTTCGCGCCGCACTGCGTCCGGGGCACGAGACCGATCAAGGAGCACGGCCATGAACATGAACATCATGAACGTCGACTACTCGACCAAGATTCCCAACAACGTCAATCTCGCCGAAGACCGCCAGGTGCTCAAAGCGCTGGAAGGCTGGCATCCCGGCTACATGGACTGGTGGAGCGACATGGGGCCGGAAGGCTTCCAGGAATCGCTGGTTTATTTGCGCACCGCCTATTCGGTCGATCCGCGCGGCTGGGCCAAGTTCGACTATGTCCGCATGCCCGAATATCGCTGGGGCATTCTGCTTGCGCCGCAGGAAGAGAACCGCGTCGTTCCCTTCGGCGAGCATTATGGCGAGCCGGCCTGGCAGGAAGTCCCGGGCGAGCATCGCGCCATGCTGCGCCGCCTGATCGTGATCCAGGGCGACACCGAGCCGGCTTCGGTCGAGCAGCAGCGCCATCTCGGCAAGACCGCGCCCTCGCTCTACGACATGCGCAATCTGTTCCAGGTGAACGTCGAGGAAGGCCGCCATCTCTGGGCGATGGTCTATCTGCTGCAGAAATATTTCGGCCGCGACGGCCGCGAAGAAGCCGATGATCTCCTGCGTCGCCGCTCCGGCGACGCCGACGCGCCGCGCATGCTGGGCGCCTTCAACGAGGCGACGCCGGACTGGCTGTCCTTCTTCATGTTCACCTACTTCACCGACCGCGACGGCAAGATGCAGCTGCACTCGCTGGCGCAGTCCGGCTTCGATCCGCTGTCGCGCACCTGCCGCTTCATGCTGACCGAGGAAGCGCACCACATGTTCGTCGGCGAGACCGGTATCACCCGCGTCGTGCAGCGCACTTGCGACGCGATGCGCGAGGCCGGCATCACCGATCCCACCGACATCGCGAAAGTGCGCGCGCTCGGGGTGATTGACCTGCCGACCATCCAGAAGAAGCTGAACCTGCACTACACGCTGTCGCTCGATCTCTTCGGCTCGGAAGTCTCGACCAACGCGGCCAACGCCTTCAACGCCGGCATCAAGGGCCGCTATCACGAGACCCAGATCGAGGACGATCATCAGCTCAAGAACTCAACCTATCCGGTGCTCAAGCTGATCAACGGCGAGATCAAGCTGGTCGACGAGCCCGCGCTGACCGCGCTCAACATGCGCCTGCGCGACGATTACAGCCAGGACTGCGTCAAGGGCATGCTGCGCTGGAACAAGGTGATCTCGACCTCGGGGTATCAGTTCCAGCTCAAGCTGCCCAACGTCGCCTTCCACCGCCACATCGGCGAGTTCAAGGACGTGCATGCGACGCCCGACGGCATTTTGATCGACGACGCCACCTGGGCCAAGCGCAAGGACGAGTGGCTGCCATCGACCGCCGACGGCGACTTCATCACTTCGCTGATGCAGCCCGTCACCGAGCAAGGCAAGTACGCCTCCTGGATCTCGCCGCCGAAAGTCGGCATCGACAACAAGCCGGGCGATTTCGAGTACGTGAAGATCGAGTCGTGAGGAGCGGCGAATGGTGAATGGCGAGTAGCGAATAGAGAACGATAGTCTATTCGCCATTCGCTACTCGCCATTCGCAGTCGAGCCTACCCCGCGATCTCCAGCCCCGCATTCGCATACACCACGCCGCCGTCGACCGCGACGGTGTTGCCGACCACGTAATCGCCGGCGCGCGAGGCGAGATAGATCGCCACCCCCGCCATGTCCTCGTCGCTTCCGATGCGCCGCGCCGGGATGCGCTTGGCGACTTCGTCGGCATGGTCGCGCGCGGCGCGGTTCATGTCGGACTTGAAGGCGCCCGGGGCGATCGCGGTGACGTTGATATTGTCCTTGATCAGCTTGGTCGCCATGCGCCGCGTCAAATGGATCACCGCGGCCTTGCTGGCGGCGTAGGAATAGGTCTCGCTCGGATTGACGAAGATGCCGTCGACCGAGGCGATATTGATCACCTTCGCCGGACGTTCCGCGCTTGCGGCCGCGCGCAGCGGCTTCGCCAGCGCCTTGGTCAGGAAGAACAGCGACTTGACGTTGAGGTCCATCACCTTGTCCCAGCCGCTTTCGGGGAATTCGTCGAATTCCGCGCCCCAGGCCGCGCCCGCATTGTTGACGAGGATGTCGAGCTTCGGCTCCAGCTTGATGATCTCGGAGGCGAGCCGGTCGCAGCCTTCGATGGTGGAGATGTCGATCGGCAGCGCGATGCATTCGCCGTCATATTGCGCGGTGAGCTCCTTTGCGGTCGCCTCGCACGGTCCGGCCTTGCGCGCGGTGATGTAGACCTTTGCGGCGCCGGCGCTGAGAAATCCCGCCGCGATCATCTTGCCGATGCCGCGCGAGCCGCCGGTCACCAGCGCGACGCGGCCTTTGAGCGAGAACAGGTCGTTGAACATGAGGCCTCCCTTGGTTTGGCGCTGTTTTGGGCGGGGAGGAGAGGGGAGTCAAGGAAGGGGCTGATGATATGCGAGTGTGGCGGGAAGGCGCTTCGACTCTCTCGATGTCGTCCCGCGTACGCGGGGACCCAGAACCCCAGGGGCAGTTGGGCGAAGATTCGTCGATCGGGACTGCGACCAACCGAGATCGATAAATTCCGCGGTATGGGTCCCTGCTTTCGCAGGGACGACGGCGGGGGATTGGAGCGCGCCTACGCCGCCGCGATCCGGCGGAAGCCGTTCCACATCGCGGTCGCGGCGCCCGAGGTCAGCACCGGCAGGATGCGAGCGTCCTGGTAGTTGCCGTTGAGCGAGACGCGCGGCAGCGCCGTCATCTGGCCGGCATTTTCGGCGAACAGCATGCCGGGCCGCGTCGTCACCGCGGTCTTGAAGCCGGCCGTCGCGGCCAGGCCGAATTCGCGCGTGCCCGCGGCCTCGCGGTCGCCATAGGGATAAGCGAGATGCAGCACGGGGCGCTCGAGCGCCTCTTCGATCCGCGCGCGGCTGGTGGCCAGCTCCTGTGCGGCGATGTCTTCCGCCTGCTTGGCGAGATTGCAATGGCTGACGCTATGCGCGCCGATCGTGACCAGCGGATCGGCTGCAAATGTCTTCAGCTCGGTCCAGGACAGGCAGAGGCTGCGGCACAGCGCGGCCATGTCGACGCCGTATGCCGTGCAGAGCGCCTCGATCTCTCGCTTGAGGTCATGCTCGCCCGGCAGCGCGCGCAGCCAGTCGTGCAGGCGGTCGTACGCGGCCTGCTTGGCCGCGGGCGTCGTCGCATCGAGCCGCAGCGCGGAATGGCCGATCTTGACGTCGATCTGCTCGGCTTTGGCGATCACGGCCTCCAGCGCCTCCCACCACAGCCGTCCGGTCCCTTCGGCAAAATCGCTCGCGACATAGACCGTCAGCGGTGCGTTGAATTCGCGCAGCACGGGCAGCGCATGGTCCAGATTGTCGCGATAGCCGTCGTCGAAGGTGAAGGCGGCGAAGCGGCGGTCGAACCGGCCCTGCACCAGCCGCTCATGCAGCTCGTCCATGGTGACGATGTCGATGTCGCGGGAGCGCAAATGGCACAGCGTCGCGCGCAGGAATTCGGGGGTGACCTCGAGATGCCGGTTCGGCTGGAACGCGGCCTCGCTGGCCGGCCGCACGTGGTGCAGCATGAAAATAGCGCCGACGCCCGACAAAAGCGGGCGCAAGAGGTGGTGCGCCCCGCTGAAGTAAAGTGCTCCCAGCCCGGCGCGGATGACGTTGTTACGCAGTTGTTTCATGACCGGCTGGCGGACTCTGGCATTCCGCTTTCAACTTACGGAAGAACCCTTGAAGAAAAAGTTATTCCGATTGTCCGACCCGTGCCCCCGGCAGGGCGCCATTTCCGGTTTGACAGCCTGCCAAGGGTTTGTTTTGTCTCCGTTTCCAGAGTTCGGGTCGTCGAATGCAGAAGCTTTTCAGGTGGGCCAGCAAATGGTGGCCGGGGTTGATTCCCCTGGCCGTCATGTGGGGATTTGCGGCCTGGAATAATACCTTACCGGTCGAAGCCGACCTCTCGGCCCGCAGCTCGGCCGCGCTGAAAGGGACCGTTCTGGACAAGACCCGGATCGCGGTCGACGGTCGCGACGTCAGCCTGGTCGCCGACGCCTTCTCCGAGGAGGGGCGCCGCGATGCCGTGACGGCGGTCGAAACCGTCCCCGGCGTGCGCCTGGTCGACGACCGGACCCGCCTTGTTCCCGAAGCCCAGCCGTTCGTCTGGAACGCCGAGCGCGACGTGGTGCGGGTGACGCTGTCGGGCTCCGCGCCCCTGCCGGCGATCAAGGGCCGGCTGACCGAGGCGGCCCGCAAGGA
This sequence comes from Bradyrhizobium sp. T-12, assembly GCF_058314695.1. Classification (NCBI taxonomy): domain Bacteria; kingdom Pseudomonadati; phylum Pseudomonadota; class Alphaproteobacteria; order Hyphomicrobiales; family Nitrobacteraceae; genus Bradyrhizobium; species Bradyrhizobium sp. T-12. The sequence continues at coordinate 6,895,522 of NZ_CM177756.1, read as the reverse complement.
GGTCGGCGGCGCCGAGGTGGCCGACCAGATGGGCCTGGCGCGCGGCGCGCCGCCGCGCTTCGAAGCGGCCGCGATGCTGCTATTGGACCAGATCGGCAAGCTCAAGGACGGCAAGATCACGATCACCGACACCAAGGTCAATCTGTCGGGCATGGCGCGCGAGCTCGGCGGCCGTGAAGCGATCGCAGCCGCGCTGAAGAACCTGCCCGAGGGCTTCTCTGTCGCCGCCAACGACGTCAAGGCGCCGCCCTATATCTTCCAGGCCTACAAGGACCCGGTCGCCGCAACCGTGACGTTGACCGGCTACGTCCCCGACAACACCATCCACGCGGCGATCGCGACCAGCGCCGCGCGAAAATTCTTCACCGAAAAGGTCGTCGACAATCTCAAGGCCAGCCTCGGCGCGCCCGGCTCGTTCAACACCGCCGTGGTCGCAGCGCTCGGCGCGCTGTCACGACTGTCGACCGGCACGCTCGTCGTGTCCGATCGCGAGGTGAAGCTGTCGGGCGATGCGCTCTACGAGGGGGCCGCCAACGACATCCGCGCAGGCCTCGGCAAGGACTTCCCGAAGAACTGGCAATACAAGCCGGAGATCACCGTGAAGCCCGCGGCAGGGCCGGTCGACGGCACCGTGTGCCAGCAATTGTTCACGGACCTGCTGGCCAAGGGCAAGATCCGCTTCGCGCCCAAGCGTGCCGACATCGATCCGGATTCCGCCGCCATCCTCGATCATCTGATCGAGACGGCGCTGCGCTGCCCCACGACGAATGTCGAGGTCGCCGGACACACCGATGCGGATGGCGAGGACGGCTTCAACCGGGCTCTCTCGGAAAAGCGCGCGCAGGCGGTGATCGACTATCTGGTCAAGGCCGGCCTGCCCGCCAGCCGCTTCACCGCGGTCGGCCATGGCAGCACGCAACCCGTTGCCGGCAACGACACCGACGACGACAAGGCGCAGAACCGCCGCATCGAATTTCTGGTGAGGTGACGATGCCCTATCTCGTCTCGTTCCATCTGGGTTGGCTGATCGGCTCGGTGCTGCTCGGCTTCTGCATGGGCTGGATCTCGGTGGTCCAGCGCGGCAACGGCACATCGAAGGTGACCGCGCGCTGGCTCGCCGCGCTCGCCGCGGCCCTGGTCGCGGCCTCGCTCGCTCATGTCGTCCCCGGCCGCTTCGGCTATTGGCTCGACCTCGGCCTGATCATGTTCGCCTGCTACCTCGTCGGCTGCACCATCGGCGCCTGGCTGCGCGACCGCGTGGTGGCGCGCAGCATGCGGGCCGGCTAACCGCCGCCCCAGGTTCGCCCTCCGATCGGCACGCCACGAAGCACGCGAAAGACCGCGCTTGACAAGAATACGTACGTACGTATTATTTCGTCATGCCCAAGCCTTCGCTCAAAGACGCCATCCTCGACGCCGGCCTCAAGGTCATGTTCCGGACCGGCTATCACGGCACCAGCGTGCGTGATGTCACCGCAGCGGCGGGTGCCCCGCAGGGCTCCTTCACCAATCATTTTCGCTCCAAGGAGGCGTTCGCCTCGGAGGTGCTGGATCGCTATTTCGAGATCACGAAGGGATTGGTGGCGGAGGCTCTGGATGACGCCTCGCTGACGCCGCGGGCGCGGCTCAAGCGCTATCTCGACATCATCACCGGACGGCTCGAGGCCGACGGTTATGGCCGCGGCTGCCTGATCGGCGATCTCAGCCTCGAGGCGGCCGGCAGCAGCGAGATGCTGCGCACCCGTCTTTCCGAGATATTTGCCGAGTGGCGCCTGCCCTTCGCGGCCTGCATCAGCGAGGCGCAGCGCAGCGGCGAGATCGATTCCGAATTCGAGCCTGAGGAGCTTGCCGACTTCCTGCTCGCCTCCTGGCAGGGCGCGATCCTGCGCATGAAAGTCGACCGCACGCCCCAGGCGCTCGAGCGTTTCAAGACCATCGCCTTCAAAACTGTCTTCAAGGAGTCGACATGAGCCAGCAAGCCGAGATCCAGATCCGCTCCGTCGCCGTGCTGGGGAGCACGATGGCATATCGTGAGACGGGCCCGAAGGACGCGCCGGTCGCGCTCTTCCTTCACGGCAATCCGACATCGTCGCATATCTGGCGAAACATCCTGCCGTTGGTGTCCCCCGTGGCGCGTTGCATCGCGCCCGACCTGATCGGCTTCGGCCAGTCCGGCAAGCCCGATATCGCCTACCGCTTTTTCGACCACGTTCGTTATCTCGACGCGCTGATCGAGGAGCTCGGCATCGCCTCGGCCTATCTCGTTGCGCAGGATTGGGGCACGGCGCTCGCATTTCATCTCGCCGCGCGCCGGCCGGCCTTCGTGCGCGGCCTCGCCTTCATGGAGTTCATCCGGCCGATGCCGACCTGGCAGGATTTCCACCAGGTCGATGCCGCGCGCGAGACGTTCCGCAAATTCAGGACGCCGGGCGAGGGCGAGGCCATGATCCTGGAGGCCAACGCCTTCGTCGAACGCGTGCTGCCCGGCGGCATCATGCGCACATTGAGCGAAGAGGAGATGGCGCCGTACCGCACGCCGTTTCCGACGCCGGAGAGCCGCCGTCCCGTTCTTGCGTTCCCTCGGGAATTGCCGATCGCCGGCGAGCCCGCCGATGTTGCTCAGGCGCTGCAATCGGCGCATGCGTCGCTGAAAGCGTCCACATATCCGAAGCTGCTGTTCGCAGGCGAGCCGGGAGCCGTCGTCGCTTCAAGATTTGCCGAGACGTTCGCAGCCTCGCTGCAGCACTGCGCGCTCGTCCGCCTCGGGCCCGGCCGGCACTACCTCCAGGAGGATTACCCCGACGCGATTGGCCGCTCAATTGCCGGCTGGATCGCCGGCATCGAGGCAGTACGTCCCCAGCTTGCGGCCTGACGGAGGACGCGATGTCGATTGTCTGGGCTGACGACCTCGCCGGGATCGACTGGGACGAGCTCTCCGAGCTCTATCGCATTGCCCCGCTCGGCAACAAGAAGCCGGGCGATCTTGCGCTGGTGTTCGGCAACAGCATGTTTCGCGCCTTCGCCAGGGAGGGTGGCCGCCTCGTGGCCGCAGGGCGCGTGCTGGCCGACGGCCGCGACTGCGCCTATCTCTGTGATATCGCCGTGCACCGGGACTGTCAGGGGCGGGGTCTCGGCCGCGACATCATCGAGCGTCTGCTTGCGCATTGCCGCGGCCATCGCAAGATCATCCTCTATGCCGTGCCGGGCAAGGAGGGGTTTTACGAACGCCTGGGCTTCAGGCGGATGACCACGGCCATGGCGATCTTCGAGGATCAGGCCGCAGCCTATGGCCGCGGCTATTTGACCGCGCCTTGAGGCTGGGCACGGGAGGCCGCGACCTTCCGGCGCATCGGACAACCCGTGAACGAAGCCGGGATTGCCCCCTCTTTCAACAGGGGGGCGCCGTCCATAGATTGATTTCGGCTTAAGGCGGTGACGGAACAATGTGCGGCCGAAATCATCAAAACTTCACGGCGCCTGCGCAGGATTGCCAGGGAGATTCGCGTCAAGCCTTGCCGCCGAAGGCGCCAAACCGTGCATCAGGAGCACATAACCCTGCCTAAAATATTGAAGGCACGTGTTTTTGTTCGAATTGGCGAATTCCACTCCGCCCGAAAACGCGCTAGTGGAGGGGCGGGGGGCATGCGCGATGCCGGAGCCGGCGGCGAGGGGTCGTCGTGTGCCTGTGCGCCGTCCTGTCCGCCGGCCGTTCTGGCCGCTGAAGCGTTGTTCGAGGTCTAGATGCTGGAAGCCATACGCAGGGCGATATCGTTTCTGCGCGAGAAGCAAATCCTGCATAAGCTTGGCGTTGTGATCAGCGTCGCGGTCATCGGCATCGCTTGCTATGTGCTCTACCACATGCTGCGCGGCATCGATTTCAACGAGGTCCTCGAAGCGATCAAGAGCACCGAGCCGAGCCAGATTGCGATGGCGGCGCTGTTCGTCGCCGCGGGCTATTTCACGCTGACCTTCTACGATCTGTTCGCCGTGCGCGCGATCGGCCACGCCCATGTGCCCTATCGCATCAACGCGCTTGCGGCCTTCACCAGCTATTCCATCGGCCACAATGTCGGCGCGTCCGTCTTCACCGGCGGCGCGGTGCGATATCGCATCTATTCGGCCTACGGGCTGAACGCAATCGACGTCGCCAAGATCTGCTTCCTCGCCGGCCTGACCTTCTGGCTCGGCAATGCCGCCGTGCTCGGCCTCGGCATCTCCTATCATCCCGAGGCCGCCGCCTCGATCGATCAGCTGCCGCCATGGCTGAACCGGACGCTGGCGCTGGCGATCATCGCGGGGCTGGTCGGCTACGTGGTCTGGGTCTGGACCCAGCCGCGCGTGGTCGGCCGAGGGCCCTGGACCGTGGTGCTGCCGGGCGGCCCGCTGACGCTGCTGCAGATCGCGATCGGCATCATCGATCTCGGCTTCTGCGCGCTCGCAATGTACGTGCTGGTCCCGGACGAGCCCAATCTCGGCTTTGTGGTCGTCGCGGTGATCTTCGTCTCGGCCACCCTGCTCGGCTTCGCCAGCCATTCCCCCGGCGGGCTCGGCGTGTTCGACGCCGCCATGCTGGTCGGCCTCTGGCAGATGGACCGCGAGGAGCTGCTCGGCGGCATGCTGCTGTTCCGCGTCCTCTATTATCTCTCGCCCTTCGTCATCTCTGTAATCTTGCTGACGTTTCGCGAAGTTATCATCGGCGCACGATCGAAGCGCCTGCAGCAGGCGGCGCTCAAGCTCGACCCCGGTCCGGCGCGTGAAGCCGCTTACGTGAGAGAGCGTAGCGACGGCGCCAAATCTTAGGACCAGAGTCCACGACAGGCCCTTTAGGAGAAGTCCGCCCCGATGGCGATCGACGCCCCATCTTCTCCCTCCACCCAGCCCTGGTCCGACCGGCTGCGGCACTCGACGATCATCCTGATCGCCGCGGCGCTTGCGCTGTCCGTCATCGTCTCGCTCGGCGAATTGTCGGCGCTGCACGCCGCGATCGTGTTCCTGTGCATCGCCGCCGCTGCGCTGATCCCGTGGCGCCTGCATGATCCCGCCGCGTCCCGCGACGACGTCAGGCGCATCAACCCGGTCGAGAGCGCGGCGGTGGCCGCGGTCGTCGCCGGCATGCCGGATCCGGCGGTGCTGCTCGACCGTGCCGGCCGCGTCATCCACCTCAATGCCGCCGCCGCCCAGCTCGCGCCGGCGCTGCGCCGGAACGAGCTCGCCCAGTTCGCGCTGCGCTCGCCGGAGATCATCACGGCGCTGCGCGAGGCGATCGCGACCTCCGAGCCGCGGCGCGCGACCTATCTCGACCACGTCCCGGTCGATCGCTGGTTGGAGCTGACGATCACGCCGGTGCCGGTGCCGACCAGCTTCGGCGGCACCGACAAATGCATGCTGATGACCTTCCACGACCAGACGCCGCTGCGCCGGGTCGAGGAGATGCGCGCCGACTTCGTCGCCAATGCCAGCCACGAGCTGCGCACGCCGCTGGCCGCGCTGTCGGGCTTCATCGACACGCTGCAGGGCCAGGCCAAGGACGATCCAAAGGCGCGCGAGCGCTTCCTCGGCATCATGCACAACCAGGCCACCCGCATGGCGCGCCTGATCGACGATCTGTTGTCGCTGTCGCGGGTCGAGCTGTCGGCCCATGTCCGCCCCGACACCCTGGTCGATCTCTTGCCGATCATCCGCCAGGTGGCCGACGGGCTCGAGCCGCTGGCGCGCGAGCGCCAGGTCGAGGTCGAGATTCATCTCCCGGATGGGCCGGTGATGATCGCGGGCGACCGCGAGGAGCTGCTCCGCCTGTTCGAGAATTTGATCGAGAACGCGCTCAAATACGGCGCCTCCGGCGGACGCGTCATCGTGTCGCTGACCTCCGCCGCGGCCACTGACGGAACTCAGGAAATCCGGATCACGGTGCGCGATTTCGGCCCCGGCATCGCGCCCGAGCACCTGCCGCGGCTGACCGAGCGGTTCTACCGCGTGGACGTGGGCGACAGCCGCTTGCAGGGTGGAACCGGGCTCGGATTATCGCTGGTGAAACATATCCTTAACCGCCATCGCGGCCGGCTTTTGATCGAAAGCGTGCCCAAGCAGGGCGCCACTTTCACCGCCTGTTTTCCCCAGATCAAGACTCCCGCATCGACCTGAAACGCGAGCAATTTCAATAGCTTGCTGGTGTCATCCGACTGTCACGATACCTTCGTAAAAGCACAGCCGACCGCTCCTAAAGGGGGCGGCGCGGGGAGCGCGATCGGGCGCGGATGGCGCTTCGCTCCCCCCAATGGAGACCAGCATGAATTTCCTCAGAACGATCGTCGCTGCCGGCTTGGTCGCCGCATCGACGACGGTGGCGCTTGCCGCCGACATCACGGGTGCCGGTGCGACGTTCCCGTTCCCGATCTATTCGAAGTGGGCTGACGCCTACAAGAAAGAGACCGGCAATGGCCTGAACTACCAGTCGATCGGTTCCGGCGGCGGCATCAAGCAGATCCAGGCCAAGACCGTGACCTTCGGCGCCAGCGATGCCCCGCTCAAGGCCGAGCAGCTCGAGAAGGACGGCCTCGTGCAGTGGCCGATGGTGATGGGCGCCATCGTTCCCGTGGTCAACCTCGAGGGTGTGAAGCCGGGCGAGCTGGTGTTCGACGGCGAGACGCTGGCCAACATCTATCTCGGCAAGATCACCAAATGGGACGACGCTGCGATCAAGAAGCTCAATCCGAGCGCGAAGCTGCCCTCGGACGCCATCACCGTGGTCCGCCGCTCGGACGGTTCGGGCACCACCTTCAACTTCACCAACTATCTCTCCAAGGCCAGCGCGGACTGGAAGAGCAAGGTCGGCGAGGGCACCGCGGTCGAGTGGCCGGTCGGCGTCGGCGCCAAGGGCAATGAAGGCGTGTCGGGCAACATCAGCCAGACCAAGAACTCGATCGGCTATGTCGAGTACGCCTATGCCAAGCAGAACAAGCTGACCTACACCGGTCTCGTCAACAAGGCCGGCAAGCCGGTGCAGCCCACCGTCGAAGCCTTCCAGGCGGCCGCCTCCAACGCCGACTGGGCCAAGGCGCCCGGCTATTACGTCATCCTGACCGACCAGCCCGGCGAGAAGTCGTGGCCGATCACCGCGGCGACCTTCATCCTCATGCACAAGTCCGCGACCGACAAGGCGGCCTCGCAGGAAGCCATCAAGTTCTTCCGCTGGGCCTTCAAGAACGGCGGCAAGGCGGCTGAAGAGCTCGACTACATCCCGATGCCGGACAGCGTCGTCCAGCTGATCGAGAAGACCTGGGCTGCCGAGATCAAGAGCTAAGCGCTCTCCTCTCGTGTCCCGACGCGCTGCAACGTGAAACGTTGCGGCGCAGAGCCGGGACCCACAAACGCTAGGCCCCGGATCGGCGGCGCACCGCTACGCGCTGCACCGCATCCGGGGCACAAGACCAACAAAAAAGTGTAGTCTTTGGTACAGGGGATCGGCGTGGCAGAAATGGCCGTTCAGAGCGATGTAATCGACGACGCCGGACCGTATGACCGCGCCAAGGCCTTGAGCGCGTTCAAGCTCGGCGACGTCACCTTCTACTGGATCACGCGGCTGTCCGCGATCTCGGTGCTGCTCATTCTCGGCGGCATCATCATCTCGCTGATCGTCGGCGCGTTCCCGGCGATCAAGGAATACGGCCTCTCCTTCCTGTGGACGCAGCGCTGGGCGCCGTCCGCCGATCCGCCGGTGCTCGGTGCGCTCGGGCCGATGTACGGCACGCTGGTCACCTCCTTCATCGCGATGCTGATCGCCATTCCCGTCGGCCTCGGCATCGCCATCTTCCTCACCGAGCTCTGCCCGCAATGGCTGCGCCGCCCGATCGGCATGGCGATCGAGCTGCTCGCCGGAATCCCGTCGATCATCTACGGCATGTGGGGCTTCTTCGTGCTGGGGCCGTTTCTGGCCAACACCTTCCAGCCCTTCATGATCAGGATCTTCGACGGCGTCCCCGTGCTGGGCGCGATCTTCGCAGGTCCCCCGTCCTATCTCAGCCTGTTCAACGCCGCGCTGATCCTCGCCATCATGGTGCTGCCCTTCATCACCTCGATTTCGGTCGACGTGTTCAAGACGGTGCCGCCGGTCCTCAAGGAAGCCGCCTACGGCGTCGGCTGCACCACCTGGGAAGTCGTCCGCAGCGTGGTGATCCCCTACACCCGCGTCGGCGTCATCGGCGGCGTCATGCTGGCGCTGGGCCGCGCGCTCGGCGAGACCATGGCGGTGACCTTCATCATCGGCAACTCGTTTCGCATCTCGTCGTCGATCTTCGCCCCGGGCACCACGATCTCGGCGGCGATCGCCTCCGAATTCGCCGAGAGCGACGGCCTGCATCAGTCCGGCCTGATCCTGCTCGGCCTCTTGCTGTTCGTGCTGACGTTCTTCGTGCTCGCGGCGGCGCGGCTGATGCTGATGCGGCTGGAAAAGAAGGCGGGGAACTAGCGCCATGAATCCGATCTATTCACGCCGCCGCCGCAAGGATTTCATCATCCGCGGCCTTTGCTTCGCGGCTGCCGCCTTCGGCGTAACCTGGCTCGCGCTGATCCTGATCACGCTGCTCTACAACGGCGTGGCGGGCCTGAACGTTCAGCTCTTCACCGCGGACACGCCTCCGCCCGGCTCGACCGAGGGCGGCCTGCGCAACGCCATCGTCGGCTCGATCATCATGACCGTGCTCGGCGTCGGCATCGGCGCGCCGCTCGGCCTGTTCGCCGGCACCTATCTCGCCGAGTACGGCCGCAACGACAAGCTGACCTCGGTGATCCGCTTCATCAACGACATCCTGCTCTCGGCGCCCTCGATCATCATCGGCCTGTTCATCTACGGCGCGGTGGTGGTGCCGATGCGCGGCTTCTCGGCCATTGCAGGCGCGCTGGCCCTTGCCGTGATCGTCATCCCGGTCGTGGTGCGCACCACCGAGGACATGCTGCTGCTGGTGCCGAACCCGCTGCGTGAAGCCGCCAGCGCGCTCGGCCTGCCGCGCTCGCTGGTGATCAAGCGGATCGCCTATCGCGCGGCGCGCTCCGGCCTCATCACCGGCGTGCTGCTGGCCACCGCGCGCGTCGCCGGCGAGACGGCGCCGCTGCTGTTCACCGCGCTGTCGAACCAGTTCTTCAGTCTCGGCCTGGACAAGACGATGGCGAACCTTCCGGTCACCATCAACAACTTCGTGCAGAGCCCCTACGCCTATTGGAAGCAGCTCGCCTGGAGCGGCGCCCTGCTGATCACCCTGACCGTGCTTGCCCTGAACATTGGCGCCCGCATCATCGGCGCCGAGAGGACTGCAAAATGAGTGAAATCTCTGTTTCCGTCAGCGCGCCGAGCGTTCACCCCGGCTCGCAGCCGCTGCCCGAGGCGCCAGCCAAGGTCACCGCGCGCAACCTGAATTTCTATTACGGTGAGCATCACGCGCTGAAGAATATCAATCTGGCGCTCGGCGCCAATCGCGTCACGGCCTTCATCGGCCCGTCGGGCTGCGGCAAGTCCACGCTGCTGCGCATCTTCAACCGGATGTACGACCTCTATCCGGGACAGCGCGCCACCGGCCAGCTGTTGCTCGACCACACCAACATCCTCGACCCCAAGCTCGACCTCAACCTGCTGCGTGCCCGGGTCGGCATGGTGTTCCAGAAGCCGACGCCGTTCCCGATGACGATCTACGAGAACATCGCCTTCGGTATCCGCCTCTACGAGAAAATCTCGAAGTCCGAGATGGACGACCGGGTCGAGAAGGCGCTGCGCGGCGGCGCGCTGTGGAACGAGGTCAAGGACAAGCTCAACGCCTCCGGCCTGTCGCTGTCCGGCGGCCAGCAGCAGCGCCTCTGCATCGCCCGCACCGTCGCGGTGCGGCCTGAAGTGATCCTGTTCGACGAGCCCTGCTCGGCGCTCGATCCGATCTCGACCGCCAAGGTCGAGGAGCTGATCCAGGAATTGTCCGAGAACTACACGATCGCGATCGTCACCCACAACATGCAGCAGGCGGCGCGCGTCTCCGACAAGACCGCCTTCATGTATCTCGGCGAGCTGATCGAGTTCGACGACACCAGCAAGATCTTCACGTCGCCGAGCGATCGGCGTACGCAGGATTACATCACCGGCCGGTTCGGCTGAGGAGACGCAACATGGGTTCTGAACATACCGCAAAGGCTTTCGACACTGACCTCCAGGAGCTCACCCGCCTGGTCGCCGAGATGGGCGGAATCGCCGAGCGCATGATCGTCGATTCCGTCGGTGCGCTGATCCGCCGCGACGTCGCGCTCGGCCAGCGCGTCGTCACCATCGACGCCGATCTCGACGCGCTGCAGAAGCGCATCGAGGAGCGCGCCGTGCTCACCATCGCCCGCCGCCAGCCGATGGCGGTGGATCTGCGCGAGATCGTCGGCGCCATGCGCGTTGCGACCGACCTCGAGCGCATCGGCGATCTCGCCAAGAACATGGGCAAGCGCGTCGCCGCGCTGGAGACCGACTTCCATCCGCTCAAGCTGTTCCGCGGCCTCGAGCACATGACCGACCTCGTGCAGCAGCAGGTCAAGTCGGTGCTGGATGCCTATGCCGCGCATGATCTGCCGGCGGCGATGGCCGTGTGGAAGGGCGACGAGGAAGTCGACGCGATCTGCACCTCGCTGTTCCGCGAGCTCCTCACCTACATGATGGAGGATCCGCGCAACATCTCGTTCTGCATCCATTTGATGTTCTGCGCCAAGAACATCGAGCGGATCGGCGACCACGCCACCAACATCGCCGAGACCGTGTTCTACATGATCGAGGGCCAGGCGATCACCGACAAGCGGCCGAAGGGCGACATGACGACTTTCGCCACGACGGTTCCGAATACCTGAAGACTTGAATAGCTGAAGACCTAAGGAGCGACGACACCATGGGCGCACGCATTATGGTGGTTGAGGACGAGGAAGCTCTCACCGAGCTTCTGCGTTACAACCTCGAAGGCGACGGCTATGACGTCGAGACGGTGATGCGCGGCGACGACGCCGACACCCGCCTCAAGGAGCACATTCCCGACCTGATCGTGCTCGACTGGATGCTGCCGGGCCTCTCGGGCATCGAACTGTGCCGGCGCCTGCGCACCCGGCCCGAGACCAAGCAGCTGCCGATCATCATGCTCACCGCGCGCGGCGAGGAGAGCGAGCGGGTGCGCGGCCTTGCGACCGGCGCCGACGACTACATCGTCAAGCCGTTCTCGGTGCCGGAGCTCTTGGCGCGCGTGAAGGGCCTCTTGCGGCGCGCCAGCCCCGAGCGGCTCGCCACAGTGCTGGCCTATGGCGACATCGAGCTCGACCGCGACAAGCGCCGCGTGGCGCGCTCGGGCCGCCCGATCGATCTCGGCCCGACCGAATATCGGCTTCTGGAGTTCTTCCTGGAGCATCCCGGCCGCGTGTTCTCGCGCGAGCAGCTGCTCGACAGCGTCTGGGGCCGCGACATCTATATCGACGAGCGCACCGTCGACGTCCATATCGGCCGCCTGCGCAAGCTGCTCAATCTCGGTCGCGAGCAGGACCCGATCCGCACCGTCCGCGGCGCCGGCTACGCGCTGGATGACCGCTTTGCGAAGGCTGAGCAGACGTAGGACCTGCTTCCGTAATCCAACAAAAAGCGCGCCAGCTGGCGCGCTTTTTCGTCTCGATGCCTGAGACCGTGTTTACCGCGGGCCCGGCTTCGCCGGTGCGCGCCGGCGATCCGCTGCCGGCTGATACGCCACGCGCGAATGCTGGGCGCAGTAGGGCAGGCCGGACAGCGCCTTGCCGCCGCAGAAGAAGAAATCCGGGCTCGAGGGATCGCCGACCGGCCAGTGGCAAGTCGCCTCGTTAAGCTCGAGCAGCGACAGCCGCTGGCTCATCGGCACCACGTTGTCATAGGTGACCGGTTCGGCCTCGACCTCGACCTCGAAGGCCTGCGCCAGTGCGGTGTTGCCGCGCGCAATGGGGCGGGTCACCCGCATCATGTGCTGCGCCGGGCGTGCCTTGCGCGGCCGCGGCGCGGCCGACGAAGGGCTCTTGGCGCGGCCGGACAGGCCGAGCCTGTGCACTTTGCCGATCACGGCATTGCGGGTCACATTGCCGAGCTCTGCTGCGATCTGGCTGGCCGACAATCCGGCCTCCCAGAGCTTTTTCAGCTGCTCGACGCGATCGTCGGACCAGGTCAAAACCGTCATTGCACCCTTTCCCTCGCTGCGCTTCTGCCATCCTGGCGGTCCGTGCGGCGAATGCCTAAGCCTCAAAAACCCGTGCCGTCAGAATCCCTTAAGGCTCGCCGGGCGCGCTACTCGCGCCCGAACGTTTACGCCGGTACATGAGGACTCTTGGGATCAGAACTGTTGCACGAGATGTCGTATCTGACAGCCCAAACGCTACAATATGGCGTGACTCACGCGCAAGAGTCCGCCGACTCGCTTCCACATGTTCCGTGGTGTAAAACCCGCAAAATCGCCACCGCAAGACTACGGAATCTGCGTTTCCCGAGGCTTTCGGGCGGCATTGACACCCGTTTCACCAGGCCTAAGATAGTCCCGCGTGCCGCCCTTAAAAGGCGGCACGTTTCGTTTTCCGGGCCGGTCAATGGTGCGTTGCGCAATGCACGCCTCACACCGTCCGCAACATCAAGTGACCGTCATGACTAACAGCGTAGCGCCGCATTTGCTCCCCGTTTTCGCCAGGGCCAACCTCGGTTTTGAGCGCGGCGAAGGCTGCTGGCTGATCGCGACCAATGGCGATCGCTATCTCGATTTCACCTCGGGCGTTGCTGTAAACGCGCTCGGCCACGCCCATCCCGCGCTGGTCAAGGCGTTGCAGGAGCAGGCGACGAAGCTGTGGCACATGTCGAACCTGTTCCAGAGCCCGGACGGCGAGAAGCTCGCCGCGCGCCTGTGCAACGAGAGCTTTGCGGACTTCGTGTTCTTCTGCAATTCCGGCGCCGAAGCGCTGGAGGGCGTGATCAAGCTGGTCCGCCATCATCACTTCTCCAAGGGCCATCCGGAACGTTACCGCATCATCACCTTCGAAGGCGCGTTCCACGGCCGCACGCTGGCAACCTTGGCTGCGACCGGCTCTGCAAAATATCTCGAAGGTTTTGGACCGCCGATGGACGGCTTCGACCAGGTGCCGCATGGCGACCTCGAAGCCGTCAAGAAGGCGATCGGCCCCAACACCGCCGGCATCCTGATCGAGCCGATCCAGGGCGAGGGCGGCGTGCGCTCGGCACCTCCCAATTTCCTCAAGGCGTTGCGCCAGCTTTGCGACGAGAAGGGCCTGCTGCTCGCCTTCGACGAGGTGCAGACCGGCATGGGCCGCAGCGGCGATCTGTTCGCCTATCGGCGTACCGGTGTCACGCCTGATGTGATGTCGCTGGCCAAGGCGCTCGGCGGCGGCTTCCCGATCGGCGCGGTGCTGGCGACCGCGGATGCGGCGGCCGGTATGGGGCCGGGCTCCCACGGCTCGACCTTCGGCGGCAATCCGCTGGCGATCTCCGCGGCCAACGCCGTGCTCGACGTCATGCTCAAGCCCGGCTTCTTCGACCACGTGCAGAAGATGTCGCTGCTGCTCAAGCAGAAGCTCGCCTCCGTGATCGATCGTCACCCCGACATCGTCAGCGAAGTGCGCGGCGAGGGCCTCCTGATCGGCATCAAGGCCGTCGTGCCCTCGGGCGATCTGGTGGCCGCCTTGCGCGACGAGAAGCTGCTGACCGTCGGCGCCGGCGATAATGTCGTGCGCTTCCTGCCGCCCCTGATCGTCACCGAAGCCGAGATCGAGGACAGCGTCATCAGGCTCGAGCGTGCCTGCACCGCATTGGCGGCCGGCCAGACCAAGCGGGCAAGCTGATGAGCAAGTCCCCGAAGCACTTCCTCGACATCAACGAGCTCCCGCTGTCGGAGCTCAAGCGCATGCTCGCGGCGTCGAGCGCCATGAAGGCCAAGCAGAAGGCGCAGCAGCCGGTGCGGCCGCTCGAAGGCAAGACGCTGGCGATGATCTTCGAGCGCCCTTCGACGCGGACGCGGGTGTCGTTCGACGTCGCCATGCGCCAGCTCGGCGGCGAGCCCATCATGCTCACCGGCGCCGAGATGCAGCTCGGCCGCGGCGAGACCATCGCCGACACCGCGCGCGTGCTGTCGCGCTATGTCGACGCCATCATGATCCGCATCCTCAATCACGATGCGCTGCTGGAGCTTGCGGCCAACGCCACCGTGCCCGTCATCAACGGCCTGACGCGGCGCTCGCATCCCTGCCAGGTGATGGCCGACCTCATGACCTATGAGGAGCATCGCGGCCCGATCGAGGGCAAGACGGTGGCCTGGACCGGCGACGACAACAATGTGCTGGCGTCCTGGGCGCACGCCGCCGAACGCTTCAAGTTCCAGCTCAATGTCGCGACGCCCCCGGAGCTCGCGCCGAAAAAGGCGATGCGCGACTTCATCAAGTCGACGGGCGCGCCGATCATGCTCGGCACCGATCCCGAGGCCGCCGTGAAGGGCGCCGACTGCGTCGTCACCGACACCTGGGTGTCGATGGGCGACAAGGAAGGCGAGCATCGCCACAACGTGCTCAAGCCCTATCAGGTCAATGGCAAGCTGATGTCGCTGGCCAAGCCGGATGCGCTGTTCATGCACTGCCTGCCCGCCCATCGCGGCGAGGAGGTCACCGATGAGGTGATCGACGGCCCGCAATCGGTCGTGTTCGACGAGGCCGAGAACCGCCTGCACGCGCAGAAGGGCATTCTGGCCTGGTGCTTCGACGCGGTGAAGTAGCTTCTTGTAGCTCGGATGGAGCGCAGCAAAATCCGGGTTCTCAACGCGCGGAAAGATCTCCCGGATTACGCTGCGCTCCATCCGGGCTACGCGAGCCGTCGTTCCGTGAGGAATGCGGGCATGCCTCTTTCAATTTGCATCGACCGACCCCAGATATGCGCCATGGTTTCCCAATCCCCTGACATGAAAACCGGGCCCGAAGGTCCGGTTCGCGCGCCATCTTCGATTCCGATCGATGACGCCGTGCTGCCCTACGAGGTCGATGCGCTCGACGTACGCGGCCGCCTTGTGCGGCTAGGCCCGGCGCTCGACGACATTCTCACCAAGCACGATTATCCCGCGCCCGTGGGCAAGCTGCTGGGCGAGGCCATCGTGCTGACCACGCTGCTCGGCTCGGCGCTGAAATTCGAGGGCCGCTTCATCCTGCAGGCTCAGACCGACGGTCCGGTGTCGTTCCTGGTGGTGGACTATCAGGCGCCGGATCGCCTGCGCGCCTATGCGCGCTTCGATGCCGCGCGCCTTGGGGAAGCCCAGAAATCTGGCATGGATTCCGGTGCGCTGCTCGGCCGCGGTCATCTCGCCATGACCATCGATCAGGGCCCCGACATGAGCCGCTACCAGGGTCTGGTCGCGCTCGACGGCGGCACCCTGGAAGACGCCGCCCACGAATATTTCCTGCGCTCCGAGCAGATCCCGACGCGCGTGCGCCTCGCGGTCGGCGAGGAGTGGCGCTCCGCCGACGGCGGCAAGCATCGCTGGCGCGCCGGCGGCATGCTGATGCAGTTTCTGCCGAAGGCGCCGGAGCGCGCGCGGCAGGCTGATCTGCATCCCGGCGATGCTCCTGACGGCATCGAGGTGCATGCCGTCGCCGAGGACGATGCCTGGGTCGAGGCACGCTCGCTGATCGAGACCGTCGAGGACGTCGAGCTGATCGATCCCGAGCTCTCCGGCGAGCGACTGCTGTTCCGCCTGTTCCACGAGCGCGGCGTGCGCGTGTTCAATCCGATGGTTCTCAAGGCGCAGTGCTCCTGCTCGCGCGATGCGGTCGCCTCGATGCTCCAGAGCTTCTCGCCGGATGATCGTGCTGCGATGGTCAAGGACGACAAGGTGGTCGTGACCTGCGAGTTCTGCAGCTCGGTGTATCAGTTCACCCCGCACGAAGCGGGCGTGGAAGACGCGTAGCGAGCTCTCCTAGGGTGGGCAAAGGCGCATTTGCGCTGTGCCCACGAGCTCTCTCGGTTGCGAACGATACGTGGGCACGCCTTCGCTCTTCGAGCTACGGCGGACAAGTTGCTTTGCCCACCCTGCGGCACCTGCGAGACCGGCCCCTTAGTTCAACACCCGCTTGCTGTCCGGGCTGTCCAGCGAAAACGCCGGCACGTCGATCTCGAAGCGTTCGCCGCTTTCGCTGACCATCTGGTAGCGGCCGGTCATGAAGCCGGAGGCGGTCGAGAGCGGGACGCCCGAGGTGTATTCGAAGCGCTCGCCCGGGGCCAGGATCGGCTGCTCGCCGACCACGCCCTCGCCCTTCACCTCCTGCTGGCGCCCGGAGGCATCGGTGATGATCCAGTGCCGCGTCTTGAGCTGCACGGTCTCCTCGCCTGAATTGGTGATGACGATGGTGTAGGACCAGAAATAGCGGGAACGGTCGGCCGACGACTGCTCCGGAACAAAGTTCGGCTCGACGGTCACTTCGATGTGGCGGGTCACGGCGCGGTACATGGCTGCCACCATACCGAAATCGGGCGCCGGAACCAAACGCCGCGGCCGGGTTTGGCGACATCGTCCCGCCAGAATTCGAAGGGAATGACACCCCTGAGGGAAACCCCCGCAGGACATCCCCTTGGAGGGAAACACCTTCGGAAGACCCCTATGTGATCCGGCCGCTTTGCGAGAGTACGACCGGACCGGTACACTCCTTCAGACGTCGCGATTTGCGGAAGGGTTTTTGCGCCCCGATGACCATTGCCGACCAAGTAACGGGATCGACGATCGCGGGAACCGCCAAGCCTGCAGACAGTAGGCCTGCGGAGGCGAAGCCGCGCCTGCGGGCGCCGGCCATCACGCTGCCCGCAATCGGCGAGCGCGAGCTCCGGCTCGACCTGTTCCGCGGGCTCGCGCTGTGGCTGATCTTCATCGACCATCTGCCGCCGAGTCTTTTGACCTGGTTCACGATCCGCAATTACGGCTTCAGCGACGCCACCGAGATATTCATCTTCATCTCCGGCTACACCGCCGCCTTCGTCTATGGACGGGCGATGCTGGAGAGCGGTTTCGTTATCGCCACCGCGCGCATCCTGCGCCGGGTCTGGCAGATCTACGTCGCCCACGTCTTCCTGTTCACGATCTTCCTCGCCGAAATCTCCTATGTCGCGACCAGCTTCGAGAACCCGCTCTACACCGAAGAGATGGGCATCATGGATTTCCTCAAGCAGCCCGATGTCACCATCGTGCAGGCGCTGCTGCTCCGCTTCCGCCCAGTCAACATGGACGTGCTGCCGCTCTACATCGTGCTGATGATGGCGCTGCCGCTGATCCTGTGGTCGATGAAGTGGCGGCCCGACGTCACGCTCGGCCTCTCGGTCGTGCTCTACGCGGTGACCTGGGAGTATGACCTCTATTTGTCGGCCTATCCGAACGGCTTCTGGGCCTTCAACCCCTTCGCCTGGCAATTGTTGTTCGTGTTCGGTGCATGGTGCGCGCTCGGAGGTGCGCGACGCATGTCCCGTATCCTGGCTTCGCCGGTGACGATGTGGATCTCGATCGCCTATCTCGTCGCGGCCTTCTACGTGACGCTGACCTGGTACGTGCCGCAGCTCTCCCAGTTCATGCCGAAGCGGATCGAGCAGTGGATGTACCCGATCGACAAGACCGATCTCGACGTGCTGCGCTTCACGCATTTCCTGGCGCTGGCGGCGCTCACCGTGCGCTTCCTACCCCGGGATTGGCCGGGCTTGAAATCGCGCTGGCTACGACCATTGATTCTATGCGGGCAGCACTCCCTCGAGATTTTCTGCCTCGGCGTCTTCCTGGCCTTTGCCGGCCATTTCATTCTCGCCGAAGTCTCCGGCGGGGCAGCCATGCATGCGCTGATTAGTCTCTCCGGGGTGCTGATCATGTGGGGCGTGGCCTGGGTGATTTCGTGGTACAAGCGCGTGGCTGACAAGAGCGGTGCGAAAACCAAAAACGCCGTCGGCAACGCCGATCTGGCGGGAGGGGGCTGATGAAGGCGAAGGTTCTCCTGAGCCTGATCCTGCTATGCGGTAGCCTCGCCGCGCCTGTGGCGCGCGCGGGCGATGCTGCGCCTGCCGTACCTGCCACGTGCGAATTGCCGTCCTATCTGCTTACCAGCGAAAGTCAGCTTCCCAAGGTCGCCGACGCCATCAAGGCCGGCAAGCCGCTCGAGATCCTGGTCATCGGCAGCCGTTCGACCACGATTCCGTCCTCGGAGAGCAGCTCCTATCCCGCGCGCATGGAGGCGATCCTCAAGGACAAGCTGCCGGCGTCCGAGGTGGTGCACGTCTCCGTAGAAATACAGAGCAAGAAGACGGCCGAGGAGACCGCCTCGACCTTCGTTAAGCTGATGGAAGCAAAAACGCCTACTTTGGTGGTCTGGCAGACCGGGACCGTGGACGCCATCCGATCCATCGATCCCGATGAATTCCGCAGCGCCGTGACCTCAGGGGTTGTTGCGTTGCAAAAGGCAGGGACCGACGTCGTCTTGATGAATTTGCAGTACAGCCCGCGCACCGAAACGATGATCTCGGCCCAACCATTTCTCGACAATATGCGCGTGGTGGCCCAGGAGCATGATATTCCGCTGTTCGACCGTTTCGCGATCATGCGGCAGTGGAATGACCAGGGTCAGTTCGACCTGTTCAGCCCGTCCCGCGGGCCCGAGCTGGCGAAACAGGTTCATGATTGCCTCGGCCGGGCGTTGGCACAGTTCGTGATCGACGCTGCCCATCTGGAGCCGGCCCAGCAGCAAAATTGAGGTCTAGCGTTAATGAGTTCTCTTCGCCCTTTTTGCCTGACGGCATGGCTGACCGCGCCTGCGGCAGCAGCGCTGTTGTTGCTGGCGCCGGCCTCGCAATCGCATGCGCAGACCGCACAGGCGACGCCCGCGCCAGTGCAATCGGCTGATCCCGCCCCCACCTCGCCCTCGCAGACCACCGTTGCGG
Organism: Bradyrhizobium sp. T-12; assembly: GCF_058314695.1. NCBI lineage: Bacteria > Pseudomonadati > Pseudomonadota > Alphaproteobacteria > Hyphomicrobiales > Nitrobacteraceae > Bradyrhizobium > Bradyrhizobium sp. T-12. Next base: position 6,876,564 of record NZ_CM177756.1, on the reverse strand, counting down.
TGACCTCACCGGAGCAGCGCGGCGTCACGTCGCGCGCCATCGACAAGGTGAAGCAGGTCGCCAAATCCGCCGCCGATATTTTCAGCCGCGTGCCTTGCCTGCCGCCCAAAGACGCGAACAAGGGCGGCGCGAAGGCGATGGGCTCGCTGCCGCACGTCGCGGGCAAGCTCGTCGCGGGCAAACCCGTCCTCATCGTCGCGTTCGGCTCGTCGTCGACCGCAGGCTTCGGGGCCAGCTCGCCGGAGTTCAACTATCCGAACCGGCTCGCCGCGCAGCTGCGCCGGCACTATCCGACCGCGGACATCACCGTCGTCAATGCCGGCGTCGGCGGCGAGGACGCGCCCGAGATGATGAAGCGCCTCCAGACGCAGGTGATCGACGTGCATCCGGATCTCGTGATCTGGCAGGTCGGCACCAACGCGGTGCTGCGCAATCTCGATCCCGGCGAGACCGCAAAACTGGTCGAGGACGGCATCAGCCGCATCCAGGCCGCGGGCGGCGCCGACATCGTGCTGGTCGATCCGCAATATTCGCCCGCCGTCAACCAGCGCAAGGAGAGCGCCGGCAAGATGGTGCACCTGCTCGGCAAGGTCGCGGAGCTGCGTCACGTCGGCATCTTCCCGCGCTTCGAGGTGATGCGCGACTGGCACGAGAACCAATCGATCCCGGTCGAGAGCTTCGTCATCGCGGACGGCCTGCACATGAACGATTGGGGCTATGCCTGCTTCGCGCAGCTGCTCGGCGACGACATCATCCGCTCCGTCGGCCAGATCAGGCTCGGCGTGAACGTGCCGGCGGACGTGCGGACGTACCGGCCGATGTGAAAAGACGGCGCGTAGGGCGGGGTTAGCCCTGCAGATGCGCGAAGCGCATCTGCTCGGCGTAACCCGCCATTGTCTGTCTGTGCGGAAACGGAAGCGGCGGGTTACGCCTTCGGCCAACCCGCCCTACCAAGCGATCACGCCTTCTCCAGCGCCGCCGTCAGATCCTCGATCAGATCGTCCGGATGCTCCAGGCCTGCCGAGAAGCGGATGAAACCTTCGCCGATGCCGAGCGCGGCGCGGTCTTCCGGTTTCAGGCGCTGATGCGTCGTGGTGGCCGGATGCGTGACGAGGCTCTTGGCGTCGCCGAGATTGTTCGAGATCCGCGCAAGCTTCAGCTCGTTGAGCACGCGGAACGCGGCAGCCTTGCCGCCCTTGACCTCGAAGCCGACCAGCGTCGAGCCGCCGCGCATCTGCTTCTTCACCAGTGCCGCCTGCGGATGATCGGCGCGTCCGGGATAGACCAGCCGTGCGATCTTCGGATGGCTCGCCAGCACCTCGGCGATGCGCGAGGCGGTATCGGTCTGCGCGCGCACGCGCACGCCCAGCGTCTCGAGGCCCTTGAGCAGGACCCAGGCGTTGAACGGCGAGATCGACGGGCCGGTCTGGCGCATGAAATTGTGGATGTGCTCGGCGATGAAGGCTTCCGAGGACAGGATGATGCCGCCGAGGCAGCGGCCCTGGCCGTCGATATGCTTGGTCGCGGAATAGACCACGACGTCGGCGCCGAGCGCGAGCGGGCTCTGCCAGATCGGCGTCGCGAACACGTTGTCGACGACGAGCCGCGCGCCGCCCTTGTGCGCGATCTCGGCGATCCCGGGAATGTCGAGCACATCAAGCGTCGGATTGGTCGGGCTCTCCAGGAAGAACGTCTTGGTGTTCGGTCGCAGCGCGCGCTGCCACTGGTCGAGGTCGAGCCCGTCGACCAGCGTGGTCTCAATGCCATAGCGCGGCAACAGGTCCTGCACGACGTAGAGGCACGAGCCGAACAGCGCCCGCGAGGCCACCACGTGATCGCCGGCCTTGAGCGGCGCCAGGATCGCGGTCGTCACCGCGGCCATGCCTGTCGCCGCCGAGCGGGCGGCCTCGGCGCCCTCGAGCTCGATCATGCGGCGCTCGAACATTGCGATGGTGGGATTGGAGTAGCGCGAATAGATGAAGCCCGGATCCTCGCCCTTGAACCGCGCCTCGCACTCCTCGGCGCTGTTGTAGACGTAGCCCTGGGTCAGGAACAGCGACTCCGAGGTCTCGCCATATTGCGAGCGCAGGGTGCCGGAATGGACCAGGCGGGTTTCGGGGCGGTAAGCAGCAGGCGACTTCGACATAGGTACCTCCGACATGACCGTCTCGTCGAAAACGGTCACAAAAAAACCGGCCTGGATATCTCCACGGGCCGGGATCACAGAGGTCCCCGGCCTGTTTAGCGACTTATTTAACGTGGCTGCAAGCCGGCCGGCTCAAATCACCACGGGATAAGTGATGCTCATATTCCGCAATGCCCTTTCCGTCAAGGCGTCCATCGGATAGCCGTAAAAGACTTGTATTTCCGGCATGTCCGGATGCAATTGACCCCTGATGAGGACCCCCGGTTGACGTTCACGGTCGCGCCCGACGCCAATGGTATCCTGCCCGACCGCATGATCGCGGCGATGGCGGAGGCCGGGCTCATCCTGCCCGCCTATGATTTCGTCGAGAGCCAGATCCAGCCGGCCAGCCTCGATCTGCGCCTCGGCGACATCGCCTATCGCGTCCGCGCCAGCTTCCTGCCCGGTCCCGGCTCAACCGTCGCCGAGCGCATCGACGAATTGAAGCTGCACGAGTTCAGCCTCGCCGACGGTGCGGTGCTGGAGACCAACTGCGTCTACATCGTGCCGCTGCTGGAAAGCCTCGCGCTGCCGCCGGAGATCGTCGCGGCGGCTAATCCGAAGAGCTCCACCGGCCGGCTCGACGTCTTCACCCGCGTGATCGCCGACGGCACCCGCCGCTTCGACATGATCGGCGCCGGCTATCACGGTCCGCTCTATGCCGAGATCAGCCCGAAGACGTTTCCGGTGCTGGTCCGCGAGGGCTCGCGCCTCAGCCAGGTGCGCTTCCGCACCGGCGATGCCATCCTCAACGCCGACGAGCTCGACGGCCTGCACGCCACTGAGCGCCTCGTCGACGTCGACGATGCCGATCTGTCGGGCGGTGTCGCCGTCTCCGTCGACCTCTCCGGCGAGAAGGCGAGCGGCTTCGTCGGCTACCGCGCCAAGCGGCACACCGGCGTCGTCGACGTCGATCGCCGCTCCGGCTACGCGGTGGAAGATTTCTGGGAGCCGATCTCGGCCCGTCCCGACGGCAGCCTGATCCTCGATCCCGGCGAGTTCTACATCCTGGCGTCGAAGGAAGCCGTGCAGGTGCCGCCGGACTACGCCGCGGAGATGGTGCCGTTCGATCCGCTGGTCGGTGAATTCCGCGTGCATTATGCCGGATTCTTCGATCCCGGCTTCGGCTATGCCGGCGCCGGTGGGCTGGGCTCGCGCGCCGTGCTGGAGGTGCGTTCGCGCGAAGTGCCGTTCATCCTCGAGCACGGCCAGATCGTCGGCCGCCTCGTCTACGAGAAGATGCTGGCCCGTCCCGACGCGATGTACGGCCAGCGCATCGGCTCCAATTACCAGGCCCAGGGCCTCAAACTATCGAAGCATTTCCGGGTGTAGCACGATCCTGTAGCCCGGATGGAGCGCAAGCGTCATCCGGGGCAGTCTCGCTTGTGGCACGATCCCGGATTGCGCTCCGCTCCATCCGGGCTACGAGGTGACGAGATGAGCAATCCATCCGAACTCGACGCAAAGATTGCCGAGAATGTCGCGGACGCGCTGATCTATTCGGATCGGTCCGGCACGATCATGCGGTGGAACGGTGCAGCGACGGCCCTGTTCGGCTTCACCGCCGCGGAAGCGCTCGGCCAGAATCTCGACCTGATCATTCCCGAACATCTGCGCGCCGCGCACTGGAAAGGTTTCGAGGCCGCGCTCGCGAGCGGCAGCATGAAGCTTGCGGGCAAGCCGACGCTGACCCGCGCGCTGCACAAGAGCGAACGCAAGCTCTACATCGAGATGACGTTCGCATTGGTGCGGGATTCCGGCGGCAACGTGCTGGGATCGGTGGCGATGGCGCGCGACGTCACCGAACGGGTCGAGCGTGAGCGCGCAGCCAAGGCGCCGCCGCAAACTTCGTGATGCGGAATTGGCGGGCGCTCGCGCAGGGCGCCCTGCGCGGCCGTCATGTTGCCTGCCATTGGGTGCGGTGACACACTCGATCGAAATCATGATCGGGAGTGAACATGGCCACCGCCTCAGACGCCGCGCAGGAAGCCCAATGGAAGCGCTGGCGCGCGGTTGCAGAGCTCTATCACGCCTATTTCACCGGGCTCATCCTCACCGTCGTCACGCGGCGCGGCACGGCTGATGCGGCCGAGTTCGTCTTCCGTGTGTTTCGTCGCCAGCAGCAGGAGCGCTTCCTGCCGGGCCTGAAGAAGCTCGGGATCGATCATCTGCCGCCGGCGGTCGCGGCCGCGCAATATCACTACCTCTCCAACTGGATCGGCGGCGTGCATGTCGAGTACATGTATGAGAGCGACGCCAAGGCCTGGATCCGCTATCCGCCGCCGCGCTGGATCTGGAAGGGCACGGCGATCTGCGGCGTGCCGGGCGAGGTGTCCCGTGCGATGCTGCGCGGCTGGCACGCCAACAATGGCGCGGCCCTCGGAGATCTCAGGCTCGGTTTCGTCTGCACCAAGCAGAGCGTCGACGGCCAGGACGGGCTGGAGGGCTACTACCATCAATACGATCACCCGCTCGAGCTGGACCAGCGGCTCATGTTCGCGCGTCATCTGGAAGCGCCGTTGTTCGATGCGAAGACGGCGCCGGCGCTTCCCGTGGCGAGCTGGCCAAAGCCGCGCTTGGAGAAGGCCTATCGCAACTACGCGATGGAATATGTCCGCACCGCCGCGCCCGTGATGGTGCAGCTGTTCGGTCCCGAAGATGCCGGCTATCTGCTGCACCTCACCGGCAAGTTGATCGGCATGCAATATTTCGACGAGGTCGCGGCCGCGCTGGCCATGGGCCGCGGCGGGGCGAGTGAATTCGCCTCGTTCCTGAACGCGCTGTTTGCTGCGCAGGACGACACGGCTGAGAGTACGACGTCTGAAGGCAGCTTCGAAATCCGCCAGCAAAGCTGGGAGCTGATGGACGACGTCTCGGACTATCATCCCGCTTGCGCTGCGGTGCTGGAGGGACTGTTCGAAGGCCTGGCTGCGGGATGCGGGCGGCATATCGGTGTGCATGTGCGCCCGGCGGCGGGCGGTCGTCCGCCGCTGGTCTGGACGATCGATTAGGTCCACCTATTGAAATACGCCGTCGCAGGGCACGCCTGCATCCGGCGCAGGAGGAATCGCTCCGTGCCGTGCTAACAAGGGCGCACCGCGCCCTGTGCGCGAACAAATTTATTGGCACACCTGTTCATTGCCGCGCCGCAAAGGGCGCCCGTGCCCCGGAGAGGATATGTCCGACATCGCCGAAATCCCGGTCGATGAGCAAGAGCGTCCGCTGCCGCCGCCGCGGCCGGTGCGAAGCGCGCTGACCGACGGGCCGATCCTGCGCACGCTGCTTGGCCTTGCCTGGCCCAACGCGATCGCGCTCTCGGCCGGCACCTGCACGGTGATCGCCGAGACCTCCTATATCGGCCGGCTTGGCGTCGAGGCGCTGGCGGCGATGGCGCTGGTGTTCCCAACCATCATCCTGACCATGACCATGTCGGGCGGCGCGATGGGCGGCGCGGTGGCCTCCGCCATTGCACGCGCGCTCGGCGCGGGCGACCGCGAACGCGCCAGCACGCTGGCCGCGCATGCGATGCTGATCGGCATCAGCTTCGGCCTCGTCTTCATGCTGGGCATGCTGATCTTCGGGCCCAAAGTGCTGGAAATGCTCGGCGGCCGCGGCGATGTGCTGACGCATGCGATCGCCTACACGCAGGTGTTTTTCGGCGGCGCCGTGCTGCCCTGGCTGCTCAACACCATGGCCGGCGTGCTGCGCGGCACCGGCAACATGAAGCTGCCGTCGTTCCTGATCCTCAACTCCGCAGCCTGGCAGATCGTGCTCGGCGGCACGCTCGGCCTCGGACTCGGGCCGGTACCGCAGTTCGGCATGCGCGGCGTCGCGGCCGGCGCGCTGATCGCCTACACCATGAACATCTGCATCATGGGCTGGTACCTGTTCTCCGGGCGCGCGCGAGTCACGCCGAAGCTGCGCGGCCTGCGCATTCAATGGACGATGTTTTTCGACATCCTGAAAGTCGGCGCCATCGCCTGCTTCTCGCCGCTGCAATCGGTGCTGACGATCTCGATCTTCACCCACATGCTGGCGAAGTTCGGCACCACGATCCTCGCAGGCTACGGCATCGGCGCGCGGCTGGAATTTTTGCTGACCTCGATCGCGTTTTCGTTCGGCATCGCCTGCGTGCCGATGGTCGGGATGGCGATCGGCGCAGGCAATATCGCGCGCGCCCGGCGCATCGCCTGGATCGCCAGCGCGGCCGCCTTCGTGGCCGTCGGCGCACCGGCCTGCCTCGTTGCGATGTTCCCCGACCTCTGGATCAACATCTTCACCGACAGCGCGGCCGTGCGTGCGGCGAGCCACCAATATCTGTCGACGGTCGGACCGTTCTACGCCTTTTTCGGCATCGCCACGGTCATGTACTTCTCCTCGCAAGGCGCGGCCAAGGTGATCGGCCCGGTGCTGGCGCAGACCGCGCGGCTGGTCTACATCTCCGGAGCCGGCTGGTGGCTGTCGACGCATGACGCCACCGCGCAGAGCTTTTTCTGGCTGGCCGCGAGTTCGATGGTCGTGCTCGGCCTGCTCTCATCCTCCAGCGTCCTGCTGACGCGCTGGGGGCCGCGCGCGAGCAAGCCTGCGATCAGGCCAGCTTTGTCCGGTGCCGCAGACTAGCGGCGCTTGTGGCGGCGATGGCCGCTGCCGCCGCCGACATTGGCGAGCCGCATCAGCTGCGGGATCATCGCCATCATGTCGCCGCCACCGGAACCACCGAGCATGCCCATGATGTCGCCACCCCCGCCGAAGCCGGCCGGCATGGCGCCGCCGCCCATCGGCGTGTAGCCGCCGTAATAGGGCGCGCCGAAGCCGCCGCCAAAATTGCCGGCGGGCAGGCCGCCCAGGCCTCCGCCGCCCATCATGCCACCGAGCCCGCCGCCTCCGTTCTCCATCATGCGGCTCATCATCGGGCCCATGGTTTGCATCATCATGGCGAAGCGGCGCTTGCCCATCTTCGCCTTCATCATCTCCAGCATCGGGGCCATCTGGGTCATCATGTCCTCGCCGCCGGCGCCGCCGCCGAACCCTGCGAGCTGCGCCTTTGCCGGCGTGCTCGCGACGGAAAACAGCAGCAGCACGGCGGCCGCCTGGCAGATCACCTTGTCCGCACCTCTCATGGCATGCTCCTCGCGTGCGCAGCGCCGCCGGGAGAGCGGAGCCAACCGGACGCACGCGGGCATGATTGCGGGCGGCGAGGGCGGAGCTCTGTGAAAAAGCTCACAGAGGGCGGTCAGGGCGCGGCAGGCGGAAATGCCTTTTGGATGGCGACGACGGCATCCCTGGTCTGACCCTGAACGTAAGGTGCAAGCTCGTTCGGCAGCATGTCGATGATCCAGAGGAGCCGACACCTCGTCTCGCCGTCGGCGATCACCTGCACCGAGGCGCTGTAATGCTTCAGCCGTTCGTTGCTGATGGCATAGACGAGACGCCGCCGCGCGTCGTCGCAATCGACCAGCACTTCGCGGGCCACCGAACCGTTGGCGAAGGTGACGATGCGCGCATCGCCGTCGAGCGTGCAGGCCGTGACGAAGCCGGGCGCCAGCCGCTCAGGCAGCGCACCGAAGTCGCGCACCGCGTCCCAGACGTCGTGCGCGGGGGCGGAGAGGGGGATGTCGTTGTGGATGGAGGCCATGGAAATTCCTGTTGTTGGGGTCATTCCGGGGCGCGCGGACCGCCAACCCGGATTCTCGAGATTCCCCGGTGCGCAATTGCGCACCTGAGGTCTGGTGCTTCGCGCCATCCCGGAATGACGGCGCATGTGGCACATCAGGTCGCGCCTCACGTACAAACCGCCTCGACATTATTGCCGTCGGGGTCGATCAAAAACGCCGCGTAATAGGTCGGACTGTAATCCTTGCGTGGTCCGGCGCCGCCATTGTCGCGGCCGCCGCTCTTCAAGCCCTCGCTGTGGAACGCCTTCACCGCGTCATGGCTCCCGGCGCGAAACGCGATGTGCGCGCCGTCGGCCTTGCGGCCCTTGTTGAGGTGCAGCCACAGCGCCGGCGCGCCCTCCGGCCCGAAGCCGGCGTAGCCCTCGCCGCTCGAGCACAGGACGTAGCCGAGCGGCGCCAGCACCGCGGTGTAGAAGCGCGTCGCGGCGTCGAGATCGGCAACGCGAAGTCCGATGTGGTCGTACATGGTCGTCTCCATTTGCAATGCGCGCCGCAAACGGCGCGCCGGAGACGAACCTAGTCGGCTCGAGGCGGGCGGCACTTGGAGAATCTTGCGCATCCCTCGAACGGCGCGGATCGCAACGCTAGATCGGGTAGCGCCATTTCAAGGCGCGGCGCAGCATCAGGATGATGATGGTCAGGATGCCCACAAGCAGCCAGAAAGGCCATGGAATGGGACCTTCATGGCCGAGGTGAGCCATGTACGTGGCAAGGCCTAACAGCGTCATCGTAAGCGCCACGGCCGACCAGTAGAGCGGCGAGCGCAGCATGCCGGTCGCGGCATACTCGGCGGCCCGTTCGCGAGCTCCCTGCGCAGTCCAGCACAAGAACGCGAAAACGCTGATCGCAAGAACCAATCCCATGGCGTTGCCCGGCTAGCTCGCCGGCGCCTCCGATTGCCACCGGATCACGCGTTTCAGGTGATGGACCTGAACCCACATGTTGGTTCCGATCACGCTGACCGTTGCGACGATCAGCGCCGTCAGCTTTTGCGGGTCATGCAGGGCGAGAGCGAGCAGGAACGCGGAGAACGCCGCCGTGACGCCGAAGCTGAACCAGAGCCCGATGAAGCGTGGCGCAAACCAGGCCGGCCGGCCATCGGTGCCCCACTGCATCGGAATCCTGCGCGACGTGATTTGACGGCCGTAGTAGATGGCGCAGCCGGCGATGAAGGCGAGGCCGACGGCAAGCGCGACCAATGTGGCCGCAATCACGTCATTCGGAGCATTGTTCATCTGCCGGCTCGCCGCACTGAAAGAGCGCCTGTTCGCTCTGTGGTTGTAGTACCGCGCGGCGTGCCATAAGCCCAGTGCGACGCGGCCGTCTGGTCAACAGACTGTTACCCCGCAGGGCGGCGGACCTGTCTCAGTTGAGGACGAGGCGTTCGGCGAAGATGCTGCGCGCGCCCTTCGAGGCCTGGCGGAATTTGGTCGGCGAGACCCCGGCAGCGCGATGGAAGGTGCGGACGAAGTTTGAGAGATCGCCGAAGCCGACGTCGTAGGCGATTTCAGTGACCGCGATGGCGTCGTCGGCGAGCAGCCGCGCCGCGTGCCGCAGCCGCGAGCGCACCAGATATTGATGCGGCGTGACGCCGAGCACGCTGGAGAACAGCCGCAGGAAATGGAAAGGGCTGAGGCCCGCCTGCTTGGCGGCCTGTTCGAGATCGACCTCGTCATGCGAATTGTCGTCGATCCACAGCGCGGCCTCGACGGCGCGGCGGCGGTCACGCGCATTGGGCGTGGCCGGCGTGCGCGGCTTGCCCGAGACGACGTCGACGAAGCGGCCGGCCAGGATCTGGCCGACTTCGTCGAGGCCGATGTCGCTGTTGCCATCTGCGGCCGTCTGGGCGAGCTCGCCCAGCACCATCAATTCGGGCAGCGGCGGCGTGGCGCCGATCCGCCAGATCTCGCGCCGCCCACTGAGGCCATCGACCATGTCCTCGCTGAAGAAGAATCCCAGGCAGACATCGCCGCTGACATGCTCGTGCGTGCAGGTGTATTCCTCGCCGGGCGCGCCGACCAGCATCGAGCCCGCCACCAGCTCGAAGAAGCCGGCGCGGCACCGGCAGCCGAAGCTGCCCGAGCGGACATAGGCGATGGAGTGCCCGGTGCGGCATTCGGCAAACGGCGTGTCGTCCGGTCCCGCGTCGCAGCGGAACTCGCAGACCGTGATCGATTGTGACGTCAGCAGCGTGGTCGCGTCCATCCGGCCTATTTAGGCATGATCCGGACAAGTGTGTAGCGGCTGTCCGACAAGATCATGCCCAAAAAATCAAAGTTAAGGTGCGATCGAGATCGCGCCTTAGCCAGGCGCGCGCGGCGGAGCAACGGGCAGCAGCACCTCGAACAGCGTCTTGCTGGCGACGGGATGGGCGCCCTCCAGCGCCAGCAGCCGCCGCTTGGAGATCACCCCGCCATAGGGCGAAAGCCGGTCGGTGTAATTGCCGGCCTCCAGCACCCGGTGGCAGGGCACGATCAGCATGTAGGGATTTTTCGTGATCGCCTGCGCCACCGAATGCGCGGCGCCCGAAGCGCCCAGCGCCTTGGCGACCTCGTGATAGGTCCGCGTCTCGCCGCGCGGAATCGAGCAGGCGAACTCGTAGACCCGCCGGTTGAAGCCGGACACGCCGCCGGCATCGAGGCTGACCTCGGAAAAATCGGGATCGCCGCCTTGCAGCAGGGCTGTGATGCCCTCGATCGCAAGCTCGGCATTTTCGGATGCCCGCTGCTCGCGCGCCTCGGGATGGGCCTGGAAGATGCGGCGGCGGGTGTCGATCTCCCGCGCCTCCGGCAATTGCACCGCGACGACGCCAGTGCCGCTCCAGATGATGCCGCAGCGGCCTATGGCCGTGTCGAATATCGAATAGCCACGCCCCACCATGCACACGCCCCACTCAGTGCACGTCTCTCCCCAGACATACGATCATAACACCGCCACAATCCGGCGCACCCAAAATCTTACTGGGGCGTTAACAACCGCCCGGCCGGGCGCGCCAAACCGCTTGGCGGAAGGCGCCGTCTCGGCTAATCAGGAGGCGCGCGGCCTCGCGCATCCGCGGGCGTAGTTCAATGGTAGAACGGCAGCTTCCCAAGCTGCATACGAGGGTTCGATTCCCTTCGCCCGCTCCAAGCCCTCAGTTCGACAGGCTTCGCAGAAACTCCACGATCGCCGCGTTGACCTCCGCCGGCCGCTCCTGCTGCGTCCAGTGCCCGCAGCCGGGCAGCATCCTGATCTCGCGCAGTTGCGGCACACATTGCTTCATGTTGACGAGAAGCTCGGTGCTGCCGGGGAAAGCCAGGACCATGTCGTGGTCGCCCGCGATGAAGAGCGAGGGCACCGTCACCTTCACGCCCTCGAAGGCCGCCATCAGTTCCCAGTTGCGGTCGATGTTGCGGTAGTAATTGAGCGGTCCGCGAAATCCGCTGCGGGCAAACTCGGCGCCGAAATGGTCGAGGTCGGCGGCGGTCAGCCATGACGGCAGCGGCACCTGCACCTTCGGCAGCATCCCGTCCTTGCGTGAGACCATGCCGGCGCCGACGGTCCGCCCCTGACGCTCGGCATTGGCGCGGATCGCCGCCGCTCCCTCGCCGGAGCCGCCATAGAGCATGGCGCCCAGTGTCGCGCGCGGATCCCGTTCGAATTCGGCTTCGGCGACACCCGGCTCCTGGAAGTAAAGCTGATAGAACTGCGCATCCGCCGTCTGCGGCATGACACTCGTCGGTCGCACCGGACTCCGTGGCCGATAGGGTACGCTGAGGATGGCGGCGGCGCGAAAGCGATCCGGCCGCAGGCGCGCCGTGTGCCAGGCGATCGTGGCGCCCCAATCATGCCCGACGATGACGGCGTGTTTCGCCTCGAAGGCGTCGAGCACGCCGACGAGATCGCCGACCATGTGGAGGATCGTGTACTGGTCGATCGCCTCAGGCCGGTCGCTCTTGCCATAGCCGCGCATGTCGGGCGCGACCGCATGGTAGCCGGCCGCTGCCAGCGCGTCGAGTTGGTGGCGCCAGGAGTACCAGCCTTCCGGAAAGCCGTGGCAGAGCAGGACCATTGGCCCCTCGCCCTGCTCGGCGACGTTGAGGCTGATACCGTTGGCCGTGATCGTCCGCTGCGTTGGCTCGCCCATGTCATCGCCTCCCGGTCATCGCGGCTGGCGTATCCTAATCCGCCCTGCAGGCTGCGCAAAGATTCTAATATGTTAGCCTCTCGCTCTCGGCACGCCCGCCTTGCCCGCCTTAAGCTCATCTTGCCCGGTGGATGCGGTCCCTGCGCCGGGTGATGTCGGAATGAGGGCCATGGACCAGCAGAAACTCGACCGTGCGATCGGTCGCCGCTTGAAGACGCTGCGGACGCAGGCGGGGATGACGTTGAACGAACTTGCAACGCGCTCCGGTGTCAGCCGAGCCATGATCGGGCGGGTCGAGCGCGCGCAGAGCAGCGCCACGGCTGCGCTGCTCGGCAGGCTGTGCGCCGCGCTCGACGTCTCGCTCAGCGACGTCGTCGCGCTCGCCGAGAAGCCGCCGGAGCGCCTGATGCGGCTTGCCGACCAGCCGCACTGGCGCGATCCCGACAGCGGCTATCGAAGGCGGCACGCCTCGCCGACGGACGCGGCGAGCGGCATCGAGATCATCGTCGTCGACCTTCCGGCCGGCGCGCGGGTGCCGTACAGCCCCTGGGGCCGCAACGCCTTCACCCAGCAGCTGTTGATGCTGGAGGGCGCGATCGCCGTGTACATCGACGCCAAGACGGTGCGCCTGCGCGAGGGCGACTGCCTGGATTTCGACGTGATGCGCGCGGTGACCTTCGAGAACGAAACCAAACAGGACGCGCGCTACGTCATCATCACGCGGCGCGGCGCCTCCTACGGGAAGATGTGATGTCGCTGATCGTACGGGACGCTACGCTGGACGATGCCGAGGATATCCTCGCCATCTACAATTACGCCGCGCTCAACACCACGGCGGTCTGGACCGACGGTCCATCCGATCTGGACTCGCGGCGTCAATGGATTTCCGCGCGACGGGACGCCGGCTATCCCGTGCTGGTCGCGATGAAGGGCAGGGAGGTCGTCGGTTTCGCCTCGTTCGGCGATTTCCGTCCCTTCCCCGGCTATCGTCACACCGTGGAGAATTCCGTCTATGTCGACGAGCGGCATCACAGGGCGGGGATCGGCCGCGGTCTGGTCGCCGCGTTGATCGAGCGCGCCACCGCCATGAACAAGCATGTCATGATTGCCGGCATCGACGGCACCAACGCGGCTTCGATCGCGCTGCACGCCTCGCTCGGCTTCGCGGAGGTCGCGCGCATGCCGGAGGTCGGCTGCAAGTTCGGCCGCTGGCTCGATCTCGTTTTCATGCAGAAGCAGCTTGCAAGCGGCGTGAGGCCCTGACCATGCAGATCCGGACCGGCGACACCTTCGATCCGCGCGTCGTCGCGCTGCTCGATCATCACGTCACGGCGGCGCGGGCGCAGACCGCGCCGGGCAGTGCGCATGCGCTCGATCTCGCCGGCCTTCGTGCCAGCGACGTCGCGTTCTGGACCGGATGGGACGGCGAGCAGCTGGTTGCCGCCGGCGCGCTGAAGACGCTCTCGGCAACCCATGGCGAGGTGAAGTCGATGCACACGCTCCAGACCACGCGGCGGCGCGGGTATGGCGGCCAGATGCTCCGCCACATCATCGCCGAGGCCCGCGCGCGGGGCCTGAAGCGGCTCAGTCTTGAGACCGGCTCGTGGGACTATTTCAAGCCGGCGCATGCGCTCTACCAGGCGCATGGCTTTATTCTCTGCGGTCCGTTCGAGGGCTATGCCGAGGATCCCAACAGCCTGTTCCTGACGCTGGACCTGCTCGAGGGGTGACTGCCGGACCCGGCTGTTAGACTTGAGCCGGCAACAATCGCACTGCTGCCCCTCAAAATGAGTTGCGTACCTCAAAACACCTCTGCTAGCCTTCAGCCATGGCCGAGACCCTGACCACGACGGTGCTGACGCTGAAGGACATCGCCCGCGAGGCGGGCGTCAGCTTGGCGACGGTGGACCGCGTCCTGCACAACCGGCCCGGCGTGCGGCCCGACACGGTGCGGCGCGTCAAGGCGGCGATCGAGCGCAATTCGTTCCAGCCCCACGTCGCCGCCGCCGAACTCGCTCGCAGCCGCGCCCGCCGCTTCGCCTTCGTGATGCCGTCGGGGCCGAACCCGTTCATGCAGCAGATCGAGGCCTATCTCGGCGAGATGTCCGCTTGGCTCTCGGCCCGCCGCCTCAGCGTCGAGACTGTTACAACCGATGTGTTCGATCCATCGGTGCTCGCGGCCTCGCTGGAGGCGCTGTCGGGCGATTGCGACGGCGTCGCCGTGGTGGCGCTGGATCACCCCAGCGTTCGCGCCGCGATCAACGACCTCGTCGATGCCGGCACCAAGGTGGTGACCCTGGTGTCGGACGTGCCGTCGTCGCGCCGCCACCATTATGTCGGCATCGACAACATCGCGGCGGGCCGCACCGCCGGCGCGCTGGTCGGACGGCTGGTCGGCCAAAAGTCCGGCAAGGTTGCGATCGTCGCGGGCTCGCAGGGCTTGCGCGACCATGCCGAGCGAATTTTCGGTTTCAACCAGGTGATGGCGTCGGAATTCCCCGGTCTCAGCGTGCTGCCCGTGCTCGAAGGGCGCGACGAGGATGGCCGCTCGGAACAGGTGATGGCGCGGCTATTGGCCAAGCATGCCGACATTGTCGGCCTTTATAACGTCGGCGCCGGCACGCAAGGCGTCGCCAAGGCGTTGAGCGATGCCGGCCGCGACAAGGTGGTGTTCGTCGGTCATGACGTCACCCTGCTGACGCGCCGCCTGCTGCTGCAGGGCGTGATGGATGCCGCGATCTCGCAGAACCCCGGACATGAGGCGCGCGCCGCCGTGCGCGTGCTGCTCGCGCTTGCCCGCGGCGAGCCGATCTTGCGCGAGCAGGAGAAGATCAGGATCGACATCGTGATGCGGGACAATCTGCCCTAGCGGCAGCCGGCTATCGAACGGGCCGTAGCGGAAAAGCGCGACGTCAAGATCGCGCATCGCAATGGATGATGAGGAGGACGATTTGTATCTCGGACTGGACATCGGCACGTCCGGCGTAAAAGCGGTGCTCGTGAGCGAATCCGGCGCGATCCTCGCGACGGCAACGCGCGAGCTCGCGCTGTCGCATCCGGCGCCGCTGTGGTCCGAGCAGGACCCCGATTCCTGGGTCGATGCGACCATCGGCGCGGTCGACGATCTCGCCAGCCGCCATCCGCGCGAGGTGGCGCAGGTGGCCGGCATCGGCCTGTCCGGCCAGATGCATGGCGCGACGCTGCTGGACGAGGACGGCAAGCCGCTGCGCCCCGCGATCCTCTGGAACGACGGTCGCTCGCAGGCCGAATGCGCCGTGCTGGAGCGACGCTGTCCGTCGCTGCCCGCGATCGCCGGCAATCTCGCGATGCCCGGCTTCACCGCACCGAAGCTGCTGTGGATCGCACGGCACGAGCCGAAAATCTTCGAGCGTGTCGCAAAGGTGCTGCTGCCCAAGGCCTATGTGCGTTACCGCCTCACCGGCGAGATGGTTGAGGACATGTCCGATGCTGCCGGCACGCTGTGGCTCGATGTCGGCCAGCGGCGCTGGTCCGCCTTGCTGCTGCACGCCACCGGGCTCGATCTCCACCACATGCCGCGCCTCGTCGAGGGCAGCGCGGAGAGCGCCGTGCTCGCGCCGGACTATGCGCAGCGCTGGGGTATGAAGAAAGCCGTCGTGGTCGCGGGCGGCGCCGGCGACAACGCCGCGAGCGCGATCGGGCTCGGCGCGATCGCGCCGGGAGATGCGTTCCTGTCGTTGGGAACGTCCGGCGTCGTGTTCCGCGTCACCGATCGCTTCGCGCCGGCGCCGACGTCGGCCGTGCATGCCTTCTGTCATGCGCTGCCCGGCCTCTGGCATCAGATGGGCGTGATGCTGTCGGCCGCGGCGTCGCTCGCCTGGCTCTCCGGGGTGATGGAGACGGCCGCCGCAGCGCTCTTGGCTCCGCTTGGTGAATCTGTCGATGCGCCGAGCCCGATCAAATTCCTGCCCTATCTCGACGGCGAGCGCACGCCGCACAACGATGCCTCTGCCAGCGGTGCCTTCGTCGGCCTGCGCGGTGCGACCGGCCGCAGCCAGATCGTGCAGGCCGTGCTCGAAGGCGTCGCCTTTGCCGCGCGCGACAATCTGGCGGCACTGAGCGCGGCGAGCGGGCCGATTCCCGAGCTCGATCTCGTCGGCGGCGGCTCGCGCTCGCCATTGTGGGCACAGATCTGCGCCGACGTGCTCGGCATTCCCGTTCACCGGGTCGAAGAGGGCGAGGTGGGAGCGGCCCTCGGCGCCTCCAGGCTCGGCAGGCTCGCCGCGACAGGCGAGAGCGCCTCGGCGGTCTGCACCCGCCCGCGGCGGCTTGCGACCTTCACGCCTCGCGCCTCCGTCGCTGCGGCCTATGACGAAGCCTATCGGCGATGGCGCGCGCTCTATCCCGCATTGAAGGAGACGAATTAAGTGAACGCGTCAGCCAAATTCTTCGATGCAAGCGTACCCGTCGCCTTCGCCGGCGAGAACGCGGGACAGGCGCCCGCTTTTCGCTGGTACGACAGGGATCGCATGGTCCACGGCCGCCGGCTCGAGGATCATTTGCGCTTTGCGGTCTGCTATTGGCATTCGCTCTGCTGGCCCGGCGGCGATCCCTTCGGCGGCGAGACGTTCCTGCGGCCCTGGCACCACGGCACGGATGCGATGGCGCAGGCGCGGGCCAAGGCGGATGTCGCCTTCGAGCTGTTCCGCCTGCTCGATGTGCCCTACTTCACCTTCCACGACGTCGACGCGGCGCCGGAAGGAGCGTCGCTCGCCGAGTCCGTCGCCAATCTCAACGCCATCGCTGATCTGTTCGAAGCGAAGATGGCATCAGCCAAGGTCCGCCTGCTCTGGGGCACCGCGAACCTGTTCACGCATCGCCGCTACATGGCGGGCGCTGCGACCAACCCGGACCCGGAGATATTCACCTATGCCGCCGGCCAGGTCCGCGCCGCGCTGGAAGTGACGCACCGGCTCGGCGGCCAGAACTATGTGCTGTGGGGTGGGCGCGAGGGCTACGAGACGCTGCTCAACACCGATCTCAAGCGCGAGCTCGACCAGCTCGGCCGCTTCGTCTCGCTCGTCGTCGAGCACAAGCACAGAATCGGTTTCAAGGGCCCGATCCTGATCGAGCCGAAGCCGAAGGAGCCGACCAAGCATCAGTACGACTTCGACGTCGCCACCTGCTACGGCTTCCTCGAACGCTACGACCTGCTCAAGGACGTCAGGCTCAACATCGAGCAGAACCACGCCATCCTCGCCGGCCATTCCTTCCATCACGAGGTCGCGCTCGCCGAGGCGCTCGGCGTGTTCGGCTCGCTCGATATCAACCGGGGCGACGACCTGCTCGGCTGGGACACAGACCAGTTCGCGATGAACGTGCCGGAGCTGGCGCTGGTCTTTCACGAGATCCTGAACCGTGGCGGCTTCACTTCGGGCGGGCTGAATTTCGACGCAAAAATCCGGCGTCAGTCGATCGATCCCGATGATCTCATCCACGCCCATGTCGGCTCGATGGATGCGTGCGCGCGGGCCTTCCTCGCCGCCGCCGACATGCTCGATGCCGGCGCTCTCACCGCGCCGCTCGCCAAGCGCTACGAAGGCTGGTCCGGCCCCGAGGGCCGGGCGATTCTCGGCGGCCAGCGCTCGCTCGCCGATCTTGCCGACCGCGCGCTCCAGCCCGGCTTCGATCCGCAGCCGCGCTCGGGCCGGCAGGAATATCTGGAATCCCTGGTCAATCGTCATGTCTGAGGGACCGCTGATGGCACAGGTTGATGCGACACCGGTCCTCGAGCTCACCGGCATCGGCAAGGAATTCGGCGCCATCCGTGCGCTGCACGGTGTCGATCTGCAGGTCCAGCCCGGCGAGGTCGTCGGCCTGATGGGCGACAACGGTGCGGGCAAGTCGACGCTGGTCAAGATCATCGCCGGCAATTTCCGTCCCAGCCATGGCGAGATCCGTTTCGCCGGCAGCGCGGTCCATTTCAGCCGGCCCGTCGACGCCCGCGCCGTCGGCATCGAGGTCGTCTATCAGGACCTCGCGCTCGCCGACAATCTGACGGCGGCCGCCAACGTGTTCCTCGGCCGCGAGCTGAAGCGCAAGTTCGGACCCATCGCTTTGCTCGACCACAAGGCGATGGCGGCGAGGGCGCTGGAGCTGTTCGGCGAGTTGCGCTCGGAGACGCGCCCCGACGATCTCGTCAAGCAGATGTCCGGCGGTCAGCGCCAGGCGGTCGCGATCGCGCGTACCAGGCTTTCCAACGCGCGGCTCGTCATGATGGACGAGCCGACCGCAGCGATCTCGGTCCGTCAGGTCGAGCAGGTGCTCGGGCTGATCCACCGGCTGAAGGAGCAGGGGGTTGCCGTGATGCTGATCTCGCACCGCATGCCCGACGTGTTCGCGGTGTGCGATCGCGTCATCGTCATGCGCCGCGGCGAGAAGCGGGCCGACAAGCCGATCCACCAGACCTCGCCGGAGGAAGTCACCGCTCTCATCACCGGCGCGAAGGAAGCGGCGTGATGGCCATGCCCATGGAATCTCCGATCAGCTTCACCAATGTGGGCCGGATCAAATGGTGGCAGCGCGGCATCTTCGCCTCCCAGACCGGCTACGTGCTGCTCGCACTCGCGGTGCTGCTGGTGATCATGCATTTCGCCAGCCCGTACTTCTTCACCCAGGGCAACATGCAGAACGTGGCGAAGAACTTTTCGTTCATTGCCATCGCAACGCTCGGCGTCACCTTCGTGATCATCACCGGCGGCATCGACCTCTCGGTGGGATCGATGATGTGCTTCTCCGCCATGATCACCTCGATGGTGATGACCGAGCTGTCAGCGCCCGGCTCGCCGCTGGTGCACATGGCGGCTGACGGCAAGACGGTGCTGGCCAACGTGCCCGGGCTCATCCTGCTGGTCTCGGTCCTTGCCGGGCTCGGCGTCGCGCTGATCGCCGGACTCATCAACGGCTTCTGCATCGCCGTGCTCGGCCTCTCGCCCTTCGTCACCACGCTCGGCATGCTCTCGATCGTGCGCGGCCTCGGCTATGTCGTCTCCAACGGCCGCGGTAGTTTTCCGGGCGGGCCGGATGCCGATTACTTCTACGCCGCGACCTCGGGCGACGTGTTCGGCGTCCCCGTGCCTTTCATCTATCTCGTCATCCTTGCGCTGACTATGGCGGTGGTGCTGCATCATAGCGCGTTCGGCCGCCACGTCTTCGCGCTTGGCGGCAACGAGAAGGCCGCGGAGCTGACCGGCATCCCGGTCGTGCGGGTGAAGATCGAGGTCTATGTGATCTGCGCGCTCGCAGCTGGCCTGCAGGGAATCATCATCTCCGGCTGGCTCGGGTCGGCGCCGGCCAACATGGCGACCTCCTACGAGCTCAACGTGATCGCGGCGGCCGTCATCGGCGGCGCAAACCTTGCGGGCGGCATCGGTGGCCCGCTCGGGGCGATCGTCGGCTGCGTGCTGCTGGAAGTGATCCGCAACGGCCTCGTGCTGGCGCAGGTCTCCTCCTATTGGCAGCAGACGTTGGTCGGCGTGATCATCATTCTGGCCGTGCTGGTCGACCGTATCCGTTCGCGGATGAGCTGAAATGACGTCATCTCGGGAAGGCAAACAAAACGCCGCCTGTCCGCTTCCCGGACGATCTTCGAAAAGGACGGGCACCAAACAAGGGTGGAGGAGACAATGAGGAAACTGCTTCTGGCCGGCATCGCCGTTGCGATGATGGCGACGCCTGCATTCGCCGCGAACTACCGCTTCGTCATCGTGCCCAAGGCGATGAACAATCCGTTCTTCGATTTCGCGCGCGACGGCTGCCTGAAGCGCGCCAAGGAGCTCGGCAATATCGAGTGCATCTACAAGGGACCGGTCGAGCACGAGCCGGCGACGCAGGCGCAGATCATCCAGGACTTCGTCACCCAGAAGGTCGACGGCCTCGCCATCTCGGTCGCCGACGTCGCGGCCATGACCAAGTCGATCGAGGCGGCGACCGCCGCCGGCATCCCCGTCATCACCTTCGATGCCGATGCGCCCGGCTCCAAGCGCATCGCCTATATCGGCACCAACAACAAGGAGTTCGGCGTCGCGCTCGGCAAGGAACTCGTGAAGATGCGACCCGACGGCGGCAAGTACGCCATGGTCTCGGGCGGCCCCGGCGCGAAAAACCTCGCCGAGCGTGTCGATGGCGTTCGCGAGGCGCTGAAAGGCTCGAAATGGATCGAGGTCGCGGGTTCCCCGACCTTCTGCAACGACGATCCCGCGCTGGCGGTGCAGCAGATGACGGACATGCGCACCGCAACGCCCGATCTCGCCGCCATCGTTCCCATCGGCGGCTGGCCGATGTTCGCTCCCGAGGGCTTCAAGGCGTTCGCGAGCCGGAACAAGAAGGACATCGATTCCGGCAAGTTCACGCTGGTCGTCGCTGATACGCTGAAGATGCAGCTCGAACTGCTGCGCGACGGCTATGCCAATGCGTTGGTCGGCCAGCGTCCGTTCGAGATGGGCGAGAAGGCGATGGACACGCTGCTCGCCATCAAGAAGGGCGAGAAGGTTCCGGAGATCGTCTACACCGGCCTCGATCTCGTGACCAAGGACAACGTCGCGCAGATGTTGAAGTAGGAGCGTCCGCCAGCCCCGCGCTCCTGCGTGCCTCCCCCGCTTGCGATTTCCGCAAGCGGGGGAGATGATCTGGATTGTTGGAATGAAGACTGGCGGAAGACAATGGGAATGAAACATTCGCGGCTGGGCCCGCTCGACGTCACCTCACTCGGGCTCGGTTCCGCGCCGCTCGGCGGATTGTTCAGCCCCGTCAGCGACGCCGATGCGGAAGCGACGATTGCGCGCGCCTGGTCGGCCGGGGTGCGCTTCTTCGACACCGCTCCGCTCTACGGCTTTGGCCTCGCCGAGCGGCGGCTAGGGGCCTTCCTGCGGCAGCAGCAACGCGACTCCTACGTCATCTCGACCAAGGTCGGTCGCCTGCTGCGCGCGCCGGACGGCAGCACCGCCGAGGACGAGCACTACAAGGGTACGTCGCGCGAGCGGCCGGTGTTCGATTTCAGTTATGACGGCGTGATGCGGTCGGTGGAGGAAAGCCTTGGCCGCCTCGGGCTCGACCGCGTCGACGTCCTCCTGGTGCACGATCCCGACGATCACTATGACGAGGCCGTTAGCGGAGCCTTCCGCGCGCTGCAGCGGCTGCGCGCGGAAGGCACGGTGAAGGCGATCGGTGCGGGCATGAACCAGTCGGAGATGTTGACGCGTTTTGCAGGAGCCGTGCCGGTCGACTGCTTCCTGCTCGCCGGGCGCTACACGCTGCTCGACCAGGGCGCGCTGGATGCGCTGTTTCCAGTCTGCACGGCGAAGCGCATTGGCATCCTGCTCGGCGGTATCTACAACAGCGGCATTTTGGCCAATCCGCATACCGGCGCGAAGTTCAACTATCAGGACGCCGATGCCTCGCTGGTGGCGCGGGCGCTGGAGCTCGATGCGCTCTGCCGCAAGCACGGCACCGAGCTGAAGGCGGCCGCGCTGCAGTTCTGCATGGCGCATCCGGCGGTCACCGTCGCCGTGATGGGCGCGCGCAATGCCGCCGAGGTCGCCGACAACATCGCGATGTCCGAGAAAGTGGTGCCGCCGGCCTTCTGGCGGGAGCTGCGCGCGCGAAACCTCGTCGATGCCCGCGCGCCGCTGCCGGGCGCTGCGTAAGCCATGATCATCGACGCCCATCAGCATTTCTGGGATCCGGCGCGTGCCAACTATCCCTGGATGGCGACGGACGAGCTCACGCCGATCCGCCGCGCGTTCGGTCCCGTTGATCTCGCGCCGCTGCTGCAGGCGAACGGCATCGATGCCAGCATCGTGGTGCAATGCCGCTCAGCGCTGGAGGAGACCGAGGAATTCCTGCGCATCGCGCATGAAACACCGTCGGTGATCGGTGTCGTCGGCTGGGCCGACCTGACGGACGGCGCGCTCGGCGACACGCTACAACGGCTGCGCGGCCTGCCGGGCGGGGACAAGCTCGTCGGCATCCGCCACCAGGTGCATGACGAGGCCGATCCCGATTGGCTGTTGCGCGAGGATGTCCAGCGCGGGCTCACGGCGGTGTTCGCGCATGATCTCACCTATGATCTCCTCGTCCGCAGCCGCGAGTTGCCGGCCGCGATCGCAACCGCGCAGGCCTTCCCGCAAGCGCGCTTCGTGCTCGACCACGCGGCCAAGCCGCCGATCGCTGACGGCGGCAGTGCCGAATGGTCCGATCGCATCAAGGGGCTCGGGGACTGCGGCAATGTCTGGTGCAAGATCTCGGGCCTTGCGACCGAAGCGGTCTGGAATGACTGGGATGCGGAGCGCTTGTTTCCGTTCGTCGCGCACGCCGCGAGCTGTTTCGGCGAGGGCAGGCTGATTTTCGGCTCGGACTGGCCGGTGTGCCTGCTTGCGGGCAGCTACGGCGAGATCAAGGGCGCGTTGGAGGCCTGCCTGGTGAAGCTTGGCCCGGAGGTGCGGGACAAGGCTTTTGGCGTGAACGCCGCCCAGGCGTATCAATTGGCGATCGCGCGTTAGCTGTGCTGGCCTTTTTATTAGAGAGTGGGCAATCGCATTTGAACATTCAGCCGAGGCCGTCATGGCCGGGACGAGCCCGGCCATGACGAGTGAGTGCTATTCCGACATCGGCTTGTCGGAAATATCCCAATCCTTGCCGGTGAAGGAGGAGATGAACAGCGTCTTCATCGGCGTGTAGTCCTCGGGCGTGTAGTCGTAGGTGACGCCGTCGAGGAAGTAGGGCGAGTGGAAGCCCTTGAGGTTGGACGCCTGCTTCAGCACGTTGGCGCGGGTGAGGTCGTCGCCGCAGCGGCGCAGGATCTCGCCCATGGTGACGGCCTGGCCGTAGCCGGCGAAGGCGATGGTGTTGTCGGGGTCGATCGCCGGCGTGTATTTCTTGCGCAATTCCTCGAACGCCATCACGTCGGGATCCTTCTCCCATTTCGGCAGGCCGACCTCCTTGTTGTAGCGGATGGCGACGATGCCGGTGGCGTTCTCGAGGCCCGCGGCATTGAGGATCGAGCGGCCGGTCGAGCCGGCGGACAGCAGCTGCAGCGGCTTCCAGCCGAGCTCGGCGACCTTCCGGATCGACTGCGACGACGCCTTGCCGGTGGAGATGTTGTAGAAGACGTCGGCGCCGGACTTCGAGAGATTGATGAGCTGGGAATCGACGGTCGGATCGGTCAGATCGTAGGTCTGCTCCATGATGACCTGCGCGGTGCCGCCGGCATCGGCCAGCACCTTCTTGAACGGACCGAGGAAGTCGCGGCCGAAATCGTCGTTCTGGTAGAGAATGCCGACCTTTGCGTTCGGCTTCACGGCGACGACGTGCCGCGCCAGGATGCGCGCCTCGGTCGGATAGAGCGGCAAGCCCGCCATCGTCCATTTGAACTCTTTCGGATTGTTCCACTTCGACGCGCCGGTGTTGAGCAGCAGCTGCGGTACGCCCTTGGAGTTCAAATATTTGTGCACGGAGGTCTGCGGCGCGGTGCCGAGCGAGCCGTAGAGCGCGAGCACCTCTTCCTGCTCGACCAGGCGCCGCGTCGCCTCGACGCATTTCGGCGCGCTGTAGGCATCGTCCATGGTCAGGAACTTGACCTTGCGCCCGTTGATGCCGCCCTTCTCGTTCAGCATCTGGAAATAGGCCTCGCCGATGCGCCCGAGCACGCCGTAGAGCGAGCCGGGACCGGAATGCGGCACGGTCTGGCCGATCTTGATCTCGGTGTCGCTGGCGCCCGCATCGTATTTCTTCTCCGCGGCCCAGACATAAGGCGCGGGCAAGGTGGACGCGGCGACGGCGGCGAGCGCGGCGGCGTTGAAATCGCGCCGCGATGGATTTTTCGTCATTATTGTTTTCTCCCTGGTGCGCGCATTGTGCTGGGAACGCAGCATGGCTCGCAAGTGGGAAGTCGCAGCTTTGCGACGCAATGACGCTTAAATCGCCAGCTTTAGCGCCTAGACTCAAGTTTTCTCGGCGACGACGACAAGGCCGCGCACCGGCTCGTTGTTCTCGATGCGCGGCGAGGCCGGCTCCAGCGTCAGCAGCTTCAGGCCCGCCTTGGTGATGGCGCCGCGCACATATTCCGCCGAATGGGCATAACGCAGGCCTTCGCCGAGCACGATGCCGCTGCCGTCATGCGTCTCCAGCGTGAAGGCGAGCACGCCGCCCGAGACGAGCACGCGCCTGGCTTCAGTCAGCACCGGTGCGAGATCGGAGAGATAGACGAAGGCGTCCGCGGCGACGATGAGGTTCGCGCATCCATCACTCTTGGTGCGCAGTCCCTCGATCATGTCGGCGACTTCGAGCTCGGCGTAGAGGCCCGTGGCGCGCGCCTCCTTGATCATGCCGGGCGACAGATCGATGCCGATGAAATGGTCGACCTGTTTGGCAAAGGCGGCGGCCGCGAGGCCGGTGCCGCAGCCGAGATCAATGGTGCGCTTGAAGAAGGCCGGCTTCTTGGCGGCAACGCGCGCGGCCAGCACCGCCTTGAAGATGATGCTGGGGGCGCGGTAGCCGAGATCGTTGATCAGCGCGTGCTCGAAGCGCGGCGCGTATTGGTCGAACAGTGCCTGCACATAGGCTTTGGGCATCTCCGCCATCTCGGCGTCGCCGAGCCGCATCAGGTGCAGGCCGGCGCCGTGCTGGTCCCCCGGGTCGCACCTCCGCGCTTCGCGAAACGCCGCGATGGCCTTGTCACGCTCACCGAGCTGCTGGCGGATCTCGCCTAGCGTGAACCAGGCCGAGGTGAAGTTCGGCGCGAGCTCGATCGCCTGCTCGATCAGGTCGGCGGCCGCGGGCAGATCGCCCTTGAGCTGGAGGTCGCGCGCGAACTCGAAGCGGCGGTCGGCCATGAGATCGCCGGAGGTCAGGAACAGGCGCAGCGGCATTAGGAACCAGGGCAGGCGGTGATGAGTAGAAGATGTGTCGTGGCAACCTATATAGCAGGCATGCGTCCCCAAGACATCCTGTTGCCAGCTGCTGCCGGCCTGTGCTGCAAGCCCGGCGGCTTCCATATCGACCCTGTCCGCCCTGTCGAGCGGGCCGTGATCACCCACGGCCATTCCGACCATGCCCGCGCCGGCCATGGCGCGGTGCTGGCGACGCAGGAAACGCTGGACATGATGCGGCTGCGCTATGGCGAGAACTTCGCCGGATCGACGCAGGCCATCCGCTATGGCGAGGAGATCCGGCTCGGCGACGTCAAAGTGAAGTTTCACCCGGCCGGCCATGTGCTGGGCTCGGCGCAGATCGCCGTCACCTGCAAGGAGACCTGCATCGTCGCCTCCGGCGATTACAAGGACGCGCCTGATCCGACCTGCACGCCGTTCGAGCTGGTGCCTTGCGACGTCTTCATCACCGAAGCGACGTTCGGCCTGCCGGTGTTCCGCCATGGCGATGCGGCGGACGAGGTGAAGAAGCTGCTCGCTTCTGCCGCGCTGTTTCCGGAGCGTGCGCATCTGGTCGGCGCCTACTCTCTCGGCAAGGCGCAGCGCGTCATCAAGCTGCTGCGGCAGGCCGGCTACGACGCACCGATCTATTTGCATGGCGCCATGGAGACGATCACGCATTACTACCAGAGCCGCGGCATCGATCTTGGCGAGCTCAGGCCGGCGAAGGGCGTCAAGAAGGCCGCGCTGGCCGGCACCATCACGCTGGCGCCGCCCTCGGCGACATCAGACCTCTGGACGCGTCGCTTTCCCGATCCCGTCACCGCGTTCGCCTCGGGCTGGATGCGGGTGCGCGCCCGGGCGCGGCAGCGCGGCATCGAGCTGCCGCTGGTGATCTCCGACCATGCCGATTGGGATGGCCTCACCGCCACAATCGGTGCCACCGGCGCCGGCGAAATCTGGGTCACCCACGGCCAGGAAGATGCGCTGGTGCATTGGTGCCGAAGCAAAGGCTTGAAAGCGCAGCCGCTCGATCTCGTCGGCTATGGCGACGAGGAGGAGAGCGAGGCGCCGGCCGCAGGCGAGGCCGACGCATGAATCGCTTCGCCGAACTGCTCGACCGTCTCGCCTACGAGCCCGGCCGCAACAACAAACTGCGGCTGCTCACCGGCTATTTCCGCGAGGTCGGCGACCCCGACCGCGGTTACGCGCTGGCCGCGCTGACCGGCGCGCTCAGCTTCAAGCACGCGAAACCGGCGCTGATCCGCGACCTCATTGCGTCGCGGACGGATGAGGTGCTGTTCGGGTTGAGTTACGATTATGTCGGCGATCTCTCGGAGACGGTGGCGCTGATGTGGCCGAAGGCCGGGCTCGCCGCCCACAACAATCCACCGCCGCCGACGCTCACCGAAGTCGTCACCACGCTGCGCACGCTCGGCAAGACCGAGTTGCCGAAGCAGCTCGAGCGCTGGCTCGACGAGCTCGATGAGACCGGGCGCTGGGCGCTGTTGAAGCTCGTCACCGGCGCGCTTCGCATCGGCATCTCCGCGCGTCTCGCCAAGACAGCGGCGGCCGCGCTCGGCGACAAGGATCCGCATGAGGTCGAGCTGATCTGGCCCGGCCTCGCACCACCCTATCTCGATCTGTTCGCCTGGTTGGAGGGCCGCGGCGACAAACCGATCAACCGCGATCCCGCGCCGTTCCGGCCGGTGATGCTGGCGCATGCGATCGAGGATAGCGATTTCGCCGCGCTCGATCCCGCTGAGTACATCGCCGAATGGAAATGGGACGGCATCCGCGTGCAGGCGGTTGCGGGGCGCGACGAGCATGGCCACATCACCGCGCGGCTCTATTCGCGCACCGGCGAGGACATCACGGGCAGCTTTCCCGATCTCGTGCCGTCGCTGCGGCTGCCGGGTGCGATCGACGGCGAGCTATTGATCCTGCGCGAGGGCCGCGTGCAGAGTTTCAACGTCCTGCAGCAGCGGCTCAACCGCAAGGTTGTCTCGCCCAAGCTGATCAAAGAATTTCCGATCCATCTGCGCGCCTACGATCTGCTCGGCGACGACGAGAACGATCTGCGCGAGCTGCCGTTCGCTGAGCGGCGCGAGCGGCTGGAGGCCTTCATCACAAAACTCGACGATCCCCGCATCGATCTGTCGCCGACCGTTCCCTTCGCAAGCTGGGAAGCATTGACCGCCGCGCGCGCCGATCCCGCGAGTGCCGGCGCCGGTGAGGACGCGGATGCCGTCGAAGGCGTGATGCTGAAGCGGCGCGATGCGCCCTATCTGCCGGGACGGCCGAAGGGCCAATGGTGGAAGTGGAAGCGCGATCCTCACATCATCGACGCCGTGCTGATGTATGCGCAGCGCGGTCATGGCAAGCGCTCGTCCTATTATTCCGACTACACCTTCGGCGTCTGGACGGCAGGCGAGGGCGGTGACGAACTGGTGCCCGTCGGCAAGGCCTATTTCGGCTTCACCGACGAGGAGCTGCTGCAGATCGACCGCTTCGTTCGCCGCAACACCACGGAGAAATTCGGTCCCGTCCGCCATGTCGTGCACGAGGGCGACAAGGGGCTGGTGCTGGAGGTCGCGTTCGAAGGCCTGCAGCGCTCGCCGCGCCACAAATCCGGCGTCGCCATGCGCTTCCCCCGCATCAGCCGCCTGCGCTGGGACAAGCCGCCGAAGGAGGCGGACCGGCTGGAGACGCTGGAGCGGATGCTGAAGGCCGAGGCGGAGGCGGCGGAGATTGAGGTCTGAGGCGCGTGATGAGCCGGCTCGACTGTCGCCAAGGCGGAGGTGCGCTCCCTCTCCCGCTTGCGGGAGAGGGGTGGGGAAGAGGGCTGTTTCCGCATTGGGATTCCCCCAGAGGAGAGAGCCCTCACCCGCGCCTTCGGCGCGGCCTCTCCCGCAAGCGGGAGAGGCTAAAGAGCCCGCGGCGAGCAGCGCATCACCACCGAATTCGCCCGCTCGCCCGAATTAAACTCCCGTAACCCGATTGACGCGCCCTTGCGGGTTCCCCATCTGCCTCGCCGTGCCCTATAATGGGGTCGAATCCGCTTGAGGAGCTTGCGATGGTCCAAGACGTCAGAGATTTGCCGGCCGGCCGCAGCGATGGCCTGCACCGCTTTCTCGGCGGCTCCCCGCTGGCTGTCGCATTCCGCCTAGTGCTGCTCTCGATCCTGGTCGGCGTCGTGCTCGCGGCGATCGGCTTCGATCCCTGGAACATCATCTATAGCATCCGCCTCTTGTTCCAGCGGCTGTGGGACCTCGGCTTCGACACCATCAACTGGCTGTGGCGCTACTTCCTGCTTGGCGCGGTCATCGTGATCCCGATCTGGCTGCTCTCGCGCGTGTTCGGCGCGCCGCGCAGCCGGTAAGGAATTGGGAGTCCGCAGCCGATGCAACTCCGTTTCGTCGGCTGCGGCGACGCCTTCGGCTCCGGCGGCAGGCTCAATACCTGCTTCCATATATCGGGGCGCGAGGCCAACTTCCTGATCGATTGCGGCGCGTCGGCTCTGCCGGCGCTGAAGCGGCTCGAGATTGATCGCGCCGACATCGACCTCATTCTCATCACGCATTTCCACGGCGACCATTTTGCCGGGCTGCCGTTCCTGCTGCTCGACGCCCAATTCTCCCGGCGGACGCGGCCCCTGACGATCGCGGGCCCGCAAGGCATCGAGCGGCGGCTGCGTGACGTCATGGAGGCGCTGTTCGAGCACTCCTCGAAGACAAAACAGCGCTTCGAGCTCGATGTCGTCGAGCTCGCGCCCGGGCAAAACCGGACATTCGGCACCGTGACGGTGACGCCGTACCCCGTGGTGCACGGCGAGTCCGGCGGCCCCTTCCTCGCCTACCGCGTCGAGGCCGAGGGCCGCACGCTCGCCTACAGCGCCGATACCGAGTGGACGGAGACGCTCATTCCGCTGGCGCATGGCGCGGACCTTTTCATCGCCGAAGCCTATATGTACGAGAAGGTGGTCAAGAACCATCTCAGCCTGAAAACCCTGGAACAGCATCTGCCCGCCATCGGCGCAAAACGCCTTGTCCTCACCCATATGAGCGACGACATGCTCGCGCGCCTGGACGATATTGCGCATCTCGCCGCCGAAGACGGCATGGTCCTCGTATTCTGAGATGCACGCGCCCGTTCCCCTCAAGATTGGCTCCCGCCAGGTGTTCGCCATCGCCGGTCCCGCGATGGTGGCGAACCTCACCACGCCGCTGATCGGCATTGTCTCGACCACGGCGATCGGACGGCTCGACGATGCCGCGCTGCTCGGCGGCGTCGCGATCGCGTCGGTGATCTTCGACTGCCTGTTCTGGCTGTTCGGCTTCCTGCGCATGAGCACGCTCGCCTTCACCGCGCAATCGCTGGGCGCGGGCGACACGCGCGAGCCCGCCGCGATCCTGGCGCGCGGCTTCATCGTCGCCGGCCTGATCGGTGGCGCGCTGATCGTGCTGCAATGGCCGCTGGCCGCGGTGCTGTTCGACCTCATGGGCGGCAGCGAGGGGGTAACGCGGGCCGCACAGACCTACTTCAAGATCCGGATCTGGTCGTCGCCGTTCGCGCTCGCCAATTACGTCATCCTCGGCTGGCTGATCGGTCAGGCCCGCGCCAACTCGGCCTTGCTGCTTCAGGTCGTCATCAACCTCGTCAACATGGCGGCGACGATCCTGCTGGTGCTGGTCTACGATGCCGGCATCGCCGGTGCCGCGATCGCCGCGCTGGTGTCGGAAGCGATCGGGTTCGTGCTCGGCGTGCTCGTCTGCCGCCATTATGCCGCGGGCGGCTTCGCCGTGCCCACCGCGACCCTGCTCGACCGCGACAAGCTGTTGCGGATGCTGGCGGTGAACTCCGACATCATGATCCGCACCGGTGCGCTGATCACCGTGTTCTTGTTCTTCACCGCCAAGGGCGCGCAGGCCGGCGACGTCACGCTGGCGGCGAATTCCGTGCTCAACAATTTCCTGTTCATCAGCGCCTTCTTCCTGGACGGCCTGGCCAATGCCGCCCAGCAGCTCTGCGGCCGCACCCTCGGCGCACGCGATGCAAAAGGCTTTGCCGCCTCGACCCGGCTGGTGCTGCTCTGGGGGCTCGGCTTCGCCATCGTCGTCGCGGTGTTGTTCGCGCTGTTCGGGCCGGCTCTGATCGATGTCATGACCGCGAGCGAAGACGTGCGCCGGACCGCGCGCGAATTCCTGCCCTTCGTCGTGCTCGCGCCGATCCCCGGCGTGTTCGCCTTCGGCTTCGACGGCATCTATATCGGTGCGACCTGGGCGCGCGAGATGCGCAATTTGATGCTGGCTTCGCTCGCGATCTTCCTCGCCACCTGGTGGGCGCTGCAATCGTTCGGCAATGCCGGCCTGTGGTGGGCGCTGATGGCCTCCTACCTCTCGCGCGGCGGCTTGCAGGCTGCGCGCTATCCGGCGCAGTTCCGGGCGACGTTCGCGAAATCGTAGCTTGGGTGTCCCGGACGCGCCGCAGCGTGAAACGCTGCTGCGCAGAGCCCGGGCACGAGAGTGGCTTACATCCCCGGCCAGTCTTCCGCCGTCAGCGTCGCGGCATCCGCGCCGACGATCTCGGACAGCGAATCCCGCCCGGTGCGGAGCAGCGTCGAGGTGAGGTCGCGCTTGATCTCGTCGACGAGGCCGAGGCCCTTGTAGACCAGCGACGAATAGAGCTGGATCAGGCTCGCGCCCGCGCGGATCTTGGTCAGCGCGGCGCCGCCCGAATCCACGCCGCCGACGCCGATCAGCGGGAAGGCGCCCTCGACGCGCACATAGGTCTCGGCGACCATCCGCGTCGACAGGCGGAACAGCGGCCGGCCAGACAGGCCGCCTTGCTCCTTGGCGCGCATCTGCTCACGCAGCGTACTCGGCCGCGCGATCGTCGTGTTCGACACGATCATACCGTCGACCCGGCGCGAGCGCGCGACCTGCACGACGTCGTCGAGCTGGGCGAGGCTGAGATCCGGTGCGATCTTGAGCAGCACCGGCGTGTCGCCGGCCTTCTGCCTGACCCGCTCGCGCGCGTCGATCACGCGCGCGAGGAGATCGTCGAGCAGCGCGCCTTCCTGAAGGCTGCGCAGGCCCGGCGTGTTCGGCGAAGACACGTTGACAGTGAAGTAGCTCGCGACCGGCGCGAAGGTCTCGATCAGCGTGACGTAATCGGCGACGCGATCGGGCGAATCCTTGTTGGCGCCGACATTGACGCCGACGATGCCGCCGTGCTGTGCGCGCGCGGCCAGGCGGCGCAGTGCGGCGTCCGCGCCGTCATTGTTGAAGCCCATGCGGTTGATGATGGCCTCGTCGCGCTCCAGCCGGAACAGCCGCGGCCGCGGATTGCCGGCTTGCGGTTTCGGCGTCACGGAACCGATCTCGACAAAGCCGAAGCCGAGCCGGAGCAGCGCATCCGGCACCTCCGCGCTCTTGTCGAAGCCGGCGGCCATGCCGATCGGGTTGGGGAAGTTGAGCCCGAAGGCGCGCATCGCGAGCTTGGGATCGTCCGCGC
This sequence comes from Bradyrhizobium sp. T-12, assembly GCF_058314695.1. NCBI lineage: Bacteria > Pseudomonadati > Pseudomonadota > Alphaproteobacteria > Hyphomicrobiales > Nitrobacteraceae > Bradyrhizobium > Bradyrhizobium sp. T-12. The sequence continues at coordinate 6,845,157 of NZ_CM177756.1, read as the reverse complement.
GCGGCTTGATCGGCGGCAGGAAGCGCAGGCCCTGGATCGCGAGCCGGTGCGCGTCTTCCGGATCGAGCCAGCGCAGCACCGGCAGGGAAAAGGCGTCGAAAGCGCGGATCACGGGGTAAGCTCCGGAACGTCGTGGCCGCCGTCGGAGCGGATGTTGAGGTTCATCACCGCGATGACGGCGCCGAGATCGAGCTCGCCATAGAGATGCGGAAACAGCTCCTCATTGCGCGAGCGCTCCCAGCGCAGTTCGCTGCCGAGCGCGTCGCCATCGACCTCGACCAGGAACAGCGCGCGCTGCCCGAAATAGTGCTTGCGCAAGGTCTCGGGAACCTGGGCGGCGGTCGAGAAATGGATGAAGCCATCGCGCGTATCGTCCGCGCTGCCGAGGTAGACACCCTGCCGCTCCGCCTCACGCCAGGCCGAGGCCGGACAGATTTTGTAGATCTTGACCACCGCTTGCGCAGCCCCGTTTGCTCTTTGAGTCTTTTGGGTTTTTTCGTCTATTGCGGGTCCTCAAAAACCCCGGCGCGACCGTAAAGGCCGCCCCTGCCGAACTCAAGACCTCAGGTCATGTCCGTTCCGAGGAAATCGGAACGGGGCTGCAGATTCTTGTTTTGACGCGTTTTCTCGTCGCGAGCCGGTACCGGGCTCGCTTGCCTCTTGCGCGAAAAACGGAAAACCGGTTGATTTGAGGACAGTTTTCCTGAGTTGCGACGGGCTGGACCTTCCATGGTCAGACAGGCCAAAGCGCAGAGGATGCTGACTCACGACCAGATCTGGGTCGCGCTGGATCGGCTGGCGGCCCGCGCCGGTCTGTCGCCGTCCGGCCTTGCCAAGCGCGCCGGGCTTGATCCGACCACCTTCAACAGGTCCAAGCGCGTCACCTCTGACGGCCGCGAGCGCTGGCCCTCGACCGAGTCGATCGCAAAAGCGCTGGCGGCGACCGACTCCTCGATCGACAGCTTCGCCCGGCTGATCGACGATGATGCAGGCGACGGCCGCTCGGTCCCGATGCTCGGCTTCGCGCAGGCCAGCACGAGCGGCGCCTTCGACGAATCCGGCCTTCCCTCGGGAAAGGGCTGGACCGAAACCGCGCTTCCCACCACCGAGAACAGCAACACGTTTGCGCTGGAGATGTCCGGCGATGCGTTCGCCCCCGTTTACCGCGACGGCGACATCGTCCTGGTGTCGCCGGGCGCGCCGATCCGCAAGGGTGATCGCGTGGTGGTGAGAAGCAAGGCGGGCGAGGTGACCATCGCGACGCTGAGGCGCCGTACCGCGAAGACCCTGGAGCTGCAGTCGCTCGATGCGTCACCGGCCGGACGGACGATGGCCGTCGGGGAGGTGGCGTGGGTCGCGCGGATCGTGTGGACGAGCCAGTGACGGTGCTCGTCGTCAGCGCAAGCTCGGCACGAGCCAGCGAAACAACGCCACGGCCGCCACAGCGCCCAGCATTTCCGCGATGAGGAAGCCGGGGACGTCGATCGGACGAATTCCTGAGAAAGTGTCGGTGAATGCGCGCGCCAGAGCGACTGCTGGATTGGCAAAATCCGTCGCAGTGAACCAGAAGCCGGCTCCAATATAGGCGGCGACCGCGCCAGCAAGAGCGGAGGGCCGCACGCGCGAGCAGGTCCACACCATTCCGATCAGGCCAAACGTGATCAGGAATTCGCTCAGCCATTGCGAATGACCGCTGCGCAGATGGGATGACAGCGCGTAGAGCGGCATGTCGAACATCGCGTCAGCGATGGCGACGCCGGCGATGGCGCCGGCCAGCTGGGCTGGCACATATAATCCGGCGACGCGCGGCGCGATGTCGCCGCGAAATGCCAGTACCAGCGAGATCAGTGGATTGAAATGAGCGCCCGACAACGGCGCGAGCCAGACGATCAGGGCGTAGAGCGCTGCCCCCGTCGAGAGCGCATTTGCGAGCAAGGCCAGAGCGATATTGCCTGCGGCCAGCCTCTCGCCAAGGATGCCGGAACCCACGATCGCGATGAGGAGGTAGGCGGTGCCGAGTCCCTCTGCCACCAGTGACCGCGCGAGGGAAGGTCTGTCATTGCGACCACCGGCATGACGCAACTCGCTCACTGCATCCACGAAGCGCCTCACAGCACTTCGAAGATCTTGTAGGCGACCGCGCCCTCGACGAGATAGCCCTTGCCGACACAGACGATGTCGTTGAGCCAGGCGTAGCTCTGCGAGCCGGTTTCGAACAGCGGATTGGTGCGGAAGTAATATCCGGCGGGATCGACCTTGGTGCGCCGCGCGGGATCCGCCATCTCGGCGCGCAGAGCCTGCGGCGTCACCCAGCGGCCGCCATACGTCATGTAGATCAACTCGCCATCATGCGTCCGCAGCGACAGGCGGACATCGAGCGTCATGGTGCCATCGGCGCGAAACAAGGCCCAGTCACCGCCGCCCTGCAGCACCTCGCCGCGCAGGCGCGGGCCTTCGAACGATCCCTTGGCTGCACGGAACAGCACGCGCTGCCCGACGGGCCCGGCACCGAAATTGAGGCGGGGATCGAGATCGACGACGATGTCCAGGAGATGCCGGGTCTCGAGATCGCCGACGGATTTGAGGCGGGGATCGGCCATGGTCTGGCACTCCTTGATTGTCTCGGATGGACGTCTTGAATGGAATGTGCCGGCTAAGCGGCCTGCGTCGCATCGCCAAACAGCTTGCGCCTGACCGTGTCGGTCGAGAGGCCGGATTGGGCGCACAGCTCGGAGAGATCGAAGACGAAGCGTTCATGCACGATTTTGTCGTCGCGAAAGGCGAAGGCGATGAACACGGGCAGCTCGGCGCGGCGTCCGTTGGGCTCGCCCCCGAAGCGATCGCCCGTCATCGTCATTTGGGCGGTGCCCCAGCAGATCAGCGTATCGGCGGAATTGGCGTGGCCGTCGAGCGTGACGTGATAGTCGGGGAAGGACTTGAAGAAGCGCGTCAGGATGCGCTCGTTTTCGGCGAGACCTTGCACCCTGGTGCCGAAGGCCGGCGTCTCCAGCACCATGTCCGGATGCAGCACCTCCAGCGCCGCAGGAACGTCCTGCCGGCTTTTCGCGATCGCCAGCCGTTCCGCCAGCTCGAACATCCGCCTGCCGTCCATGGGCCGCCTCGCAACATTCTATATGTCTAATACATACATAGAGTATGTTATATGCGGTTTGATACCGACGCGTCAAGCATTAGGTTGCGCGCGATGCGGGCGAAGGATCCTCCAAAGAGCCGTCGGGAAGAGTACAGCGAGGCCACCAGGCAGGCGCTGCTCGATGCTGGACGCGAAGCGTTCGCCGCCAATGGATTTCAGGCGGCGGGCATGGAGGCGATCTCGCGGGCGGCGCGGGTCACGCGCGGCGCGTTCTACCATCACTTCGAGGACAAGAAGGCGCTGTTCGACGCCGTGGTGGTTGCCATGCAGCGCGAGGCGGCCGCCAGAATCGAGGCCGCGGCAAGGGGCGAGCGCAAGATCTGGGACCGTCTCAGCGCCGGCATCGACGCCTATCTCGACGCCTGCGAAGAGTCGGCCTATGCGCGCATCGTCATCCAGGAAGCGCAGGCCGTGCTCGGCGAACCGCGCTATCGCGAGATCGAGGAGACCTATCCGACCGCGCTCCTGATCGCGACGCTGCGGGCGCTGAAGCGCGATGGCGAATTGAATGCGGAGGATGTCGATCTGCTCAGCCGGATGATCGACGCGATGATTTGCAAGATCGGGCTATTGCTCCCGTACGCGGACGATTCCAGGAAGCTGCGCAGAAACGGACAGAAGATCGTCGCGGAGGTATTGGAGACCTTCCGCAACAAGACGTGAGCCTTCTTGATCCCCGTGATCGCCATTGCGACTCACCGACCCTCTCGCATAGGTTGCGGCCGATATTGCCGGCCCAGCTTTATCTTAGGGGAATACGATGAATCGCCGTCATGCCTTGAAGGCCCTCGCGGGTCTCGCGCTCTGTCCGCTGTGCAAGCCGGCCTTTGCCGCCGAAGGCGCGCATTGGAGCTATGAGGGCGTCGGCGGCCCGGCCAAATGGGGCGATCTCGACGCGGCCAACAAGGCCTGCGCGGTCGGCCTGCAGCAATCGCCGATCGACATCGAGGGGACGATCAAGTCGCAATTGCCGGTTCTGAAACTGAATTGGGGCAAGAGCGCCGACACCATCGTCAACAACGGCCACACGATCCAGCTCAATTTCGCCGAGGGCAGCACGTTGATGCTCGGCGACGTCAAGTACAAGCTGCTTCAAGTGCACTTCCACCGGCCGAGCGAGCACATGATCGGCGGCAAGAATTTTCCGATGGAGGCGCATTTCGTCCATCGCAACGAGGCCGGCGGGCTCGCCGTGGTCGGCGTGCTGATGGCCGAGGGCAGGCCGAACGCGGCCTTCGGCAAGATCGTCAAGACCATGCCGGCGGCGGAAGGCCCGGCGGTGAAGGCCGATGCCGGCATCGATCCGCACGCCATGCTGCCGCAAAAGCTCAGCTATTTCCGCTATCCCGGCTCGCTGACGACGCCGCCGTGCTCGGAGGTGGTCGAATGGCTGCTGCTGACCACCCCGATCCAGGTGTCGGCCACCGACGTCGCCGCATTCGCAAAGCTCTATCCGATGAATGCGCGCCCGGTGCAGAAGGACAACCGGCGCTACGTGCTAAGGTCGATCTGAGCGGGAGTTCGCAGCCCGGATGGAGCGAGGCGCAATCCGGGGCGGCTCGTGCATCTGGTGAGAACCCCGGATTGCGCTTCGCTCCATCCGGGCTACACCGGCCTCACGCGCTCCTTGCCAGCGCCCCGTCGATCATGTTGACCGCGTTCTGCACGCCGTACACCGCGACGAAGGAGCCGAAGCGCGGGCCCTTCTCCTGGCCGAGCAGCACCTGGTAGAGCATGTTGAACCAGTCCAGCGTGACGCCGGGGCGGCCGTCCTTGCCCTTCTTGACCTGGTCGAGGAACGGCTCGCGGCGGCCGATCTCGTAGACGACGTTCTGGATGTCCTCGGCCGAGGCGTCCGGCGCAAGCTGCGACAGCGCATCGCGCAGATCCTGCAGCGCCGCGCGCTCGGTGTCGGTGGGCACGCGGAACGTCTTCGTCGGCGCAACGAAATCGCGATAATAGTTGATGGCATAGCCGACCATCGCATCCAGCTTCGGATGCGTCTGCGGGCTGACGCCCGGGCGGTAGCGGCCGATGAAGCCCCACAGCGTCTCGGCATTCTCCGCGTTCGACGACGACACCAGCGTCAACAGCAGCTGGAAGGTGACGGGCATGTCGCTCGTCGGCGGCTTGCCGTTGTGGATGTGCCAGACCGGATTGCCGAGCTGTTGCTTGCCGTCCTGCTTGGCAAAGCCGTCGCTGAACTGCTGATAGTCGTCGACGTTGCGCGGAATGACGTCGAAATACAGCCGCTTGGCCGCCTTGGGCTCGCGATACATGAACAGCGACAGCGATTCCGGCGAGGCATAGCGCAGCCATTCGTCGATGGTCAGGCCGTTGCCCTTCGACTTCGAGATCTTCTGGCCCTTCTCGTCGAGGAAGAGCTCGTAATTGAAGCCTTCGGGCGGCGTGGCGCCGAGCGCCCGCGCGATCGCGCCGGAGAGCTTCACGGAATCGATCAGGTCCTTGCCGGCCATCTCATAGTCGACGCCGAGCGCGACCCAGCGCATCGCCCAATCCGCCTTCCACTGACACTTGACGTTGCCGCCCGTCACCGGCGTCTCGACTTCCTGGTTTGTGTCGGGGTCGACATAGGTCACCGTGCCGGCCGCGACGTCGCGGCGGATCATCGGCACCTGCAACACGACGCCACTGGTCTCGCTGATCGGCAGGAACGGCGAATAAGTGGCGCGACGGTCGGGGCCGAGCGTCGGCAGGATGATGTCCATCACCTTGTCGTAGGCGGCAAGCATCTTGAGCAGCGTCGCGTCGAAGCGGCCCGACGTGTAATAGTCGGTCGAGCTCGCGAATTCGTAGTCGAAGCCGAAATGATCCAGAAACGCGCGCAGGCGCGCGTTATTGTGCGCGCCGAACGACGGATATTCGTTGGAGAACGGATCCGGCACCCGCGTCAGCGGCTTGCCGATGTGCGCGGCCAGCATCTCCTTGTTGGGGACGTTGTCGGGCACCTTGCGGAAGCCGTCCATGTCGTCGGAGAAGGCCAGCAGGCGCGTCTTGATCTTGTCCTCGGTCAGCACGCGGAAGGCGTGCCGCACCATCGAGGTGCGCGCGACCTCGCCGAACGTGCCGATATGCGGCAGGCCCGACGGCCCGTAGCCGGTCTCGAACAGCACCTCGTCCTTCGGGCTCTTCTTCAGCCGCGCGACGATGGCCTTGGCCTGCTCGAACGGCCAGGCGTTGGATTGTTCGGCGAGCGCACGCAAATCGCTCGGGCTCATGCTGGGATCGATAACGGACATCAAGAAGGGCCTCCGGGCCGCGGAAAATAGCGATTTCCGGGCAGAATGCAAAAGAACGGTTGTTGTCATTCCGGGTCTGGTCCTTCGGACCATCCTGGAGCGACAGTTCAACAATCTCGGGATTCCGGGTTCGCGCTTCGCGCGCCCCGGAACGACGATTGATGGTCAGAACGGGCTCACCGAAAAATACCGCAGCCACAGGTCGGTGTAGCGGCCTTTTTCCCAGACGCGGAACAGCGCCCAGTTCAGGGCCTGGCGCAGCACGTCGTTGCCCTTGCGCACGGCGATGCCGATGCCTTCGCCGAAGAAGCGGCTCTCGACGAAGGGGCCGCCGGAGAAGGCGCAGCAATCGCCGGAATCGGTGCCGTTGATCCAGAACGCCAGCGAGATGGCGTCGCCGAAGATGAAATCGACCTCGCCCTTGCGCAAGGCTGCGCGCATCGCATCGTCACTTGGATAGGGATGCAGCTCGGCATCGGTGAACATGGCCTTGAGATAGGCCTCGTGCGCCGAGCCGGCGATGACGCCGACCTTCTTGCCCTCGAGATATTCGGGGCGGATTTCCGGCATCACCGCGTCCTTGCGCGAGGCGAAGCGCGCCGGCACGCGGTAATAGGGATCGGTGAAATCGACGCGGGCGCGCAGCTGCGGGCTCACCGCCATCGAGGCGATGATGGCGTCGCCCCGGTTGGAGGAGAGCGCGTCGACCAGCGTCTCGAAGCGACGCATCTGCACCGTGCAGGTGACCTTGATCTCCTCGCACAGGCTGCGGGCGAGATCGACGTTGAAGCCGGCCGGGTTGCCGTCGGCGCCGGTGTAGTTGAACGGCGGATAATCGGTCTCGGTCAGGAAACGGATCACGGTCAGGCGCGACAGGTCGGGCCGCTCGGGGCGCCGCCGCGGGTCCCAGAAGCCGGGCACGGCCTGCGGGGCCGCCTGGGGCGCGACCTGCGGCGTAGCCTGGGGGGCCGCCGGGGCTTGCTTGGCGGGAGCCTGGGCGTTCGCGACGGGCGGGGCCGCGAGCAGGCAGGCGCCCACGACGAGCCCGGTCAGCAAGCTACGGGCAGATTTGGACGATTTCGCCTGGTGCGATGGAGCCATCGGCCGGAAATGAACGAATTTCGTTGGGATCGGAGGGCCTTATAGACCATCCGGCCGGGAAGGCGAGCCGAAATGCGGATAGGTGAAGGTCGTCCGCCGTCATGCCCGGGCATCCACGAACTTTCCGGCCGCCCCAAGAACGTGGATGGCCGGGACGAGCCCGGCCATGACGGCGTGGAATGCCTCGCTCGGCCCTCAGAGATACTTCTTCAAATCCGCCGCCGCCTCTTCCGGCGTCCGCTTCAGATTGAACGGGGAGACGAAGCGGCCGTCGCGGTCCATCAGGTAGATCAGCGCGGTATGGTCCATGGTGTAGTCGCCGTCCTTGGTCGGGACCTTCTTGGCGTAGACCCGGTAGGAGGTGACGACTTTGGCGGTCTCGGCGGGATCGCCGGACAGGCCTTCAAGGTGCGGATCGAAGCTCGACAGATATTCCTTCATGGTCGCCGGCGTATCGCGCTCGGGATCGACCGAGATGAAGACGGCGTTGACCTTGTCGGCATCCTTGCCCAGCGCGCGCAGCACTTCCGAGATCTCGAACAGCGAGGTCGGGCAGACGTCGGGGCAATGGGTGTAGCCGAAGAAGATCAAGGTCGGCTTGCCCTTCAGGTTCTTGTCGGTGACGGCCTTGCCGTTCTGGTCGGTGAGCTGGAACGGGCCGCCGATCGCGGCCGGCTGCGCCACCTTGCTGACCCCGCCCATGGCCCAGAACATGATCAGCAGCCCGACGACGAGGCTTGCGGCGAAGGCGGTCGCGATCACCAGCGGACGGGTGGCGGAGCTCATGAGCGGAAAACTTCCTGTCGCGGATCAGAAGCAGGCGGCGAAACCGGTCCTGATCATTTCGAAGAACATCTGCGTGCCGTAGTGGAACCACAGCGCCAGGGCGCCGAGGACGAGCAATCCGGAGGTCGCCGCGCCCGCCCAAAGCAGCACGGAAGGCGTCCGGCCGGCAGTGGGCGAATTGTCCTGTAGCGGATGCGTCGGGTGCAGTGGTTGAGCCATGACAACGATCGGGGGGCGAAGGCCCCGGTTCCAAGCTCTCAGATAAGCTTTGGCCCGCCGGCGGGCAAGCCACGGGCGGGCCGAAACGGTTTCGTCAGGCTGAGAGGGTCAGTGCAGGAGCTGGCCCCGGGCAGATTCGATCTGGTCCGTTTGCGGGAGTGGACGCCGCGCCGGCTTGATGGTCGAGGCCTGCGCGTCCAGGTAGCAGGGCTTGTACATGGCCTGGAGCTGCCTGCCCTTCAGGAAGAGCATGTGCGGGGTGAGGCCGCCGCGCTGGCTGATCCAGCGCTTCACCTGCGAGGGGTACATCGCATAGAGCATCTGGGTCGCCTCGGCATTGGTGACGGCCCGGCCATTGCTGCCGAAATCCCAGGCTGCGTGGAAGCCGAGCGTCGCGCTCGAGGTCACGCAGATGCGATCATGCGGGATGGCGCCGAGGACGATGGTGCAGGCGGATGCGCAGAGGCCGTCGATGATGACGGTCTCGCCTGATTGCCTGAGGTCCTGGTACTTGTCGACGTAGGTTCCAATCCGCCCACCGCGGTCATCCGCGATCCGAACCACCGCGTGAGAAGCCCCCATGCCAGCGATCAGCAGAACCGCCGCAAGCAACCCCGTGAGAAACTTCATTGGCCCCCGCCCCAGTCGAATTCGAATCTGCGTGTCAGGTGGTGATGCACGGCTAGCGTCCGTCGTAACCGAGGTTTTGTCTAGGCAGGCCGGCTGGCTCAAAACAAATTCAAATCCAGTGTTGCGTCCGCGCTGCACTCGAAGGGTCTCTATCCCAAAGTGGAACAAGTTAACGATGTCTTGCGCGCCACGCCCTTGATCTCAGTTACAACCGCTGGCTTCAATCCGGGCGATTACAGGGGGGAACTCATGGGGACGAACTTGGAGGGGGACATGCATGGCTGAGGAAACGGACGTCATCGTCGTCGGCGCGGGACTGTCGGGCCTCGTGGCCGCCACCGAGATTGCCGACGCCGGCAAGCGCGTGATCGTGGTCGATCAGGAAGGCGAGCAGTCGATCGGCGGCCAGGCATTCTGGTCGTTCGGCGGATTATTCCTGGTCGATTCGCCCGAGCAGCGCCGGCTCGGCATCAAGGATTCCTTCGACCTCGCCATGCAGGACTGGATCGGCGCCGCCGGCTTCGACCGCGACGAGGATTTCTGGCCGCGGCAATGGGCCGAGGCCTATGTCGCTTTCGCGGCCGGTGAGAAGCGCGCCTGGCTGCGGGCGATGGGCCATCGCATCTTTCCCGTGGTCGGCTGGGCCGAGCGCGGTGGTTATGACGCGATGGGCCACGGCAATTCGGTGCCGCGCTTTCACGTCACCTGGGGCACCGGGCCCGGCATCGTCGAGCCGTTCGAGCGCCGCGCGCGCGAGGCGATGAAGAGCGGCCGGCTGAGCTTCAGGTTCCGCCACCGCGTCGACGCGCTCTCGATCACTAACGGCACGGTGGATGGCGTCAGCGGCGCCGTGCTCGCCCCTGATAACGTCGAGCGCGGCAAGAGCTCGTCGCGCAACGTCGTCGGCGAGTTCGCGCTGAAGGCGCAGGCCGTGATCGTGGCGTCCGGCGGCATCGGCGGCAATCACGAGCTGGTCCGGCAGAACTGGCCGAAGCGGCTCGGAGATCCGCCGAAATTCATGATCTCCGGCGTGCCCGAGCATGTCGACGGCCGCATGATCGGCATCACTGAGACAGCGGGTGCGCGGCTGATCAACCGCGACCGGATGTGGCATTATGTCGAGGGCATCCAGAACTGGAATCCCATCTGGCCGCGCCACGGCATCCGCATCCTGCCCGGCCCCTCCTCGATGTGGTTCGACGCCACGGGCACGCGGCTGCCGGCACCGCTGTTCCCCGGCTCCGATACGCTCGGCCAGCTCAAATACATCATGTCGACCGGCTATGATTATTCCTGGTTCATCCTGACCCAGAGCATCATCAAGAAGGAGTTTGCGCTGTCGGGCTCCGAGCAGAACCCCGATTTGACCGGCAAGAGCTGGCGCATGACGATCAAGCGCGCCACCAACAAGGGTGCGCCGGCGCCGGTGGAGGCGTTCAAAAGCCATGGTGTCGACTTCATCGTGCGCGACAAGATCGAGGACCTCGTTGCGGAGATGAACAAGCTTGCCGGCAGCGACCTCCTCAAGCTCGAGCATATCAGGATGCAGATCGAGGCGCGCGACCGCGAGATCGCCAACCCCTACGTCAAGGATGCGCAGGTGATGAACATCCACAATGCGCGCCGCTATATCGGCGACAAGTTGATCCGCACCGCCTCACCCCACCGGATCCTGGATCCCGCGCAGGGGCCGCTGATCGCGGTCAAACTCAACATCCTCACCCGCAAGACGCTCGGCGGCTTCGAGACCGATCTCGACTCGCGCGTGTTCGGCGGCGAGGGCGGCGTCATTCCCGGCCTCTATGCCGTCGGCGAGGCCGCCGGCTTCGGCGGCGGCGGCGTGCATGGTTATCGCTCGCTCGAAGGCACCTTCCTCGGCGGCTGTCTGTTCTCGGGCCGCAATGCGGGCCGCGCGGCGGCAAAGGCGGTCGGGTAGGTCATGCGGCATTGGATGCTGCGCATCGGCGCGCTGGTTGCGGCATTGGCCGCCGCATCGCCGGCATCCGCCGAGACGATCGACGTTAACGGTGCGAAGCGTTCCTACACCGCACAGCTGCCGGCCAGGAAGCCCGCACCGCTCGTCATCGTGCTGCATGGCAAGACCCAGCGCGGCGCCGACATGATCTCGCGGACGGCTTGGCCGCAGGTCGCAAAGCGCGAGGGCCTGGCCGTGGTCTTTCCCGACGGCCTCAACCATGCATGGGCGGATGCACGAACGAAGGCGGGGCCCGCGCTTAGCGGGCCGCCTCCGGGCACCGACGACGTCGCCTTCATCGCAAAGCTCGTCGAGAAGCTGGTGGCTGACGGGACGGCCGATGCAAAGCGCGTGTTCGTCGCGGGCATCTCCAATGGCGGCGCCATGGCGATGACGCTGGCTTGCGCCCGCGCCGATTTGTTCGCGGCCGGCGCCAGCGTGATCATGAACCTCACGGACGAGGCCGCCGTCACCTGCCATCCGTCACGACCGCTGCCGATGCTGCTCATGAACGGCACGGCCGATCCGCTGGTGCCTTACGAGGGCGGACGCGGATCGAGCTATTATGCCGCAGACGGATTCTGGTCGACCGAGGAGACATTGGCGTTCTGGCGCAAGCTCAATGGCTGCGAGACGGGGGACGCGGCGGCGGCCGATCTGCCTGACAAGCCTCCTGCGGATCAGTCCACGGTCACCCGGATCACCTCGCGCTGTCCTGCAGGCCACGACGTCGTGCTCTACCGCGTCAATCATGGCGGCCATCGCATGCCCGGGTCTTCTCCGGATGCCCGCTTCCCCAGGGTCGCGACGAAGATGCTGGGGCCGCAGAACAGCGACATCGACGGCGCCGAGACGATCTGGGCTTTTTTCAGTCAGTTTCCGTAAGTGCGGCATGTGCGGCGGCGACGCATGCACCGCAGATAACGCATGCGTGCCGGGGGTGGCACCGCGAAGGGCTCTGGGCTAGACAGGGCCGCCATTCCAGTGAGGAGATCCGCAAATGAGCATCGAGCGTTTCGAAACCGGCCCGCGCATGAGCCAGGTCGTCGTGCACGGCAACACCGTCTATCTCGCCGGTGTCGTCGCCAACAAGGCCGCCGGCGAAAGCGTGACGAAACAGACCCAGGACATCCTGGCGACCATCGACGGCCATCTCGCCAAGGCCGGCACCGACAAGTCGAAGCTGCTCTCGGCCACGATCTACATCACCGACATGAAGACCTTCGGCGAGATGAACGCGGTGTGGGACGCCTGGGTCTCGCCCGGCAACACCCCCGCGCGCGCCACCGTCGAAGCCAAGCTGGCGGCGCCGCAATACACCGTCGAGATCATGGTGGTTGCCGCGAAGTAGTCTTCACGAGCAATTCGCATGCGATGGGGAGCGCGATGACGAGATCATCGCGCTCCTTTTTTGCGCAAAGATGACCCGCGAGGTAATCGATCCGCGCGCGCGAACCTTCGATAGTCAGGGACAGCCGATCACGGCCCCATCGAAGGAGAGCACCATGACCGACCCCGTCACCATCGCCCGCCGCTACATCGAGCTCTGGAACGAGCGCACGGCCGGCCGACGCCGCGAGCTGCTCAGCGAGAACTGGACCAATGATGCGAGCTATGTCGATCCCCTGATGAAGGGCGACGGCCGCGACGGCATCGAGGCGCTGATATCAGGCGTGCAGCAGCGCTTTCCCGATTTCAAATTCAAGCTGATCGGCGAGCCCAACGGCTACGGCGACCACATCCGCTTTTCCTGGGGACTTGGTCCCGACGGCACCGACAGCCCGATCAAGGGCACGGATTTCGCCGTGCTGAAGGACGGCCGGATCAGAAGCGTGACCGGATTTCTCGATCAGGTGCCGGCCGGGGCGTGAGGCCGCTGGCCCTCCTTGTACGGGGAGGAACCAATTCCGGCCTTCACAAGAGGTCGTCATGCCCGGACAAAAGCGCGAAGCGCGTCTCGCGCTAGATGTCCCGGGCATCCACGTTCTCGGTGCGCCGTCAGAAGGCGTGGATGGCCGGGACAAGCCCGGCCATGACGATCTAGAGACACGCTCGCCTCGAATCGGCAGTGCGTACGCGAAGGCCCGCCCCCCTCGACGAAGCCATCGCCACGGCCTACCTGTCATGGTGTGACCCGCCGTATCCCTAGAATTCAGGCCGAGCCGGCCGCTCTGCTGCCTGGCCGCTTCCAGCAATGGTTTGCAGGCCGGGGCTGGTCGCCGCGCGCGCATCAATTGGCGCTGCTGGAGAAGGCGCGCCAGGACGCCAGCGCCCTGCTGATCGCACCGACCGGCGCCGGCAAGACGCTGGCGGGATTTCTGCCGACGCTGGTGGAGCTTTCGACGGAGGCGGCTGAGCGCAAGGCGGCTGAGAAGCAAAGCCTCGTCTCCACCGGCCGCGGCGTGCAACGTTCCGGCGGCCTGCACACGCTCTACATCTCGCCGCTGAAGGCGCTCGCCGTCGACATCGCGCGCAATCTGGAGCGGCCGATCGCGGAGATGGCGCTGCCGATCAAGGTCGAGACCCGCACCGGCGACACGCCGGTGTCGCGGCGCCAGCGGCAGCGGCGCTATCCGCCCGACGTGTTGCTGACGACGCCCGAGCAGCTTGCGCTGCTGTTGTCCTCCGACGACGCGCCGTTCCTGTTCTCGTCCCTCAAGCGCATCGTGCTCGACGAGCTGCACGCGCTGGTGACGTCCAAGCGCGGCGATCTGCTCTCGCTGGGGCTTGCACGGCTGTGGCGCCTGGCGCCGCAGATGCGCGCGATCGGCCTGTCGGCAACGGTGGCGGAGCCGGAGCAGCTGGCGCGCTTCCTGGTGCCGCAACCCGATGGCCAGGAACGGGCAGCCGACATCGTCGTCGCCGGCGGTGCCGCGCCGCCCGAGGTGGAGATGCTCGACACGCGCGAGCGCCTGCCCTGGGCCGGCCACAGCGCGCGCCATGCGCTCCCAGAAATCTACGAGCTGATCAAGGCGAACAAGACCACGCTGGTCTTCGTCAACACCCGCAGCCAGGCCGAGATGCTGTTCCAGAATCTCTGGAGCATGAACGATGACGGCCTTGCCATTGCGCTGCATCACGGCTCGCTCGACGTCGCCCAGCGCCGCAAGGTCGAGGACGCGATGTCGGCAGGACGCTTGCGCGGCGTGGTCTGCACCTCCTCGCTCGACCTCGGCGTCGACTGGGGCGATGTCGATCTCGTGGTCAATATCGGCGCGCCCAAAGGATCCTCGCGCCTGATGCAGCGGATCGGCCGCGCCAACCACCGCCTCGACGAGGCCTCGCGCGCGGTGCTGGTGCCCGCCAACCGTTTCGAAGTGCTGGAGTGCCGCGTCGCGATCGACGCCATCGCCGAGAACGCGCAGGACACGCCGCCCTTGCGCACGGGCGCCCTCGACGTGCTGGCCCAGCATGTGCTCGGCTGTGCCTGCGGCGAGCCGTTCCTCTCCGATGAGCTCTATGCCGAGGTGCGCACCGCAGCGCCCTACGCCGAGCTGTCGCGGCAGGATTTCGACGACGTCGTCGATTTCGTCGCCTCCGGTGGCTACGCCCTGAAGACCTATGAACGCTTCGCCCGCATCAAGCAGGACAAGGAGGGGCGCTGGCGCGTCGCAAATCCCAAGGTGCGGCAGAGCTACCGCATGAATGTCGGCACCATCGTCGAGGACGACATGCTGAAGGTGCGGCTGGTGCGTTCGCGCCGCGGCGGTGCGGGAAAGACAGGCGGATCGACCGGCGTGATCGCGCGCGGCGGCCGGTTGCTCGGCGAGATCGAGGAAGCCTTCATCGAGGGCCTCAGCCCCGGCGACACGTTCGTATTCTCCGGCGAGGTGGTGCGCTACGAAACATTGGTCGAGGACCAGGTCTACGTCTCGCGCGCGCATGACAAGGACCCGAAGGTACCGTCCTATATGGGCGGCAAGTTTCCGCTCTCGACTTATCTCGCCGAACGCGTGCGCCGGCTGCTCGACGACGGCCGCGCATGGGGCGGCTTGCCGGAGCAGGTGCGCGACTGGCTGTCGCTGCAGAAGGATGTCAGCAAAGTGCCTGCGGTGCGTGAGCTGTTGGTCGAGAGCTTTCCGCGCGCCAACAAGCATTATCTGGTCTGCTATCCCTTCGAAGGCCGCCTCGCGCATCAGACCCTCGGCATGCTGCTGACGCGGCGGCTGGAGCGCGCCCGCGCGCGGCCGCTCGGCTTCGTCGCCAATGAATATGCGGTGGCGATCTGGGCGCTCGGCGATCTCTCCTTCATGATCCGCGACGGCCGGATCGATCTCGACGCGCTGTTCGACCCCGACATGCTTGGCGACGATCTCGAGGCCTGGCTTGCCGAATCCGCGCTGATGAAGCGCACCTTCCGCAACTGCGCGATCATCTCCGGCCTGATCACGCGCCGGCACACCGGCGAAGAGAAGAGCCGCCGCCAGGTGCTGTTCTCGACCGATCTCGTCTATGACGTGCTGCGCAAGCATCAGGCCGATCACGTCCTGTTGCGCGCCGCGCGCGCCGATGCCGCCACCGGCCTGCTCGATTTGCGCCGCCTCAGCGACATGCTGATGCGCATCCAGGGTCGCATCACGCTGCGGGAACTCGACCGCGTTTCTCCGCTGGCTGTCCCCGTGATGCTGGAAATCGGCCGCGAGTCAGTTTATGGCGAGGCTGCAGACGAGATTTTGGCCGAAGCCGCCGACGAGCTCGTCAAAGAGGCGATGGATAGAAGCGGGTAAGACGTGACGACAGGCGCGCAGCTTTCAGGGGATGTCGACGACATGCGCGTGTCCACAGTCACCGTCAGCGATGTGACCTTCGCCGCCGATCTCTCCGGCGCGCTGTTCTGGGAGGAGCAGCGCCTGCTCGTCGTCTCCGACCTGCATCTGGAAAAAGGCTCCAGCTTCGCCATGCGCGGCGTGCTGCTGCCGCCTTACGACACGCTGGCGACGCTGAGCCGTCTCGCTGCTGTCATCTCCCGCCATGATCCGCGCACCGTGATCGCGCTCGGCGACAGCTTTCACGACCGCACGGCGCACGAGCGGTTGTCGCCTGATGATCGCGAGGCCGTTGCCGCGCTGCAGGCCGGGCGCGACTGGATCTGGATCTCCGGCAACCACGATCCGATGCTGCCGCGCGATCTCGGCGGCACCGTCGCCGAAGAGGTCGCGATCGGCCCGATCACGTTTCGCCACGAGCCGACCGGCGCACACGGCGAGATCGCCGGCCATCTCCATCCCAAGGCGCGCGTCTCCGCGCGCGGCCGCTCCATGGAGCGCCGCTGCTTCGCCTGCGACGGGATGCGCGCGGTGATGCCGGCGTTCGGCGCTTATGCCGGCGGCCTCAGCATCCGCGACGCCGCTTTCGCCAAGATCTTTCCGGCCAATGGCTTCGTCGCTCACCTGCTCGGCGACCGCCGCGTCCATGCCATTGCGGCCTCACGCTGCTATTGAGCCGGCTGAATAGGACAGCACTACGTTCGGTAGTTTTCCGGAATCGCCCAAGCGCGTTGCCGGCTCTAACGTCACGATTGCCGGGGCTGGCATTTCTGATCCCGAACAAGATTGTAACCGGCAAGGGGCCGCTGCGAGGCGGCCCCTTTCGATTCCGGCGCCCAGGCAGGCCAGCGGGGATCATGATCGATTACAGAACAAATTAAGAACACTTTAGCAAGTCTTTGATATATCATTGTGATTCGGCGCGTTGCCGACACAATATCTAGCGTCTGTCAGACTTTGCGAGGACTAGATGTCCACCATCGCCTTCGATCAATTTGCCCTCACCCGGATCGCTGATTTCGCGCGCTCGCTGTCGCGGCTGCATCAGGCAGCGCGGCGCCAGCGCATCGACGACGACCAGTTCGACCGCGAGTTCAACGCGGTGTGCCAGTCGATCTGGGGCTACACCATCGACGACGTCAGCGACGATCTGTTTTCGACCGAGGATCATCTGTTTCTCGACACGCTGGACGAAGCCCAGGCGCGCATCTTCGCGGCCGAGCAGGGCTACGACCTTGTCGGCGACCAGGGCATGCTGACCGATTGGTGGGGCTTCTGCTGGATGATCCTGGCCGAGAAGCGCGGCCTCCTGACGCCGGACAACCGCGCCGCCGCGCGCGCGGCGATCGAGGAGAAATATCTGGCCGCGCCGAACGTGATCGGGGTGATCATCGGGAGGTGATCGCCGTGCCCCGGACAAAGCGCATCGCTTCGCGCTGCGTCGCCGTCCGGGATGCGAGAGCTACTCCAACCCCGCCCGCTTCGCCGGCTTCTGCGCCGTCGTCTTCGGCACTGTCACGCTGGGCAGCGGCTCGCGCACGATCTCCGCGGCGGGCGTATCCGCCGACACTGTTTCCGCGCGCACCGGCGCCACTTTCATTTCGCCGAGCCGCGCGCGGACCTGGGCGGTGAGGCCGGGATAGGAGGCGACCGGGGTGAAATCCGCAGCCTGGTCGTTGCCGACGCGGATGCCGGTATAGGCGACGAGCCCGTCGGTGGTGGCAATCACGTCACCGGCTTTCAGCGAGGAATCCAGCGCGAGATCGACCGGGGCAAGGCCGACCGGCTCGCGGCCGTTGCAGGTGCAATCGGCGCGCAGCGCCTTGCGATAGGCGAACGCGTTCTCGCTGTCGGCGTAGCGCTCGCCGTTCTGCGAGGCGGCACCGTCGATCGAGGAGCCGAAATAGACCTTGGTCGCGCTGGCGGGACAGAACGCCTGGCACATCTGCGCCGGTGAGGTGAGGCCGCGCATCAGCGGAAAATATTTGCCGTCGCAGCTGCGCACGCAGAAGGCAGGTCCCGAGCCGCCCGCCGCCGCCGCGCGGGTCGGTGGCACATATTGCGGGTTTGCGGCGTTCTGTTGCCCGGTGAAGGGATCGGCGTAGGAGCTCGCCTGCTGCGGCACTTCGCGCTGCGGACGCTGCTGCTGCATGCCACCGAAGAAGAAGTCGAACAGGCCTTCGGCCGAGACCGGGGCGGGAGCCGCAAGCAGCTGTGCTGCGAGGGTGGCGGCCACAAGCATCGCGCGACGCCGCCGGCGCGCATGGGACAGGACTGTACGCAACGCTCACTCCACCCGACGCTACTGAACCGGCCGGGACCTCAGGGGATCTCAGCACATGATTCACCATAAGGCGGGATGGTAAATGAGCGGTTGAGGGGGAGTGGTTCGGAACAGGGCGAGGTTTCGTCATGCCCGGGGCAAGCCCAGGCACGACGGCGGAGAAAGTTCTGCCGTCTTACGCCTTCAAGAACTCCGAGGCCTTGTACAGCGAGCGGAACGGCAGGCCGGCCGCGCCGAACGTGTCGGTGGCGCCTTCTTCGCGATCGACCATGGTCAGCACCAGCACCACTTCGGCGCCGGTCTCGCGTACGGATTCCACGGCCTTCATCGCCGAGCCGCCGGTCGTGGTGACGTCCTCGACGATCACGACGCGTTTGCCTGCGAGCGTCTCGCCCTTGGGCAGGCCCTCGATCGCGAGCTTGGCGCCGTGCTCCTTCGGCTTCTTGCGCACGAAGAACGCCGCGATCGGATGGCCCTTGATCCAGGAGATCTGCGCCAGCGCGCCGGCCAGCGGCACCGCGCCCATCTCGAGGCCGCCGATGAAATCGAGATTGTCGTCTTTCAGCGCCTCGTAAGTCAGCTCGGCGAGCAGGGTCGCTCCCTCCGGGTCGAGCATGGTCGGCTTGAGGTTGAAGTAGAAATCGCTCTTGCGGCCCGACGCGAGCGTCACCTCGCCGCGGCCGAAGGAGCGCCGGCGGATGATTTCGAACAGGCGGGCGCGGGAGGCAGATTTCGACACGACGGTCCCTCGAACAGCTTTTTGGAGGAGGCGGAATTTATCCGCGACGGCTGCGACATTCCAGAGGGGGCGTCCCTCGTCAACAGGGATCGGCCATCCAGGCCTGCCGGTTGTGGGGCTGCGGCCTTCTGGAGTAGTTGAGAGCCCGGATCGGGCACGACGCCTGCCTGGGGAAGGAAACGGGAATGACCATCGAGCTGCACACCTGGAACACGCCGAACGGCCGCAAGATCTCGGTCGCGCTGGAGGAGATGGGCCTGCCCTACAGGGTGATCCCGGTCAACATCACCAAGGGCGAGCAGATGGCGCCCGAGTTCCTCAAGCTGTCCCCGAACAACAAGATTCCCGCGATCGTCGACCCCGAGGGCCCGGACGGCAAGCCTGTCAGCATCTTCGAGTCCGGCGCGATCCTGCTCTATCTCGGTGAAAAGACCGGCAAATTCCTGCCGAAATCGCTCGCCGGCCGCGTCCCCGTCTACGAATGGCTGATGTGGCAGATGGGCGGCTTCGGCCCGATGCCCGGGCAGGTGCATCATTTCATCGCACTCGAGAACGAGCAGGACCGCGCTTATGGCCTGAAGCGCTACATGGCGGAGACGCGCCGGCTCTACGGCGTGCTCGACCGACGCCTGGCGGACCACGACTTCGTCGCCGGCGACCTCTCGATTGCCGATTTTGCCATCCTGGGCTGGGCCTGGCGTCATCCTCGCCACAAGGTTGATCTGGCCGACTTCCCCAACGTCAAGCGCTGGTATGAGGCCCTGATGGCCCGTCCGGCCGTGAAGCGGGGGATGGACGCGAAGCTGGATTGAGATTTCTCCTGCCTCGCCCCGCTTGCGGGGGGAGGCAACAACCGCCTCACACCTTTTTCGCTTCCACCGCCATCCGCAGCGCGAGCCCGGCCAGCACCGTGCCCATCAGCCAGCGCTGCACCAGCATCCAGCTCGGCCGGCTCGCCAGGAACAACGCGATCGATCCGGCGGCCAGCGCGATCATCGCGTTGACACTGACGCTGATCGCGATCTGGATCGCGCCCAGCACCACCGACTGCGTCAGCACGCTGCCGGCGGCGGGATCGATGAATTGCGGCAGCAGCGCCATGTAGAGCATCGCGATCTTCGGGTTGAGCAGGTTGGTGACGAAGCCCATCGCGAACAATTTGCGCGGGCTGTCGATGGCGAGCTTCCGGACCTGGAACGGCGAGCGGCCGCCCGGCTTCACCGCCTGCCAGGCGAGCCAGAGCAGATAACCCGCGCCGGCAAAGCGCAACGCGTCATAGGCCAAGGGGATGGCGAGCAGCAGCGCGGTGATGCCGAACGCCGCGCACAACATGTAGAACACGAAGCCGAGCGCCACGCCGCCGAGCGAGACGATGCCCGCCGCAGGCCCTTGCGTGATCGAGCGCGAGATCAAATAGATCATGTTCGGTCCCGGCGTCAGCACGAGACCGAGGCAGACGAGGGCGAAGCCGAGCAGGGCGGAGGTGTGGGGCATGGGCGAACCGGTGCGGGAGATGCAGCGGTTCTAATATGCAAGGTGCGGCGGAGCCATCGCGCAATTGCTCGGAGGACAATACAAGGCCTGCTGTTTCAGGCGCCCTCTCTGCAGCACGTTGCCGCGATCGGGGTGCGGCCTTAACCACGAAATTGGATGACGAAGATTGGCCAACTCGGCCCATGCCATGTCCGGGGCGAGAGCTCGGGTCTTCGTTGCAATGCGAAATTGTCAGTCACATGGCCCACATCCGATGCGCCCCAAATTCTCGTCGGGTTGAGTATATCCATGGGGTTTACCTGAACGGGCATCTGAGTGTAACATTCAATCCGCAGGAGGACAGAAGCACTCCATGAAGCCGCTGATCAAATGCGTCGCTCGGATTTTTCAGTTGGCAGTTCGGCGCTCGGCATGGCTGGGGGCTGCGGCCCTCCTGGGGGGTGCTCCCGCGCAGGCTGCCTCACCTCCTTTTGAGCCAGCTGCTTCGAAGTCGATCCCAGAGCGAGTTGCGGCCGTGCGCGAGCGCATGGCGCTGGAAGGCTCGAAGCCCGGCAATCCGGTGTTCTATCGTCTGAGCCAGTTCTTCAATTTTCCGAACTTTCCAAACTTCAACAACTTTCCGAATTTCCCCAATTTTCAGAACTTTCCGAACTTTCCAAATTTTCCAAAATTCTAGCCAAGAGCTTTCAAATGCGGACTGCCTTAGTGCCCCGTCCGTCGATCGAAATGCTGGTCCTGCAGTCGACGCCGTTCTGTAATCTCGACTGCTCATATTGCTATCTGCCTGACCGCAATTCGAAGCGCAAAATGTCGATGGCAACCGTCGAGCGCACCTTTGAGAAGGTGTTCAGAAGCCCGTTCTTGTCGGGACACCTCACGGTCCTTTGGCACGCCGGCGAGCCGCTGGTTCCCGGTACCGCATATTACGCAGATGCGTTTGCGGTCATCGAGCGGCTGCGTCCCGCCGACTTAGTCGTCAGCCATAGCATCCAGACCAACGCCACTCTCCTGAATGAGGAATGGATTGATCTCTTTCGCGCCCATGACGTGCGCGTCGGCGCGAGCATTGACGGTCCGCAGGAGATCAACGATCGTAGCCGTAAGACGCGTTCGGGCGGGGGCAGCTTCGAGCAAACAATGCGTGGCATTCGCTTGTTGCAGGAGCACCGTTATCCATTCCATGTGATCACTGTACTGACGCAGCAATCGCTCCAGCAGCCGCAACAACTATTCGACTTCTATGTCGCCAACGGGATTGAACGTATCGCCTTCAATGTTGAGGAGATCGAGGGGGTTCACGGCACCTCCTCTTTGTCCGGCGAGGGCGCCGATCGGAACGTCCGCCGCTTCTACGAAACGTTCATGGCTCTGACAGAGTCTGCCGGCGCCAAGATCGAGGTGCGCGAATTCGTTGGTGCATTCGATGCGATCGCCAGGCCCGAAAGCGCTGGCTACGGCAATCCGCTTGCCGAGCCGCTCCGTACGCTTTCCATTGGAGCCAATGGCGAAATCAGTACTTTCTCGCCTGAACTCCTCGGCTACGCCAGCCCACGTCATGGCCATCTTGTTTTTGGGAATATCCACCAGCACGAGATCGCGGATGTGCTGCAGGATTCCACCTTCCTCGCGGTGAGCGAGGAAATCGCGCGCGGACAGGCCCGCTGCAGAACGAGCTGCGAATATTTTTCAATCTGTTTGGGAGGATCGCCGGCCAACAAGCTGTTCGAGAACGGAAGGTTCGACAGCACTGAGACATTATTTTGCCGGCTGAGCAAGAAGGCAGTCATCGATGTCGTATTGGGACGTATGGAAGCAGAACTTCACCTCGCTCTATGAACGGTTGAACGCAAGTCTGCAATCCACCACCGGAATCCTGACGTCAAATCCATTGGCCGTGCTCATCTTGATTGCCGTGGTCGCCGCAGGATCAATCGAGGCATATCGACACCGGTTGAAGCTGACCAGCCTGCTGGAGAACGGCAAAGACGGCAAAATCATCGTCAACAGTCCGACAGTCTATACGCGCCAACGTTTGGTCAATGACCGTCTGGATCAGGCGCGATGGCTCAGGAAACAGCTTGATTATACCGAACTGGACAAGCGCGAGTCCGAATTCAGGAGCATCGACGCGATTCATAAAGTGGCCAGCGAGCAACGCGCGACCATCAGCGGCGGCGTATCGCGATCGCCATCGACCGATGATGTGTCAAAGAAAGAAGATGCCAACTCGAAGAAGGATCAGGCGGATATAGCGGTCGAATCCACCACGATGTCGCAATTTCGCGCAAAAAATGCGTATCGGGAGGAAGTCAGATCAGAGATCACGCAGACGGAACTCGATGATAGGCATGACATCAAGGGCAATACCATCTTTCGGCTGACGTTCGACACGTCAATAGTTGCCAGCACCAAGCGAGGTTCTGTTGCGGCCATCGTCGTGAGGTTGAGTCATGATCCGGAGCATGAGCAGGCGACTTGGATCAAAAATCTGTACGAAAAGGATTACCAGGATCTCTTTGAGGAGTGGGCGACCAAATTCCAAGACAATATATCTTCGTCCATGGAGAAAGTAGCGCAGTCAATTGACTCCGCGTTTCCCGACCAGCGCCTGCGACTGCTGTTCAACGATTTTTTGCTGCGACGTGTCTGTCAGTTTGCTCGTGGCGATGTGGACCTGCGCAAAGGTCCGTTGCCTTGCCGGGCTGGCGACAGGGAGAAGGCGGAGGAGTTGCTTGCATCTTATACGGCGCGGCGTCTTGCGCTGCTGCGCGATACCAAAGACAAGATATTCTGGGAGTCTCTAACAAATCTTAGAGATAACCCGAGTCTAATATTTCCGAATGTTTCGAGGGAATCGTTCATCGCCTCCGCAGCCAATATTTGCGTCAACAGCAACGGGGCCAATTCGATCGAAATTTGGCGATTGGGAATAAAGCCGGCGCAGCAAATGCAGACCGCCGGCGGTTCGCAGCAAAGTTCGGGAGCGCAAGATGCAAGCTCCCCAAATCCATCCGGGGTGTCACTCAATTCCGGCTCAAATCTGTCTCTTACGCAAATAGGCTGCCCGTTCTCCGACAGCCTTAGAGAGCGCCTCGTCTCGGGCGTGATGTTGTACGAAAAGCTCTTTGCAATTGTGTCGCTGAAGAAACAGGACAAACAGGACGAGCAGTCCGGGCAGAAGCAGGGCGAGCAGACTGATTATGGCAATCTAGCCAGACTGGTGGCTGGTGATCTCCTCGACTGCAATGTGATCGAGGATTGCTTTGTCACTCCCCGTCGGCTCAGGTGTTTCTCGGCGGATTTTCTGAAATCAAAGCTTGACGAGTTCGCGAATCCTTCAGCTAGACGTTTGAGGCGCATCGGCAGTTTCCTGACATTGCGAGTGGTTGGGCGTGAAACGGTGGATTGCAATCTCGCGGTGTCTCCCTTTCCAAAGGAGTTTGAGGCGGAGGCAAGTCCGGCGTTGCTGGCTTCCAACCCGCCATATCTCCAGGCATTTGTAGAGGCGCTGAACGAAGGTACGGATGCGTTCGCGTACAGCGTGACGCCGAAGAATCTCTCCGAGAATATCTCGACAAGTGCTGAAACCCGAGATGCCTATGAACTGCTCATGAGGGCCGAGGGAAAGGGAGTCGACTTCGCCAACTTTCTGAATAAGCGGTCCCGTGACTACCGAGCCATAGTGTCCCATCCGATCGTCGTCGGATTCGGCGCCTCCGACTACTCGTCAGCGACCACGCGGGGCTCCTCAATTCGGGACGTCGATTTCGGCTGGATCGTGGCCGGGCGGATGACCGAGGATGACACATTCGAGCAGATCGATGGGCAATACCCCCTTTCTGCTTTCATTTCGGTCCCTGGATGGTGGCAGACCGTCAAAGTATCGATTGCAACGTGCTGGCTCAGCCGAAGCGATGTATCCGAACTCGCGCCAATTCTCTCGGCGAAGAATATATGTCCGGGCATCGAGGCTGCGAACGACAATATTCCCGTTCGCCTACCGGCGGCCGTACCCGAAATATCTCACAAGCTGGGATTTGACGTAGTAAGGCAGCCGTCCATCTTCAATCCGAAGCAGCAAGAATTGATCGTCGGGCAAGCTGGCGCTTTGCTGATCGAGGGACAGAGACTTTGGCGGAGCACGGAAGTCACGGCAGGCGCGCAGCGTGCTGATAAGATTACGATCCTGCCAAATATGGAAGGGATCCTTGCGGAATTCGAATGCGTGCTGCCTCCATCCGGTGACCGAGAGGTGTTGACGCGTCAGTCGGTCGACGCCGACCAGACGGTCACGAATGATCTCGTGCGCGTCTGGACCAGCGAAGGGGTGGCCGAGCCGTTGCCCGTGAGGTTTATCTGGCCGACGAAGGTGGCCGGCAAGCACCAGAAGGTAGCTTGTGACCAGAGAAGCTCGGATCAGCCAAGTAAGTCGAAATCAAAAACCGACGTTCCCAGCGGTGCCGGCGTTGCTCCAGGCGCACCACCGTCCTAATGCGCCTCGTCCCAGTTGTTCGCCGCGCGCGCATCCACATGCAGCGGCACCGACAGCAGCACGGCCGGAAACGGCGCGTCCTGCATCACGTGCTGCACGACGGGCAGCGTCGCCTCGACCTCGGCGTCCGGCACCTCGAAGATCAGTTCGTCGTGCACCTGCAGTAGCATCTGCGCCGACAGCTTCTTGGCGGCGAGCGCGTCCTCGACCCGCGTCATGGCGCGGCGGATGATGTCGGCGGCGGTGCCTTGCAGCCGCGCGTTGATCGCGGCGCGCTCGTTGAAGGCGCGCACCGAGGCGTTTGAGGCCTTGATATCAGGGTAGTGGCACTTGCGGCCGAACAGCGTGGTGACATAGCCGTGGCTGCGGCAGAAGTCCCGCGTCTCGTCCATGTAGGCGCGGATGCCGGGGAAGCGCTCAAAATACTTCTTGATGTAGGCGGAGGCTTCCTCGCGCGCGATGCCGAGCTGGTTGGCGAGGCCGAAGGCCGAGATGCCGTAGATGATGCCGAAATTGATTGCCTTGGCGCGGCGGCGGATCTCGCTCGGCATGCCCTTGATCGGCACGCCGAACATTTCGGACGCCGTCATCGCGTGGATGTCGAGCCCATCGCGAAAGGCCTGCTTCAGCACGGGAATGTCGGCGATCTCCGCGAGCAACCGCAGCTCGATCTGCGAATAGTCGGCAGAGACCAGCTTGTGCCCGGGCGTGGCGATGAAGGCGCGGCGGATTTTCCGGCCGTCCTCGGTACGCACGGGGATGTTCTGCAGGTTCGGCTCGTTCGACGACAGCCGGCCCGTTGTAGTCGCGGCCAGCGCGTAGGTCGTGTGCACGCGATGGGTCTGCGGGTTGACATAGGTTGGCAGCGCGTCGGTGTAGGTCGATTTCAGTTTCGAGACCTGGCGCCACTCCAGGATCTTCTTCGGGAAGTCGTGGCCCTGCTCGGCGAGCTCGTCCAGCACTTGCGCGGTGGTCGACCATGCGCCGGTCTTGGTCTTGGTGCCGCCTGACAGTCCCATCTTGCCGAACAGGATGTCGCCGATCTGCTTGGGGCTGCCGACATTGACCGGCTCGCCCGCGATCTCCTGGATCTCGGCCTCGACCCGCGCTGCGGTCTGGGCGAAATCGCCTGACAGACGCGACAGCACCTGGCGGTCGATCGAGATGCCGCGCCGCTCCATGCGCGCAAGCACCGCGACCAGCGGCCGCTCCAGGGTCTCGTAGACCGCGGTCATGTGCTCGGCGACGAGGCGCGGCTTCAGCACGCGCCAGAGCCGCAAGGCGACGTCGGCGCCCTCGGCCGACAGCGCCGCGGCCTTGTCGATCGGCACCTGGTCGAAGGTGATCTTGCCCTTGCCGCTGCCGAGCAGCTCGTTTTCCTTCAGCATGGCATGGCCGAACCAGCGCTCGGACAGCGAGTCCAGTTCCTGCGAGCCCCGGCCGGCATCGAGCACGTAAGAGATCAGCTTGGCGTCGTCGGTGTTGCGCAAAATGATGCCGTGCTGCGCCAGCAGCACGGCGGCGAATTTGACGTCGAAGCCGATCTTGAGAATGCCTGCCGATTCCAGCACCGGCCGCAGCGCTTGAACCGCTTCTTCGTGCTTGACCTGGTCGGGCGCGAGACCGGCGTCGAACAGGCCTGCACCGCCGCCGGATTGCTTGTGTGCCAGCGGTACGTAGCAGGCATCGTTCGGCGCCAGCGCCAGCGCGATGCCGCAGAGATCGGCCTGCATCGGATCGATGGAGTTGGCCTTGATCTCGATCGCGACATGCCCGGCTTCATGAATGCGCGCGATGAAGGCGCTGAGCTCCCTCGGCGACTTGATCGCCTGATATTTGCTGCGGTCGACCGGCAGCTTGCGCATGGCCTCTTCACGCGCGGCAGCCAGCGAGACCGGCGCGCCCTTCAGGCTCGCCGACTTGTCGCCCTTGTCGCCGCCCGTCGGGCCCGCAGCAGGGGCCGCGAAGAGATCGCCGGAATCCCCTGATGGCTTTGCTTTCGCCGCGCCATCGCCGCCCCGGGCGCTGCTGCTGTTGCTCGCATCGGCGTCGACATTGGCGGGATCGATCTGCGAATAGTCGGCGACGCGGCGCGTCAGCGTGGTGAACTCCATCGCCTTGAGGAAGGCGATCAGCTTGCGCGCGTCGGGCTCGTGGACGGCGAGGTCGTCGAGCGGCACGTCCAGCTTCACCTTGTCGTCGAGCAGCACGAGCTTGCGCGAGATCCGCGCCTTCTCGGCGTTCTCGAGCAGCGCCTCGCGCCGCTTGGGCTGCTTGATTTCGCCGGCACGGAACAGCAATTGGTCGAGGTCGCCATATTCGGTGATCAGCTGCGCCGCGGTCTTGATGCCGATGCCGGGCACGCCGGGCACGTTGTCGGTGGAATCGCCGGCCAGGGCCTGCACCTCGACGACCTTGTTCGGCGGCACGCCGAACTTCTCGATCACCTCGGGGATGCCGATGCGGCGGTCCTTCATGGTGTCGTACATCGTGACGCAATCGGTCACGAGCTGCATCAAATCCTTGTCGGAGGACACGATGGTCGCGCTGGCGCCGCGCTCGCAGGCCTCGCGCACATAGGTCGCGATGAGGTCGTCGGCCTCGAAGCCGCCTTGCTCCAGGCAGGGCAGGTCGAAGGCGCGCACTGCTTCGCGGATCAGCGCGAATTGCGGGATCAGATCGTCGGGCGCCGGCGGCCGGTGTGCCTTGTATTCGGGGTAGATCGCATTGCGGAAAGTCACCTCGGACTTGTCGAAAACGATGGCGAGGTGCGTCGGCCGGTTGTCGGCGGGCATGTCACGCAGCAGCTTCCACAGCATGTTGCAGAAGCCGAGCACGGCGTTGACCTGCAGCCCGTCGGACTTGCGGTTCAGCGGCGGCAGCGCATGGTAGGCGCGGAAGATGTAGGAGGAACCGTCGACCAGGAACACGTGGTCGCCCTTGCCGGCGGCCTTCGCCGCAACCGGTTTGGCAGCAGCTGGCGCGGCGGCCGCCTTGGCAGCAGGCTTATCGGCGGCTTTCGGCGTGGCAGGCTTGGTGTCAGCCTTGGCGGGGGTCTTCGGAGAGGTTTTTGGCATGGCCGCAATGTATGAATTTTTGCGGGCTTTGACAGCCTTGAGTGGGGGATTTTTGGGCGGATTCACACCTCTCGTCGTCCCCGCCCCCCGCGCAATTGCGCACTAGGCAGGGACGACAGCGAGGGTGTGGCTACTCCGCCGCCTGCAACCGCACGCCGGCCTTCTTCGGCGCGATCCAGAACGCGTCCGGCCGCTCGAACAGGAAGCGCGCGTTGAGGCGCAGCGCGATCTGCCAGATCGCGAGCGCGCCGAGCACGCCGGCGACGGTGACGATCAGCGACACCGTGCCGACGTCGGGGATGATTCCGCTGCGCAGCAGCAGCGTCCGTGTTGCCGCCATCGGCAGGAAGAAGGCGAGATAGATCACGATCGAATGCTCGCCGCAGAAGCGCAAGGCGTTCATCCAATTTGCACGCGCGAGCAACGTGCCCATCGTAATGATCGCGCAGGCGCCGGCAAAGCCGAGCAACAGCGAGACGATCGCCCATTCGCTGACGCCCCAAGCGACGAGGCCGGCATTCACCAGCGCCCAGGTCGCGAGCGCCGCGAGCGCAAGCGCTGGATGCTTCCGTGCGCGATCCGACAGCGCGAACACGTAAGGCGCGAACAGATAGCCCGAATAGAAATAGACGAAGCGCGCGGAAAATTCGTCGATTGTGGTCCAGCCGGTCGTGATGCGGTCCGTCTCCAGCGCGGCGGCAATGAGCCAGATCGCGAGGGGCGGCATCTTGCGTGTCAGTTTTGTGACGACGAAGAAGATCGGCAGCAGATAGATGAACCACAGCGTGCCGAACGGCTCGATGAAGGATTCCAGATACAACAGGCCGGCGTGGTGCCAGCTCGTCTCGGCGGCGAAAGCGGGCGCCTTGAATCCGAATTGGATTGTCACCCAGACGACATAGAAATAGGCGAAATGCACCACTTTGCGGTCGAGATAGGTGCGCCAGTCGCGGTCGATCACCAGCGCCAGGAACAGGCCCGAGATCAGGAAGAAATCCGGCATCCGGAATGGCTTTGCGAAGGCCACGGCGACATGCATGAAACCGGTCTCGCCGGCGGCGAGCTCGACCCCCAGCACCGAATGCATCATCACGACCATGATGATGCAGATGCCCTTGGCGTAGTCGACCCAGTCGACACGTGCGGCAGCCGTGGCCTCAACGCCTCCGCTGCCTGCGATTGTGCCTGTTGGTGCCATGGTGTCTCTTTTCGAGGCGTGTTCCGCCCCGTCCTGTTCGGGGGTGGGTCAGTGTGGGGCCGCTACGGTTTCCCACTTCTTTACCGATTCACTTCCCGTGCCGCTTTTTTCGCTGCGGACTGTTCCTTCCCCGCGAGAAAATGCTAAACCGCCCCGCGCCGGGGTTTCATTTTCGTTAACCAATCTAAAAACAGGGATTTTCATGCGTATCGCGATGATCGGCACGGGCTATGTGGGACTGGTGTCCGGAGCTTGCTTTGCCGATTTCGGTCACGACGTCACCTGCGTCGACAAGGACGAGAAGAAGATCGCGGCGCTCCATCGCGGCGAGATCCCGATCTATGAGCCCGGCCTCGACGAGCTGGTTGCGACCAACGTGAAAGCCAAGCGGCTCGACTTCACCACCGACCTGAAGAAGCCGGTCGCAGAAGCCGATGCCGTCTTCATCGCGGTCGGCACGCCGTCGCGCCGCGGCGACGGCCATGCGGACCTGTCCTACGTTTACGCCGCCGCGAAAGAGATCGCGCAGTCGCTTTCCGGCTTCACTGTCGTGGTGACGAAGTCGACCGTGCCTGTCGGCACCGGCGACGAGGTCGAGCGCATCATCCGCGAGGCCAATCCCAACGCCGACGTCGTGGTCGCGTCCAATCCAGAGTTCCTGCGCGAGGGTGCGGCGATCCGCGACTTCAAGTTTCCCGATCGCGTCGTGGTCGGCACCTCCGACGAGCGCGGCCGCAAGGTGATGGGCGACATCTACCGTCCGCTGTCGTTGAACCAGGCGCCGCTGATGTTCACCGCGCGCCGCACCGCCGAGATGATCAAATACGCCGCGAACGCGTTCCTTGCGACCAAGATCACCTTCATCAACGAGATCGCAGACCTGTCCGAAAAGGCCGGCGCCAACGTGCAGGAGGTCGCGCGCGGCATTGGCCTCGACAACCGCATCGGCACCAAATTCCTGCATGCCGGTCCCGGCTTCGGCGGCTCGTGCTTCCCGAAGGACACCAAGGCTCTGATCAAGATCGCGCAGGACTACGACGTGAGCTTGCGCATCGTCGAATCCGTGCTGGCGGTGAACGAGAACCGCAAGCGCGCGATGGCGCGCAAGGTGAGCCAGGCGCTCGGCGGCAATCTGCGCGGCAAGACGGTTGCCGTGCTCGGCCTCACCTTCAAGCCCGACACCGACGACATGCGCGATGCGCCGTCGATCCCGCTGGTCACAGGCCTCATCGACATGGGCGCGACGGTCAAGGCGTACGATCCCGTCGGCATGGAGCAGGCCAAGGGCGAGCTGCCTGACATCACCTATTGCGAGGACGCCTATTCCTGCGCGCAAGACGCCGACGCGCTCGTCATCGTCACCGAATGGGTGCAGTTCCGCGCGCTCGATCTCGACCGGCTGAAGAGCGTCATGGCGCAGCCCGTCGTCGTCGATCTGCGCAACATCTACCGCCCCGAAGACATGGAAGCCGCCGGTTTCACCTACGACAGCGTCGGCCGTCCGCCGGTACAGGGCTGATGATTCTCGATCGCGGATGATTCCGTCATGGCCGGGCTTGCCCCGGCCATCCACGTCTGTTTTCTAGTCCAGGACGTGGATGCCCGGCACAAGGCCGGGCATGACGACCGGATAGATATTTGCCCCGCAATTTCGACACGCCCCTCCCGATCGATGCCGTGCTCGACGAGCTCTCGCGCACGCTGGAGGCCAATAACGCCGCCGTGCTGGTGGCGCCGCCCGGCGCCGGCAAGACCACGCGCGTGCCGCTCGCCCTGCTCGATGCCCCCTGGGCTAAGGGCAAGAAAATCATCGTGCTGGAGCCGCGCCGTATCGCGGCGCGTGCCAGCGCCGACCGCATGGCCAAATCGCTGGGCGAGCGCGCTGGTGAGACCGTCGGCTACCGTGTCCGCTTCGGCTCCAAGATCTCGCGCGCGACGCGCATCGAGGTGGTGACCGAGGGCATCTTCACCCGCCAGATCCTCGACGATCCCGAACTGTCAGGCATTGCCGCCATCCTGTTCGACGAATTTCACGAGCGCTCGCTCGATGCCGATTTGGGCCTCGCGCTGGCCCGTGATGCGCAGACCGGCCTGCGCGAGGATCTGCGCATCCTCGTGATGTCGGCGACGCTCGACGGCGCGCGCGTCGCAAAGCTGCTCGGCGAGGCACCCGTCGTCGAAAGCGAGGGCCGCGCCTTCCCGGTCGACACCCGCTATCTCGGCCGCAAGGCGGATGCACCGATCGAGCGGCAGATGGCCGATGCGATTGCATCCGCGCTGCGCGCCGACAGCGGCTCCGTGCTGGCCTTCCTGCCGGGCGCCGCTGAAATCCGCCGCACCCAGAATTTTCTCGGCGAGCGCGTACAGGATGCATCGATCGAGATCGTGCCGCTGTTCGGCGCGCTCGATGCCGCCGTGCAGGACCGCGCCATCGCGCCGGCACCCAAGGGCACGCGAAAAGTGGTGCTGGCGACCTCGATCGCGGAGACCTCGCTGACCATCGAAGGCGTGCGCATCGTGGTCGATTCCGGGCTGGCCCGCGTGCCGCGCTACGAGCCCGACATCGGCCTGACGCGGCTCGAGACCGTGCGTGCCTCCCGTGCGGCGGTGGACCAGCGCCGCGGCCGCGCCGGCCGCACCGAGCCCGGTGTCTGCTACCGGCTCTGGGACGAGCCGCAGACCGCGTCGCTCGCGCCCTACACCCAGCCGGAAATTTTGAGCGCCGACCTGTCCTCGCTGGTGCTCGATCTCGCGCAATGGGGCGTCGCCAATCCCGCCGCGCTGTCATTCCTCGACCCGCCGCCGGCGCCGGCCTGGAAGGAAGCCAAGAGCCTGCTCTCCGAGCTCAACGCGCTCGATGGCGACGGCCGCATCACCGCGGAGGGAAGAAGCCTGCGCGCGCTGGCGCTGCCGCCGCGGCTGGCGCGCATGATCGTGGATTCGCATCGCGCCGGCGAGGGCGAAGCCGCCGCGGAGATCGCCGCCATCATCACCGAGCGCGGGCTTGGCGGCGACAGCGTCGACCTCGAGCATCGGCGCGACCAGTTCCGCCGCGATCGCTCACAGCGCGCTTCAAGCGCGCGCGACCTGGCGCGGCGCTGGGCCTCGCAAGTGGCGGCGTCGGAGAAAGCGGGGCCGCAGGAGGATCTTTCGACCGGCCTGATGCTCGCTTATGCGTTCCCGGACCGCGTCGCACGCAATCGCGGCAATGGCAGCTTCGTGCTCGCCAATGGCCGTGGCGCGGCCGTCGAGCAGACCTCCTCGCTCGCCCGCGCGCCCTATATCGCGATCGGCGAAATGACGGGCGCGGCGGCCAGCGGCCGCATCCTGCTCGCCGCGCAAATCACGGAGGGCGAGATCGAGCGGCATTTCGCCGAGCATATCGAGAGCGCCGACGAGATTTCCTTCGATCGCGGCGCGATGGCGTTGCGCGCGCGGCGCAAGCGCGTGTTGCATGCGATCACGCTGTCGGAAGCCACGCTCGCGGTCTCGCCATCGGAGGACACCGCGCGCATCCTCGCCGATGGATTGATCGCCGCTGGTCTCGACCGGCTGCCCTGGTCGAAGGCCGCCAAGCAATGGCGCGACCGCGTGATGTTCTTGCGCAAGGCCGAGGGCGACAACTGGCCCGACCTGTCGGACGAAGGGCTGATCGCGCGGCGTGACGACTGGCTGGTGCCCGCGCTCTACGACAAGATCGCGCTGAAGGACATTTCCCCCGGCGATCTCTCCGACGCGCTGATGGCGCTCTTGCCCTGGGAGATGCGCGCGCGGCTCGACCGCGAGGCGCCGACGCATTTCGAGGCGCCCACCGGAAGCGTGCTCGCGATCGACTACGAGGCGGAGCAGGGGCCAACGATCGCGGTGCGGCTGCAGGAATTGTTCGGCCTCAACACCCACCCCTCGATCGCGGCCGGCAAGGTGCCGCTGGTGCTGGAACTGCTGTCGCCGGCCCAGCGCCCGGTGCAGGTGACGCGTGATCTCCCGGGCTTCTGGCGTGGCAGCTACAGTGCCGTGCGCTCCGACCTGCGCGGCCGCTACCCGCGCCATCCCTGGCCGGACGATCCGGCCAGCGCAGTGCCGACCCGCCGGGCGAAGCCGCGCGGGACGTGAGAAACACGCCGGCCCATTAACCCTCCGCTCATCCTTTTCGTCAAAATAGCAGCGCTCCGGCTGCGGCTCCGCTCGCGGACGGACGCCTCGCGTGGTGAAATCGGGCTTTCGGCTCGGAAGTGGTGTAATGCGTAACATTATGATCTTCGCGGCCGTCATGATCGGCCTCGGCACCTTCATGGCGCAGATGGCGGACAAGATGAGCTCGGCGTCCGCCACGTCAGCGCCGCGCACAACGATTGCCGTTGCGGCGACCGCGCCGGCCGGAGGCCGCAGCCTCGCCATTTCCCGCGACGGCCGCGGTCATTTCCAGACCGAGGGCCGGATCGAGGGGCAGCGCATCGGATTCATGGTCGACACCGGCGCCTCCGTGGTTGCGCTGAATGAGACCTCGGCGGCCCGCTTTGGTCTTCGTCCCTCGCGCAGCGAGTACAACGCCACCGTCTCCACGGCCAACGGCACCATCAAGGCCGCGCGCACCCGCATCGCCATGCTCGATGTCGGCGGCCTCATCGTGCGCGACGTCGATGCCATGGTGCTGCCCGACGCGGCGCTGTCGGAGAACCTGCTCGGCCTCTCCTTTCTGTCCCGCCTGAAGCGCTTCGAGTATGCCAACGGCCAGATGGTGCTGGAGCAATAGACTGGCTCTGGGCCGGGGAGGCCTCCCTTAAGGCCAGTTTGGGTGCTATATTCCGCCCATGGACAGGCCCGACCCGATTACCATCCTGCGACAGTCCGAGCACGCCCTTCGCGAGCGGGGCGTTTTGCATGCCGCGTTGTTCGGTTCGGTCGCGAGGGGTGACAATCATCCCGGCAGCGATATCGACATCATGGTCGAGATCGATCCAGACGCGCGGATCACTGTCTTCGACTACGTCGAGCTCAAGGAATACATCTCCAATCTGTTTGATGGCCCGGTTGACGTCGTCAATCGCGACGGTCTGAAATCATACGTTGCTCCTGCCGCGACGGCCGATGCTGTCTATGCCTTCTAATCGGATCGACGGGACCCTGCGGGACATCTTGCATCACATCGATTTGGCAGCCGAGTTCGCCGGCACGGCAGATCGCCAGGCATTCGCGGCGGACCTGCGGGCGGTCTATGCTGTAACGCGCTGTCTGGAGATCATTTCAGAAGCCTCTCGCCGTCTGCCGGAGAAGCTGAAAGAAAGGCACTCAGCGATCGCATGGAGACAGATGGCGGCGGCAGGCAATGTCTATCGCCACAACTATGAAGATGTTGCAGCACATCTTGTGTGGGAGACTGTTCAGCAGGCTCTGCCAGCTCTCAAGGCAGTCGTCGAAGAGGAGATAGCACGGCTGCAGAGTTAGCCCATTCCGGTCATACATTTGGTGTCGCCTTCGCGGTAACGTTTCTTCGTTACCAAACTGCCGCAATTATCGGCCATAAGCCTGCATTCCCGCCTTCCGCCGCGGCCCGGCATTCGCTAAGGCTGCCTCAATTCCCGCCCCCATTCACGAGACCGTCTCAATGTTCCCGAAGCCGAAATCCGTATTGTTGCCCAACACCTACGCCTTCGAATCCGAGCCGATGGTGAAGCCGACGGGCTTTCGTGAATACGACGCGCGCTGGTTGTTCCAGAAGGAAATCAACCTGATGGGTGTGCAGGCGCTCGGCATGGGGCTGGGCGCGTTGATCGCCGAACTCGGCGTCAAACAGGAGATCGTCACCGGCCACGATTTCCGCGGCTATTCGGCCTCGATCAAATACGCGCTGATCTCCGGCCTGATGGCCGCGGGCTGCAAGGTGCACGACATCGGGCTCGCGGTGACGCCGATGGCCTATTTCGCGCAGTTCGATCTCGATGTGCCCGCCGTTGCAATGGTCACGGCCTCGCACAACGACAACGGCTGGACCGGCGTGAAGATGGGCGCCAACCGTCCGCTGACCTTCGGCCCCGACGAGATGACGCGGCTGAAGGAAATCGTGCTCAATGCCGAATTCAAGAACAAGGCGGGCGGCTCCTACCAATTCCACGAGAATTATCCGGCGCGCTACATCGCCGATCTCACCTCCCGTCCCAAGCTGAAGCGCAAGCTCAAGGTCGTCGCGGCCTGCGGCAACGGCACAGCGGGCGCGTTCGCGCCGCAGGTGCTGGAGGCGATCGGCTGCGAGGTGATCCCGCTCGACACCGAGCTCGATCACACCTTCCCGAAATACAACCCGAATCCGGAAGACATGGAGATGCTGCACGCGATCCGCGATGCGGTGCTGCATCACAAGGCCGATGTCGGCCTCGGCTTCGACGGTGACGGTGACCGCTGCGGCGTCGTCGACAACACCGGCGAGGAGATCTTCGCCGACAAGGTCGGCGTCATGCTGGCGCGCGACATGTCGGCGATCCACAAGGACGCGCATTTCATCGTCGACGTGAAGTCGACCGGCCTGTTCGTCACCGACCCCGTGTTGCAGAAGCAGGGCGCCAAGACCGACTATTGGAAGACCGGCCATTCCTACATGAAGCGCCGCACCAACGAGACCGGCGCGCTCGCGGGCTTCGAGAAGTCCGGCCATTTCTTCTTCAACAAGCCCTATGGCCGCGGCTATGACGACGGCCTCGTGTCGGCGATCGCGATCTGCGACATGCTCGACCGCGCCCCCGGCAAGTCGATGGCGGATCTGAAGGATGCGCTGCCAAAGACCTGGTCGTCGCCGACCATGTCGCCGCATTGCGCCGACGAGACCAAATACGGCGTCATCGACCAGGTGGTGAAGCACTTCGAAGGTCTGCAGGCCAAGGGCGCCAAGATCGGCGGACAGTCGATCCGCGATCTCGTCACCGTCAACGGCGTACGCGTCACGGTCGAGGACGGCAGCTGGGGCCTGGTCCGCGCCTCCTCCAACAAGCCCGAGCTCGTCGTGGTGGTCGAGAGCCCGGTCTCCGAACAACGCATGCACGACATGTTCGAGATGGTGAACAGCGTGCTGCGCACCCATCCCGAAGTCGGCGAGTACAATCAGAAGATCTGATCGTTCGCGCTCAGCCTCCCGGCGGCCCGAACAGGGCGCGCAGCTTCGCGCTTGCGCCGCGCGTTTTCCAGGCGTCGCCCAGCATTGCGATCCATTCGCCCAGCGCGATCCGGATCGGGTTGAAGGACGGGGTGCCGCCGACCAGGCCGAAACGGAGCGGCTGATCCGTGGGACGCTCGGCAAAGGTGCCGAACAGGCGGTCGAACACGATCAGGATGCCGCCGTAGTTCCTGTCGAGACACGGCTCGTTGCAGGCATGATGTACGCGATGATGGCTCGGCGTGTTGAGCACCCATTCGAGCACGCCGAGCTTCGGCGCGAAGCCGCTGTGGATGAAGAACTGATAGAGCTGGTTGATCCCGAGCATCGCCACGATCGCGAGCGGGTGAAAGCCGATCAGAGCCAGCGGCAGGAAGAACAGGAAATTGCCCGAGATGTTGCCGGTCCAGCCGAGCCGGATCGCCGCCGTCAGGTCCAGTCGCGTCGTCGAGTGATGCACCGCATGGGTCGCCCACATCCAGCGAATCCGATGCGAGGCGCGGTGCTGCCAATAGTACAGAAACTCGCTGCCCATGAATAATCCTGCGAGCGCAAGCGGAGCGGTCTGCTCAAAGTCGAACAGCCGGTGTTCGTACAGGAAGGCGAACGGCACGGCGAGAATACCGGCCTCGATCGCACGGAGCAGGTTCTGTCCCAGCGCGACGCCGAACGAGGCGACGCTCTCGCGCCAGTCGTGGGTGTCGTGGTGTGCGAGCCGGCCGATGCCATATTCGAGCAGCATCAGGCCGACAGCGGTTGCCAGGATCGCGCGCCGAATCGGCGGATCGAGCAGGAGAGAAGCATAGGCCACGACGTCCCCCTATTTCGGGGCGACGCCGGCGCGGACGGCGCCGTCCCGTAGCGCCTGCGCGCGAGGCAGCGCCTGTGCGCAGGACGAGGTGAGCTGGCCGGCATGGGATTGCAAGCAGGCCAGGATGCGTCCGCCACCCGGCGCGACGTTGCTGCAAAGGCCCTCATAATCGGTACGGCAGGCCTGCATGACGGTACGCGCTTCGTTGCGCATCTGCGGCGTGATCTGCGTTTGCAGCTGGCTCTGGGCCCATGCGGAGGTCGAGGCGCCGAGGACGACGATGGCCGCAGCTTGCGGCAGGGCACGGACGATTGATGTCATGGTGCTGATCCTTTCTGGTCTGTTTCGATGGACCGTCGCCGCCCGGGGGCAGATGCGGCGACGGTCCGCCCGCTCAGCGCGAGACCGTGCCGGTGCGGGTGTAGGTGTTCCCGGCAGGACCGGTACGTGTGGCGCTGCGCGTGCAGCTGCCATTGGCGCAGCTGCCGCTCACGGTGACGCTCGAGGTGCCGCGCGGCCCGCTCGCCGTCGCCGACCGCGTCCAGGCATTGGCATCGGCTGCCGCGGCAACCGAGAGGGTGCCGATGACGAGTGAGGTCAGGAAGAACTTGGTCATGGTCGTCGTCTCCTTGTGGGAGGCTGCCTTAAGCGGAGCCACGGGAAGAGACTGGTCGAGCCGCGTCTGCGGCGCATTGCCGGCACGAAACGATTGTTATGGCTTTGTCGGCCTCGTGTAACACTATGTAACAAGAGGGCCCGCGCCCTTGCTTGACGCCGGCCGTTGCCCACAATGCGGTCATGAACACGCAAGCAGCCACGATTCTCATGGTGGAAGACGACCCGGAGATCAGCCGCCTCGTCGCCGACTTCATGCGGCGCGAGGGGTTCGAGATCGCCTGCGTCGCCGACGGCAAGGCGATGGACTCGATGCTCCAGCGCGTGCGGCCCGACCTCGTCATCCTCGATCTGATGCTGCCGGGCGAGGACGGGCTTTCGATCTGTCGTCGCTTGCGGGCGGACGATTCGCTTCCGATCCTGATGCTCACCGCCAAGAGCGACGAGATCGATCGTGTCGTCGGTCTCGAAATGGGCGCCGATGATTATCTGACGAAACCGTTCGGGCCGCGCGAGCTGCTGGCGCGCGTCCGTGCCATCCTCCGTCGTGCCGGCGGGGTACCGGTAAAGCCTCTGCTTCGGCGCTTTGCGTTCGACCGCTTCGTCATCGATCTTGATTCGCGCAGCGTCGAGACCGTCGAGGACCCGATCGCGGCGCTGCAATTGACCAGTGCGGAGTTCGATCTGCTCGGCTGCTTCGTGCAGCGCCCGCGCCGGGTGCTGACCCGCGACCAGATCCTCGACTGGACGCGTGGACGTTCGGCCGAACCGTTCGACCGCACCGTGGACATGCTGATTTCGCGGCTGCGCAAGAAGCTCGACGGCGCCAGTCCCGGCTCCAACCTGATCACAACGGTGCGCAATGGCGGCTATCTCTTCACCGCGAACGTGAAGCAGGTGTCATGATGCTGCGCGTGACGCTCGCCGCCCGGCTGGCTCTGATCGGACTGGTCGGATTCACGGTTGTGGTCACCGTCGTCCTGGCGGTCTTCTATCGAACCACGGTGCACGAAAACGAGCTGACGCGGCCTTCGCCGGCGCGGCTCGATGCGCTGGCAACGCTGCTCGAGCGCATGTCCGGCGACGCGCGGCAGGCCGTTCTCGATGCGGTGTCGTCGCCGCAATTCATGGCGCGGATCGTGCCGTCGGGCGCGCCGGTTGCCGGCGAGACGCCGCCGCAGCAGGCACAGTTGCGCGAGACCTATGCGGCCGGCCTTGCGGGCCGCGCGGTGGAGATCGTATCTCCGCCCGATCATCGCGCCAGCCGTCTGTTTCCCCGTCTCGCACGGCTGATGGCCAATGCCGTCGAATTCCGCATCGGACTGCGCGGCGGCGATCTTCTCATCATCGATGCCTATACCCGCCTGCCGGTGACCCCGTTCGGCCTGCCCGTCGGCTTTGGCGCCGGCCTGTTCGGCTCGATCGTGGCGCTGCTGGCGCTGATCGTCATGCAGCGCGAGACGCGACCGCTGGCGCAGCTCGCCGCGGCGGTCGATCGGGTCGATCTGTCGGCCGATCCTCCGACGCTGCCGGACGCCCGCCGCAGCGCGCCGGAAATCCGCGCCGTCATCGCCGCGTTCAACCGCCTGCAAGGCCGCCTCGCCGAGATGTTGCGTGCACGCATGACGCTGGTCGGGGGCATCGCCCATGACGTCAGGACGTTCGCGACCCGGCTGCGGCTACGGGTCGAGCACATCGCCGACGATACCGAGCGACAACGGGCGGTCGCCGACATCGACGACATGATCCGGCTGCTGGACGATGCGCTGCTGTCGACGCGGGCCGGCGCCGGCGGCCTGTCACAGGAAATGGTCGAGCTCGCTGCGCTGATCGGCGTCGAGGTGCACGACCGGCGCGTTCAGGGCAAACCGGTCGCCCTGGTGACGGACGAGCGCGCCCGGAATGCCGTCGTGCTCGGCGACCGGCTGGCGCTGCGGCGGATCTTCGCCAACATCATCGACAATGCGCTCGCCTATGGCCACGCTGCGCATGTGCGAACCGCGACGAAGGACGGTGTCTTCCTCGTGTCGATCGACGATGAAGGGCCCGGCATTCCCGCCGATCAACGCCAGACCGTGCTGGAGCCGTTCCATCGGCTGGAGAAGTCGCGCAATCGCGCGACCGGCGGCGCGGGCCTCGGCCTCGCGGTGGTGCGCAGCCTGGTCGAGGCCCATGGCGGAACGATCGAGATCGCAGCGGCCCCGGGCGGAGGCACCCGCGTCAACGTCGCGCTGCCGGTATTTCGGCCGGCGTGAGACTCAGGCCGCCACCACCGCCGGGATCGGCAGCGCCGTCACCGACTTGATCTTCTCCATCGCGAAGCGCGAGGTGACGTTCTTCAGCGGCACGGCGCTGATCAGCTTCTTGTAGAACACGTCATAGGCCTGCATGTCCGCGACCACGACGCGCAGCATGTAATCGACGTCGCCGGCCATGCGATAGAACTCCATCACCTCGGGCATGGCGCTGACGGCTTCGGCGAACCTTTTCAGCCAGGCGTCGGAATGGTCGGAGCTCTCGACCGACACGAACACGGAGATGCCGAGCCCGATCTTGTTCTGGTCAACCAGGGCAACCCGCTTGATGATCACGCCGTCGGCCTCCAGCCGCTGGATACGCTTCCAGCAGGGGGTCGAGGACAGGCCGACGCGGTCGCCGATCTCAGCGACGGAGAGGGAGGCATCCTCCTGGAGTACCATCAGGATTTTGCGATCGATGGCATCGAGGCGGCGGCTGGTCTCGGGGATCTGGACGGCGACATCAGTCATTTGAAGAACGTTGTTCCATTTCAAGGGCTGATTTCCCTGATATAGAGAAAATCCTTCCACAGCAAGCCCATAATCTCGGCGCAACAGTGGATTGCTCCAGGGTCAGTTGTGCAAAAGCTCTTCAACTTCAACGCGTTGTGGGGCGGCTTGGCCACCGCCATGGCGGGTGCATTTCAGCGCTGCGGCGGCCGCGGCGAATCGCAGCGCCTCCCGGACCTCCGCGCCCTCGGCGAGGCGAAGCGCGAAGGCGCCATGGAAGACGTCGCCCGCGCCGAGCGTATCGACCGCCTCGACCGGGAAGGCCGGGATCTCCTCCAGTTCGCCTGTCTCGTTCAGCCAGATCGTGCCGCGCGGGCCGCGGGTTGCGGCGAGGAAGGCCGGCGTCAGCTGCGCGAGGCGCCTCAAGGCCTCGCCGTCATCAGCGATACCGGCCGTCTCCTGCACCTGTTCGCTGGCGAACAGCAGGTGCGAGGCGGCGGTCAGCAGGCCGTCCTGCAACGACATCGCGCGGTCGACGCCGACGATGACGGGAATGCCGCGCCGGCGTGCTTCGGTGCAGAGGGAGATCGCGAACTCCGCACAGCGGCTCTCGACCAGGACAGCCCGGCAGTCGTCGAGCAGCGTGTCGTCATCGGGCAGCTTGACCGTCCACAGCGCGGGATCGCGATAAATCGTCAGCGTCCGCTCACCTGTCGCGTCGATGATGATCGCAGATACGGGCGTGCTCACATCGGGCATGCGCACGATATGGCTGGTCTCGATGCCTTCGGCGGTCATGCGATCGAGGATAAAGCCGCTCGACATCTCGCGCGCATCGCCCATCGGTCCGGTGAACGCGGCGCGGCCGCCAAGTCGCGCGATCGCGATGGCGGCATTGAGCGCATTGCCGCCGCAGATCTCGGCGAGATGCGTGGCGTTGGCCTTGCTGCCGCGCGCGGGCACGGCCTCGACCCGAAATGTGAGGTCGCGCACGGGAATGCCGATGCAAAGGATGCGCGGCGCGGCCTTCGGTAGCGCCATCGGCGGTCAGCTCTTGTCGTGGACCCAGCGGCCGAGCAGGTGGTGGGCGATGGCGAAGGGATGCGGGCCGGCGAGCCCGTCTGGATGCGTCCGCGTCAGCATCAGGGCGGCCTCCTCGCGCGTGAACCAGCGCGCGTCCTCCAGCTCCATGCGGTCGACGACGATGTCCTCGCTCACGGCCCGCGCGCTGCAGCCGATCATCAGCGACGACGGATAGGGCCAGGGCTGCGTCATGTAATACTGCACGTCGGTGCAGCGAATGCCGGATTCCTCCAGGATCTCGCGGCGCACCGCGTCCTCGATGGTCTCGGCGGCCTCGACGAAGCCGGCGAGGCAGGAATACATGCCGGGGGGAAACTGCTTCTGGCGGCCGAGCAGGCACTTGTCGCCGGAGGCAACGTGCATGATCACGACCGGATCGGTGCGCGGAAAGTGCTCGGCCTTGCACGCCGGACAATCGCGCTTCCAGCCGCCTTCCTTCATCGCGCTGCGGGCGCCGCAATTGGCGCAATAGCCGTGGCGCTGGTGCCAGCTCACCATCGATTTCGCCATCGCGATCGCCGAGAGCTCCTCGGGCGGGATCGCGCCCTGCATCGCCATGCCACGCAGCTCGGTCACGGTGTAGTCCTCACGCCCCACCAGCTTCTCGGCGGCGGCCTGCGCCAGGCCCATGCCGAACACCGCGGCGCCGTCACGCAGGCCGAGAAAGATGGTGCCGGGATTGGCGCCGCACTTCAGGGCCTCGTCGATCGAGAGCAGCGCGCGAATCTTGTCGCCCTCGCGCTTGACCAGCAGCGAGTCGCGATAAACGACATAGGCGCGCGAAGTCGGCTTCTGCTCCATCGCGAACAGCTTCTCGTCGTCGCGGCGCAGATGCGCGGCGCGATCGAGGATGTTGGTGACGAAGGCGGGCTGTCCCAGCGGAAAGGCGTCGAATGCTGACATTATATTCCTTCAACCCAACCAGATCTTGCGGCGAAGCGCGCTGATGAAACTCTGAACTTCTGCGGCGTCGTGCGCCAAGGGCGGCATCACGCCCCAGACCGGCCGCGGCCAGGCGGCGTCGCTGGTGCGGCGCGCGATGATGTGAACGTGAAGCTGCGGCACGAGGTTGCCGAGCGCGGCGACATTGAGCTTGTCGCATTTGGTGATCTCCTTCAGCGCGCGCGAGACGCGGGAGATCTCGGTCATCAGCTGCGCCTGCTGCACCTCGTCGAGATCGATGATCTCGACCGCATCGGGGCGCCGCGGCACCAGCAGCAACCAGGGATAATGCGCGTCCTTGATGACGAGCACCTTCGACAGCGGCAAGTCGCCGATGTCGATGGTGTCCTCTTTCAGGCGGGAGTGCAGCGACCAGGCGGGATCAGACATAGGTGTTTCCGAATGCCCGATGGGATCGGGCTTGTTGGGCACGAGCATACGATAGGGAGTTGGCAAGGGGAAGGTTGGCGGCTCCGCTGCTCACGCATACACGATCGTCGTCCCGGACAAGCGTCAGCGCAGACCCGGGACGACAGCTGGGTTCGTCGCGCGACCGGCGGCTCACGCCTCCGCCAGCACCCTTGCGTTAGCACGAACCGAGGCTTCGCTGACGCGGATGCCGAGGCCGGGGCCGTCGGGCACCACGACATGGCCGCCGCGATTGGCGATGCGCTCTTCCAGCACGTCCTCGGTCAGCACATGATGCGGCATGTAGAACTCGCAGCCGAGCGAAATGCCCGGCGTCGCCGCGATCAGCTGCGTGCCGGCGGCCAGCCCGATGCCGCCCTCCCACAGCGTGCCGCCATAGCCGGGCAGGCCGGCGATGTCGGCAATCGCCATGATCGCCTGCGCCTCGAACAGGCCGCCGGCCTTCATCAGCTTGATCGAGACGGCGTCGGCCGCCTCGCGGCGTACCACCTCCATCATGTCGCGGCGATCGAAACAGCTTTCGTCGGCGAGTACGGGCGTCTCCAGCGCGGCGGTGAGCTGCGCCATCACGTCGAGATATTTGCGCGGCACCGGCTGCTCGATGAAGGTCGGGGCGAACGCCTCGACATCGCGCAGGATTTTTATTGCGCCGAACGGTGTCAGCGCCTGGTTGTAGTCGACGCGCAAGTCCACCTTGTCACCGAATTCCTTGCGGATCGTCTCGAGATGATCGAGGTCCTCGCGATGCGATTTCACGCCGGTCTTGACCTTGTAGATGAAATTGCCGTCAGGAACCATTTTCCGCATGCGCTCGAGGTCCGCAGCGAAATCCGGATCGGCGATCGAGAAGGAGAGGGGAATGGTGTCGCGCACGCGGCCGCCGAGCAAATCGGCGACCGACAGCCCCGATGATTTGCCGACGATGTCGAGCAGCGCCATCTCTACCGCGACTTTTGCTTCCG
Source organism: Bradyrhizobium sp. T-12 (assembly GCF_058314695.1). Lineage (NCBI taxonomy): Bacteria > Pseudomonadati > Pseudomonadota > Alphaproteobacteria > Hyphomicrobiales > Nitrobacteraceae > Bradyrhizobium > Bradyrhizobium sp. T-12. Next base: position 6,801,249 of record NZ_CM177756.1, on the reverse strand, counting down.
CGTGTCCGACCAGCGCGCGGTCGAGCTCCGCCATCAGCGCGCGGATGCGGCGAACCGGTTTGCCCAGAACGATGGGCCGCAAATAGATGTCGAGCGCGGAGAACGCGGCCTCAGGTGTTCCCGTGAAGACCTCCCACGGCGCCGCCTCGCCCCAGCCGACCACGCCGTCGCTCGAGGTCAGCTCGATCAGCACCCGTTTCACGGTGCCCTTGACGTTGCCGACGCCCTGCAGGCGGGCCATCTTGATCGGGCTCTCGATCAGGAACAGCCTGATGCGCTCGACGGTTGCTTCGCTCATGTCAGGCCTCCATTGACGTGCCAGACCTGGCCGGTGACGTAGGACGCCTTCGGTGATGCCAGGAAGGCGATGATTTCTGCGACTTCCTCCGGACGGCCGCGGCGGCGCATCGGGATCAGCGCTTCGGTGGCCGCGATCTGATCGGGCGACAGCCGGTTCTCGCTCGGTCTGTCCTTGACGATGAGGCCCGGCGCCACCGCGTTGACGGTGATGCCGTCGCCCGCGAGCTCGATCGCGGTGAGGCGCACCAGCGCTTCCAACGCGGCGCGGCTCGCGGCGGTCGCAGCGAACGGCGCGAAATCAGGTCGTATCGCATGCGCGACAAAGGACGATACCGCCACGATGCGCGCGTCTTGCCCCGCGCGCAGCAGCGGCAGCGCGGCATCGACCAGCCGCGTGAAGGCCAGCGCCGATTCGTCCATGGCCCTGCGGAACTCATCCGCTGGCGTGCCAATCGCACTACCGCGCCGGGCATGGCCGCCGACGAGAACCAATCCATCGAGCCGGCCGAATGCAGCTTGCGTGGCCGCGACGGCGTCGGTGGTTGCTGTTGCTTCGGCGAGATCGCCGAGGCATTTGGCGACGGCAGCGCCCTTCGCTTCGGCTTCCGTTGCGGTCGTGTCGAGACCTTCCGCGTTGGAGCGCGTGTGCAGCAGCAGCCCGGTGCCGGACGCGGCGAGCAGTTTTGCGGTGGCACGGCCGATGCCGCTGGCGGCGCCGGTGACGAGATAGACGCGATTGATATCAGACATCAGGATGCTGCATTGACCGGCGGCAATGCGCCGGTGCGATGGAAATGGCTGAGGAAGGCGCGCGTTGCCGCTTCCCTTGGGTTGTCGATCACCTGCCGCGCCGGGCCTTCCTCGACGACGATTCCGTCGCGCATGAAGATCAGACGGTCGGCAACCTCGCGAGCGAAGGCGATCTCGTGGGTGACGATCACCATGGTCATGCCTTCGGACGCGAGCTGCTGGATCACGTTCAGCACCTCGCCGACGAGCTCCGGATCGAGCGCCGAGGTCGCCTCATCAAACAGCATGACGTCAGGCTCCATGGCGAGCGCGCGTGCGATCGCGACGCGCTGCTTCTGGCCGCCCGAGAGCGTCGCCGGATATTGGTCCGCCTTCTCCGCAAGGCCGACCTTGGCGAGCTGCGCCCGCGCAAGCTTCTCGGCATCGGCCTTGGCCATGCGCCGCACCGTGACCGGCCCTTCCATCACGTTCTGCAGCGTCGTCATGTGCGGAAACAGGTTGAAGTGCTGGAACACCATGCCGGTGGTGGCGCGGAATTTTGCCAGCGTCTTCACGTCCGGGAGTTCTGCGCCGTCGCCGAAGGCAAAGCGCGTGTCGCCGACGCGGACGCTGCCGCCGTCGGGTACGACCAGCAGATTGATGCAGCGAAGCAGCGTCGATTTGCCTGACCCCGACGGTCCGATCAGCGCGACGACGCCGCCCTTGGCGACGTCGAGATTGATGTTCTTCAGGACCTCGTTGCTGCCGAAGCTCTTGCGTAAGGCTCGGATCTCTATCTTTTGCGTCTCGCTCATTCGCTCACCGCCAGTCGCTTCTCGCCGCGGCGGACCAGGATGGTGAGCGGGATCAGGATCGCCGCATAGGCGACTGCGACCGCGGTGTAGGTCTCCAGCGGCCGGTAGCTGTCATGGGCGGCGACCTGGCTCTGGTAGACGAGGTCGGGCACCGCCAGCACCGAGACCAGCGAGGTGTTCTTGAACTGGATGATCGACTGATTCATCAGCGCCGGGATCATGCGCTTGATCGCCTGCGGCAGCACGATGCGCCGCATGCTCTGTCCCGGCGTCATGCCGAGCGCGGCACCGGCTTCCGACTGGCCTTTGTCGATCGAGATGATGCCGCCGCGAATGATCTCCGAATAGAACGAGCCGCCATAGAGCGAGAGCGCCAGCGCCGAGGCCGTGATCGGCGTCATCTCGACGCCGGCGAGGATCGGCAGCGCATAATAGAACCAGATCAGCTGCACCAGGAGCGGCGTGCAACGGAACGCTTCGATGAAGGTGAGGGCGAGAAGGCGCACGGGCTTGAAGCGTGACAGGCTGCCGAACGCGCCGAACAGGCCGAACACCAGGCCGAGCACGACGATCACCACGGTAAAGCCGACGGTGACGCCAAGCCCGTTGAGAAAGAGCCAGCGATAGCTCCAGAGGATGCCGAAGTCCCACTGATACATGCGTGATTAACTCAATCGTGGGTTCCGTTTGCACCGTCATTCCGGGGCGCGACGAAGTCGCGAACCCGGAATCCAGAGATTGTAGCGCGAGATTCCGGGTTCTCGCTTCGCGAGCCCCGGAATGACGGGTGAAACTTACAACGAAACGCCCGGCGGAATGTCCGCTTCCGTCACGCCCACCAGCTCCATGTTGGTGATGATCGCGTTGCGGATGAAGCCGAGGCCCTTGTTGAAGTCGATCCAGGTGTTGACGTAGTCGCGCCAGGTCTTGTCGGCCTCGCGGCGGAAGCCGGCATTGGACGTCGTCGCAAAGATCGGGGTCGGCAGCACGAGCTGGCCGAGCGAGGGGTTCTTCTTCAGCACGGTCAGCGACAGCATCGTGATCAGGCACTGCGCGTCGACGCGGCCGGTCTGCAGCGCGGCGGTGGCGTCGTCGGCGGTCTTCAGCCGCGTGATCTGCGCCTTCGGCGTCAGGCGGCTGACGACCTGGTCGTGCGAGGAGCCCTGGTCGACGGCGATCTTGATGTCGGGCGAGTTCAACTCGGCCCAGCTCTTCGGCTTGAAGTCCTTCTTGCAGAGGATGGCGAAGGCGTTGTTGAAGACCGGCACCGAGAAGTCGATCACCAGCGCGCGCTTCGGGGTCGGGTTGAGGCCGAAGAAGATGTCGATCTTGTTGGCCTGCAGATCCAGCACCGAATTGCCCCAGGTGGTCTCGGTGATCTCGAGCTCGGCCTCCATGTCGTCGGCGAGCCCCTTGGCAATGTCGATGTAGAAGCCCTTCCACTGGCCGCTGGACAGGTCCTTCATGTAATAGGGCGCGCCGCCGCCGACCGCGCCGATCCGCATCTTCTTGGTCCGGCGGATGCGGGCGAAGGTCGATTCGTTCGGCTCGGCGGTCTGGGCCACGGCGGGCGCGGCCAGCGCAGCCGCGGTCATCGCGCCAAGTCCGACAATCGATGCAACATCACGACGTGTAACCATTGGGATCACTGCTCTTCTGGTTGGACGGGTTCCGTCAGCGTTCTTAGCAAGGCGGTCCCATCGGCGAAAGCACAGCCTATCGGCTGGGCAGGCCGGCAATTGCCCGGATGCTGGGCAGGAGCAACCTGATCCGGGCGATACCCGCTTGCTTTCCGGCTCCTTTGGCCCCAAATAGGGACCGGGAGATTGGCGGTGGACGAGCCACTCGCCAACCGGGTCAGGTCCGGAAGGAAGCAGCCCTAACGAGGTCCGGATCGGGTCGCTCGTCAGTCTCCTACCTGTTTTTCGAGCGAACCAGCGCCGGCGGCACCAGCCGCCAGCGCGCTCCTTTCCGCAAAAAGCCGGCCACGAGACATTTCATTGCGGATCGACTGATGACCGACGCTGGCGCCCCTCCCAACCCCGATAGCGCCGGCCCGGCCGGCAACGCGCCGTACCGGGTGCTGGCGCGCAAATACCGCCCCTCCAGCTTCGACGATCTGATCGGCCAGGAGGCCGTGGTCCGCACCGTTTCCAATGCGTTCGAAACCGGGCGCATTCCGCAGGCCTGGATCCTCACCGGCGTCCGTGGCGTCGGCAAGACCACCACCGCGCGCATCCTGGCCCGCGCACTCAACTACGAGATGCCGAATGGTTCGGTGAAGGGGCCGACCATCCACATGCCGACGCTGGGCGTGCATTGCCAGGCGATCATGGAAAGCCGGCACATGGACGTGCTGGAGATGGACGCGGCCTCGCACACCGGCGTCGACGACGTCCGCCAGATCAACGACAGCGTGCGCTACGCGCCGGCCAGCGCCCGCTACAAGGTCTACATCATCGACGAAGTCCACATGCTGTCGACGGCGGCGTTCAACGCCTTCCTGAAGACGCTGGAGGAGCCGCCGGAGCACGCCAAATTCGTGTTCGCGACGACCGAGATCCGCAAGGTTCCGGTCACGGTGCTGTCGCGCTGCCAGCGTTTCGACCTGCGCCGTGTCGAGGCCGACGTGCTGATGAAGCACCTTGCCAATATCGCCACCAAGGAAAACGTCGAGATCGAGCCGGAGGCGCTCGGCATCATCGCGCGCGCCGCCGAGGGTTCGGTGCGCGACTCGCTGTCGCTGCTCGACCAGGCGATCGCGCATGCGGCAGGCACCGTGAAGGCCGATGCGGTCAGGCAGATGCTGGGCCTTGCCGACCGCACCCGCGTCATCGACCTCTTCGCGTCGCTGGCACGCGGCGACATCGCGGCTGCTTTCAAGGAGTTCCGTGATCAGTACGATGTCGGCGCCGATCCCATCGTCGTGCTCTCGGACCTCGCCGAATTCGTCAATTTCGTCACCCGCGTGAAGATCGTGCCGGCGACCGCCGACAACGTCGCCTATGGCGAGACCGAGCGCGTGCGCGCCAAGGAGTTCGCCGCGAAGATCTCGATGCGCGTGCTGTCGCGGATGTGGCAGATGCTGCTCAAGGGCATCGCCGAGGTGCAGGCCGCGACGCGTCCCGCCGCCGCCGCGGAGATGGTGCTGGTGCGCATCGCCTATGTCGCCGACCTTCCGACACCCGACGAAGCCATCAGGATGCTGGAGCAGAACGGCGGCGGCTCGCCGGTCGTGAGCGGCGGCAGTGCTGCGCGCAGCAGCGCGCCGGCCGCGCCGATGGCCTCCGCAGCGCCGGTTTCTGCCGCGCCTGTTCGCATGCCGACATCATCGCCATCAGCTTTCGGCGGTGGCGCCCGGCCGCAGATGGCCGCGCCCGCCCCGGATCCGCAAGGCGCCGCGCCGCAACTGCGCATCACGAGTTTCACCCAGCTCGTTGCGCTCGCGGGCCAGAAGCGCGACCTCATGACCAAGGGCGCGCTCGAAGGCGACATGCGCCTCGTTCGTTTCGAGGAGGGCCGGCTGGAGGTCGCGCTCGAGCCCAACGCCTCCAAGACCATGATCTCCGAGCTCGCAAAGAAGTTCGAGCAGTGGACCGGCCGGCGCTGGACCATCATCGTGTCGAACGAGCAGGGCCAGCCGACGCTGCGCTCGGTGAACCAGGCTGCCAAGCAGGAGCATGCGCGTACCGCTGAGGCCGATCCGCGCGTGCAGGAGGTGCTGTCGCGTTTCCCCGGCGCGAAGGTCGTCGAGGTCCGCAGGCTTGCCCCGGAGACGCCGGAAACCAATATAAACACCGACTATGGCAGTGATGATCCGCCCGACGGTTCCGACGTCGACGACGATCTCTGAGCCGGCCTTTTCAAGGACAGACACCGATGGCTGATTTTCTCGGCATGATGAAGCAGGCGGCGCAGCTGCAATCCAAGATGCAGGAGATGCAGGAGCAGCTCGCCAACGTGGAAGTCGAGGGCATCTCCGGCGGCGGCCTCGTTGCCGTGCGCATGACCGCGAAGATGGACGTCAAGGCCGTCAAGATCGATCCCTCGCTGATGAAGCCGGAAGAGCGCGAGGTGCTGGAAGACCTGCTCGTCACCGCCATGGGCGATGCGCGCCGCAGGGCGGAGGCTGCGATGCAGGAGAAGATGCAGGCTCTCACCGGTGGGCTCGGCCTACCGCCGGGGCTGTTCGGCCAATAATATGGGCGCTGTTGCAGGTCCTGAAATCGAGCGGCTGGTCCAGCTGCTCGCGCGGCTGCCGGGCCTCGGTCCGCGCTCGGCGCGGCGCGCGGCGCTGCATCTGATCAAGAAGCGCGAAGCGCTGATGATGCCGCTGTCCTCGGCCCTGCAGGTCGCGCTCGACAAGGTCGAGGTCTGCAAGACCTGCGGCAACATCGACACGCAGAATCCTTGCACGGTCTGCACCGATCCGAAGCGCGATCCATCCATCATCGTCGTCGTCGCCGACGTCGCCGACCTCTGGGCGCTGGAACGGGCCAACGCGACCCAAGGGCGCTATCATGTGCTGGGCGCGACATTGTCGCCGCTCGACGGCGTCGGCCCGCAGGATCTGACCATCGACGCGCTGGTTGCGCGCGCGCATGCGGCCGAGGTGCACGAAATCATCCTGGCGCTGAATGCGACGGTCGACGGCCAGACCACGGCGCATTACATCACCGACCTGCTTCAGGACGCCAATGTGAAGGTGACGCGGCTCGCCCACGGGGTTCCCGTCGGCGGCGAGCTTGATTATCTCGATGAAGGTACGCTATCGGCAGCGATGCGGCAGCGGACCCTGTTCTAGCCATCCCATAGATCTCACGGAACGGACGACATGACGAAACTCTTCGCCACACGATTGGCATTGGTCGCGACGATGGCGATGCTGGTGACTCCGGCCATCGCCGCGCAGCAGGGTGACGACACGCCGCCGCCGTCCAAGCCCGGCAAGCCGATCAATACCGGCGACGTGCTGTCGGGCGAGCTGAACGCGATGAAGGTGCGCGACGTCAAGAAGGCGGGCAAGCGGATCGCGATGTACCAGATCACCTCCGAGCCGCGCCGCCTGCCGGCGCCGAACGGGCTTTGCAATCTGGAGACCGGGCCGGAGACCTTCCAGCTCGTCACCTCCAGCGACGCGCAGGCCACGCAGCTGAAATCGTTCGTCGGCAAGGAAATCTCCGTCAAGGTCGACGAGATCGCCTGCGCCAGCGATGCCGGCCAGATGAGCGAAGCCGTGATCACCAAGTGGAGCATCATCAGGAAGCAATAGGCGGCGTGTTCTCTTCGATCCCGGTGTCATCGCCCGCCTAGTGCGCAATTGCGCACAGGGGCGGGCGATCCAGTATGCCGCAGCCTCTCGGTCAATCACAACTGTCTCGGAGTACTGGATGCCCCGCCTTCGCGAGGCATGACAGCGAGTGGTGGCTACACCCTCACCGGCCCCAGCGCCTCGAAATGCCCGCGCCTCTGCAGCCAGGCCAGCAGAATCAGGCTCGGGATCGCCACCAGCACGCAGATCACGAAGAACAGCGGCCAGCCGGTCGCAGCCGCCACGAATCCGGCACCCGACGAGAGATAGGTCCGCCCCACCGCCGCGAGCGCGGTGAGCAGCGCATATTGCGTCGCCGTGTGCAGCGGGTTCTGACACAGCGCCGAGAGATAGGCGACGAAGATCACGGTGCCGATGGCGCTGGTGAAATTCTCGGCGCAGATGGCGAGCGCCAGCGCCCATTGATTGGTGCCGACGATGGCGAGCCAGGAGAAGGTCAGATTGGCCAGCGCCTGCACCACGCCGCCGATCCAGAGCGATGCCGCAAGCGGATAGCGCCGCGCGACGAAGCCGCCGGCAAATCCGCCGATCAGGGTCGCGGCGAGGCCGACGCCCTTCACGATGGCTGCATAGTCGTTGCGGGTGAAGCCGAGGTCGATCACGAACGGCGCGGTCATCGTGCCGCAGAAAGCGTCGGTGAACTTGAACAGCACGACAAAAGACAGCGCGGCGAGCGCGTCTTTCCTCGACAGGAACTCCGAGAAAGCCCCGATCGCCGCGCGCAGCACGCGCGCAAACGCAGTCTCCGTTTTCCTCGCGGCTTCAGCCCGCTCCGATTGCCCGGGCTCGGTCGCGGCCAGCGCCGTGATCGTGCCGATCAGCACCATCGCAGCCATCACCACATAGCCCCACATCCAGGCCGATTGCCGCGGAATGCCGGTGCCCTCGAAGCCCGAGACGATGAACAGCGCGCCCGCGGTCGAGACCAGCATGCCGATCCTGTAGGCGGCGACATAAGCCGCCATGCCGGCGGCCTGCTCGCTCTCCGGCAGGCTCTCGACGCGGAAGGCGTCGACCACGATGTCCTGCGTCGACGATGTCGTCGCCACCAGCAGCGCGCCCAGCGCGACGTAGAACGGCGAGCGCGCGGGGTCGGTCATGGCCAGCAGCAGGATCGCGACGATCAGCAAGAGCTGCGAGAACAGCAGCCAGCCGCGCCGCCGCCCGAACGCGCGGGTGAACAGCGGCACATGCAGCGCGTCCACCAGCGGCGCCCAGAGGAATTTCAGCGTGTAGGGCGTGCCGACCAGCGCGAACAGGCCGATGGTCTTGAGGTCGACCCCCGCCTCGCGCATCCACACCAGCAGCGTCGAGCCCGACAATGCCAGCGGCAGGCCGGAGGAGAAGCCGAGGAACAGCACGATCAGCACCCGCGGCTGCAGGTAAACGGCAAGACTATCGCGCCAGGAGGTCGCAGGAGCGGCGGCGGGGGAGGTCGCGTCGGGTGCGGTCATGAGGGGGGTGTTAGCAGATTCTGGGGGAAAAGACTCTGGTGACGCCAGCGAGACGGAAAGTCGTCGATGCATCCTCGGTGTCATCGTCCGCGAAGGCGGACGATCCAGTAATCACCAGCGGCTCGATTCAATTTCAACCGCCGGGGCGTACTGGATGCCCCGCCTTCGCGGGGCATGACAGATCGAGACGGCGTCATGGTGGCCAGCGATCTCGTGATAAAGATCATTCCAATTTGGGTTTTGCTGCTCGATCAACCGAACCTTCCAGGCCCTGTTCCACTTTTTGAGACGCTTTTCCCGCTTGATCGCGTTCTCGGGATCGTCGAACTGTTCGAAGTAGACGAGCCTCGCGACGTCGTACTTTTCCGTGAAGCTCTCGATGAGTTTTGACTTGTGCTCTGCGACGCGGCGGATCAGGTCGTTCGTGACACCAATATAGAGAGTGCCGCCAATCTTACTCGCGAGAATGTAGACGTAGTAATGGCGTGCACCCGCTTGACCGCCTCCACCGCCGTCATCCTCCGCGAAGGCGGACGATCCAGTAATCACCGGCATCTCGATTCACCGGCATCTCGATTCAATCATAACCGCCGCAGCGTACTGGATGCCCCGCCTGCGCGGGGCATGACAGTGTCGCCCCGATCACTCCCCCGCCTGCAGCTTCCGCGGAAACAGCTCGCCGGCGCCTGCCACCAGGCGCGGTCCTTCCGGAGTATCGCTCTTGCTGAAATCGAGCTCCTCGATGCGGCCTGCGCGCTTTTCGATCTTGTCGGCGGAGATCAGGATCTGGCGGACGTCCTCGTTCGCATCGGAAAAATGCTTCTGCAGTTTGACCACGCGATCCCTGAGACGACCCAGGTCGTCGCCGAGCTTGATCACTTCGGTCTGGATCTGGTCGGCGGCATCGCGCATGCGCGCGTCCTTCATGATCTGCTGCATCACCTGGATCGCCAGCATCAGCAGCGAGGGCGACACCAGCACGACGCGGGCGCGGTAGGCCTTCTGGATCACGTCGTCGAAGCCGTCATGGATCTCGGCGTAGACCGATTCCGACGGCACGAACATCAGCGCCATCTCCTGGGTCTCGCCGGTAACGAGATATTTTTCGGCGATGTCGCTGACATGCTTCATCACGTCGCCGCGCAGCCGCTGCGTGGCAACGCGCTTCTCCTCGTCGGTGCGGGCGTCGTGCAGCGCCGTCATCGCCTCCAGCGGGAATTTCGCGTCGATGCAGAGCGGGCGCTGGTCCGGCAGGAACACGACACAGTCGGGCCGCTTGCCGGTCGAGAGCGTGAACTGGAACTCGTAGGCCCCCTTGGGAAGGCCGTCCTGGACGATCGCCTCCATCCGCGCCTGGCCGAAGGCGCCGCGCGACTGCTTGTTGGCGAGAACGTCGCGCAAGGTCGTCACCTGCGTGGTGAGATCGGTGAGGTTCTTGTGCGCGCTGTCGATGATGCCGAGCCGCTCGTGCAATGCGCGCAGGCTCTCCATAGTGTTGCGGGTCGAATGTTCCATGGACTGGCCGACGCGATGGGTCACCGAATCCAGCCGCTCGTTGACCGCCCGCGCCATCTCGGCCTGGCGTCCCGCCAGCGCCTGGGTCATGGCGTCGACCCGGCCGGAAGACTCGCTCTGGGCGCGCAGCACCTCGCTCAAGCGCTCCTCGAGCTCGTCAGCCCGGATCGCATGTGCCATCGCGAGTTCCGCGCCGCGCCGGCCGGACCGCGCGATGACGATTGCGATGGCCACCAGCAGGATGAGGACGAGGGCCCCGAAGCCGATCAGCGCATCGATGGTGCGCACCGGCCATTCGCCCAGCATGAAAATGATCTCGTTCATGGCGCCTTGTAGCCGATTCGCCGGGCATTAGCGAACGAAGGGAGAACGTAGGCGGTTAATGCTCCCCTAATTTTTATGGTTAACAAAAGACGAAGCTTTATGGTTAGCGAGGGGTTAACAGGGTTCCTGGCCGCATTGACCGCATCCGGCCTGGGGCTTAAATCGCGGCCATGGCCCTCAGAGAAATCATCATCCTGCCCGACAAGCAGCTGCGTCTGGTCTCCAAGCCGATCGAGAAGGTCACCTCGGAGATCCGCAAGCTTGCCGACGACATGTTCGAGACCATGTACGACGCGCCCGGCATCGGCCTGGCCGCGATCCAGATCGCGCAGCCGCTGCGGCTGATCACCATGGACCTTGCCAAGCGCGACGAGAACGGCGAGACCAAGCCGCTGCCGCGCGTCTTCATCAACCCCGAGATCATCGCCTCGTCCGAGGAGCTGTCGGTTTATGAGGAAGGCTGCCTCTCGATCCCCGAATATTACGAGGAGGTCGAACGCCCCGCGAAAGTGCGCGTGCGCTTCACCGATCTCGACGGCAAGGTGCACGAGGAGGACGCCGAAGGCCTTTACGCCACCTGCATCCAGCACGAGATCGATCATCTCAACGGCGTCCTGTTCGTCGACTATCTGTCGAAGCTCAAGCGCGACCGCGTGATGAAGAAGTTCGAGAAAGCCGCCAAGCGAGCGGAATAAAGCGACACGTCTCCAGCCGTCATGGCCGGGCTTGACCCGGCCGTCCACGCCTTGCTTCCTTCTCGGCCAAGAACGCGGATGCCCGGGACAAGCCCGGGCATGACGGAGAACCAGAACTCTCACCCGAACGCAGCCACATGCCCCTTCGCCTGATCTTCATGGGCACGCCCGATTTCTCCGTGCCGACGCTGCTCGAGCTCGTCGCGCACGGCCACGAGATCGCAGCCGTCTATACCCGCGCGCCGAAGCCGGGCGGGCGGCGCGGCCTGCAATTGCAGCCGACCCCGGTCGAGGAAGCCGCGCGAAAGCTCGGCGTGCCCGTGCTGACGCCGAAGACGTTGAAGACCGAAGAGGCACTTGCCGAATTCAGCGCGTTCGAGGCTGATGCCGCTGTCGTCGTCGCCTACGGCATGATCCTGCCGCAGGCGATCCTCGATGCGCCGAAGCTCGGCTGCTACAATCTGCACGCCTCGCTGCTGCCGCGCTGGCGTGGCGCGGCGCCGATCAACCGCGCGATCATGGCCGGCGATGCCGAGAGCGGCGTCATGGTGATGAAGATGGATGTCGGCTTGGATACCGGCGACGTCGCCATGGCCGAGCGGCTTGCCATCACCGACAGCATGACTGCGCTCGATCTGCATGATCGCCTGTCGCGGTTAGGCGCCGATCTCATGGTGCGCGCGATGGCCGCGCTCGCCCGCGGCGGGCTCCAGCTCAGGAAGCAGAGCGAGGACGGCGTCACCTACGCCGCCAAGATCGACAAGGCCGAGGCGCGGATCGACTGGAGCAAGCCGGCGCGCGAGGTGCTGCGTCACATCCACGGCCTGTCGCCGTTCCCCGGCGCCTGGGCGGAGCTGGAGAATTCGCGCGTCAAGATCCTGCGCTGCGAGCTGGGACAAGACTCTGGCGAACCGGGCGCGGTGCTCGACGATCAGCTCACCATCGCCTGCGGCGAAGGCGCGATCCGCATCATCGAGCTGCAGCGCGAAGGCAAGGGCCGGATGCAGGCCGCGGACTTTTTGCGCGGCACGCCGTTGAAGGCGGGAGCGAGGTTCAACTAGTCAGCGATGCCCCGCTACAAGCTCACCATCGAATATGACGGCGCGCCGTTCTTCGGCTGGCAGATCCAGGACACGCTGCCCTCGGTGCAAGGCGCGCTGGAGGCGGCCGTGAAGGCGATGACCGGTGCGGATTTGCGCGTGCACGGCGCCGGCCGTACCGATGCCGGCGTGCATGCGCGTGGCCAGGTCGCGCATGTCGATGTCGACAAATCATTTCCGCCGGGCCGTTTTCGCGACGGGCTCAATGCGCATCTGCGGCCGCATCCGATCGCGGTGCTGGAGGCCGAGGTCGTGCCTGATAGTTTCGAGGCGCGCTTTTCCGCCGTGAAGCGCCACTACCGCTACCGCGTCATCAACACCCGCGCCAATCTCGCCCTCGACATCGGCCACGCCTGGCGCGTGCCGCGCAAGCTCGATGCCGACGCGATGCATGCGGCGGCGCAACGCTTGCTCGGCAAGCACGATTTCACGACGTTTCGCGACACCGAATGCCAGGCCAAGTCGCCGGAGAAAACGCTCGACCAGCTCGACGTGACGCGTGATGGCCGCGAGATCATCATCGTTACCTCCGCGCGCTCGTTCCTGCACAGCCAGGTGCGCTCGATGGTGGGCTCGCTGGTCTGGGTCGGCGAGGGCCGCTGGACCGCGGATGATCTCTCCGCAGCACTTGAAGCCCGCAACCGCGCCGCATGCGGCATCGTCGCGCCGCCGGACGGGCTGTATCTGATGAAGGTGGATTATTAGGGCCTGATACCGCCACGGACGTTATGCCCGGGACAAGCCCGGGCATGACGGCGGAGGGCTGGGCGATATAGGGGCCTACCCAAAATACCGCGTCAAAATCCCGCGATAGACCTTCGTCAGCTTCTCCAGATCGGCGACCGGCACGCGCTCGTCGACCTGGTGCATGGTCTGGCCGACCAGGCCGAACTCGATCACCGGGCAGTAGCTCGAAATGAAACGCGCATCCGACGTGCCGCCTGACGTCGACAGCTCCGGCTTGCGCCCGGTCACTTCCTCGATCGCGGACACCGCGAGATCGGTGAACGGGCCGGGCTTGGTCACGAACACGTTGGAGTTCGAGGGCTCCCAGACGATGCGGGCCTTGATGCGGTTGCCGCAGGCCTTGGTGAGGCGCGTCTCGACCAGTTCGCGCAAGCTCGCCTGGGTGTGGTTGTCGTTGTAGCGGATGTTGAATTTGGCGCGGGCTTCGCCCGGAATCACGTTGTTGGCCTTGTTGCCGACGTCGACCGAGGTGAATTCGAGATTGGACGCCTGGAACTGCGCGCTGCCATGGTCGAGCGGCTCGTCGCTGATGGCGACGATCAGCCGCGAAATATCCGGCACCGGATTGGAGGCGCGATGCGGATAGGCGACGTGGCCCTGCACGCCGTCGACATAGAGCGTGCCGGATTGCGAGCCGCGGCGGCCGACCTTGATGGTGTCGCCGAGCGTCTCGACATTGGAGGGCTCGCCCAGCACGCAATGATCGAATTTCTCGCCGCGCTCTGCCGCCCACTTCAGCAGCTTGATGGTGCCGTTGATCGAGACGTCTTCCTCGTCGCCGGTGATCAGGAACGAGATCGAGCCCGCCCCGTCGGCGCGCGGCTTGCCGCCGTTGGCGGCCAGATGCTCCAGCACCGCCGCGACCGAGCAGGCGATGCCGCCCTTCATGTCGACCGCGCCGCGGCCGTGCAGGACGCCGTCCTTCACTTCGCCGGAGAACGCGCCGACGCTCCATGCGCTCTCATCGCCCGGCGGCACCACGTCGGTGTGGCCGGCAAAGGTGATGTGCGGGCCTTCGGTGCCGATCCGCGCATAGAGATTGTCGACGTCGGCGGTGCCTTCCTCGCTGAAGGTCACGCGGTGGCAGGTGAAGCCTGCGTCGCCCAAGGCTTTTTCGAGCACCCCGAGTGCACCGGCATCTTCAGGGGTTACCGAGGGGCAGCGGATGAGATCGCGGGCAATGGAGAGAGCATCGGTCATGCGCCCCGCTTAACATGCATGCCGCCGGGTGGGCTAGCACTGGGCGGGACAATTTCGAGCTCGCGGCTCTGGTCCCAGCCTTTCGCAGCCGGCGTTGCGGGCGTGGAATCGTTCTCGGCTTCGGCCAGCGGATCGGGGCCGAACCGGTTGGTACCCGACGTGCCGGGCACAATGAACATCTCGACGAAGCCCCACAGCCAAAGTGCGTAGCCGGCCCAGTCGAGGAAAGCGAACGCTGGAGGCAGCCGGTTCGAGAGGTGAAGCAGCAGGTTGGGGAGGAAAAAGAAAAGCACGATCCACCAGCCGCTCCTGCCGCGGTCGTGGAGCCGTTTGATCGCGGTCGCCAGATAAATCCAGAGGAATAGCGGCGTGCCGAAGCACTTCAGGATCAGCGTCACGCGGTCGGTCGAGGCCAGCAAATGCCAGGCGCCGGGATCGACCACCCGAAAGAGGTCGTCGAGCCCGAAGTCAAAGTCGAACTCGATGCCGAGCCTGGCTGCGGATCTGGTCCCGTCGAGAAGGCCGATGACGGGACTGAGGTTCTCCAGCACCGCCGCCAGCAGCGCGACGATCAGCAGCGCCTGCCACATCAGGGCGCGATTGATGCGGCCGTCGAAACGGAAGAGGTACGAGGTCCAGTCCATGGCGAAGGCTCCGGCGGAAAGGGGCCGCCCGGAAATTGGTCGCGATGGAGGCAGAGGGGGTTCGATACAGGATCAGGCCCGTCGCCCTTCGCGGGCCGCCGAAGAGGCGGCCACCCCAGGGTGACGGGCAGGGAATAGCGCTCGTGGCGCAGCTCAGTCCCGCAGCAGCTCGTTGATGCTGGTCTTGGAACGCGTGCGCTCGTCGACGCGCTTGACGATGACGGCGCAGGCGGTGCTGGGGCCGATCTGGCCGTTCTTCATCGGCTTGCCGGGCAGCGCGCCGGGCACCACCACCGAATATTCGGGGACTTCGCCCATGAAGATTTCGCCGGTCTCGCGGTCGACGACCTTGGTCGAGGCGCCCAGGAACACGCCCATCGCCAGCACCGCGCCCTTGCGCACGATCACGCCTTCGGCGACCTCGCTGCGCGCGCCGATGAAGCAATCGTCCTCGATGATCACGGGCTCGGCCTGCAGCGGCTCGAGCACGCCACCGATGCCGGCGCCGCCGGAGATGTGCACGCGCTTGCCGATTTGCGCACACGAGCCGACGGTCGCCCAGGTGTCGACCATGGTGCTCTCATCGACATAGGCGCCGAGATTGACGAAGGACGGCATCAAGACGACGTTCTTGGCGATGAAGGCCGAACGGCGGACGACCGCGCCCGGCACCGCGCGAAAACCGGCGTCGCGAAAGCGGTTCGGGCCCCAGCCTTCGAACTTCGAGGGCACCTTGTCCCACCAGCTCGCCTTGCCGGGACCGCCGCCAATGACGTCCATGTCGTTGAGGCGGAACGAGAGCAGCACGGCCTTCTTCAGCCATTGATTGACCTTCCACTTGCCGTCGGCGCCGCGCTCGGCAACGCGCGCCTCGCCCTTGTCCAAGGTCTCCAGCGCCTGGTCCACGGCCTCGCGCACCTCGCCCTTGGTCGAGGTCGAGATGGTCTCGCGCGCGTCGAAGGCGCTGTTGATGGTGGATTCGAGGGCTGCAAGGGACATCGGGATTTCCTCTGGGAAGCGGGAATTTTGATGGATTGGGGCGCTTTTTCGGGATTTGGAGGAGCGGAGTCAAGGCATACTCCACTGTCGTCCCGGGCTGGCTTCGCGCCCCGCGACGGCACTATTTGTGGGACAGCCTGCCCAAAAACCCCGTCAGATCATCCGTGACGTGATCGACATGGGCGGCGTCCCGGCCCTCCAGTTCCCAGTCTTCCCGCACCACCTCCTTCGTTCCATCAGGCACCACCAGCACGGTGGTCATGCCAAGCTGATGCGGGACGGTGAGGTTGCGGGCGAGGTCTTCGAACATCGCGGCCCGGGTCGGGTCGACCGAATGGTCGGCGAGGAATTTCCGGTAGGTCTGCGCCGCCGGCTTCGGTTCGAACTCCGCGGCAATGATGTCGAACACGCCGTCGAAATGCGAGCCGAGCCCAAGTCGCGCCAGCACCGCGTCGACATGGTCGACCGAGCCGTTGGTCAGGATCAGCTTGCGCCCCGACAATTTTGCGATGGCTTCGCCGAGCGCCGGGTTCGGCTCCAGCGGCGAATGGTCGATCTTGTGGACGTAGGCGAGATAGTCGTCGGCGGAAACGCCATGCAGGGTCATCATGCCGCGCATGGTGGTGCCGAAGCGCCGGTAATAATCCTTCTGAATGGCCCGCGCTTCCTCCGGGCCGACATTCAGCCAGTTGCAGACGAACTCCCCGATCCGCGCATCGACCTGCTGCCACAGATTGACGTGATGCGGATAGAGCGTGTTGTCGAGGTCGAACACCCAGGTGTCGACATGGGTGAAGGCGCGGGGTGAAGTCATCAAAACCCTCTCGATCACGGCACCGCAAAGCGCAGCGTCTTGCCGCCGCTCGACATATCGACCGCGCCAAATCCCGTCGCCGCGAAGCCGCGCACGCCGCAATCGGTCTGCTCGTTGGTCTCGAACTTGGTCTCGCGCGTGCAGAGCTGCCTGTCGCCGCCCCAGTTCAGCGGCCGGTCCTTCAACTTGACGGCGCGGTTGTCGGCGTCGACGGCTTCCGCGAAGCTGAAGATCTGCTTCGGGGTGCCGGTCACATCAGGATGCAGGCAGGTCTTGGGATCGATGCGGTACCAGCCGCGGCTGGTCACGGACTTGCCGTCGTCGGTCGCGATCGCCGCCATCACCTTGTGCGGCGTGTCGTTGCACCAGGTGAGGCCGGTCGCAGACGGCGTCTGCACCGCATCGACCATGGTCTTGAAGAAGTTCGGCGAGCCCACGACGTCCGACGACAGACCGCGGCTCTTCAGGAACGCGGCCAGCGCGCCTTGCGTCTTCGGCCCGTCGACGCCGTCGATCGGCGCGGCATCATAGCCTGCGATCACCAGCAGCCGCTGGATGCCGGCAAGGCGCGCCTGCTCGTCGTCATATTCGGAATCCTCGGCGAGATAGGCAACGAGGTTGCCGTCGGCGCCTTGCGTCGGCGTCACTTGCGTGAACGCGGCCTGGGCCTGGCCGCTGCGGCATTGCCGGGCCGCCGCAATGACGAAATTGTCCTGCGCGACACAGAGCGTATCGCTGCCGCTCTGCGGGATCGGGGAGGCGCCATAGACGCCGAGCGCGCGGGCGTGCAGCAGAATGCGGTCGGCGGTCAGCGTCCCCTGCACCACCACGCGGCAGGTGGCGGGATCGATCCTGAACCAGCCGCGCGTCGCGGTCGCCGCCTTGTCGTCGATGCCGATCGCAGCCTCGACCACGTAAGACATGCGGTTGCAGATCTTGAGGTCGGCGAAGGCGGGAGCGGAGGAGAAGAAGAACGAGACGGCCGCGGCCGGCAGCGTCATGAGGAAGCGGGTGAGGGCAGAGCGGCGTCGTTGCTTCGCTCTCGATCCGTCAGGCTCGGCCAAAAGCGCGGAGCGCATCTGGACGGGCAAGTCCCGGGCATCCACGTTCTCGGTGCGGGCCGAAAGATCGTGGATGGCCGGGACAAGCCCGGCCATGACGGCTTTCGTTTTTTGCTTCCGCATCACTTGTGGATCAGCGTGCCCGTGCCCTGGTTGGTGAAGAGCTCGAGCAGCACCGCGTGCTGCATCTTGCCGTCGATGATGACGACGCCCTCGACGCCCTGCTCCAGCGCGTAGATGCAGGTCTCGACCTTCGGGATCATGCCGCCGGAAATGGTGCCGTCGGCGATCAGCTTGCGGGCGTCCTTCACCGACAATTGCGGGATCAGCTTCTTCGACTTGTCGAGCACACCCGGCACGTCTGTGAGCAGCAACAGGCGCTTGGCCTTCAGCGCGCCCGCGACCGCACCGGCAAAGGTGTCGGCGTTGACGTTCAGCGTCTGGCCGTCCTTGGAGGTCGCGAGCGGCGCCAGCACCGGGATCAGCTCGTAGCCGATCAGCTGGTTGAGCAGCGTGAGATCGACCTTCTCGGGGTCGCCGACGAAGCCGAGATCGATCGCTTTCTCGATGTTCGAGCCCGGATCGATGATGGTGCGCGTCGTCTTCGACGCCTTCACCATGTTGCCGTCCTTGCCCGACAACCCCACGGCCTTGCCGCCGGCCTCGTTGATGTAACCGACGATCTGCTTGTTGACGGAGCCGGCGAGCACCATCTCGACGATCTCGATGGTCGCGGCGTCGGTGATGCGCAGGCCCGCTGCGAATTCCGATTGAATGCCGAGGCGCTTGAGCATGGTCGCGATCTGCGGCCCGCCGCCATGCACCACGACGGGATTGATCGCGGTCTGCTCGAGCAGCACGATGTCGCGGGCAAAATTCTTCGCGGTCTCCTCGTCGCCCATGGCATGGCCGCCATATTTGATGACGATGGTTTCCTCGTCATACTGCTGCATGTGCGGCAGCGCCTCCGACAGGATGCGGGCCTGGTCGAGCGGGGAGATGTCGGTCATGTCGCGGTCTCGCTGGCGGGACGGTCGGTGCGCGTTCTATCCGATTGGCGGGCGGGGCGCAAAGTGTGGCTGGCATGCGATCTCGTGTCCCGGACGCGGTGCGGCGCGTAGTGCCGCGCCGCTGAGCCGGGACCCGGAAAGCAGTATGGGCCCCGGCTCAGCAGCGCACCGCTAAGGCGCTGCGCTGCGTTCGGGGCGCGAGGCTCATTTCCTTGCCACCACCGCGGCCAGCGTCACCGCCAGCCACCCCGCGATCATCACCGTTCCCCCCGTCGGTGCCGCCATCGGAAACAGCGCATGCCCGGCATATTGCCGCAAGCTGAGATCGCCCGCGAACAGCGCGGCGCCGATCACGAAGCCGAACGCGGCGGTGAGGCCAATTCCGCCGTGCAGAAGGCCGCGCGCGAGCAGAGCGGTGGTCGCAAGTATGGCAGTTGCATGAAACAGCAGCATGGCGCTCGCCGTGGCGAGCCGGCTTGCATCCGCGCCGTGGGCGGAGGCCGCGGCCAGCGCGACGCCGGCGGCGCCCATCAAGCCGGCAAGCCCAATCAGGAGGCGATGGGCCGCCACTACTTGCTCCGCTCTTCCAAGAGCTTCGCCATCGCGGCGCGCAAGCTTTCCATGCCGGTCGAGCTGCGTGACGATGTCGCGAGCACGTTCGGGAACGCGGCGGGATGTTTGGCCAGCGCGGCCTCGGTCTCGGCGATGCGCGCTTGCAACTCGGACGCCTTCACCTGGTCGGCCTTGGTCAGCACGATCTGGTAGCTGACGGCGGAGCGGTCGAGCGTCCCCAGCACTTCGAGGTCGACGTCCTTGATGCCGTGGCGCGCGTCGATCAGCACGTAGACGCGCGCGAGGCTGGCGCGTCCGAGCAGGAATTTGTGAATCAGCTCGGTCCAGGACGCGACCTGGCTCTTGGGCGCCTTGGCATAGCCATAGCCGGGCATGTCGACGAGACGCAGGTCGGTCTTCCCTGGGACCTCGAAGAAGATCAGCTCCTGGGTGCGGCCCGGCGTGTGCGAGGTGCGCGCCAGCGCGTTGCGTCCCGTGAGCGCGTTGATCAGGCTCGACTTGCCGACATTGGAGCGGCCGGCAAAGGCGACCTCCAGCCCCGCCATCGGCGGCAGCGTCTGGATCGAGGGCGAGGCCCAGATGAACTGCCAGTCGCGGGCGAACAGCTTGCGCCCGGCCTCGATCAGCTTCGCATCTTTGTCGTCGTTCTTCTCGTTCATGAGAAGGACCTATCCTCTCGTCATGGTCGGGCAAAAGCGCGAAGCGCGGCTTTCCAAAATGTCCCGGCCATCCACGTCTTGTTACTGGACAAGCTTCCAAAACGTGGATGCCCGGGACAAGCCCGGGCATGACGATGTGGAGGCATTTGCACCCGTATGACGGGGCACACTCGCGTGAGACTTACGTCGCCTTCCTCGCGAACGTCGCCTTGAGATTGTCGAACAGCTCCACCTTCACGCCGTTGCGGCGCATGATGTAGCTCTGCTGGACCACCGAGAGCAGGTTGTTCCAGGCCCAGTAGATCACGAGGCCCGCCGGGAAGCCCGCCAGCATGAAGGTGAAGATCAGCGGCATCCAGTTGAAGATGATCTGCTGCGTCGGATCCGGCGGCGTCGGGTTCAGCTTCATCTGGAACCACATCGTGATGCCCATGATGATCGGCCAGATGCCGAGCGCGAGGTAGTGGCCGAACACCGGAATCGTGGTCGGATCGAACGGGATCAGCCCGAACAGGTTGAAGAGGTTGGTCGGATCCGGCGCCGAAAGGTCCTTGATCCAGCCGTAGAACGGCGCGTGCCGCATCTCGATGGTGACGAACAGCACCTTGTAGAGCGAGAAGAACACCGGGATCTGGATCACGACGGGTAGACAGCCGGCGACCGGATTGATCTTCTCCTTGCGGTAGATCTCCATCATCTCCTGCTGCTGCTTCACCTTGTCGTCGGGGAAGCGTTCCTTCAGCGCCTGCAGCTGCGGCTGGACCGACTTCATCTTCGCCATCGAGGCGTAGGACTTGTTCGCCAGCGGGAAGAACAACAGCTTCACGATCACGGTCACGAGCAGGATCGAGATGCCGAAATTGCCGAAGAAGCGGAAGAAGAAGTCGAGGCCGATGAACATCGGCTTGGTGATGAAGTAGAACCAGCCCCAGTCGATCAGGAGATCGAAATGGTTCAGCCCCAGCTCCTTGTTGTAGCCGCCGTGGCCGGCCAGCGGGAAATTGAGGCCGACGACGCCGGCTTCCTTGGCACCCGCGAACAGCCGCGCATTCGCGGTCGCGGTGCCGCCGATCGCGACGGTGACGGGGTCGAGCAGGTAATCGGTCTGGTAGGTGTGGACGTTGCCTGATGGGTTCGACGAGAAGCGCGCCTGAAGCTGCGCGCTGGTGTCGGGCAGCAGCGCCGAGGCCCAGTACTTGTCGGTCATGCCGAGCCAGCCATTGGTGGCCTTGAAGTTCACCGACTTGGCTTCGTCGATCTTCTTGTAGGCATATTCCTGCAGGCCATCGAGATAGCCGATCAGGCCTTCATGCAGGATGTAATAGCCGGAGACTTGCGGCGCACCGTGGCGCGAGATCAGCGCGAACGGATAGAGGGTGACCGGCGCGTTGCCGACATTGCTCACCTCGTCCTTGACCGTGAAAAGATAATGGTCGTCGACCGCAATGGTGCGGCGGAAGGTGAGGCCCTCGCCATTGTCCCACTTCAGCACCACCGGCGTCGTCGGCGTCAGGCTGCCGCTGCCGTCCTGCTGCCAGACGGTCTGCGCGTCGGGCAGCTTCGCCGTCACGCCCGTCGCCGGCACCCAGCCGAACTCGGCGTAATAGGGTTCCGCGGTGCCCGAAGGCGAATAGAGAATGATCGGCGGCGATTTCGGGTCGACCGTCTCGCGGAACTGCACCAGCGCGATGTCGTCGATGCGGCCGCCCTTCAATGAGATGCTGCCGGCGATCCGCGGCGTGTCGATCTTGACGCGCGGGCTGGCTGCAATCGCGGCATCGCGCGCAACGACCGGCTGGGCCTGGTTCGCGGCCGGCGTCGCCGGTTGAGCTGCGCCGGGCTGCGGCGCGGCGCCGGGCGTCGCCGAGGCGCCGGGCGTCGCCGACGCGGTCGGCTGCGGGGTGCCCTTCTGAAGCTCGGCCTGGGCCTGCTGCTGGGCGCGCTGCTTCTCCATCGCCGGCACGTTGTAGAAATACTGCCAGGCGATCAGCACCAGGCCCGACAGAATGACGGCGAGGATGGTATTGCGGTTGTCGGTCATCATTCTCTCGTCATCAATCCGGTTTGCGGCTGGTCGCGGGAGTGGGGCCGGGTCTTGAGCCGTCGGTTTTCGGGCCGCGTCCCTTGTGCGTATGCCGCGCGGGCTTCGTGAACGCTATGCGCAGATCGTCGAGCATGGTCGTGAAGTCGCGCGAGAGCGCGTCCCTTCGTCCGACCAGCACATAATCATGATGGGGCTGCATCGACACCGGATCGAGCCGCTTCACGAGTTCGCGAAGCCGGCGCCGGATGCGATTGCGCTCGGGGGCGTTGCCGTTCTTTTTGGTAACGGTGAAGCCGATCCGGATCGGGCCGCCGTCATCGCGGGGACGGCTTTGCAGGACGAACGCGCGGCTGTTCACCCGCGCGCCATTGGCAACGGCGAGGAAATCCGCCCGCTGCCTCAGCCGATCCATGATGAAATCCCAAAAAGGGGGTCTGGCTCAGGCGCTCAGACGCTTGCGACCGCGGGCGCGGCGGGCGGCGAGAACCTTGCGGCCGCCGGCAGTGGCGAGACGGGCACGGAAGCCGTGACGGCGCTTGCGCACCAGTTTGCTGGGTTGATAAGTCCGCTTCACGGGTTTTTCTCCGCTGACCGGGCAATTTGCCTGTAGAATTGATGGTAAAGTCCGGAAGATGCGGCCCACAACGGACCCTTTTCGGCCCCAAGAGAGCCGCTCCCGGCGTCACACCGGGTCATCGCGGACAATTTGCGCGGCTTATAAGCGAGCGCCTTGTTTTCGTCAACGCCGCACAAGCGCGCGATTTTCGTGAATATCGCTGTTTGTGCGGGGTTTTTAACGCTTGAGGTGGCGGGTAGCGATATCAGCGCCTACATCCCACCTTGGCAGATTAGCGATCCGTAATTTGACCGGGGCCAGGGGCGGGCCGCATTCTCATACCCGCTAATCCTTCACCCGGCCCAATTCTTAACCCGGTCTAGGCAGCGAGGGCGATTCCGTGGCAGCGACAGACCTCCAGCCGGTCCAGGATCAGGACCAGCCGGACCAGCCGGCGGCGAGTCCCCGCGGCACGCGCGGGCTCGGGCTGTCGGGCAAGCTGCTGCTGCTGACGGTTCCCCTGGTGATGATCGCGGCCAGCCTGCTTTATGTCCCAGCCATCGCCAACTTCTGGGTCAACCGGCTCAACGATCGCGTCGCGGCGGCGAATACGGCGGCGCTGGTGCTGGATGCGGCGCCGCTCGGCATGGTTCCCGATTCGCTGTCGCGCCAGATCCTGAAAAGCATCAATGCCCGCGCCGTCGCCATCAAGATGGGCCAGCAGCGCCGGCTGCTCGCGAGCGACAACATCCCGGCCGCCATCGAGCATGACATCGATTTGCGCGACATGACGGCGTGGGAGGCGATCACCGGCTCGTTCCGGATGATGCTGGAGACCGGCAACCAGGCCATTCGCATCGTCGGGCCCGGCGTCGGCAATGCCCAGTTCATCGAGATCGTCACCGACGAGTTGCCGCTGCGGCAGCAGATGTACCGCTTCTCCCGCAACGTCGTGGTGGTGGCGCTGATCATCGCGGTGCTGACCGCCGGCCTCGTCTATCTCGCGCTTCATTATCTCTTCGTGCGCCCGATGCGGCGGCTGACCGCGAGCCTGGTCGGCTTCCACGAGAATCCGGAAAGCTCGGCGGGAATCATCGTGCCGAGCCAGCGCAGCGACGAGATCGGGGTCGCCGAGCGCGAATTGTCGGACATGCAGCGCGATCTGATGTCGATGCTGCATCAGAAGAGCCGGCTCGCCGCCCTCGGCCTCGCCGTGTCCAAGATCAATCACGATCTGCGCAACCTGCTGGCTTCGGCCCAGTTGCTGTCGGACCAACTCGCCAGCGTGCCGGATCCGCGGGTGCAACGCTTCGCGCCGAAACTGGTGCGCTCGCTCGAGCGGGCCATCGCCTTCTGCCAGTCGACGCTGTCTTACGGACGCGCCCAAGAGGCCGCGCCCGACCGTCGCATGATCCTGATCGAGCCCGTCGTGCTGGAGGTGCGCGAGACCGCGGGCCTCGCCTCCGATGCCTCGATCGCCTGGGTCGCCGCCATCGAGCGCGGGCTGGCGATCGATGCCGATCCCGATCAGCTGTTCCGGGTGCTGCTCAACCTCGTCCGCAACGCCGCCCAGGCGCTGGAGAGCCACGCCTCCGGTGACAATGGCCCGCAGCAGATCCGGATCACCGGAAAACGCGAAGGCGCCGTCGCGATCGTCGAGGTCTCCGACACCGGTCCCGGCGTGCCCCAGAAGACGCGGGAGCATCTGTTCGAGGCGTTCCAGACCTCCGGGCGTCCCGGCGGCAGCGGTCTCGGCCTGGCCATCGCCGCCGAGCTGGTTCGCGCCCATGGCGGCGATATCCACCTGGTCGAAGGCACCATCGGTGCCACCTTCCGCATCGTGATCCCGGACCGCCCCGTGGAGCTGCTCTCCATCCGCAACGAGCGGCAGAGGGCGTAAGTCGGCCAGCGGCCGAGCGGGCGGCAATTTCATTCCTTCCGTCATTCCGGGATGGCCCGAAGGGCCGTGTCCGGAATCCATAACCCCGGCTGGTGGTTATGGATTCTCGCCGCTTCGCGTCGCCACGGAATGACGGAGGGGAGAGATGAGTGAAAATCCGCGAAAATCTCCCCATCCCGGACCTTGCCAATCGGGACAAGAGCGGTTAGTCAGAGCGCTCTTTCGCACCCCCTCCGGCCCTGCCGGGGGCTGCGTCGCGGGTCCTGCCCGCGCTGTTTGCGAAACACGCGCCCGTAGCTCAGCTGGATAGAGCATCAGACTACGAATCTGAGGGTCGGACGTTCGAATCGTTCCGGGCGCGCCATTCTTCGCCGAAAGGTCAGGATAAAGCAGCATCTGGTCGCCAGACGGGCACGAGACCGGATGGCTTCGCCGTGTGAGGAGCGGAATGAAGATATCGCAGGCGTTCAAGTTCGAGGCGGCGCATCGGCTGCCGAACGTGCCCGAGACCCATCGATGCTGCCGGCTGCATGGTCATTCCTACCGGGTCGAGGTCCAGCTGGACGGACCGGTCGACCCGCACACCGGCTTCGTTGCCGACTTCTTCGATATCGAAAAATCCTTCGCCGACATCATGGGCGCGCTGGACCACCACTGCCTGAACGACGTCAAAGGCCTCGAGAACCCGACCGCCGAGAATATCGCGATCTGGATCTGGGACCGGTTGAAGCCGAGCCTCTCACAGCTGTCGGCGGTTCGGGTCTATGAAACGGCCGATTGCTGGGCTGAATTCAACGGGCAGTGACGGACAGTCGAACGTTTCCGGCACGGCATTTCGATAGTACGTTCATCTGATGCACACCATCGATCGCCTGCTCTCCAGTCTCGTTCTTTTCCTTGCCATCGCGGCTGCCCCTGCGCGCGCGGCCGAAACCTGCCCGTTCATCAGCAGCCAGGAGCTCGCCCGCGCGATGCCGGCGTTCAAATGGTCGCTGATCTCAAATCAGGACGGCCGCGGCTGCATTTATCAGGCCGGGCGCGGCGACACGATGATGCTCACCGTGTTCCGCAATCCCGACAAGGACCGCGCCAGGGAGTTGTACGCGACCTTCGTCAAGACGCTTGGCGAACGGATGAAGCTGAGCACCGTGGCGGGGATCGGCGAGGAAGGCCAGGGCGGAACGAGCGCCGCCGGCGCGGAGCGCCAGGAGGCCGCGGTCGTCGTCTTGTCCGGCGATTACATTCTCCAGATCACCGTCTATCCGATCGGCCGGCGTGCCGACGATGCGCTGCTCGGGCCGCTCACCGAGGCCTCGCGCATTGCCATTGCCAACGTGAGCAAGAGCAGCGAGCGGTTCGGCACTTGCGAGTGGCTCGCGGCTGCCGATGCCGACGGTTTTCTCGACGCGAGCACGCTGACGGTGCAGCGGACCGGCGCAGGCAGCTGCATGATGTTCGATCGCGAGGCCAACACCATGACGGTCGCGGTGATCGCGACCTCGCGCGACACCGCCGCCGGCATGATGAAGCGCGCAGGCCCTTGCAAGCACGTGGCGATACCCGAGCTCGGCGGCGAAGCGTTCGGCGAGCATTCCTGCACCAAGGGCAACGGCAACGCCGTCAACATCTTCGTCTGGAAGAACGGCAGGCAGGCATCGATCCTGTTCGCACCGGTCAAGCCGCACCCCGAGTCCGGATCGGTCGAGCGCCTGAAGGTGGTCGCGGCGCGGGTCTATGGAAAATTGTAAGGGCGCTGGTCGCTTCAGCCCGCCAGCACCTCCTTGCACTTCGCCGCAAACGCCTTGAGGTACGTGCCCATCTCGCTCGCCAGCGCATCGGACCGGTCGACATTCTGCAGGCTCATATTGAGGGCGTAGACCGGGAGCCCGTCCAGCACGATCGGCGTTGCGACGGCGAGAACGGCGGGCTGCCATGATACGGCGCAATATCCGTCGCGCTCGACGGCGCTGATCGATCTCCTGACCTCTGCCAGCAGCGCCTTGGTGGCGGCTGCGCTGCGCCGCTTGAACTGCTTCAGCAATCGCTCGCGCTCCGTCTCGGCAAGGCCGGCGAGGTAGGCGCGGCCCAGCGACGTCAGCTCCA
This sequence comes from Bradyrhizobium sp. T-12, assembly GCF_058314695.1. Taxonomy (NCBI): domain Bacteria; kingdom Pseudomonadati; phylum Pseudomonadota; class Alphaproteobacteria; order Hyphomicrobiales; family Nitrobacteraceae; genus Bradyrhizobium; species Bradyrhizobium sp. T-12. The sequence continues at coordinate 6,774,675 of NZ_CM177756.1, read as the reverse complement.
TCGGGACCTGCTGGCCGGCGACCACGTTGCGCAGCGCCGCGCGCGGGCTGTAGCGGATCGACTCCAGGTAAACCATCATGGTTCGATCCGCGGTCGCAAGTCCGACGTTCAGCCGGCGCTTGGCCGATTCGGCCCGCATCATCGGTCCGATCGCGTTGAGCACGGGCGATCCCGTCCGCATCGCGTGACCGATGCTGATGACGGATGCGGCAAGCCGGTAGGTCCTCTCGCTGCGGACTTCGTCGAGCATCCCGGAATTGACCAGCGTTCGCGTCAGCCGGCTGACCGTCGATCGTGGCAGGCCTGTTCGCTCCGCGATCTCGCCATTGCCGAGCGTGTCGACACCGGGCCGGAACGCCCTGAGGATCTCGATGCCCCGTTCGAGCGACCGGTTGCCGTCAACCCCGCCCGCATATCTGGGCGCCTGCGCCACATCCAGCCTCCATCGGCATTTCCACTTAGTGGAATTAGGGGGATGTTGCGGCAAGTGCAAGCCGCTATTACCACCGGGAGAAAAATGCCCGGCCGCAACTGGCTCGACGAGGAAACGGCACGGCCCGAACAGCCATTCGACATCCGCGCTGGGTCGCGGTGATCGATCCGACTCCAACCACGGAGCCTGCCATGTCCTATCAGCTCATGCCGTATCAGCTCATCGAATTTTCCGTCGAGGCCGGTGTCGCGACGCTCGCCTTCAACCGGCCGGAACGCCGCAACGCCATGAGCGACGAGATGCGCGCCGAATTCACCGGCGCGCTCGAAACCGTCGCCCGCGACAAGGCGATCAAGGCCCTGGTGCTGACCGGGCGCGGCCAGGCCTTCTGTGCCGGCGGCGACATCAGCGGCATGAAGCGCCGGCTCGAAGCGCCGCAGGGCGAGGTCGCATTCAACGGATGGAGCCGTCAGCAGGGCGTGCATCACGTGCAGTCGTTGCTGCTGGGCCTTCCGAAGCCGACGATTGCCGCCGTCAACGGCGCCGCCGCGGGGCTCGGTGCGGATACCGCGCTGGCCTGCGACTTCGTCATGGCAACGGAACGATCGAAATTCACCTGGTCCTACATCAAGCGCGGTTTGATCCCGACGGCGGCGGGTTGTATTTCCTGCCGCGACGGGTCGGGCTCGCGAAGGCCAAGGAGCTGATCTTCACCGGCCGCGTCGTCGAGGCCGACGAGGCGCTCGCGCTCGGCATCGTCGATCGCAAGGTGGCTTCGGCCGAGCTGCTGCCGGCCGCGCAGGCCTGGGCGGCCGAGCTGGCTCAGGGGTCTCCGACGGCTCTGGCGCTGAGCAAGAAGATCCTGAACGAGACCTTCGAGCATTCCGCGCACGACATCTTCAATCTCGGCAGCCAGGCGCAGGCCATTTGCTACACCAGCACGGAGCATCGCGACGCGGTGGCGGCGTTCCTCGCGCAATCCTCGTCGAAGGACTGAGCGATGAACGCGATCGAACGCCTGATCCGGCCGCGCAGCATCGCCATCATCGGCGCGTCCGCAGACCCCAGCAAGACGTCGGGGCGACCTGTGTCCTATCTTCAGAAGCACGGCTTTGCGGGCGCGATCTATCCCGTCAATCCCAAGGTCGCAGAGATCGGCGGCATCAAGTGCTACGCCGACGTCGCCTCGCTGCCTGATGTGCCCGACGTCGGCCTTGTCCTCGTCGGCGCCGAGCGCGCGCATATCGCGGTGCGCGAATTGTCCGAGCGGGGAGCCGCCGCCGCGATCGTTCTCGCCAGCGGCTTCACCGAGACCGGAGCGGAAGGTGCCGCGCGCCAGCACCAGCTCATGCAAGCCGCCGGATCGATGCGCGTCCTCGGGCCGAACACGATCGGTCTCGTCAATCTCACCGACAATATCGTGCTGTCGGCGTCGGGCGCGCTGGCGATGGACGACTTCCCGGCCGGGGGCATTGGGCTGATCTCGCAAAGCGGGGGGATTCTCGGCGCCGTGCTGTCGCGCGCCGCGGCGCGCGGAATCGGGCTGTCCAAGCTGGTGTCGACCAGCAACGAGGCCGATCTCGAGCTCTCCGATTTCATCGACTTCCTCGCCGAAGACGATGCGACCAAAGTCATTGCACTCTATATCGAGGCGATCCGCAATCCGCTCCGCTTTCGCGAGGCGGTGCTCAAGGCGCGCCGCGCCGGCAAGCTCATCGTCGCCTTCAAGATCGGGCGATCGGAGGCGGGTGCACAGGCGGCCGTTTCGCACACCGGCGCGCTGGCCGGCTCCGACCGCATGTACGACGCCCTGTTCCGGCAGCTCGGCGTGATCCGCGCCCGGACCTTCGAAGATCTGCTCGACATTCCCGCGGCCCTCAGCGCGGGACGGAAGCTTTCCGGCCGGCGTGTCGCGATCCTCACCTCGACCGGCGGCGCCGGCACGATCGTATCGGACAGTCTCGGTGTCGCAGGCTTTGTGACACCCGCACCCGATGCGGAGACGGCCGCGCAATTGCGCAGCCTGCAGTCGGGCTCGCATGCCAACCTCGATCGCAATCCGATCGACGTGACCCTCGCCGGCCTGCAGCCGGATTTGCTGCGCGGCGCCATCCGCATCCTGCTCGCAAGTCCGTCCTATGACGCGCTCATCGTCATTGCCGGCTCGTCGGCCGTGGGGTCGCCGGCCCTGATGGCCGACGCCATCCATGACTGCTTGCCGCTCAGCGACAAGCCGGTCATCGCCTATGTCAGTCCCCACGCGCCCGAGGTGGTGGCTGTGCTGACCCGGCGCGGCGTCCCCGCCTACACCTCGGCCGAGAGCTGCACTGCGGCGCTCGACGGGCTGTTGCGAGCCGCAATGCCGGAGCAGGTCCAGGCATCCGATTCGCCCCCGACGGCGGCGGATGCCAGCGGTTTTCCGGCGGGATCGCTCGATGAAGCACAGGCCAAGGCGCTGTTCGCCCGGTTTGGGATTCCTGTCGTGGCGGAGAAAGTGGTTGCAACAGCGCGCGAAGCCGAGCAGGCGGCGCGCGGCCTCGGGGGCCGTGTCGTGCTCAAGATCCTCTCGCGCGAGATCGCGCACAAGAGCGATGTCGGCGGCGTCGCGATTAACCTGACCACTGAAGTGATCGGCGATCGCCTGGCTGCGATGGCGGCTGAGGTCGAGGCCAGGGCCGGGAAGCGACCCGAGCAGTTCCTGGTTCAGGAGATGATCTCAGGCGGCGTCGAGATCATTCTCGGCATGCATCGTGATTCCCTGGGAACGGCAATCCTTCTCGGCATGGGCGGCGTCGCGGCCGAACTGTTCAAGGACACGACGATGCGTCTGCTTCCGCCGAATGGCGGCCTCGATCTGTCCGAGGCGCGCGCGATGGCGCGCGATCTCGTCACATGGCCGTTGCTGGATGGCTTTCGGGGCCGGCCGACATGCGACGTCGAAGCGCTCGCAGAAGCGGTGGTCGCGTTCTCGCGGATGGTTGCGCAGCTCGGGGATCGACTTTCCGAGGCGGAGATCAATCCGGTGTTCGTGCTGCCGGCGGGCCAGGGCGTGAAGGCAGCGGACGGATTGGTTGTTCTCAATGTCTAGACAGAGTGAGATGGAGCTCCAGATGGCCAGCAGCGGAAGCATCGATCACGACGGCGCGCGGCAGAAGAATTCCGTGCGGCGCCGGCAGAGCCTCGCCATCCTCGCCTGTGCGATCGTCGCGGGGCTCGGACTGACGCCGGCGCGCGCCGAATATCCTGATAAGATCATCAAGATCGTCGTGCCCTTCGCAGCCGGCGGCGGCACCGACATCATGGCGCGTACGACGGCGCAGGAGCTGCAGACGGATCTCGGCAAGTCCGTCATCATCGAGAACAAGCCGGGCGCCGGGACCATCATCGGAACCCAGACGGTGGCGACCAGCGAGCCCGACGGCTATTCGCTGCTGATGGCGACGTTCGCGCACGCGGTCAACCCGAGCCTGTACAACAAGCTGCCGTTCGATCCGCACAAGGACTTCGCGGCGGTCTCGCTGATCGCGCGCTCCTTCAACATCGTCGTGGTCAACCCGGCATCGAAGATCAACTCGATCTCGGATTTGATCACGGAGGCCAAGGCCAATCCCGGCAAGCTCAACTTCGGCACGTTCGGCACCGGCACCTCGGCGCATCTCGCGGGCGAGCTGTTCAACTCCATGGCGAAGGTCAAGATGACGGCGGTGCCCTACAAGGGCGCGGCGCCCGCGATCAGCGATCTCCTGGGCGGCCAGATCGACGTGATGTTCACCACCGTGGCGAGCGCGGCCTCGCTGGTGGCCGCAGGTCAGCTCCGGGCGCTGGCCGTCACATCCGCCGAGCGCTCGGCGGCGTTCCCGCAGTTGCCGACCGTTGCCGAGGCCGGCGTGCCCGGCTACGCCGCCGAATCCTGGTACGGCTTGTACGCTCCGGCCAAGACGCCGGCGCCGGTGATTGCGCGCCTCAATCAGGCGATCGCAAAGGCGGTTCAGTCCGGTGCCTTCAAGAAGCTGGAGGCGAACGAGGGCCTCATCATGGTCGGCAGCGCGCCGCAAGAGCTCGACCGCTATGTCGGCCAGGAGGAGGCGCGCTGGCGCAAGCTGGTCAAGGACGCGAACATCGAGGTGCAATAGCATCGCAGGCGCGTTCGATCACCCTTGGGATGGGCCGCAACGTCTGTACCGTAGGCCGGCAGCCTCTCGCATCGCGGGGGAGGCTGCCGTCGCCTCTCATGCGTGCGTCACGGACAGGGGTGACGCAAACCGTCGTTACCTAGAAAAGTCCCTGAGCCGGGGTCATAGGAGCGATAGCGCTGGGCGCAGTAGGAGGTCGCGTTGGCCTGAGCCTGGCTGCTGGCGATTGCGCCGCCGATGATGGCGCCGGCCGCCAAGCCGCCAAGGACGGCTGCGCCGTTCCCACCGTGATGGTGCCCGTAATAGCCATGCCGATACCCATGTCCGTGCCAGTGCCGGTACTGCACTTGCTGCAAGCCGGAGTCAGCACCCGGATTCGCGATCGGCAGAGGCGCCGCAAGCACCGGTGATGCCGCGGTCGAGAGCATCGCTCCAGCGGCCGCGAGGGCGACGAAAGTTCTGCGCATTTTCATGTCGGGCTCCGTGTTGTTGAGGATGGGGAGCAACGGCCGCTTGCCCGCTCCGTTCCTTCAGCGCGAGACGAGCGACAGAGGGTCGCGGAACATGAATTGTTGGTAAGGATGCAAGCCTGAGATGTGGCTAGCGGTCCTCGCCGTCCCGCCGGCGGAAGGGATCGGCGACATCATCGTGGCCGCTGCGGCTGCTGAAGAACATCAGGGCCATCAGCCCGCAGCCGATCAGCAGGGAGAAGAAGGCTCCGAGGCCCAGCGCGATCCAGCCATGCTTGCCCATCTCGACGCCGCTGCTGGTTTCCCAGACTGAGAATCCCCAGACGCACGTCAGGATCAACAAGGCTCCGAGCGCAACCAACAGGGCGATCTGGCCGGCACTGATGTTCTTCATGATTGTTTTCGTTCCCGTGCCTGACGAGGTCAATTGCGAAGGGCGACGAGGCGTTACTGACGACGCCCACCTTCGGCTGCTTCTGAGAGTTCGCCTGCGGAAACACGCTAGCGAGCCTTGGAAGGGAGCTCGTTGTGCTACAGCAAGTTCCATCGCAGGTCGTCTGTCAAACCCGTGCGACAGGCGGGGCGCGCATCAAGGAGCGGCGCGCCCGCTAACGCGAAAGAGTCATGCTCATTTGGATCGGTCGTTCCCTTCCGATTCGGAGACGGCAAGAACGGTCAACCCTCTGATGCGCTTGTCCGGCGTCTCGAATGCGATGCGCTGTCCCACCGAGAGGCCGATCAGGGCCGCTCCGACGGGCGTCAGGATCGAGATCCGGCTGAGCGCGATGTTGGCCTCGTGCGGATAGACCAGCACGATCTCGCGGCTCGCACCCCTGTCATCGCGATAGGTCACTTTGGAGCCCATCCTGACCACGCCGCACAAGTCGTTCTCTTCCGCGACCGTCGCGCGGTCCAGCTCGCGGGCCAGAAACTGGGCGACACGGGGAAACAGATCCATGGTCGAATTCGCCAGCGAGCTGAGACGCCGCGATTCGTCTTTTGCGAGCTTGATCGGCGGCAGCGCGGGCTGGTCCCGCCGAATCTCGGCTTCGAAGTTCTGCATTTGGCTTCTCCTATGCTGCAGTCGGTCCAGGATCATCGTCGAGCGGCCGGCTGCGCCGATTTGCGGGAAAGAGCGGAACGACGTTCGGGCTTGATCGGGTGACGTTCAAAACCCTGACGACGTTCAGGCAGCCGGCGACGACGTACGGCATTTGATCGCCGACCTGCAGGCCGATCAAAGCCGCTCCTAAAGGCGTCAGGACCGAAATGCGGGCGGGATCCGACCAACATTCCTCGGGCCAGACCAATTGCACGATGCGACGCGGAACGCCCCAGTTCGTGCAAAAGGTGACCCATGATCCGACGATCACGCGCGAACGGAGATCGTCCCATTCGTCCGGCACGATGTCGGCGCGATTGATTTCACCCAGCAGGAAGATTCCGTCCAAATCACCTCGTTGGGCGGCGTGGCGGGCAAGCTGTTCGAGCCGCGGATATTCAGATGCGACGAGCGCAATTTTCGGAAGAGGCAGCACGGCACACTCCTTCTGCTTCAAGACGACCTCTCAGGCAGAGGTCACGAAAGCTGGAAAAGAGCCCGGACGGCGCGAACACCGTCCGGCTAACCGCCTGCTTGGAGGCGGCCGGCGTGAAGACCGAAACGCGCGGTGCGCGCGTCTATGTCGACGACATATGCCATGACATTCTGACTATAGTGATTCATTCCGCTGGAAACATTGCGGCGAAACCGCACAGCCGCGGGCGATCGGATATTTGCGGCAAGCCGCGATTCGGGCAGCGATGCGAGCCTCACATTCCGTGGCTCGGCCTTTCACCGCAGTCCTTGCTCGTCGATCAGGATGCGGTGAATCTCGATGCGCTGCGGCAGCTCGATCAGGAATTCCGCGTCGCGCGCGAGATGATAAACCTTGGTCGGCTCGCCCCCGGTGAAGGCCGTCATGGCTGCGATGTCCGCCCAATAGGAGATGGTCGTGAACCAGGTCTCCTCGTCGCGGTCCTCGCGTAATTGCAGCACACCGAGCGCGGTCTTGCGCAGCGGCGGAATGCCCTCGGCCTGCAGATAGGCCTGGTAGGCGTCGGCGACATCGCGGCGGGTGCGACCGCGCCAGATGCGGGCGATGGTCGGTTTGGTCGGCATGGTGATCTCCCTTCGCGCCAACGCCGTGCTTCGCATTCGCGTTCCCCGCGTCTTCATGTCACTGCTGCCAGCCGCATTGGAACCTCGCCGGGCTCCGCGCCCCGCAAGGCTCCGTCGCGCTGCTGCCTAAGCCGTCGCAGGACTCCCCATCATTGATCTGCAGCAATGATGATCTCGACCACCAATGCTAGAAGGACTCGCAAGTCGCGACTCACGGCTCCCCGGCCGGTCGCGGCCATCGCAACGCGCTTTGGAATCCGAGGGTTGAATGGGACGACTGCTGAATATCGTGACGCCGCTGCATACGGCGACCAAGCGCGATTACATGGGCCGTATGAACGACGACAAGATCGGCTGCTCGCTGAAGGCGCGGGAATACGAGGCCGATTATTGGGACGGCGACCGCCGCTTCGGCTATGGCGGCTACCGCTTCATCGAGGGGCGCTGGGCGCCGGTCGCCAAGGCGCTGATCGAGACCTATGGTCTGAAGGACGGCTCCAGCGTGCTCGACGTCGGCTGCGGCAAGGGATTCCTGCTGTACGAGATGCAGAAGATTCTGCCGGGCTTGAAGGTCGTCGGCTTCGATATCTCCAAGCACGGGCTCGCCAATTCGCACGAGCAGGTGAGGCCGTATCTGTTCAACTATCGCGCTCAGGACGTCTATCCCTATGGCGACGACAGTTTCGACCTCGTCATCTCGCTCGGCACCTTGCACAATCTGCGACTGTACGAGCTCGAGGCGGCCCTCAAGGAGGTCGAGCGGGTCGGCAAGAACAAATACGTCATGGTCGAGGGCTACCGGAACGTCGCCGAGTTGCACAATCTCGAATGCTGGGCGCTGACGGCGGAGTCCATCCTGCACACCTCGGAATGGGTCTGGCTGTACGGAAAGCTCGGTTACACCGGCGATTACGAATTCATCTATTTCGAGTGATCGGGCGATCTCCATGGACATCAAGACTGCCAAGGCGGCCATTCTCGTCGAATCGGGCAAGCCGCTGATCGTCGACGAGTTCACCTTGCCGGACAGGCTCGAACACGGCCAGGTGCTCGCGCATGTGCACACGTCGAGCATCTGCGGCGCGCAGATCAACGAGATCGACGCGGTCAAGGGCGTCGACAAGTTCCTGCCGCACCTGTTGGGTCACGAGGCGCTGGCCACGATCGTCGAGACCGGACCCGGCGTCGTGTCCTGCAAAGAGGGGGATACCGTCGTCATGCATTGGCGCCCGGGCAAGGGCGTCCAGTCCAACACGCCGGTCTATTCCTGGCGCGGCAAGCGGCTCAACGCCGGCTGGGTCACCACCTTCAATGAATATGCCGTGGTATCGGAAAATCGCGTCACCCCGGTTCCGGCTTCGATCGACCGCACCAGCGCGCCGCTGCTCGGCTGTGCCGTGACGACCGCGCTCGGCGTCGTCAACAACGACGCGCAGATCGCCATCGGCGAAGCCGTCGTCGTGTTCGGCGTCGGCGGCGTCGGATTGAACATCGTGCAATTTGCCGCGATGGTCGGTGCCTATCCCGTGATCGCGATCGATCGCCTCGACAACAAGCTCGAGATGGCCCGGCAGTTCGGCGCGACGCACCTCATCAACTCCGAAGCGGTCAAGGATGTCGCCGCCGAGGTTCGATCGATCACCGGCGCTGACGGACCCGACAAGGTCGTCGAGACCACCGGCGTCAAGAATCTGATCGAGCTCGCCTACGAGATCACCGCGAAGAAGGGCCGCTGCATCCTCGTCGGTGTTCCCCGCGAGAAGGCCGAGATCTACACGCTGCCGCTCCATTTCGAGAAGGTGCTGAAGGGTTCGGAAGGCGGGCAATGCCAGCCGGCGCGCGATATCCCGCGGCTGGTTCGCCTGAGCGACGCCGGCAAGGTGAACTACCGTGGGATCGTCACACACGAGTTCGCGCTCGACGGCGTCAACGACGCGCTGGACCTGATGCGCAGCGGCACGTCGGGGCGAATCCTGCTGAACATCAGCTGAGCGCGGCGCAGGCGCCGACGATATGTCGGCGCTGGCGCTGCAGCAGCCAGGCTGCAATCGCGATGTTCACGATATTCCAGGCGATGCCGTTGATCAGCGCCGACGCGTAGGAGCCGGTCGCATCATAGATCGCGCCGGCCATCCAGCCCCCCAGCGCCATGCCCGCGAGCGTGACCGAGATGGCGAGACTGATGCGAAAGCCGGCCTCCCGCGCCGGGAATAGCTCGCGGATGATCACGGCGTAGCTCGGCACGATGCCGCCCTGCGCCAGTCCGAATATAGCCGACACCACATAAAGCGAGACCAGGCCGTTGAACGGCAGATAGAGTGCGAGTGCCGTGGCCTGCATCGCCGAGCCCAGCAGCAGCGTCGGAAGGCCGCCGATGCGGTTCAACAGCCAGCCGAAGAACAGACGGCTCGCCACACTGAAGCCGAGCATGACCGCCAGCATCTCGGCGCCGCGCGCGGAGCCGTAGCCGAGGTCGCCGCAATAGGCGACCAGATGGACCTGCGGCATCGCCATGGCGACGCAGCAGCATATGCCGGCGAGGGCCAGCAGGCCCTGGGTGACGGAAGGGGACAGGCCGATCGACTGCATCGTGTTGCCGCGGCTCGTCGCTTCGCGCGCAGCCGCCTGTACGGGCGGCCGCCGCAGCAGCACCAGCGAGAGCGGCAGCATCGTTGCCAAACAAAACAGGCCGATGCCGACATGGGTCTGCCGCCAGCCGTAGGAGGCGATGGCCTGCTGGACAATGGGTGGCCAGACAACGCCGGCAACGGAGCTGCCGGCCGTCGCCAGGGAAATGGCGAGGCCGCGGTGCCTGTCGAACCACAAGGAGACATCGGCCACCAGCGGCGCGAAGCTCGCCGCGCCGCCGAGGCCGATCGTGACGCCTGAGATCAGCGCGAACATCGGCAGGCTCGGCGCGAAGGCGGTGAGGACGTAGCCGAGGCTCATCAGGATCGTGCCGCCGGCCAGCGGCAGCAGAATGCCGAAGCGATCGGCCAGGCGGCCGACGACGATGCCGCCGATCATGAAGCCGATGATGGTGAGCGTGTAGGGCAGGGCCGCCTCGGCACGGGGCGCATTGAAATCGGCCTGCACTGCCGGCAATGCCACCACCAGCGACCACATGCCGACGCAGCCCAGCGTGCTGAGGGCCATGGAGACGGTGAGACGAATCCAGGAGTACGAATTTTCGATCGACGGCTTTTCGAGCGGCACTGGTTTCCTCGGGCTGCGCTAGGGTCGGCCCTGGGGTATCGCTCGCCGTCGCCGGCGACAAAGCAGGATTTCTCTTTTGTCGCGCGAGCAAAACTCATGCATCCTGCCGGTCTCCCCCCGCATCGTCCGGAGCCGGCCATGACGTATCTTCTGCCGCCACTCAATGCCCTGCGTGCCTTCGAGGCCGCCGCCCGTCATCTCAGCTTCAAGCAGGCCTCCCACGAGCTGCATGTCACGGCCGGTGCGGTCAGCCAGCAGGTCCGCCTGCTGGAGGAGCGGCTGGGGGTGCAGCTGTTCGAGCGCCGGACACGGCAGGTCATTCTGACGTCGGCCGGCGAGATCTATCTGGAGCAGGTCCGTCAGGCGTTTCGTTGCCTTGCCGAGGCCACTGCCGAGCTCAAGCCCGACGGCGTCACTGCTATGCTTCATATCGGGCTTCACGCCAGTTTTGTCGTCGACGGGCTGCGGGCGCGCCTGGCCCGGTTCCGCCGCGCCGAGCCGCAGCTCGCCATCCGCATCAGTCAGCCGGCGGGGCTGCACGAGCTGCTCGAAGGCAAGGTCGATGTCGTGATCGCGGACCGGGTGCAGCGCTGTCCAGGCTACAAATGCGAGCCTCTGGAGCGCGGCTTCCTGATCGGCCCGCTCGGAACCGCCGATTGCCCGGAGATCGAGACCCTGCGGTCCTGCCTGCTTGGCGATGTCGAGCTCGAGGGCGCCATACCCAGAGCGCCCCTGGTCGCCGGCCCAGCCAAGCCGCGCACCATGACGGCTTCGCGCCGGCCGTAACCGCCGGTTAACCATGGATATTTACGGTGTGAAAAGCCTTTGAGCTATGACAGTCAGTTGATTTCGAGTCCAACCCCATGGCGTTCGGTAGCCGCGCATCTCCGCGAAGCATCGCCCCGACGGAGCCTGCGGCTTCGTGGGAAGCGCCGCGGGCTGCGAGGCCGAAGGCCGACGCCGCTGCGCCGGGGCTGATCAAGGGATCGCTGACCGTCTCCGGAGCACTCTCTTTCCTGCGCGAGAACGGCCGGCGCATTCTCACCCTGGCGGTGGCGCTGTTTGCTCTTGGCGTCATCGTTCTCATGGTTCTGCCGGTCCGCTATGCCGCGACGGCGCTGGTCGTGCTCGATCCCCGGGAGCTGCGTGTCACGACGGAGCAAGACGTCTTGCCGGGCATCGGCCAGGACGCCGCGGCGCTGCAGAGCCAGATCGAGATCGCCAAGTCGGACGGCTTTCTCCGCCATCTGATCGAACTGCTCAAGATCGCCGAGGACGACGACATCGCCGGCGGTCACACCGACATGACGCGCCTGCTCGAAAAATTCCGCAGCCGCCTCGAGATCACGCGCCGCGGGCTCACCTATGTCATCGCGATCTCCTTCACCTCGAACCGCCCGGAACGCGCTGCCTACTATGCCAACGCGATCGCCGAGGCGTTCGTCGCGAGCCAGGGCCGGGTCCGCACCGAGGCCACGGACGAGGCGGCCGACTGGCTCAAGGACCGGCTCAAGATATTGAACGAGCGCCTGCGCGCCTCCGAAGACGCCGTCGCCGCCTTCAGGCTCGAGCACAAGATCCTCAATGCCGGCAAGGATTCCACCACGCAGCAATTGCGGGTGACCGATCTCAACCAGCAGGTCTCCGCCGCGCGTCTTCGCACCGAGGAAGCCAAGGCGCGCTACGAGCAGGTGCAGCGCGATCTCAAGGCCAATGTCGAAGGGCCGGTGAAGCAGGATCTCCTCAGCATGCTGCGGGCGCAGCGCTCGACCCTGAACGACCAGATCGCGCAGAAGAAGGCGGTGTATGGTGACCGCCATCCCGACCTCGCGATCTCCTACAGCCAGCTCGCCGACATCAACCGGCAGATCGAGGTCGAGCGGAAGAAGAACATCGAAACCGCCAAGTCCGAATATGAAGCTCAGCTGGAGCAGCAGAACGCTCTGGAAAAGCAGCTCAAATCGGTCGAGACGCAGATGCTGGTCGATGGCCAGGCGCTGGTGAAGCTGCAGGAGTTGCAGCGCGACGCCGACGCCAACCGCAACATCTACGAGCAGTTCCTGTCGCGGTTCAAGACCACCAACGAGCAGCGTCAGCTGCAGGCGTCGCAGACCAAGATCGCGTCACCCGCCATTCCGCCGCTGCGCTCGACGCGCCCGCCGCTGGCGCTGCTGCTGGCGGCGCTGGCGATCGGCTCGCTCCTCACATCGACCGCGGCCGTCGCGGTGATGACGAGCCTGTCCGACCAGTCCGCGCCTGCTGAAGCTCCCATGCAGGCCGCGGCGGAGAACACGCGAGGCCGGCAAGTCCAGCCTCAAGTCCAGCCGCAAGTTCAGCCTCAAGCTCAACCTCCGGCCGCTGACGCAACCCGTCCCGAGACGATGCCGCAGCTTCCGGTCTGGGCACGCATCCCCGATCTGGCACCGGCGACCGCGACCAACACCGTCTGGCAAAGGCCGATCGCGACCTCCGCCGAGCTCGATCTCAGTGCCCATCTGCGGCCGCTGCTGGAGCGGATCGATCGCGTGCCGGTGCGCGGCTGCAAGGTCGCCCTCGTGCTGTCGGTCGGCAAGAGTGCCGGCGGCAACACCGTCGCGCGCTCGCTGAATCGCGCCGCCGTGAATCGCGGCATGATGAGCGTCCTGATCCGCCTGCAGGGCGAATTCGCAGGTCACCAGCCGCCGGTGACCGAGTGGAACGACGGCTCGACCACAGCGGGACTACAGTCGATCGACGAGCTGCTGAGCGCCGGCCGCAAGCTCGATGCGGGACCTGAGGACGATATCCGGTCGGAGTTCGATCTGATCATCGTCCACGCCGGCAATCTCGCCTTGCAGCCCGACGCGATCGCGCTGGCGGCCCATGCGGATCTGATCGTGCTGGTGGCGCGCGCCGGCGAGCTGGGATCGGCAGCGATGCGCCGGGTGACCGCGGCATTGTCGCGGTACGAGGCCGTGCCGACGGGGCTCGTCGTCAATCATGCGCCCGCGGGCTCGCAAGCGCCGCACCCCGAGGGCGGCGCATTGGGTCTTGCGGTCTAGCGATGACAGGCTCGCGCCGTCGTCTGCTGAGTGCTGCGATGCTGCTGTCGATCTGCTTCAGCCCGCCGGCCTTCGCTGAAACTTGCGTGCCCCTGCCCCAGACTGTCGCATCCGGCAGGCTCGCCGCATTGTCGCGCGGCTTCAATGCCGATGGCTGGATCAACGGCGAGGTGCCGAGCCGCGAATTGCTGCAGCAATTGCGCAGGTCGGGCATGAGCCATGTCCGGCTGCCGGTGCCGGCCGAGCGCGTGATGCCTCGTTTCGCATCGAAGGAAGAGCGCGAGACGACGCTGCGCGCGCTCGACAAGGCGCTGAAGCAGCTCACCGCGCTCGGCTATGCCACCTCCGTCGATCTTCATCCCGGCGATCGCTTCAATCGCCTGCACAAGGAGGATCCGGACGCGGCGCTGCATCAGATGCAGGAGGCCTGGGCCGGGCTTGCCGGAGTCATTCGATCCTATCCGGCCGAGCGCGTTTTCGCCGAGCTGCTCAACGAGCCCGATATCGACGCGGACAGATGGCAGACCGAGGTCGAGACGCTCACCGCCTTCGTGCGCAAATTGCTTCCCGCGACCACGCTCATCGTCGGTCCGGTCAATTGGCAGCGCGCGGACTCGCTGCCGCGATTCCGCCCCTTGGCGGATCCTGACGTCGTCTACGCCATCCACTTCTACGATCCCATGGTGTTCACCCATCAGGCGCATTGGGATGCACAGGATCCGCTGCACGACATCATCGATCTGCCTTATCCGCTCAACGCCAGCGATCCCAAGGTTCAGGCGATCCGCCAGGATCTGCAGGCGAGGGGCGCGACCAAGGCGCTCGGCATGATCGATGTCGCGATCACAGCCGCCAAGGACAAGCCGACGGCCGATCGCTGGCTCGCGCCCGCGCTGCAATGGCAGCAGCAATTCGCGCGGCCGATCATCGTCAACGAATTCGGCGTGTTGAAAGCCGGCGCGCCCCGGGAAAGCCGGCTGCGCTGGCTGGCGGAACTCACCGCTTATGCCAGGGAGCATTGCTGGGGCTGGGCGCATTGGGAGCTGGCGCAGGGCTTTGGCCTGGTCGACCGCAGCACCGGCAGGCCCGATCCCGACGTGATGCGGGCGCTGCTCGGCGCGACCCGCCCCCGCCGGCGCTGATCGCCAGGCGCGGGCCGCTATCGTTAACGAATCCTTACGCATCGGCCCGCTATCGTGACCTCCGCGCGTTGCAAAGGACGATCGATGAGCGCCGGGGACTTGACCCAGGATCAAAGCGTGCAGGCCGAACCATCGGTGCCGGCCTTGCGTGAGATGATCGCGATGTTCTGCATCGCCACGGCCACGATCGGCTTTGCGCCGGTCCTGCATCTGGCCAATCCGGCGCTGGCTATCGCTGTCGAGGTCCTCGTCGGCATCGCCATCGTTCTGGCGGTTCCGACCTATGCGCCGGCCATCGCGATCTTCGTGCTGTTCTTCCAGAACCTGTTCGTCTCGATCCTGTCGCCGCTGGTGCCGCTGCCGTCCGATCTCGACTTCATCAAGGGCTACAATTTCCTCGTCTGCTCCGTCATGTGGCTGGCGACGTTCGGCCTCTACGTGCTGGGCCAGAGGAATCAGTCGCCTGAAGTGAACCGGATCATGCGATGGGGTGTCGTCACTCTCGCCGTGGTGTCGGTGTATTTCGCGATCGGCTTCATTCAGGACGGACAGCCGGCCGCGGTCTATCTGCGCAACATCGTGCTGCCGCTGTTCCTGTTCCAGCTGTCGCTGCTGACGGCCGCGACCTACGAGGTGCGCATCACGCCGTTCCTGGTGACGCTGGCGGCCATGCTCATCCTGTGTGGGTATGTCGAGCTCGTGTTCCGCGATGTCTGGCTGGCCATCACCAACGGCTATACGTTCTGGGGCTTCGACGAGCTCAAGGCGACCCATTCGGGTGTCTGGGAGGCCCAGATGAGGGCCACCGGCAATGTGCCCGTCGATCTCAAGGACCGATTCAGCTTCGACTTTCTGAATACGCCCTTGCTCGAAGGGTTCGGCCTGTCGAAGCTGCTGCGCATCAACGGTCCGAACATGCACCCGATCAGCTTCGCTTACGGGATCGGCTTTCTCGCCCTGTTCCTGTTCTCGGTGGGACGACCGCTGCTGGCCCTCGCGGCCTTGCCGCTGCTGGTGCTTTGCAGCGTGAAGGGCGCGATCATCGTGGTGATCTTCGTGGTTGCGGCCTGGATCGCGACCCGGCTGATCGGCGCCGTGCTGACCTTGTTGCTCGGCTTTCTCGGCATGATCGCCTTCGCGGTTCTGGCGATCCGCCTCGGACTGCAGATCGGAGACTATCACGTCATCGGGCTGATGGGTGGCCTGGACGGGTTCGTGCAGAGACCCTTCGGCCGGGGCCTCGGCATCGGCGGCAATTTGTCGGACAGCTATTTCTCCATCGACTGGAGCGCCGCGCAGGCGGCCGGCACGATCGATGGCGCGGTCGAGAGCGCGATCGGCGTTCTCTTGTACCAGATGGGCATCGCCGCCTTCGTGCCGCTGGCCTTCTATTTCGCGGTGGCGCTCAAGGCCTGGCGCCTCTACGCCTCGTCGGGCTATTTGACGCAGGGGCTCGCCGGCTTCGGCGTCATGGTCGTGCTGCTCAACGGATTGTTTCAGGAAGAGGCCCTGTTCGCGCCGCTCGCGCTGGGGCTCATGCTCTCGCTCACGGGCCTCGTCATCGGCAGCCATGTGAGAATGCAGGCCGTCGCCAGCGAGGACGCGGAGCCGGCGCAGCTCGCGGGCTACCAGCCCGTGACGTAAGCGGACGTTCAGCTCGATGCGCGCCGTTCAGGAACTTCCACTTTTTCCTGGCGTTGACCGACGGCCCGCACCAGCGGCCGATGCACACGATGAAGAACTTTTCCAACGCTGAATTCTCCCCCGAGGTGATCGAGATCATGACGACCGCCCTGGAAGCTGCGGTTGCCACCCTGCCGGAGCCGGTGCACGCCTCGCACGTCAACGCGCTCGCGGAATCCATCCTGCGCACGGCTGGTGCGGGCGAGCGCAACGTCGGGAATTTGCAGCGGATCGCTCTGATGGAGCTGCAACTGGCGCCGCGCAACTGATGAGGCCGACATGAAGACGATGCTTAAGACGATCCTTGCCGCCGCCCTTGCGCTGTCTGCCACCCCCTTCGTTGCCCGGGCCGACAGTTGGAGCAGCTACCGGATTCCCGAGTCGGGGACCTCCGTCGACATTCCCGTCTCGATTTTCACGGAGATGGCCGGCAAGCCCGACGGCTATGGCCAGCAGTTTCGCACGTCCGACGGCAGGGCCGATCTCACCGTCCAGGCCGTTTCCAACCGGCAGGGTCTTTCGCCGGCGCAATTCCTGGCCAGGAAGGATCCGCCCTCCGACATCGTCTATAAGCGGATCACGCCGAATTTCTTCGTGGTCTCCAGCATCAAGCGCGACAAGATCTGGTACGACCGCTGCAATTTTACGCGGGGCTATGTGCACTGCGTGCTGGTCAATTATCCCGCGGCCGAGAAGCGGCAATGGGACCGGGTCGTCACGCGGATCAGCCACAGCCTGAGCGGCGGGTGAGCAGGCTCGAAGAAAAAAGCTGCCCGGTCGAACCGGGCAGCAGGTCGTGAGGATTAGCGCGAGGTCGTTGACGTCGTCGACATGGTCGGCTTCGAGCCCGGCACATGCGACATCGTCTTGGTGGTCGAGCCGACCTGCTCGCCGGCCTTGACCTGGGTGCGCGTATGCGAGCGGCTGAACGTGCCGCCGTCATGGGCCTGCGCCCGGGCGTTGGAGTTCATCACGGGGCCGTTGCCCTTGTTCGTGCTGACGCCGGTCTGCGTCTTGCCGTCGACGGCCGCTGCGCTTCCGCCGGCGGCGATCGACGAGCCGGTATTGCCTGTCGCCGAGGTGGAGGTGCCGCCGGTGCCGACCGTGGAGGCGGAGGTGCCGCCCGCCGCGGCCGACCCGCCGCTTCCGCCCGTGACACTCTTCTGGGCGAGAACCGGTGAAGTGGCGGCGAGCAGCAATGCGACCGCCGAGGTCGTAAGCAGGGTTTTCATGTTTCAATCCTCTCGGTGAATCTTATGGGGATGACGTCGAGATCGTGCATCCGTTGACGGTGATGGTGCTGGCGCTGGTGGTGCCAGGACCGCCCGCCGTCGACGAGGAGCTCGAGACGCTGCCGCCGCCCGCCTGTACGTGCACGGACGATCCGCCCGCCGAGCTCGAGCTCGACAGCGAACCGCTCGACGCGGTTGATCCGGTGGTGCCTGAACCCGATGAGCCGACCGCGCTGATGCTGCCGTCGGCATGTTTTTCGACCGTGACCTTGCAGGTCTCGCCCGATGCCG
This sequence comes from Bradyrhizobium sp. T-12, assembly GCF_058314695.1. Classification (NCBI taxonomy): domain Bacteria; kingdom Pseudomonadati; phylum Pseudomonadota; class Alphaproteobacteria; order Hyphomicrobiales; family Nitrobacteraceae; genus Bradyrhizobium; species Bradyrhizobium sp. T-12. Next base: position 6,756,873 of record NZ_CM177756.1, on the reverse strand, counting down.
TCTTGCCTGTCTTTTCCACGGTCGCCGCCTGAGCAGCGCCGGTCATCAAGGCCAACACTGCGATCGCTTTGATTGATCTGTTCATGCGAGTTCTCCTCCAACAAAGACAAAGGAGCGGCATCGCTGCCGCTCCCCGGTCAAGGCATCAATTCTTGTCCTTCTTCATCTCGTCCTTGTGGTGGCCCTTGCCCTTTTCCATGCCCATGTCGCTGGCGTGACCCGCAGACGAGCCGGCTGCGCCGACCGTCGAGCCGCTCTTGCCGTCGCCGGCCGACGAGCCGCCGGTGCCGACGGTCGATGCGGAGTTGGAGCCACTGCCAGCCGCCGAGCCACCGGTGCCGACGCTGGACGAGCTCTTGCCGCCGCCGGCCGATGAACCACCGGTGCCGAGTGTCGAAGCCGAGCCGCTGCCCGAGCCGCTACCCGCCGCCGAGCCGCCCGTGCCCACGCTCGAGCTGCTGGTGCCGCCGCCGGCCGACGAGCCGCCGGTGCCGAGCGTCGAGGCCGAGCCCGACCCGCTGCCGCCTGCGGAAGATCCGCCGGTACCGACGGTCGAGCTGCTGGTGCCGCCGCCCGCCGACGAACCGCCGGTGCCGACGGTCGAGCTCGATTGCGCAACGGCGAGCGCCGTGCCGGCGAGCAGCGCGGCCGCAGCCGCAGAAAGCTTCAGGATCCTCATGTCGTTCTCCTCCAGGTTTTCAAAAACCAAATTGCCAAATCAGGCCCGGGATAAACTGGCAATCGCGCAAACGTTCCTGTGTCGGAAGACGCTGACACACAGATTCGTGCTCGTGCTGAGTTCCGCGGCGACGCGGCCGCGCGCCGCGCTCGCTCATTCATTCGTTGTTCATCCGCGCTGAACGCTCGCGGCAACGAACGCGACGTGCGCCGGGGCAGAGTTCAATTCTCTGAGAATGCGCCGACCATCACCTGACGCTCGTAGGGCCGGCGGGCAGCGGCTGTACGCGCCGTTCGTTTCGCGCGAAAGCTCGTTGCTCGAACGGCGCTCGGCTGAGATGCAGCTGTGATCTTCGTTTCCGGCTTCTGCGGCGCCGCCATCGCAAACGCCTGGCTGGAATCGTTCCGCCGCTCGGTGGCAAGCAGGGGCGATGAGACCATGGTCGCGATCTCTGTGGACGTATCGAAGATGATCTTTTCGGGCCAGGCGCGTGCGGAGTGGATGCGGATGATGCTGCGGTCGACGCCGGGGCCTACGGAACTCTCGGCGAGCGGTGGCAGAGCGCGATCGAGTGCGAACAGCAGCGCGACGACGAATGCGCCTGCAAACAGAAAGTATCGAACAATGGGCATCAGGGAAGACCGCGGGGGGAATGAACAAGGTGCGATGACGCGGCGGGCCGCTCTTCCACGGCCCGCCGCGCGGGGCGTTAGTCGACCTCCTGGACGACCATGCGGGTCTCGGGATCGACCAGCATCACGTGGCTGCCCGAATAGACGTAGCGATACTTGGTGAGCGAAGGACCCCAGTCGCTCGGAACGGTCGCGAGCTCGACGTCGCGGGGCACCGGCGAGCCGATCACGATCTTCTCGCGCGTTTCGACGGGCCGGATCTTGTGCTCGGTGACGTAAGACCGGATCTTGGTGCGATATTCCGGCTCGATCTGCACCGCAGCGCCATGGCCGGCGCCGGTCGTGGTGACGACAGTGGTCTGGGCCATCGCGCTCGTCGACACGAGCAAAGCGGCGGCCGATATCAGTATGAACTTCTTCATCGCATTCTCCCTCGCCGCTGTGTGCGGCGCTGCAATGAACTCGCCATCTACCTGCCCGTTCCGCCGACGAGGGAACGTTTGCCACTTTTTCCTGTTTTTATCGGTGGGAGCAGCGATTGGAGGAGAGGAAAATGCCTGTGTTGATTCTCTGGGCCGTGCCCGCCATCCTGGTTGTCGGCGGCGGCATCTATCTCATTGGCCATATGCATTGAGCGTCAAGGGCCCCGGTTCTGTGACGGAGAACCGGGGCCCGTCATCTGCCTGCTTTGAAGTAGCCGAGGTTGCACCGACCATCATGCCGGTGGCAGCCTTTTTCGCGATCGAGCCGCGGCGCGCCTTCGTAACGCAAGCTCACTTGTAATCTGCTTCACACGCAAACCGCGCCAATGACGTTAGATGAAGCAGGCCCCGCCTGCCGCGCGGCCCGGTTCGGAGCTGGCGATGATGGCTGCACTGGCAAGGGCAATATCCCGCGCGACGCGAACCAATGTCGACGTCGAAACTCTGAAGGTGCTGGCGATTTTTGCAGGCGCAGGCCTGCTGCTCTCCCTCGTTGCCGCGATGATCTACCAGCAGGCCGCGAACGCCGCCTTTTGGTGACATCGGATGAGTTGCTCCGCTTCGGCGGAGCGAACGGGACGGTGAGCCCGTCACGCCGGCACTTGGCGTGGCGGCATCATCGAATTGTCACCCTTTCGTCATTCGCTCTCTATCGATCGCTGGTCCTTTCGCGGCCCATGCGGCTGGCTGGGCGGGTACTCATTAATCGGGGACGCCGTCCGGGGTTGGGCCAGAACCGGAAGTCGAAACTGGTCCCGAGCTATGCTTGGGCAATGGCCTATCGGTGCGCCCGCACGATGTGAGGACCAGGCCCGAGCACGATGTTTCGCCTCAGGACGCCGTAGTACCGATCCGCGATTTCGGAAAGCCCTAGATCTTCGATCACATCAAACGCCTTGCGTCGCAGCAGTTGCAGCAGTTCGATTGGATCAAAAAAGCTGAGCCAGGGTTCGCCTCTCGACGCCGCCCTTTCTGCCGTTGCCATGACGCCAGCGCGGCGTTCAACAGGATAGTTCTCGAATGGTTCGGCGTAGTCGAAAACCACGGCGGCCCGCGGCACCTCGGAAATAAACCTCAATGTGGAAGAGACCGCATCCTTTGTCAGATAGGGCACTACCCCAAGCCACTGGAAAAATGTCGGCTCATTCAGCTTAAACCCGGCTCTTGCCAACCCCTCCGCGAGGCTTTCTCGTTCAAAATCTACCGGTGCGAAAACAAGCGACGGCGGCTCCGCGAGGCCGGCGGCTTTTATCCGGTCGCGTTTCCAATTTTGTGTCGACGGATGGTCGACCTCGAAAGCGCGAACGCCGAGATGAGCATAGGGATTTCGCAACGAGAAGGTATCCAGGCCTGCGCCCAGCACGACGACCTGTCGGACGCCGGATGCGATGCAATTGCCCATCGTGTCCTCGGAAAACCGGCTGCGCGCTGCGATAAATAGGCGCCAGGGCCGCATCGCGTCATTTGCAGCGATCTCCTTTAGGGCAGCGGCTGTCTCTTGGTCCAATATCCTCGACGCCAACGGATCTTTGAAGATCGCTCCGCCCTCCAGGTCTTGATGAATGGCACGATAAGCAGCTGCACCCTGAGCGGTCTGACTAGGTTGTCCATCGCGCATGATGATCTCGGCAACGGGTACAGGGCTCGTGGCATCGCCGCTGCTCAAGTCCAGCACACCGGATTAGCTTCGCCCGGAAGGATCCCCATCATTCGTCAAGGAGACGAGCCACTGCTGCGCACGAAACGAGGTTGACGGATAATCGTCAACCCGAGCGGATCTTTCCACGCTGCGCGACACTATTCAAAGCCTTTAGCCTTCAAAACGGCCCGGCTGGCAGGCGAGGACAGGAATGCGACCAGCGCTTTTGCGGCGTCAGCCTGATTGCTGCCGGTTATGATCCCGGGGGCGAACTGGGTGTAATTCTGTATATCCGGCGGCAACGGGGCAATGAGTTCAACCGTCGGCTGAGCCAGGATTTCGCTTACTTGATTGAAGCCTATCTCGACCTCGCCGTTGGCCACGCTTGCATAAAGTGTTTCGAGCGTTGACAGCCTGGTCTTGGATTTCATTTCCGCGACGATCCCCATTCGTTCGAGCAATTTGGCCACGTAGATGCCACTGGCACCTCCGCCTGCCGGATCGGGATAAGCGATCGATCTTGCGGCCAGCATGGCGCTTTTGAAAGCGTCGGCCGAACTTATATCGGGCTTCGCGGCACCCTTGCGCACAAACGCACCAACGCCGACCTTTGCGACAACGATGCGGTTCCCAGGCTCGACCTTGCCTTGCGTCTCAAGCCGACCGACTGCTTGAACCGAACTCAAGATGATGTCGGCTGCCTCACCCTTTAGAACGCGCTCCGCGACAGCACCGGCGGTCCCGTACTCGACCGTCACCTTGTACCCTGAGGATTTTTCAAACTCCGGGATCAGGGCATCAATCGCGGGATGCAAGGCAGAGGCGGATAGGAGCTTGACTTCGGCGGCTTTGGCGGCAGCTCCCACTGTAACGCCGAGCGATACCAGCCCAATCGCAACTCCCGCAAATGTACTTAGCAAGTCGTGCCGGTTCATGGCATTTCCCCCTTGTACGTTTTGTTTCGGTTTCGGCGAGATGCGCAATCATCCAATGATCAGGACGCACGCTCATGGCTCCCCGCGCCGAGTTCTTCGCCCAGAGTTTGGCGCAAACCGGTGCGACGCAATGGAAAAGCGCAGATTGTTTCCACATCGTGGACACTGACGAGCAGCTGTGCCACAGTAACGTCGGCACCTCACCGGGAAGCAACATCGTTTCTTGAAGGCGCATCCCATGACGTCTCCTGGCCCTCGCGATACCACCGGCGCCCCATTGCTCGATAAGCCTGGCGGAACGCAAAGTATTCAGAGAGCTGTGGCTGTGTTGCGGATCCTGGCGACGGCCCGCGAGACAGGCCTGGGACTCACCCAAATTTCGAAACAGGCGGAACTAACCCGCCCAACGACACATCGCATCTTGAACGTCTTGATTGCTGAAGGCATGGTCGAGAGGCGACATGGCTCTCGGCGATATCTGATCGGCGAGCAGGTACCATTGCTGGCGCTGTCGCGGCGGATACGCGATCCCCTCCTCGATATCGTTAGCCCTCATCTGCGGGCCGCGGTCAGTGAACTCGGTGACACCGGCTTTTTCACACGCCGTGTGGGCCTTGAGACGGTCTGCGTTGCAAGACAACTGGGAAGCTACCCTATCCAGGCGCTCGCTTGGGATGTCGGTGAACGTCGCCCCCTTGGCGTTACCAATGCCGGAATTGCGATCCTATCCAGCATGCAACCCGACGCGGCGCGCGAAGTGCTCGTCAAGAACCGATCGCGTTTCTCTCGCTACGATTTGTCGACGGAAGCGATCTTGCAGGAGGTCGCAATGGCACGATCGAAAGGCTTTGCAAGTCGCGCGATATCCCTCATTCCTGGCGCAAGCCCCATATCCGTGACCATCCGGTCTACTGGTGGCGTAGCTCGTGGCGCTCTTACCATAACGCCAACAACGCGGCAGCGCTCGCCCGAACGCACCGAGGAGATCGCAGCTTGCCTTCGCAGGCACGCCGCGGCGGTTGAATTTGAACTCAGCAAGCGGCCAACCTGAGCCTCCGCGCCGTTAGCTTTGCCAGGCGGCTTCGCCAATGCAAATACGGGGGCAGGTCCGGTTCGGATCATAAGCAGGCGATGCCGACCGAGCGGGGCGACTTCCGCTTAAGCCTCGAAAGCTGACGTTCATGAGTACACGCCCTAGTTCGGCCTGCGAGAAGCCCTCCCGCAAGCGGCCCGGGGCGCGGCTCGCGTGAACAGGCTGAACGCACGGCAGTGCCTTAACGCCACCCCAGCGCAGGCGCGACGTGCTTCAGGATCGCCTCGATCGCATGCGCGCAGTAATCGACGCCGAGCTGGTTCGGGATCGTCAGCAGCAACGTATCGGCCTCGGCGATGGCTTCGTCCTGCTTGAGCTGCTCGATCAGCACGTCAGGGTCCCCTGCATAGGAGCGGCCGAAGATCGCGCGGGTCTGCGGGTCGATGAAGCCGATCTGGTCCTCGCCGCCGCGCTCTCCGCCGAAATAGGCGCGGTCGCGATCGTTCATCAGTGCGAAGATGCTGCGGCTGACGGACACGCGGGGCTCGCGGGCGTGGCCGGCTTCCTTCCATGCCGCACGGTAGGTGCGGATTTGTGCGGCCTGCTGCACATGAAAGGCTTCGCCGGTCTCGTCGTTCTTCAGCGTCGAGCTCTGCAAATTCATGCCGAGCTTGGCCGCCCACATGGCGGTCGCATTCGAGCCGGCGCCCCACCAGATCCGCTCGCGCAGGCCTTGCGCATGCGGCTCGAGGCGCAAGAGGCCCGGCGGATTGGGAAACATCGGCCGCGGATTGGGCTCGGCGAAGCCTTCGCCGCGCAAGAGGTCGAGGAAAACTTCGGCGTGCCGCCGGCCCATGTCGGCATCGCTCTGGCCCTCGGCCGGCTGATATCCGAAATAGCGCCAGCCATCGATCACCTGCTCGGGCGAGCCGCGGCTGATGCCGAGCTGCAGCCGCCCGCCGGCGATGAGGTCGGCACTGCCGGCGTCCTCCACCATGTAGAGCGGGTTCTCGTAGCGCATGTCGATCACGGCCGTGCCGATCTCGATCGTGCTGGTCCTGGCGCCGACGGCCGCGAGCAGCGGAAAGGGCGAAGCCAGCTGCCGCGCGAAATGATGCACGCGGAAATAGGCGCCGTCGGCCCCGAGCTGCTCGGCCGCAACCGCAAGCTCGATCGATTGCAGCAGCGTGTCGCCGGCGGAGCGGGTCTGCGATTGCGGCGAGGGCGTCCAGTGCCCAAAGGACAGGAATCCGATCTTCTTCATGCGGGCAATTTAGGGATGATCGGAACAGTTTGCGAGACGTTGGCCGAGGGAAAGATGGCGACAATGCGTGTCGCCCCTAAGTGCCTCTTGAAGCAAGCAGGCAGGCTTGGAGTGCTCGCGGAGTCCTCAGATTTCGCAGCGGGCCAAGTTCAGCGCTTTTAGCAAGCCGCCGAACGCCTTGAGCCGACAGGACTCGCTCTCGCTGGCGGCCTTTGCACGCTGAATATTGGCTGTCGGCTTGACGACAGCTGCTGTTGGCTTTGGCTTTGGCTTGGGCTTGGGATGTTCGGCGGTGGCAACCGGCTTCGGCTTGTTTCGCTGACGGACGATCGGCGCCGGCGCGGACGAACCGACGTGGACGTCCTGCGGAGCAACGGGGGTGCCGACCGAAGTTGGCGCCATCGGCACCGCGCTGCTTACGGCGGCGACTTCGAGGCGATCCCCCTTCTCAAGCGCGTCATGCGTAGCAGAGATGCCTGTGCTTTCGGCGGGCGGCTGGACGATCGCGGCGGCGCGACGCGGCGGGGCGCTCAGCTCCATGGCCGACAGCATTCCCACACTCAACAGGATGAGGAGGCCCAACAGCGCCATTCTCAGCATCACGCGCCTCTAACCCAAGTTAGCCCCGCGGAAAATTCTCCGCGCCAATAAGGCAACTTTGCCGGCGGCTGCCGACCTGCGGCGGATCATTTGCCGACAGGGTTAACGGGGGCGGTGCTGATGATAGCTGGCGGGTCTTTCAGTTCGGCGAGTGGGAGCTGCGACCCACCGCTACCGCTACCGCTGACGCCGTGACGCTCCATGCCGGCGCAAGCCTGATCCGGGGCTGGCTCGCGGCCGCGAGCGGTGATTATTTTTCGCTTTCTTCCGCTTGCTCCCGCTCCAGGGCACTGATCAGCTTCCCAATGCGCTGGGTGGTCGTGGGGCTTTTCGCAGCCCGCAGCAGGCGCTTGGATTGCTCTAAACGAGAAGCGATCTGCTCCTGGCGCGCCAATTGGTCTTCCATCATCTGTTGTCCTCCACGGAGGATGACGATCAGCAGGGCCAATGGTTCAGATCTGTTGCATCAGCGCGCGTCGCTCCGCAGGATACCCGAGGCGCAGCAGCCACAGGAACGAGCAAGGCCAAACGGCAGAGTTGAGAAGGGGGAACGATATCTCGTTATGGTTGTTGTCATGCCGGATCCTCAGACGTGGCAGGGTCGACGACAAAAAGTCAGCAGAACAAAATGGTAGGATCTCTGTCATCCCTCGCGGCTTTCGTGCTCCTTGGAGCGTCGGTGATCGCTTTGCCGGCTTTTGCTCCAAAAGTGCAGGCGGATGAGCTTCAGGCACTGGCCAAAGGGGACCGGCTCGCAATCCAAGCCGCTTCATCGGATTGCTCAGCACAGGTCTGGCCGGACCTTACCACGTCCTGCTTGCGACACGCCGGTGCTGGAACGAAGATCCAGGAAGCTCGCCTCGTGACTGCCCGGCGATAGATCGGTCGTCCGTCAATCCGCTCGCCTGAGGGATCAGCCCAACCTCCAGTGCTTCCATCCAATCAGCCTGGTCGTGATCGGACCGTCGCGCCGAGACGAGATACCGCTGACGCAGGCGAATTGGCTCGCCTTCTCCGCTCGAGAAGCGCAGCAATGGGTGCGGACGTCGGTCAAGTGCAATCGGCCTAGAGCATTGCGCGGGTGCCGAGACCGCTCGGGCCCGCCGAGAGAGAGCGAGATCACCATGTCGACAGATCCAATCCAGGTGCCGAACGTCCTCGTCGTGGAGGACGAGATGATCCTGCGGATGCGTGCGGTCGACATCGTGGAGGATGCCGGGTTCTGTCCCATAGAGGCGATCAATGCCGACGAGGCAATCTCGGTTCTGGAGTCCCGCTCGGACATCTCGCTGCTGCTGACCGACATTCAGATGCCCGGCAGCATCGATGGCCTCAAGCTCGCCCATGCGGTGCACGAGCGCTGGCCCTCGATCAAGATCATTCTGGTGTCCGGCCAAGTGAAGCCGTCCGAGGCGGAACGGCCAGCGGACAGCAGGTTTTTCGGTAAACCGCTCGGTGTCGAGCAAATGATCACCGAGTTGCAGGCCATGGTCGGCGCGGGTGCTTTGCAGATCGTTCCGACGGCAGGCGACTGGACGCCAAGCAGGATATTTGACGCCGCGCGGACCGCTGCGCCCACCTCCCGGTCGGAGCAGGAGGCTTCCCTGTCTGCCGAGAACGACAGCCTTCGCTTGCTGCTCGAACAGGCCGAGATCGACGCACAGGCTATGATCGTTCAGGCCGGTATCGATGCCGAGCAGCGAAGCGCCGCAGACAAGCTGCAGAAGCTGATTCTCGGAGAGCTGCATCATCGCGTCAAGAATACGCTTGCGATGGTGAGTGCGATCGCGTCCCAGAGCTTCCGCGGAGCGCCGAGTATCGAGCATGGACAGAAGGCCATGGAGGGCAGGCTGCTCGCATTGGGGCGAGCCCATGATCTCTTGATGCAGGTGAGTTGGGCCGATGCGAGCCTGACCCACACGCTGAGTAGCGCAACGGAGCCCTACGACAGTCAGGGAGACCGACGCTTCCACTTCAATGGACCGGATATCCGGATTACCTCCGTTGCCGTCATTGCGCTTGCGATGACGTTCAACGAACTGTGCACCAACACCACCAAGTTCGGCGCGCTGTCGGTCCCGACAGGCCGCGTCGAGATTTCGTGGGCGATTGATGAGGCGAAGCAAAGGCTTCGCCTTGTCTGGACCGAAAGGGGCGGTCCCCCGGTCGAACCGCCAACACGCCGGAGTTTCGGCACCCGGATGATGGGGTCTCTCGGTCAGCAACTGACCGGACAGGTAAGCCTCGCATATGAACGGGACGGATTCGTTTACGCTTTGGACGTGCCACTCGGCTCGATCGCCACGGTCGCGTGAGCTGGCTTTGGTTCGAGCCGTGCGCGAGCTCTGTCGAAAGCGTCCGATACCCTGGCTTGCCCAGCTGGGCCGGCGCTGCTTGGCTCGCCGATCGCCTGAGAATCAAACAAAAAGGCCGCGGTTTGCACCGCGGCCTCTTGAATCCACTCGCTTCGCCGCTCAGTAGGTGCCGATTCCGACACTTACGCCCGGAGCACGGAAGCCAACGCCGCTGCGTTCCTCATAGCCACGCCGCTCGATGTAGCGCTCACGCGGTGCATATCCGTAGGCATCGCGGCCTTCGCGGATGATGACGCGTCTTTCGCTGCGCCCGCGCCAGCACCGTCCGTCTTCGTTGCACACCATGCGAACGTTTTGAAGGTTGCTTTCCGGCGCGGACGACGTGCTGAGGGTAAGCGGTGCTGCCGAAGCAGCCGTTACCATGAGGGTGCCGGCTGCGGCGGCCAAGACTGTGAATATTCTCATGAAGTATCTCCTGAATGAAGCTTGTGTCAGTGAGCCAATGGACTCGAGGAACAATGGTTCCGTGAGCCCATGAAGAAACTCCTGCGCGGAAAAACGTGTGTGTTCGCTTGGATCGGCTGCTTTCATGAACACCGATGAATTCGGTCTTCCCGCAGATAACGCTTCGCAATCGGTTCATGTCCCGAGGCAGGATCGCTTCAGCGGTTGCATCCCTGCAGAGATGACAAAGCCGTGCCGCCTCACGCGTAGGCCACCCAACCGCGGAACGTGAAGCCGGTGTAGAACAGGGTCGGCTCGGCGAAGCCGGCGTCGCGCAAAACCGCTTCGTCCTGCGCGGGCGTGAGGATGTCCAGATGGTTGGTGACGGCGTCCCGCGCGGCTGCCGCCTTGTCGGGCTCGACGCCGGAGAAAGCGAGGAACGCGGAGTACCGCGACAGCCATCGCGGGCGTTCCTCCTCGCCGTCGGGCGCGCTCAAATGCGCGACCACGAAGGGCGCGCCCGGCTTGAGCCGTCGGCGGATTTCCGAGGCAATGCGGCGTCGCTCCGTGACGTCCACGAAGTGCAGGGTGAGCAGGCAGCTCGCACCGTCGAACGGCCCCTGCGGCGCGTCGTCGATATAGCCTTGATGAAGATGTGCGCGCGATGCGAGTGGGCCCAGGGTCTTCCGTGCGAGCGCCAGCATCGCCGCGGACGGATCCACGCCCTCGAAACGCCAGGCGGGCTGCGCCTGCGCAAACGTCTTCAACTCGAGGCCGCCGCCGGCGCCGAGCACGAGGATCCGTGCATCCTCACGCGCGCGCTCGGCCAGCAGGATCGTCGCCATCGACAGCATGGAATTGTAGCCGGGAACGAAGCGCGGCGGTCCCTCGGTGTAGGTCGCCACGGCTTGCGGATCGGAGAACATATCTTGAATGCTGGTCATTGCGTTGTCCTTGGCTAGGCCGGCATCAGGCGTGATGTGCGCTGATGCCTTGAAGCTTGCGGGAGCCGAGGCGCTTGCGAAAATCCTCGCTCAGCATCGCCAGGGTCACCTCGCCGAGCCGCGACAGCAGCAGCGCTTCCGCATCGGCAAAGGCTTGATCGAGCGCGGCGTTGACGGCCTTCTCGACCAGGCAACCCGGCGCTTCCGTGCGATTGCCCATCGCCAGCAACGCCGGGCTGCCAAGCGCGGCATAGACGTCGCGCAGCGTCACCTTCGAGAGGTCGCACGCCAGCGTCCAGCCGCCGCCATGGCCTTTCTCGGAGTGGACGTAACCGAGGTCGCGCAGGCCCGCCATGATGCGGCGGATCACCACGGGGTTGGTGTCCATGGCTTTCGCCAGCGTCTCGGACGTAAACGGGCCGGGGTGTTGCGTCATGTGCAAGAGCACATGGAGCACGCCGGACAGTCGGGAATCTCGTTTCATGTAACTTTATATGTTGCGTGATAGCTCAAATGTCAATCGCTGCCAAGGCCCTATGACGTTCTCCCAATTTTGCTACGCGCTAACCCATTGATTCCGCTCATGCCGGCTACTGTGCATGGGGTTGTTTTCGGCTTTTTGTTTCGGCAGGCATGAAGACCGACACCGCCATGCCGATTTGTCACGGTGACGCCGTCGCGCGCCGGGACAACAATCGGCCAGGCACCGCGTGGACTTTTCGTCCGTCACCTCGCGCGGCGCCGTTTTCATTCATCCATTTTTTTGGAGGCGCGTCATGCAGGTTTACAATGTGGTGAAGTTCAGGGTGAAGCAGGGCGAGGAAGCCGCCTTCCTCGACGCGCACCGGAACGGCAAGGCGAAATGGCCGGGCCTCGAGCATGGCGTCATCATCAAGACCGGCGAGCAGACCTTCTGCCTGATCGGCACCTGGTCAAGTCAGGACGCGATGATCGCGGCGCGTCCGGCGATGATCAAGACGCTCGACAGTTTCAGGTCGGTGCTCGAGGACCAGGGCAACGGCCGCGGCGTGACCGATGCGGTGTCGGGTGAGGTGGTGCTGGCTCTTTAGGAGCCGCGCCAACCGCTACTTCATGACCCGCAGACCCTTGGTCGTGAACCGCTGCGCCTTGTCGCCCGGCCGCACCGGCCGCCGCGTGCCGGCGGCCTTGCCGGTACCGGGCGGCTGGTGCGCGGGGACGAGCTGATGCGGCTGCGAGCCGATCAGGTCGCGGCGACCCATCTCGATCAAGGCCTCGCGCAGCACCGGCCAATTATCAGGATCGTGGTAGCGCAGGAATGCCTTGTGCAGCCGGCGCTGGCGCAGGCCCTTGATCGCCTCGACCTTGTCGCTGCCGCCGTGCCGCACGCCGCGCAAGGGATTGACGCCGGTGTGATACATCGCGGTCGCCGTCGCCATCGGCGAGGGCAGGAAGGTCTGCACCTGATCGGCGCGATAGCGGTTCTTCTTGAGCCACAGCGCGAGGTTCATCATGTCCTCGTCGGTCGTGCCCGGATGCGCCGCGATGAAATAGGGGATCAGGTAATATTTCTTGCCGGCGCGTTCAGCGGCTTCGTCGAACATCCGCTTGAACTTGTTGTAGGCGCCGATGCCCGGCTTCATCATCTTGTCGAGCGGGCCGCGCTCGGTATGCTCAGGCGCGATCTTCAAATAGCCGCCGACGTGATGGGTGACGAGCTCCTTGATGTATTCCGGGCTCTCGACCGCGAGGTCGTAGCGCACGCCGGAGGCGACCATCACCTTCTTGATGCCTTTGGTCTCGCGCACCTTGCGATAGAGCCTGATGAGATCGTCATGCGAGGTGTTGAGGTTCGGGCAGATCTCGGGGAAGACGCAGGACGGACGCCGGCACGCCGCTTCTACCTTCGGATCCTTGCAGGCCATCCGGTACATGTTGGCGGTGGGGCCGCCGATGTCGGAGATCACGCCGGTGAAGCCGGGCGTCTTGTCGCGGATTTTTTCGATCTCGCGCAAAATAGAACCTTCGGAGCGGTTCTGGATGATGCGGCCTTCGTGCTCGGTGATCGAGCAGAAGGTGCAGCCGCCGAAACAGCCGCGCATGATCGTCACCGAGAACTTGATCATGTCCCAGGCCGGGATCTTCGCATCGCCATAGGACGGATGCGGCGCGCGGGCGTAGGGCAGATCGTAGACCGCGTCCATCTCCTCGCTGCTCAGCGGGATCGGCGGCGGGTTGAGCCAGAGGTCGCGGTCGCCATGGCGCTGCACCAGCGGCCGCGCATTGCCGGGGTTGCTCTCCCGATGCAGCACGCGTGAGGCCCGCGCATAGGCTTCCTTGTCCTGCTCGACCTGCTCCAGCGCCGGCAGCCGGATCACGGTCGCGCCCTTTTGGCGCGTCGCGCCCTCGTCGGCGGAATCGAGATCGTCGGCGTGCAGCTCGGTGTAATCCTCCGGGACTTTCCGGAACAGCGCGACGCCGCGGATGTCGTCGAGCGCGCGCGGCGCTTCACCCGCGGCGAGCCGCTGCGCGACTTCGACCACGGCGCGCTCGGCATTGCCGTACAGCAGGAGGTCTGCTTTGGCGTCGGCCAGCACCGAGCGGCGCACCTTGTCGGACCAATAGTCGTAATGTGCGATCCGGCGCAGCGAGGCCTCGATGCCGCCGAGCACGATCGGCACGTCCTTGAACGCCTCGCGGCAGCGCTGGGCGTAGACGACGGTGCAGCGGTCCGGCCGCTTGCCGCCTTCGCCGCCCGCCGTATAGGCATCGTCGCTACGGATGCGGCGGTCCGCCGTGTAGCGGTTGACCATGGAATCCATGTTGCCGCCGGTGACGCCGAAGAAGACCTTTGGCTTGCCCAAGGCCTTGAACGGTTCGGCCGAGTGCCAGTCGGGCTGCGAGATGATGCCGACCCGAAAGCCCTGCGCCTCCAGCAATCGGCCGATGATCGCCATGCCGAAACTGGGATGGTCGACATAGGCATCCCCGGTCACCAGCACGATGTCGCAGGCGTCCCAGCCGAGCGCGTCCATTTCGGCGCGGCTCATGGGGAGGAACGGCGCCGGCTTGCGCTTTTGGGCGTGCGCCATCAGGGGCTTTGCGGCGGTGATGATCTGGGTGTCCATGGGGCGTAGGCATAGGACTCCGGGCCTGCGAATACAACCGACGGACGCGTGAAAGATGGCGGTTCCCGAGCCGCCCCATGCGGTGCGTTAACGGGTTCGCGAGCGCCTGCCGTCTCCTCCCCGACCCGCGGCGGCAGGTGTGTGACGCCGTCCACATACCAGCCGGTGCCGTCGCGTCATGCTCCCTCCAGCCCTCAAGGAGAGCCCCAATGTTTCTGGTCGATGCGCTGCTGATCCTGGCGATGTTGTTTTTCCTGTTCCTGCCGATCACCGATCGCCGGACGGTGCGGATGAGGCTCTGCATGCTGTGCGCGCTGCTCGCGGTGTTCTCGGTCTCGGTCACCCGTACCCCCGTCGTGCCGGTGCTGCTCGCGAGCATCTCCGCCCCTCCCGGAATGGTGCGCGTGCCGCATATGCATATGGACGAGCCGTCGTCGGGGTTCTCACCGCGGCGGACATCGGATATCCGATTGATCCATGGGCAAGGGAACGGGCAAGGAAACCTCTGACGGCGGTCGTGACGCGAGCACCGGTGCATCACCGTCCACGCACGCCTGGCTCGGCGCGATCGCGCTGATCGGCTTCATCCTGGTGGCGACCGCGCAGGCCTCCAATCAGATTCTGGCGCGCGGACTTGCCGGCTCGGTCCCGCCCTTCGCGCTCGCCTTCTTCCGCTGGAGCATCGTCGCCATCGGGCTCGCGCCGATCGCGCTCAAGGAGATCCGCGATGGCCGCGTGCCGCTGGCCGGGAACATCTGGCCCATCCTCGCTGCCGGATTCATGGGCATGTTCCTGTGCGGCGGCCCGGTTTATGCCGCCGGCGTATCGACGACGGCGATCCACATCGCGCTGATCATGGCGCTGTCGCCGATCACAGTGCTGCTGATTTCGGCCCTGCGCGGCATCGAGCATGTCGGTCCGCTGCAATGGCTCGGCACGGCGCTCGCGCTCGCGGGCGCGCTGCTGATCATCTCCGGCGGCCATCCGCAGACGCTGATCGAGCTTCAGACCGCGGCAGGCGACGGCCTCGTCGTGATCGCCATGCTCGGCTGGTCCGGCTACACGCTGTTGCAATCGCGCGCCGCGCCAAGGGCCTCGCTGCTGGCACGCATCAGCCTGTTCTCCGGCGCCGGCGCCCTGTTCTCGCTGCCGCTGGCGGCCATGGAGATGTGGGCGATGCCCGCTCAGGTCTTCAGCACCAAGGCGTTCTCGGCCTATGTCTTCGCCGGGATCGTTCCCGGCCTGCTCGCTTACGCCGGCTTTGCCTGGCTCGGCGGAAAGTTCGGCTCGGTGCGGACCTCGCTCGTGCTCTATCTCGGGCCGATCGCGAGCGCGCTGCTGTCTTTTGCCATCCTCGGCGAACCGCCGAAGCTGATCCATCTCTTCGGCGGCCTGCTGATCCTGGGCGGAGTCTGGGCCAGCCTGCGCCGCTAGTTCCATCCGCACGCGTGCCGGTTCATCCGCAGGAACCATCCGGTCTCGTGAACATTCTGATGGAGGTGTTGCGGCGGGCCCGGCTCGCGCGCGCTCGCAACGTTCGCCTCTGGCGCTGGGGGAGCTGTGAGTACAGTCATAGAGAACCTGCTGTTGCGGAAGCAGAAGCTCGTGGAGCAGCTCGAAAAGGCGCCGTCGGTCGAGGATCGCGACAAGATCGAGCACCAGCTCGATCAGATCAACACCGCGCTGGATTTCCTGGACCGGCCGGGATCGAAGGACGCGAAATAGCCGCGCTCAATCCACCTCAGATGTCTCGACCTTCAAAGCCCTGGCATAGACCAGCCCCGAATTGGTGATGTGCGTGGTCATCAATTCCTCGAAGGCGGCCAGCTCGCCGCGTGCGAACAGATCGAGCAGCTTGCGATGCTCGTCGAACGAGGTGCGGGTGCGCACGTCGATCGGCGAGGTCAGATTGGTGCGGAGCGCGGCGACGCGCCCCGAGACCAGCTGATAGGATTCGGCGAGGTAGCGGTTGCCGCAATGGGTGAACAGCGCCTCGTGAAAGGCGGCATCGGCGCGGCCATAGGCGATGTTGTCCTTGGCCGCGACCGCCGGCTCCATCGCCGCGATCGCCTCGCTCATCGCGGCGATCGCACCGTCGCGGTCGTGGCGACAGGCGAGCTCGGCGGCCCTGGGTTCGAGCGCGATGCGGAAGGTGCAGAGCGCATTGATATCTTCCGCACTCGGCGTAAAGACGAAACTGCCGACCTGCGGGCGGATCACCACGAGGCCTTGCGCCTGCAATTGTCCCATGGCCTCGCGCACCGGCGTGCGGCTGACGCCGAAGGAATTCGCCACCATCTCCTCTGAGATCGCGGCCCCCAGCGCGAACTCGCCGTCGATGATCGCCTGCCGCAGCCGCTGTATCACCCGCTGCGACAGCGATTTCGGCGTATCGAGCTTGAGCGAGCGCATCTGCCTGTCTCAGACCACCTTGCCGGGATTGAGCAATTGGTCGGGATCGAGCGCCGCTTTCAGCGTTCGCATCAGCGCGATCTCGGCCTCGCTCCGGGCATGTCCCAGCCATTTCTTCTTGATGGTGCCGATGCCGTGCTCGGCCGAGACGCTGCCGCCGAGCTCGCGCACTAGGCCGTAGATGATCGTATCCATCTCTTCCTTCGGCTGCTGCTCGACGGCAAGGCCGGTGACCCAGGAGACGAGGTGCAGATTGCCGTCGCCGATATGGCCGTAATAGACGCTTTCGCAGCCCTTGATGCCGGAGGCCAACGCCGCCTTGCAGCGCGTCGCGAACTCGTCCATCCGCGCCACGGCAAGACCGATATCGTAGGAGATGTGCGGGCCCAGCACCTGGCCGAACTCGGCGCAGATGTCGCGCACGCGCCAGAAGGCCTGCGTCTGCGTCAGCGACTGCGCCACGGCGGCATCCGCCAGCAGCCCGCGTTCCATCAGCTCTTCGAGCCAGGCCTGGAAGCGCGGCGCGTCGACGCTCTCGTCGGTGCCTTGCGCTTCCACCAGCACGTAGAGGCCTTGGTTAGCTGCGACCGGCGGCTTCACGCCGGCGCGTGTCGTGATCACGTCCCAATAGTCCGGCCACATCACCTCGAAGGCCGACAGCAGTGGGCCGAGCCCACTGCGCGCCGCGCCGAGCAGCGCGACCACCGCGGCATAATCCTTCAGCGCGCACAGCGCGGCCATGGTCGAGCGCGGCTTCGGAAACAGTTTCAGCACCACGCGGGTGATGATGCCGAGCGTGCCTTCGGAGCCGATGAAGAGATGCTTGAGGTCATAGCCCGCATTGTTCTTCATCAGCTTGTTGAGGCTGGTGATGACGGTGCCGTCGGGCAGCACTACTTCGAGACCGAGCACCAGCTCGCGCGTCATGCCGTAGCGGATCACGCGGTTGCCGCCGGCATTGGTCGAGAGATTGCCGCCGATCGCGCAGGAGCCGCGCGAGCCGAGGTCGAGCGGGAAGAAGAAGCCGGCCTCGTCCGCGGCCTTCTGGATCGTCTCCAGCGGCGTTCCGGCCTTCACCGTCATCGTCATCGACGCCGGATCGATCTCCTCGATGCCGGTCATGCGCTCCAGCGAGATCGCGACCCAGCCGGCCTCGGGCGAGGCGCCGCGGCACAGTCCGGTCAGTCCGCCCTGCGGCACGAACGGCAGATGCGCCTGCCGGCATGTCGCAATCGCATCAGCCACGCCTTGCGCGTCCACGGGGCGGATCACCGCCAGCGGCGCCTGCGGCAGGCTCGCGCTCCAGTCGTTGCAATTGCGTGCCGGCACGTCGGTGCCGATCAACACGGCGGCCGCGCCAAGCTTGTCGCGCAGGGCGCCGAGCAATTGGTCGGGTCGCCCTATGGGGGTCACCATGTTCATGCGAGACCTCCTCAATATTTGGCTGCGCCCATGCGCGCCGTGACGCCGGAAAGAGTTTGCGTGTCTCTTGTATGTAAGGTACAAGATGAAAAGTAAAGCAAAAACAAGGCTCGGCGCAGCTCCGTAAGATCGTTAGAGATCAGAGGCTTAGGTCGGGATCGAAACAAAGGGCAGTGTGATGACCGAGGCAATTCGCGGGTTCTGGGTGGCATCGGCGACGCCGCTGGCGTCCGACGGCAGCGTGGATTCGGCAAAGCTCGCGGCCCACGCCAGGCAGCTGTTCGGCAAGGGAGTCGACGGCGTCGTGCTGTTCGGCACCACGGGCGAGGGCACCTCCTTCAATGTCAGCGAGCGCACCGCGACCATCGAGGCCGTGCTCAAGGCCGGCATTGCGCCGGAGCGCATCGGCATCGGCGGCGGCTTCCCTGCCATCAACGACAGCATCGCCCTGACGCGCGCCGTGCTCGGCCTCGGCCTGCGTCACGTGCTGGTGCTGCCGCCCTATTTCGACCGCAGCGTCACGCCTGAAGGCATCGAGGATGCCTTTGCTGCGATCATCGACGGCGTCGCCGACGATCGGTTGCGCGCCTATCTCTATCACATCCCGCAGACGTCGGGCGTTGCGATCCCCACGACCGTCGCTGCGAGCTTGCGCAAGCGTTACGGCAAGGTGGTCGCGGGTCTGAAAGACTCCAGCGGCGACTTCAAGCAGTTCCAGGCGTTCCGTGCTGCAGCTCCCGAACTCGCCATCACCGTCGGCAACGAAGCCGATATCGCCCGCGCGATTGCCGCGGGCGGTGCCGGCACCATTTGCGGCATGGCCAATGTCGTGCCCGAGCTGGTCAAGGGAATGGTCGAGGGCAAGGATGTCGAAGCGCGGATGCAGGCTGCGATCGACGTCGTGCTGAAGACGGCCTCCTTCACTGCGACGTTGAAGGCGATCCTCGCGGCACAGGCCGGCGATGCCGCCTGGCTGCGCGTGCGCCCGCCGCTGCGCGCGTCGTCCGACGGTGCTGCGTTGAAGCGCAAGATCGACGAGTTGACGGCGCCCGCCACCGCGTAAAGGCGCAAAAATTCCGCCGCACGCTGCTTCGCAAATTCGCGCAGCGTGCCGACTTTGCTGCGGCATCGATCGGTGATTGCCGTTCGGCGTGGATTTACGCTTAGAACGATTCAACACTAGAGCGATTCAAATCCGTCTGCGGTTCTCTTCAATCGAGACGACTGTTACACGCGCACACTTCAATGTTCCTGAATTGAAGTGGAATGAAAGTGCGTGCCTCCGTGGATGGCCTGCATCTCGGCAGCCATCGTCTTCGCGCCGGCGAGAGCCGCGCAGGTCTTCTCATCGGTGCAGCGGTGCTGCTCGCATCTCCCCTCAATACGACGGCTGCGCAGGCCCAATCGGCGCTGCCGCCCGTCACGGTGGACGCGCCGGCGCCGCGGCCGAAACCGGCGCGCGCTTCGGATCAGTCTTCCCGCCGCACGCAGACTGCGGCGCGCCGCCAGTCGAATCGCAATCCGGCACCTGCTACGCCGACGCTCTCGGAGCGCGCCGCCGCGGACGCAGCCGCACAGCAGGCCGCCAAGCTCGGATACCGCGCGATGCCGAGCGCCACGACTCTGCGCAGCGGCGCCTCGCCGCTCGACACATCGCAGGCGGTCAACGTCGTGCCCGAGCAGGTGCTGAAGGACCAGCTGCCGCGCAACATCGACGACGCGCTCATCAACGTCTCCGGCATTACCCAGACCAATACGCTCGCGGGCAGCCAGGACGCCGTGATCCGCCGCGGCTTCGGCGACAACCGCGACGGCTCGATCATGCGCAACGGCATGCCGCTGGTGCAAGGCCGCAGCTTCAATCCTGCGGTCGAGAGCGTCGAGGTGCTGAAAGGGCCGGCGTCGCTGCTCTACGGCATCATGGATCCTGGCGGCATCGTCAACACCATCAGCAAGCGGCCCGAGCTCTACCAGCACGGTTCGGTCACGCTGCTCGGCTCGGCCTTCAGCGCTTCGAAGACCGGCGCCGACGGCCTGCTCGACGTCACCGGTCCGATCGGTGACCAGGGCCTCGCCTATCGTTTCATCGGCTACGGCGTCAGCGAAGATTATTGGCGCAATTTCGGCCGGCACCGCGAGATGCTCATAGCGCCGTCGCTGGCCTGGTACGGCCAGGACACCACGGTGCAGCTCAACTACGAGCACCGCGAGTTCATCTACCCATTCGATCGCGGCACGGCGTTCAATCCAGTGACCAAGGCGCCGCTGGCCGTGCCTGCAACGCGACGGCTGGATGAACCCTTCAACAACACCTGGGGCACCTCCGACCTGATGCAGGCATCTGTCGAGCACCGCTTCAACCAGGATTGGAAGCTCTACGCCGGCTACAGCTACAACACGGAGACCTTCAGCGCCAACCAGCTCCGCATCACCAATATTGACTTCACGACCGGCAGGGAGACGCGCAGCAACGATGGCACGGGAAGTTCGCTCAGCAACGTCAGCTACGGAACGTCCTATGTTTCCGGCAGCTTCTGGCTCGGCGACATGCGCAACGAGGTGGTGTTCGGCGGTGACGGGCAATATCGCACGATCTATCGCGACACCCTGATCCGGCAGACGACGCCCGCCTTCAATGTCTACAATCCCGTCTACGGGCTGATCGGACCGGGCACCACGGCATCGAACTCCGACAGCGCGCAGACCGACAAGCTCGGCCAATGGTCGCTGTTTGCCCAGGACACCCTGCATCTGACCGAACGCTTCGCGCTGGTCGGCGGCGTGCGTTACATGGACTACGATCAGATCGCGGGTCGCGGAAAGCCGTTCAACACCAATACCAACGTGTCCCAGGACAAGGTGCTGCCCCTCGGCGGTGCCATCTTCAAGCTGACCGACCAGATCTCGCTCTATGCGAGCTACACTCAATCGCTGAAGCCGAACTCGACCATTGCGCCGATCGGCGTGGTGATCGATTCCAACGTCCCTCCGGAAGAGGGCGTGTCATACGAGGCCGGCGTCAAGTTCGATCTGAACAAGCGCATCTCCGGCACGCTGGCGCTCTATGATCTCGACAAGAAGAACGTGCAGACGACGAAGACGAACAGCGCGGGTATCGTGGAACTCCACACCGTCGGGCGTGCGCGTTCGCGCGGCGTCGAGCTGGACGTCACCGGGAGGCTCACCGACAGCTGGGCTCTGATCGGCAGCTATGGCTATACGGATGCCCGCGTGACGGCGTCGGAAGATCCGACGCTGTATGGCAAGAAGCTGCAAAACGTCGCCTTGAACACCGCATCGCTCTATCTGGTCTACGACTTCGGCGCCGCATTGCCCGGCCAGCTCCGCCTCGGCGGCGGCGCGCGCTATGTCGGCGACCGTCCAGGAGATTCCATCAACTCCTTCTTTCTGCCGTCCTATGTCGTCGCCGATATCTTCGCGACCTATGAGACGAAGTATCAGAACACGCCTGTCATCTATCAGTTCAACGTCAAGAACCTGTTCGACACCGTCTACTATCCCTCAGCGGTCAACAATCTCAACGTCGCCATCGGCGATGCCAGGCGCGTCTCGCTGTCGGCGACGGTGAAGTTCTAGCCATGGCGGCGCGGCTGGGACACACGGTCAAGGCGGTCCTGTTTCAGGTCCACTCCGTCGCGGGCTTGGTCCTGGCGCTGCTGGTGTCCCTGATCGCGCTGACCGGCGCGATCATGAGTTTCGAGGACGAGATCGTCGATCATCTCAACGCCGGCATCATGCAGGTCGCGCCGCGTCAGGCGCCGGCCTTGACGCCGGACGCGCTGGTAGCGCGGCTGAAGGCGGCGCAGGACCTCGGCAAGGTCTCGGCCGTCACGCTGTCGAGCGATCCGTCGGCGGCGATCCATGTCCGCTTTGCGCGCGACGACCGGGGCGACCGGCCGACCTCGCTCTATGTCGATCCCACCGATGCGCGGGTGCTGGGCTCACCGCGCGGCGAGGCGTTCTTCGCGACCGTGCGCCGGCTGCATCGCTGGCTGCTGGTTCCCGGCGACGGCAAGGGCTGGGGACGTCCGATCACCGGCAGCATCGCGCTCGGCCTGATCGTCATGCTCGTCTCCGGCCTCGTGCTGCGCTGGCCGCGTCGCGCGGGCAGCATGAAGATGTGGCTGAAGCCGAATATCGCACCCGGAGGCCGCGCGCTGCATCGCTCTCTGCACACGGTGATCGGCACCTGGGTTTTGCCGATCTATCTGACGATGGCGCTCACCGGGCTGTATTTCTCCTTCGAATGGTACAAGGACGGCGTGACCTGGCTGCTGGCGCGCCCGCAGGTTGCCGCCACAAAGATGACCGCAAAGCCGCCACGTGCTGCGCGCCCAGCCGAGACCGCGCAGCCGATCGGATTCGATCAGGCCTGGATGACGTTCCAGCGCGAGGAGGGCGACCGGTTCTCCCGGACCTTGCTGACGCTGCCGGCGGGATCGGGCACGGCGATCCGAATCCGCTCGTGGGGCAAGGCGTCGCTTCTGGAGACCACGCGCGATGAATTCCGCATCGATGCTGTCACCGGCCAGTTGGTCTCCGCCGAGCGCTACGCCGACAAGACTTTTGGCGAAAAGATCCTCGCGGCGATCTACGACATCCATCGTGGCGAGATCCTGGGATGGCCGGGCAAGCTCGCCTTCATGATCGCCGCGATCCTGATGCCGCTGTTCGCGGTCACCGGAATCCTGCTCTATCTGTCGCGCCGGGCTGCGGCAACCCGCGCAGAAGCCGCTGGCCCGGCTCGTTCCCGGCGAGTGAGCCGACAAGGCTAGCCAACGCGCCTCTAATCGGTCAAAAGCCCCTGGCTTGTCCTTGCCAGGATTGATGCCATGAAGACCGTCACCCCCGCCGATATCCGCCGCGCGCTGCTGTTGCGCGAAGAAATCGCGCTGCTCGATCTCAGATACGAGGCGGGTTTTGCGACCGGGCATCCGCTGTTCGCCGCCAACATGGCCGCCGACCGGATCGCGATCGAGGCCGAGACGCGGCTGCCGCGCAAGGGCGTGGCGATCGTTCTCTATGATGACGGCGAGGGGCTGGTCGCGAGCGGTGCTGAAAGTCTCGCCGCGCTCGGCTACACCAATGTCAGTGCGCTCGAGGGCGGGCTGAAGGCCTGGCGTGCGGCGGGCTATGAGGTCTTCGAGGACGTCAACTCCTATTCGAAGGCGTTCGGCGAGCTGGTCGAGTCGCGCAGGCATACGCCCTCGCTCAGCGCGGATGAGGTGGCCAAGCTGATCGCGGACAAGGCCGACATCGCCATCCTCGACGTTCGCCGCTTCGACGAATACGCGACCATGAACATTCCGGGCTCGGTCAGCGTGCCCGGCGCGGAGCTGGTGCTGCGGGCAGGCCAGGCCGCGCCCGATCCTGACACCACCATCATCGTCAATTGCGCCGGCCGCACCCGCTCCATCATCGGCACCCAATCGCTGATCAATGCCGGCGTGCCCAACAAAGTGCGGGCGCTGCGCAACGGCACAATCGGCTGGACGCTGGCGCGGCACACGCTCGATCACGGCGCCGACCGGCGCGGCGCGATCGGATCGTTCGACGGCGGTCCGGCCAATGCGCGCGATGTCGCCTATCGCGCCGGCGTGCGCCACATCGGCGCCAGCGAGATGGCTGCGCTCGTCGCGCAGAGGGATCGCACGCTGTACCGCTTCGACGTGCGCGATGCGGAAGAATATGCGGCCGGCCATCTGCCGGGCTTCCGCCACTATCCGGGGGGCCAGCTCGTGCAGGAAACCGACATGGCCGCGCCCGTGCGCGGCGCGCGCATCGTGCTGACCGACGACAGGAGCGTCCGCGCCGACATGACGGCGTCGTGGCTGGCGCAGATGGGCTGGGAGGTCTATGTGCTCGAAGGCGGCTATGACGGCGCGCTCGAGCTCGGCGCGCCGCACGTGCTGCCCAAGCCAGATCCGGCGCACCGCTACCGCCGTCCCTACGAAGGTACCGACGTCGCGGAGAAAGCGATGCAGGCCTATCTCGATTGGGAATACGGCCTCGTCGAGCAGCTCCGCCGCGACGGCACGCACGGGTTTTATGTGATTTGACGGCGAGCGAAACGACCACGGCGCACTGATATGACCGCGCTGGTGGGATGCCAAGCGCATCTCGCGTTCCGCCATCTTCTTCCCGTATCCGACCCCTATTGTGCTGTGCATCGTCAGCGGTCTATGTGCTCAGCCAAAGCTCATGATCCACGGAGACACCATGTCAGCCCCAGGCCAAAGCCCTGAGCGGAGCGCGAAGGCACTGTTGCTCGAAGGCGTCAATGATAGCGCTGTCGACCTTTTCAGGAGTGCGGGCTTCGCCAATGTCGAGCGGCTGACCAAGGCGCTGGACGGCGAGGATCTGCGCAAGGCGCTCAAAGGCGTGTCGCTGCTCGGCATCCGCTCGCGCACCCAGATCACCGACGAGGTGCTCGCCGCCGCCGACGGGCTGCTCGCGGTCGGCTGCTTCAGCGTCGGCACCAACCAGGTCGACCTTGCGGCCGCGCGCAAGCGCGGCATTCCCGTGTTCAACGCGCCGTTCTCCAACACGCGCAGCGTCGCCGAGCTCGTGATCGGCGAGATCGTGATGCTGCTGCGTCGCATATTCCCGCGCTCGGTGTCGGCCCACGACGGCGGCTGGGACAAGTCGGCGACCGGCAGCCGCGAGGTGCGAGGCCGCACCCTCGGCATCGTCGGCTACGGCAATATCGGCTCGCAGCTCTCGACGCTGGCGGAAGCGATCGGCATGCGCGTGATCTATTTCGACCGCACCGACAAGCTCCGCCACGGCAACACCGAGCCGGTCGAGCGGCTGGACGAGCTGCTGGCGCAGAGCGATGTCGTCAGCCTGCACGTGCCGGAGACGCCGGAGACCGCGGGCATGATCGGCGAGAAGGAGCTGCGGGCGATGAAGCCGGGCTCGTTCCTGATCAACAACAGCCGCGGGACCGTGGTCGATCTCGACGCGCTGGCGCGTGCCCTGCGCGACGGTCACCTCGCCGGCGCCGCCATCGACGTGTTTCCGGTCGAGCCGTCCTCGAACGCGGACCGCTTCAAGAGCCCGGTGCAGGGCCTCGAGAACGTCATCCTAACCCCGCATATCGGCGGCTCCACCGAAGAGGCCCAGGAGCGTATCGGTGGGGAAGTCGCGCGAAAACTGGTCGACTATTTCATCACGGGCTCGACCATGGGCGCGGTGAATTTTCCGGAGGTGCAGCTGCATCTGCGGCCTTCCGGCGCGCGCTTCAGTCACGTCCATCGCAACGTGCCCGGCATGCTGCGCAGGCTCAACGAGGTCTTCCTGCAGCGCGACATCAACATCGCCGCGCAATATCTGGAGACGGCAGGCGATCTCGGCTACGTCGTGCTCGATGCCGATCTCGGTGGCCAGGATTCCGCCGCGCTGCTCCAGCAGATCCGCAGCCTCGACGGCACGGTCGGCGCGCGGCTGGTGTTCGAGCACTAACGTCCATTGACGGCTGCCCGGAGGTCGCATTGAATGCGGCCTCTGGTAGACTGAATAAGACACAAGGGGTGGAAACGATGACGCTCACAACAGCGAAGCTGTGCGCATGGCTCGTGGGCGCTGCGGCCGCCCTGAGCGCGAACGCAGTGGTCGCCGCCACCCTGGCGGAGAATGCAGAAACAGTCTGCAAGGGCCTCAACGGCGGCACTGACGCCGCGAAGATCGATTCCGCAACGCTGCAAGCACCGTCGCCGCTCGCTATTGCCGAACGCGGGCCGACGCCGTCGGGGCGCGTCACGCCGGCCAGTCCCGCCTTCTGCAAGGTGCTCGGCCATATCGACCCCGTCGACCCCAAGGCGCCGCCGATCAAGTTTCAGGTCAACCTTCCCGTCGAGTGGAACGGGCGCTCGCTGCAATATGGCGGCGGCGGATTCAACGGCGTGCTGATCACCGGCCTTGCGCTGCCGCCAGCCTATCCGTTCGACAAGCCGTCGCCGCTGGCGCGCGGCTTCGTCACCTACGGCACGGATTCGGGCCATGAGACCAAGCAAGGCGAGCTGCCGCAGGTTTTTGCGCTCAATGACGAGGCGTTCGAGAACTTTGCCCATCGCGCCTACAAGCGGGTGCGCGACGCGGCTGTTGGGCTGATGGAGCGCGCTTACGGCAAGAAGCCTGACAAGATGTACTTCATGGGCTCGTCCGAGGGCGGCCGCGAAGGCCTCACCATGGCACAGCGTTACCCCGACGATTTCGACGGCATCTTCGCCCGCGTGCCCGTGATCAACTGGGTCGGCCTGCAGCACGCCGGCACGCGCTCGGGTCTCGTCACCATGGGCGCAGGCTGGATCAACCCGGCGCAGGTGAAGCTCGTCGGCGAGGCCGTGCGGGCGGCGTGCGACAAGGCCGACGGCTCCGACGATGCGCTGGTGCAGGATCCCGTCGGCTGCAAGGCCGCCTTCAAGGCCGAAACGTTGCGCTGCGCGGACGGAAAGACAGGCGATCAGTGTCTCACCGATGCGCAGATCAAGGCGATCGAGACCTTGCACGGACCTTACAAATTCCCGTTCGCGCTTGCCAATGGTCTCGACGATTATCCGGGTTGGGGGATCTCGGGCGAGGACACGCCGGCGATCGGGCCGACCGGCGGCTGGACCGCGTGGTGGCTCGGCACGGCGCCGCCGGCCCAGCCGCCCGCGCCCAACAACGGCATCGCCTGGATCTACGGCGCCGGCGGCATCCAATATGTGTTCGCGCGCGATCCCAAGCTCGACGTCACCACCTACAAGGTGGAGGAGCACAAGGCGCGGTTGCTCGAAGTGTCGAAGCTGATGGATTCGACCGATCCCGATCTCAGCCGCTTCCGCGCGCGCGGCGGCCGGCTGATCATGCTCGAGCACATGGCCGATTATGCCCAGAGCCCCTATGCCGGCATCCGCTATTTCGAGAGCGTCGAGCGCAAGCTGGGCAAGGCCGAGACGGCCGAATTCGCGCGGCTCTACACCGCACCCGGCGTCGACCATGTCGGCTCCGGCGCGCCGGCCAATGTCGACATGCTCAGCGTGCTGGTCGACTGGGTCGAGAAGGGCAAGGCGCCCGGCGATCTCGAAGTCAGCGAGCAGAAAGTCGAGGCGCCGTCCTTCGCAGTGACCCGTGCACTGCCGCTGTGCCGATGGCCGGCCTGGCCGCACTACAAGTCGGGACCGGTGACGGAGGCGGCGAGCTTCACCTGCGCGCCGTAGTCAAACGGTTCGTTTGACAACCACCTCGCGCCCGGCTAAATATTTCGCATGCGAAATAAAACGGCTGGCGCGCGGCATCATCGGCTGATTTACCTGCTCAACGTCGCACAGCGCCGCCTGCAGCGCTGGATGGCGGCGCGCCCGGACAACGAGGTGACGCCGGCACAAGCGGGACTGCTGTTCATCCTCGGCAAGCAGGACGGTGTCCTGATGGGCGAGGCGGGCGCGGCGCTCGACATGGGTCCGGCCGGCATTTCCGGCCTCGTCGACCGCACGGAGGCTGCGAAGCTGATCGAGCGACGGGTCGATCGCGAAGACGGACGCGCCTGGCGCATCTTTCTGACGCCGAAGGGACGCACCGCGCTGGCGCAGGCGAAAGCCGGCGCAGAGCAGGTTAACGCGGCGCTGACGGAGGGATTTACGGCGGCCGAGATCGACATCGTCGCGCGCTGGCTGACCAGCGTTCAGGACAAGTTTCCAAGATCTTCAGAAACACGACATTCAGACCAGGGAGCAGATCAATGACCGAGCATGTCCGGATCGAGACCAATAGCGGAATCCTCACCCTCACGCTGGCGCGGCCCGACAAGAAGAACGCGCTGACCGATGCGATGTACGGCAAGCTCGCCGACGCCATCGAAGCCGCCGTGAGCGACGTATCAGCCCGCGTGATCCTGATCCGCGGCGAGGGCGACATGTTCACCGCCGGCAACGACGTCGGCGAATTCGCCGCGGTCGCGGCCGGCAAGTCCGAAGGCAGCCGCAACGTCATCCGCTTCATCCAGTCGCTGGCGCGCTGCACCCGGCCGCTGGTCGCGGCGGTGCAGGGCCGCGCCGTCGGCGTCGGCACCACGATGCTGCTGCATTGCGACCTCGTCGTGCTCGCCGACGACGCGCAATTGTCGACGCCCTTCGTCAGCCTCGCGCTGGTGCCGGAAGCAGCCTCCAGCCTGCTGATGCCCGCGCGCATCGGCTATGCCCGCGCCTATGAGATGTTCGCGCTCGGCGAGACGGTGCCCGCGCAGGCCGCGCTGCAATGGGGCCTCGCCAATCGTGTGGTGCCGCTCGACAGGCTCGATGCCGAGGCGCTCGCGCTGGCGCGGCGCCTGGCCCGCCAGCCGGCCGGCGCGCTCACCGCCACCAAGCGCCTGATGCGCAACGGCGAGGTGCTGGTCGCGCAGATGCAGGCCGAAGGCGAGCAGTTCGCCCAGCGCCTGCGCACCGCCGAGGCGCGCGAGGCGTTCACGGCCTTTGCCGAGCGCCGTCCGCCCGATTTCACCAAGGTCGCGTGAGGGGCTGCCTGCCAGGACGGCGCTTAACATTTGATACAAGTTTAACGGAACATTGGCATGTGGCGGTGCAGGGTGACCTCTCGTGGAGAGTAGGTCCCCTGGCCCATGTCATTTTTTAAGAAATCGGTAAGCAAGCTCCTTCTTGTTCTGATGGCGCTTTTGGCTCTGGGCGCGCTGACCAGCACCGCGATCCAGATGTTCGGGGCCTTCGGCCGCTACAGCGACAGTCTGGAGACCGAGCGGCTCGCCAACGCCGACAAGGCGATCTTCCATGGCGTTCTGGCCTTGCGTAACAATCGCGGTGATGCCCAGAGCGCGCTGCTCGGCGAGGATGATCCGCGCGCCAAGCTCGGTGTGGCCGAGAAGGCCGAGCAGGCCGGCTATGATTCCATCGTCGGGGCGCTGTCCACCGTCGCATTTGCCCGCCGCGACGAGCTTGCCAGCACGCTGAAGCAGCGCTGGAGCGAGGCCGCGCCGAAGTTCCAGCTGTTCTACGACGAGGCGAAGCTGCCGCGGGCGGAGCGCAAGATCGATCGGACCAGTTCCTGGTACGATGCCGTTACGAAGGTCATTGATACCGCGAACCTTGCCTCCACCGCGGTCTCGAACCGTGCCTGGATGAACGATCCCTATATCGCGCGCATGATTCAGGTGCGCCGCTTCGCCTGGCAGGTCCGCGATCGCTACGGCATCCATTGCTCGTCGCTTCGCTCGAACGTCAACAGCAGCAAGCCGCTCGATGACGCCCAGAAGCGGTCGGTGGCGCAATGGGATGGCACCATCACGTCCGGCTGGGCAGGCATGGCCGAGTTGCTGGCAGCGCCCGACGTGCCGGCGGAACTGGTCACGGCGGCGACGGACGCGAAGGCCAAGACCGATGGCGTCCTCAAGCAGATCAACGATCTCACCAAGAACTTTGACGGCAGCGGCAAGCCGGCGATGCCCCCTGCGGAATGGAACACGCTGTGTCAGTCGCCCTTCGCGTCCATCGTCGCGGTCGCCAACAAGGCGCTCGACCAGTCGATCGCGCGTGCCGAGATGGTTCAGGCCAAGGCCCTCACCAATCTCATCGTGCAGTCGCTCGCGTTCCTGCTCGCCCTGGCCGTGACTCTGGCCGGCGTGTTCGTGGTACGCACTCGCCTGATGCGCCCGGTGCGCGCCATCCTCGACGCCATCGCCCGCATCAGCGCGCACGATTATGCGACGCCGGTGCCGCAATCCCGGCATCCTGACGAGTTCGGCACCATGGCCGCCGCGCTCGAAAGCCTGCGCGAGAGCGCGGCGACCGCCGAGCGTCTGGGCCATGAGCGCCAATCGCAGCAGGCGCTGCAGCTCGCCCGCTCCGGCACCGTCGATTCCGCATGCCGTAGCTTCGACGATACGGTTCAGGCGGTGATCCAGAGCGTTGCGGCCTCGACACGGGAGCTCGATGCCACCGCGACCGGCGTGCGCTCGCTGGTGTCGCAATCGAGCAGCCAGACCGCCGCCGTCTCCTCCGCCGCCGAGCAGGCCACCAACAACCTGGAGACCATCGCGGCGGCGACCGAAGAACTCTCCGCGTCCGTCGGCGAGATCTCCGCGCAGGTGCAGGCCAGCGCCCGCGAGGCCCGTGAAGCCGTATCGCAGGCCGAGCAGACCAACGCGACGGTCGAGATCCTCGACCAGACCGCAAGCCGCATCGGTGAGGTCGTGAAGATGATCAACGCCATCGCCGGCCAGACCAACCTTCTGGCCTTGAACGCCACCATCGAGGCCGCGCGTGCGGGCGAGGCCGGCCGCGGTTTCGCCGTGGTTGCCGGCGAGGTCAAGAGCCTCGCCTCCCAGACCGCGACCGCGACGGAAGAGATCTCGCGTCAGGTCGCGGAGATCCAGGGCGCGACGGGCCAGGCGGTCGCAGCCATCCGTTCGATCGGCGGCGCTATCGGCGGAATCGACGAGAAGATGACGGCGATTGCCGCCGCCGTCGAGCAGCAGCGCGCCGCGACCACCGAGATCTCGCGCAACTTCCAGCAGGCCGCGCAAGGCACCCGCGAGGTCACCGACACCATCGGCAGCGTTGCAAGGCTCAACCAGGAGACCGGCAACGCCGGCACGGTGTTGTCGGAATCCGTCAAGAAAATGTCGGCCGACGCCGATCGTCTCCGCGTCGCGGTCGAGGGCTTCCTGGGCGCGGTGAAGACCGCGTAGTTTTGCCTCATTCTTCCATCCTGACGTCGTGCGTTCGGCATTGCCGCCGATCCGCTCGGCGGGTACATCTGTGCCGCAGCATCACATTTGCGGCGACAGACGTAAGACATCAGGGATGGAGAATTCGATGCCGGTCACCCCACACAAGGCCCAGCGCCCCTATCGCGGCGTGTTTCCGGTCGCGCCCACCATCTTCGACGAGCGCGGCGAGCTCGATCTCGAGGGCCAGCGCCGCTGCATCGATTTCATGATCGACGCCGGCTCGAACGGCATCTGCATCCTCGCCAATTTCTCCGAGCAGTTCGTGCTCACCGATGCCGAGCGCGAGACCGTGATGCATGCGGTGCTGGAGCACGTCGCGGGCCGAGTTCCCGTGATCGTCACCACCACCCATTTCAGCTCGGCCGTCTGCGCCGCGCGCAGCAAGCAGGCCGAAGCGGCGGGCGCGGCCATGGTGATGGTGATGCCGCCCTATCACGGCGCCACTTTCCGCGTGCCCGAGAAAGGCGTCGTCGAATTCTTCAAGGTGCTCTCGGGCGCGATCGACATTCCGATCATGATCCAGGACGCACCGGTGGCCGGCACGCCGCTGTCGGTCGAGCTGCTGGCGCGGCTGGCGCACGACTTCTCCAACATTCGCTACTTCAAGATCGAGGTGCCCTTCGCCGCGGCCAAGCTGCGCAGCCTGATCGAGGCGGGCGGCAAGGACCTCGAGGGCCCGTGGGACGGCGAGGAGGCGATCACGCTGCTCGCCGATCTCGACGCCGGCGCCACCGGCGCGATGACCGGCGGCGGCTATCCCGACGGCATCCGCCAGATCGTCGATCCCTATTTCGCCGGTGACCGCGAGAAGGCGAAGGCCGCCTATGAACGCTGGCTGCCGTTGATCAATTACGAGAACCGTCAATGCGGCCTGATCGCCTGCAAGGTCATGATGCAGGCCGGCGGCGTGATCAAATCGGACGCCGTGCGCCACCCGCTGCAGCCGCTGCATCCGGCGGCAAGGGCGGGATTGCTGGAGCTGGCGAAAGAGCGCGATGCGCTGGCACTCAGGTGGGGGAAGTAAGCCTCTCCAGCGTCATTGCAAGGAGCCCTTGCGACGAAGCAATCCAGACTGACTCCGCGGAAAGACTCTGGATTCCTACGCTGCGCTCGCAATGACGGAGCCTGCCGGGAGATCTCGGCTAACGCGCCAAGACCCATTCGCCGATGATGCGGAATCTTGCCTTCGCATCATCCTGCTTGAACAACGCGATGCGGTCGATTTCGAGCGTCTCGATTTCGAGAGTCGCAAACCGCGCTCCCAGCATCTCCAGGATCGGCCCGCGCCGTTCCGCATCCAACCGCCCGGTCAGAGTCATGTGGAAGCGGAACTCTTCCATCACGTAAGGGTAGCCCCAGCGGTCGAGATGGTCGCGCTGCCGTTCGCTCAGCTTGTCGGGTCTGCGCCGTGCGCGGTCCTCGGCCGTCAGCTCGGCGCGAAACGAATCGAATTCGCGGACGCAATCGGCGGCGAGCTGCTGCAGCGCATCGACCGGCTCGGCCGGAATGACGGCGATGAAGCCGCTGATGGAATCGACGACCGGCCGGATCAGGGGGAGGGGCCGCGCCTTGCCGGCGAATGCCGCGCATGCGTTCATCAACTCGGCCTCGGTCTTGCCCGATGCCAGCGCCATCGGCGCCTTCAGCGTGCCGTGAAAGCCGTATTTGCGGGGATCGGCGCTGACGTCGCGCCAGTCCGGGGCGACGCGCACTGCGTCCGCGGGAAAGGCCAGTTCGCTGCCGGTATAGGCATCATAGCCGAGCAACTCGGCGCCGAAGCGGGAAAGGGCGCTGTCGCTGCCGGCGGCAAAATAGATCGCGTAGCGGGGAAAACCTGTCATTGCCTCAGCATAACCAATTTACGCCGCAACGACAGCCTCGCGCGGCGTCGCTGCCGCGGTGAGCAGCCGCGTCGCATCGGTGAGATGCACGAGCTTGCCGCCCGAGATCACCGCGATCAGCCGCGGCCGCAGCGGCACGCCGTCGTCGACCAGCAGGATATCTGCGCGGCGGCCTTCGGCGAGCACACCGCGATCGACAAGGCCGGTCGCGCGTGCGGGCCCGGCCGAGATCAGATCCCAGGCTTTCGTCAGCGGCAGCACGCCATCGGCAGCGAGCCGGAACGCGGCGAGCAGCTGCGCGGGATAATAATAGTCAGAGGCCAGCACCGAGCAGAGCCCCTTGGCGATCATATCGGAAGCCTTGGTCCAGCCGGTGTGGCTGCCGCCGCGCACGACGTTCGGCGCGCCATAGACGATGGCATCGCCGTGGCTTGCCGCCGCCTGCGCCGTTTCCTCGTTGATCGGAAACTCCGCGATGTCGGCACCGAGCTCGCGAAACTCCCGGCGCATCGCCGGCGTCGCGTCATCGTGCGAGAGCATCCGCACCTCGGCCGCGCGGGCCGCGGCGGCCAGCCGCGACACCGAAGCGGGCACCTCGTCGGCACGCGAGACCACGCGCTCGACCAGCCGGTCGAATTCTTCGCCCGACAGCCCGGTGCGCTCCACCATGCGGTTGCGCTTGCGCGGCTTGGCCATGTCGGCGACCGTGCCGTCCATGTGGTCGTTGAAGGCGAACAGGTCGACACGACCCTCGCTGAGCCATTGTGCGATCTCGGTCTCGGCCTCGAGATTGTAGGTTTCGTGCCTGAGATGGAAGCGGGTCTCGGCGGCGAATTGCGGGCGCTGTCGCTCGATCGCCTCCATCAGCCCGCGCGCATTGTCGCTGCTGCGCAGGCCCGGCTCCCACGAACAGGTCGTGGCGTGAAATACGGTGGTGATGCCGTTGCTGATGGCCTGGCGGTCGCTGTCGGCGAGCGCGACGTCGATCGGGAAGTCGACGCCGGCGCGCGGCATCATCTGGCGCTCGAAGGCATCGCCGTGAAGGTCGACGATGCCGGGCAGCACCAGCAGGCCTCGTGCATCGATCGCCAGCCGCGCCCGGCGGCGGGAGGCGTCCACTTCTGCGATGTCCTGCCCGGACACCGCCAATGACGTTTCGACGATTTCAGTGCCGACCAGGGCCCGGCCGCCTTCAAGGAAAATGTCTGTCACGCGACCGCGCTTTGCTTGCTTGCAGGGGAAGCTGCCTGTGCTTCATACGTCGAGAGGAAATCTTCAATCCCGAGCTTGCGGAAATCGGGCAGCGCTTCACGCAATTTGTCGTGATCCCAGTCCCACCAGGCGAGCCGCGCGAGCCTTCCGGCGATCTCCTCGGTGAACCTCCGGCGCACGATGCGGGCCGGATTGCCCGCGACGATGGTGTAGGCCGGGACGTCCTTGGTGACGACGGCGCCGGCCGCGATCACCGCGCCGGTGCCGACGTTGCGGCCGGGCAGCACGATCGCGCCGTGGCCGATCCAGACGTCGTGGCCGATATGAACGTGATGCTGCCGCCGCCAGTCGAAGAAATCGGCATCGTCGCTCTCGCCTTCAAAATAGGCGCTGGACCGATAGGTGAAATGCGCCTGCGTCGCGCGGTGCATCGGATGATTGCCGGGATTGATCCGCGTCATCGCCGCGATCGAGCAGAACTTTCCGATGGTGGTGTAGGTGATCTGGGCGTCGTTCACGACATAGGAGTAATCGCCCATCGCCACCTCGTGCAGGATCGTGCGCGCGCCGACCTCGGTGTAGGTGCCGAGCCGGGTCTCGTGCAGCTTGGCCGAGGGATCGATGGTCGGCGGGACCGAAAGCGCTTTGGCGGCCATGGTGAATCCGAAATGCGAGGCGGGCGTTCCTCTTCGATCGGCTTGATGACAGTGTCATGACGCGGCGATGACAGGGGATGAGGTGTGTAGGATCGCCGCATCGCAACGCATCTGTCACACAAGTGTTAAGCGCCGGCGTTAGCGGTGGGCCCCAGCTAATCTGGAGCCTTGCATGCTGGTGGTGGATGGTCTGACGTGTCGCTTCGGCGCGAAAGCCGCGGTGGACGACGCCTCGTTTCAAATCTCCCCCGGCGGCTTCGTCGGTGTGATCGGACGGTCCGGCGCCGGCAAGTCGACTCTGCTGCGGAGCATCAACCGCCTGGTGACGCCGACCGAGGGACGTATCCTGTTCGACAGCATCGACGTCACCGCGCTGCGCGGCAAGGAGTTGCGGCAATGGCGCGCGCGCTCGGCGATGATATTCCAGCAGTTCAACCTGGTCGGCCGGCTCGATGTCCTCACCAATGTCCTGATGGGGCGGCTTGCGACGATGCCGGCCTGGCGCTCGTTGTCGCAAACTTGGACGGAGCAGGACAAGGCGCTGGCGATGTCGGCACTCGAGCAGTTCGACATCGCTTCACTCGCCGCGCAGCGCGCCGATCAGCTCTCCGGCGGCCAGCAGCAGCGCGTCGCGATCGCCCGTGCGCTGGTACAGCAGCCCGACATCATCCTTGCAGACGAGCCGATCGCCTCGCTCGATCCGCGCAACACCAAGATCGTGATGGATGCGCTGCTGCGCATCAACAAGCATTTCGGCATCACGGTGCTCTGCAACCTGCATTCGCTCGATCTGGCGCGCAGCTATTGCGATCGCCTGATCGGCATGGCGCAGGGGCGCGTGGTGTTCGACGGCGCGCCGTCCGCGCTGACCGACCACGTCGCCCGTGAGCTCTACGATCTCGAAGCCGCCGACGTCATGGGCGCGTTGCCCGTGCCAGCGCCCGCTGGCGTGCCCGCGCTCGGAACGGCCGCGGCCGCCTGATCCATTCGTTTAGTTTGCAAATCTTTGCGTCAACCGACCCCAACCGATGAAGAGGGTAACATGATCACTCGCAGACTGGTTCTTGCCGGCGCCGCCGCGCTTGCGTTCACGGCCTCCGCCTCCGCCGACGACTGGAAGGCCAAATATCCCGAGCTGACCTTCGCCGTCGTCCCGGCCGAGAACGCTTCCGGCGTCACCGAGCGCTGGGCGCCGTTCATGAGCTACCTTTCGAAGGAGCTGGGCGTGAAGGTCACGCTGCGCATCGCCAATGACTATGCCGCGGTGATCGAAGGCCAGCGCGCCGGCAACATCCACATCGCCAGCTACGGCTCGGCCTCGTTCGCGCGTGCCCGCCTGACCGGCGTCAAGACCGACGCCTTCGCCAACGACATCAACGCCGACGGCTCCACCGGTTACTATTCGGTGTTCTTCGTCAAGGCGAGCAGCGCCTACAAGAAGATCGACGACCTCAAGGGCAAGAACCTCGGCCTCGTCGATCCCAACTCGACCTCCGGCAACAACGTGCCGCGCTTCGAGCTCGACAAGATGGGCATCCACGATGCCGAGGGCTATTTCAGCAAGGTCGTCTTCACCGGCAGCCACGAGAACGCGATGCTGGCCTTGTCGCAAGGAACGGTCGACGTCGCGGCTAACCAGTGGACCACCGACGACGATTCGACGCTGGCGCAGATGTTGACCAAGGGCATGCTGAAGAATGCCGACGGCTCGGCGATGAAGAAGGACGACTTCCGCATCATCCACAAGTCGGCGCCGATCATCAAC
The DNA here is from genome assembly GCF_058314695.1 of Bradyrhizobium sp. T-12. Lineage (NCBI taxonomy): Bacteria > Pseudomonadati > Pseudomonadota > Alphaproteobacteria > Hyphomicrobiales > Nitrobacteraceae > Bradyrhizobium > Bradyrhizobium sp. T-12. The sequence goes on along the minus strand of NZ_CM177756.1, from coordinate 6,720,746 downwards.
GGTCCCTACGCCTACAATTCCGACCTGCCTGATGACGCCAAGGCGGCCATCGCGAAGGCCTTTTTCGACGCGCCGGCGAAGGACAAGGCGGCGTTCGATCGCCTCCAGGACGGCCAGAAGAAGGGGTTCAACCACGCCACCACCAAGGACTGGGATGGCACGATCGAGCTGATCAAGTTCGTCGACGCGCTGCGTAAGAAGAAGGCGTCCTGAGTATCGGGACAACGCACCTGAGCCGGGTCCCTGGACCCGGCTCTTTCTTTGACGGGACCATCTCAGGCCGATGACGACAGCGGTTTCGATCCTCCCTGCCCAGCAGCTCGCCGTGCTCGACGCCGCCTATCGCCGGGCGGTCGGGCGCAAGCGGCTCCGCCTGCTGCTGGGAATCGTGATCTTCGGCGCGGCGCTGGTTCTCGCCGCGATCGGCGCGGAAGTGAATCTGCGCACGCTGTTCACGCATTTTGGCAATTTCGTCAGCTATTTCGATCGCATCCTCACGCTCGACAGCGGCCAGCGCGTCTGGACCGATGTCGGCGAGTGGCTGTGGGGCTGGCGCAAATGGCTGAAGATGCTGGGCGAGACCCTGCTGATCTCCTATGTCGGCACGCTGATCGGCGCGACTGTCGCATTTTGCCTCAACTTCTTCGCGGCCGAGAACACCTCGCCCGCGCCCTGGCTGCGCTTCGTCGTCCGGCGCCTGCTCGAATTCGCCCGCACCGTTCCCGGCATCGTCTTCGCGCTGGTGTTCGTGATCGCCTTCGGGCTCGGTCCGATGGCCGGCGTGCTCGCGATCGCGATCCATTCGACCGGCGCGCTCGGAAAGCTGTTCTCGGAGATCGTCGAGAACGCCGACATGAAGCCGGTCGAGGGCATCCGCTCCACCGGCGCCAGCTGGCTGTCCTGCATGCGCTTCGCGGTGGTGCCGCAGGTGACGGCGGGCTATGCCAGCTACGCACTGCTGCGCTTTGAGATCAACGTCCGCGAAGCTTCCGTCATGGGGTTCGTCGGTGCCGGCGGCATCGGCCAGGAGCTCGTCGTAGCCATCCGCAAATTCTATTATTCGGACGTCAGCGCCAATCTGCTTACCATCATCATCGCGGTTTTCATCATCGACATCACCACCGGCTGGCTGCGCGGACGCCTGTTCGGCAAGGAGGCGCGGACGTGACGCCGCACGAGGTCGATCCGCAGGCGCTTCGCGCGCGCTATCCTGATGTGTTCGACCGGCCCGCCTCGGCGCGGCTCGCCATACCCGCGATGATCGTCGCGGCCTTTGCGGTGCTCGTTTACGGCCTCGTCGATCTCGACTTCTCGCCGTCGCGGTTCTTCGCGGGCCTCAGCCATCTCGGCTGGATCACGTTGATGATGATCCCGCCTGATCCCGGCTCCTCACTGCCGATCTATCTGAAAGCGCTCGGCGAGACGCTGTCGATCGCGCTGCTGGGGACGACGCTCGCCGCAATCTTCGCGTTGCCGGTCAGCCTGCTGGCCGCGCGCAACGTGGTGCCGTCGAAGATCCTGCGCTTTCCGGTCCGTCGTTTTCTCGATTCGATCCGCGGCGTCGACACGCTGATCTGGGCGCTGGTGTGGATCAACGTCGTCGGGCTCGGCCCGTTCGCCGGTGTGCTCGCCATCGCCGTGTCGGATTTCGGAGCGTTCGGCAAGCTGTTCTCGGAGGCGATCGAAGGCGCCGACCAGAAGCAGGTCGAGGGCATCCGCGCCTCCGGCGGCAGCCCGCTGCACGAGATCCGCTTCGGCCTGTTGCCGCAGGTGCTGCCTGTCATCGCCGGCCAGGTGCTGTATTTCATCGAATCCAACACGCGCTCGGCCACCATCATCGGCATCGTCGGCGCCGGCGGCATCGGCCTCCAGCTCGCCGAGCAGATCCGCGTCCTGGAATGGCAGAAGGTGTCGTTCCTGATCCTGATGATCCTGGTCGCCGTCGCCGCGATAGATTTCATCTCGGGCAAGCTGCGCTTTGCGATCATTGGGCGTAGGGCGGTGGCCTGAGTTTTTTTCCTTTCTCCCCCTCTGTGGGAGAAGGTGGCGCGAAGCGCCGGATGAGGGGTCTGTCTCCGCAAGTTCGGCGCGAGAGATTCGCTCGCGGAGAGAACCCCTCACCCGTCTCGCCGCAATTGCGGCGAACCACCCTCTCCCACAAGGGGAGAGGGGAAGAAGCGGTCACGTCACCCGTTCTCCACCAGAAACTCCACCCGCTCTGCCGCAAATCGCGAGTGCTTGGTCATCAGCGGCTTGCCCTGGAGATCGTGGTCGGTCGCGTCCACCACCAGGATCGGGCGTCCCAGCGCCAGATCCAGCCGAGTCGCGTCGGTGGCGTCCACGATGCCGGCGGTGATCCGGGTTGCGCCGCGGCGATAGTCGCGCACGCCATAATGCGCCAGCAGTTTCGTCATCGATCGCGTCGCTGCGAACACGGCGCCCGCGCCGGGAAACAGCTCGGCCGAGAGCCAGGTGGTCGAGACACAGATCGGCGTGCGGTCGGCGAGGCGGATCGCCTCGATCCGCACCAGCGGCGCGCCGGCCTTCAGGCCCAGCTCGCGCGCCAGCTCGCGGGTCGCGACATCGTCGGAGGCCTCGATCAGCTGGCCACGCGGCTCGCGGCCGCCGGCGCCGACGATCTCCGAGAAACGGGTGCGCGAGCGCAGAGGATAGGCGAGCTTCTGCGCCTCGACATAGGTTCCGCTGCCGCGCGCGGCGCGCACCAGGCCGCGCTCGGCGAGGGCCGCCAGTGCGCGCCGCACGGTGTGGCGGTTCACGCGATAGCTTTCGGCGATCTCCATCTCGCCCGGCAATTTGTCGCCGGCCGCAAAGCGGCCGTCGGCGATGCCGCGCTCGATGCCGTCGGCAACGAGGCGCCACAGCGCAACGCCGGACGATGCGGTGTCTTGCATGCTCATATCGCCGGTCAGCCTAGCCCAGAAATCACGCTCTTGTCACGAAACAGTCATGGCGCTCCCGTATGAAGTTGTCTATTATCATAGACAACTTCGGCGCGGCAAGTTCTGTCAAAAGGTTCGGTGGATCGGGTGACCCAGCACAACAACCAGCAAGCCCAGCGCAAGGCCGCGATGGTCGTGCTGGCGCACGCGGAGGCGGGCGAGATCGCCGCCCGTCTCCGCGACTTGGCCCTGGATTTGGCTCTTCCGGCCCATCAGGACCTGCGCGCGCCCGAAAACGGCCTCGTCATGCTGCGCGGCCGGGTCGGCGGTGACGGCGCGCCCTTCAATCTCGGTGAAGCCACGGTGTCACGCGCGGCGGTGCGGCTTGCGAGCGGCGAGGTTGGCTTCGGCTACACGCTCGGGCGCGACGGTGAAAAGGCGCGGCTGATCGCGCTGTGCGATGCGCTGGTGCAATCCCGTGATTTCGGCGGCGCCGTGGAGCGCGACGTGATCGCTCCGCTGCGGGAGCAGCTCATGGTCAGGCGCCAGCAGGCAGCGGCCGAGACCGCTGCGACGAAGGTTGATTTCTACACCATGGTGCGCGGTGAGGGGTGAGATCATGACCACGATTGCGGAATTGCCGCCGGGGTTCGCCGACAAGGTGCTGTCGGCGCAATCGACCTTTCGCTCCGTCATGGACGCGATGGCGCGGCCCGGCTCGGTCCAGCGCATCGTGCCGGGAGCGGGGGCGCCCGAAACGATGATGCGCGGCACCGCCGCGATCGCGCTGACGCTGTTCGATCACGATACGCCGCTCTGGCTCGATGCGCGGATGGCTGAGAGTCTGGACGTCGTGAAATGGCTGAAATTCCACACCGGTGCGCCGGTGGTGCAGGATTCTTCCATCGCGAGTTTTGCACTGATCGGTGACGGCGCGGTGCTTCCTCCGCTCGAGCGATTCGCGCTCGGCACCAGCGAATATCCGGATCGCTCGACCACGGTCATCCTCCAGGTCGAGAGCCTTGACGCAGGCCGCAGCTTCGAGCTGCGCGGTCCCGGCATCGACGGCGCCGCGACGTTGCAGGCCTCGATCAAGCCGTTCGACCTGTTCGAGCGCCTGCGGTTCAACGAGCCGCTGTTTCCGCGCGGCATCGACGTGGTGCTGGTCGCCGATGACTCGGTGGTAGCGATCCCCCGTACCATTCGCGTCGTGAGCAAGGGAAGCTGAAGCATGTATGTCGCAGTCAAAGGCGGCGAACGCGCCATCGAGAACGCCCATCGCCTGCTCGCCCATAAGCGGCGCGGCGACCAGGACGTTGCGGAGGTTTCGCTCGACCAGATCTCCGAGCAGCTCGGCCTCGCCGTGGACCGCGTCATGAGCGAAGGCTCGCTCTATGACCGCGAGCTCGCGGCACTCGCGATCAAGCAGGCACGCGGCGATCTGATCGAGGCGATCTTCCTGGTCCGCGCCTTCCGCGCCACGCTGCCGCGCTTCGGTGCCAGCGAGCCGGTCGATACCGGCGCGATGCGCGTGCAGCGGCGGGTGTCCTCGACCTTCAAGGACATCCCGGGTGGCCAGATCCTTGGGCCGACTTTCGACTACACCCACCGCCTGCTCGATCCCTCGCTCGCGCAAGGATTTGCGCCGGAGGCTCCGGCCACGGCGGAAGCCTCCACCGCGCCGACGCCGCGCGTGACCGACATTCTCGGCCGCGACGGGCTGATCGAATCCTCGCCGCAGGCGGAGGACGGTGCCGGCGTCGGCGATCTCACCCGCGAGCCGCTGAATTTTCCCGCTGACCGCGATCTGCGTCTGCAAAACCTCGCGCGCGGCGACGAAGGATTCCTGCTGGCGATGGGCTATTCCACCCAGCGCGGCTATGGCCGCAACCATCCCTTCGCCGGCGAGATCCGCTTCGGCGAGGTCGAGGTGGAATTTTTGGCGGAAGACGCCGGCTTCGCCGTGCCGCTCGGCGCGATCGAGCTGACCGAGTGCCAGATGGTCAACCAGTTCAAGGGCTCGGCGACCGAAGCGCCGTGCTTCACCCGCGGCTATGGCCTCGCCTTCGGCCAGAGCGAGCGCAAGACCATGTCGATGGCGCTGGTCGACCGCGCGCTGCGTGCCCGCGAGCTCGGCGAGGAGGTGCGTGCACCCGCGCAGGACGAAGAGTTCGTCATGTCGCATTCGGACAACGTCCAGGCGACCGGCTTCGTCGAGCATCTCAAGCTGCCGCATTATGTCGACTTCCAGTCCGAGCTCGGCCTGCTGCGCAAGCTGCGGAAAGAATTTGCCGATGCCCAGACGCCCGATGCCATGAAGGAGGCCGCGGAATGAACGCGCCGGCCTATAATTTCGCCTATCTCGACGAGCAGACCAAGCGGATGATCCGCCGGGCGATCCTCAAGGCGATCGCGATCCCCGGCTATCAGGTGCCGTTCGCCAGCCGCGAGATGCCGATGCCCTATGGCTGGGGCACCGGCGGCGTGCAGGTCACGGCGGCGATCCTCGGTCCTTCCGACGTGCTGAAGGTGATCGACCAGGGCTCCGACGACACCACCAACGCGATCTCGATCCGCAAATTCTTCGCCAAGACCGCCGGGGTCGCCACCACCACGGCGACGGAAGAGGCGACCGTGATCCAGACCCGTCACCGCATCCCCGAGGCAGCGCTCGGCGAAAACCAGGTGCTGGTCTACCAAGTGCCGATCCCTGAGCCGCTGCGCTTCCTCGAGCCGCGCGAGACCGAGACGCGGCGCATGCATGCGCTCGCCGAATACGGCCTGATGCATGTGAAGCTCTATGAGGACATCGCCCGCTTCGGCCACATCGCGACCGCCTATGCCTATCCGGTCAAGGTCAATGCGCGCTACGTGATGGATCCCTCGCCGACGCCGAAATTCGACAATCCCAAGATGGACAATTGCCCGGCGCTGCAATTGTTCGGCGCCGGCCGCGAGAAGCGCATCTACGCGATTCCGCCCTATACGCAAGTGGTGTCGCTCGATTTCGAGGATCACCCGTTCGAGCCCTATCGCTTCAACGCGCCCTGCGCGCTGTGTGCGGCCGAAAATTCCTACCTCGACGAAATCGTCACCGACGACAAGGGCGGGCGCATGTTCGTCTGCTCGGACACCGATTATTGCGAGGGCCGTCAGGCCGCCGGCCATCACGGCAGCCTTAGCGCTGCGCCCTACAAGGAGAAGGCGCAGGAGGCGTCGAATGGCTGATCCAGACCTGCACGAGAACGACGAGCCGCTGCTGGTCGCGACATCGCTCGGCAAGTCCTTCGGCCGCATCGCCGCGTGCCGCGACGTCTCGTTCTCGCTCTATCCCGGCGAGGTGCTGGCGATCGTCGGCGAATCCGGCTCGGGCAAGTCGACGCTGCTGCAGCTGCTGTCGGGTCAGCTCGCCGCCAGTGCCGGCCACGTCTCCTACCGAATGCGCGACGGTGTCGCGCGCGATCTCGCCACGCTCGGCGAGGCCGAGCGGCGTTTCCTGTTTCGCACCGATTGGGGTTTCGTTCACCAGGATCCGGCGCAGGGCCTGCGCATGGCTGTCTCGGCCGGCGCCAATGTCGGCGAGCGGTTGATGGCGGTGGGCTGGAACCACTACGGCCGCATTCGCGACACCGCGTCCGACTGGCTGACCCGCGTCGAGATCGACACAGCGCGCATCGATGATGCGCCGCGCACCTATTCCGGCGGCATGCGCCAGCGGCTCCAAATCGCGCGCAACCTCGTCACCGAGCCGCGGCTGGTGTTCATGGACGAGCCGACCGGCGGACTCGATGTGTCGGTGCAGGCCCGCCTGCTCGACCTCCTGCGCAGCCTCGTCGCCGAGCTGAACCTCGCCGTCATCATCGTCACCCACGATCTCGCGGTCGCGCGCCTCTTGTCGCATCGCGTGATGGTGATGAAGGGCGGCCGCGTCATCGAGACCGGTCTCACCGACCAGGTGCTCGACGATCCCCGCGAGCCCTATACCCAGCTCCTTGTCTCCTCGATTCTGCCGCCATGAGCCTTTCGATATGAGCATTGCAATGACCGCCATGATCGACATCGCCGATGCCAACAAGACCTTCACGATGCACCTGCAGGGCGGCATCGAGCTGCCGGTCGTGCGCGGCGTGACCTTCCAGGTCAATCCCGGCGAGTGCGTCGTGCTCTCGGGGCCATCGGGTGCCGGCAAGTCGTCGATCCTGAAGATGATCTTCGGCAATTACCGCTGCGATAGCGGCCGCATCGGCATCCGCCATCGCGGCGCGCTGATCGATCTCGCCAGCGCCGAGCCGCGCCAGGTGCTCAACGTCCGCCGTGCCACCATCGGCTATGTCAGCCAGTTCCTGCGAGCGGTGCCGCGGGTTGCAACCATCGACGTCGTCGCCGAGCCCCTGATCGTGAACGGCATGGCCCGCGCCGATGCGCAGGCCCGCGCCGGCGAGTTGCTGCATCGTCTCAACATCCCGGAGCGGCTATGGCAGCTTCCGCCCGCGACCTTCTCCGGCGGCGAGCAGCAGCGCGTCAACATCGCGCGCGGCTTCATCTCGGACCTGCCGATCCTGCTGCTCGACGAGCCTACCGCCTCGCTCGATGCCGCCAACCGCGCTGTGGTGGTCGAACTGGTCGCTGAAAAGAAACGCCAGGGTGTTGCGATGGTCGCCATTGTCCATGACGACGAAATCCGCCATTTGATTGCCGACCGTATCGTCGACGTCACCAGCTTTGCCGCCGCCGCCTGAAGGACATGGACATGAACGCCCCGAAGGACATCGTGATCGCCAATGCCAGGATCGTACTGGCGGACCGGGTGATCGAGCAAGGCTGGCTCGCCCTTGCCAATGGCCGCATTGCCGAGATCGGCGATGGGACAGCGCCAGCAGGAGCGGAGGATGCCGGTGGCGACCTCATCATGCCCGGCCTGATCGAGCTCCACACCGATCATCTCGAAGCCCATTACGTGCCGCGGCCAAAAGTGTTCTGGAATCCCGTCGCGGCCGTGATCTCCTATGACGGCCAGCTCGCCACGTCAGGCATCACCACGGTGTTCGATTCGCTCCGGGTCTGGCGCGAGGACGGCGCCGAGGAGGTGGACGGCCGTGCCGGCGTGCTGGCCGCAGCGATCGCCACGGCGCGTGACGCCAGCCTGCTGCGCGCCGACCATTTCCTGCATCTGCGCTGCGAGATCCCGATGCCGAGCGTGGTCGAGGAGGCCAGGGAGCTGATCGACCGTCCCGACGTCAAGCTGATGTCGCTGATGGATCACACCCCCGGCCAGCGCCAGTTCCGCGACGAAGGCAAGCTGCGCGACTATTACCGCGGCAAGAACGGCGGCAAGACCGATGCCGAGCTCGACGAGCTGTTCGCAAAGCGCTTCGAATATCAGAAGCAATACGCCGCCGCCAACATGCGCGAGATCGTCGCGCTGGCGCATCAGTACAACATCCCGCTCGCCAGCCACGACGACACCACCGAGGAGAACGTCGCGGATGCCGTGCGCGATCGCGTCTCGGTCGCCGAATTCCCGACCACGCTGGAGGCCGCGCGCGGCCTGCACGAGGCAGGCATCGACATCCTGATGGGCGCGCCGAACGTCGTGCGCGGCGGCTCGCATTCCGGCAACATCGCCGCGGTCGATCTCGCCCGCGAAGGCTTGCTCGATATCCTCTCGTCGGACTACATCCCGTCCAGCCTGCTGATGGCCGCGCTGCATCTTCCCGAGCATGTGCCGGCGATCAGCCTTCCGGCGGCGGTCCGCACGGTGACGAAGGCGCCCGCCGAGGCGGTTGGCCTCACCGACCGCGGCGAGGTCGCGGCCGGCAAGCGCGCAGATCTGATCCGCGTGCACGTCGCCGGCCACGTTCCCGTCGTCCGCAGCGTCTGGCGCGAGGGACACCGCGTCGCATGAGCGGGATCGCGGCCACGGCGCAGGGCGAGGCGGGGGCGATCGGCCCCGGCCGGCTCGTGCTCGTGGTCGGCCCCAGCGGCGCCGGCAAGGACACGTTGCTGCGGCTCGCGCAGGCGGCCTGCGCCGGTGATCGCGACATCGTCTTTCCGCGCCGTGTCGTGACGCGTGCGTCGTCGGCCGATGAAGACAATATCGCGGTCAGCCCGGACGAATTCCGCCGGGCGCGCGAGCACGGCGATTTCGCCGTGCACTGGGACGCGCATGGGCATTCCTACGCACTGCCGCGCGAGATCAACGGCGATATCCGTGCCGGCCGCACGGTCGTCGCCAACGTCTCGCGCACCGTGCTTGGTACCCTGCGCCGGGCCTACGCCAATGTCGTGGTGGTCGCGATCACCGCGCCGCCGGAGGTCCTGGCCGCGCGGCTTGCCGCGCGCGCGCGGCAGAGCGATGGCGACATCGCGGAGCGTCTCACCCGCAGCGTCGATGACGCCTCGGCGCAGGCCGATGTCACGATCCTCAACGCCGGCAGCGCGGACCGTCACAGCCGCGAACTCGTGAGCGTCATCAGGAACCAAGGCCGGCAGGAATAGCCACTGCAACCAGGAGAACGGAATGACGGTGATCACGACGGTCGAGCAACTGGAAGCCATCTACGGCGTCACCAATGACGCCTCGACCGTGAAAGTCGCCGACCACGTCACCCCGCTCTACCGGATCTTCATCGAGAAGGCGCCGTTCGCCGCGCTCGCCACCATCGGGCCCGAAGGCATCGATTGCTCGCCGCGCGGCGATCTGCCCGGTTTCGTCCGGATCCACGACCCCAAGACGCTGATGCTGCCGGATCGCCGCGGCAACAACCGGGTCGATTCCTTGCGCAACATCGTGCGCGACCCAAGGGTGTCGCTGATGTTCCTGATCCCCGGCTCGGGCAACGCGACCCGTGTCAACGGCCGCGCCCATCTCTCGGTCGATCCCGAGCTCTTGGCCTCGTTCAAGGTCGAAGGCAAGGCGCCGCGCAGCGTCATGGTGATGAAGGTCGACGAGATCTACTTCCAATGCGCCCGCGCCATCGTCCGCTCCAATCTCTGGAATCCCGACAAGCGCGTTGATCCCAAGACTCTGCCGACGCCCGGTCAGATTCTCGCCGAGATGAGCGACAACAAGGTCGGCGGCGACGAATATGATCGGATCTGGCCGGAACGCGCAGCCGCTACGATGTGGTGATTGTCTTACCCTCTCCCCTTGCGGGAGAGGGCGGCTCGACGCAATTGCGGCGAGATGGGTGAGGGGTATCTCTCCATTCGCGCATCTCTCGCGATCGAGTTCGTGGAGAGATACCCCTCATCCGGCTCTTCGCGCCACCTTCTCCTGCAAGGGGAGAAGGAAAGTGGAGATTGCCGCTTCGCCCCCTCAATTGAACGCCATACCGCCGCTCAGCGCGATCGTCTGTCCGGTCATATAGGCATTGTCCACGAGCAGCATCACCGCCTTGGCCACCTCGTCCGCCGTTCCGAAGCGGCCGAGCGGGATGCGGCTGACGAGCTGGGGCTGGCCGCTCATCATGTCGGTCTCGATCAGCGACGGCGCCACCGCATTGACGGTGATGCCGTCCTTCACCAGCCGCGCCGCATAGCCTCGCGTCAAGCCCTCCATGCCGGCCTTGGATGCATTGTAGTGCGGTCCGATAGAGCCAGCGCCGCGCGCTGCGCCCGAGGAGATGTTGACGATGCGGCCCCATTTCCGCGCGCGCATCGAGGGCAGCACGGCCTGCGTGCACAGAAAGACGGATTTCAGATTGACCAGGATCGTTCGGTCGAAATCCTCCTCGGTGAGGTTCTCGATGCCGCGCGTGATGGCGATGCCGGCGTTGTTGACGAGGATGTCGATCGGTCCGAGCCCGCCTGTCACGCGTTCGACCAAGCCGGCCACGGCCCCAGCTTGCGAGACGTCGGCGGCAACGACGATGGCGCGGCCGCCCTGCTTGACGATCTCGCCTGCAAGCTGCTCGGCTTGGCCGATCTGTTCGCGGCAGTTGATCGCCACCGCCGCGCCTGATGCGGCCAGCGCGCGACAGACGGCAGCGCCAATCCCGCGCGAGCCGCCGGTCACGAGCGCGGTGCGTCCTTTCAAATCATGCGTCATCGCTGGACCTCCCGGTTCTTCTGTTCTGTAGGCTGCTGAGATCCTATCATGACGACTGCGTCCCCGCGTTGAACTCATCGCGAGATGAATCCAGTTGCCGGTGCTTGCCGCAGGAGAAGCGCTCCAGCGCCGTCATCGCAAATATGGAGAGCCATTTCATTGACCAATCGCCCCGATCGCTCGATAGTCGCAGCATAGAAACTGCTCCTCGAGCCGAAGCCGCCATATGAGAACCGGTCACCAGCGCAATCCCAACGACATGCATGCGTGCATGACGCGGCGCTGTTTCTCGGCGGCCACCGGCGCCTGTTGTTATTGCTGATCGCCTTCCAGCAACAGCCCACACGACAAATCTCAAAACAGGAACGCCGGGACCTCGGCGAGCGAGCAGTCATGTCCCAAGCCCAATCGAACGCCTACATCATCGAGATCCACGACCGCGCCGCCGGCATCGTCACCAGAGACCAGCGCGGCTTCCGTTTTTTCTCCTCCGAGCGGCTGTTCGATAGTCTCGAAGGCCGCCAGTTCCGCTCGGCGCGCGAGGCTGAACGCGCCGCACGTGCGGTGCTCTCCGAGCGGGGCCGGCGTCTCAGTTGATCAGCTGCGGCGGCGCGCCCTGGTGCGTGCCGCCTTCTTTGCGGCGGCCGAGCGGACCTTGGCACCCTTGGTATGGCTCGCCTTGCGCGCGGCCGCCGAACGCGACGCGGCGCTTCGCCGGCTCGCGGCACGCTTGCTTTGCTTCGACAGCGCGCTCCGCGACGCGGTCGAGCGCGGCTCCTTCTTCAACACGCCTTCGACGGCGCGCGACACAAGCGTCCTACGCTTCGGCGTGCGTTTGCCCTGGCCGACCTCGTAGGCATATTTGGCGCTGCGGCGCGTCGACTTTTTGGCTTTTCCCTTGCGCGGAGGCGGTAGGTCGACGCCGGCCCGGCGTGCTTCGGAGAGGCCGATCGCGATAGCCTGCTTCGTCGAGCGCGCGCCGTGCTTGCCCTTGCGGATCCTATCGATCTCATCCTTGACGAATTCGCCGGCCTGCGTGCTGGCCGATTTGCCCGCGCGCTTGTCCTGCTTCGCTTTGCGGATCACTTCTTGTCTTGGCATGGGGTGAGTTCCCTCAACATGTACAGGGATGTCTCACCGCAACGCGCGAGAGGATCGATTGATCCTTTTCAGCTCCGTAAGGCCGCCAGCAGTTCGTCTGGCCGCTCGGCCATGATCATGTGGCCGGCGCCCGGCACCACGACGGTTTTTGCATGCGGAATCGCGGCGGCAAGCGCCTTGCCTGCCTTCGCAGGCGTCATCATGTCCCGCTCGCCGAGGATCAGCGTCGTCGGTACCTTGACGGTCGCCGCGGCGGCAAGCGCATTTGCATAGGCGTTGCAGGCCGACAGATCCCTGAACAGCACACCCGGCTCGCAAGCTTTCAACACGGCCTGCGCGCCGCCATGCATCCACAGGCCCGGCGCAAGGCTGCCGCCGAGCTCGGCGTTGAAGCCGAGGCCCCAGATCGACACCATGTCGTTGGCATCCTGCGAATTGGCTTCGGCGGCCTTCAGGAGATCCGGGCCCACCGTCATGGTCGCGGCGGTGCCGACCAGGCTGAGCGCTGAGACTTTGTCCGGATGCCTCGCCGCGGTCTCCAGCGAGATCAGCGATCCCATGGAATGGCCGATCAGTTGCGCCTTCGCGGCGCCTGCGGCATCGAGCAGCGCCGCGGTCCAGTCCGCCATCTCGGCGATGCTGCCGAGCGAGGGGCCGGCCGAACGGCCGTGCCCGGGAAGGTCAGGCGCGAGCACGGCAAAGCCGTGATGGGCGAACCAGCGCGTGTGCAGCGCCCAGGTGGAATGGTCGAAGCCGGCGCCATGGATGAAGACGACCGCGGGCAGCGACTTGTCGAAGTCGCGGCCGCCGGTGGCGGCGAACACCTCGAGGCCGTTGACGGAGAGCTTCATGGTGTCAGACCTTCTGCGAGATGCGCAGCGCCTGCGCGAGATCGTCGATGATGTCGCTCGCGGTCTCGATGCCGACCGAGAGCCGCACCAATTCCTCGCCGATGCCGGCCGCCTTGAGCTGTTCGGCGTCCATCTGCTGATGCGTGGTCGAGGCCGGGTGGATCACCAGCGTCTTGGCGTCGCCGACATTGGCGAGATGGCTGATCATGCGCAGGCTCTCGATGAATTTGCGCCCTGCAGGTCGTCCGCCCTTGATGCCGAAGGAGATGATCGAGCCCGCGCCGCGCGGCAGGAGCTGCTTGGCGAGCTGATAATCCGTGTGCGTCTCCAGCGAGGGATGCAGCACCCAGTCGACCGCCTTGTTGGACTTCAGGGCTTCCAGCACAAGGTGCGTGTTCTGCATGTGGCGGTCGATGCGCACGCCCAGCGTCTCGACGCCCTGCAGCAGCTGGAACGCATTGGTCGGCGACAGGCAGGCGCCGAAATCGCGCAGGCCTTCGGTGCGCGCGCGCATGATGAAGGCCGCCGTGCCGAACTGCTCGTCGAAGACGATGCCGTGATAGCCGCCATAGGGCTCGGTCAGCACGCCGAACTTGCCCGATGCGCGCCAGTCGAAACGGCCGCCGTCGATGATCGCGCCGCCGATCGCGATACCGTGGCCGCCGATCCATTTGGTCGCCGAATGCATGACGATGTCGGCCCCAAGCTCGATGGGACGGCTGAGATAGGGGGTGGCAAAGGTGTTGTCGATCAGCAGCGGAATCTTGGCGTCATGCGCGATCTGTGCGACCTTGGGAATGTCGAGCACCTCGAGGCCGGGATTGCCGATGGTCTCGCCGATCACGAGCCTGGTGTTGGGCTTGATGGCGCTGCGGAACGCGTCGAGATCGCGCGGCTTCACAAACGTCGTGGTGATGCCGAAGCGCGGCAGCGTGTGCGCCAGCAAATTGATGGTGCCGCCATAGAGCGAGCTCGACGCCACGATGTGGTCGCCGGCGTTGAGCAGCGTGGCGATCGCCAGATGCAGCGCGGCCATGCCGCTCGCGGTGCAGATTGCGCCGACGCCGCCTTCGAGCGCGGCGAGCCGCTCTTCCAGCACGCCGGTGGTCGGATTGGAGATGCGCGTATAGATGTGGCCGGCGCGCTCCAGATTGAACAGCGCGGCCGCGTGATCGGAATCCTGGAACACGTAGGACGTGGTCTGGTAGATCGGCACCGCGCGGGCCCCGGTCACGGGGTCCGGATGCTGGCCCGCATGCAGGCTCAGGGTCTCGAAGGCAGGCGGTTTCGGCGCGGGCATGCATGGCCTCGTTGGGTCGGTCGCGAGGCGGTCGTTTTGCCACAAAACGGCGCGCGGCGTCAGCCCATTGACAGCGCGGGTTATCCCCCGATCGCCTGCTCGATGATCTTGGCCTCCCGCAGCAGGATCTCCGCAACCTCCTGCTCCCGCCTTGGGCCGAGCCTCGTCCGCACCGCGGAGACGGTCATCGCCGCGGCCGGCCGCCCGTCCGGGGTCTTGATCCAGGTTGAGATCGACTTCGTGCCCTGCACGAGGCCGATCTCCCGCATGCCGTATCCCAGCCGCCGCGCGGCGGTGATCTCGCCCAGGACCCTCGCCGTGTCGGTCCGGTACGCCTCGAACCGCTTCTCGTTGGCTGCGACGATCTTTCGCGCCTCCTGCGCCGGCATCGCGGCGAGGATGGCGACGCCCGCGCTGGAGACGCCGAGCGGCCGGCGCGCGCCGACCTCGATCGACAGCACCTGGATCGGATAGATGCCGATCCTGCGGTCGACGCACAGCGTATCGTTGCCGGTTCTTACCGTCAGAAACAGCGTGTCGCCGATCTCGGCGGACGCGCGCCGCAACGAGGGATTGGCGGCGACCAGCAGCGGCGACGGCCGCGGCCGTGCCAGCGCTAGCTCCGGCACCTGGTTGCCGATCGCGTAGCGGCCGCTGCGCTCGTGCCGTTCGACGATGCCTTCCTCGATCAGCACGTGGACGATGCGATGCACGGTGGGGCGGGTGAGACCGGTCGCCCGGATCACCTCGGCCAATGGCACACCGTCCTCGCGGCCTGCGGCAAGAATACGCAGCACGGCGAGGGCGCGCCGGATCGCCTGCGCGCCCTGTCGCGGTTCCAGCGCTTCGCGGCCGGCTTTCGCGGAATTTGTTTTGTCCATAATATGGACAAGAACGCCACAATTCTCTCGACAGGACAAGAGCGCATCTGGAGATTGCGCCGCGATCGAGATGCCGTCCTCGTTTTCCTTGGGCGACGCCAGCGGCATTCGACGTAGAAATTGGAAGCGCTGCCGGGAGGTTAACATGAGATTAATCTGGATTGCCGTAGCCGCCGCTGCCGCGATGCTGGCGAGGCCCGTATCGGCCCAGCAATGGCCGGCGCGCAGCGTCAAGCTGATCGTGCCTTATCCCGCCGGCGGCAATGTCGACAGCGCCGCGCGCATCGTCGCCGACAAGCTTCAGGAAAAGCTCGGCCAGCCCTTCATCATCGAGAACAAGGCCGGCGCCGGCGGCATGATCGCGGGCGAAGCCTTCGCGAAATCGGCGCCCGACGGCTACACGCTGTTCGTCGGCGCCAACGGTCCGGTGCTGTTCGCGACCGAGATCAACAAGCGCGAAGCCTATAATTGGAAAAAGGACTTCATGCCGATCTCGACGATCTCGATGACGCCGCTGGTGCTCGAGGTGCATCCGTCGGTGCAGGCCAACACTTTCAAGGAATTCATCGAGCTCGCCAAGCGCGAGCCCGGCAAGCTGACCATGGCATCGCCCGGTCCCGGCACCACCAACCATCTGCTCAGCGAGCTGATGCAGGAGAACCTCGGCCTGCAGTGGGTCACCGCGCATTACCGCGGCAACGCGCCAGCGATCAACGATCTGCTCGGCGGGCAAGTGCAGTTCGCCTTCGACCAGCTCACGGTCAGCCTGCAGCACATCAAGGCCGGCCTGTTCCGCGCGCTCGCCGTCACCTCACCGCACCGCCTGAAGTCGCTGCCGGACGTGCCGACCTTCGCCGAGCTCGGCTACAAGGACTTCGACGGCCAGACCTTCACCGGCCTGTTCGCGCCCGCGGGTACGCCGGCGCCTGTCATCGACAAGCTGCACGAGACGCTGGTCGCGATCCTCAGAGATCCCGCCGTGGTCGACAAATTCGAAAAACTCGGCGGCGAAGCCGCGCCGATGACGCCGGACGAATTCAAGGCCTATCTCGAGCGCGAGGACGCCAAGTGGATTCCGGTCGTGCGCAAGGCCAACATCAGGGCGGATTGATCGATGCGGATCGATCCCGGTGAGCTCGGCGCGGAGCGCATCTACCGGCTGATGACCGGCATCGTGGTGCCGCGCCCGATCGCGTGGGTCACGAGCCTGTCGGCCAAGGGCGTGCTCAACCTCGCGCCCTTCAGCGCCTTCACCTTCGTCTCGCAGAAGCCGCCGATGCTCGCCATCAGCGTCGGCCGCAAGGGCGCCGACTACAAGGACACCGCGCACAACATCCTCGACACCGAGGAATACGTCATCCACATCGCCGACACCCCGCTGATGCAGGCCTTGCACGACTCGTCGGTCGAGCATCCCCCTGAGATCAGCGAGGTCGCGCATCTCGGGCTCGAGACGATCGCGAGCGAGCGCATCAAGGTGCCGCGGCTTAGCCTTGCACCGGTCGCGATGGAATGCCGTTTCCGGCAGTGCCTGGAATTCGGTGACGCCAAGAGCCGGCTCATCGTCGGCGAGGTCGTGATGTTTCACATCCGCGACGGCCTCGTGAATGACGGCAAGGTCGAAACCAAAGCGCTCGACCCCATCGCGCGCATCGGCGGCCCCCGTTACGCCCGGCTCGGCGAGATCGTGACGCTGAACACGGTGTTCCAGACGCCCAAATCGAAAGACTGAACGCGCAGGCCTGTCACCGGCCAGGACGCCTCGACATCATCGGAGGAATGACAATGCGACTCCTGACCTATCTCGTCGACGGAGAGCCGCGTTACGGCGCGGCCGTCGACGGCGGCGTGATCGACCTGACCAGGCGGATCGGCCGCGACTTCTCGGACGTCAGGGCGCTGATCGCGGGCAATGGGTTGGCCGATGCGCAGGAAGCCATCGCCGGACAAAAGCCCGACTACGCGTTGGACAAGCTCGTGCTGCTGCCGCCGGTGCTGGCGCCGGAGAAGCTGTGGTGCATCGGCGTCAATTACGCCGAGCGCAACGCCGAATACAAGGACAATTCGGACCTGCCTAAATATCCCAGCCTGTTCGTGCGCAGCATGTCCTCGATGACCGGCTCGGGCCAGCCGCTGGAGAAGCCGAAAGTGTCGGACCAGCTCGACTACGAAGGCGAGCTCGTCATCGTGATCGGGCAGGGCGGCCGGCACATCCCGCGCGAAGAGGCATGGTCCTACATCTTCGGCATGACGCTGTGCAACGAGGGCACGATCCGCGACTGGCTGCGCCACGGCAAGTTCAACGTCACGCAGGGCAAGAATTTCGATCGCTCCGGCAGCATCGGCCCGTGGATCGTCACGTCGGACGAATTGGATCCGCGCGGACCGCACGACATCACCACGCGCGTCAACGGCGAGGTGCGGCAGCAGGACACAACCGAGCGGCTGATGTTCCCGTTCGACTTCCTGATCTCCTATCTCTCGACCTTCGCGACGCTGAAGCCCGGCGACCTGATCGTCACGGGCACGCCGACCGGCGCCGGCGCGCGCTTCGATCCGCCGCGTTGGCTGAAAGCCGGCGACATCGTCGAGGTCGAGTCGAGCCGCATCGGTGTGCTCAGCAACATTGTCGCGGCGGAGCAGTAGACCATGCTGGATGCCGCCACGATCGAACGCCTTGCCGCGCGCCTCGACGAGGCCGAGCGGACCAAGACGCTGATCCCGATGTTCACGAAGGAGCATCCCGATTTCAGCATCGAGGATGCCTACGCCGTCCAGCGCGCCTGGACGAAACTCCAGCTCGGCCGCGGCCGCATCGTCAAGGGCCACAAGATCGGCCTGACCTCCAAGGCGATGCAGAACGCGGTCGGCATCTCGGAGCCCGATTACGGCGTGCTGTTCGCCGACATGTTCTACGCCGATGCCACGCCGATCCCGTTCGACCGCTTCCATGCGCCGCGCATCGAGGTCGAGCTCGCCTTCGTGCTGAAGGCGCCGCTGCGGGGGCCCGACTGCACCATCTTCGACGTGCTCAACGCCACCGATTACGTCACGCCGGCTCTGGAAATCCTGGAGACGCGCATGCACCGCGTCGACCCCGAGACCGGCAAGACGCGCAAGGTGATGGACACGATCTCGGACAATGCGGCCAATGCCGCGCTGGTGCTCGGCGGCCGGCCGTTCCGCCCGATGGATGCGGATCTGCGCTGGATCGGCGCGCTGCTGTTCCGCAACGGCGAGGTCGAGGAGACCGGGCTTGCCGCCGGCGTGCTCAACCATCCCGCCAACGGCATCGCCTGGCTGGCCAATCGTCTCGCGCCGCATGACGAGCATCTCAAAGCTGGCGAGGTCGTGCTGGCGGGATCGTTCACGCGGCCCGTCGACATCCGGCGCGGCGACACGTTCCACGCCGACTACGGCCCGTTCGGCTCGGTGTCGTGCCAGTTCGTCTGAAAACACACACAAGAGGGAGCGCACAATGACAAGTCAAAAACGGCGCAAGAGCATCCACATCGGCGGCTTCAAGCACGTCAACCCGATCCCGAACGCCTGCCGCATCGGCAATCTCGTGATGTCGGGCGTCATCCTCGGCCGCGACCCCGCGACCAACGCGATGCCGGAGGGCCTCGACGCCCAATGTGCCAACATGTTCGCGCATATGAAGGCGACGGTGGAAGCCGCCGGCGGCACCACCGACGACATCATCAAGATGACGGTATGGCTGAAGGACCGCGGCAACCGCGGCCCCGTCAATGTCGAGTGGCTGAAGATGTTTCCGGACGAGCATTCGCGCCCGGCGCGCCACGCGCTGCCGATGGACAATATGGATGGCGGCGCACTGGTCAGTTGCGACTTCACCGCCGTGATCGACTGAAGGAGTTTTGGCATGCCGACCTATCTGCCGTTCGATCCCAACCCGCGCCGCCCCAGCAAGGCGCCGCCGCCGAAAACCATCGACAGCCAGTTTCACGTGCTGGGTCCGATCGAGAAATATCCGGAACGCCCCGGTGCGGCCTATCGGATGCCGACCGCGACCTGGGAAGCGGCATTGCGCATGCACAGGGCGCTCGGCATCGAGCGCGGCATCATCGTGCAGACCACGACCTACGGCGCCGATCATGCCGTCGTGCTCGACGGCTTGGCCGCGATGGGTCCGAACTATCGCGGCTGCGCCAACGCGCTTGTGTTTGCGGAAGCGGACGATGCTTATCTTGCCAAGCTGCATGACGCCGGCGTGCGCGGCGCGCGCTTCAGCTTCCGCCAGGAGCTCGGCGCCGTACTGTCGGACGCCGATTTCGCCCGCGCCATCGCGCGCATCCGCGAGCTCGGCTGGTACGCCAAGATCCAGCCGGAGAAGGACGGCATCATGTCGAGCGTCGCCAAATACGAGAATCTCGACGTCCCCGTGCTGATCGATCACATGGCCCGCCCCGATCCCGAGGCCGGCAGGAACGATCCGAATTTGCGCAAGATGCTGGAGCTGCTGGCCAAGGGCAATTTCTGGGTGATGCTGTCGCTCGGCGAGAAGACCTCGAAGACAGGCGCGCCCTATGACGACGTGATCCCGACCGCGCGCGCCTATATCGAGGCCGCTGTCGATCGCTGCGTCTGGGCCTCTGACTGGCCGCATCCGGTGTCGGTGAAGCAGCCACCGAACGATGCCGACCTGCTCGAGCTGATGTACCGCTACGTCGCGGACCAGACCGAGCTGGAAAAGATCTTGGTGCACAATCCGGCGAGGTTGTTCGGGTTTGCGGATTAGGGCCCGCTCACGCCCCCAACCTCTCCCGCACCTCGGCCGCGATCTCGAACGAGCGCAGCCGTGCATCGTGGTCGTAGATCTGCCCGGTGGCGATCAGCTCGTCCGCGCCGGTCTCGGCGATCAACGTCTTCAGCTTCGCTTCGACCACATCGGGCGAGCCGACCGCGGAGCACGACAGCGACTGGCCGACCATGGCCTTTTCCGCCGGCGACCACCGCGCGTCCATGTCGTCGACCGGCGGCGGCAGCGGACCCGGCGTGCCGCGGCGCAGATTGATGAACGCCTGCTGCAGCGAGGAGAAGATCCGCCGCGCCTCATCATCGCTATCGGCGGCGAACACGTTGACGCCGATCATCGCATAGGGCTTGTCGAGCTGCGCTGACGGCTCGAAACGCGCGCGATATTCGCGCAGCGCCGGCATCATCATCTGCGGCGCGAAATGCGAGGCGAAGGCGAACGGCAAGCCGAGCATCGCGGCAAGCTGCGCGCCAAAGGTGCTCGACCCCAAAATCCACAGTGGCACCTTGGTCCCCATGCCGGGCACGGCGCGGATCGCCTGGTTCGGCTGCGCCTCGCCGAGCAGGGCCTGCAATTCCAGCACGTCGTGCGGAAAGTTCTCGGAGCTCGTCGCGAGGTCGCGCCGCAGCGCCCGTGCCGTGAACTGGTCGGTGCCCGGCGCGCGGCCCAGCCCGAGATCGATCCGCCCGGGATAGAGCGATTCCAGCGTGCCGAACTGCTCGGCGATGATCAGCGGCGAATGGTTCGGCAGCATGATCCCGCCGGAGCCGACGCGGATCGTCTTGGTGCCGCCCGCGATGTGCCCGATCACCACGGACGTTGCCGCGCTGGCGATGCCGGTCATGTTGTGGTGCTCGGCCAGCCAGAACCGCTTGTAGCCCCAGCCTTCCGCATGCCGGGCCAGATCGAGCGAGTTACGAAACGCCTGCGCGGCGTCGCCGCCCTCTCGGATGGGCGCGAGGTCGAGCACGGAGAAAGGGATCATGAGGAATACCGGCGAGGAGGAACTGCGCCACCACATGTAGTGTCGGTGCGTAGGATGGGTAGAGCACTTGCCAAACCCATCATCTTCGCCGCTCCAAGCATCCTACGAAGGGTGCTTAAGTGCCTCGCGCGCCCGTTCACAACACTGTTATTGCGACCTTAGGTGCCGTTAGTCGCAACTGGGAGTTTGGCGCCTGCTGTTGTAGCTTGGCGTAGCCATCGCACGGCGATCCCCGTGTCCCGGACGCGGCGCATCACTTCGTGCTGCACCGCGTCCGCGGCACGAGAGATCATCTTGCGGCGCGCGATCGCGCCGACCGCCAGGAGGAACCGATATGACCACCGTACTCAACCGCCGCAACCTGCTCGTCGCCGGCGGCGCGGTCCTGACAACCGGTATTGTGGCAACCGGCATGCCCGGTCTCGTTCTGCCCGCCCGCGCCGACGGCCTCGCTCCGACCGAGTCGATGTCCGGCGGCGCGAACAACTACCGCAAGGGCGCGGCGGTCGTGGAGCGGATCGGCAAGGGCGGTTTCTGGATGAGCGGCACCGTGCGCCGCGCCGGTGACGGCGCGCCGCTCGCCGGCCAGCGCATCCAGATCTGGGCGCACACGGTCGAAGGCCAGGAGCACGAGCCGCAGAGTCACGGCGCCACGCTCACCGACAAGGACGGCAAGTTCCGGCTCGAGATGCCGCAGATCGTTCCGATCTTCGGCCAGCCGCATGGCCACCTCGCCTATGACAGCGGCGAGTTCAAGACCGTCTTCCTGCGGCCGGTGATGCGGAGCGCCAAGGAAACCAGTCTCGAAGCGCACTTCGTGCTGCAGCCGGCCTGACCGGGCCGGCGGATGACGGGGTGGAAGTCGCCGCGGGTGATCCTGATCTGGGTCGCCCTTGCCGTGGCCATCGGCGTGCCGGCCGGGTTTGCAGCAACGAGCGAGCAGCTCGCCTGGCGCGGGCCGGTCTACATCCTCGCCGGTTTCGCCGGCATCGCCGCGCTCGGTCTCGTGCTGGTGCAGCCGCTGCTGATCGGCGGCTATCTGGCGCCGCTGTCGGCCTATCGCGGCCGGCGTGCCCATCACTGGGTCGGCGGCGCGCTGCTGCTGGCCGTGGTGATCCACGTCGCCGGCCTCTGGATCACCAGCCCGCCCGACATGATCGACGCGCTGACCTATGCCTCGCCGACGCCGTTCTCGCCCTTCGGCGTCACCGCGATGTGGGCCATCTTCATCGTCGCGCTGCTCGCGTCCCTGCGCCGTCGCTTCGAGCTGCGGCCGCGCACCTGGCGCTTCATTCACATGCCGCTCGCGATCGTCATCGTCGTTGGCAGCGTGGTGCACTGCCTCCTCATCGAAGGAACCATGGAGATGGTTTCGAAGGCCGTGCTGTGCGTGCTGGTCGTCGCGGCCACCGCAAAGGTGATGGTCGATCTGCAGGTCTGGCGAAAGCGACGGACGCTGCGCGGGGAGAGCCCGTAGTCCGGATGGAGCGCAAGCGTAATCCGGGACCGCTGTACCCGCGGCCGACAGCCCCGGATTACGCTGCGTTCCATCGGGCTACGTCGCACTGCTTGTCGCGGTTGGCGACGCGGCATATCCTTGCGGCATGACCGTCACGGCCCCCGATCTGAAAGTGTTCCTGCTCGCGACGCCGTTCTTCGGCGGCCTTCCGGACGGAAGCCTCGATCTCCTGATGTCGATGCTGGTCGAGCGCCGCTTCGAGGCAGGCGCCACCGTGGTGGCGGAAGGCGAGCCGGGACGTTCGATGTTCATCGTCAAATCCGGCCGGCTCGCGGTGAGCAAGCGGACGCATGCGGGCCGCGTCATCCCGATCTCCGTTCTGGAGCGCGGCGACTTCTTCGGCGAAATGACGCTGATCGAGATGCAGAACCGCTCCGCCACGGTGGTCGCGGAAATGCCGACGGTGCTGTACGAGCTGACCGCCAAGAATCTCTACGCCTGCTACAAGGCCGACATCCACGCCTATGTGATCGTCCTGCAGAACATCAACCGCGAACTGTGCCGGCGCCTGCGCCGCGCGGATGAGCGGTTCGCGAGGCGCGCGGCGGATAACGACAATTGATCACGGGTAGAGCCAGCGCTCCCGATGCGGCTACAGCAACGCCATCGAGTGCAGCGAGTTTCGATGAAAGCCGAAGGCAACAATGCCGGAGAGAAGCAACGCAGTCCCAATCACGATCAGGCAAAACGCAAGCACTATCGAAGCCCCGAATTCGTCATCCACGGCAAAGAGAATAATAGATAAAACTTTACCGACAATCGAAAGGAACAATTAACCTTACCTGCGGCCCCGATCGCGACCCGTCGGGCAAAACACCGAAACCCCGTCAAGTCCCTCCCGCAAAAATATTCCAGTTTACCGAAATTCGGTTTTGGCGTATGTGTCGCCCATCCCGGCTCACCAAGAGGGGCGATCTCGAGGTCGTCTTGATCGCGAGCCGGGTTTGCGGTGGACGCGGCAGCGTCGGCATGAGAGGTGTGGGCAGGCGGGGTGTCCCTGTGAGCTCGCGGCCGCGTGCAGACGAACGGCGCTGCTAGGCTTCGTCTCGCCTGTAAGTTTCGCAGCGCCGTCGACAGGGCTGGAAATACTGCGGCGACATGGCGGGCCGTGCGTACGGCAAAACCGTGTGGTCCTGGCCGTCGTTGCTACGGTCAAGCCGGATCGAAGATGCGCGCGAGCCCAACCGGGTGGACGGCATCGTCAATTCGAACGGCGAGGGAGGCCAAAGGAAAGTTCGGCTCCCGGGAGAGCACGGCATAAGCCGTCCGACCACCGCGCAGGGAAGGCCGAGTGATCGGCACCACCTGTATGCTGCTGTGCGGTTTTCTGCGTGCGCGTGCAATTCGCGCAGCGGACCGCGGGTGCGATGTCAGCACCCGGCCTTCCCTGCACCCTCTTCGAGGAAGAGGGTCAAGGAAACGAGCAAAACTCGGGCGCTTCGAGCCGCGAGAATGCTGCTTCATGTGTGGAGATCACAATGACCCTACGATCGCGCCTCGCCCATCAGCGACGGGCGGCGGTCGCCGTCAGCTCCAGCCTGACGCCCTTGCCGATATCCGCAACGCCAATGGCGGCGCGCGCCGGCAGCTGGTCCGCGGTGAAATAGCGCTTCCACACCTCGTTGAACGCCGCCTTGTCGGAGAGATCGGCCATGAAGATGGTCACCTGCAGAACGCAGGAGAGATCGGAGCCGGCCCCCTCTAGCAACGTCTTGAGTTGTCGGAGCACATCATCGGCCTGGCCGGCCATGTCGAGCCCAGCATCCTCAGGGACGATGCCGCCGAGATAGAGCACGCCGTTATGCTCGACGATCTCGTGGAGCAGTCCTTCATAGGGCAGGGAACGTTTGATCACGATGGCATCCGTGGAAAGTTGGCGGCTCGCTGGTCAGGCGAAGACGGCTCGCGTCAATCGGGGAAGAGAATGGTGCTGCCAGACAGGATTGAACTGTCGACCTCTCCATTACCAATGGAGTGCTCTACCACTGAGCTACGGCAGCATGTGCTGGTGAAGAATCGGGCGCCCGAGGGGCCTACCAAGCGGGCCGATATCTGCCACAAGCCCCCCTCCTGTGCAAGCTTGCTCGGCCGGTCAAAACGAGAAAATCGGGCCGATATCGGAGCCAAAATGCTCATTTCGGCTCGAAACTACCGGCTTTCCGCCGATTCGCGTTCCGCTCCTCCCCCGCCAACTGGCCAGGTGGCCACGCGACCGGATTCGGTCCATTTCGAGTTTCGCACGATCGGATCGCGAGGAGCCTCTTGAGCTGCCGCAATCTCTGGGCATGGTATCGCCGACGGCAATATCGGACCCCGTGATGATGGACGAGAACGAGAAGAGCGCGCGCCAGGCGAAGACGTCCCGGGACGAGCGCCTGAAATCGGCGCTGCGCGAAAACCTGAAGCGGCGGAAGCTGCAGGCGCGCGAACGCGCCGCAAGCGCTGAGCCCTCGCCAAACGACGATGGTTCCCTCAATGAGGGGGCCGCCGGGAAAGCCGGCACTTGAGACATTGGAATGAATGGGAATGACCATGGGGCAGGACGAACAGCAACGAACCGGTGGTGAGGCGCTGATGTCGCGGTTCACGCGCCCCGAACAGACCTTTCCGACGCTGACGCCGGCCGAGATCGAGCGGATCAGGCATTTCGGCGAGGTCCGCCTCTATCGGGACGGCGAGTTCCTGTTCGAGACCGGCAAGCCCGGTCCCGGCATGTTCGTCGTGCTGAGGGGCCATGTCGCCATCACCCAGCGCGACGGTCTTGGTCATGTCACGCCGGTGATCGACCAGGGACCGGGGCAATTTTTGGCCGAGCTCAGCCAGCTCTCGGGACAGCCGGCGCTGGTCGACGGCCGCGCCGAGGGCGATGTCGAGACGCTGCTGCTGCCGCCGGACCGGCTGCGC
The DNA here is from genome assembly GCF_058314695.1 of Bradyrhizobium sp. T-12. Classification (NCBI taxonomy): domain Bacteria; kingdom Pseudomonadati; phylum Pseudomonadota; class Alphaproteobacteria; order Hyphomicrobiales; family Nitrobacteraceae; genus Bradyrhizobium; species Bradyrhizobium sp. T-12. The sequence goes on along the minus strand of NZ_CM177756.1, from coordinate 6,695,475 downwards.
GCGCTGCTGGTCGCCGAGGCCGAGCTCGGCGAGCGCATCATGCGCGCGCTGATCCTGCGCCGGGTCAATCTGATCCAGGGCGGCATCGGCGGTCCGGTGCTGATCGGACCGTCGAATTCCGCCGGCGTCGTGCGGTTGCAGGGCTTTCTCACCCGCAACGGTCAGCCGCATCATCTGCTCGATCCCGAGCGCGATCGCGACGCCGCCGAGGTGATCGCGCGTTATTCGCCCAAGCCCGAGGACTGGCCCCTGGTCGTCGCCGCTGATGGCGCGGTGCTGCGCAACCCCAGTGAGACCGAGCTGGCGCGCGCCATCGGCATGATCGGCGGCGCCAAGGATGGCCGCATCTACGACGTCGCGGTGGTCGGCTGCGGACCGGCCGGGCTCGCTACCGCGGTGTATGCGGCGTCGGAAGGGCTGTCGGTCGCCGTGCTCGACATCCGCGCCTTCGGCGGCCAGGCCGGCGCCAGTGCGCGCATCGAGAATTATCTGGGCTTTCCCACCGGCATCTCCGGCCAGGCGCTGACCGCGCGCGCCTTCACCCAGGCGCAGAAATTCGGTGCCGACATCATGATCCCCGTGACGGTGAAGTCGCTCGACTGCACGCGCAAGGAGGGCGCCTTCGCGGTGGCGCTCGACGGCTGCGATCCCCTGCGCGCGCGTTCGGTCGTGGTCGCGAGCGGCGCGCGCTATCGCCGTCCCGAGATCGCAAACCTCGACACCTTCGAGGGACGCGGCGTCTGGTACTGGGCCTCGCCGATCGAGGCGCGGCTCTGCGCCGGCGAGGAGGTGGCCCTGGTCGGTGCCGGCAATTCGGCAGGCCAGGCGGCCGTGTTCCTGTCGGGTCACGCCAAGCGCGTCCTGATGATCATCCGCGGCGGCGGTCTCGGCGCCAGCATGTCGCGCTATCTCATCGAGCGCATCGAAGCGACGCCGAACATCGAATTGATGTTCAACACCGAGATCACTGCGCTCGAGGGCGACGAGGCCGCGCTGCTGCGGCGCATCCGCTGGAAGAGCCGGCTGTCCGACGACGAGGATGCTGCCGACATCCGCAACCTCTTCCTGTTCGTCGGCGCCGATCCCGCCACCGCCTGGCTCGACGGCTGCGGAGTCACGCTCGATCGCGGCGGCTTCGTCGTGACGGGCGCGCAGTCCGAGCAGAACCAGGGCCGCCTCGTGGCGCCGCTGGAGACCTCCGTTCCCGGCGTCTATGCCGTCGGCGACGTCCGCTCCGGCTCGGTCAAGCGCGTCGGCGGCGCCATCGGCGAGGGCGCGCAGGTCGTGGCCTCCCTGCACGGCTATCTCGGCGATGCCGCAAAACCGGCGCTTTAGAAGCGTTTTCGAGCGAAGTGGATTCCGGTTCGCGTCGAGAAAACGCGTCAAAACAAGAATCTAGAGCCTCGTTCCGATTGCATCGGAAGCGGAACGAGGCTCTAGGCAACGAGAACTCAAGCGAATGGCAAGTCGAATGAGGCTTGCCATCGTGCCGCCAACTGCAGACTATCTCCTCACCATGAGGATCTGAGACTGACAAACAAAACGCTTAACGGGAGGACTAGGAATGGCTGAACTCGTCGTGCTCTACAAGACGCCCAAGGATGCTGCGGCTTTCGACAAGCATTATGCCGAAACGCACATTCCGCTCGCGAAGAAACTTCCCGGCCTGAAGAAATACGCCGTGAGCACGGGCACGGTCGGCTCACCCGCCGGTCCCTCCGGAGTTCATCTCGTCGCCATCCTCACCTTCGACAGCGTGGGCGATATCCAGAAGGCCTTCGGCAGCGAAGCCGGCAAGGCGGCCGCAGGCGACGTGCCGAAATTCGCCAGTGGCGGCGCCGACCTCCTGATCTTCGACACCAAGGAAGTGTGAGCCGCGATTCGACTTTCGTCGAAACCTGAGAGCTCGTAGCCCGGATGGAGCGCAGCGCAATCCGGGACAGCGCCATCCACACGCGAGAACCCCGGATTACGCAGCGCTCCATCCGGGCTACAAACAACAGCCTGCTGTCGTTTGTGACAGCGGTGCAAAAAATTCAGCCATGCGTTTGTCGATTCGCACGATGACGCATGGCTTCGCACGTGCCTGTGACGTCAACGCAGGTGGCAATCCCATGAGGGCCGTAATACTACTCTCCTGAATCTCAATGGAGAGTAGGAGGGATGTCATGGTCCTTGGCTTGAGTCTACCCGCCTTCACGCTGGTCCATGTCGTCATCAGCCTGATCGCCATCGCCGCCGGCCTCGTCGTGATGTTCGGCCTGCTCGGCTCGAAGCCGATGCCGGGCCTCACCGCGATCTTCCTGGCGTTCACGATCCTGACCAGCGCCACCGGCTTCCTGTTCCCGTTCGAGAAGCTGCTGCCCTCGCACATCATCGGCATCATCTCGCTGGCGCTGCTCGCCATCGCCTGCGTCGCGCTGTACGGCATGAAGCTCAAAGGAGTCTGGCGTCCGGTCTATGTCGTGACCGCGATGATCTCGCTCTATTTCAACGTCTTCGTGCTGGTGATCCAGTCGTTCCTCAAAGTGCCGGCGCTCGCCGCGCTCGCACCGGCGGTGGCGCCGGCGCCGCCGTCGGGACCGGTGTTCGCCGCGGTGCAGGGCCTCGTGCTGGTGTTCTTCGTCGTGCTCACCATCGGCGCCTGGCGCCGCTTCAAGCCGATCGCGTTTGCCTGAGCGATCTCGAACACGCGACGCAGTCACCGTCATTTCCGGGGCATCGCGCAGCGATGAACTCCGGTGCGCAATCGCGCGCCTGAGATTCTCGATTCAACAATCTCTAGGTTCCGGGGTTCGCGCTTCGCGCGCCCCGGAATGACGTTTCACTCAAAGGAGCCCCAACATGCCCACCATCACCACCAAAGACGGCGTCGAGATCTTCTACAAGGACTGGGGCAGTGGCCAGCCGATCGTGTTCAGCCATGGCTGGCCGCTGTCGTCGGACGATTGGGACGCGCAGATGATGTACTTCGTCACGCGCGGCTACCGTGTCGTCGCCCACGACCGCCGCGGCCACGGCCGCTCGGCGCAGGTCGCCGACGGTCACGACATGGATCACTATGCCGACGACCTCGCGGCGGTGACCGCGCATCTCGACCTCAAGAACGCGCTCCATGTCGGCCATTCCACCGGCGGCGGCGAGGTCGTGCACTACATCGCGCGCCACGGCGAGAGCCGGGTGGCGAAGGCCGCGATCCTCTCGGCGGTGCCGCCGCTGATGCTGCAGACCGCGGCCAATCCGGGCGGCCTGCCCAAGAGCGTGTTCGACGATTTCCAAAAGCAACTTGCCGCCGGCCGCTCGGCGTTCTACCGCGACATCGCCGCAGGCCCCTTCTACGGCTACAACCGCCCGGGCGCAAAGCCCTCCGAGGCCGTGATCCAGAACTGGTGGCGCCAGGGCATGATGGGCGGCGCAAAAGCGCATTACGACGGCATCGTCGCGTTCTCGCAGACCGACTTCACCGAAGACCTCAAGAAGATCAACGTGCCCGTGCTGGTGATGCACGGCGACGACGACCAGATCGTGCCCTACGCCGATTCCGCCCCGCTCTCGGCCAAGCTGCTGAAGAAGGGCATCCTGAAGACCTACAAGGGCTTCCCGCACGGCATGCCGACCACGCACGCCGAAACCATCAACGCGGACCTGCTGGCGTTCTTCAAGGAATAGGGGCGCGCGATTCCTTACCTTCTCCCGCAAGGGAGAAGGTAAGGGAAGCTCACTTCAAGATCGCCCGGATCGCATCGAAGGTGCGCTTGACGAACGCCTCCGGCTTCTCGCGCGCGCCGTCGCCGATCCAGCTCTCGCCGCCGACGCGCATCGCGCCGGTGGCGATCATGGCGACGAGCCTCGCCTTCAGCCGGTCGGATTTGCTTCGCCCGCGCTGGGCGAGCCCATCGGCCAGCGCGCGCTCGAGCTTCTCGTATTTGAGCTGGTCGCGGGCCTGAAGCGCGGGATTGTCGCGCTTGAGCCGCGACATCGCCGCGGCTTCCGCCGGATCGATCCGCTTGATCGCCGCGGCGATCGCGTTCTCCGCTGCCGTCAGCATGGACTCGTCCGCAGGCCGTGCGATGATCTCGGCGGTCAATGCGCTGGCGGCATTCTCCTGCCAGGCGGTGACGACGTCCTCCTTGGACGCGAAATAATGGAAGAAGCTCCGGCGCGACACCTCCGCCGACGCCGCGATGTCGTCGATGGTCGTGGCCTCGAAGCCGCGCTCCAGGAACAGCGTCATTGCCGCCCGGGTCAGCCGCGCGCGGGTCTCCTGCTGCTTGCGCTGGCGTAGGCCGGTGACATCAGGGGCTTTTCCGCCCGCGGGCAATTTCCGGGCAACCTTCGAAGCCTTCAAATCGGTTCACCTCTTGCAAAGTTGCACTCAGTGCACATTTAGACAGGCCGCGGGCCTCATTCCAGCCCCGAACGGAGACATGGCATGACCGACTGGACCACGGCAGACATCCCCTCGCTCAGCGGCAAGACGGTCGTCGTGACCGGAGCGACGGGCGGCCTCGGTTACGAGACGGCGATGGCGCTGGCGGGCGCCGGTGCCATTGTCATACTCACCGGACGCAACGACGCAAAGGGCCTGCGGGCGATCGAAGGCATTTGCGAACGGTTTCCCAATGCGCTGATCGCCTACGAGCATCTCGACCTCGCCAGCCTCGCCTCCGTCGCCGATTTCGCCAGGCGCTTTGCCGCCGGCAACGAGCAGCTCGACCTCCTCATCAACAATGCCGGCGTGATGGCGCTGCCGAAACGGCAACAGACCGCGGATGGTTTCGAGATGCAGCTCGGCACCAACTATTTCGGCCACTACGTCCTGACGGCGCGGCTGTTGCCGCAGCTGCGCCGCGCCAAGGCGGCGCGTGTCGTCAATCTCTCGAGTCTCGCGCACCGCTCCGGCGCGATCAATTTCGACGATCTGCAAGCCAAGCATTCCTATCGTCCGTGGCGCGCCTACTGCCAGTCGAAGCTCGCGATGCTGATGTTTGCGCTGGAGCTGCAACGTCGCAGCCTCGCGGCCGGCTGGGGCGTGAAGAGCATTGCGGCGCATCCCGGCTTTGCGCGCACCGACCTCATTGCGAACGGGCCGGGCGCCAACACGTTCCAGTGGCGGATCGGCCGGCTGCTCCAGCCGCTGTTCAGCCAGTCCGCCGCCGAGGGCGCGCTGCCCACGCTGTTCGCGGCGACCTCGCCGACAGCCGAGCCCGGCGGCTATTACGGTCCGACCGGATTCTACGAAATGAAGGGGGCACCGGGACCGGCGCGGATCATGCCGCACGCGAAGGACTTTGCCACCGCCGCCATGCTGTGGGATGTCTCGGCCACGCTCACCGGTGTATCGTTCGACGAGATCGCGGCCGCCGCATGAGCCGCGAGCCCGTGGGGGACGTTCCGATGCAAGTCATCATCTTCGGCGCGACCGGCATGGTCGGGCAGGGCGTCTTGCGCGAATGCCTGATCGATCCCGGAATTGGCCGTGTGCTCGTGGTCGGCCGCAGCCCGACCGGCGTGCGCAACGCCAAGCTCGTCGAGATCATCCACGACAATTTCCTGGACTATTCGGCGATCGAAGCGCAGCTGACCGGCTTCGATGCCTGCTTTTTCTGCTTGGGCGTCTCCTCGATCGGCATGAGCGAGGAGCGCTACCGCCACCTCACCTATGACCTCACGCTCGCGGCAGCGACAATGCTGGCACGCCTCAACCCGCAGATGGTCTTCACCTATGTCACCGGTGCCGGTACCGATTCCACCGAGCAGGGATCGCGGATGTGGGCGCGGATCAAGGGCAAGACCGAGAATGACCTGCTCAAGCTGCCGTTCAGGGCGGCCTACATGTTCCGGCCCGGCGCGATCCAGCCCTTGCACGGCGCCCGTTCCAAGACCGCCTGGGTGCAGGCGGTCTATACCGCCACCTGGCCGCTCTGGTCGGTGCTGCGCCGGCTCTCGCCTTCGCTCGTCACCTCGACCGAGCAGATCGGCCGCGCCATGATCCGCGTCGTCCGGGAGGGGTATCCGCGGAAGGTGCTGGAGATGGAGGATATCAATAGCCTCTAGGCCGCCGGCCCGTTAGTTTGTGCGGAAATTTCGGGGCCTGCACGCGTTGAGCCCTGTCCATGTCCGAAGGAGAAGCGTCGGCGATGTCGCCCCAGCTCAAACTGATCGCGCTCGACGCCGACGATCTCGCCGTGATCTCGACCCACGTCCAGGACGCCCGTGTCCATGCCTCCGACATCATCTGGCGGCAAAGCGAGAAGCGGCTTGTGGTCGGAATGAGCCGGCTGGACTGGGAGCAGACGCTGGAGGGCGAGGCCGAGCCGCGCCGACTGGTTGCGGCGCTCCGCTTCGACCGCGTGCTCGCCTGCAAGTCGCGCAACATCGACCTCAATGCTCCCGACAAGGTCCTGGACCTCGTCGGCATCGAGTTTCACCCGAGGGACGGGCGCGACGAGGAGCCCGCCGGCAGTGCCCTGCTTTTGTTCGCTGAAGGCGGTGCCATCCGGCTCGACGTCGAATGCCTGGAATGTGAGCTGACCGATCTCGGGGCGGACGCGCTGGGAACGGGGCTGGAGATCGAGGGGGAAGGTTGAGGCGGCCTGTATACCAGCGGCACCGGCTCGGGCCTGCGCCAGAACGGCAGCCCGCAAGGGTTGACGCCGCTTCCCCGCCGCGCCATTGAGCAGGGGACCTGGTGCGCCAACCCGCCCCAAAGACCAGCCAGAAGCCAAGCCAGACATCAAGCCAGACATGCCCGTTCGCCTCGACCGCAGCAGCGCCGATTTTGACCAGCGATTCGCGGCCTTCCTCGCCGCCAAACGCGAGGTCTCGGCCGACGTCGAGGCCGCCGCGCGCGCCATCGTCGACGATGTCGCCAGGCGCGGCGACGCGGCCCTGCTCGAGGCCACCGCCAAGTTCGACCGATTGACGCTGGATGCATCCGGCCTGCGCGTCACCGCCGCGGAGATCGAGGCCGCCGTGAAGGCCTGCGATGCCCCGACGCTGGATGCGCTCAAGCTCGCGCGCGACCGCATCGAGACCTACCATCGCCGCCAGCTTCCGCAGGACGAACGCTTCACCGACGCGCTCGGCGTCGAACTCGGCTGGCGCTATACCGCGATCGAATCCGCCGGCCTTTATGTGCCCGGCGGCACCGCGGCCTATCCGTCCTCGGTGCTGATGAATGCGGTGCCCGCAAGGGTCGCCGGCGTCTCGCGCCTCGTGATGGTGGTGCCGTCGCCCGACGGCAAGCTCAATCCGCTGGTGCTGGCGGCCGCGCATCTCGGCGGCGTCACCGAGATCTACCGTGTCGGCGGTGCGCAGGCCGTGGCCGCGCTGGCGCACGGCACCGCGACCATCGCGCCGGTCGCCAAGATCGTCGGCCCCGGCAATGCCTATGTCGCCGCCGCCAAGCGGCTGGTGTTCGGCAAGGTCGGCATCGACATGATCGCAGGTCCCTCCGAGGTGCTCGTGATCGCCGACGACACCGGCAATGCCGACTGGATCGCCGCCGACCTTCTGGCGCAGGCCGAGCATGATGCCAGCGCGCAGTCGATCCTGATCACCGATTCCGCGCGCCTTGCCGCCGACGTCGAAAAGGCTGTCGAGGCGCAGTTGAAGACGCTGCCGCGCGCCGCGATCGCCGGCGCGTCCTGGGCCGATTTCGGCGCCATCATCATGGTGAAGAGCCTTGCCGACAGCATTCCGCTCGCCAATGCGATCGCCGCCGAGCATCTCGAGATCATGACTGTCGATCCCGATGCGCTTGCCTCAGAGATCCGCAATGCCGGCGCGGTGTTCCTTGGGGCCCATACGCCCGAGGCGATCGGCGATTACGTCGGCGGCTCCAACCACGTGCTGCCGACGGCGCGCTCGGCGCGATTCTCCTCGGGGCTGTCGGTGCACGACTTCATGAAGCGCACCTCCATCCTGAAATGTGGCCCGGACCAGCTGCGTGCACTGGGACCGGCCGCGATGACGCTCGGACAAGCGGAGGGGCTGGACGCCCATTCGCGTTCGATTGGACTGCGCCTCAATCTGTCATGACAGGGCTGCCCGAACAGGACGACTCCAACAATCGCATCGTCGGCGTCACGCTCGACGAAGAGTCGATCGGCCGTTCCGGGCCCGATATCGAGCACGAGCGTGCGATCGCGATCTACGATTTGATCGAGCAGAACCTGTTCGCGCCCGATGGCGCCGAGGGCAAGGGCCCGTTCACGCTGCATCTCGGCATCACCGGCAACCGGCTGATGTTCGACATCCGCCGCGAGGACGGCACGCCCGTCGTCGCGCATCTGTTGTCGCTGACGCCGTTCCGGCGGATCGTGAAAGACTATTTCATGATCTGCGACAGCTACTACCAGGCGATCCGCACCGCGACCCCCGACAAGATCGAGGCCATCGACATGGGCCGTCGCGGCATCCATGACGAGGGATCGCGCACGCTGCAGGAGCGGCTGAAGGGCAAGGTGCGGGTCGATTTCGAGACCTCGCGCCGGCTGTTCACGCTCATAACCGTCCTTCACTGGAAGGGTTAAGCGCGATGGCGGCGCCGCCACGCGCACGCGATCCGCAATCGGTGCTGTTCGCCTGTGCGATGAACAGCGTGCGCTCGCCGATGGCCGAGAGCCTGCTGCAGCACATGTTTCCGCAGGGCCTCTACGTGAAGTCGGCCGGTGCGAGGAAGGGCGAGCTCGATCCCTTCGCGGTCGCCGTGATGGCCGAGCTCGGCCAGGACATCTCTGCCCACAAGCCGCAGACCTTCGAGGAGCTGGAGGACTGGGAGGGGCTGAATTTCGACCTCATCATCACGCTCTCGCCCGAGGCGCACCACAAGGCGCTGGAGCTGACGCGGACGCTCGCGGCCGACGTCGAATACTGGCCGACGCAGGATCCCACCACCATCGAGGGCAGCCGCGACCAGAAGCTGGCGGCCTATCGCGACGTCTGCGACCAGCTCTCGATGCGCATCCGCCGGCGGTTCGCGAAGGTGGGTGCCGCCAGCGGATAGCGCGCGTGCCCCGGAGGCAGCGCAGCGCGTCTTCGCGAGGCGCTGCAGAGCCGGGGGCCCATCTCACCTCCAGGTGGGAAGCCGTGGGTCCGGCTCAGCGTCGCAGCATTTCATGCCGCGCCGCGTCCGGGACGCGAGACCTCCGTAACACCGGCGTCACAGACCGCGGGCACGGATGTCGGAAACCTCGAATCACCAAACCTCGGGTTCCCGGGTTGTGAAATCAGCCCCCTTCCGATAGGTTCCGCGCGCAATTCACCCCCGCTTCATCCCCCAAATCACCTGATGCTTGGCCGCCCCAAATTCGTACTTGCCTCCGGTTCGCCGCGGCGTCTGTCGCTGCTCAACCAGGCCGGCATCGAGCCGGACGCGCTCCGGCCGGCCGACGTCGACGAGACGCCGAAGCGGGGCGAGCTGCCGCGCGCCTGCGCCAATCGGCTGGCGCGGGCCAAGGCCGATGCGGCGCTGAAATCGGTGCAGCTCGACGACGAGCTGCGTGGTGCCTTCATCCTCTCCGCCGACACGGTGGTCGCGGTCGGCCGCCGCATCCTGCCCAAGGCGAATCTGGTCGACGAAGCCGCGCAGTGCCTGCGCCTGCTGTCGGGTCGCAACCACCGCGTCTACACCGCGATCACGCTGGTGACGCCGCGTGAAGCCTTCCGCCAGCGCCTGGTCGAGACCCGCGTCCGCTTCAAGCGTCTCTCGGAAGACGACATCCAGGCCTATATCGGCTCCGGCGAATGGCGCGGCAAAGCCGGCGGCTACGCCGTGCAGGGCATCGCCGGCTCCTTCGTGGTGAAGATGGTGGGGTCCTACACCAACGTGGTCGGACTGCCGCTCTACGAGACCACGACGCTGCTCGGCGGTGAAGGTTTCCCAATCCGCTTCGGCTGGCTCAACGCCACCACTGCGGTGTGAGCCGGCCAGCCGCCCAACAAAATCGCGAAAACAACCCCATGCACAGTAGAATGGCCTGACGGGGACGATGCGCCGCCATCTGGGGAACCCGTCTGCCGACAGGCTCTTGAACCCTTTCACTCCCCTGCAAGCTGCCGACATCATGGACGACAAGGTCAAAAAGCCCGCCAGCCCGCTCAAAACCTGCCCGATCTGCGGCAAGCCGCAGTCAGAGGCCACCCGCCCGTTCTGCTCCTCGCGCTGCCGCGATGTCGATCTGAACCGATGGCTGAAAGGCTCCTACGTCATCCCCGGCCGCGACGACGAAGTGGACGACGTAGAATACTAAATATTATCAATGTCTTGACTGAGCGGTCGTAACGCTGCGCGCCAGCCGCGGCGAGCCCGTGCGAGCTTGTGCACAGCCGGGCCGCGCCGGGCGAAGCCTCTTGGCGAAGCCGGGTGGACAGGCCGCTTCCGGCCCACTATAAACCGCCCGCTCGATGGGCTTTGGCCCCTCTCTTGGAGCACGCCCAGGTAGCTCAGTTGGTAGAGCATGCGACTGAAAATCGCAGTGTCGGTGGTTCGATTCCGCCCCTGGGCACCACGCTTCGGTTACGCCTAGCGTAGCCACGCTCATCCCGCAGCGAACGCGTGAAGGTCGCCGACCGGCGCCGACTATGGTTCGCAGCAGCGCGGAAAGTCCTTGCCGCATCCAGGCGGGCGCTGTCGCTTCCCCACGTTGAAGCCTAGCCTCAAATGGAAATGCATAGTGGCGACCACGCTCGTCGCCCGCCGAACCTGCGCGCCATGGGCCACATTGCCCCCCTTGCTCGATTGCAATCGCCGCAAGCGCTCGTGTTATAGTCCCAACTTTCGGTCGGCCCCGCGCTTTTCATCACGTTTGGATTGAGGAAGGGAAACGCCATGGACGAGGTCTTGATCAACACGACCACGGCCGGCGATCAAAGCCAGCCCAGCGTGTGCGGCCTTCAGGGCACCCAATTCGTCGTCGTGTGGGAGGACCACAGCGACAACACGATCAAGGGCCAGATGTTCGGTGCGGGCGGTGCCAGGAGCAGCGACCAGATCCTGATCAACCTGCCGACGCCGCCGGGACCGCGGCGGCAGCTTCCCGTGGCCGTGGAGTACGGATCGGGCTTCGTTGTGGCCTGGAACGAGCAGGCGGCCGGCAGTGCCGCGACGGCGCCGACCCAGCTCAAGCTTCGTATCTTCGATGCCGATACGCTGTCCGGACCGGAAATCCAGGTCTCTACGTCGCCGGTCGAGCCTTTGATCCGGCCCGCTCTGGCGCGCCTGCAGGACGGAAACTTCATTGTCGTCTGGGCGGACAAGCGGGCCGACCAGCGCATCCGCGCGCAACGTTTCGGCGCCGACGGAAGCAGGATCGGCGCCGAGTTTCGCGCCAACACCACCGCCGGGCTGCACAAGGTCCCGATGGTGGCGTGCCTGACCACCGGCGACGTCGTCATCGGATGGCGGGCGCGGATCACAGGTCCCCTGCATATCCGCTATCAGCTCTTCAACGCGAAGGGAGCGGTGGGCAGCGAGCACATCACGCCCTCGACGACCACCGCGGCAGCCATGGCCGCGATCGACGGCGGCCAGTTTGTCATCGCGCATCTGAACGATTTCGGCGAAGACGCCACGGCGAGCACCCTGATCGTCGTGGAAGCTGACGTATACAAGGCCGATGGTTCGCCCGCCAATCTCCACCTCGTCTCGACCAGCGAACAACGTATCCAGGCGACCTGGCCGACCCTCTCGCCGCTCTCGGGCGGACGCTTCCTGATCGGCTGGGTCCAGCTCAACGTCGACCAGCCCGCCACCACCAACGTGAAGGCGCGGGTTTTCTCGACCGGGGGTCCGCTGGGCAAGGTCGTCCAGTTCAACACGTCGACCGGCGATAACCGCTTCAGCCTCGCGGTTGCCGCGGCTTCAGGTCCAAGGGACGAAGTGGCCTTCGCGGCCTGGACCGACGACACCCAGAGCGGCAAGGACATTGCGGGACGGGCGATACGCGGACGTCCACTGACGGTGCCGGCAGCGGGGTTTTAGCAGCCCAGCGGGCGCGCGATTCCCCTTACCCACGCCGTGCAAACACGAAGTGCCCGACGTCGATCTTTCCGGCGCGAAAGCCTGCCTCGCAGTAGCACAGATAATATTCCCACATCCGGCGGAAGGGCTCGTCGAATCCCAGTGAGGTCAAGTCGATCCAGGCCCGGCTGAAACTATCGCGCCAGAGTGAGATCGTCCTGGCGTAGTCCTGCCCGAACATGCGCTCGCGAACGACGGGCATCTCGAAACGTTCGCCGAGCGTCCGCAAAATGGCGGCCGACGGCAGCATGCCGCCCGGGAAAATGTATCTCTGGATGAAGTCGACCCGCTGCCGATAGCTGCCGAAGAGCTCGTCGTGAACCGTGATGGCCTGGATGCCGGCAAGTCCGCCGGGCTTCAGCCGCTGCTTCAGCTGATTGAAATAGGCAGGCCAGAATTGCTCGCCGACGGCTTCGATCATCTCGATGGAGGCGATGCGGTCGAAGCGGCCGTCCTGGTCGCGGTAATCCTGCAAGCGGATCTCGACCTTCTCGGCCAGCCCGGCCTTGTGGATCCGGCGGCGGGCAAAATCATGCTGCTCCTTGCTGATGGTGAGGGCCAAAACCCTGGCGCCGTAAGTCTTGGCGGCGAATTCCGCAAAGCCACCCCAACCGCATCCGATCTCGAGCACGCTCTGACCGGGCTGCAATTCGATCGCCTTTGCCAGCTGTTCGTATTTGTGATGTTGCGCAGCAGGGAGATCGGTCGTCTCGGACGAGAACAGCGCCGACGAGTAGGTCATGCTGGAATCGAGCCATGCAGAGAAGAACTCGTTTCCGAGATCGTAATGCTGGTGGATGTTGTGCCGCGATCCTTCCTTGGTGTTGCGGCGCAGGCGATGGAGCGCTCGCCGGCAGAGGCGAACCAGCATATTCCCGGCGAATGCGCTGTCGACCAGCTCCTCGTTGAGACAGAACACGTAGAGAAGCTGAGCGAGATCGGGCGTGGTCCAGTCGCCCCGGATGTAGGCTTCGGCCATGCCGATGTCGCCACCGATGACGAGGCTGCGCGCGAACCTGTAGTTCTTCAGCTCGATCGTGGCCGACGGCCCCTGAAGCTGCCCGCGCAACGTCACCATCCTCTGGTCGGGGAGACGCACATGAAGGGTGCCACAGCGAAGCTGTGATGCAAGGCGCAGAGCCAGGCGGGCGAAGAACGGGACGCCATCAAATCGAACGGCGGGATGGGTGGCTGCCAGGTCCATGGTTCAGATCTCGCGTTGTTTCAAACGAGGCACGTACGGAACGCCTTTCAGCCAGAGCCGCATCGCTTCCCAGTGAATGGCTGCGATGACCTTCAAGGTCAGGAAAGGCAGACCAAAGAGCGCCGCCAGCAGGGAGCGGCTCGTCAGAGCGCGGCGTCGCCCACAAAATGCTGCCGCAAACATCGCGCCCTGCGCGCCGCTCTGCAGGATCCTGACTTTCACATCCTGCTGGGGTGGAGAAACGCTGAAACGGTAATACGTTTCCATCTCCATGAAGGGTGAAACGTAGAACGCCTTCGCCTGGTTTTGGCGGATGGCCGAGCCCGCGCTGTCCTGTTGCACTGGCAGGACGTAGGAGTGCATCCCGCCGAAGGTGTTGCGGACTTCGTAGATCATCAGCGCGACATTGCCGGACGCGCCATAGCAGAAGTAGACCGAGAGCGGATTGAACACGTAACCGAAGACCCTGGGATAGCAAAGCAGGAGAACGCGGCCCCCGGACAGGTCGATGCCGTGGTCGGCCGCGAGCTGTCGGGCGTGTTCGCTGAGGCCTGCGCCGCTGCCGTCGCCATGATCGCGCTCGTGAAAGCTGAAGGGGGCCGCTCGGTTGACGCCGAACAGCCGGGATTGGCGATCCGCTTCGCCCAGCCGGTCGAGATCGATCAGCAGACTCATCACGCGATAGGTGAACCTGTGCTGCACGGGGCGCCAGCGCGCGTGCATCACCTTTCCCCAATAGAGCGCGGCGGGCGCTGTCGCAGTCTCAGTTTCGGCTGGTGTAGTTCGGACCATCGCCTTACTCGGCAGCCTCGGCCAGGGCCGGATCCGGTTGACGCCAAGGAAGTTCGACGCCGAGTGCCTCGGCAACGGAAATGCCGGCCTGCAGGCCATCCTCGTGAAAGCCGTAGCCGGTCCAGGCGCCGCAGAACCAGGTTCGACGGCGTCCTTGAATCGCGGGCAGCTTTCGCTGCGCCGCGAACGCAGCCATGTCGTATTGCGGATGGGCGAAGGTGAATTGTCCGAACGTCAGACCGGCCGCCGGCTCGAAGGGAGGGTTGAGGCTGACGAACAAGGGTCTGCGCTCGTCGATCCCCTGCAGCCGGTTCATCCAATAGGTCACCGCGACGTCGTTCAGGGCAGGCGTTTGCCGCGGCCAGCGCAGGAAGTTCCAGGAGGCCCACGCCTGACGCCGCCGGGGCATGAGACTGGGATCGCGGTGCAGATAAATGGTGTTCGGAGCATATCTGATGGCGCCAAGGATGGAACGCTCCGTGGCGTCGGCGTCCGACAACGTCGCCAAGGCCTGGTCGCTGTGACAAGCCATCACCACAGCATCGTAAGTCTCTATACCGCCATGACTGTCGCGGATGGTCACGCCAGGCCCCGTCCGGTCGATCGATGTCACCGCGCAACCTAGCCGAATGTTGTGCTTGAACGAAGTGGTCAGCTTGTCGACATAGCGCCGGCTGCCACCCTCGACCGTGCGCCAGCGCGGTCGATCGAGGTGCAGAAGGCGGTGATTGTCGAAGAAGGCGACGAAGTTCTCCGCCGGGAACGACAGGATGTCGTCGGACGAAGACGACCAGATCGCCGCCCCCATCGGACCGAGATAGTCGGAGAACAGGCGCGGCCCGAACGATTTCCGGCGCAGATATTCGCCGAGGGTCAGGCCATGCAGCCGGCCGGCGCGCAGATCGGCCACGCTCTGCTTGTTGAACCGCGCGACCTCGGCCAGCATGCGGAAATATGACGGGGATGCGAGGTTGCGGGGTTGCGCGAACAGGCCGCAGACCGTTTGCAGGGCGGTCTCGCCGCCACCGCGCCATTCGAACCGGCCGTGGTCGGAGGACAGGGCGAAGCTCATGCAAGTCTCGACGGTCTTCACGCCGAGATGCGTGAACAGCGACGTCAATTGCGGGTAGTTGGTCTCGTTGAACACGATGAAGCCGACATCGACATCGATGGGCTCACCGTCATAGTCGACGCGAACGGTGTGGCTATGCCCCCCCGGCTGCAGCTCGCGCTCGTAAACGGTGACTGCGTAACGTTTCGACAGGAGCCACGCGGCGGCATTGCCGGCAATTCCCGTCCCGATCACGGCCAAACGCATTCTATTTCGCCCCCACTGCGGTACCGTCAGCTGCGGCCCTTGAAGCAACTCTTAGGAAACGTTCGGCGGGAGGTCGCGGATCACTCGCCCGAGCCTGGCGCCGGGGGTGAAACCGCAGCCCGGACATGACGTATCGACAGGGTCAATTTGGGTGAGGACATGATCCTTCCGTACATTCAGGCGGTCGGCTGCATGGCGCTGGGCTTCTGTCTCTTGATGGGATTGGCCTGGGTTATCCAGCAGCGCACGGGAAATTCCGGCTGGGTCGACGCGATCTGGTCCTATTCGTGCGGTCTCGTCGGTGCAGCAGGTGCCCTGTGGCCGCTTGCCGGCTCCTTGCCGGGCCGCCAGGCGCTCGTTGCCGGGCTTGTGCTGCTCTGGTCGGTAAGGCTGGGCACGCACATTGCGCGCCGCTCCGCAGCCGGGATCGACGATCCCAGATATGCGAACTATGCGCGCGAATGGGGAGCGGATGCCCCGCGCCGAATGTTCTTTTTTCTGCAATCACAGGCGCTGGTCTCGCTGCCGCTCCCCTTCGCCGTGTTCCTCGCGGCGCACGCACCGGCGCCGGGGCTGCGGCTGCAGGACTACATCGGCATCGTCATCGTCCTGATTGCCGTCGCCGGCGAGGCCATGGCGGACCGGCAGCTGCGGCTCTTCAAACGCGACCCCTCAAGCAAGGGACAGGTCTGCGATGTCGGTCTGTGGCGCTGGTCGCGGCATCCGAACTATTTCTTCGAATGGCTGGGGTGGCTGGCTTACCCGGTCATCGCGCTATCATCAGGATATGCCTGGGGCTGGGCCAGCCTGGCGGCGCCGGCGATCATGTACTGGATCCTAGTCCATGTGACGGGAATACCACCGCTCGAAGAGCAGATGCTGCGATCGCGCGGCGACCGCTATCGCCGATATCAGGCGCGCACCAGCGCCTTCTTTCCATGGCCGCCGCGGCAGGCTTCGCGATGAACAGTGTCGAGGCCGCCGCGATGCCGGCCAGCTGGGCCGGCAAACCGAATGCGTGGCGGATGTGATCCGCAACGGCTTGTCGAGCGTTAATCTGACGGGCGGCCGATAAGCCGGATGCAGGGCGACGAGACGCGCGACATGAATCTGTTCTTGACCTACCTGGCTGTGGCCGTGACCTTCGTTGCCGTCGACATGGTCTGGCTGACGATCATGGTCGAAAGACTGTATCGACCGGTGCTGGGTGACATGTTGCGGGCTCAGCCGAACCTGCCGGCCGCGGCCGCGTTCTACGTGTTGTATCCCCTCGGATTGATCTGGTTTGCCGTGCTGCCGGCGCAGCAGGATGGCGGCGCGCTGCGCGCTTTCACATCCGGCCTGCTGCTTGGCTGCTTCACCTATGCGACCTACGATCTGACCAACCAGGCGACGTTGCGAAACTGGTCGACCGGACTGACCCTTGCGGACGTGTGCTGGGGATCCTGTCTCGCCGGCGTCAGTGCCTGGATCGGATTTCTTGTCGCGCAGAAGCTGGCGCACTGAGTCGGCGCGACCGCATCACCTTGCATCAGGGG
Source organism: Bradyrhizobium sp. T-12 (assembly GCF_058314695.1). Classification (NCBI taxonomy): domain Bacteria; kingdom Pseudomonadati; phylum Pseudomonadota; class Alphaproteobacteria; order Hyphomicrobiales; family Nitrobacteraceae; genus Bradyrhizobium; species Bradyrhizobium sp. T-12. The sequence goes on along the minus strand of NZ_CM177756.1, from coordinate 6,678,598 downwards.
GCCGTCGGGTCCGATTGCTTCCGACCTTCGAGCAGTTCGAACGCCTCTCTGGTTTCCGCGATCTTGTCGGACAAGGATTTGAAGGTCTCGTGAGCCTGGATCTTTGTCGGCTCGTCGAGCAAGAGGCTCGCGAGCTCGACCAGTTGATCGGCCATGCGCTCCATGATTGCGAGCAGCCGATCGACACCGGCCGCGGGCTCGTGGGCGACGACACTTTCGACTTCTCTCACGATCGCTTCGAGCCTTGCCGTCGAGGAGACAAGCCGGTTCTCGCGCCCACGCTCGGGAAATTCAATGATCTCTGCGTCCATGCACGCGTTCTCGCCGGCTTCAAGCCGCAGCCGATGCGCTGAGGCAATCCTTGCGCACCGACAAGATGGTTCGGTGCAGCCAGGTCTTGATCGTGCCCACCGGCACGCCGAAGCGCTGAGACAGGCTCGCGCGGCTCTCGCCTTCGAGATAGGCCAGTGCGACCAGCCTGCGGCGATCTTCCGGCAAGCGGGCCAATGCGCCCAGCGCAATGGGTTCGGCGCTGGCGTAGTCGAAGTGCTCGGTTGGTGACAGCCCGGCCGTTGCGGGGACCGCGAGCGCCTTGTCCAGTTCGACACTGGGCTGCCGCCTGGTCCGCAGCTGGTCAATCGCGGTGTGACGGACGATTGCAGCCATCCAGGTCATGGCCGACGCCCGACCGGGATCGAACCGAGCCGCATTGCGCCAGATCTTCAGGAAACTTTCCTGCAGGATGTCGTCCGCATCGTGCGGCGCCGTCCCGACGGCCAGCGCGATCCTGCGCAGCCTGCCGCGGGTCATCGTATGAAGCTCTGCGAAGGCGCGTGTCTCGCCTGCTGAGACGCGTACCAGCAGTCCGGGCAACATCTCGCTTTGCGCCCGATTGGCGAGGCTCGAACAGGTCATGTCCTGTCTCTCCCTTGCGTTTCCTTACGAAACGCTCCGAGCGCGGGCCCGGATCACCTGACGGGAAAGGGAGCAGCAGTTCAGAGCCGCACGAAGGGCCCGATCAACCGGCCGAGGAAACCGTTCATGCGCAAGTCGCCGGTCATCGCGACCAGGCAGAGGCAAGGACCTTCGTCGCCGACGATGGGGCGGTGATCGACCTCGTCGTCGCCATAGTCGAAATCACCAGGACCGAAGCGTCCGCCCTCATGGCTGAAGCTGCCTTCGAGCACGAGCGTCAGCTCGGTGCCGGTGTGGGTATGCTCGAGCATCCGCGAGCCCGGCGCTGACCGAAGCAGGAAGGCGCGCGCCGTGCCCGAACCGGAGAGCTCGATCGGCCGCAGGCTGAGACCGGGCGCGACCCGCCGGCGCTTGCCGATGCGATATTTGCGCAAGGCCGGTGGAACATCGTCATCGGTGGCCGACGCCGGCGGAGGCGCGGCTATCTCCTTCGGAGCCTCGTGAATTCGTGACATCACGCGATCGAACGCATCCGGTGCGATCGGTGCTGGCTCGACCTCCTCGAGCGCCGCCCCCGCGAGCTGCTCGATGGCCTGCACGAAACGGGCGCAGCGCGCGCAGCCGGCCACATGCACACCGACGACCAAATGATGGGCTTCTTCGAGCTTGCCGGCCGCGAAATCGGCCAGAAGATCTTCCGGCGGATGATGGCTGATCGTCATGCTTCTTCGTCCAAAATGTCTCGCAACCGGTTCATCGCCAGCCTGATCCGGGATTTGACCGTCCCAAGCGGAATCCCGAGCGCGCTCGCGATTTCGGGATGCGGCCTCTCCTCGATGAAGGACAGCCTCACCACCATGGATTGCTCCGCCGAGAGCTGCCGGATGGCCGACGCGATCCGCGCCGCATCCTGCCCGCGCGAAATCAGGATATCGGCCGGCTCGGCTTGATCCGGCTCGTCCGGCAGCTCGGGACCGGCTTGCAAACGGTCTATCCGCGCCCTGCGGCGGAACAAATCGATCCGTAGATTGCGCGCGATCGTGAAGATCCAGGCCGGCGCTCCCGCGGTCGCAGGATCGAACTGGTGCGCCTTCCGCCACACGGCGATCAGGGTGCTTTGAGCGATCTCTTCTGCCTCGTCGGAGCTGCAACCGGCTTTCAGCATCAGCCCCTTGATGCGGGGCGCGAAATGCTCGAACAGCCGCTTGAAAGCCTCCCGGTCGCCATCAGCGGCGACCCGTCCGATCAAATCAGCCCAATCCACCTTTGCCTTTGGCCCTTTGCTCGCACCAATCGACGGCCGCGCCGGCACCATCCGGGGTAAACCGGCTTCAGCCCGGATCGGCACCTTCAAAGCCGGGATAGCAGCGATCATAACACCTCGACAAGCGACCTCTCGGACAAACAACGACCGCCGCCAGCCGCTGGATCACCCCGGGAGGCGCATTGTTGCGAGTTCCCCACGCCTGCCGGGCGTGGCGATCCGGCCTTGGCACCCCGCTTGCTCAGTCATGACCAAAGTCAGGCCTCGGCGGCGAGGCCCGTTTCAGGTTGAGGCAAGCGATGCAAGACATGTCCCGTTCTGGTACTGCCGGCGAGCTCCGGCTCGATGCGTTGATCGCCGATCTGTGGTGGCGCGTTCGGCTGTTGAACACCGACATTCTCGAGGAAGAAGCCAGAGCCGGGGTGTTCGACGTGCAGCAGCCGACCTATCCGATGCTGGCCGCCAACCTCCGCGCGCGGCGCGACAATCTCGTCTCCACGATCGGTGTGCTCGAGCAGCGCGCGAAGTCGGTGTCCGAGGCGGCTTGACTGCTCGTCGCTGACGCGGCAGGTCGGTGATTCAAGGGGCTGCGCTCATCCGATCGGATGACGCCGCCGCCAGTGCATCGATCGTCCGCGCGTGAGGCGTGACACATAACTTCCTCGCGGGTCGATCTAGCTTTGCGTCAGGTGGTTCGCAGTGATCCACCAGGCAAAGGAAAAGACTCATGCGCAATTTCATCCTCGTGGCTTTCGCAGCGATCACCCTGGCGGGCGCGGTGACCCCCGCCAGCGCGCTCACCATCGTGCGCGATCATCGCGATCCGCCCGTCGTGCGCGACCATCGCAATCAGACCATCGTCCGCGATCACCGCAATCAGCCCGAGGTGCGCGACCATCGCCACTAAGCGTTCTGGCGGCGGAGTCGAATCGAACAGGTTCGACTCCGCGTCGGCCGGCGTGGCCGACACGCCTCTTCCCCGAAGACGTTACCGCGACCAGCAATGCACGATCTTTCCAGAAAGCCCGACAATCGCTCCGCGCGCAACGCCGGTGTCCATTCGCGATTGTGAGGCCTGAGCACGCGCCAGGTTCGCGCCGCCGTGCTATGGCTGCCTCTGAAATTTCCCGCGAGGCCGCCATGCTCCCCGTTCCCGCCGACATCTTCACCGAGCCCGAGGACGTCTCGCCCGACGGCCTTGCCAATCTCGGCCCGCTGCGCCGCCTCGCTGGCCGTTGGCAGGCGGACAAGGGCATCGACGTCAATCCGAAGGCGGAGGGACCCGAGCGGCGGACCTTCATCGAGCGCATTCGCATGGATCCGATCGATCCGCAGGCCAACGGCCCGCAGCTCCTCTACGGGCTGCGCTACCACATCCACATCAACACGCCCGAGGAAGACATCACCTTCCACGATCAGGTCGGCTACTGGCTCTGGGAGCCCGCGACCGGGCTGATCATGCAGACGCTGGCGATTCCGCGCGGGCAGGTGCTGCTGGCCTCAGGCAAGGCCGGCCCCGGCGACAAGACGATCTCGGTCACTGCCAAGCGCGGCGACACCGCCTACGGGATCTGCTCGACCGATTTCCTGGAGCAGGCATTTCGCACCGATTCCTACCGCTGCGACATCACCTTCAACGACGACGGCAGTTGGACCTATCTGATCCAGACCGAGTTGTTCGTGCGCGGCGCGCCGTTCAATCATCACGACACCAACACGCTGCAGCTGGTCGCGCCGCCAAAGCTCAATCCGCTCGCGGCGATTGCCAGGGATCGCGCGAGAGGCGATGAGAAGAGCGATGCGGCGGTGTGAAGCGCATTTGCGGAGAATTGCATGAAGCCCTACGTCATCTGCCTGATGCATTCCAGCCTCGACGGCCGCACGCATCCCAGCCGCTGGCGTCCGAAAGGGGCGGGCACCGACTGGTTCGAGAAGATCCATGAGGAGCTCGGCGGCGATGCCTGGGTGATCGGCCGCGTCACCGGATCGGAGTTCGCCAAGGGCCAGCCCTATCCCGCGACGAAGGAGAAGCTGCCGCGCGAAAACTGGCTCGCGCGGCGCGACTCGAAAACCTATGGAATCGTGCTCGATGCGCAGGGCAAGATCGGCTGGGGCCGCTCGGACATCGGCGGCGACCCCATCGTCGTGGTGCTGACCGAGAGCGTTCCGGATTCGCATCTCGCAGGGCTCCGCGGCGAGGGCGTCTCCTATGTCTTTGCCGGCAAGTCCGAGATCGACCTGGCGCTGGCGCTGGACATTCTCCACCGCGAGCTCGGCGTGAAGCGCCTCTTGGTGGAGGGCGGCGGCCTCGCCAATGGCGCATTCCTGCGGGCCGGCCTGATCGACGAGTTCAACCTGATCCTCAGTCCCGCGATCGATGGCGCCACGGGTGCGCCCTTCGTGTTCTCCTCGACGGAGGCGGACAGCGACAAGCGCGCGCCGATCGCGGCAATGACGCTGGAGAGCACGCGGGAGCTCGGCGGCGGTGTGCTGCTGCTGCGCTATCTGATCAAGAACGACCCGCCAGGCGCGAGCCGGTAAAGCCGGCCATGTCCGAGACGTTACAGCATATCGTCATCGTCGGCGCCGGCGCGGCAGGACTGATGGCGGCGCGCGAGCTGGCGCGTGCCGGCCGGAAGGTGACGGTGCTGGAGGCGCGCGGGCACTGCGGCGGCCGCATCCTTCCGCTGCCGGCTGAGGAGTTCGGCTATCCCGCCGCGGGCGGCGCCGAATTCGTCCATGGCGAGGCGCCGGTCACGCGCGGATTGCTGCGCGAGGCCGGGCTGTCGCTTCAGGAGATCGAAGGCGAGCAGTGGAGCTTTGACGGAACGAGGCTCTCGCGCGAGGCGCGTGACGATCCGCACGAGGCGGAGCTTCAGGCCGCGCTGAGGGATTTGCAGGACGATCTCTCCGTCGCCGATTTCCTGCGCCGGCATTTTTCCGGGGATGAGTATGCGCCGATGCGCCATTCGATCGAGCGGATGGTCGAGGGCTATGACGCGGCCGACCCCGAGCGCGCCTCGACGCTGGCGCTGCGCGAGGAATGGATGGATGGCGGGCACGCGCCGCAGGCGCGCATCGATCGCGGCTATGGCGCGCTGATCGACTTTCTCGCGGCGGACTGCCGCAGGCTTGGCGTCACAATCAATCTCGGCTGCGCGGTGACGGCGATCGAGGAGGAGCGCGGCGAAGTTACCGTTCGCTGCGCCGGCGGCGACCGACAAGGCTGCGACAGCGTGATCCTCACCGTGCCGCTGCCTTTGCTGCGCGAGATGACGCTGCCGGCGAGCGCGCGCGCGAGGCTTGCCGCCATTGATGACATCGGCTTCGGCAACGTCATCAAGATCCTGCTGCGCTTCGCGCGGCCATGGTGGCGCGAGCGGCACCATGAGCTCGCAGGCATGACCTTCCTGCTGTCCGAACAGAAGATCCCGGTGTGGTGGACGCAATATCCGAGCCAGCATGCCGTGCTCACCGGCTGGTTCGGCGGCCCGCGCACAAGGGAGCTGGACAGGCTCAATGCGCAGGAATCGATCGAAGCCGGGCTCGATTCACTCGCCGGCATCTTCAAGCTGCCGCGCGAGGATGTCGCAAGCGAGCTGGTGACCGCGGCGGCGACCAACTGGGCGCACGACCCCTTCGCCCGCGGCGCCTATTCCTGGGCGACACCGCGGACGCGCGAGGCGCAAGCGATTCTGGCGCGGCCGATGGCCTGGTGTTGTTCTCCGGTGAAGCGCTCTATCGCGGCCGCGACATGGGCACGGTGGAAGCGGCGCTGGCGAGCGGGGCGGAGACGGCGGGGATGATCCTGCGGAAATGAAAAGAGGCCCGCACACTTGCGGGCCTCATGTCTCACCAGCGTCCGCCGCCGAAGCTGAACGTCACGCCCGGGCCGCCGCCTCCGTAATATCCATACGGCCCGCCGCCGTAATAGCCGTGATGCCGCGGGTAGTAGCCGTAGCTGCGGTAGTGCGGACGGTAGTAGCCGTGATGGTGGTGATGACGGCGCCAATGATGGTGATGGCCGTGGTGCCGGTGCTGCGCGCTGATGTCGGTCGATTGGCCGCCCTGCGCGCTCTGCTTAGCGCTCGAACTGCCTGCCGCGTTCGCCGCCGATCCGCCGGCAAGCGCCGCAGCTCCGACCGCCATCGCGACAATGAGATATTTCATGTCATCACTCCAGTTGAATGTCGTGAGACAACAGATGGGCGTCGGCTGCGTTCCAGGACAGTGCGGGCGTCGAAACGACGCAGTGCGCGGTACATGATTCGCACCCTTGAACGCGCGTCGTGAGATTTATTGTCGCATTATCGCGTCGATCACATTGCTGCCATCACTTGGCCGCGAATGACCCGATCACGTCACGCGTTGTCACGATGCGGGCGAACTCGCCGTTGAGGTTCGACAGCGTCATCGCATGGATCTCCTCGGCTGCGTGCACGTCGCCGTCGGGCCCGATGCGGTCGAACGTCCATGTCGCATCGCGCACGAGGCGCGCGTCGAAGCCGAGATTGCCGGCCATCCGCGTCGTCGTCTCGACGCAATGATTGGTGGTCGCGCCGCAGATCACGAGCGTGCCGATGCCGGCCGCGCGCAGGCGCGTCTCCAGATCCGTGCCGATGAAGGCGCTGTTGACGCGCTTGACGATGACGGTCTCTCCGGGCTGCTCGCGCGCCTCGTCCTTGACGGCATAGCCGGAGCTTTGAGGCAGGAACGACGAGTTCGGATTGGTGCCTTCATGGCGGATATGAAAGATCGGCGCGCCGCGGGTTCTGAACGCCTGCAGCAGATCGGCGATCCGCGCCACCGCATCCGGATTGTTGCGCCGTTTCCCCGCGGCCTCCCATTCGTCGAACGCGCGCTGGACGTCGATGACGATGAGAGCGGGGAGGGCGTGGGGCATGATCGGATCTTTCGCGCGGGTCGTGGAAGCGAATATGCGAGGATGGGGAAGGCGCGCAATGCCGATCTTCCCTCGTTTTGCGACGGGACACGAGAGCGGTCATGCCGGCTGGCGGATGCGCCTCACGGATGCGGATCAGGAAAGCCGTGGCGTTCGGAAAGTGCGGCGAGGATCGCATCCTTGTCGGCGATGAAGGCGCGGCCCTGATGGCTGCCGGTCTGGTGCGGCGATGTCGCGCCGTCGGCCAATACCAGCAGCGGCAGCGACTGGTTCTCCTCGCCAAGAAGCGCGATCACCGGCTGCCGCGGGCGCGGCCACGCGATGCGCTCGACCTCGAGCTCTGCGGCAAGCTGCGGAAACGAGGCCAGCACGCCCTCGATCAGCGCGCAATGCCAGCAGTAGAACAGTCGCCCCGGAAAGGCCGGATCCTCGAAACCGGGCCGCAGCAGAAACAGGCGGTCGCGCGTCATGGGTCGCTCCAAAGCATGGCCGCCTTGCTGAGGATCAAAGCGGCAAGGACTGGCCGGCCTAGGGTCGAGGCACCAAATGGTTGGGAATCGACGAGATGCGAGAGAACGCCATGCCGGGACAGGCGAGTCAACCAGACGGTCTTGCCGACATCAAGACGCTGCCGGAGCTCCTGCGCTGGCGAATCAAGGCGACGCCAGCGGCGGCGGCCTATCGCCATTTCGACGCCGGTGCCAAGCGCTGGGTCAGCCAGTCCTGGCGGGAAATCGATGCCGAATTCGAGCTGTGGCGGCGGGCGCTGGCCGCGGAGAATTTCGCGCCCGGCGAGCGCGTCGCGATCCTGATGCCGAACGGCATCGCGCATATCGCGATGGACCAGGCGGCGTTGTCGCGCGGCCTCGTCCCGGTGCCGATGCACGCCGTCGACAACCCCGACAGCATCGCCTACGTCCTCGTCGATGCCGGCGCACTGCTCTTGTTCGTCGATACCCTGGAGCGCTGGCAGGCGATCGTGGCGACCGGCCAGCCGCTCGACCATCTCAAGCGCGTCGTCTGCGCGGATGCAAGCGGGCTCATCACGCCGAACGCGCGGATCATCGGGCTCGACCATTGGCTCGCGCAAGCCCCTGGGGCGAGCGCGCCGCTGCCCGATGTCGCGATCGAACCGCACGATCTCGCCGCCATCGTCTACACCTCGGGTACCACGGGGCGGCCCAAGGGCGTGATGCTGTCGCAAGGCAACGTCGTCGCCAATGTGAAGGCGATCGCGCGCCGCATCGAAGCCGAGCCGCACGACGTCTTCCTGTCCTTTCTGCCGCTCTCGCACACCTTCGAGCGCACCGGCGGCTATTACTACCCGATCGCGGCCGGCGCCTGCGTCGCCTATGCCCGCTCGGTGCCGCAACTGGCGGAGGATCTGAAGCATGTACGGCCGACGGTGCTGGTCTCGGTGCCCCGGATCTACGAGCGCATCTACGCGCAGATCATGCAGCATCGGGCATCCGCGGGCTGGATCGAGCGCGCGCTGCTCGATCTCACCGTCGCCGTCGGCGGGCGGCGCTTCGACGCGCGGCAGCAGCACGCCATGCCGTCGCTGCTGGACCGGCTGGCCTGGCCGCTGCTGAAGCGGCTCGTCGCCGACAAGGTGCTGGCGCAACTCGGCGGTCGCCTGCGCGTCGCGGTGTCCGGTGGCGCGCCGATCGCGGCGCCCGTCATTCGCCTGTTTCTCGCGCTCGGGCTCGACGTCCTCCAGGGCTACGGCATGACGGAGACCTCGCCGGTGGTCTCCGTGAATACCGTCGAGGATAACGATCCGCATTCGGTCGGCCATGTCCTCGACGGCGTCGAGGTCAGGCTCGGCGAGAACGACGAATTGCTGGTGCGCGGTCCGAGCGTCATGCTCGGCTACTGGCACAAGGACGAGGAGACGCGCCGCGTCAAGGACGCCGATGGCTGGCTGCATACCGGCGACCAGGCCCGCATCGAGAACGGGCGCATCACCATCACCGGTCGCATCAAGGACATCCTGGTCACCTCCACCGGCGAGAAGATCGCGCCGGTGGATCTGGAGACCGCGATCCTCGCCGATCCCTTGTTCGAGCAGGCGCTGGTGGTTGGCGAGCAGCGGCCGTTCCTCGCCGCGCTCGTGGTGCTGAATGCCAAGGCCTGGGTAGAGGAGAAGGAAAGGCTGGCGGCGCGCGGCCAGCAAGGCGGGGCGGCGGAACGGGCGGCGCTGCTGGCGCGGATCGCCGCGGCCGTGAAGGCCTATCCGTCCTACGCCACACCGCGCGCGGTGTGGTGGACGCTCGATCCGTGGACCATTGCGGCGGGCCTGCTGACGCCGACGCTGAAGAACAAGCGGCCCGCGCTCGAGCGCCGCTTCGCGGACGAGATCGAGCACATCTATGCGAAGAAGGCGAATGTTTCGGCTCTCCCCGCGAGCGCGCTCACGTCCTCTTGAACGTTGCTTCCGCCGCGCTTGATCCAGCGCAACTTCGGCCGCTGCCTCCGCATGCAATGTCGCCCACGACAAATTCGTATGGCAATCGAGGCAAGTCATGAAGGCGTATTTCATCGGCGGTGGCATTGGATCGCTCGCGGGCGCGGCGTTCCTGATCCGCGACGCGCAACAGGCGGGGCGAGACATCGTGATCTACGAGGCGCAGCCTCTGGTCGGCGGAAGTCTCGACGGCGCGCTGCTCGCGAACGGCGCCTATTCGCTGCGCGGCGGCCGCATGCTGACTACCGACCACTACGAATGCACCTGGGATCTGCTCTCCAGCATTCCCTCGCTCGAGCATCCCGGCCTCAGCGTGCGCGACGAGACCATCGCGTTCAACCTGGACAACCCCGCGCATTCGCAGGCGCGGCTGGTCGACCGCAACCGCTTCAAGGTCGATGTCTCGCATATGGGCTTCTCCGCGCGCGACAGGCTGGAGCTGCTGAGGCTGACTGAGGCCTCGGAGGAGACGCTCGGCGACAGCCGCATCACCGACTGGCTCTCGCCGAAGTTCTTCGAGTCCAATTTCTGGTACATGTGGCAGACCACCTTTGCCTTCCAGCCCTGGCACAGTGCGGTCGAGCTGAAGCGATACCTGCATCGCTTCATGAACGAGTTTCCGCGCATCGAGACGCTCGCCGGCGTCAAGCGCACCGTCTACAATCAGTATGATGCGATCGTGCGGCCGCTCGCCGACTGGCTGAAGCGCCAGGGCGTGCAATTCGTGCGCGGCACGCGCGTCACCGACATGGCGATCGAGAGCGAAGGCGGACGCTTGCGGGTGCGCCAGCTCGTGCTCGACCGCGACGGCCGCATCGCCAATGTCCGGCTCGAGGACGACGATCTCGTGTTCTTCCAGAACGGCTCGATGACGGACGCCTCGAGCCTGGGCTCGATGACCGAGCCGCCGTCGCGCCTGACCAAGAAGGAGAGCCAGGGCTGGGCGCTGTGGGAGACGATCGCGCAAGGCCGTCCCGAGTTCGGCAATCCCGCCGCCTTCAACTCGTCGATCCCCGAATCCTATTGGCTGTCCTTCACCGTCACCTGCCGCGATCCGCAGTTCTTCGACCGGATGGAGGCGTTCTCCGGCAACAGGGCCGGCACCGGCGGCCTCGTGACGTTCAAGGATTCCAACTGGCTGATGTCGGTCGTGCTGTATCACCAGCCGCATTTCGCAGGCCAGCCGAAGAACGTGCAGGTGTTCTGGGGCTATGCGCTGCATCCCGACCGCGTCGGCAATTTCGTCGGCAAGCCGATGTCCGATTGCGGCGGCGCGGATATTTTGAAGGAGCTGTGCGGCCACTTGAACTTCGATGCGAGCGTGCTCGACGACGCGATCTGCGTTCCCTGCCGCATGCCCTACATCACGAGCATGTTCATGCCGCGTAACCTGACCGATCGGCCGCTGCCGGTGCCGAAGAATTCGGTCAACCTCGCTTTCGTCAGCCAGTTCGTCGAAATCCCCGACGACGTCGTGTTCACCGTCGAATATTCGGTGCGGGCAGCACAGATGGCGGTCTATCAGCTCATGAAGATCGACCGCCCGGTGCCGCCGGTGACGCGGCACGACAAGTCGCTCGCGGTGATCTTCGCGACGCTGGAAAAGGCGTTCGCGTGATGCCGGTTCGGCGGCGCTGGTGCCTGCGATCGCGGCTATGGCGCCGCCAGCGGCAGGGCGACGTGAAAGAAGGCCGCCTGAGGGCGCGTTCTCGGCCCAGATCCGCCCGCCATGCGCTTCGACGATGGTATGGGCGATCGACAGGCCGATGCCCATGCCTTGCGCCTTGGTCGTGAAGAACGGCTTGAATATCTCCGTCACCTTCTCTGCGAGGATTCCGTCACCGGCATCGGCGACGGAGACGAGGGCCAGATTGCCCTCGGCGAGACCGGTTCGGCCGACCACGCGGCGCCGCTTGTTCGGTAGATGGGCCACCGCATCGATGCCGTTCATGGCCAGATTCAGAATGGCCTGCTGGAGCTGAACCTTGTCGCCCTTGACGCGGATATCCGCGGGCGAGGGCTCCGTCACGAGCTCGACATCGTGCGTCAAGGCCTGCACGGAGAGGAAGCGAAACACCTCGCCGACCATCGCATTGAGGTCGAGCTCGTGCCGTACCGTCGGGTCTCGTTTCAGAAACGCACGCAGCCGGCTGATGATTTCGGCTGCCCGCTGATCGTCTCGGCGAATGTGGGCCAACATGTCCTCGATCTCGCCGAGGTCGGGAGCCGGATTTCGCAATATCTGCTGGGCCGACTCGGCATTGATCATGATGGCGGCGAGCGGCTGGTTCAGCTCGTGGGCGAGCGAGGCAGACATCTCGCCGACGGTGGCGCGACGATTCAAGTGAGCGAGCTCCGACATGCGCTGCCGCGCTTCGACCTCGGCCACGAAGCGCAGGTGGCGCTCGCGCAGCAGAATCGCGATCATCATCGCCTGCAGCAGAACGATGCTCGCAACGATGGTGACGTGCCAGTGATACTGCCCCCAGAAGGTCGGTTCACGGAAACGTACCTCGCTGCCGGGGGGCAGATTGGCCTCGTTCACGTTCCAGCGCTTCAGCTGGCGCCAGTCGAAGATCGGTTTCACGTTGTCCCCGCCGAAGGGGACGATGTTCGACGGCGCTTCGCCGTCGAGTATCCGCATGGCGACTTCGCCGGCTTCCCGTCCGATGATCTCCGGCATCAGCAGGAAGCCGCCGACGCCCGATCGCCCGAGGAATGTGTCGGACGTGATGACGATCGGACGGTTCGCAGTCTCGGCGACGAGCGCGAGCGCCGACGCCGGGGAATAATAGGTGCCTTCGCCGTCGGAATACATCGCGGAGGTCAGGATCGCGGAACGGTCCGGCAGCGAAGCGACTTGCTTGCGGACGTCGCGCAGCACGGCATCGGAGAGATCCATGACTTCGAGGCCCGGCATCATGGCCGCGAAGTCCTGCTTCCAATGTCCATACACCAGCGGATTCTTCCAGGCATCGCCCACGAGGACGACACGGGTCAGGTCTGGGACGATGGCGCGCGCAGCATTCAGCAAATGTGCTGGCGTCACGCGGGCGAAGACGGCGGTGGTATCGGGCAGAAACAGCGCGCGCGTATCGGGCAGATCGGGCACGAAGCCGTAGACGACCGGCGCGGCCGGCCAAATCTCCTGCTTGCGCTTTTGAAGGAATTTCGCCGATGTGACGCCAATGGAAACGATGACGTCGATCGGCCGCTGTGCATATTTGGTCCTGAGGTGGCCGACCACGCTCTCTTCATAGCCGGGTCCCGGGAAGCGGCTGAGATCGAGGCTCTCGCCGTAGATCACCGTGTCAGCCGTGCCGCTCTGCTTCGCGGCGGCGCGGATGCCGGCAAAGATCTCGGAATAAAACGGCGAGCGAAAATCGGCTTCTTCAAGAACCAGGATCGAACGCTGCCGCTTGCCCTCGGCCGCGATGCAGTCGCGCGACAGGCTTGCAAGCAGGCAGACGATCAGGATGCGCACCAGCCCGGTGATCATACGCGCGTTGCTGGACCGTCGGCCCGCCCCCACTGCGATCGCGTCTCCGCGATGAGAACGCTGGCGTGAGCATAACCGCCTCGCCTGGAGTTTCAACGGAGCGATGCGTGACGGTTGCGCTACCACGCAAGCCCAGACGAAGTGCCGCTACTTGAACGGATCCTGGATCGACGGCGAGGACTGCCGGATGCGGCGAACGCTCACCGGCGTACCGTCGGAGACGAACAGCAGTTCATATCGACGGCCTTCGTTGTCGGTCGCCGAGCAGGTGACGTCGGTCACCTTCCTGGCGGCGAAATTGCCGGTTTGGCGGCAGAGGCCGGTGGAGGTCTGCTCGGCCGGCACCGGCAGGCCATCGACCTTGGGGCGGTCCTTGGAGTTGAGCAGCATGCGGTCGATCGGCAGCTCGTAGGAATTGTCGTCGGCGCGCTTGCCGTTCTCGCCGGAGAACGACACCACGTGGCTGTCGTCGGAGGGATCGTCGACTGCGACCGCGAAATTGACCCGGCCCTTGTCGCCATGGGCGTAGGCCACCGTCTTGCAGGCAAAGGCGCGGCCGGCGACCTTGAGCGTCTTGCAATGGCCCGACATCAGCGCCAGGAGGTCGATGAGGGCATTCTGCTGCGCCGGCGGATTGTTGACCGGGATCGGTTCGGAAGTCTCGGCAAAACAAGGACTTGCCAAGGGCATGGTCAAGATCATGGCCATGGCGAAGAGGACCGGTCGGCGAAGGCGCATCGTCGGGCTCGTGTGCCGGAGGGCCGTGGCGGCGGAAAAGGTCCGCACCATAACGATCGAACCGCAAATTGGTTGCGATCCCGTTTGTTCCGCAAGACCGTTCTGGAATACCACCGCGCCACCCCGACGGCGATTCGCCGCAATCGCCCAACCGTCCCGGCCGGCACTTGCCGTCAGGCCGGTGTTTTTTTCGTGGCAGAGCTAGCCCATCGCCGCCTGCCAGCGTGCATCGCGAAGCGAGGGGCGGCGGTGCAGGCGGGCGTCCAGCACGGCGCGGGCGCGGGGCAGCTCGCCGCTGCGCATGAGCGCGACGATGTAGGTGTCCTCGACCAGTTCGCGCTGGGCGTGGCTGCCGCCGATCCGCACGACCTCCGTGAGGACTGGCGCGAGCGTTTGCACGCATGAGGCGTAGTCCTCATCGGCAAAGGCCGCCAGCGCGCGGAAGATCGCCGGCACCACGGGGCCGGCCGGCAACCTGCCCTCGGCGAGCCGCTGCTCGATCACCGCAAGACGTGCAGCGAGCGCCTCCTGATTCTGCGTCGCCGCCGCGAACAGCGCCATGTGGACGTCAGCGAAAGGCAGGCTCGACTTCGGAAACAGTTTTTGCGCAGTGGCGTCGGCTTCAGCCCAGAGCGCCTTTGGTACGGTGTGGCCGTAGGCCGACAGGCGCCACAGCAGCGAGGCGGCATCGGTGATGACGTTGAGCGGCGGCGCTTGCGTGGCTGTGGGCTGGAGCACGTCGGCATAGATCGCGAGCGCGCGGGCCGCATCGTCCTGCTCGAGCGCGCCGAGCGCCTGGTGCCAGCGAATGTGGCCGTGCAGGATTCCGGCGCGGTCGTAAGTCGGAATCCACTCGCCGACGAGGCGGTCGGCCGCGTCGATCGAGCCGTCCTCGAACATCGCATGCAGCACCGCATGCGCGGCATGGGCGTTCGTTCGACGCAGATTGAAGCCGCGCTCGGTCACGCTGCGGCCGCGCGCAATGTCGCCGTTCTCGGTCATCGCCCAGCCGGCCATGGTGAGAAACCACCAGTCCTCGCCGTAATGCTGCTTGACGCGCTCGCACAGCTCATGCCGCGCGCGATCGTGGTCCGCCATGCCGGAGAAGGCGAACAGGCCGAAGGCGCCGAGTGGCAGCGACAGCACCAGGGCATCGCGCGGCCAGCTCTCGACATGCTTCAACGTCGCTGCGATCGCTTCCGGCAGCCGGCCCTCGATCGCCAGCCCCAGCGTCTCGACATGCGAGCGCTCGCGCTCCGTGCCGCGCCTGGCGGCCAGCTCGCGCGCGAGCGCCGCCTTCTGACGTGCGAGATCGCCCTGCTGATAGAAGGCGTGCACGCGGGCACGGGCGATATGGGGAAGCGCAAAATCCGGGTCGGCCGCAATGGCGCGCTCCAAGGCCTCTGCCATGCCGGTCCAGCCCGCGAGCATGAGGTCCACGCCCTCGCGATAGGCAGAGGCAGCCGCATCGGATGCGGTGGAGAGCGGCAGGCCGTAGCGGTCTTCGTGGAGCATGATCCTCTCCGAAGTTCACGCCGTCCGCGCGCGGCGGCCTTCGATCGGGTAGGCGGGGTCGTTGTAGCCCGGCGTCGACGGATGGCCGGGAACGACGAGCCGGTCGATCAATGCTTCGTCATCGGCGGTGAAGCGATAGTCGAGCGCGCTGATGTAGCCGTCCCACTGCTCCTCGGTGCGCGGCCCCGCGACGATCGAGGAGACGAAGGCGGAGTTGAGCACCCAGGCGACCGCGAACTGGCCGGCTGTGATGCCGCGCCTCTCCGCGTAAGTCTTGATCTCCTGTGCGAGCTGAAGCGATTCCGGCCGCCATTCGGTCTGCATCATGCGGGTGTCGTTGCGTCCCGCGCGCGTCTCCTTGTCGGGGGCGGCGTCCGGCTTGTACTTGCCCGTGAGCACGCCGCGCGCCAGCGGGCTGTAGGGCACGATGCCGAGGCCGTAATAGGAGCAGGCCGGAAAATGTTCGACCTCGGGCATGCGGTTCATCGCGTTGTAATAGGGCTGGCTCACCGCGGGACGGTCGATGCCGAGCCGGTCGCAGATGTTGCAGATCTCGGCGACGCGCCAGGCGCGGTAGTTGGAGACGCCGAAATAGCGCACCTTGCCGGCGCGGATCAAATCGCCCATCGCGCGCACCGTCTCCTCCAGCGGAGTCGCATGGTCTTCCTTGTGCAGATAGTAGATGTCGATGTGGTCGGTGCCGAGCCGCGTCAAGCTTTCGTCGGCGGCCTGCAGCACCCAGCGCCGCGACAGGCCGACGCGGTTGGGATCGTCCCCCGTCCCGGTGGTCATGGGGTTGGCGAGCTTGGTCGCAAGCACCCAGGCGTGGCGGTTGCCTGCGATGGCGCGGCCGACGACCTCCTCGGATGCGCCCTTCGAATAGGCGTCTGCGGTGTCGATGAAGTTGATGCCGGCATCGCGAGCTTTCGCGATGATCCGCTTCGATGTGGCTTCATCGGTGGGCCCGCCGAACATCATGGAGCCCAGACAGATCGGCGACACTTTCAGGCCGGAGCGGCCGAGCTGACGGTATTGCATGGGCGATTTCCTCGATCGTTCGATTGAGGGCAGCATAGCCAGCTACGTCGGTCATTGCGAGCGCAGCGAAGCAATCCAGAGCTGCGTCCGCGGGGAGATTTCTCGATTGCTTCGCTGCGCTCGCAATGACGCGTACGCCGGTGCCCTGCAATCGGTGTCATCGCCCGCGAAGGCGGGCGATCCAGTATTCCAGAGGCGGCAGTGATCGAGCAGAGAGGCCGCGGCGTACTGGATTCCCCGCCTTCGCGGGGAATGACAGCGGTGGGTTTGGTGGCAACGGGGGCCGCTGACGCGCGCCTACCCCGGCCCCTTCAGGATCTTGAACACGCCGTTCGCCATCACGATGCAGCGGTCGTCGACCGTCACTTCCGTGCTCATGAAGATCAGGCTGCGGGTCGAGCGCACCACGCGGGGACGGGAAATGAGGATGTCGCCGATCTGGCCGGCTTCGACGAAATGGGTGTCGAGCTGCACCGTCGCCATGAACTCCTTGCCGGAGACGTAACGGGCGGTCATGCCGCAGGTGCGGTCGGCGAAGGTCATCATGACGCCGCCCTGGACCATGCCGCGGCGGTTGTGGTGCTTGTCTTCGGTGGCGAGCGCGAACTCGTAATGGCCGTCGACCTTGCGCTCCCACAGGGGACCGACCAGGTGCATGAAGCCGGTGGTCTCGAGGATGCTCCAGCCCTCTGATTTCAGCCTTGCGGCGGCCTTGTTCGTCATCTTCAGGTTCATCCCTGCAACGCTGTCTCTGCTCGTTTCATCAGATGCGGTCCTGGTGTAGTCAAGCATCATGAGACCTTTCGGCGATGCCACCAGACGGAATATCGAAGCGGCCTGCGCGTCCTTCGCACGGCTGCCTGACGAGGCCGAGCCGTCGGCGCTGAAGCGCGCCGCGGTGGTGCTGGCGCTGACCGAATCCAGCGACGGTGACGACACCGCCTTCCTCCTCACCAGGCGCGCGTCGAGCTTGCGCTCCCATCGCGGGCAGTGGGCGCTGCCGGGCGGACGCTGCGATGCCGGCGAGACGCCGGTCGAGGCGGCGTTGCGCGAGCTGGATGAAGAGCTCGCGCTAAAACTTTCAGCCGACGCGGTGCTCGGCCTGCTCGACGATTATCCGACCCGTTCCGGCTATCTGATCACGCCGGTCGTGGTGTGGGCGGCGGGCCGTGCCGCGATCTCGCCGAACCCGGACGAGGTCGCCTCCGTCCATCGCATCGCGCTCGACACGATCGAGCGCGATGACGCGTTCGATTTCACCGCGATCCCCGAAAGCACCCGCCGCGTGATCCGCTTCCATCACCAGATGAGCCTGATCCACGCGCCGACGGCGGCGCTGATCTACCAGTTCCGCGAGGTGCTGGCGGGGCGGCACACCCGCGTCACCGACCTGGAACAACCGGTATTCGCCTGGAAGTGATGGTAAACGGCGCGTTAACGTGACGGTTACCGGATGCCTGCTAAGAGGGCGGCATGCATCGATCGATTCGAAACACATTGGCGCTGGTTCCACTCGCGCTTGTCCTGGTCACACCCATCGCACATGGCGGCGAGTTGGACGCGCTGCCGCCCGGCATCCGCGACGCCAACGCCCAGCTGCTGTCGCAGTTTTTCGCGCAAGGTGGCGCTTCGCCCGCCATGCTCGAATATCGCCGCAAGCTCGCGGAGTACCAGGCGGCGCGCGCGGCGTTCGACGCCGAGGCCGGCGCCTATTGGAGCCAGATCTCCGAGAAGCGCAAAGGCCGCAACGCCAAGCGGCGCAGCGGGCAGCAGGTGACGCTCGACGATTACGTGCTGGAGCATCCGCCGCTCTATAACGGGCCGAAGAAGCCGGTGAATCCGGAGCCGGAGGAAACGCCGGACCGGCCTGTCAAAAAGCCGATCCCCGTCGTCGCCGATTTCCTGCGCGCGGCGCAGGAGCTCTACCAGTTCATGCCGCAGCGACCCACAAGCGAGGTCGAGTTCAAGCGCGCCTATGCGCGCTACGCGCTCGCCTCCGGGTTGACCCGCGAGCAGGCCGTGCGCGTTTATTCGTTCGAGACCGGCGGCACCGGCACTCACGATGTGCAGGCGGGAATCGAGCATGGCGGCAAGCGAGCGATCTCGACCGCGATGGGCTACAACCAACTCCTGACCACCAACAGCGTCGAGCTGCTGGCCGAGCAGGGCCACGAGCTCATTCGTGCGCTCTCCGACAAGGTGGCGCGGACATCAGGACCGGCGCGGCAGTCGCTCGAGCACAAGCTCGTCGTGCTGAAGAAGATGGTCGCGCATGCCAAGGCGGTGCCCGACACCTGGTCGGAGCACGAGAAGATCGGCAACACCGCGCAGGGCTGGGCCATGCATGCGATGGTGCTCGACATCGATGTCGGGCCGATGCTGCAGACCCACAAGCTGCTGACCTCGGTGCTGTTCGCCCGCGCCAAGGGCTACACCCGTCCGCTCACCGCCGCCGAGCTCGAGATGATGAACCTCACCGGCGACGGCACCGGGCTCGACATGGTGACGATGCCGCAGGCGATGCGCGAGCAGGTGCCGACCTCGAACTTCTTCCAGCGCGGCGGCTACGAGCGCAACCCGGTCGCGATCCGCCACAACACGGTGGCGAAGCTGCTCGCGGTGACGGACGATCGGATGGATGCGAACAGCAGCAAGCCCGGCGCGAGGGAATTGGCGGCGGCATTTTAGCAATCCGCCGCCGTAGCGACCTGCCGCAGGGTTGGGCAAGTCGAAGCGTGCCCACGCACCTTCTGCGATGGAGAGAGATGGTGGGCACGGCGCAAGGGCGCCTTTGCCCACACTACGACAGCTTCGTTTGTGGCGAGAGCCGCAGCCCTTACTGATCCGGGCCGAACTTGAACTTGCCGTCGCCTTCCAGATACGGGCCGCTGCGCATGTAGAGCTGGCCGTTGTGACCGATGAAGAACAGCGTGCCCTTCGGCACTTTCTTGGCGCCCTTCAGCAGTTCGCCGGCATTGCTGGTGCCCATCTTGTAGGAAAAGGTCTTGCCCTCCTTGTCATAGGCGTAGCCGGTGTCGGGCTTGAGCTCCCACGGCGTTGCCGGGGCTTGCGCCAATGCGGGCGCTGAAAAGGCGCCGAGTGCGACTGCGATTGCAAATGGCTTGATTGAAAATGCCGTCATTCCCATCCTCCCACGGTCGGGACATCCGGGCTTGAACAAATCACGAACGGTATGTCCGGGTCAATTTGCGAAAGCGCCGCAGCACATCACGTCTTGCCCAGCAGTTTGTGATTTTCCCTTCGTCCCCTCGCGACTATGTTCCGCTTTCCGTCTAGAACGCAACTCGACAAAATTATTGGCAGGGATGATTCGGATGCGCCATGGGATTAAACTTTGCTGGGCTGCGGCATTGTCGTTGACGGCCCTGGTGCCGGCCGCCCGGGCCGATGACTACCAGCTCAGCCACAACCAGCGCATTTCGTGCAGCCGCGGCCTTGCCCCGGGCAAGCTGAACACGGCGACCTGCAAGTCCTACACCTATCTCTTCAATTCCAAGACCTCGGAATATTTCCGCTGCCAGGTTTCGCTGGCGCTGACCCGCGACAACAAGGAAGTCATCAACGTCCAGACCGACGGCGGCTGCACCAAGAAGCCGCGCATCTTCGAGACCGACGGCAAGTATGATTTCGACGCGACCGAGACCGAGCCGCCGAACACCAACTCGTTCTTCGGTCCCGGCGGCTATTCGGTGTGGGCCGCCGACGTCGGCGCGCAGAAGATCCGCGGCTGCATCACCATCTCCTCCGGCCTCGGCTCCGACATCTCCAAGTGTCTGGACATGACGTTCCAGTGAGACCGGGATCGCGCGCCCGAATCTGACGCGTTCCGGCCGCGCAGCGGCCGCTGCGCCACGTCGCCGCACCCGCCGGTTCCCGAAAAATCGAGCCGGATCGGCCATTTACCGCAGCCCAGCTTTATCTTTTGGATGGGTTGACCCGCTCGCGTCATCCGGCCAATTTCGCGGCCGGTTTGGGGAGAACAACAACCATGAAACGGACCATTTTCGGCGCGGCCGCGGCTCTTGCTCTGGCGGCGTCGGCACCTTGCGCGCAGGCGCAATCCTTTATCAACGTGCTGACCGGCGGCACCTCCGGCGTCTATTATCCGCTCGGGGTCGCGATCGGGAAGATCTACGGCGACAAGATCCCGAACGTGAAGACGCAGGTGCAGGCCACCAAGGCGTCGGTCGAGAATCTGATCCTGCTGCAGCAGGGCCGCGGCGAGCTGGCATTCACGCTGGGCGATTCGCTGAAGGCGGCCTGGGACGGCGAGGAGGAAGCGGGCTTCAAGACCAAGCTCGACAAGCTTCGCACCATCGGCGCGATCTACCCGAACTACATCCAGATCGTCGCGACCACCGAGTCCGGCATCAAGACGCTGGCCGACCTCAAGGGCAAGAGCCTTTCTGTCGGCGCGCCGAAGTCCGGCACCGAGCTGAATTCGCGCGCCATCCTGTCCGCGGCCGGCATGAGCTACAAGGATCTCGGCAAGGTCGAGTATCTGCCGTTCGCCGAATCCGTCGATCTCATGAAGAACCGGCAGCTCAACGCGACGCTGCAATCGGCCGGCCTTGGCGTTGCCTCGCTGAAGGACCTGTCGACCTCGAGCCCGATCACGGTGGTGTCGGTGCCGAAGGAGACGGTCGACAAGATCGGCCCGCCCTTCGTCTCCGCGATCATTCCGGCCAACACCTATGCCGGCCAGGACAAGGACGTGCCGACGGCGGCCGTGATCAACTATCTCGTCACGAGCTCAGCCGTGTCGGACGACCTCGCCTATCAGATGACCAAGCTGGTCTACGAGTCGCTGCCGGAACTCGTGAATGCGCATGCCGCCGGCAAGGAGATCAAGCTCGAGACCGCCGCCAGCGGCAGCCCGGTTCCGCTGCATCCCGGCGCGATCCGCTATTACAAGGAAAAAGGGCTGATCAAGTAATCAGCCTCATCCGCCGACGTCATGCCCGGGGCAAAAGCGCGAAGCGCGTCTTCGCGCAGATGTCCCGGGCATCCACGTTCTTAGAGGCACCGTAAGCCGTGGATGGCCGGGACAAGCCCGGCCATGACGTATGCGGCAGCAGTGCCGGTGCTATTATCGCCCTCACGGGCTAAGGACGATTTAGATGCTGGAAAAGGCAGAGGCCACCCAGGCCCCCATCAAGGTCGAGTTCGACAATTTCGAGCACGGTTTCCCCGAAGGGTTCGGCCCGGGCTGGTGGGGCGCGCTCGCTTATTGGATCGGCATCGCCTTCGCCACCTTCCAGCTCTATGTCGCCGCCTTCAACTATCTGCCGAGCCAGGTGGTACGCGGCGTCCATGTCGGCTTCCTGGTGCTCCTCACTTTCGGCCTGATCGCCAATTTCACCGCGAAGAGCAATGCCGGCCGCGCGCTCGGCTGGGTGATCGGCGGCGCGGGCTTCCTCTGCGGGCTCTACCAGTGGATTTTCTACGCCGACCTGATCGCGCGCGACGGCGATCCGACCCGGCTCGATCTCGCGGTCGGCACGGTGCTGGCGGTTTTGATCTTCGAGGGCACGCGGCGCCTGATGGGCGCGGCGCTGCCACTGATGTGCGGCGCGTGCCTCGTCTACTGGTTCTTCGGCCAATATCTGCCGTCGCCGCTCAACCATCGCGGCTACGATTTCGACCAGGTCATCACCCATCTGTCGTTCGGTACCGAAGGCTTCTACGGCGTGCCGATCTACGTCTCGGCGACCTACATCTTCCTGTTCATCCTGTTCGGCTCGTTCCTGGAGCGCGCCGGCATGATCCAGCTCTTCACCGATGTTTCGCTCGGGCTGTTTGGCAGGACCCGCGGCGGCCCCGCCAAGGTTGCGGTGTTCGCTTCGGGCATGATGGGCACGATCTCGGGCTCCGGCGTCGCCAACGTCGTCACCGTCGGCCAGTTCACGATTCCCTTGATGATCAGGTTCGGCTATCGCCGCGCCTTTGCGGCGGGCGTCGAGGCGACGGCCTCGATGGGCGGGCAGATCATGCCGCCGGTGATGGGCGCGGTCGCCTTCATCATGGCCGAAACGCTCGGCGTGCAATATTCGGAGATCGTCAAGGCGGCGGCGATCCCCGCGATCCTCTATTTCGCCTCGGCCTTCTGGATGGTGCATCTGGAGGCCGGCAAGCACGGCCTCGTCGGCATGAAGCGCTCGGAGATCCCGAGCGCGTGGAAGGCGCTGGTGACGCGCTGGTATCTCGTGCTGCCGCTCGCCGCGCTGGTCTACATGCTGTTCGAGGGCTTCACGCCGCTTTATGCCGGCAGCATGGGCCTTGCGCTCACGGTGGCGCTGATCCTCGGCACCGCCATCACGACGGGCGCCTCCTCCAATGCGATCCGCATCATCTTCTGGGTCGGCCTTGCGCTCGTCGTCGCTGCGCTGTCGCGTGACGGTCTCAAGATCGTGCCGGTCGCGGGCGTCGTCGTCGGGTTGATCCTGATCGCCGCCTTCGTACGCGGCGGGTTCAAGGCGTTGCGCGAGTGCCGCGACGCGCTCGCCGAGAGTGCGAAATCCGCCATCACCGTCGGCATGGCCTGCGCCATCGTCGGCGTCATCATCGGCATGATGTCGCAGACCGGCGTCGGCACCATCTTCGGCGGCTGGGTGATCGGGCTCGGCGAGAAGAGCCTGTTCCTGGCGCTGATCATGACCATGCTGCTGTCGATCCTGCTCGGCACCGGCATTCCGACCATCCCGACCTACATCATCACCGCCGCGCTGGCCGCGCCCGCGCTCGCCAAGCTCGGCGTGCCCCTGATCGCGAGCCACATGTTCGCGTTCTATTACGGTATCATGGCCGACCTCTCGCCGCCGGTGGCGCTGGCCGCGCTCGCGGCGGCGCCGATCGCCAAGGAGAATCCGGACAAGATCGGCTGGGAGGCGATGCGCATCGCGCTCGCCGGCTACGTCATCCCCTTCATCTTCGTCTATTCGCCCGCCTTGATGCTGCAGGCCGGCGATCCCATGGCTGCCAAGCTCGGCTTCTACGGCGCGGTCGCGCTGGCGAGCCTTAAGGCCTTGGTGGCGATCGCCCTGTTCGGCATGGTCGCGATCGGCTTCTTGTTCACGCGGTTGACGCTGATCGAGCGCCTGGTCGGGCTTGGTGCCGCGTTCTGCCTGCTCGGCGAATTTGCGTTCAGCGACACCGCCGGATTCGTGCTCGCCGCGGCTCTCGTGCTGTGGCAATGGCGGCAGCGCCCGCCGGCGCCGGTCGAGGCGGTGTGAGCCTCTGCTTCGCCACGGCATTCGGGGTGAAGGCGCTGACGCTGTCCGCCTTCACGCTGGTCTGGACGCATTCGATCGCCAAGATCGACTGGCAGGAGGATTGGCGCGTCACGCCCGCCGGTCTCGAACTGGTGCAGGCCCGCGTCAAGGGCACCGGCCCCGGCATGGAGCCGCCGCCGGAGGCACGGCTGGTCGACGGCTGGTTTCAGTGGCAGCCGAAGCGGGCACCGATGCAAGAGGTGGTGCTCGGCAATTCCGGCGCGGCGGGCGAATGGCGGTTGTGCCATGACGGACAGTGCCGGACGTTGTCGGAGATTGTCGGACATCCCATTGGTGCTAACGTGACGACGATGAAGGTGTGCGACGATCCGTAGCCCGGATTACGCCTCGCTTCATCCGGGCTACAAGAACAACAACAAGGAGACACAAATGGATCGGCTCAAGGGCAAGGTTGCGATGGTGGTGGGGGCCGGCTCGATCGGGCCCGGCTGGGGCAATGGCAAGGCAACCGCGGTGACCTTTGCGCGCGAGGGCGCGCAGGTGTTTTGCGTCGACCGCAACGGCGCCGCTGCCGAGGAGACGGCGAAGATCATCACCGGCGAGGGCGGCAAGGCGACGGCCTTCACGGCCGATGTGTCGCGGGCGAGCGAGATCGAGGCGATGGTGGCGGCGTGCCTGAAGGCCTATGGCCGCATCGACGTGCTCGACAACAATGTCGGCATCGCCGAGATGGGCAGCGTGGTCGAGGTGACCGAAGAGAGCTGGGACCGCGTCTTCAGCGTCAACCTCAAGAGCGCCTATTTCGCCATGAAGCGCGTCATTCCCGTCATGGTGAAGCAGGGCGGCGGCTCGATCATCAACATCTCCTCGATCGCCTCGATCCGCCACATGGGCATTTCCTACGTCACTTACGGCACCTCCAAGGCGGCGATGAACCAGATGACCCGCACCACGGCGATCGAGTTCGCGCGCCATCATGTGCGCGTCAACGCGATCCTGCCCGGCCTGATGAAGACGCCGATGGTCGAGCATTCGGCAGGCCTTGCCGCCAGCTACGCCAAGGGCGATGTCGAGGCGATGTGGCGCGCCCGCGATGCGCAAGTGCCGATGGGCCACATGGGCGATGCCTTCGACGTCGCCAACGCCGCGCTGTTCCTGGCGTCGGACGAGTCGAAATATGTGACCGGGATCGAGCTCGTGGTGGACGGCGGCATCACGTGCAAGGCGGGGGCGTAGGCGCCCACACTCTGCCGTCGTCCCGGCGGCTGCGCCGGTCCGGGACGACAGCGGTGATTACTGCGCCAGCGCCAGAATGCCGCCGGCAAACGAATGCCAGGCCGCGGTCTCGCTGATCGGCCAGTTCAGCACCTTCACCGCCAGCAGCGCGAGCGTGCCGTAGATGTAGACGGGATGCACGCGGCCTTCGGTGCGCCAGTCGCGCACCATCGCGACGACGAGCAACAGCGAGGCGACGACGGCCGGCGCGATCGTCACCGGCACCGGGGGCGGGCCGGGCGGTCCCGGAGGCGCCAGGAAGGTCAGGAACCAGCGCGCGATCGCGGCGTCGAGAATCGAAACCGCGGCCAGTAGCATCAGGCGCTTGTGAACCTCGGGCTTGCGCGTGTTCATGATCGCCAGCACGAACACCACCGCGAAGAATGCGATGCCGCTCATCGGCACGATCGAGAAGCCGATGCCCGCTTCGCGCTGCCCGAGCGCGGCGGAATGCTGCATCACGTGCACGGAGGCAAGGAAGCCGAAGATGGTCATCGCAGTCGCGAGCGAGACACCGGCAATGCCGAGCGAACGGTGATTGACCACGCGGCCGGAGGCCGCGAGCCAGGTCTGCAACACGAAATAAAGCGACCAGGTGAAGAACAAGAATCCGTGAAAATGAATCACCGGGCTTGCGGAGAGCGTCCGGTGGGCGAGCGGGACCCAATAGGTCGGCGCAAAACCGAGAAAGGCGGTGGCGGCGCAGGCCAGAGCCATGTGCAGATAAAAATATCGTGCAGGCGACGCATCTCGCGCGCGTACACGACGGTCGTCGGTCAGGGTCGTCATCAGGAGTGAGTCTGGGAAGGAGTGGTTTGGTTCAATGCCGGCTGTTCCCCCTCCACTGTCGCTACCTCATCCCCCTGCGCTCAATTCTGCGCGATCGAGTTCCTCCTCGATCCGGTGGAAGGCATCGTCGCCGATCACCTCGGTGGCGCGGAGGTCGACGATCGATTTGCGAGCGGCTTCGATGGCGCGGCGGCGCAGGGGATCGGCGGGCAGTTCGCCATTGGCGATGCCGCCCTTGGGATCGCTCTCGGCCTGCATCAGGACGGCGCGATATTCGAGGCGCAGGATCTCCGCTTCCTCGGACGGATCGCTCTCGATCGCATCGAGCGCTGCGCGATAAGCGACGGCGCGTGCGTGCGCGACCTCGGTGCCGACGGGATCATCATCCCTGAGGCCGAACGCAAGGATCAGCGGCCGCAGCGTCAGGCCTTGGATCACCAGCGATCCCAGCACCACCGCAAAGGCGATGAAGACGATGAAGTCGCGCTGGGGAAAATTCTCCGGCAGCGCGAAGGCAGTGGCGAGCGTGACGAGGCCGCGCATGCCGCACCAGGAGATGATGAGGCCGCCCTTCGGCGAAGCGACGGCCCTGGGGTCCTTCGGATGATAGATTCCCTGTGCGACCAGCACGCGCAAGGTGGTGCGGTAGAACGTCACCCAGAGCAGCCGGACCAGCACCACGGTGAGCAGGATCCAGGCCGCAGCCACGCAATATTCCCAGCGCACGTCCGCATCCAGCCGTGTCCAGATCGGCCGCATCTGCATGCCGATCAGCATGAAGGCGAGCACGTTGAGCACGAACACCATGGTCTCCCAGACCGCGTAAGACGGCACCCGCAGCCGCGCCGGCATGCGCATCCCCGCCGAGCGCGCCATCGTCATGGCATAGACCACGATGGTGAGGATGCCGGAGAGGCCGAGATGCTCGGCGGCGATCCAGACCATGAAGGTGGTGGCGAACTGCACGATGATGGCACTCGGCGCCTCCGTCACCCGCTCCAGGAACAGCGGAATGATGCGGCCTGCGAGCAGGCCGGCGACGACGCTGCCGACCAGGGCCAGCGCCATGGTCGGTGCAATCTGGCTCCACGTCAGATGCTCGGTGGCGACCGCCCCGACCGCAATGCGATAGATCAGCAGCGCACTGGCATCGTTGAGCAGGCTTTCGCCCTCCAGCACCTTCACCATGCGGTGGGGCAGCTTGACCTGGCTCAGGATCGCGACTGCGGCAGCTGCATCGGGTGGCGCCACGATCGCGCCGAGCGCAACCGCGGCGGCCCAGGGCATCTCGGGCATCAGCCGGTGCGCAACGACGGCGACGCCGGCCGTGGTCAGGCCGACCGCCGCGACGACCAGGGTCGAGACGGGAACCCAATTGTTGCGCAGATCGCGCAGCGAGGTGTCGAACGCGGCGTCGAGCAGGACCGGTGCGACAAAAAGGGCCAATGCCAGGTCGGGCTCCAGCGTCCAGGACGGGCTGGAGGGCACGAAGGCGATCAGCGCGCCGCCGATGGCGAGAAAGGTCGGGTAGGGGACCTTGATCCGCCGCGCCAGCGCCGATAAGGCAACGGCGCCGAGCAGCAGCACGATGATCCATTCGAATGTCGACACGATGATCCTCGAACTCGATGTGAGCGGTGCCACAAGCCAGCACCAATCGGGCCGTATGATGGATAGTACGGCCCCGAGGCAAGTCTTGATGGCAAGTCCTAAAGGCAAGTCCAAAAAGGCAAGACGTAAGGCAAGACCGAAAGCAAGACTTCTGACCGCCATGAGCATGCGTTTTCGAAAACTCATCCAATCGTCAGGTGCATTGTTGCTTTGCGCGCTCCCGCTCGCCGGCGCGAAGGCTGCGACCGGCGGCGAGCCGGCTGCGGTGATCCAGGTCGATGTCGCATCGTGCCTCGCGGCGACCGCGGCCGACGACATGGACAAGGCCGCCACGGCCTGTGCCGCCGTGATCGACAATGAGAAGACCGCGAAGGGGGATCTGATCAAGGCGCTGATCGCGCGCGGGGCGCTCTTTGCGCGGCACGGTCAGGTCGATCGCGCCATCGCCGACGACAGCCGCGCTCTCCAGCTCGACCCCACGCTTGCCGACATCTTCAATGCGCGCGGCGAGCTCTGGCTCAGGAAGGGCGACAAGCCCAAAGCGGTGCAGGATTTCGGCGCGGCCCTGAAGATCGATCCGAACCACGAGAAGGCCAAGGCCAACCACAAGGCGATGGCGCGCGAGATAGAGCGGATCGGCGCGCAGATGGCCGTCGCCGGCAAGCCCAGCTTCAATTGCGCACGAGCGCGTCGCGCGGTGGAAAGAGCGATCTGCGGCAATCGCGAGCTCGCCGATCTCGACCGCGAGATCTACGGATCGCATGTGCGTGCGATCCGGGAGGCGCCCAATCCGGCGGCGGCGAAGAAGCTCCAGCGTGAGCAGGACGCGTTCATCGCCCGCCGCAACGCGGCGTATGGCCGGCCGGGGTACGATCTGAAGAAGGCGATGCAGGAGCGGGTGCAAGAGATCAACGGGGTGGACGGATATTGAGCGTCGTCGCCTTGTGAGAGTTCGTCATGCCCGGGCTTGTCCCGGGCATCCACGTTCTTTCCGTCCCGGGGGCTAGACGTGGATGGCCGGGACAAGCCCGGCCATGACGACGACGACAGGCCCGAATTGAACCCATCCCTTTCCCGCCGCGACAATGGTGAAAACCTGACGTCACGGAGTCCTCTGTCATGTGCGGCACGCATTTTTCCGCGCAAATCTCTTCGTTTACCAAGACATCGCTGCGCATCCTTCTCGCTGGCGCGGCCATGAGCTTCGTCGTTGCAAACCCAGCCTCCGCCGGCACCGATTGTGTGATGGGCAGCAAGGCTCCCCCGGCCGAGCTGATCCCGGCCTGCGCCGTCATCATCGACCAGGCGGCCAATCCCACGTCCGACCGTGCCGCGGCATTGCTGGTTCGTGCCGACGCCCATGCCCGGACTTCGGGCGGCCTCACCCAGGCCTTGCGCGACATCGACCGCGCCATTGCGCTCGACGGCAAGAATGCAAAGGCCTGGCGCCTGCGCGGCGACTTGCTGCGCGAGGCCGGCGGCGATCTCAATCGCGCCGCGGCCGATCTCAGCAGGGCGATCGAGCTCGATCCTTCGGATGCGGAGGCTTACGGGCTGCGCGGCGTCGTCTACACCAATCAGCGCCGGCTCGACCGCGCGCTCGCCGATTACGATCAGGCGATCAAGCTGAAGCCGGATGACGCGCAGGCCTGGTCCGACCGCGGCGCGACCTATTATCTCGGCGGCGACAACGACAAGGCGATCAGGAATTTCGACGAGGCCCTGCGGCTCGATCCCAACCGAGCCCGCACCTATTCCAACCGCGGCGCGGCCTGGAAGAAGCTCGGCCAGTTCGACAAGTCCGTTGCCGACAATAGCGAGGCGATCAGGCTCGATCCGAAGCAGCCGGAATATTACGACAATCGCGGCCTCGCCTATGCCGCGATGGGCGAGTACGACAAGGCCATCGCCGATTACGACCAGGCGATCCGGCGCGAGCAGCGCGCGAACTTCCTGACCAATCGAGGCGATTCCTACCAGTTCAAGGGTGAGCTCGGCGCTGCCTTGAGCGACTATGATGCCGCGCTCAAGCTCGATCCGAACTTTGCGAAGACCTACAACAACCGCGCCGTGCTCTACAAGAAGATGGGGGAGCGCGCGAAGGCCCTGGCCGATTACGAGGCGGCCCTGCGGCTCGATCCCGCCAACGACAATGCCGCGAGCGGTCGCCGCACCATGATCGCCGAGATCGCCAAATTCGGCACCGAACCGCCGCGGGCGCTGAATGCGGCGTCCGGTAACGGTCCGTCCTTCGCATGCGCGACCGCCAGGCGCGAGGTCGAGAAGGTGATCTGCGCCGATCCCGACCTCGGCGTGCTCGACCGCCAGATCGCCGAGACCTGCGCGCGCGTGCTGAAGACGGCGAGCAAGCGCTCGGCGAGCGACCTGCGCAAGACCCAGCGCGATTTCCTGACGACGCGCAACACGAGCTTCGGCCGCCCGGGCTATGACCTCAAGAAGGTCATGCAGGAACGCTTGCAGAAGCTGAATGCGATCGAGAGCTGAGCGGACCGAGGTCGCGCAGCTGGCTTGGCTACCTCTCCCGCTTGCGGGGGAGGTACACGCGCTCGAAGAGCGCGGCGGGTGGGGGCTCTCTCCCCTTGGGGATTACCTGCTAGGGCCTCAAGCAATCCCGACGCGGAAGCATCCCCACCCCGGCCCTCCCCCGCAAGCGGGAGAGGGAGCGCACCGGCCAATGCCGCGCGAACTCTACCTCAGAAGACCCATCCTTTTCAGCTTGAACCGCGGCCCGTTCCCGGGAAAATAGCCCTCAAACAAGGCCGGCGATTGATCCTGGTCATGGCGGCACGCCCGCCCTGCCACGAGGCTCAAAGCCAGCCGAATAAAGGGAACGGGAGCGCGGGAATGAACATCCAGGGCAAGAGTCTCTATCATGAGGTCCATGCGCGCTCGCTCGCCGACCCCGAAGGCTTCTGGGCTGAGGCGGCCAAGGAGATCGACTGGATCGAGCCGCCCAAGACGATTTTCGATCCCAGCCAAGGAACCTACGGCCGCTGGTTCACCGGCGGTGTCGTCAATACCTGCTACAACGCGCTCGATCGCCATGTCGAAGGCGGCCGCGCCGGCCAGGTCGCGCTGATCCATGATTCGCCGTTGACGGGCAGCGTCACCAAACTGACCTATGCCGAACTGCTGAACGAGGTGCAGGCGCTTGCCGCCATCATGCAGGATTTCGGCGTCGCCAAGGGCGATCTCGTCATCCTCTATATGCCGATGGTGCCGGAGGCCGTGGTCGCGATGCTCGCCTGCGCGCGGATCGGGGCGGTGCACTCCGTGGTGTTCGGCGGCTTTGCCGCGAAGGAGCTCGCCACCCGCATCGACGACGCGCAGCCGAAACTCATTCTGTCCGCAAGCTGCGGCATCGAGCCCGGCCGCATTGTGCAGTACAAGCCGCTGCTCGACGAGGCGATCAAGCTTGCCGGCAGCAAGCCGAAAGCCTGCATCGTGCTGCAGCGTCCGCAGCTCACCTGCGATCTGGCGCCGGGAAGGGACTATGATTGGGCGAGCCTGCGCCGCAAGGCGCTGAACGACGGCAAGAAGGCACCTTGCGTGCCTGTGGCCGCCACCGATCCGCTCTACATCCTCTACACCTCGGGCACCACGGGCATCCCCAAGGGCGTCGTGCGCGACAATGGCGGTCATCTCGTCGCGGTGAAATGGTCGATGTTCAACCTCTATGGCGTCAAGCCGGGCGAGGTGTGGTGGTGCGGCTCAGACATCGGCTGGGTGGTCGGCCACAGCTATATCGTCTATGGCCCGCTGCTGCATGGCGCGACCACGATCATGTACGAAGGCAAGCCGGTCGGCACGCCCGATGCCGGCGCATTCTGGCGCGTGATCTCCGAGCACAAGGCGGTCGCGTTCTTCACCGCGCCGACCGCGTTCCGCGCGATCCGGAAAGAGGACCCGGAAGGAAAATTCATCCGGGAGTACGACCTCTCGAAGTTCCGCACGCTCTTCTTGGCCGGCGAGCGCGCCGATCCGCCGACGGTCGAATGGGCGGAGCAGCAGCTGAAGGTGCCGGTGATCGACCATTGGTGGCAGACCGAGACCGGCTGGTGCATCGCCGGCAACCCGGTCGGGCTCGGCATGCTGCCGGTGAAGCACGGCTCGCCGACGGTGCCGATGCCGGGCTACCAGGTCGACGTGGTCGACGAGGCGGCAAAGCCAGTGGGGCCCAACACCATGGGCTCGATCGTCATCAAGCTGCCGATGCCGCCGGGCTGCCTGCCGACTCTGTGGAATCAGGATGCGCGCTTCAAGGAAGCGTATTTGAGCGAATTCCCCGGCTATTACAAAACCTCGGACGCCGGCTACAAGGACGAGGACGGCTATGTCTTCGTCATGGGCCGCACCGACGACATCATCAACGTCGCCGGCCATCGGCTCTCCACCGGCGGCATGGAGGAGATTTTGGCCTCGCATCCCGACGTCGCCGAATGCGCCGTGCTCGGCGTCAAGGACGCGATCAAGGGCGAGGTGCCCTGCGGCTTCCTGGTGCTCAAGGCCGGCGTGAAGCGTGCCCCGGCCGAGATCGAGAAGGAGATCGTCGCGCTGGTGCGCGACAAGCTCGGCCCCGTCGCCGCCTTCAAGCTCGCGATCACCGTCGGCCGCCTGCCCAAGACGCGCTCCGGCAAGATTCTGCGCGGCACCATCAAGAAGATTGCCGACGGCGAATCCTGGACCATGCCGGCAACGATCGAGGATCCCAAGACGCTCGAGGAGATCGGGGACGCTCTGAAGGGGCGGGTGTGAGGTTTGCTCTGGCGGTCATGCTCGTGAGGTGCAACTTTGCTTCACCACCTTCCGCTGTCATCACCCGCGAAAGCGGGTGATCCAGTACTCCGCGGCAGCAGTGTGACCCAACGACCGGCGCGGCGTACTGGATTCCCCGCCTTCGCGGGGAATGACAGTGGGTTGGAACGGCGTCCGGGGACTTACAATCTCCTCATTCCGCGCTAAACAGGGGCCGCCAACAAGGGACCTCGTATGCCACTCGCCGCTGTGCCGCGCCTGCTTGCAGCCGTGCTGCTCGCCATCGCCCTCTCCGCCTGCTCCGCGCGTCACCAGAATGCCGTAGCGGTGGGCGGCGACGATGACGATGCGGTCTGCCAGGGCCGCGGTTACGCGCAGGGCTCGCCGGAATACGTGGCCTGCCGCAAGGACCGTGACGTCCAGCGCAACGCCGCCACCGCGCGCGCCGACCGCCGCCAGCGCGACCTCGGCGAATACATGCTGAATCATCCCGAACGGCCCTGACATGATGTGCGGCACTATCTTGCCGCGCAATGCATCCCGCCTTCGTGGCTTTCGTGACACATCTGCAACGCCATGGCCAAATCGTGGCGACCTTGGCCTGAATTGATCAAGGTCAAATCCTTCAGCGGTCCCTTTCTGCTCTGACGCTCATGTCGCGCAACGACGCGCGAGAGAAGGCTGAAGGGGATTGAAATGCAGAGAACGACAAGAAACCTGGCGCGGCTTGCGACCGTTGGCGCGATGCTCGCGGGCACGCTTGCAACGGTGCAAGCTGCCGATTTGCCGGTTTACAAGAAGGCACCGCCGCCGGTGGAAGCCTTCAATCCGTGGATGGTGCGCCTGCGCGTGCTCGGCGTGTTGCCGGATGCCGGCGGCTCGACCGTCAATGTGGCAGGCGTGCCCTCGCTGTCCTCGCCGAACTCCGGCCTGTCGATCAGCGACCAGGTCGTTCCCGAGCTCGACATCAGCTATTTCTTCACCAAGAACATCGCGGCCGAGCTGATCCTCGGCGTGACGCGGCACTCGATCACCGGCACCGGCTCGCTCGCGAGCCTGCCGATCGGCAAGACCACGCTGCTGCCGCCGACGCTGACGCTGCAATATCACTTCGATCAGTTCGGCGCGTTCAAGCCGTATATCGGCGCCGGCGTGAACTACACCGTGTTCTTCAACAATTCCGCGGCCAATGCGCCGGCCGCGATCGCCGGTCCGCCCGCGATCGTCGCCACCACGACCAACCTGCATGTCAGCAACGCCTGGGGCGGCGCCGTGCAGTTCGGCTTCGACTACATGATCGACCGGCACTGGGGTCTCAACGTCGACGTCAAGAAGCTCTGGCTGCGCCCGGATTACAGCGCGACCGTCTCGGGCCTGCCGGTCACCGGCACCGCCCATATCGATCCGTGGCTGGTCGGCGCGGGCGTGACGTATAAGTTCTGAGGGCGTTGCCGATAAAAAGTATCCAGCGGCAACAAGTTCTGCTGTCGTCCTCGCGAGCGCGGGCAAAAACAAAAACGCGGCGGGTTTTCCCGCCGCGTTTGCATTCGATAATGAGTGTAAGAGAGAGGAATTACTCCTCCTCTTCTTCCTGCTTCTTGCCACCGAGCGTCTTCAGCTTGGCGAACACGGCATCGACGTTGAGGTCGTCGCTTGATCGCTCGGCGGGCTCGAACTCGTCCTTCTTCGTGGTCTCGGAGGCCGGCAGCAGCGTGGCGCCGCCATAGGCTGCGTCGATCGGCTTTTCCTTGGCTGCGCGCGCCACCTCGA
Source organism: Bradyrhizobium sp. T-12 (assembly GCF_058314695.1). Taxonomy (NCBI): domain Bacteria; kingdom Pseudomonadati; phylum Pseudomonadota; class Alphaproteobacteria; order Hyphomicrobiales; family Nitrobacteraceae; genus Bradyrhizobium; species Bradyrhizobium sp. T-12. The sequence goes on along the minus strand of NZ_CM177756.1, from coordinate 6,644,785 downwards.
AATCGAGCTCGATCTGCGAGCAGAGGCCGAGGGTGACGGGATCGATCGGGGTGAGCTGGGACGTGTTCCAGTGAGTGCGGTCGCGCACGCTGGCGATGGTGCTCTTGGTGGTGCCGACCAGGCGCATGATCTGGGCGTCCTTGAGCTCCGGATGGCTGCGCAGCAGCCAGAGGATGGCGCTCGGACGCTCGTGGCGGCGCGACACCGGGGTGTAGCGCGGGCCCTTGCGCTTGGGCTGCGGCGGCAGCACCACCTTGCTCTCCTGAAGGCGGAGCCGGTAATCCGGGTTCCTCTCGCCCTTCTCGATCTCCTCGCGGGTGAGCTGGCCGTTGGAGAGGGGATCCATGCCCTTGATGCCTTGGGCCGCATCGCCGTCGGCGATCGCGCGCACCTCGAGGGGATGCATCTTGGTGAAATCGGCGACCTGGTCGAAGGTCAGCGCGGTGTTGTCGAGCAGCCAGACGGCGGTCGCCTTGGGCATCAGAGGTGCGTTGCTCATGGCAAATCTCCTTTGTGCTTCGCCCACCCCTCTGGAGGCGAAACCGGTGGTCATCAGCGATGACAGGGAATTCGCGCTATATAAGCCCGGAGGGGGTAGCCACGCAATGGTTCTGCTATAGATAGTGCCTTGACAGCGCCCGAAAGGGGGCCCAATTCCCTTAGAACTCGCGGTATAGTTCAAGCCGACCGTTTTAAGCCCATTCCATCCATCGACCGCCCCTGCCGGAAGGCGAAACGGGTGATTCGGTCCCGAGATCGCTCAATGTCAGCCAAACCAGACCTCAAGATCGTGCTTTGTTCTCCCCGCGGCTTCTGTGCCGGGGTGGTCCGGGCGATCGACACCGTGGAACGGGCGCTCGATAAATACGGCGCCCCCGTCTATGTTCGCCACGAGATTGTACACAACAAGTACGTCGTCGACGGGTTGAAGAAGAAGGGCGCCATCTTCGTCGAGGAGCTCGCCGAGATCCCGGAAAACACCACCGCGCCGGTGGTGTTTTCGGCCCATGGCGTGCCGAAATCGGTTCCGGCCGACGCGCAGTCCCGCAATCTGTTCTCGCTGGATGCGACTTGCCCGCTGGTGACCAAGGTCCATCGCGAGGCCGCGATCCATTTCAAGCGTGGCCGCGAGATCTTCCTGATCGGCCACTCCCATCACCCCGAGGTGGTGGGCACGCTCGGCCAGCTTCCGACCGGCGCCGTGACGCTGATCGAGACCGCCGAGGACGCCAAGACCATCGCCCCGAAGGACCCCAACAACCTCGCCTTCGTGACCCAGACCACGCTGTCGATCGACGACACCGCGGAGATCGTGGCGCTCTTGAAGGAGCGCTTCCCCAACATCAACGGGCCGCACAAGGAAGACATCTGCTACGCCACCACTAACCGCCAGCTCGCGGTGAAGAAGGTGGCGCCGGTGGTGGACGCCCTGATCGTGGTCGGTGCGCCGAACTCGTCGAACTCGCAGCGCCTGCGCGAGGTCGCCGAGCGCGAGGGCTGCCGGATCGCGGTGCTGGCGCAGCGCGCGGCTGACCTCGACTGGGAGCGGTTCAGCAACATCTCGAGCCTTGGCATCACGGCGGGCGCCTCCGCGCCGGAGGTGATCGTCGAAGAGATCATGGACGCCTTCGCCGAGCGCTACACGCTGCATGTGGAGACGGTCTCGGCCGCGGAAGAGAACGAGTTCTTCCCGCTGCCGCGTCAGGTGCGTCCCGAAGCTGCCGCCGAGTAGACCTTTATGGCGGTCTACACCGACGTCGCCGCCGACGAGCTTGCGGACTTCTTGAGGCAATATGATCTCGGCGAATTGCTCTCCTACAAGGGCATCGCCGAGGGCGTCGAGAACACCAACTTCCTGCTGCATACCAGTCAGGGGTCGTTCATCCTCACGCTCTACGAGAAGCGCGTTGCGAAGAACGACCTGCCGTTCTTCCTCGCGCTGATGACGCATCTGGCCGAGCACGGCGTCAACTGTCCGCTGCCGGTGAAGGGACGCGACGGCGAGGCGCTGCGCGAGCTGTCGGGGCGGCCTGCGGCGATCATCACCTTTCTCGAAGGCATGTGGCCGCGCAAGCCGAACGTGGCGCATTGCGCCGGCGTCGGCGCGGGGCTGGCGAAGATGCATCTCGCCGGCGCGAATTTTGCGGTCCGGCGCGCCAACGCACTGTCGGTCTCGGGCTGGCGGCCGCTGTTCGACGCGGCCTCGCACCGGGCCGACGAGGTGCAGCCGGGCTTGCGCGCGTTCCTCGCGGCCGAGCTCGACCACCTCGAGAGCGGGGTCTGGCCGCAACATTTGCCGGAAGGGGTGATCCACGCCGACCTCTTCAACGACAACGTCTTCTTCCTCGGCGATCAGCTCTCCGGGATCATCGACTTCACCTTCGCCTGCAACGACATGCTGGCCTATGACGTCGCGATCTGCCTCAACGCGTGGTGCTTCGAGCCGGATCATTCCTTCAACGTCACCAAGGCGCGTGCCTTCCTCAACGCCTATGGCCGGGTGCGAAAGCTCTCGGAGGCGGAAGAGGCCGCGCTGCCGCTGCTGGCGCGCGGCGCTGCGATCCGCTTCCTGCTGACGCGCCTGGTGGATTGGCTCAACGTGCCGCCCGGTGCGCTGGTGAAGCCGAAGGACCCTCTCGAATATGTCCGCAAGCTGCGCTTCCACCAGAGCGTCACGAGCGTGCGCGACTATGGGCTGATGCCGTCGGGGCTGGTGGCGTGAGCGAGCGTCCCAATGTCACGATCTATACCGACGGCGCCTGCTCGGGAAATCCCGGGCCGGGCGGCTGGGGCGCGATCCTGAAGTTCGGCGACAAGGAAAAAGAGCTGAACGGCGGCGAGCGTCACACCACCAACAACCAGATGGAGCTGATGGCGGCGATCTCGGCGCTCGAAGCGCTGAAGAAACCGTGCATCGTCGATCTCTACACCGACAGCCAATATGTCCGGCAGGGCATCACCGGCTGGATCCACGGCTGGAAGCGCAATGGCTGGCGCACCGCCGACAAGAAGCCGGTGAAGAATGTCGAGCTATGGCAGCGCCTCGATGCCGCGCTGAAGCAGCACGAGGTGCGCTGGCACTGGGTCAAGGGCCACGCCGGCCACCCCGAGAACGAGCGCGCCGATCAGCTCGCGCGCGATGGGATCGTGAAGGCGCGGCTGCAGCAGCGGGTCGCGGAGTAGGGGCGCGCGCCTCGATCTCAATTGTCATCGCCCGCGAAGGCGGGCGATCCAGTATTCCAGAGACGGTTGTGATCGATCCGAGAATTCTCGGCGTACTGGATGCCCCGGTCGAGCCGGGGCATGACAGTGTCATTTGTGGCTAAGAGCGGTGCCGAAAGCTCAGAGCTGTCCGAGCAGCGTATCGCCGCCGGAGACCTCGACCTTGCCGGGCATCGCCTCGAGGTTCAGCTTCTTCACCACGCCGTCCTCCACCAGCATCGAATAGCGCTTGGAGCGGATGCCGAGGCCGTTGGCGGAGGCGTCGAGCTCCATGCCGATCGCCTTGGCGAACTCGGCATTGCCGTCGGCGAGGAAGATCGCCTCGTCCCGCTGGTCGGTGTCGCGCTTCCAGGCGTTCATGACGAAGGCGTCGTTGACGGAGACGATGGCGATGGTCTCGACGCCCTTGTCCTTCATGGCATAGGCGTTGAGGAAGATGCTCGGCAGATGCATCTTGTGGCAGGTGCCGGTGTAGGCGCCGGGCACCGCGAACAGCGCCACCTTCTTGCCCTTGAAGATATCGTCGGTGGTCTTCACCTGCGGGCCTTCCGCCGTCATTACGCGGAATTTCGCCTCGGGCAGCTTGTCGCCAATCTGGATCGCCATCGTCAGTCTCCCTGAAAATCGGTCCCGCTTTTTAGACCGTGCGGCGGGCCTGCACAATATTGCCGGCGGGGAAAGCGGCCGGGGCGGGGGGCCTTCACCGCGATGTCATCAGCCGGAAAAGCCGCCATTGTCGAGAAAGGCCTGCTCCTCCTCCGTGGTGTCGCGGCCGAGGAGGCGGTTGCGGTGGGGAAACCGGCCGAACCGCTGGATGATGTCGGCGTGCACCCGGGCGTATTTCAGGTTCTCGGCATGGTCAGCGCTGCTGGCGTTGCCGGCACTTTGAAACAGCGCGACGCAATGCAGCTGGTCGGGCAGGTGCTCCGAATGCATGAAGGGCAGATAGAGGAATTCGCGCAGGACCGGGTCGACACTGGTATCGACACCCCGGTCGATGGCGCGGCGGGCGACGTCGCGCGCCAGCGCGTCGCTGGCAAAGGCTTGCGGCGTGCCGCGAAACATGTTGCGGGGAAACTGGTCGAGCACGATGACCAGCGCGAGCGCGCCGTCGTCACTGTCTTCCCATGACGCCAGTTCGCCGGCGATCGCCTGCTGCCACAGCGCAAGAAAGCGGTGCCGGACCTCGGCGTCGAAAGCCTCGTTGCGCTCGTACCAGCGCTCGCGGCCAGCCTCGCGCCAGAAGGCGAGAATGCCCAATGGCGCGATGTCACCGACGTCCGTCATCAGCGGTGCGGCTTACGCCGCCTCGGCCTTCTTCTCGTCGCGCAGCTGCCGGCGCAGGATCTTGCCGACATTGGTCTTGGGCAGGTCGTTGCGGAACTCGATGTGCTTGGGCACCTTGTAGCCGGTGAGCTGCTCGTGACAGAATTTGATCACGGCCTCGGCGGTGAGGTTTTGATCCTTCTTCACCACGAAAGCCTTCACCGCTTCGCCCGACTTGGAATCGGGGATGCCGATCACGGCGCATTCGAGCACGCCCGGATGGCTCGCGATCACTTCCTCGATCTCGTTCGGATAGACGTTGAAGCCCGAGACCAGGATCATGTCCTTCTTGCGGTCGACGATCTTGGTGTAGCCCTTCTCGTCCATCACGCCGATGTCGCCGGTGCGGAAAAATCCGTCCGCGGTCATCACCTTGGCGGTCTCCTCCGGCCTGTTCCAGTAGCCCGACATCACTTGCGGACCCTTGGCACAGATCTCGCCGGGCTGCCCGAGCGGCACCTCGTTGCCGTCGTCGTCGCGGATCGAGATGTAGGTCGACGGCACGGGGATGCCGATCGTCCCCGTAAACTCGGTCGCGGTCGCCGGATTGCAGGTCAGCGTCGGCGAGGTCTCCGACAGGCCATAGCCTTCGGCAATGAAGCAGCCGGTGATCGCCTTCCATTGATCGGCCACGGGACGCTGCACCGCCATGCCGCCGCCGTTGGAGATCTTCAGCTTGGAGAAGTCGAGCTTCTTGAAGTCGGGATGGTGCATCAAGCCGTTGTAGAGCGTGTTGACGGCCGGGAAGCTGTTGACTTGGTATTTCGCCAGCTCCTTGACGAAGCCCGCGATGTCGCGCGGGTTGGGGATCAGGAGATTGCAGCCGCCGGCGCGCACCGCGAGCAGGTAGCAGGCCGTCAGCGCGAAGATGTGATAGAGCGGCAGCGCGCAGACGATCATGAGCTGATCGACATGCGGCGGCGCGGCCATCGCCGGCTGCAGCCAGGCGTCGTTCTGCAGGACATTGGCGACGATGTTGCGGTGGAGCAAAGTGGCGCCCTTGGAGACGCCTGTGGTGCCGCCGGTATATTGCAGGAAGGCGACGTCGCCGGGCGAGAGCTTCGGCTTGTTGAACGTCATGCCGCGTCCCGCGGACAGCGCGTCGTTGAAGGAGACCGAGCCCGGCAGCGACCATGCCGGTACCATCTTCTTGACGCGGCGGACGACGAGATTGACGATCACGCCCTTGAAGCCGAGCAGGTCGCCCATGCTGGCGACGATGACATGCTTCACCGCGGTCTTCGCGATCACCTGCTCGACGGTGTGGGCGAAGTTCTCCAGCACGATGATGGCTTCGGCGCCGGAATCCTTGAGCTGGTGCTCGAGCTCACGTGGCGTGTAGAGCGGATTGACGTTGACCACCGCGAAGCCGGCGCGCAGCACGGCCGCGGTCGCCACCGGATATTGCAGCACGTTCGGCATCATGATGGCGACGCGGGCGCCGCGCTGCAGCCCGCGGCCCTGCAAATAGGCAGCCAGCGCGACCGACATCTGGTCGAGGTCGCGGTAGCTGACCGACTTGTCCATGCAGATGAACGCCTTGCGGTCGGCGAACTTGGTGAAGCTCTCCTCCAACAGGTCGACCAGCGATGCGTACTGGGTCGGCTCGATATCGGCAGGCACGCCGGGCGGATATTGCTTGAGCCAGATGCGCTCCATGGAAAACTCCCCTCATTGACCTGAGCCCGTTGTGTCTCGGGCTTGCCTCATTGCCGCCAGTATCGAGCCTGCCGGAACGGGTGGCAAGCGGTCGACGCTTAGGGCAAAGGTTGGGGAGTGGCTACTGGAATCCGCGCGAAGTGCTGCCGCAGGTGCGAAGCCGGGCCGGATCGGCCGGCCCGCGCGGTTAACTGTTGTTGGCGGGTTTGGTCGCGGGCTTAGTCGCGGCCTTCGGCTTGGCCGGCTTCGGGTCGCCGCCCGCCGCAGGTTTCTCGGCGGGTTTTGCCGCCGCGTCATGCTTGGCGGCCGCATGCTTGGGCGGTGCCGGCTTCGCTGCAGTCTTGGAGTCGCTCTTGGAGTCGCTCTTGGAGTCGCTCTTGGCGTCGTTCTTGCCGTTGTTCTTGGCTCCGGCCGGCTTGGCATCCGGCTTTACCGCTGCCGTCCTGGTGTTCGCGTCCTTGCCGCCGTCTTTCGGCTTGTCGGCCGCATCAGGCTTCTTGGCGACGCGCGACTTCTTGCCACGCGGCTTGGACGCTGCCTGCTGATCGGCATCGGCCGCGACTGCCGCGATCAGGGCGGTGCCGGTGCGGGTCGGGCCGGTATAGACCAGCACGGGCTCGGTCGCCGCCGGCGCCGAGGCCATCAGTTCGGAGGCTTTCATCAGGGGTGGCTGGAGGCCGGCGGTGAAGAAGGTCACCTGGGCTTCGCCGCCGGTGGCCGAGGCCGATCCTGACGTGCCGCCATTGGCGGCGATCAGCGCATCGTCGTCGTCGCTGGCCGGCCGCTTGCGATGACCGCCGCACATCTCGTCGCGCAGGTTCGGCGGCGAGGCGTCGACCGGCACGAGGTTGTCGACCGTGCCGAGCGAGGGGCGCAGCCAGGTGAGATTGTCCTGAGCGAAGCCGCGTTCCAGCAGCTGCGCCGCTTTCACCGCGCGCGCGGTGCCGGAATTGGCGCCCAGCACTACCGCGATCAGCCGGCGGCCGTTGCGCGTCGCCGAGGCCACGAGATTGTAGCCGGAGGCGCAGATGAAGCCGGTCTTGAAGCCGTCGGCGCCGGGATAGCGGCCGATCAGCTTGTTGAAATTACCGGTCACGCGCTTGCCGAAGCGGATCGCCGGGATGTGCACGAAATATTCGTACTCCGGCAGGTCGCGCAGGAACGAGCGCGCGAGGATGCCGAGGTCGCGCGCCGACGTGATCTGGCCATCGGCGGGCAGGCCGTTCGGATTGACGTAGCTGGTCTGCGTCATGCCGAGCTTCTTCGCGGTGTCGTTCATCATCGCGGAGAAGCCGTCGATCGAACCGCCGACGCCTTCGGCGAGCACCACGGCCATGTCGTTCGCCGACTTGACCATCATCATCTTCAGCGCGTTGTCGACGGTGAGCTGCGTTCCCGGACGGAACCCCATCTTCGAGGGCGATTGCGAGGCCGCCGTCGGAGATACCGTGAGCAGCGTGTCGAGCGTCAGTCTGCCGTCCTTGACCGCCTTCAGCGTCACATAGGCGGTCATGATCTTGGTGACGGAGGCCGGATACCAGGGAATGGTCGCGTTATCCGCCTGTAGCACCTTGCCGCTGTCGGCCTCGATCAGCAGCAGCGCTTCGGCGCTCGCAGCGCGCGGCGCAAGCAGCGCGGCACAGGCGAGGCTCGCAGCAAACAGGTTGAACAAGGATTTGCGAAGCAGCGGGCGTAGGGCGTGCACTATCCGATTCCGGTCCTTGGAGACCCGCTGTTCCAGGCGGCTCTCGTGATCTGATTGTCGGTTCTGAAATCCAGCGCCGCCGCTTGCGGCGCCGCAAACCTATACCGGCTGATGCGTCGAGAATAGGGGGCCGGGTGCGGTATTCCGCAATGAAATAGGCCGAATTTCGACGGTGCTGTCGGGACTTGCTACGGGGATTTGGCTGCCGTCGCGGCAGCCTCAGAGGCCGTCACGCTGGCCCGTGCGGTTTCATGGACCATGAACTGGGCCCTGGCGAGCTCGGCAAAATGGCCGCCTTTGGCCACGAGTTCATCGAAAGTTCCACTTTCGATCACGCGGCCATTCTCGAACACCAGGATCCGGGTGGCGTTGCGGATGGTGGAGAGGCGATGGGCGATCACGAAGGTGGTGCGTCCCTTCATCACTTCGTCGAGAGCGGCATTCACCTTGGCCTCGGTGACGGCGTCGAGCGCGCTTGTCGCCTCGTCCAGGATCAGGATCGGCGGGTCCTTCAGCAGCGCGCGGGCGATCGACAGGCGCTGCCGCTCGCCGCCGGACAGCATGCGGCCACGCTCGCCGGCATTGGTCTCGAAACCGCCGCTGCGCTCGATGAATTCGAGCGCCTGCGCGCGCTCGGCCGCCTTGCGCATCTCGGCCTCGGTCGCATCCGGCTTGCCGACGCGCAAATTCTCCGCGATCGAGCGGTTGAACAGCAGCGCTTCCTGGAACACGACGCCGATGTTCCGCCGCAGCGAGGTCAGCGTCACGCCGCGCACGTCCATGCCGTCGATCTTGATGAAGCCGGACTGCGGATCGAAGGCGCGATGCAGCAGGGCAATCGCGGTCGATTTGCCGGCGCCGGTCGGGCCGACCAGCGCGATGGTCTGGCCGGGCAGCGCGGTGAAGGTGAGATCCTCGATCGCCGGCCGCTTGCCGTCATAGGAGAAGGTGACGTCGTTGAACTCGACGAGGCCGGACAGCCTGCCGGCATCGATCGCGTCGTGACGATCGTGCACCGCGGGCACGGCGTCGAGCACATTGAAGAACTCGCGCAGGCGCGGCGCTTCCATGAACACGTTGTTGATGAAGCTCACGACCTGCTCCAGCTTCTGGATCAGGAGCGTGGCGAAGCTCACGAACATCACGATCTCGCCGACCGAGGTGAGGCCCTGGTCGTGCAGGGCGATGCCGAGCGTGAAGATCGCCAGCACCGTGATGGTGGTGGAGGCGCGCGTGATGACGGTGACGAGCGCCCACCACGACAGCACCGGCATCTGGGCTTCGAGCAATTGGTCGGCGACGGAGCGCAGCCCCTTCACCTCGGATTCGACGCGGACGAAGCTCTGTACCAGCGCGACGTTGCCGAGCGCATCCGAGGCGCGCGCGGAGAGCTCGCTGTAATGCTCCTCGACCTCCATCTGCATGCCGAAGGTCTTGCGTACCACGAAGGTGGTCAGGGCGGTGAAGACGATGCAGAGCACGAACAGCAGGATCGCGAGCCGCCAGTTCAGGTAGAGCGACAGCGGCAGCAGCACCACGACCGAAAGGATCGCGGCAAAGTGCTCGCGGAAGAAGCCGAGCCACAGTCGCCACAGGGCGTCGGTGCCGTTGAGCATCACTTTCATCAGACGGCCCGAATGGGTGCCGGAGTGGAAGGTCAGCGGCAGTTGCAGGATGTGCTCGAAATAGTCGGTCAGCACCGCCTGGCGCTGGCGATGCGAGAGCCGGTCGGCCTGCAGAGCCACGAGCGCACTGCACAGGATGGTGAAGAGCCCGAATGCGACCCAGGCGACCAGGAACGGCCAGGCCGAGTTCGAGCCGGCCACCGTCTTGCCGGAGAGCACGTCGACGATCCGGCCGAACAGCACGGGTTCGGCGAATTGCGAACCCGCCAGCAGAAGATTGGCGACGGCGAGCAGCCAGCCCAGCCGCGCCTCCCTGCCGAGCAGCTCGAGAACGCGGGTATAGAGACGGAGGATGGACATGCGGACGACAGACTCGAGCGGATGACGGAGCCCTTATTCTAAGCAGGGATCGCGCGCGAGATATAGCGAAAGCTGGCGGCTTTGCTCAATTGATCAACCGCCCCGCGACCGGCGGCAGGAATTGGGCGTCGAAGATGTCGGCTGCAGTTGGCCGCTTGCGGAATTTGAGGTCCTGCGCGATCTGGTCGATCGAGCGCTCCAGGCGCACTGGCTCAATACCGCCGAGACCGTTGCGCTTGACCTCGTCGGTCAGGATGTTGTCGGCGAGGACGGCGCGCAGGCGCTCCAGCTCCAGGGCGCGGTCGCCGTCGTCGATGCGGCTCGCGGCCTCGTCCGCCGCACGCGCCGGCTCCTTGACGGTCGCGGCGACGCCGGCGATCAAGGCGCGAATGAAGCCCTTCACGGCATCCGGCTTTGCTGCGGCGAAGGCGGCATTGACCACCACGGCGAAGCCATAGGCCTCGCAGCCATAATCGGCATAACGCAGCACGACGAGATCGGCTCCGGGCACGCCGCGATCGCGCAGGTTCACCGCCGACAGATAGCTGAAGCCCGCGACGGCATCGACCTGTCCCGCGGACAGGATCGGCTCGCGCACCGCCGCGCTGATCTTGTGGAATTTGACGCGCGATGACTTGATGCCGTTGTGCTGCGCCAGCGCCGGCCACAGCCGCATCGACAGATCGCCGTCGGCAACGCCGACGGTCTTGCCGTCGAGATCCGGTAACACATGGATGCCCCGGCTGCTGCGCGCCACGATCGCGTAGGGCGCGCGATTGAACAGCACGAACACCGCCTTGACCGGCGCGGCGTCCTCCTTGTCGCGATACCGGATCAGCTCGTTGATGTCGACGAGCGCAAGCTCGCTCTCGCCTTTGGCGACGCGCGCGAGCGCTTCCGGCGATCCGCTCGCGCTGCCAAAGGACACGTTGAGACGCTCGGCGCCGAACCTGCCGTCCTTCGCCGCAAGGAAGAACGGCGCCATGCTCGCGTCGAACGGACGGTCGAAGGTGAAGTGAATCGCAACGGACGACGGCGCAGGCGTCTCGGCCGCGCTGACACCGCGTGTGATCAGTGTCGCAAGCGAGATCGAGAGGGCCAGCAGGCAACGAAGCGCGATCGTCCGAAATTCCGACATCAGTTGCGCCGGCCCCGCATTGTTGTGGTTTCGTGACGCTTGCAGCGCCGGCCAGCGACACCGTGCGCGCGCCAACATGAACGGAGGATGAGCGGCGGTTGCGTCACGATTACGCAACCCCGTTCAGCTTGTGTTGGGGTTGGGGAACCCAACATGGAGGTGCGTGTTTGAAAGACATGAGCCTTGTCTGCAGGCACCATTCGAGGTCCCAAGGAGGGTCCAGGACATGTTTGATCGTTTTTCGAAGTTTACCGGCCGCAAGGCCGTTCTCGCCACTGCCGCGGTGCTGGCGCTGACCGCGGTCGCCCCGACTGCCTCCTACGCCGGCGGTCGCCACTGGCATGGCGGAGGCGGCGCGGCTTTTGCCGGCGCGGCCATCGCCGGCGCCATCGGCACCGGCCTTGCGATCGCCGCCACCCGCGACGCCTATGCTTACGACGCACCGGCCTATTATGGCGGCGGTCCGGTCTACTATGACGACGGCCCGGTCTACTACGGCGGCGATTCCTATATCGGCCCGCGCCCGTTCCATCGTTGCGGCGGTCCCTACCAGTCTGCGCAAGGCGGCCAGGGCAACCTCTCAACCTGCTACTAAGCGGGTTACCGAACTTGACCCGAACAGGCCGTCGCGCTTGCCGCGCCGGCCTGTTTTCTGCTTTTATGCCCGCGCGTTAACACGCTCGCCATTTGTTTAGAGTAGTTTTGAGTACCATGAGTGATTCGCTTGAGCGGCTATATCTGGCTGTGCTCGCGGCCAGGGATCTTGATCCGGCAACATCGCGTACGGCCCGGCTGTTTCAGCGCGGGCCCTCGAAGATGGCAAAGAAGCTTGCCGAAGAGGCCATCGAGGTCGTGATCGATGCGGTCAATGGCGACACCGACGCTGTGATCCGGGAAAGCGCCGACCTCCTGTACAATCTCACCGTGCTCTGGGCCTCGGCCGGCGTGCGCCCCGAGGACGTCTGGCGCGAGATGACGCGGCGGGAAGACATGCTCGGCATCGCCGAGAAGTTGCCGAAATCGTCGATGAAGCTGCCCAAGGTCGCCTCACCGCGCGTGGCTGCCAGGCGGCCAATTGTCGCGCTCGAGGGGCGCGCCGCGCGCAAGCGCCACTAAAGCGCGACAAAATCGTCACAAAACTCGCGATGGACAAATCCGCCCCATGGTGCTTCATCGCGGCGCCATGCTGAAACGTATCTACGACTGGTGCATCGACGCCGCCCATAAGCCCTACGCGCTCTGGATCATGGGCATCGTGTCTTTCGCCGAAAGCTCCTTTTTTCCGGTCCCCCCGGATGTGATGCTGATCCCGATGTCGCTGGCGCGCCCGCAGCGCGCCTGGCTCTATGCGACCGTCTGCACCGCGACCTCGGTGCTTGGCGGCATCCTCGGCTACGCCATCGGCGCGCTGCTCTACGACTCGCTGGGTCATTGGCTGATCCAGCTCTACGGGCTCGGCGATCAGGTCGACGGCTTCCGTGCCAAATATGCCGAATGGGGCGCGCTGATCATCCTGCTCAAGGGGCTGACGCCGATCCCGTACAAGCTCGTCACCATCACGTCCGGCTTTGCCGGATACAACCTGCTTCTTTTCGTCCTGTTCTCCGTCATTGCACGCGGCGGACGCTTCTTCATCGTCGCGATCCTGCTCAATCGCTATGGCGACTGGATACGCGTCAAGATCGAGAAGCATCTCGGTCTCGTGGTGGCGGTCGGCGCCGCGGCGTTGGTGCTCGGCTTCGTCATCGCCATCAAGCTGATCTAACGTCTTGGCGGCTTTGCCGCCGGGCCGGCTTCGGCTACGGTTGCCGGCATGATGGTTCGATCCGGCAATCCGGCTCTGCGGCTCGGGACGCTGATGTCAGCAGCGCTGCTGCTCCTGCTCGGTGCCGGCGGGACCGGATGGCCGCAATCGCTCGGCCTCCAGCAGCAGGGAACGCAGGCCGCGCCGCCACCGTCGACGCCCGCTCCACCGGCGCCGCCGGCCCGCGAGGAAAATCCCGGATTGATCAATGAAATGGGCAAGCTGTTCGACAAGCTGCCCTCGATCCTGCCGCCGATCAAAAGCCCCGGCGAAACCATGAACGACCTGTCACGGCTCACCAAGCCCTCGACCATGGTGTCAGGGCGCGTGGCCTGTCCGGCCTCGTCGAACGGCGCGCCCGACTGCAAGCAGGCCGCCGACCAGCTCTGCCAGAGCAAGGGCTACAAGGAAGGCAAGAGCCTGAATGCCGATTCCGCCGAGAAATGCTCGGCCAAGGTCCTGATCCCGGGTAGGCAACGCAAGCCGGACGACTGCCGCACCGATACTTTCGTGACCAGCGCGCTGTGCCAGAACTGAGGTGAAGGCCTCGCGCGCATGCAACAAGGAGCGCCTATGAGCCGTACGGAGCAGGACTTCCTCGGACAGCGTGAGATCGCCGACGACATCTATTACGGCGTCCAGACCATCCGGGGTAAGGAGAACTTCCACATCACCGGCATTCCCATGAACCAGGAGCCTTACTTCGTGAAGGCGCTCGGTTACGTCAAGAAGGCCGCCGCGATGGCCAATCGCGATCTCGGCGCGATCGATGCCAGGGTCGCTGACGCCATCATCCTCGGCTGCGACCGCGTCATCGCCGGCGACATGATGGACCAGTTCGTCACCGACTTCATCCAGGGCGGCGCCGGCACCTCCACCAACATGAACGCCAACGAGGTGATCGCGAACCTCGCGCTGGAATCGCTCGGTTTCGGCAAGGGCGACTATCAGCACGTCAGTCCCAACGATCACGTCAATTACGGCCAGTCCACCAACGACACCTATCCGACGGCCTTTCGTCTCGCGTTGGTCCTGCGGCTCGAGAGCTACATGACCGCGCTGCGCCAGCTCCAGGAAGCGTTCTTCGCCAAGGGGCGCGAGTTCGACCGCGTTCTGAAGATGGGCCGCACGCATCTGCAGGATGCCGTGCCGATGTCGCTCGGCGCGGAATTCCGGGGATGGGGCACCACGATCGGCGAGGAGGTCGACCGCATCTCGGAAGCACGTGCGCTGCTGCGCGAGATCAATCTCGGCGCCACCGCGATCGGCACCTCCGTGACCGCGGCAGTCGGCTATCCCAAGCTCGCGGTCCGGCATCTGAGCGCACTCACCGGCGTCGACTTCATCCTCGCAGGCGATCTCGTCGAGGCGACCTCGGACACCGGCGCCTATGTGCAGCTCTCGGGCGTCCTCAAGCGCACGGCGAGCAAGCTGACGAAGATCTGCAACGACATCCGCCTGCTCGCCTCCGGCCCGCGCGCCGGCTTCAACGAGATCAACCTGCCGCAGCTGCAGCCGGGATCTTCGATCATGCCCGGCAAGGTCAATCCTGTCATCCCCGAGGTCGTCAACCAGACCAGCTTCCTCGTCATCGGGCTCGACACCACGGTGACGCTCGCGGCCTCGGCGGGCCAGCTCCAGCTCAACGTGATGGAGCCGGTGATCTCGTTCGCGCTGTTCTTCTCGATCCGCACCATGGAGCGCGCCGTCAACAGCCTGCGCGAGAATTGCGTCGTCGGCATCACCGCCAACGCGGAGCACACCCGCAACATGGTGCTGAATTCGCTCGGCATCGTCACGGTGCTCAAGCCGCTGCTCGGCTACAAGCAATGCGCCGAGATCGCGCGTGAAGGCTACAAGAGCGGCAAGTCGCTGCACCAGATCGTGGTGACCGAGCGCAAGCTGCTGACGCAGGCAAAGTGGGACGAGATGTTCTCGTTCGAGCGGCTGATCAATCCGGATCTGATCGGGTAGGGGGGCGCTGCCATTCCGGGTTCGACGCTGACGCGTCTCCCCGGAATGACGAGGAGAGAATTCCGCACATTGGAATAGTGGCGCTGGTGTCGCCACGGCGCCAAAACGCAATACTTGACAGTGGAAAGATTGCCTTGTTGGTATGGCGCCCAACCTGCCATCGGCCGACCAACAGAGGATCGTTTCGCAATGTCCATGCCTGCCCTGTTCAAAGGGCGCCTGTCGATCCCCGTGATCGGCTCGCCGCTCTTCATCATCTCGGTGCCCGATCTCGTGATCGCGCAGTGCAAGGCGGGTGTGGTCGGCTCTTTCCCGTCGCTGAACGCGCGGCCGCCCGAGCTGCTCGACGAATGGCTGGCGCGGATCACCGAAGAGCTCGCGGCCTATGACCGCGCCCATCCGGAACGGCCGTCGGCGCCGTTTGCCGTCAACCAGATCGTGCACAAGTCGAACAACCGGCTCGACCACGACATGCAGCTCTGTGCCAAGTACAAGGTGCCGATGATCATCTCCTCGCTCGGCGCCCGCGAGGAGCTGAACCAGGCCGTGCACGGCTGGGGCGGCATCGTCTTCCACGACGTGATCAACCAGAAATTCGCGCACAAGGCGATCGAGAAGGGCGCCGACGGTCTGATCCTGGTCGCAGCGGGCGCCGGCGGCCATGCCGGCACCATCTCGCCGCTGGCCTTCGTCGCCGAGACGCGCAAATGGTTCGACGGACCGATCGCACTGTCCGGGGCGATCGGCAACGGCAAGGCGATCCGCGCGGCGCGCATCCTGGGGGCCGACTTCGCCTATATCGGCTCGGCCTTCATCGCGACCAAGGAAGCCAACGCGGTCGAGAAGTACAAGGAGATGATCGCGGGATCGACCGCCGACGACATCGTCTATTCCAACCTCTTCACCGGCGTGCACGGCAACTATCTGAAGCCCTCGATTCTCGCTGCCGGCATGGATCCCGAGAATCTGCCGACCTCCGATCCCTCCAAGATGAATTTCGGCACCGACGCCTCCGGCGAGCGCGCCAAGCCGAAGGCGTGGAAGGAGATCTGGGGCTCGGGCCAGGGCATCGGCAGCGTCGACGGCATCGTGCCCGCCGCCGAACTGATCGCCCGTTTCAAGAAGGAGTACGACGAAGCGGTCGATCCGCCGTTGTAGAACACTGTCGTCCCGCCTCTCTCCACCGTCACCATCGTCCCGGGCAAGCGTCAGCGCAGACCCGGGACTCATAGCCACCACGAGGAGTTTGGCGAACACTCGGGGTTGCCAGTCTCGCGCGACAACTTCTCCCTGGGGTTATGGGTCCCTGCGTTCGCAGGGACGATACTTTTTTGCTAAGCTCCGACATTCAAAGCCAACAGAGATTTGAGTGATGTCCGCCATCTACCGCGTCGACGGCAACAGCGTCGTCACCAGCCCGGATGCCGCCGGTCCCTGGGATCGGCGCATGCAGCACGGCTCGGCGCCGGCGTCGCTGGTGACGTGGGCAGCCGAGCGCATTCCGACGCCTGTTGCAATGGACATCGCGCGCGTCACCATCGACCTGATGCGTCCGGTGCCGGTGGCGCCGCTCACGATCGAGACCGAGGTCCTGCGCGAGGGCCGCAAGATCCAGCTATGCAATATCAAGCTGCTGGCCGATGGCGTGCAGGTCGTCGGCGCGACCGTGCTCAAGATCAGGCGCCAGGCCTTGAGCCTGCCCGATGATGTCGAGGAGCTGCCGGTCACGCTGCCGTCGCCGGAGGACTCGCTGGCCGAGGATGGTCACGCCGCCACCAGCCCGTTCGTGCGTTCGGTCTCGATGCGTGCCGCGCGCGGCCGCTTCGGTCAGGCCGGTGCCGGCGCGATCTGGTTTCGCGTCGATAATCCGCTGATCGAGGGGGAGGCGATCTCGCAGGCCATGCGCGCCGTGGTCGCCGCCGATTTCTCCAACGGCACCGCCTCGACGCTCGACTTCCGCGCCTGGACCTACATCAATGCAGACCTCACCGTGAGCTTCGCGCGTCAGCCGGTCGGTGAGTGGATCCTGCTCGACGGCGAGTCCTGGATCGGGCCCGACGGCGCGGGACTTGCCATGTCGCGCCTCGCAGATCGCCAGGGCTATTTCGGCCGCGCGGTGCAGAGTCTCGTGATCGAGAAGCGGTGAGGACACGGATCGCGCGATTGAACGGGCAGGCTTCCGCCGCCGCGGAAGGGATGCGTGGTCGTGTTCGACCCGGGCATCCTGCCAGTTCATAGTCCGTAGAAGATCTTGATCTCCCACAGCACCACGATGATAGCCGTGATCAACGTGACCGCGGCGACTGCACTTTCCAGGGAAGCGACTCTCATGTCCCACTCCGCTTCCCAGCCCCATCAGCGGTCTAGGCGATTCCCGGATTCGCCGGCAATTGTCTGGGCGCCACGCGCGCGCACTCCGTTGCGCGTTGTGCTGTCCGGGCCACAACATCCCCGTAGAATTCCGGGGTGTTTTACCCCACCATCCGATCCCGGCCGCTCCAGAAGCCCGCGCGCAGCACTTTCTTGTCGACCTTGCCGACGCCGGTCATCGGCAATTGCTTGACGAACTGGATCTGCTTGGGCGCATGCGCCGAGCCTTTGCGGGTCTTGACCAAATTGATCAGCTCGTCCGGATCCGGCCTTGCGCCCTCGCGCGGCACGACAATGGCGGTGACGGCTTCGCCCCATTTCTCGTCGGGAATGCCGACGACCGCGACCATGGCGACATCGGCATGCTGCGACAGCACGTCCTCGACCTCGCGCGGGAAGATGTTGAAGCCGCCTGATACGATCATGTCCTTCTTGCGGTCGAGGATGAACATGTAGCCGCGCTCGTCCTTCCGCGCGATGTCGCCGGTGTGAACCCAGCCGTTCTTCAGCGTCTCGGCGGTGATGTCCGGCCGCTTCCAGTATTCCGCCATGACGTGCGGGGCCCGCACGCAAATCTCGCCGGCCTCGCCCGTCTTCACCTCCTCGTCGTTGTCGTCGAGGATCCTGACCTCGCAGGCTGCGATCGGGAAGCCGCAGGACAGGAACAGCTCCGGCGTCTTGGGATCGTGATCCGCCTTGCGCAGCACCGAGACCGGATAGCATTCGGTCTGGCCGTAGAGCTGCGAGAACACAGGGCCGATCCGCTCGATGCCTTCGATCAGCCGGCTCGGCGACATCGCCGACGCCCCGTAGAGCACCAGCTCGAGCGAGGAGAGATCGGTCCTGTCAAGCGCGGGATGGTCGAGCAGCACGTAGATCATGGTCGGCACGAACAGCGTGAAATTGATGCGCTCGCGCGCGATCGTCGTCAGCACCGCCTCGGGATCAAATCCCTTGAGCATGTGTACGGTGCCGCCGCGCATCAGGGTCGGCAGCACTTTCGTGCCGGCGACGTGACTGATCGGGGCGACCGTGAGGTAGCGCGCTGCGTCGGGGATTTCGAAATCGGCGAGGATCGCGGCGGCTGCTCCTGCATTCTCGCGGTGATAGCGCAGCGCGCCCTTGGATTTGCCGGTGGTGCCGCCGGTGTAGTTCAGCGTCGAGAGATCATCGAGGCTGGCGAGGTTTTGCGCGCTCGCATGTCCCGCGCTCTCGATGGCGGCCAGCAGATCGACACCGTAGCCGGCCGGCCCCATGGTGAAGACCGCCTTCAGCCGGCCCGCTCTCGCCGCAAGCTCGCCGCCGCGATCGCGGAAGGCAGCCGCATCGACCACCAGCATCTCGGCTTCGGAATCGTCGAGCTGGAACAGCTGGTCCTCGAGCGATCCCAGCGGATGCAGCCAGGTGATGCAGAGCCGCGACAATTGTGCGGCGACGCCGGCGCACCAGGTGTCGGCACGGTTCGCGGTGAGGAAGGCGGCGCGCGCGCCCGGCTGCAAGCCGAGCCGCGTGAATACATTCTGGATGCGTCCGATCAGGTCGATGGTGCCTTGGTAACTCAGCGATCCGCCGGGCCAGGCGAAGGCAATGCGGCCGGGATAGCGCGACAGCGCCCGTAGCGTCTGCGCACAAGTCGGGGACGATGCATGGAGCGGATCGGACATATGTTTCCTCGTTGCTTTGTCACCGGCTTCTGACGTGCCAATGTTGCCGATGACGCTAGCACAGAGACTGCGGGAGGAAACGACAAAGCCCGCGCGAGGGGAGGCATGCGTGACATCCGATCGACTGCAACGCTTTCGCGATCGTCTCGCGCTGCCTTTGATCGCGGCGCCGATGTTCCTGGTGTCGGGCGTCGAGCTCATGGCCGCGGCCTGCCAGAGCGGGGTGATCGGCAGCTTCCCGACCGTGAATTGCCGCAGTCCGGACCAGCTCGATGAATGGCTCACCACGATCGAGACGCGTCTGCGCCGGCACGAAGACCAGACCGGCCGCAAGGCCGCGCCGCTCTGCCCGAACCTGATCGTGCATCGCTCCAATGCGCGGCTGGGGCAGGATCTCGCCGTGCTACTGCGGCACAGACCCGAGATCGTCATCACGTCGGTCGGCTCGCCCGCGCCCGTGGTGAAGCCGCTGCACGATGCGGGTGCGCTGGTGCTGGCGGACGTCGCTTCCATCCGCCACGCCGAACGCGCGGCCGAAGCAGGGGCCGACGGGCTGGTGCTGCTCACCGCGGGCGCGGGCGGGCAGACCGGCTGGCTCAACCCGTTCGCCTTCGTCCGCGCGGTGCGCGCGTTCTATGACGGCATCATCGTGCTCGCCGGCGGCATCAGCGACGGCCATGCGCTGCATGCGGCCGAAGTGCTCGGCTGCGATCTCGCTTATATGGGCACCAAGTTCATCGCGACGCGCGAGAG
The DNA here is from genome assembly GCF_058314695.1 of Bradyrhizobium sp. T-12. Taxonomy (NCBI): domain Bacteria; kingdom Pseudomonadati; phylum Pseudomonadota; class Alphaproteobacteria; order Hyphomicrobiales; family Nitrobacteraceae; genus Bradyrhizobium; species Bradyrhizobium sp. T-12. Next base: position 6,625,185 of record NZ_CM177756.1, on the reverse strand, counting down.
CATGGCGGACGACCGCCACAAGCGGATGCTGGTCGACAGCAGCGCCGACGACATCCTACTCACCACCGCATTCACGGGCCTGCAGACCAGCATGCTGCGGCCGTCGATCGTGGCCGCCGGGCTTGATCCTGACGACCTGCCGGCGCGCGGCGCGATCGACATTGCCAAGGATATCGACGTCGCCAAGCGCGAGAATCGTCCGAAACGCTGGCGGGACATCTGGAGCGGGGGACATTCCACCTCGGGTGTCACCGACGTGCTCGCTGTCGAGGATCTCGTTGCGCGGACCGTGATCGAATATCGCGAGGCGAGGACGCGTCCATCCCCGTAGAATTGCGGAGGGGCAGGGCCCGCCGGTCTCGATCACAGTTAATCGAGCGCTCGCTCGAAACGCCTCACTTAACGGCAGATTAACCAACGCCCGCCAAGAATCCCCTCACGGCCGCCAATCAGGACGAGAGGGACAGGCGATGGATTTCGATTATCTCAACAGCAAGACAGCCGCGACGCTGGACGAGATTCGCGTTCGCGTCGCTCATGCCCTGGCCCGCCACCCGCTGTGCCGCAACGTCCGCTTCGACATCGTCAGCGTCCCGCGCACCCGCCGGGGCGGCAACTGGACGGTGGCGCTGCAATCGGTCGAGCCGCGCGCGGTCTGGGAGGCCTCGGAGATCGTCGCCGACATCCAGGACGCCTACGACCTGTCGGCAGCAGCCTGATTTCCTTGGCTTTTTGCGCGGGATGTCGCTGCAAGCATGCTGATTGTCGCAACGAAGGCACACTCAAGCCATAATTCGTGCCCTTTTCCCGGGCATCGTTAACAAACTCGTGAAGCGTCCGTTCCCGGAGAGACGTTTGTCCAAAGCCATCACCATCGTTGTGCTGACCTGTTTCCTCGTCCTGGGCGCCGCCACCACCGCCATCCTTGGCCGAGACAGCGTACCCAGCGTCAGCGAAGACATGATCGCCCAGACGCCTCCGCCCAAGCCGCTCGCAACCAACCGCGCCGCCAAGGCCGACCGCCTGGTCCCGACCCTCGCCCTGGCTTCTGCGGCGATCGAGCCGGTGCAGGTTCCCGCCGACAGGCTTTCCCAGGCGCCCGTGCTGACCGAGCCACTGCGCCAGGCCTTTGCCGCTGCAACGCCTACCGACTTCCCAATGCCGAAGGCCGCGCCAAGCGTGTCCGAAGCGCCCGCCGCCGCGGAGGTTCCCGCCGTCGAAGTTCCGGCCAAGCCGAAGGTGGTGGCGAAGCCGCAGCCGCAGAAACATTACACCCTGCTGTCCGACGCACAGATTGCGGGCATCAGGGACCGCCTGAAACTGTCCTCGTCGCAGGAATATTACTGGCCCTCGGTTGAGAGCGCGCTGCGCAACGTCGTCCGGAAGATTTCGGCGAACAAGCTCTCCAATCCGAACGCGCCGCCCAGCGCGCAGATCGACCCGAATTGCGATGAGGTCCAGCAGTTGAAGTCGGCGGCCATGCCACTGCTATTCCAGCTGCGTGACGATCAGAAAGAGGAAGTGCGCAAGCTCGCTCGCCTCATCGGGCTCGAGAAGGTCGCGCAGCAGATCTGACGCTCAAGTTCCTTCAGGAACTGCTTTCCCACCAGGAACATCCGGCAATCAACGCGCGTTGCTCGCCCCAAAGAGGGAGTGGATCAATGCGCGCCTCGACAGCCTATTTCGTCGGTGCCGGAACCATTGTCGCAGCCATCGCCATTGGTCTGGGCGGCGGCATCGTCGCCGGCAATATCATGAATCCGGTCACGTCCAAGCACGGCCCGGACACCAGCAAGATGGCGCAACGCGCCGAATCCGCTGGCGCGCCGGCGGCGACCAACGCGCCGTCGGAACGCGTGAATTATCTCACGGGCTCGCAAGCCTTTGGCGGGATGATCGCCACACCGGCGCAGGCCGAAGCCAAACCTGAAGCGGCCAAGCCCGAAGTGGCCAAACCTGACCCGCAGCCCACTCAAGCGAATGCCGAACCGCCGGCACCGCCGCCGCCGTCACAGGCGGCCGCGGTTGAGCCACCCAAGGAACAGTTGAAGGAACAGTCCAAACCGGCCCTCGCATCGTCACCAAAGGCCGCAAAACCGGGCGAGCAGCAAGCATCGGTCGATCCCGCCACTTCGCCTGACAATGCCTATGCCAAGGCGAAAGATTCCGACATGAAGCGCGCAGCGTCAGAGCGGCGCCGAATGGAGCGCCGCGATCGTTGGGCAGAGCGCCGCCATTATTACGAGGGCCGCGAGCAGCGCGGCGTGCGCGATCGCACCGATTGGGACGACGTCGCGCGCAACGTCCGCGAGGACTCGGATTCCCGCGATTACGCCGGCCGGCCGCGCGGTGGCTTCCCGCAGATCCGGCTGTTCGGCTCCGACGACGATTAGCGTTTAGCCGCGATCGCGGCTGCCAGCAAAGAAGGTGCGCTGTCGCGCCGCCGTCACGTCATTCCGGCGCGCCGCAACCCTTCCAAATAATGCGCACGATCCTCGTCTCGCAGCATCGGCAGCTCGCGTGTGATCCAGCCGAGCGAGATACCGGGCTGAGCGCGGCGCAGACCGTCCAGGGCGGTCGCCGCGAGCGCCGGATTTCCTGACATCCCGGCGGCAGCCGTCAGCACGCGGTGCGCGCCGACGAAATCGCCGCGTTGCCGCATCGACTCCCGCGCCATCTGCACGGCTCCCTCATAGTCGCGGCCGACGAACCGGGCATAGGCCGCAACCCCGCAATAGATCGCCGCGAGCGGGTCACGCGGGCTGAGCCGCAATGCGCGGCGCGCGGCGGCGTCGCCGTCCTGCCACCGGCCGGCGTAGCACAGCGTCACGCCATGGAAGGCGTGCGCCATTGCAAAATTCGGATTGAGCTGCAGCGCCAGCTCGAACTCGGCCAGCGCGTCGTCGAAGCGGCGGCGGAACAGATAGGTGTAGGCGAGCCCGTGGTGGGCGAAGGCGTCCTCGCGATCGGCTTCCACCGCCGCGAGCGCCGCGCGCTCGGCGATCGGCACTGTCGTCGCCATGTCGGCCCAGCCCATATGCGCACCGAAGATGTGGCTGGTCGCGAGCAGGCCTAGCGCCTTGCCATAGGCAGGATCGATCGCGACAGCCTGTTCCAGCAACCCCTGCGCGGCGGCGTTGTCCTCGCGCGTGATGCGCCAATGATGCGACAGCGCGCGCATCACGAGGTCCCAGGCGTCGAGGCTCCCCGGCGGCTTCTGCTGGGCGCGAAAATTTTCCGCGGCATAGAGCTGTGGCTCGATCGCGGCGACAATCGCTTCGGTGATCTCGTCCTGCACGGCGAAGATGTCGGCGAGCTCGCGATCGTAGCGCTCGGCCCAGAGATGGCTGCCGGTCGAGACATCGTTGAGCTGGGCCGAGATGCGCACCCGCTCGCCGCTCCGCCGCACACTACCTTCGACCACGTAGCGTACCCCGAGCTCGCGCGCGACCTCGCGGATGTGCACGGCGCGGCCCTTGTAGACGAAGGAGGAATTGCGCGCGACGACGAAGAACCAGCGCAGCTTCGACAGTGCGGTGATGATGTCCTCGCTGATGCCGTCGGAGAAATAATCCTGCCCGTCCTCGCCGCTCATATTGGTGAAGGGCAGCACGGCGATCGCGGGTCGCTCGGGAAGCGCCAGCGCAGCCCGCGGCATAGAGGCGGCGCGGCCGTGTTCCGGCAGGATCGCGCCACCTTTAGCCTCGACATCGCCGACGAAGCGAAAACCCTTGCGGGCGATGGTGCGGATCAGGGTCTGGCTCGCGCCGCTGTCGCCGATCGCCTTGCGCGCGGCGTTGATCCGGCTGGTCAGAGTGGATTCGGAGACGCTGCGCCCGTGCCAGATCTTGTCGATCAGCTCGTTCTTGCTGACGACGCGGTCGCGGTTCTGCATGAGGTGGACGACGAGGTCGAAGACCTGCGGCTCCACGGCAATTGGAACCTGCTCGCGGCTCAGTTCGCGCAGGTCGGTATCGAGGAGGTGGTCCCGGAACAGAAACTGCACGTCGAAAACTCAGGCTTCACAACGACATCGGGCAAGCAAACGACAAAAAGGAAATTTGGGTCGAAAATTGTGAGTCTGCCGAGAGGGGTGCCTGGTTCACCGCCATCGTGTGATGGCAGCCATGCCGTTGTCCGAGGGAATACAACCACTGCCAGGATGTTGCGCTGAACAAATCACCAAAAAGATCATCTTCGCATATCCAACTCCGTCCTCCCGAGGTGCCGGAGCGCAGCGGAGGCCTCGAAGGATGCACGGCCCGGCTGCAGCGCGGCCGCTCATCCTTCGAGGCTCCTCGTGCGCTGCTTAGCATCGCTCGCCCGCGCCTCAGGATGACGAATTAACGGGAAGTGCCGTCATGATGTCGCCGTGCGGTCGATGCGATGAGCCGTGAATGTCCTTTCCTGAACCGCGCGGCCTGCATAAGCTATCGCCCATACAAAACACCAACCACGAAGAAACGCCCATGCCCGCCTTTAGCGCTTCCACCACTGTGCTCGATTCCATGCTGTTCCGCGATGCCTTCGGCACGCCGGAGATGCGCGAGGTGTTTTCCGACGTCGCGACGGTCGCCCGCTATGCGGAGGTCGAGGTGGCGTTGGCGAGGGCGGAAGGGAGATGCGGCGTCATTCCGCGAGACGCTGCTGAGCAGATCGCGGCGCGGACTGACGTCGCCGCGCTCGATTTCGATCTGCTCAGGCAGGAAACCGACATCGTCGGCTACCCCATCCTCCCTTTGGTGCATCAGCTGGCGAAGCAGTGCGGGGAGGCCGGCCGCTACGTGCATTGGGGTGCGACCACGCAGGACATCATGGACACCGCCGTGGTGCTGCAGCTCCGCGCCGCGCTGGAGATCGTCGCGCGCGACATCGACGAGCTCCGCGGCATCCTGGCGAATCTTTCGAAACGCCATCGCGACACGCCGATGGCGGGCCGCACCCATCTCCAGCAGGCGCTGCCGGTGACCTTCGGCTACAAGACCGCGATCTGGCTCGCCATGTTCGATCGCCATGCCGAGCGGCTGGCGCAGCTGAAGCCGCGCGTGCTGGTCGGCCAGTTCGCCGGCGCGGCCGGTACTCTGGCCTCGCTCGGCGATAAGGGGTTCGATGTGCAGGAGGCACTCTGCGCCGAGCTGAAGCTCGGCGTTCCCGCCTCGACCTGGCACGTTGCGCGCGACGGATTTGCGGAAGCCGTGAATTTCCTGGCGCTCGTCACCGGCTCGCTCGGCAAGATCGCGCTAGACATCATGATCATGGCTTCGACCGAGTTCGCCGAGGTCTACGAGCCTTTCGTCAAGGGGCGCGGCGCCTCCTCGACCATGCCGCAGAAGCGCAATCCGATCTCGTCGGAACTGATGCTGGCGGCCTCCAAGGCGGTGCGCCAGCATGCCGGCCTGATGCTCGACGCCATGGTTCAGGATTTCGAGCGCGCCACGGGGCCCTGGCACGCCGAATGGATGGCGATCCCCGAAAGCTTCGTGCTGACCGCCGGCGCGCTGCATCAGGCGAAGTTCGCACTCGCCGGCCTGATCGTGGACGAGGCGAAGATGAACGACAATCTCGCGGTCAGCCGCGGCCTGATCGTGGCCGAAGCGGTCATGATGGGGCTCGCGCCGCAGCTCGGCCGGCAAGAGGCCCATGACGTGGTTTACGACGCCTGCCGTCAGGCCAACGACAAGGGAATGAGCCTGGCCGATGCGCTGTCGGCGGACTCGCGGATCGCGAGCCGCATCGATCGCGCCACAATCGAGGCACTCACCTCACCGAAAAATTACCTCGGGCTCGCGCCCGACATGGTTGACCGGGTGCTGAAATCGGCAACGCGTTGAAAACCAATATGCGTGAAACTGCGTATCTTCTCGGTGTCGCAAGGTGCTCGCGCACTTGCGCCTCGCGATGCTAGACTTAGATTGAACGAGAGACTTCGGCAGAGGGCCCCGCATGACCGACCACCGCAATTCCACCGCTTCCATTGATCCCGTGAAGCTCGACCGGCTGGCCGAGGTGGCGGTGAAGGTGGGCCTGGGCTTGCGGCCGGGACAGGATCTTCTTCTCACCGCGCCTGCGATCGCGCTGCCGCTGGTGAGACGGATCGCCGTGCATGCCTACAAGGCCGGCGCCGGTATCGTGACGCCGATCCTGTCGGACGAGGAGATGACGCTGGCGCGCTACCGCCACGGCCACGACAACAGCTTCGATCGCGCCGCCGGGTGGCTCTACGAGGGCATGGCCAAGGCATTCGCTGACAACACCGCGCGGCTCGCCATCGTCGGCGACAATCCGATGCTGCTGTCGGGCGAAGATCCTTCCAAGGTGGCACGCGCCAGCAAGGCGAACTCGATGGCCTATCAGCCCGCGCTGGAGAAGATCGTCAATTTCGACACCAACTGGAACATCATCGCCTATCCGAGCCCGTCCTGGGCCAAGCAGGTCTTCCCCGATGATCCCGAGGACGTTGCCATCGGCAAGCTCGCGGATGCGATTTTCGCAGCAAGCCGCGTCGATCGCGAGGATGCGATGGGCAATTGGGCGAGCCACAATGCGGTGCTGCGCGAGCGGACCAACTGGCTCAACGGCCAGCGCTTTCGTGCCTTGCAATATTCGGGACCGGGCACCGACCTCACCATTGGCCTTGCCGACGGCCACGAATGGGAGGGCGGGGCCTCGCTCTCCAAGAACGGCATCAGCTGCAACGCCAACATCCCGACCGAAGAGGTCTTCACCACGCCGCATTGCCGTCGCGTCTATGGCCATGTCGTGAGCTCGAAGCCGCTGTCCTACCAGGGCACGCTGATCGACAACATCGCGGTGCGCTTCGAGGACGGCAAGATCGTAGACGCAAAGGCTTCGCGAGGCGCTGAGGTGCTGAACAAGGTGCTCGACACCGACGAAGGCGCCCGCCGCCTCGGCGAGGTGGCGCTGGTGCCGCATTCCTCGCCGATCTCGCAGAGCGGGCTGTTGTTCTACAACACGCTGTTCGACGAGAACGCGGCGTCTCACATCGCGCTCGGCCAGTGCTATTCGAAGTGCTTCGTCAACGGCGCGCAGCTCACCCCGCAGCAGATCGCGGCGCAAGGCGGCAACCAGAGCCTGATCCATATCGACTGGATGATCGGCTCGGCCGAGACCGATATCGACGGCATCTTGCCCGATGGCAGCAAGGTCCCGGTGTTCCGCAAGGGCGAGTGGGCGAAGTAGTATCCAGTTCGATCCAATAGGTGGCCCGAGGCGTGGCCCACCTCTTCCGCAGGGAGAGGTGGACGTCTTCGCAACAGTCTCGCTACCTCTCACGCTGCCGCGTTGCGCAGCATTGGATTGTTGTCGATGCTGAAACGGTTGAACAGCGTCGTGAACGGGCTGCCGTCGGTGGCCCGCACGATGGCGTCGGACGCAGCGATTGCCTCGTAGAGCGCGCCGACGGGATCGTTCGCCTCGCTGAGCTCGAGGCTCTTGCGGATCTCCGCGCGGGCCACGTTGATCTCGTCCTCGTCGTCGAGCGTCGCCTCAAGTGCCTCCGCCGCGCGCCGCATCTCCTGGAGGTCACCGCCGGCGGAAAATTTGAGGATGTCGAGCCAATAGGGGCGGGCGACGACGAGCTGGACGAATGCTTCGAAAGTGTCCGCGATAATTCCCGCGCGGCCCTCCGACGACACGTAGAGCACAGTCTGCGACGGCAGAAGCACGAGCGCGCCGCCGGAGCCGTCACTGCCGATCTGCCGGGGGGTGTCGATGCCGTCGATGGTGAACCAGGGCTCCTCGTCCGGCACGAAGGAAACGTCGAGGCTGGCGAGCCGGGCGACGACCGCGCGATTGGCTGTCACAACCTCGGGCGTGAGGGGCATCGGAGTGGCTCCGTCTTGGTGCTTCCGCGCACTTTGTCGCACCCCAAAAGGGACCGGTTCATGTGCGCGAATTTGCAGGGAAATCGCGGCGTTAACCGCGTTGCGGCTGCAACTTCCGGCTGATTTTCGAGGCCTGCGTAAGAAAGAATTAAAAACCGATGACTAGCGTTCCAACTTCTTTCGAAACAATCCGGGCCGAGACCCGGGCATACTTATTATATCCCCTGGGGAAGAAGATGTCGCGCTCATTGATTGAAATCGGTAGTTGCAATGTCGACCTCGAGCTGCGGCCGATCGAGCCGTCCTGGATCATCGAGGGCAACCCGGTGTCGCGCTCGCACATCCTGTCCACCAGCGCCGACGGCACCGCCTCGACCATCATCTGGCACTGCACCGAAGGGCGCTTCAACTGGTACTACGATATTGATGAGACGATCATGATCATGGAAGGATCGATCGTGCTCGAAAGCGACGGCATGCCGCCGAAGCGCTACGGCCCCGGCGATGTCATCTTCTTCCGCGACGGCGCGCATGCCAAATGGCATGTCGAAGGCTACGTCAAGAAGATCGCCTTCTGCCGCAAGACCAATCCCGTGATGATCGGCTTCCTGATCCGGGTGGTGAACAAGCTCAAGAAGATCTTCACCGCCACCGGCGAGCGCCGCCCGGCCTCGCTGATGGGCGCAGGCTAGGGCTACCAGTCAGGTTTCAAGGACGCTTCCCAGCGGCCACGACGAAGAGGGGTCGGGACTAACATCCCGGCCCCTCTTCTCGTCATGACGGCAGCTCGAGCCGGTAGACTTCGGTTGCAGTCTGCGAGAACAGGGCCGTCTTCTCGTCCTCGCTCAGCGGTGCGGCGATACGCTTGAAAGCGTTGAAGATCACCTGGTAGCTGCACTGGCCCTTGTCCGGCGGGAAATTGCTCTCGAACATCGCGCGCTTGACGCCGAACGCCTCGATGCAGGTCTCGACATAGGGCCGCCAGGCCGCGGCGAGCTCTTCGGATGCCGGGGGCCTCTCGCGCAAATGGAAGTCGTAGCCGAGCAGGCACATTGCGAGCCCGCCGAGCTTGACCACCACGTTCTCGCATTTCGCGATCTCCCGGATCGACGCACGCCATTGCGCGAACACCTCCTCGCGCCGTCCCGCGAAGCGACCTGTCCCGGCCGGGCCGCCGCAATGGTCGAGCACGATCCTGGTGTCGGGGAAGGCCCGTGCCAGCGCGGTGAGCTCACCGATCTGCGGATGGAATAGCCAGGCGTCGAAGCTGAGGTTCAACGGCGCGAGGCAGGCAAAGCCTTTGCGAAAGGCCGGGTCCTGCAACAGGCCCTTCGGCCTGTTCGCATACATGCCGGCGACAACAGGATCTTCGTCCCAGGCCGAGGAATGCCGGATGCCGCGGAAGCGGCCGTTGCCGGCCGCGATCTCGGCCTCCAGCACCGGTTTTGCGGCGTCGCCGAGCAGCAGATTGGCGTGGCTGACGATGCCGGCGCAGATCGCGGCCTTGCCGTAAGCGCCGCTCGCGCTCATCGCCGCGATCCCGTTGGCGAACTCGACCTCGCCGACGGGCCGGAATGCCTCCGGTCCGTGGGCGCGATACATCGAGCGGCAATCGACATAGACGGTCGCGATGATGTTGTGGCCGGAGGCGATGTCATCAGCCATCTCCTCGATGAGATAGCGGTGCCCGCGATTCCAGAGATGGTGATGGGGATCGACGATCGGCCGCGCGGGATCGATGATCTCCTCCCGATGCAGCGCAAGCCAGTCCTCGCGCGGTTCGACGAACAACCCGCTCGTGTTGGCGGGCAACCCGCTTGCAGCCATCGGCGTTCGCTCCCTCATGTTATTGTGCCGGGAGCCTATCATCTCGTCTCGCCACGCAGCAGCGCGTGCTGCGCAACCGCACCCGTCGCCGCGGGCAATGCGGCGCTGTCGTCAGCTCTTGCGCCGCTTGGCCCTCACGTCGACGACCAGTCGCCAATCGGCTGCATCGGCCGTTTTGACCTCGCCGAGCCAATGGAAGGCGTCCTTGGTGATCTCCGTAAAGCTCCAGCGCGTCAGTTCGCCGGCTTCGGTGGTGCCTTCCTGCACCATGTCCTGCCCGCGCGAACGGCCGATCTGCTGGCGGAAGACGCTGCGGCCGGGATCGAACCAGGAAATCCGCCACGCGTCGATGGTCGGATCGTAGACACGCAGCGTCGTGCCGTACCAATTGCCGGCGATCGGAAACGCTTGAGAGTCCGCGGGGCGGGGAATGATCCAGACGTCCTGGACGGCACGGCCCTCCAGCACCCAGCCGAAATGGATCTCGCCAGGCGCGGTATGCTTCGTGCCGTCGGATCCATGGGCCGTAATCTCGGCGTCCCAGTCGCCGACAAAGCGGCCGTAAAGCTGCAGCGCCGCCGTGTGCTCGGGATTCGGTCCGTCCGCGTGCAAGAGTTTGGCAAAGTCGGTCATGTCGATCTCCTGTTGAGAGGAAATCAGCACTTTCCGCCGGCGGCCGGCTTGGAGAAAATTGCGCCTCAGACCCCGTCGAGGATGATCACCGTCGGCTTCGAGGGCAACGCATCCCGCGACATCCGGAAGGACCGCCCGGAGCGGCGGTCGATCTCGAATTGCTGGCCGATCCGGCGCATGAAGTCGTCGAGCGGGGTGGCGAAGCGGTGCATCGGCAGCACCACCGAGGCGCGCAGCCGCCTGGTGATGTCGGAGATGCCGTCCAGCGACATGGTGTAGGTGCCGTCGATCGGCACCATCACGATATCGAGCCGTCCGATCTGGGCGAAATGGCTGTCGTCGAGCTTGTGATGGAGGTGGCCGAGATGGCCGATGCAGAGGCCGGCGACCTCGAAGATGAAGATCGAATTGCCGTCGCGGATCATGTCGGTGCCGGCATCGTCGCCGAAATAGCGGCGGATGTCGGTCGTGACGTTGCGGATGAAGGTGTCGCTGATACGCTCCGACACGATCGCCGGCTTGCCGTCCTCGCCCCAGCCATGCAGCACGTGAGGAATGCGCTTGTCGGGAAACAGCGAGTAGTGCGTGCTGTGGGCCCGGTTCATGGTCACGACGTCGGGCAGCCGTCCCACCTGATAGGCGCCGCTGTAATCGGTCGCGATGCGCAAGCCCCCGGGCGTGTCGATGAAATAGGTGGAGTGGCCGGCATAGGTGATCTCGGCCTCGGCGGTGCCGGCGGCCTGCCGGAGCGCGACCGGCATGGCCCTGGGCGCGGCATTGGCCATCGCCAGGCATTCGCTGCGTTGTGGCTGCTGGGCGAGGGCAGGTGAGAGAACTGCGCCGAACAGCGCCAGAGCCGCCGAAACCAGTCGCCACATGAATTCCGTCCCCGATGACGCCTCGGGGAAAGTCTAGCGTGCAATGCTGCATGTGGCCAACTGCCAGCGATCAACAGCGCGTCAGTGTCGCACCTGTCGCTCCCGCCCTCTATTCGCGTCTTGGGCTGAACTTCCAGGTGACCGCGACGAGGCCGGCGGTGATCAGGCCGCTGATCAGGCCTGCCAGAGGCAAAGCGAGCAGCAGCGCTGCACTCGCGGCCCAACCGATCGAGGAGAAAGCTTCAGCAATGGTCGCGAGCCGCGACGAGGTCTGGCGGCGGCGGAATTGGCTGCGCCGGGCCTGCACCCGGAACCAGAGCTGGATCGCGGTCGCGGAGGCCGCGCTTGTGATGACCGCGCCGGCACTGATTGCGGCCTGGTAAGGCGAGGCGAAAGCGAGTGTGGCGATCAGCGGGCAGAAGATCACGGCGATCGCGATCAGCACCACCTCGATCTTGGCGCGGATGACGTTGGAGGGCGTCAAGGGCGCCGTCGCGACGAGGTCGGGGGCGTCCTCGCCCGAGATCGTCAGCCAGGCAAGTCCCCCGGCGAGCTGCCCGGCCGCCATCACGATGACGGGCGTGATCAGCGTGAGCGCCGCGGAGCTGTCGGCAAAATTGCGCCAGAGCAGCAGCGCCGGCGGCACCAGATAGAGCAATTGCATCAGGGTCTGTGAGATCAGCCAGGGATCGCGCCAGAGCAGCGCAAATTCCTTGCGCCGCAGCGCCTGTTGCCGCGAGCCGGCGCGGAACGGCCGTTCCTTGGCGCGCCGGCCGCCCGATGTGCCGTAGGCCGCGGCATCGATCGCCGTGTCGGCAAAGCGGTGAGAGAACATCGCCATGACGCTGCCGAGCAGCACCAAAGCGAGCGCCAGGAGCAGCAGCAACGCTTCGCTGTCGCCCATCACCGCCCGCGCCGGCCACCACCAGATGCTGTCGACGTCGGGGGCGTGAGCGGCCAGGCTACCGGAGGTCAGGATGGTGAAGCGCGACAGCGTGCCGTAGGACATGATCGCGGCGACCTGGAGCGCGATCACGAAGCCGGCGCCGATGATCGCGGCGAGGATCTGGGCGATCAGGCGCGTCCGCGCCGGGCCGATCAGGCGGAACAACAGGATGGTGACGGCGATGGCGATCGCCGCGGCCGACAGGCCCATCGCGACCACGACGCCGAATGAAGCGAGCCAGCGCGGCCCGCCGCCGATCACGAGCACGTCGATGAAGGGCGTCGAAAACAGCAGCGCCATCACCGTGACGGTCAGCGCGATCGCGGCGATGCGGACCGAGAACAGATTGGCAAGCGTTGCCGGCGAGGACATGATAAGGTCGAGATCGGCGCGGGCGTAGAACACCCGCGTCACCGATTCGATCGCCTGCGACAACATCAGGGTCCAGGCGAGAAAGATCGTCGCCGAGATCACGATCAGCGAGGATTTGTCGAGCGGCAGTTGCAGATCGGCGAAGCGGCCGATCACCGCCCAGGCCGGCAGGTGCAGCAGCGCGGCGAAGCAGACGAGGCCGATGACAGCGGCGCGCGTCCGCTTGCGCCGTCCGCCGGTCATCATGGCGAACCATTCGCGCCAGGCGAGCCGTAGCTCGTGGCGGGCAAACCAGGAGAGCGCGGTCGCCGAGCTCATGCGGCTTCCGGAAGCGTCACCAGCGCGATGAAGAGATCCTCCAGGCTGGTGTCGGCATCGCCGTTCTGCTGGCGCAGCTCGCTCAGCGTGCCCTCGGCGACGAGGCGGCCCGAGGCGATCACGCCGATGCGGTCGGCCATGCGCTCGGCCACTTCGAGAATATGCGTGGTCATGATGACGGTGCAGCCGGCGCGGACACGCTCGCTGAGCAGGCCCTTCACATGGCGGGCCGAGACGGCATCGAGCCCGGTCAGCGGCTCGTCGAGGATGATGAGGCGGGGGTCGTGCACCAGCGCGCCGGCCAGCGCCACCTTCTGGCGCATGCCCTTGGAAAAGCCCTCGCAGCGCTCGTGCCGGTGCGGCGCGAGGCCGAGCGAATCCAGCAGGTCCTGCGCGATCGGCTCGGAGACCGACGGCGCGATGCCCCAGAGGCCGGCGACGAATTCGAGGTATTCGAGCGGGGTCAGCTTGTCGTAGATCATCGGTTCGTCGGAGACCCACGCCATCGCCTGCTTGGCGGCGACGGGGTCTTGGAGCGCATCGATGCCGAAGATCGAGACCGCGCCGGCATCGGGGCGCAGCAGGCCCGCCACCATGCGCAAAGTCGTGGTCTTGCCGGCGCCGTTGGGGCCGACCAGCGCATAGAATTCGCCGGCGTGGATGGTGAGATCGAGGCTATCGACCGCCAGACGGTCAAAACGCTTCGTTAACCCCTTAACCTCCAGCGCCGAGCTGTCCGGCTTCATGACGGCCACACCATACGGTTTTGCATCGCTTGGACCATGACCCGAAGATGTTTCGGCGCGGTGAATCGCGCTGCAGCAAATTCCGTCATCCGGATTGGACTAAAGGCAAGTCACCGTTTGTTGACAGCGCGGAGTGGTTCAGGCTGAATTGGTTCCGGACAAATGGCGCTAACGCGGCGAAACGACTGCGTAGCGACTGGACACAAGATGCGGCAAGGCGGTCGGGAAGAACCGCCGGTTGTATCGGGAGGACGCGCGTCAATGCTGGATTTCGTTCAGCAGCTGGTCAGCGGTGTTGCGCTCGGCTGCGTCTACGGCCTGATCGCGCTCGGCTTCGTGCTCGTCTACAAGGCCACCGAGGTCGTCAATTTCGCCCAGGGCGATCTGATGATGCTCGGCGGCTTCTTCGCCTTCACCTTCATCGGCATGATGGGCTTGAACTACTGGATCGGCTTTGCCGGTGCGGTGGCCGCAATGGCGCTGTTCGGCATGCTGGCGGAGCGCGTGGTGGTGCGGCCGATCCTCGGCTATCCGCAATTCTCCATCATCATGGCGACCATCGGCCTCGGCTATTTCCTGCGCTCGATCGCCGGCATGATCTGGGGCACCGACGATCTGAAGATCGAGACGCCGTTCAGCCAGGGCGTGCTGCGCATCGGCTCGCTGGTGCTCGCCTACGACAAGCTGTCGGTGATCGCGGCGACGATGATCCTGTGCACGCTGCTCTGGCTGTTCTTCAACAAGACCACGCTCGGCACCGCGATGCGTGCCAGCTCCGAGAACATGCTCGCCGCCTATTACATGGGCATCCCCGTCAAGCGCGTGGTGTCGATCGTTTGGGCGATCAGCGCGGCGGTCGCGACCTGCGCCGGCGTCCTGCTGGCGCCGATCACCTTCATCCATTCCAATGTCGGCCTCGTGCTCGGCCTGAAGGCGTTTCCGGCCGCGGTGCTCGGCGGCTTCGGTTCGATTCCGGGTGCGGTGGTCGGCGGCGTCCTGATCGGCGTGATCGAGAGCATGGCCGGCTTCTACCTGCCCGAAGGCTGGAAGGACGTCGCGCCCTATCTCGTGCTGCTCGCGGTGCTGCTCTTGAAGCCCGAAGGCCTGTTCGGCCACCACGTCCGCAAGAAGGTCTGAACGCCATGCGCTTCCTGTTCAAGACCGACTATGAGGACGACATCAAGCTGTTCCCGCATTCGGGCTACTTCGTCTCCTACGGCATCCTGCTCGCCCTGCTGCTGATCGCACCCTATGTGCTCTCCAGCTATCTGATGAGCCAGCTCGTCTTCGTCTGCATCTATGCGACCGTCGGCGTGGCGCTCTTGATCCTCACCGGCTTCACCGGCCAGGCCTCGCTCGGCCACGCCGCGTTCCTCGCCATTGGCGCCTACACCGCCGCCTATTTGCAGAAATACAACGTGCCGTTCCCGGTCTACTTCCTCGCCGCCGGCGGCCTGACCGGCATCATCGGCGCGATGGTCGGCTTTCCCGCGCTGCGCCTCACCGGCATCTACCTCGTCATCGCCACGATCTCCTTCGCCCTGATCGTCGAGGAGATCCTGGCGCGCTGGGAAAGCGTCACCAACGGCAACGAGGGCATGCGGGTCAAGACGTTGTCGCTGCTCGGCGTCACGGTGCCGCGCGACAGCCCGGCCTTCTATTTCCTCTGCCTTGCCGTGCTGGTGCTGACCATCGTCGGAACGCTCAATCTGCTGCGCTCGCCGACGGGGCGCGCCTTCGTCGCGATCCGCGACAGCGAGACGGCGGCGCGCAGCATGGGCGTCAACGTCGCGCTCTATAAGGTGAAGTCCTTTGCGATCTCGGCGGCGATCACCGGCTTTGCCGGCGTGCTGTTCGCCCACAAGCTCTCCTTCATCTCGCCGGAGATGTTCACGCTGCAGCTCTCGATCGAGTTCATCATCGTGATCCTGATCGGCGGCACCTTCAGCCTGCACGGTGCGGTGCTGGGCGCGATCTTCATCGTGATGATCGATCCGTTCCTCACCTACCTCAAGGACGACATGCCCGGCATGATCTCCGGCATCGCGGCGACGCTTGGCGCCGGCCCGGCGATCGCGGGAAATATCAAGTCGAACGTCGCGGCCTTCGCCTCGCTCAACGGCCTGAAGGGCGCGATCTACGGCATCATCATCGTGCTGTTCGTGCTGTTCGAGCCGCTCGGCCTCTACGGCCGCTGGCTGAAGATCAAGCTCTTCTTCCAGCTGTTCCCGCTCTACAAGCGCGCCACCTTCAAGCGGCAGAAGATCTATGTGAAGTCGGAGCGGAACCGATGAGCTATTTCCGCGCCGAGAACCTGTCGCTGCATTTCGGGGGCCTCAAGGCCGTCGATGCGGTGTCCTTCGCGATCGAGAAGGGCGAGATCCTCTCGATCATCGGGCCCAACGGCGCCGGCAAGAGCTCGATCTTCAATTTGATCTCGCGGATCTACCGGCCGACCTCGGGCCGTATCTTCTTCGAGGATCAGGACATCACGGAGGAGCCGCCCTACGACATCGCCAAGCTCGGCATCGCCCGCACTTTCCAGAACATCGAGCTGTTCGAGAACGCGACCGTGCTCTCCAACCTCCTGGTCGGCCGCCACCGGCACTCGAGCACGCAGCTCTGGCAGGAACTGCTGTTCCTGCCGAGTGTGCGGGCCAACGAGAAGCTGCACCGCCGCAGGGTCGAGCAGGTCATCGAATTCCTCGATCTCGAACCCTATCGCGACAAGCTGATCTCCGGCCTGCCCTATGGTGTCCGCAAGGTGATCGAGCTGGCCCGCGCGCTGTGCTCGGAGCCCAAGCTGATCCTGCTCGACGAGCCGTCATCCGGCCTCAATGTCGAGGAGACCGACGACATGTCGTTCTGGATCCGGGACATGAAGAGCGAGCTCGGCATCACCGTGCTGATGGTCGAGCACGACATGTCGCTGGTCAATCGGGTCTCCGACCGCGTCATCGCACTGAACTACGGCCGCGTGCTGGCGATGGGCTCGCCTGCCGAGGTTCAGCAGCACCCCGACGTCGTCGCCGCGTATCTTGGAGCCTGACCCATGGATGCCGCGGTGACACCCGATATCATCCTGAAGCTCTCCAACATCGAGAGCTATTACGGACCGATCATGGCGATCCGCGGCATCTCGCTGGAAGTGCCGCGCGGCCGCATCGTCACGCTGCTGGGGGCCAATGGCGCCGGCAAGACCACGGTCCTGAAGACCATCTCCGGCATCCTCGATCCGCAGAAGGGCTCGATCGAATTCCTGGGCAAGCCGATCCAGCGCATGGAGGCCGACCGGATCGTGCGGCTCGGCCTCAGCCATGTGCCGGAGGGGCGCGAGGTGTTCCCGTTCCTGTCCGTGCGCGAGAACCTGATGATGGGGGCCTATCCGCGCAAGGACCGCGACGGCGTCGCTGACGATCTCGAGCGCGTCTACGGCTATTTCCCGCGCCTGAAGGAGCGCATCAACCAGCCGGCCGGCCAGCTCTCGGGCGGCGAGCAGCAGATGCTCGCGATCGGACGCGCGCTGATGAACCGGCCGACGCTGCTGTTGCTCGACGAGCCCTCGCTCGGCCTGTCGCCGCTGCTGGTGAAGGAGATCTTCACCATCATCCGGCGCGTCAACGAGGAGCAGGGCATGTCGATCCTGCTGGTCGAGCAAAACGCCAAGGTGGCGCTGGAGACGGCGCATTACGGCTATGTGCTGGAGATCGGCCGCATCGTGATGAACGACAGCTGCGACCGCTTGATGCATTCCCAGGACATCCAGGAGTTCTACCTTGGCGCCAAGGAAGCGGGCGCCCGCGGCGAGCGGCGCTGGAAAAAGAAGAAGACGTGGCGGTGAGGACAAGCTGGCAGTAAGATGAGCTTGCCATCCGCGACATAGACCGCCGGCAAGGCAGGCAGCGGAGGCAGGCGACAGGGAGGAGAGGCGCATGGCCCGACCGGCGGTGCTGACGGTCGCTGATACGATCGCAAAGAGCTTTCTGCGCGCTGCGGAGGCGCGCGGCGATCGGCCGGCGATCCGCGAGAAGAAATTCGGGATCTGGCAGCCGACGAGCTGGCGCGAATGGCTGGAGATCTCCAAGGAGATCGCCTACGGGCTCAATGCGATCGGCTTCCTGCCCGGCGACGTCGCCTCCATCATCGCCAACGCCGTCCCGGAATGGGTCCATGCCGACATGGGCATCCTGTGCGCCGGCGGTGTCTCCTCGGGCATCTACCCGACCGACGCGTCGTCCCAGGTCGAATATCTCGTCAACGATTCCCGAACCAGGGTGATCTTCGCCGAGGACGAGGAGCAGCTCGACAAGATCCTCGCCTGCCGCGCCCGCTGTGCAAGCCTGCAGAAGATCATCGTGTTCGACATGGAGGGGCTCAGCGGCTTCTCCGACGACATGGTGATGTCGCTCGACGAGTTTCGCGCGCTCGGCCGCAATCACATGGTCGGGCGCGAGGCGCTGTGGCAGGAGATGATAGACAGCCGCAGCGCCGGCGATCTCGCCATCCTCGTTTATACGTCCGGCACGACCGGCCCGCCCAAAGGCGCGATGCACGCCAACCGCAGCGTCACGCACCAGATGCGGCATGCCAATGACTTCATCCCGGCGCGAGAGGACGACGACCGCCTGATCTTCCTGCCGCTCTGCCACGTCGCCGAACGCATCGGCGGCTACTACATCTCGGTCGCGCTCGGCTCGGTGATGAATTTCGCCGAGAGCCCGGAGACCGTGCCGGACAATTTGCGCGAGGTGCAGCCGACCGTCTTCCTGGCGGTGCCGCGCATCTGGGAGAAATTCTATTCCGCCGTCACCATCGCGCTGAAGGATGCGACGCCGCTCCAGCAATGGGTCTATCGCCGCGCCATCGGCATCGGCTACCGCATGGTCGACTACAGGCTCGAGGGCAAGGCGCCGCCGCTGTCGCTGCGGCTCGCAAGCCGCGTCGCCTACCGGGTCGCATTCCGCAACATCCGCCGCATGATCGGGCTCGATCGCTGCCGCGTCGCCTTCACCGGCGCGGCGCCGATCGCGCCGGAACTGATCCGCTGGTATCTCGCGCTCGGCATCGACATGCACGAGCTCTACGGCCAGACCGAGAATTGCGGCGTCGCCACCATGATGCCGGCGGAGCGGATCAAGCTCGGCTCGGTGGGTACCGCGGTGTCCTGGGGCGAGGTCGCGCTGTCGCCCGAAGGAGAGATCCTGATCAAGGGCGACTTCCTGTTCATGGGCTATCTCAACCAGCCGGAGAAGACGGCGGAGGCGATCGATCAGCGCGGCTGGCTGCACACCGGAGACGTCGGCACCATCGACAACGAGGGCTTCGTTCGGATCACCGACCGGATGAAGGACATCATCATCACCTCCGGCGGCAAGAACATCACGCCGTCCGAGATCGAGAACCAGCTCAAATTCTCGCCCTACATCTCGGATGCCGTCGTGATCGGTGACAAGCGGCCGTATTTGACCTGCCTCGTGATGATCGACCAGGAGAATGTCGAGAAGTTCGCCCAGGATCACGACATTCCCTTCACCAATTATGCGAGCCTGTGCCGGGCGACGGAGATTCAGGATCTGATCGGTCGCGAGATCGAGCAGGTCAACGGCAATTTCGCCCGCGTCGAGACCATCAAGAAGTTCTACCTGATCGAGCGCCAGCTCACGCCGGAGGACGAGGAGCTGACGCCGACCATGAAATTGAAGCGCGGCTTCGTGAACAAGCGCTACGCCGCCGAGATCGAAGCGATGTATCGCCAACGCGCGGTGGCGTGAGGCATGCGCATGCCCCGGAAGAGTGGAAACCGGTTTTCCGAGAAGGGGCATGCGCTGAAGAAAAGTCACGTCTGAGAAAGCGAAGGAGCGACGGCCCCCGCCCTCCGCGTAACACGGGCCTTTAGGAGAGGAGACGTCAATGTCGAAATCGTTCAGCGCGTTCGGCCTTGCTGTGAGTGCCGTGGTGCTCACCTGTCTGCCGGCCGCGGCGCAAACCAAGGTCACCAACGAGGGCATCTCGGCAAGCGAGATCGTCATCGGTACGCATCAGGATCTCTCGGGCCCGATCAAGGGCTGGGGCGTTCCGGTCTCCAACGGCATGAAGATGGCGACCGAGGAGATCAACGCGGCCGGCGGCGTCAACGGCCGCAAGATCCGCCTCGTCATCGAGGACAGCGGCTACGATCCGAAAAAGGCCGTGCTGGCGTCGCAAAAACTGATCGAGCGCGACAAGATCTTCGCAATGGTCGGGGCGATGGGATCGCCTACCGTGCTCGCCGCGCAGGACATCCTGCTCGACGCCGGCGTGCTTCAGCTCTTTCCGCTGACGGCCGCCGAGTTCACCTTCAAGTTCGATCCGGCCAAGCCGCAGGAGCGGCTCAAGTTCAACAATTTGCTGCCCTATGTCGAGAGCACGCGCGCGGCGCTGAAATACATGATGGAGTGGAAGAACTTCAAGAAGCCCTGCATCATGCACCAGGACGACGAGTA
This sequence comes from Bradyrhizobium sp. T-12, assembly GCF_058314695.1. Taxonomy (NCBI): domain Bacteria; kingdom Pseudomonadati; phylum Pseudomonadota; class Alphaproteobacteria; order Hyphomicrobiales; family Nitrobacteraceae; genus Bradyrhizobium; species Bradyrhizobium sp. T-12. The sequence goes on along the minus strand of NZ_CM177756.1, from coordinate 6,605,139 downwards.
CGGCAAAAACGTGCTCGACGGCTTCAACCAGCAGCTCACAGCCATGAAGGTGCAGCCGGCTTCGATCACCAGCTACAAGCGCGGCGCCTCCGACTTCAGCGCGCAGGTCGCCAAGATGAAGTCCGACGGCTGTGACCTCGTCGTGCTCGGCGCGGTGCTGCGTGAACCCATCGGCGCCATGACCGAGGCCAAGAAGCTCGGTTGGGACGTCACCTTCCTCGGCGCAACGCCGACCAACGTGATGGAAGTGCCGATGCTCGGCAAGGACGCCGTCGAAGGCCTCTACGCCGCGAGCGGCTTCGAGATCCCCTATGAGGACACCGCGAAAGGCAAGGTCAAGGACTGGCTCGTCAACTACAAGAAGATGTTCGGCACCGACGCCAACACGCAGGCGATCATCGGCTACAATGCGATGATGACCTTCGCCTTCTATGCGCAGAAGGCCGGCAAGGACCTCACGGGCCAGAAGATGCTTGATGCGCTCGAGTCGGGTGAAAAATTCCTCGACATCTTCAACTCGCCGCCGACCAAGTTCTCCAAGACCGACCACCTCGCGAACACCATCACCCAGGTGCAGCAGGTCAAGGGCGGCCGCTGGGTGCTGGTGAAGGACAATCTGATGTTCTGATGCTTCGCTTTCACCCTCCCCTGGTGGGGGAGGGGCGATCGCGCGTAGCGCGAGCGGGGTGGGGTGATCTCTCAGCACGGGCAGTGCCGCCAAGCCGAGAGTTCGTCACCCCACCCCGTCTCACATTTCGCTGCGCTCCATGTGAGCCGGCCCTCCCCCTCCAAGGGAGGGTAAGTGCTACGATCCCCCGCCGGCCGTCCCCGAATTCACCGGCGCCAGTTCGTCCTCGCGGCAGCGCCAGCCGTCGGCGGCTTTGACGAACGCAAACGTCCGCTGGATCCTGAGGCGGCGCGTCACGTTGAAGGCTTCCGCCGAGCGTTCCTTGTTGGCGGCGCCTGGCTGCGGACGACCGGTCCTGGCGTCCCAGCAGGTGCCGGTGCAGGTGGTCGCGACCTTGCTACACACAGTGAAGGGCGCCAGCACCGCCATTTCGATCTCGCCCGTGACCTGCGCCTCCTGCTCGGTCACCTGGCTGTCGAGCGCGTAGACGCGGTTGATGCGCAGGAAGTTGCCGCACGAATTGGCCGCATGGATCCGTGCGGCGCAGAAGTCGACCGCGTCGGTGTCGGGGATGCGGGCCGCGACTTGGCGGCCGAACACCTTCTTGGGATCTCCCTTCGCGGCGCGCACTTCGTCGGTCTTGCGCTTCAAATGCTCCGCAACACAGTCCTCCGCGGATTCGAGCTCCTCGAGCGGCACGTTCTCCTTGCCGACCAAATTGCATTTGCGGTCGCGTTCGCGGGTCCACCTGCCGTATTCAGCGAAGGCAAAGCGCGCCGCGGTCGAATCCAGCTTGCTGATCAGTCCGAGCACGAGGCCATTGAGCTCTGCTTCGGCCAGGGTCAGCGACGGGTCCGCGCAGATCAGCGCGCCTGCTGCGGTGTTGGCCGCCAGGCAGTCGAAGTCGGGATCGCGCACGATCGCAGCGCGCTCCTCGGTCACCTTGAGCAGGCACGCCTTCACCCGGTCGAATTCGTCAGGGCGGACCGCGGTCTGCCCGACGATGCCGCAACCGAGATTGCGCTGGCGGATCCAGATCGCATTCTCTTCGATCGCAGGCAGGCGATCGGGCAGGCGGGCGAGCCGCGCCTCGATCGCGGTGCTCAACGTCTCGGCGGCGGCCGCAAGCGCGGCGTCTCCGCAGAACAATTGATTGCCAGGGTCGCGGATCTGCGCGCAGTTGTTCTTGGCAAACAGCGGCAGCCTGTCGGCGATGGAGCGGTCGGACTGCGCTGACGCGGATGAGGCGAGCGTCAGCAGCGCAATCACAGTCAGCACGATGAACCGCATTCCCTCGCCCCCGCATGGAAGCGCCATGCTAGCGTCTGGGATCGCGTGGTGGAATGGGGTTGTGTGGGGAGGTCTGGTTTACAAGAGGGTCAATTCGCGCCGGACGCCATCGAGAACCGCGCGGGGTCGTCGACATATTTCAGCACGGCCGACTGGTAGAGTGTGAACAGCGGTTGATAGCTGCGCGCGGCGTCGTCCTCGACCATTGCCATGCGGCGGTTGTCGAGCATCAGCCAGCGGCCGTCGAGCTTTGCTGCGGCAACCGCATGCTCTTCACCGGCCCTGGCGTCGCGCACCACGACGATGCGGAGGTCTTCGGCGGCGATTCCTGCCAGCCGCAGCGCGGCCAGCTTGGCGATGGCGTAGTCTTCGCAATCGCCGGTGCCGCTGGCGAAGGTCGCAAGCGGTGAGCTCCAGACGTCGTCCATGCCGTCATTGGCGGCCCGGATGGCAAGGTTGATGGCGCGGTTGGTCTCGCCGAGCCGCGCGCGGCCGTCGCGAGTACGGGCCTGGTCGACGATGGCGAGCAGCTTCAGGGCCGCGGGCGACGCGCAATTGTCGCGGTCGCCGTCGCACAGCGCAAGCTGCACCATGTCGTCGTCGAGCCTGTCCTTCAGCGCGAGCCATTTTTGCCGCAGGCTGCCGGACGAAATCGCGAAGGCGAATACGCCGAACGGCTCGGCGGATTTGCGCACGAGAAGGCCGGCTCCCGGCGACAGCAGCGAGCCGGCGCGAAGCTCGGCGGCCGATCCGAACAGGATCAATCCGCACAGGACAAGCATTGCGCGCCAGGCGCGCGAGCGAGCAGCGGTCTCCATCTGACATCCCCTTCCTGGCTTCACCGGGTCCCCCTCGACCTCGACGCGCCGGGCTTTGTTGCTTTCGGGGAGATAGTGCGAGACGGGCCGTTTTGTTCTGCTTAATGCGCCCGGCAGGGGTTCCTAAAACCGGGAACAGGCTGAAACCGACCTGCCCAAATTGCGTAAAATTTTACGATTCCCGGGCTAGGAGGTGTTCTGCTGCCGCGAAATGGAGCCAATTGCAGGCACAAGTTGTGGGGGCGTCGAATCTGCGTCCTATGCCTAACAGTCCGCTATTTCACGGGGTCTGTTACTTAGGTCACAGATTTAGCTCTGTATTTACCGCAGGATGGGGCGGGACCCCGCCAACAAAAGATGACGCAAGTATCTGTGCCGTGACTATACGGCAGGCTGCCTTGGAAGACTGGAAATGCGAGCAAATAGGCCGAATTCGACTTCAGAATATTTGAAAGATTACTTCGGCTTCTCTATGGAGGCGCCGCTCCGCAGGGGCGCCTACGGCCAAGTGATGCGAAATCACACAAGCATTAGGTGGTATCGCTAAGGACTTGGTAATGCTATGCAAGCTTAGGCAGTCGATACTTACTTAAATTTTAACCCTTTTTACGGTGCCCGGTTGAATTACGCTGGCCAATTTGACGGCGCGATTTCCTTGGACGGCCAGGGTTCCCGCTCGCCCGTCATTGCCCCGACCAATGCCCATGTCGATTCCTTTACCGCGAAGGCGCACGGTCACGTGCCTGACGGCGCGTTCGTTGTTCCCGACCCCAACCTGATCTTCAACGGCGAGTTCAAGCGCGCAGGCCTCGATCTCGTCTTGTCCCACGAGGGGCATGAATTCGTCGTTCACGATTATTTCCGGGGTGACAAGCGCGCAGCGCTCGCCTCGCCCGATGGCGCCCACCTCACCGGCGACATCGTCAACGCGCTCACCGGCTATGTCCAGGTTGCGCAAGCCGCGCCCGGCGCTGCCGCGGCCCAGGTCATCGGCCACGTCACCAAGCTCTCCGGAAGCGCGACCGCGATCCGCAACGGCGTCTCGGTCATCCTGAACAATGGCGACAACGTCGAGAAGGGCGACGTGGTTTCGACCGGCGCCGATTCGACCCTCGGCATCACCTTCATCGACGGCACCGTGTTCGGCTTGTCTTCGAACGCGCGCATGGTGCTGAACGAGATGGTCTACGACCCCAACGGGTCGAGCAATTCCTCGCTGCTGAGCCTCGTCGCCGGCACCATCACCTTCGTCGCCGGCGAGACCGCCAAGCACGGCGACATGAAGATCGACACGCCGGTCGCCACCATGGGCATCCGCGGCACGGCGGTGCTGACACAGATCAACTTCGTCGTTCCGGCCGGCGGCGGCGATCCGCAGCCGCAGGCCAGCTTCCAGGTGCTGGTCGAGCCGAACGGCACGACGGGCTCCTACATCCTGTTCGACAAGATCACGCTGCTGCCGATCGCGACGGTCAACCAGGCCGGCCAGATGATCCAGATCAGCGGCGGCAACGTCTCGATCTCCAATGCGCTGATGTCGCCGGACGTTCAGAAGCTGATCACGGACGTGTTCACGCTGAAGTTCACCGACAACAACACCAACACCAAGCTGACCACGAACTTCACCGACACGCTCACGCCGATGAGCCTGGACGTGGTGTTCAAGTCGGCGTCCGGCCCCATCGTGACCGCGACCTTCGTCAATCTCAATACGCAGGGATCGGAAGGGCCGAGCACCTCCACGCCGCCCGCCTTGCGTATTCCCGGCCAACCGATTGCGCAGAGCTTCGACGCCAGTGGCAATTTGAAGACGGCGTTCTCGCTGACCGAGCGTGCTGACGCGACCGGCGACACCCATGCCGATACGATCTCCGGCCTGATCAGGTTCGTCGACCAAAACCTCGGCGACCGGCCGACGGTGAGCATCAGCCTCGCCGAAGCGCCGAACTATGCCTACAAGGACGCCGGACAGCACGACGTCACCGGCTCGCTCACCGATCTCCAGAAGCAGGACATCGCAGCGACGCAGATCCAGATCAACGTCGTCCCCGGCGCCGGCAACGACAACAACGGCTCGGCGGTCTGGACTTACACGATCCCGGACAACGTCTTCGACTTCCTCGCCGCCGGCGAAACGCTGACGCTGACCTACATGGTCCGCGTCGATACCAATTTCTCGGTGAGCCCCGAGTCGAAGCTCATCCCGATCACCATCACGATCACGGGGACCAACGACAAGCCCACCGTCGCGACGTCGGGCGGAACCGTCATCGAGAAGATCGGCACCGGCAACGAGGCTCTCGACACCATCACGGGAACGGTCACCTTCACCGACGTCGATCTGACCGACCGGCCCATCGTGAGCGCGGCGCTCTCGTCCAGCCAGCCCTTCAAATATCTCGATGCGCAGGGCCACGATATCAGCGCGACGCTGACGCCGCAGCAACTCGCGGCGATCGCCGCCGTCGAGGTGCCGCTCACCGTGCTGCAGGGTGCGGGCAACGGCAACAACGGCTCGGCCATCTGGACCTACAGCGTTTCCGACCATCTCTTCGATTTCCTCGCCGAAGGCGAGACGCTGACCCTCAACTATGTGGTGCAGGTCGATGACGGACACGGCGGCGTCGTCAGCACGCCGATCACCGTGTCCATCAACGGTGCGGACGTCAATGTCGAGGGTACCAACGACGTGCCGACGATCGTCGAGGACGACACCAATCCGGCCGGCGCTGTGACCGAAGATACAGCGGCCACGCTCGCGGCGAACGGCACCATTGTCTTCAACGACCCCGATCTCACCGATACGCACACTGCGAGCTACGTCCTGAAGTCGACAGTTTCAAGCGCGCACCTGCCCGGGTTCGGCGACGGCACGTCGCATATCGGCACGTTCGCGCTCAATCCGGTGGTCGAGAGTCCGGGCGTCAGTTCCCGTGGATCGGTGGGCTGGACCTTCACGCTCGACGACAACGATCCGGTGCTGCAGTCGCTGGCGGAAGGTCAGACCATCACGCAGGTCTACACCGTGACCGTCGACGACCATCATGGCGGGACGGTGACGCAGGACGTCACGGTGGTCATCACCGGCACCAACGACGCGCCGACCATCGCGAGCGATGCAGACGCTGCGGCGGGGGCCGTGACCGAGGATGCGGCCACGCTGACGCTCTCGACCGGCGGCACGCTGGCGATCCAGGATCTCGACCTGATTGACACCCACATCGCGGAGGCGGTGTTCAAGTCGGCGACGTCGAACGCGCATCTGCCGGGCTTCGATGGCCATACGCCGCTCGGGACCTTCACGATCGACCCGTCGGTGACGGAATCCAACGGGGACACCGACAACGGCGCGACGCTGGGTTGGCATTTCGCGCTCAACGACAACGATCCGGTGCTGCAGTCGCTGGCCAAGGGCCAGACCATCACCCAGATCTACACCGTCACGTTCACCGACAATCACGGTGCGGAGGTCACCCAGGACGTCACGGTCACCATCACCGGCACCAACGACGCGCCGACGGTGACCAGCAGTGCCGCGGACGCCGCCGGAGAGGTGATCGAGGACGACACCAGCGTGACGCTGTCGATCGACGGCACTTTGGCGATCCAGGATCTCGACCTGATCGATGCGCATACGGCGCAGGCGGTGTTCAAGTCGTCGACGTCGAGCGTGCATCTGCCGGGCTTTGACGACGATACGCCGCTCGGGACCTTCACGATCGATCCGTCAGTGCTCGAATCCATCATCGACACCGATAATGGTGCGACGCTCGGCTGGCACTTCAGCCTCGACAACAACGATGCGGTGCTGCAGTCGCTGGCGCAGGGCCAGACCATCACTCAGGTCTACACGGTCACCTTCACCGACGATCACGGCGCATACGTCTCGCAGGACGTGACCGTCACCATCAACGGCGCCAATGACGCGCCGACGATGACCAGCAGTGCCGCGGATGCCGCCGGAGCTGTGACCGAGGACGCCTGCGTGACGCTGTCGATCGACGGCACGCTGGCGATCCAGGACCTCGATCTGGTCGACACCCACACTGCGGAGACGGTGTTCAAATCGTCGACCTCGAGCGTGCATCTGCCGGGCTTCGACGACGACACGCCGCTCGGCACCTTCACGATCGATTCCGCAATCGCCGAGTTCAATGATGACACCGGCAACGGTGCGACGCTTGGCTGGCACTTCAGCCTCGACAATAACGATGCGGTGCTGCAGTCGCTGGCGCAGGGCCAGACCATCACCCAGGTCTACACCGTCACCTTCACCGACGATCACGGCGCGTATGTCTCGCAGGATGTGACCGTCACGATCAACGGCGCCAACGATGCGCCGACCATCACCAGCGATGCCGCCGCGGCGACGGGCGCGGTGACCGAGGATGACGACGCCTCGCTGACGGCCGGCGGCACGCTGGCGATCCAGGATGTCGACCTGATCGACACCCACACCGCGCAGGCGGTGTTCAAGTCGTCGTCGGTCAGTTCGGCCCTGCCGGGCTTCGAGGACGACAGCACGAATATCGGCACTTTCACGATCGACGCCGTGTCCGAATCCGGCAGCGATGCCAGCAACGCTGCGACGCTCGGCTGGCACTTCACGTTGGACAACAGCGATCCCGTGCTGCAATCGCTGGCGGAAGGGCAGACCATCACTCAGGTCTACACCGTCACATTCGACGACCAGCATGGCGGCACGGTCAGCCAGGACGTCACCGTCACGATCACCGGCACCAACGATGCGCCGGCGGTCTCCTATGTCACGTCGGACTACATGAATTTCGACGGCCAGACCATCGCGGTGGGCGAGGTGCCGACGGTCGCTTCCGACGAGGTGACGCTGGACGGCTGGGTGAACTGGAACGGGGGCGCAGAGGCCGGTCATGGCCAGATCCTGTTCTACAACGGCAACACTTCGACGACGGGCTTCGGCCTGCTCGGTACGGTCAATGCCGATGGCACGATGGAGCTGCAGATCCTCGCAGGCGGCGTTCAGATCGCCGATACCGGCGTGGCGCTCGCGGCATCGCAATGGCACAACGTCGCGCTGACCCGCGACAACGGCGCCTTCTCGCTCTATCTCGACGGCAACCTCGAATATTCGCAGGCCTGGTCGATCAACCCCATCGACGGCAGTCCGTCGAATCCGTCGGCGTCCTACATGATGATCGGCGCCGCGAGCGAGCCGGGCGCGGCGGGCTTTGGCGCGGAAGGCTTCTTCGGCTCGATCGCCGATGTCAGCGTCTGGAACGCCGCGCTGACGCAGGCGCAGATCCAGTCGCTCGATTTCACGGCGCTCACCGGCAGCGAGACGAACCTCGCCGCGTATTACCAGCTCGGCGACGGTAGCGGGACCACGGCCGCCAATGCGGTCAATCCCGCCAAGAGCCTCGCCATTGAGGGCGATGCGGACTGGGCAAGCAGCACGTCAGGACCGGGCGGCGCCGTCGCCGATCTCGTGGAAACCAATGCCGGCCAGCTTGCGCACGGCGTGCTGGCGCTCTCCGACGTCGACGCGACCGATCATGTCACGGTGTCGGTCGGCGAGCTGCAGGTTGCTCTCGACGGCGCGCCGCAGTCCGGCAGCGTCGGCGGGCTGTCGCATGCGGACCTCCTGAACTATCTCAGCGTTCCGTCCGGCGATATCCTCGACGGCACGGCCACGCAGACGCAACTCACCTGGAATTTCGATTCGCAAGGCCATGCCTTCGACTTCCTCGCCGCCGGCCAGACGCTGTCGCTGCAATACACCACCGTTCCGGATGACGGGTACGGTGCGGGCACCAGCGCGATCGTCACCGTCAACATCGCCGGCAGCAACGATGCGCCGACGCTCGCCGATCTCCACATCGGTCCGCTCACGGACACGGCCGCTGCCGACACCTTCTCGGATCTGAACGGGACGCTGACGGGGAACGACGTCGATACCGGCGAGACGGCGACGCTGACCTATGCCGTCCTCAATGCGGATCATCACCCGGCAACGACGGCTGTCGGATTGTACGGCACGCTGACGATCAATCCCGACGGCTGCTACAGCTACGTCCCGAACGCCGCGGCGATCAATGCGCTGGCGGCAGGTTCCTACGCCGATACCTTTACGGTCCAGACCACGGATGTGCACGGTGCGACCGGCACGGCCACGCTCACGGTCGACGTGACGGGGGCGAACGATGCCAACGGTCCGGTCATCGATACCGCAAGCTTCCAGGTCGAGCACATCATCGAGAACGGCAACGACATCGTCAACGATCTCGTCGTCATCGACACAGATGCAGGCGCGGCGGCGGATACGTTCACCGTCACGCTGTCGACCGCACATCCGGACGTCAGCAGCGTCTATTTCGCTCCGATGACGGGTTCGCTCGAGCAGATCAACGCCGGCCTCGCGAGCGGCGGCACCGGCGTCGTCTACGATCCGACGGGCGCCAGCACCGATGACTACCCGCAGCCGCCCGAATTCGACCAGATCACGCTGACCGTCGCCGACTCGTCCGGCCACTCCGACACGGTCAATTTCATCTTTGTCGAGGGAGAGACCAGCCAGCAAATCGTTCTTTCGGGCGCCGACGGCAAGGACGTCATTTTCGCGACCGAGTCGAGCGACACGCTGATCGGTGGCGGCGGCAAGGACCAGTTCGTGTTCGCGCCGGCCGCATCGCAGGATGCCATCCAGCACACCGTGAACGATTTCGAGATTGGCCTCGACAAGATCGACCTGCGCCAGTTCAGCGGCATCAGCTCGATCGGCGATCTGTCACCGGCGTCGCAGGATGGCGGTACGCTCCTCACGCTGGACAATCACGAGACCATCCTGCTGAAGGGCGTGGTCAGCGCGAACCTGCAGGCCAGCGACTTCATCTTCGGTCCTCATGTCACCTAGTGACGGCGGCCTTGCCACCTTGACCGCAGCAAAAAACCCTTAGTTCCTGGCGTTCGGGGAATAGCCAACCGCGCGCCGACGCTCCATGATCGGCACGCACGGCATGGTGCAGGCCAGGAAGTCCGATTGGAATGAAACGTCTCAAGATCCTGCGGCGGTGGTTTGCGCGGAAGCTGGGCTTCGCGCGGCTCATGTGCCTTGCGCTGCTGGTGCTGTTCGCCGGCGCGCGCCTGTGGGATCCGCCGCCGATCCAGGAATTGCGGCTGCGCACCTTCGACATGTTCCAGCTGATCGACCCGCGCCACAAGGCGGCGCGTCCGGTCGTGATCGTCGACATCGACGACAAGAGCCTGGCCAAGCTCGGGCAGTGGCCGTGGCCGCGCACGCGGATCGCCGATCTGATCCAGAACCTCACCAATAGCGGCGCGGTGGCGATCGGCTTCGACGTGGTGTTCTCCGAACCCGACCGGCTCAACCCGGATCTGGTCGCGAACCAGATGCGCTATCTCGACGATGCCACCCGCGCCAAGCTGCGCGAGCTGCCGACCAACGACCAGATTCTCGCCGACGCCATCAAGCGCTCGCGCGTGGTGCTGGGCGAGACCGGGCTTCCGTCCGTCTTGTCGGAGCTGGACAAATCGCTGCCGTTTACCGGGGTGGCGACGGTCGGCGAGGAGGGGGCCGAACGCTTCCTGTTCGAATTTCCGGGCTTGCTGCGCAACGTGCCTGTCATCGAGAAGGTTGCAGCCGGCCGCGGCCTGTTTTCGATCAGGAAAGAGCGGGACGGGTTCATCCGCCGCGTGCCGATGATCATGCGCGCACAGGGCAACATCATGCCCTCGCTCAGCCTCGAGATCCTGCGCGTCGTCACGGGCACGCCGACGCTGCTGGTCCGGACCGACAAGACCGGTGTCAGGTCGATCCGCCTCAAGGGCGTCGAGATCCCCACCGACAAGAACGGCCAGTTCTGGGTGCACTACGCGCGTCGGGATCCCTCGATCTATGTCTCGGCGGCCGACGTGCTCGACAACAGCGAGCCGCCGGGCAGGTTTGCCGGCAAGCTGGTGCTGGTCGGAACCTCCGCAGCCGGGCTTAACGACATCAAGACCACGCCGGTGTCCGCAACCATGCCGGGGGTCGAGATTCATGCCCAGGTGCTGGAGAGCGTGCTGAGCGGCGCGGTGATCTCGCAGCCGAATTACGCGCTCGGCGTCGAATTGCTCGCGGCGTTGATCATCGGCCTGCTGGTGATCATCTTCACGCCCAATCTCGGTCCCGTGCGCCTCGTGCTTGCAGGTGCGACCTTCGCCGCCATCCTGGTCGGCGTGTCCTGGTTCTTCTACGCGCAGTACCGCTACCTCATCGATTTCACCTATCCGCTGCTCTCGACCACGGCGGTCTACCTGACGCTGATCTTCGCCAGCTTCGTCCGCGAGCAGCGCCAGCGCGTGCAGATCCGTGGGCAGTTCGCGCAATACATGTCGCCGGTCCTGGTCGAGCAGCTGGCGCAGTCGCCGGAAAAGCTGGTGCTCGGCGGCGAGGAGCGCGAGATGACGATCATGTTCTCCGACGTGCGCGGCTTCACCACGATCTCGGAGAGCTACAAGCACGACCCGCAAGGCCTGATTGCGCTGATGAACCGGTTCCTGACGCCGCTGACCGACGTCATCATCGAACGAAAGGGCTATATCGACAAATACATGGGCGACGCCATCATGGCGTTCTGGAACGCGCCGCTCGACGATGCCGAGCACGAGGTCAACGCCTGCGAGGCCGCGATTCAGATGCTGGAGAAGATCGACACGGTCAACAGGGAGCGCGAGGAGGAAGCCGCCGAAGGCGGCCGCGTCTACATCCCGCTCAATGTCGGCATCGGTCTCAACACCGGCATCGGCGTGGTCGGCAACATGGGCTCCGACCTGAAGAAGAACTATTCGGTGCTCGGCGACAGCGTGAACCTCGCCTCGCGGCTGGAAGGCCAGTCGAAGGAATACGGTTTTCCCATCATCGTCGGCTCCCGCACGGCGCTCGCCGCCAAGGACAGGTTCGCGATCCTCGAGCTCGACTTCATCATGGTCAAGGGCAAGACCGAGCCGGAGGTGATCTACGCCATCGCCGGACGCGAGGACGTGATGCATTCGGCCGCCTTCCAGCGCCTGCGCAACATCACCATCGAGATGCTAGGCTGCTATCGCGGCCGCGACTGGCAGGGCGCGCTCGATGCGATCGAGCGCGGCCGCCGAAGCGAGGACGCCGACACCCTGGAGAAGCTGTTCAGGCTCTACGAGGCTCGGATCGAGGATTTCCAACTCAACCCGCCGCCGGAGGGCTGGACCGGGGCGTACGCGCTGCTGACGAAGTAGTGTTTCGAGCGTGTAGCCAGTCCACTTGTGAGAAGCGCCGTGCCCACGATCTCACTCCGCAATGTTGAATTGGTGGGCACGCTTACGCTTTGCCCACCGTACGGCAGCGGTGATCGCGGCCTTCACTCCATCCCGATCGTGGTCAGATCCTGAAACCAGTGCTGGGCCTGCACGAATTGCTTCACCTTCGGCGACAGCGCGTGCGGGTTGGTGTCGTGGACGACCCAGACCAGCGCGGCATCGTCGACGATCAAAGCGTGCGCCTGCGCCAGCAACTCGTCCTGTTTGGCGGCATTGAAGGTCTGCTTGGCCTCGTCGATCAGCGCGTCGACTTTCGGGTTCTTGTAGCCGCCCCAGTTGACGCCCACGGGCGCGATCTGGCCGGAATGGAAGAAGCGGACGATAGCGTAGAGCGGGTCCGAGCTGACATAGGCGATGTTGTTGGCGGTGATGCCGGCGTTGATCTCGTCGGCCGCGCCCTTGCGCCAATGCGTGTAGAGCGTCTCGAGCTCGACCACCTTGAAGTCGATGTCGATGCCGATCTCCTTGAAGCTCTGCTGCAGGAATTCGTTCATCGGCAGAGACAGCATCTGGCCGGTGCCGCCTTGCGCGATGATGAAGGTAGCCTTCAGCGGCTTCGCCTTGGAGTAGCCGGCTTCCTCGACGAGCTTTTTCGCGGCGGCGAGGTCGTATTTCAGCTCGAAGCTCGGCTTGCCGAACCACGGGCTGGACGGGTCGACCTGGCCCTTGGCGGGCTTGGCGAGGCCGTTCATCAAACCCACCACGGCGTCGCGGTCGATCGCAAGGTTCAGCGCCTTGCGCAGGCGGATGTCGGTCCAGGGCGAGCCCGGCAGCACGGACAGGTGATAATTCCAGACATGCGGCGTGACGTTGTCGACGAGCTTCATGCCGGCGGCTTTGAGCTGTGGCACCGCGTCCGGTGCCGGCGTCTCGATCAGATCGACCTGGCCCGCGAGCAGCGCATTGGTGCGCGTCAGCGCTTCCGGCATCGGCACCAGCACGATCTTGTCGGCCTTGGGAATGCGCTTCTTATTCCAATAGTCAGGATTCTTGCTGAGCTCGGCGAGCTCGCGCGGTACGAGTTTTGTCAGCTTGAACGGCCCGGTGCCGGAGGGCTGGCCGGCGAACTTGTCCCAATCCTTGCCGAGCTTGTCGTACTGCGCGGGGCTCGACACCAGAAACCACAGCATCTGATAGGGGAAGAAGGAATCGACCGTCTTGGTGGTGATCTCCACCGTGAAATCGTCGATCCTGGCGTAGCTGGCGACGGAGGGCAGGCGGGTCTTCACCTGCGCGCTCTGGCGCTTGTCGAATTGCGGCGCCTTGTCGTTGAGCACCTTGTCCAGATTCCAGATCACCGCATCGGCATTGAACGCGCTGCCGTCGTGAAAGGTCACGCCCTTGCGCAGCGTGAAGCGCCACTTGGTCTTGTCCTCGTCATCCACCTTCCACTCGGTCGCAAGCCCCGGCACCAGCTTGCCGGGCCGGTCGGCGACGTCCATCTCCCAGGCGACCAGCGGATCGTAGATCGTGTAAGCCGTGAACTGATAGGCGCCGGCACCGCGATCGGGTTGACCCGTGGTCAGCGGAATGTCTGCCATCGAGATGCCGTAGCGCACCACGGTTTCGGCGCGCGTCGAGATTGCGGACGACGCCAGCGCAAGCACGGCGAGACAAATCGATAGACGGATACGCATGGCCTAGAACTCCCAGGGGATTGCGGGAGCGAACCGGCAATCTTGATGCCAGAATAGGCAGCGCGGCGCGTACACCCGCCTCCGGCACACAAGGACTTGTCGTCGCAGGGCCAAATTGCAGAATAAGTTTCTCTCTGGCATAGCCATTGCATACGATTGCATCAAAAATAGTCATCGAAGCCGGAAAAGGATTGAGGCGATGCTTACGAAGAAGAACACACGCGCGGCATTGATCGCGGTGCTCGCTCTAACGACTGCGGCGGCCTGGCCGCGTGCGGTCAGCGCGGAGACCGTGCTGCGCATCGGCATGACCGCTGCCGATATTCCGCGCACGCTGGGCCAGCCCGATCAGGGTTTTGAAGGCAATCGCTTCACCGGCCTCACCATGTACGACGCGCTTACCGGCTGGGACCTGTCGTCTGCCGAAAAGGCGAGCGTGGTGATCCCCGGCCTTGCCACCGAGTGGAAGGTCGACGATGCCGACAAGACCAAGTGGATCTTCAAGCTGCGTCCCGGCGTGACCTTCCACGACGGCACGCCGTTCAACGCGGATGCGGTGGTATGGAACGTCGAGAAGGTCTTGAAGCAGGACGCGCCGCAATTCGACGCCAGCCAGGTCGGCGTCACGGCCTCGCGCATGCCGACGCTGGCCTCGGCGAAGAAGATCGACGACATGACGGTCGAGCTCACCACCAAGGAGCCCGACAGCTTCCTGCCGATCAACCTCACCAATTTGTTCATGGCGAGCCCGGCGAAGTGGCAGCACTTCTACGACAAGGCGGAAGGCGCTGACGCCAAGGCGAAGTCGCAGGCGGCCTGGACCGCGTTTGCCAAGGACGCCGCCGGCACCGGCCCGTGGAAGATGGCGAGCTTCACGCCGCGCGAGCGGCTCGAGCTGGTGAAGAACGCGAGCTATTGGGACAAGGCACGCGTGCCCAAGATCGACAAGATGGTGCTGCTGCCGATGCCGGAAGCCAACGCGCGCACCGCGGCGCTGCTCTCCGGGCAGGTCGATTGGGTCGAGGCGCCGGCGCCGGATGCGCTGCCCGAGCTCAAGCAGCGCGGCTTCAAGCTCTACGCCAACGAGCAGCCGCATGTCTGGCCCTGGCAATTCTCGCGCGTCGAGGGCTCGCCCTGGAACGACATCCGCGTGCGCAAGGCCGCGAATCTCTGCATCGATCGCGAAGGCCTCAAGGACGGCCTGCTTGCCGGACTGATGGTGCCCGCGACCGGCACCTTCGAGCCCGGTCATCCCTGGCGCGGCAAGCCGAGCTTCGAGATCAAATACGACAAGGCCGCCGCCCAGAAGCTGATGCAGGAAGCGGGCTTCGGCCCAAACAAGAAGCTGACGGTGAAGACGCAGACCTCGGCCTCCGGCTCCGGCCAGATGCAGCCGCTGGCGATGAACGAATATCTGCAGCAGGCGCTCGCCGAATGCTATTTCGACGTGAAGCTTGACGTCATCGAGTGGAACACGCTGTTCACCAACTGGCGCCGCGGCGCCAAGGATCCCAGCGCCAACGGCTCGAACGCTACCAACGTCACCTATGCCGCGATGGACCCGTTCTTCGCGCTGGTGCGCTTCCTGCAGTCGGGCATGGCGCCGCCGGTCTCGAACAATTGGGGTTTCATCAACAATCCCAAGTTCGATGAGCTGGTAAAGAAGGCGCGGCAGACCTTCGACCCCGCCGCGCGCGACGCCGCGCTCGCCGAACTGCACGCGGCCTCCGTCGACGACGCCGCCTTCCTCTACGTCGCCCACGACGTCGGCCCGCGCGCGATGAGCCCGAAGGTCACAGGCGTCGTGCAGCCGAAGAGCTGGTTCATCGACTTCTCGCCGGTGTCGATCGTGCAGTAGTCTAGCGGCTTGCGCGATGCACCCTCTGCCCTTGTGGGAGAGGGTGGCTTCGCAAAGCGAAGCCGGGTGAGGGGTCTCTCTCCGCTGGAGCAGACCCCTCGACCGTTGCAAGATCGTCCGCGGAGACGACCCCTCATCCGGCGCGCCAAGTGCGCGCCACCTTCTCCCACAAGGGGAGAAGGAAGAAAGAACCAAACGTGCTCGCCTATATCGCCAGACGCATCGTCTATGTCGTCCCGATCGTCATCAGCGTCGCGCTGGTGTGTTTCCTGCTCGTGCACATCACGCCGGGTGATCCGCTCGTTGCGGTGCTCCCCGCAGATGCCTCGCAGGAGCTCGCCGCGCAGCTGCGCACCGCCTATGGCTTCGACCGCCCGCTGCCGGTGCAGTTCGGACTTTGGCTGCTCCGTGCCCTGCATGGCGATCTCGGCAATTCCATCGCCACCGGGCGCCCCGTTCTGGCCGAGGTCATGCGTGCGGTCGGCAACACCGTGACGCTCGCGATCGCGGCCGCCATCATCGGCTTCACGATGGGCATCCTGCTCGGCCTGATCGCCGGTTATTTCCGCGAGACTTGGATCGACAAGGTCGCGACCTCCTTCGCCATCGCCGGCGTGTCGGTGCCGCATTACTGGCTCGGCATGCTGCTCGTCATCATCTTCTCGGTGCAGCTCAACTGGCTCCCCGCGGTCGGCGCCGGGCCCAATGGCTCCAACTCCTGGGCGTGGGACTGGGCCCATCTGAAATATCTGGTGCTGCCGGCGATCACGACCTCGGTGATTCCCATGGGCATCGTCACCCGCACCGTCCGCGCACTCACCGGCGACATCCTCAGCCAGGATTTTGTCGAGGCCTTGCGCGCCAAGGGGCTGCACGAGCGCGGCGTGTTCCGCCACGTCATCAAGAACGCCGCGCCGACCGCGCTGGCGGTGATGGGGCTCCAGCTCGGCTACATGCTGGGCGGCTCCATCCTGATCGAGACGGTGTTCTCCTGGCCGGGCTCGGGCTTCCTGCTCAACTCCGCGATTTTCCAGCGCGACCTGCCGCTGCTCCAGGGCACGATCCTGATCCTCGCGCTGTTCTTCGTCTTCCTCAATCTCCTGGTCGACATCGCGCAAGCCGCGATCGACCCGCGCATCAAGCGGGGCTGAGATGAGCGAGCTTCCGCTAATCGCCACCACTGACGCCGCTCTGCAGGCCGCGCCTGCGACCAAGGCGCGGGGCTATTGGGCGACCGTCGGCCGCCGCATCGCCCGCGACAAGGTCAGCATGGCCTGCGCGCTGGTGCTGCTGCTGATCTTCCTCTCGGCGATTCTCGCGCCGTGGCTGGGTCTCGAGGACGCCTACAAGGGCTCGATGATCCGCCGCCTGCGCCACATCGGCACGTCAGGTTATCCGCTCGGCACCGACGAGCTTGGCCGCGACATGCTGGCGCGGCTGGTCTATGGCGGCCGGCTGTCGCTGGTGATCGGCATCCTGCCCGTGATCCTCGCTTTCGGCATCGGCACCTCGCTCGGCCTCGTCGCCGGTTATGTCGGCGGCAAGCTCAACACCGCGATCATGCGCACGATCGACGTGTTTTATGCGTTCCCCTCGGTGTTGCTGGCGATCGCGATCTCCGGCGCATTGGGCGCCGGCATCCTCAACTCCATCGTGTCGCTGACCGTCGTGTTCGTGCCGCAGATCACCCGCGTCGCCGAAAGCGTCACGACAGGCGTCCGCAACATGGATTTCGTCGAAGCCGCGCGCGCCTCGGGTGCCGGGCCCTTCACCATCATGCGCGTGCACATCCTCGGCAACGTACTGGGTTCGATCTTCGTCTACGCCACGAGCCTGATCTCGGTTTCGATGATCCTGGCGGCCGGTCTGTCCTTCCTCGGCCTCGGCACCAAGCCGCCGGAGCCGGAATGGGGCCTGATGCTGAACACCTTGCGCACCGCGATCTATGTCAATCCCTGGGTCGCGGCCTTGCCGGGCGCGATGATCTTCGCGGTGTCGATCTGCTTCAACCTGCTCTCGGACGGCCTGCGCAGCGCCATGGACATCAGGAACTAGCCATGAGCGAGAGCAACGCATCTGTCTCCATGCTCGAGCCGGTCGAAGACCGCGGCGGCGCCGCGCAGCCGCTGCTGCAGGTCAACGGGCTGACCAAGCATTTTCCGGTGCGCGGCGGGCTGTTCGCCGCCAAACGCACCGTGCGCGCCGTCGACAATGTCTCCTTTGCCGTCGCCAAGGGCGAGACCGTCGGCATCGTCGGTGAATCCGGTTGCGGCAAGTCGACCACTGCGCGGCTTCTGATGCACCTGATGCCGCGCGATACCGGCGACATCATCTATGACGGCATGACCGTGGGTCAGTCGCTGAGCTTGCGCGAGCTGCGGCGCGGCATGCAGATGGTGTTCCAGGATTCCTACGCCTCGCTCAATCCGCGCCTCACAATCGAAGAATCCATCGCCTTCGGCCCAAAAGTCCACGGCATGGCCGACGGCGCGGCACGCACCCTCGCGCGCGAGCTGCTCGGTAAGGTGGGCTTACGCCCCGAAAACTTCGCCAATCGCTATCCGCACGAGATCTCCGGCGGCCAGCGCCAGCGCGTCAACATCGCGCGGGCGCTGGCGCTGTCGCCGCGATTGGTGATCCTGGATGAAGCCGTCTCCGCGCTCGACAAATCTGTCGAGGCACAGGTGCTCAATCTGCTCGCCGATCTCAAGCGCGAGTTCGGACTGACTTATCTCTTCATCAGCCACGACCTCAACGTCGTCCGATACATTAGCGACCGCGTGCTGGTGATGTATCTCGGCGAGGTCGTCGAGCTCGGGCCGGTCGATCAGGTCTGGGATAGCCCTGCGCATCCCTATACGCGCGCGCTGCTTGCTGCGATGCCGTCCTCCGACCCTGACAGGCGCACCGAGACGCCGCCGATCACGGGCGATCCGCCCAATCCGATCGATCCGCCCTCGGGTTGCCGCTTCCACACCCGTTGCCCGTTTGCGGAGCCGCTCTGCGCAAATGCGACACCAAAGCTCACCGCGCTCGATAGAATGGGCCACGAGGCCGCGTGCTACATGGCAATTCCGGGTTCAGGCCATAGCCGCGCGCCCAGGGAGACAACCGCATGACGAGACCGACACCGAAAGAGATCAGGCCGATGGCGCAGATCGCCGGCGTGCCCGTGGACGACGAGGTCGCAACCCGCATCTCCAACTCGATAGGGCCCGCCTTCGAAGGCTTTGCGGCCATCGCCGGCACGCTGCCGTTCGATCTCGAGCCCGCGCTCTATCCGATCGCGCAGACGCAAAAGGTGTCGAAATGAGCCTCGAGCCAGCCTTCATGACGCTCACCGAGGTCGCACGTGCGATCGCGATGAAGCAGGTCTCTTCGCATGAGGTGACGCGCGCACTGCTGCACCGCATCGGGCAGTGGCAGCCGCATCTCAATGCCTTCATGTCGGTCGAGGCGGAGGCTGCGCTGAAGGCGGCCGAGGCCGCCGACGCCGAGCTTGCCAAGGGCAAGGTCCGCGGTCCCCTGCATGGCGTGCCGCTTGCGCACAAGGACATGTATTACGACGCGGGCCACGTCGCGACCTGCGGCTCGCTGATCCGCCGCGACTTCGTGCCGACCGTGACCTCCACCGCCTTGCAGCGGCTGAAGGACGCCGGCCAGATCCGCCTCGGCACGCTGCATCTCGCCGAATTCGCCTATGGCCCGACCGGCCACAACGCGCATTACGGTCCGGTGCGCAATCCCTGGAACGTCGCGCATATCACCGGTGGCTCGTCCTCGGGCTCCGGCTCGGCGGTCGCGGCGCGCCTGACCTATGCGGCGCTCGGCTCGGACACCGGCGGCTCGATCCGAATGCCCGCGCATTTCTGCGGCGTCACCGGCCTCAAGACCACGTGGAGCCGTGTCAGTCGCGCCGGTGCAATGCCGCTGTCGCAATCGCTCGACACGGTCGGCCCGCTGGCCCGCACCGCCGAGGATTGCGCGCTGTTGCTGGCGCTGATGGCCGGCGCTGACCCCGCCGATTCCACCTGCAGCCACGAGCCGCTGTCGGATTACGTCGCCGCCACCAAGGGCTCGTTGAAGGGCCTCAAGATCGGCGTGCCCGCCTCGTTCTATGTCGACGATCTCGACGCCGAGGTCGCGCGCGTGCTCGACGAGACCATCGCGGTGCTCAGGCGCGAGGGCGCCGACATC
The DNA here is from genome assembly GCF_058314695.1 of Bradyrhizobium sp. T-12. Classification (NCBI taxonomy): domain Bacteria; kingdom Pseudomonadati; phylum Pseudomonadota; class Alphaproteobacteria; order Hyphomicrobiales; family Nitrobacteraceae; genus Bradyrhizobium; species Bradyrhizobium sp. T-12. Next base: position 6,585,378 of record NZ_CM177756.1, on the reverse strand, counting down.
GTCAAGGTCGAGCTGCCCGATCAGCGGCAATTGTCCTCGGCGAGCCAGCTCGTGCTCGCCGCGGAAGCGGCCGCCTTCCACAAGCGCTGGATGATCGAGCGTCCGCAGGATTATGGCCCCCAGGTCCTGATGCGGCTGCAGAACGGCCTCGCCGTTCCCGCCATCACCTATCTCGAGGCGATGCGCTGGCGCGGTCCGGCCCTGGCTGCGCACCATGCCGCCACCGCGGGCGTCGATGCGGTGATCGCGCCTGCCTCGCCGGTACCGGCGCCGACGATCGAGGAGAGCGATGTCGGCGGCGGACCGAACGCGCCGGCGCTGTTGCAGCGGCTGACGCTGTTCACCCGCCCGGTGAACTTCCTCGGCCTGCCGTCGCTCACCGTGCCCTCGGGCTTCACCCGAAGCGGTCTTCCGATCGGCATGCAGCTGATCGGCCGCTCGTTCGACGAAGCGACCCTGCTCACCATCGGCGCGGCCTTCCAGCGCGTCACCGACTATCACGATCGATTGCCGAAGCTGCCGTCATGACCAAGCTCGTCGAGATCTCAGGCCTCAACATTCGCTTCACCGGTGAGCGCACGGTCTATGCGGTGAACGATCTCAGCCTGTCGCTGGGGGATGGCGAGGTATTGGGACTGCTCGGCGAGTCCGGTTCGGGCAAGAGCGTGACCTTGCGCGCGCTGATGCGGCTGTTGCCGAAGAAACGCACGCAGATTTCGGGCAAGGTCAACGTGATGGGCCGCGACGTGCTCGCCATGAACGACGAGCAGCTGTCGTCGTTCCGCGGCCAGACCGTCTCGATGATCTTCCAGGAGCCCGCGCTCGCGCTCGATCCGGTCTACACGATCGGCGCGCAGATCGCCGAGAGCGTGGTGCGCCACGAGGGCAAAAGCTACGCCGAGGGCAGGGCACGCGCGCTGGAAATGCTCGAAGTCGTGCGCATTCCCTCGGCGAAGCGGCGGCTCGATGCCTATCCGCACGAAATGTCCGGCGGCATGCGCCAGCGCGCGATGATCGCGCTGGCGTTGGCCTGCCGGCCAAAAATCCTGCTGGCGGACGAGCCGACCACGGCGCTCGATGCCACCGTGCAGATCCAGATCCTTCTGTTGCTGCGCGAATTGCAGCGCGAGTTCGGGATGTCCGTGATCTTCGTCACCCATGACATCGGCGTTGCAATCGAGATCTGCGACCGTGTCGCGGTGATGTATGCCGGCCAGATCGTGGAGCAGGGGACACTTCGCGATATCGTCCGCACCCCGGTGCATCCCTATGCCAAGGGCCTGCTTGCCTCGACCGTTCACGGTGCGAAGCGGGGACAGCGCCTCGAAACCATCCCCGGCACGCCGCCCTCGCTGGCCGAGAAGCCGCACAACTGCTCCTTCGCCCCCCGCTGCAAGCTCGCCGAGCCGCGTTGCTTGGAGCGACTGCCTGCGAATGTCGAGGTCGGGCCGGGCCGGGCGGCGCGATGTGTGCTGGCGGAGCCCGTCACCGCGGTGTCATAGTTTCGGATGCGGTGAACCAAGTTCGCGGCAACGGGAGCCTCATCCTGCCATTCACACCCCATTCATCCCGGTTCCCGTTCCATGCCGGGCATTGAAGGAGAGGGATCTCAACGATGCACATTTCAAACGAAGGCCTGCTCGTCATCCTGTTCGTCGGCCTCGTCGCTGGCTGGCTTGCCGGCAAGATCGTGCGGGGCGCCGGGTTCGGCATTATCGGCGACATCGTGATCGGCATCTGCGGTGCGCTGGTGGCGAGCCTTCTGTTTCCGAAGCTCGGCATTCGTCTCGGCACGGGCCTGGTCTCCGAGATCGTCTACTCCGCCATCGGCGCGGTGATCCTGCTGCTCGTGGTGCGGCTGGTGCGGGGTGGCGGCCGGCTCTAGCAGCCGCCCGGTTCGACCGATCGGAACTTGCCGCCTCTCATTGCTGGGGAGAGGCGGCGGTCGCTGCACCAAAAAGCCGCAAAGACTGTGAAATACCGGACTTGCGTGATGGGCCATCAGGGGTAGATGTGGCCTCGGGGGTTCTGGATGAACTCGGCCCGCGTTGGACGCCGCGCCAACATGATGTTAATCCGGGGCGAGTAGCCTGAATTGCCCGTGAAATCAGGGGCTTTGCCCCCCAGCCGAAAGAGATCAGACTGATGGCAGCCGGTCCTGGCGTCCGCCGTTCAGAGCTCGGTGACGCCTTGCGCGCCTGTCGCACGGCGTTCATCGGCGTCGGCTTGATGAGCTGCATGATCAACCTGCTCTATCTTACCGGGTCGATCTTCATGCTGGAGGTTTACGACCGGGTGCTGCCGAGCCGCAGCATTCCCACCCTGGTCGGCCTCATCATCCTCGCCAGCTTCCTCTACATGGCGCAGGGCGTGCTCGACATGATCCGCAACCGGATCCTGGGGCGGATCGGCACCGCGCTGGATGAGGCGCTCAACAAGCGCGTGTTCGACACCGTCGTGCGCCTGCCGCTGCTGGTCGGCAGTCGCAACGAAGGCCTCCAGCCGCTGCGCGATCTCGACAATGTCCGCTCCTTCCTCGGCGGCATGGGCCCGAGCGCGTTCTTCGACCTGCCCTGGCTGCCGCTCTATCTCGCCATCTGCTTCGCCTTCCACGTCATGATCGGCGTCACCGCTCTGGTCGGCGCCATCATCCTGGTCGGCCTGACGCTGGTCACCGAGTTCATGTCCCGCCAGCCGGCGAAGGAGGCGATGGGCCTTGCCGCCCAGCGCAACGATCTCGCGCAGGCCAGCCGCCGCAACGCCGAAGTCATGGTGTCGATGGGCATGGCCGGGCGGATGAACGCGCGCTGGAGCGAGGCCAACGAAAAATACCTTGCGGGCAATCAGCGCGCCAGCGACGTCGCCGGCGGTCTCGGCGCGGTCGCGAAGGTATTGCGCATGATGCTGCAATCGGCCGTGCTCGCGGTCGGTGCTTATCTCGTCATCCACCAGGAAGCGACGGCCGGCATCATCATCGCCGGCTCGATCCTCTCCGCCCGCGCGCTGGCGCCGGTCGATCTCGCCATCGCGCACTGGAAATCCTTCGTTGCGGCACGCCAGAGCTGGCACCGCCTCACGCGCCTCCTCGAGCAGATGCCGGCGCAGACGATGCCGACCCAGCTGCAGGCGCCCACCAGCCGGCTCTCGGTCGAAGGCGTCGCCATGGTGCCGCCCGGCGATCAGCGCCTCATCGTGCAGGACATCACCTTCGCGCTCACCGCCGGCAACGGCCTCGGCGTGATCGGCCCGAGCGGCTCCGGCAAGTCGTCGCTGATCCGTGCGCTGGTCGGGGTCTGGCAGCCGGTGCGCGGCAAGGTGCGGCTCGACGGCGCGGCGCTCGATCAATGGTCGTCCGACGCGCTCGGCCGCCACATCGGCTATCTGCCGCAGGACGTCGAATTGTTCGGCGGCACCATCGCCCAGAACATCAGCCGGTTCGATCCCGAGGCGACGTCCGACGGCATCATCGCGGCGGCGAAGGAAGCCGGCGTGCACGAGATGATCATCAAGATGCGCGAGGGCTACAACACGCAAGTCGGCGAGCAGGGCACCGCGCTCTCGGCGGGCCAGGCGCAGCGCGTGGCGCTGGCGCGCGCGCTCTACGGCAATCCTTTCCTGATCGTGCTCGACGAACCCAACTCCAACCTCGACACCGAAGGCGATGAGGCGCTGACCCGCGCCGTGCGCGCCGCGCGCGAGCGCGGCGCCATCGTCATCGTGGTGGCGCACCGCCCGATCGGCGTCGAGGCGGTCGACCAGGTCCTGGTGCTGCGCGACGGCCGCATGCAGGCGTTCGGCCCGAAGGATCAGGTGCTCGCCCAGGTGCTGCAGCCGCGCGTGACACCGCCGGCACCGATCAAGATCGTCAGCGAAGGCGGAGTGGCTAAACCATGAGCACGATGGCCATCGGCGGTCCGAAGCCCGCAGCGAAGAAGACCGTTCGAGACTCGATCAAGTTTCACCTCCTGCTCGGACTTGGCATCGTGCTGGTCCTGGTCGTCGGTCTCGGCGGCTGGGCGTCCACCGTGCTGATCTCGGGCGCGCTGATCGCGCCGGGGCAGATCGTGGTCGAATCCAACGTCAAGAAGGTGCAGCATCCGACCGGCGGCGTGGTCGGCGAGGTGCGCGCCCGCGACGGCGACCTGGTCAAGGCCGGTGACATCGTGGTACGGCTCGACGACACCGTCACCAAGGCCAACCTTGCCATCGTCAGCAAGAATCTCGACGCTGCGCAGGCGCGCGCGGCGCGATTGCAGGCCGAGCAGCGCGGCGTCGACAGGATCGAATTTCCGCAAAGCCTGCTCGATCGCGCTGGCGATCCCGACGTCAAGCTGCTGCTCTCCGCCGAAACCAAGCTGTTCGACGTCCGCGTCAACGGCCGCGCCGGACAGAAGGCGCAGTTGCGCGAGCGCATCACGCAGCTCAACGAGGAGATCGCCGGTCTCAGCGCCCAGGAGAAGGCCAAGGACCAGGAGATCGCGCTGGTGCAGAACGAGCTCACCGGCGTGCGGGAGCTCTATGACAAGCGTCTGGTGCAGATCTCGCGCCTGACCCAGCTCGAGCGCGACTCGGCGCGCCTCAACGGCGAGCGCGCGCAGTACATCGCCTCGCGCGCGCAGGCCAAGGGCAAGATCACCGAGACCGAGCTGCAGATCATCCAGGTCGACAAGGACGTGGTGAGCGAGGTCTCGAAGGATCTGCGCGAGACCAACGACAAGATCGGCGAGCTGATCGAGCGCAAGGTCGCGGCTGAAGACCAGCTTCGCCGCATCGACATCCGCGCGCCGCAGGATGGCATGGTGCTGCAATCGAATGTGCACACGGTTGGCGGTGTCGTCACCGCCGGCGACGCGCTCATGCTGATCGTGCCGCAGGCGGACGATCTCCAGGTCGAGGCCAAGGTCAACCCGGTCGACATCGACAAGCTCCAGATCGGCCAGAAGACGCTGCTGCGCCTCTCCGCCTTTAACCAGCGCACGACGCCCGAGCTCAATGGCCTCGTCAGCCGCGTCTCGCCCGACGTCACCACCGACCAGCGCACCGGCCAGAGCTACTACACCATCCGCGTCACGATGCCGGCCGAAGAGATCGCCCGCCTCGGCGACGTCAAGATGATTCCCGGCATGCCCGTGGAAGCCTTCGTCCAGACCGGCGACCGCACCATGCTGTCCTATCTGATGAAGCCGCTGCATGACCAGCTGATGCGGGCGTTCAGGGAGAAGTGACGCGCGAAAGCGCGTCCTCTCGCAATGACGATTTGGCCGCCAGTTTGCTATACTGGCATTGCAAACAGAAACCCGGCCGGTCGAACCATGCAATCTCTTCCCGTTATAGCCACCGAATTCTTCTCCGACGCATCCCTTGCCGTCGCCCGCCTCGAGGAGATCTACGAGCGCAACACAAAATTCCTGCGCGACCGGTTCGAGGCCTATGTCGGCGGCGAGGCGATCACGACGCGGGTGCGGGCCTATTATCCCTTCGTGCGCATCACCACCGCGACGCATGCGCGGCTGGATTCGCGTCTCGCCTACGGCTTCGTCGCCGGGCCCGGCGTGCATGAAACCAGCGTGACGCGGCCGGATCTGTTCCGCAGCTATCTCGTCGAGCAGATCGGACTCCTGATCCAGAATCACGGCGTGCCCGTCGAGATCGGTGAGTCCAACGAGCCGATCCCGATCCACTTCGCCTATCGCCGCGACATCAACATCGAGGCCGCCATCACCACGAGCGAGAACTCGCCCGTGACGCGATCGCTGCGCGATGCGTTCGACGTGCCTGATCTCTCGACCATGGACGATTCCATCGCCGACGGCACGTTCGAGCTCAAGCCCGGCGCGCCCGAGCCGCTGTCGCTGTTCCGCGCCGCCCGCGTCGATTACTCGCTGCGCCGGCTCTATCATTACACCGGCACCGATCCCGAATATTTCCAGAACTTCGTCATCTTCACCAACTACCAGTTCTATGTCGACGCCTTTGCGCAGGCCTGCCAAGAGCGGCTCCAGTCCGGTGAGGCCGGACTCGAATCCTTCGTCGCGCCAGGCAACATCATCATGCGCAATGGCGGCGCCATCAGCGGCACCGCGCCTATTCGCGCACCGCAAATGCCGGCCTTCCATCTGGTCGCGCCGCACTACCGCGGCATCACCCTGATCAACATCGGCACGGGCCCGTCCAACGCGCGCAACGTCACCGACCACGTCGCCGTGCTGCGCCCGCATGCCTGGTTGATGCTCGGCCATTGCGCGGGCCTGCGCAACACGCAGCGGCTCGGCGACTACGTGCTCGCGCACGGCTATGTGCGCGAGGATCACGTGCTCGACCGCGAGCTGCCGCTATGGGTACCGATTCCGGCGCTGGCCGAGATGCAGGTCGCGCTCGAAGAGGCGGTCGAGGACGTCACCGGCCTCGAAGGTTTCGAGCTCAAGCGCCTGATGCGCACGGGGACGGTGGCGAGCGTCGACAATCGCAATTGGGAGATCTCGGGGCCTGAGGTGATTCGCCGCCTGTCGCAATCGCGCGCCGTTGCGCTCGACATGGAATCGGCCGCGATCGCCGCCAATGGCTACCGCTTCCGCGTGCCCTACGGCACGCTGCTCTGCGTCTCCGACAAGCCGCTGCACGGCGAGATCAAACTCGCGGGCATGGCCAGCGAGTTTTACCGCCGCCGCGTCGGCCAGCATCTGGAGATCGGGCTGAAGGCGCTGGAGCGGCTCAAGCAGCAGGAATCGGAGCGGCTGCATTCGCGAAAGCTCCGCAGTTTCGCCGAAGTCGCGTTCCAGTAGGGCGAGATTGCTCTTTGCTGCTGACAATCGGAGCGATTTTCAGCATTGTCCGGCGGGGGTGCTCGACCGGGACGACTTGATGCCACTGACGCGCGACAAGATCATTGGCCATGACCTTGAACGGCTGGCCTTTCGCTTCACCATGCTGAACGACGGCGAGGCGGTGCAATGCCAGATCAGCGACGCGGCGATGGACGAGCTCGCGGGCATGCAGGGCACCGAAAGCAGCGCCCGCCAGGCGCAATTCCTGTCGCTGCGCGAGACCATCGAGCGGATCGCGTCGGATATCTATGACGAGGCGCCGCGAGTGCAGGGCTATGTGGTGCGGATCTTCATGCGGCATTTGGGGCGGTGACGTCGCCATACTCGCTGCTGTCATTCCGCGCGAAGGCGGGGAATCCCGCACCAGCGTCACTCCCCCAGCTTCCTCAACAACAACCTCAGCGCCGTCGCCGCGAACATTTGCATGTTGCCGAACCGGTCGTTGTTGCCGGTCTCCAGCGTCATCACTTCTGACGCAGCTCCCGCAACCGCCATGCAGCTATGGCCGGCGGCATCGCCATAGCGGTTGCCGGTGGGGCCGGCGGCGCCGGTCTCGGACAGGCCCCAATCGCTGCCAAAGCGCGTTCGCATCTGCCCGGCCAGCAGCTGCGCGTAGGGCTCGGATGAGGAGCGAAAGCCCCTCATTCCTTCGTCCGAAATATCCATCAGCACGCGCCGGGCATCGCGGGTGTAGACCACCGCGCCACCGAGGAAATAGGCGGACGCGCCGGGCACCGCGAGCAGGCTCGCCGCGATCAGGCCGCCGGTGGAGGATTCCGCCGTCGCAATGGTCTGTTTGCGCGCGATCAGTTTGGCGGCAACCTGTTCCGCAATGCCGACGAGCTCTTTCATTCCCTGAACCTCCGATGTCTCCGCAACCGAGCTGCGCCTTCCTAGCATATGCCAGCAGCTCTGGCCGAGTTGCGGGCGACCGGCAGGCCTGCTTGAATGGCGGGGACAAAAAGACGTGCGAGGAAACGTGAGAAGGGAGACGTCATGGCGTCCCTGATCGCCGGCGGGGTGGATTGCGATGTGCATCCGGCCGTGCCGCATCTGACCAGCCTGCTGCCCTACCTGAACGATTATTGGCGCGATCAGGTGACGACGCGCGGCATGGTCGACCTCATCTCGCAATCCTACCCGGAGAGGTCGCCGATCACGGCGCGACCGGACTGGCGCCCCGAGAGCGGCAAGCCCGGCGAGAACCTGGAGGACATGCAGCGTCATGTGCTCGATCCGTTCCAGCTCAGCTATGCCATCTGCAATCCGCTTTACGGCGTGCAGATGGTGTTCTCCGAGGACATGCAGGCGGCCTTCTGCCGCGCGCTGAACGACTGGCTCGTGAAAGAGTGGCTCGATCGCGATCCGCGGCTGCGCGGCTCGATCGTGATTCCCACGCAAGGCGTCGAGAAGGCCGTGGCCGAGATCGAGCGCTGTGCGCAGGACAAGCGCTTCGTTCAAGTGCTGATGCTGGTCATGGGCGACACCCCGCTCGGCAAGCGCGCGCTGTGGCCGATCTACGAGGCCGCGGAACGGCTGGAACTGCCAATCGGCATCCACGCGGGTTCCGCCTATCACAATCCGCCGACCGCCGTGGGATGGGGTTCCTACCACATCGAGGACTATGTCGGTCAGGCCCAGGCGTTCCAGACCCAGCTTACCAGCCTGATCGTCGAAGGCGTGTTCACTAAATATCCGCGGCTGAAAATGGTGATGCTGGAGTCGGGTGTCTCCTGGATCTCGCCCTATCTCTGGCGCCTGCACAAATTCTGGCGCGGGGTGCGGATGGAAACGCCCTGGGTCGATCGTGCGCCGCTGGACATTGTGCGCAGCAACATCCGCTTCTCGTTACAGCCGTTTGATGCACCGCCGGACGAGGCGACATTAAATCGCCTGTTTGATCATATGCAGTCCGACGAATTGGTCTTATTCTCCACGGACTATCCGCACTGGCAATTCGACGGCCAGGACGCGCTGCCCGAAGGTCTGTCCCCCGATCTCGTGCGCAAGATCATGATCGACAATCCGCATGCAACCTATCCCCGCCTGAAATGAGCCGCTGCCAGAGGAGGCAAGGCGATGAATATTCAGTTCCGCGAGAACCAAGAAGCCGCTTCCCCACTGGCCGTCAAAACCGCGATCGCGGACTGCGACATCCATCCGGCTCGCGCCACCCGCACCGAACTCTATCCCTATCTCGCCAAACGCTGGCAGCATCATCTCGAAATCTACGGCGTCCATGCCTATCAGGGCATGATGGAAGGCCCGCCCTACCCGAAGGCCCAGCCCAACGCCTCGCGCCGCGATGCCTATCCGCCCGAGGGAGGGCCGCAGGGCTCCTCGCTGTCCTTCATGCAGAAGCAGCTGCTCGATCCCAACAACGTGCAACTGGGCGTGCTCAATCCGCTCAACACCGGGCAGGGCATCCGCAATCACGAGCTGTCGGCTGCGCTGTGCTCGGCGATCAACGACTGGCAGATCGACAAATGGACCAGCAAGGACAAGCGGCTGAAGGCGTCCATCGTCGTCGGCAATGAGGACGGCCTGTCGGCCGCCGCGGAGATCCGCGAGCGCGCCGGCGACAAGAACTTCGTGCAGGTGCTGCTGCTCAGCCGCAATGTCGAGCCGCTCGGTCAGCGCCGCTATTGGCCGATCTATCAGGCTGCGGAAGAAGCGGGACTCCCTGTCGGCGTTCACGCCTTCGGCTTCGGCGGAAATCCGATCACGCCTTCGGGCTGGCCGTCCTATTACATTGAGGAGATGGTGGGTCACTCGCAGTGCCAGCAATCGGCGCTGGCGAGCCTCGTGCTGGAAGGCGTGTTCGAGCGCTTCCCGAAACTGAAGATGGTGATGATCGAGGCCGGCTTCGGCTGGGCGCCGTCGCTGGCCTGGCGGCTCGACAAGGCCTGGCAGCGGCTCAGGAGCGAAGTCCCGCATGTCAAACGGCCGCCCTCGGAATATATCCGCGAGCAGGTGTGGTGGACCACGCAGCCGATGGAGGATCCCGAAAGGCGCGAGGATCTGTTCGACGTCATCAACTGGATCGGCTGGGACCGGCTGCTGTTCGCGACCGACTATCCGCATTGGGATTATGACGAGCCGTCGCGCGTCTTGCCGGCGGGTGTCAGCGAGGATAACCGGGCGGCATTCTATCTCGGCAATGCGCAGAAGCTGTATGGACTGGCTTGATGGCGCGTCATGTGATTGCCGCCGTGGATGAACTGCCACCGGGCACGCGAAAATTCCTCGAGATCGACGGACGGCCGATCGCGGTCTTCAACATCAAGGGCGAATATTTCGGCCTGATGAACCGCTGCCCGCATCAGGGCGCGGCGCTATGCGAGGGCCCGTTGATTGGCCTTGCCCAATCAAGGGAGCCCGGTGAGATCGAATACACCAAGCTCGGGGAGATCATCCGCTGCCCCTGGCACGGCTGGGAGTTCGACATCCGCACCGGCCAATCCTATTGCGACCCCCGCCGCTTCCGCGTGAAGGCCTATCCGGCCCATGTCGAGCCGGGTGCGAGCGTGGTGAAGGGCCCGTATGTCGCGGAGACGATCCCGGTACGGGTCGAGAGCGATTACGTGGTGGTGGAGCTGTAGGCGCTCGCCGTCATTACGGGGCGATGCGAGGCGCCCCGGAACGACATCCAGCTAGTGCCCCGCAACCGGCTCCGCCACCGCATCATAAGTCGGCACCGCCTTGCCGCCGCCACGATACACCGTCGACGCCGCGATGATGCCGAGCAGCGCGGCGAACATCAGCCAGAAGCCGGGCGAGGCCTTGTCGCCGGTGCGCTCGATCAGCCAGGTCGAGGCAAGCGGGGTGAAGGTACCGAACAAGGCGGCGGCGAGCGCGAAGGCGAGCGAGAAGCAGGTGGTGCGCACATGCGCCGGCACGATCTCGACCAGCGCCCCCAGCATGGTGCCGCTGTAGACGCCGAAATAGAACGAGAACATCATCTCGACCGCGAGCAGCTTGCCGAAGCTCGGCGCCGCCACCAGCCAGTGCAGCGCCGGATAGGCCGTCACCAGCGACAGGCTGGCGATCGCGATCAGTACAGGCTTGCGGCCGATGCGGTCGGAGAGCGCGCCGCCGACCGGATTCCAGAAGAAGTTGGTGACAGCGACGAGCAACGTGACCAGCAGCGCGTCCTGCGTCGACAGCTTCAGCACGGTCTTGCCGAAGGTCGGCGTGTAGACGGTGACGAAGTAGAACGTCGTCGTGGTCAGGATCGCGATCATCATGCCAAGGACGACGATGCGCCAGTTGGCGAGCGCGGAGGCGAACACTTCGCTCGCCGTCGGGTGCTTCTTCATGGCGAGGAAGGCCGGTGTCTCCTCGAGCGTCCGCCGCAGGACGAAGATCAGGGGAATGATCAGGCAGCCAACGAAGAAGGGAATACGCCAGCCCCAGGCGGCGACGGTGTCGGCCGGCATCACCTCGGACAGGATGTAGCCGAGGATCGAGGCCACGAAGATCGCGACCTGCTGGCTCGACGATTGGAACGAGGTGTAGAAGCCGCGATTGCCGGGCGTTGCGATTTCGGCGAGATACACCGAGACGCCGCCCAGCTCGACACCGGCGGAGAAGCCCTGCAGCAGGCGGCCGATCAGCACGATGACCGGCGCCGCGATGCCGATGGTCGCGTAGCTCGGGCAGAACGCGATCACCACGGTGCCGAAGGCCATGATGCCGAGCGTGACGATCAGGCCCTGGCGGCGGCCGATCCGGTCGATATAGGCCCCGAGCACGATCGCGCCGACGGGCCGCATCAAGGCACCGAGCCAGAACACGCCGAACGTGTTGAGCAGGGACGCGGTCTCGTCGGAGGACGGGAAGAACGCCTTGCCGATGGCGGCGGCATAGAAGCCGAACAGGAAGAAGTCGAACTGCTCGAGGAAATTGCCTGATGTTGCGCGCAGGATCGCGCCGATTCGCGACTTGATCGCGGGCGGATTGGTCGAGGTGGCCGGTCCAGCCATGGCGTTGCTCCCCTGGGAAAGGCGTGGCCGGACCGGGACGTCATCTCACGGTCAGGCGACAGACTGCGACAATCTGCCACGCCTCTTCCCGCGCGGGACGCGGCGAGTCAATCCGTTTTGCGGAGGAAGCTGCTGATTTTTCAGGCCTTATTTTGCGTCGCAGCAATTAGCCATTGGCGGAACGCGGTCAGCTTCGGCGCCTCCCGGCGGCCTTCCGGTGCGACCAGGTAGAAGCCGGCATCGGTCGGCAGCGCGATCTTGAAGGGGACTACCAGCCGGCCCTTGGCAATGTCGTCCCGGACGTACGAGGTCCGTCCCATCGCTACGCCGATGCCGTCGATGGCGGCCTGGATAGTCATGAAGATCATGTCGAAGGTGATGCCGGGGTGCTTTGCGATGTCGGCCGGCAGGCCCGCTGCCGTCAGCCATAGCCGCCAGTCGTCGCTGTTGGCGTTCGAGGTGTGCAGCAGCGGATGGTCTCGCAGGTCTTCAGGACGGCGCAGCGGCTTGTCGCCGCGCAGCAGCGAAGGACTGCACACCGGAAACAACTCGTCCGCCATCAGCCAGTCGGCGCGCAGGCCCGGCCATTGGCCGCGGCCGTAGCGGATCGCCGCATCGACATTGTCGCGCTGGAAATCGACGAGACTGGTCGAAGTGGTGATGCGGACATCGATGCCGGGATGCTGCTCCTGGAAATCCGTCAGCCGCGGCAGCAGCCATTTTGCCGCGAGCGAGGCCAGCGTCGACACCGTCAGCACCTTGTCGTCGTCCTTGCGCAAGAGGCGGTCGGTCGCAAGCCGTAGGTCGTTGAAGGCGGCGCGGACGCCCGGCAGATAGTCGCGCGCCTCCGGCGTCAGGGCCAGCGCGCGGTTCTGCCGGATGAACAGGCGGATGCCGAGCTCCTCCTCGAGCCTGCGGATCTGATGGCTGATCGCGGTTTGCGTCACGTTCAGCTCGGCGGCCGCCAGCGTGAAGCTGAGATGGCGCGCGGCGGCCTCGAACGCCCGCAAGCCGTTCAGGGACGGCAATCTGGCTGTCATTTGGCAGCAGGATACATGACGTTATTTCATGCGAACGGGTACAAATTGTCGTTTGTCGCAGTGCAGTAGGAAGCAGATATTAGCGGTCAAGTTAGCTCTAGGAGCTCAAGATGTCTACTTTGACCCACACCTCGATGACAAATCATCATGCGCCAGGCCTGATCCAGCAGGTCAGCGAGACCCTCCATCTGTGGCACGAGCGCTATCGCAACAGGCGCGAGCTCACCCAATGGACCGCGCGTGATCTCCAGGACATCGGACTGTCCTGGAGCGACATCGCCTATGAGGCCGACAAACCCTTCTGGCGGGCCTGATTGGCCGCCAGGCCGGCGCCGCCTGAGCACAGGGGCGCCGGCGGTCCCTTTTCTTTTTGGGCATGTCATGAGCACTCTCCGCCTGGAAGACCTGAAGCAATATTCGGACACGTTGCGCACCCGGCATGGCGAGGCGCTGAACGTTCGCTTCGCAGAGCCGCGCGACACCGACGAGCTGCAGCATTACTTCCGTTCGCTCTCGACCCGCTCCCGCTACAACCGTTTCTTCGGCGCCATCAGCGAATTGCCGGAAGGATTGCTGCGCGATTTCCTGGACATCGGTGAGCGCGATCGCTTCACTGTCGTCGCGACCCTGGTGGTCGACGGCTTCGAGACCATCGTCGCCGAAGCGCGCTACGCGCTGCACCCGGAAACCGCGACGCTCGAATTCGGCCTGTCGGTCGGCGACCGCTGGCAAGGCCGCGGCATCGCCACCGCGCTGATGAAGAATCTCGAATGCCGCGCGGCTGCGCTCGGCGCCGAGCACATGTTCGGAGAGACGCTGCGTTCCAACGAGACCATGGTCTCGCTCGCCCGCAAGTCCGGCTTCGCCTTCGTCAATCACCCCGATGACTGGAAGCTGGTGCGCTTCGACAAGGAGATCTCGGTCGCACCTAAAGACATTCCCTGTGCGAGCTGGCGCCTCGCCGCGCTTTCCCGTCAGGCCGAACGCCCCTCAGCCTCGGCCTGACACCACTGAGAGCCCGGCTCTGGTCAACAGAGCCGGGCTTTTTTTGTGGCTCCAACGCCTACTTCCCCGTGAACACCGCCTTGCGCTTCTCGATGAACGCCTGCACCGCCTCCTTGTGATCGGCGGTCGTGGTCAGGCGGACCAGCCGCTCGGCCTCGTGGTCGCGGGCGGTCTCGAAGTCGAACAGCACGGCCTCGTCGAGATTGTCCTTCATGTAGCGCAGCGCGAGGCGCGGGCCGTCGGCGAGCGACTTCGCCAATGCAAACGCCTCAGCCTGCAATTTGTCGTCGGGCACGATTCGGTTGACGAGGCCGATGGCCTCGGCGCGGGCGGCATCGACGCGGTCGCCGGTGAACATCAATTCGCGCGCCCGCGCGGTGCCGACGAGGCGCGTGAGCAGCCAGGCGATGCCGTAATCGCCGGAAAGCGCGATGCGGGCATAGCCGGTCGCAACGAAGGCGGATTGCGCGGCGATGCGGATGTCGCAGGCCATGGCGATGGCGAGCCCGGCGCCGACCGCGGGGCCGGGCAGGGCGGCGATGGTCGGCTTGCGCACCGACACCAGCGCGCCCGTGAGCAGCCGCTGCCGCTCCTGCAGATCGGCGATACGATCCTCCAGCGACATCTCCAGCTTCTTCGGGTCGCGATGCGCGCCCATGCCTTTGACGTTGCCGCCGGCGCAGAAGGCATCGCCTGCGCCGGTGAGCAGCAGCGCGCCGACACCAGGATTTTCGCCGCAGCTGCGGATCATCGTGCGCAGCGCCGGCGTCAGCGCATCCGACAGCGAGTTGCGCGCCTCCGGCCTGTTCAGCGTGATGATGGCGACGCGGTCACGGATGACGCAGAGGAGCTCATTGGTGCCGGTGTCGATGGTGGTTTCGGTGGTCATGTCGCCTCCCTGACTTCTGTAGGGTGGGCAAAGCGAAGCGTGCCCACGTCTTTTACGCAATTTCGAGGAGATCGTGGGCACGGCGCTTTGCGCCTTTGCCCACCCTACGGCAGCTCGCCCTTAAAACTTCTCCACCCAGGGGCGCAGCTCGAGCTCCCAGCTCCAGGCGCTGCGCGGCTGCTGCAAGACGCTCCAATAGCTCTGCGCGATCGCATCGGGATCGAGCATCGAATCCGGCTTGTCCGCGGCTTCCGTCCGCGCTGCGCTGCGGATGCCACCGTCGATCACGAAATGCGCGACGTGAATGCCTTGCGGCGACAGCTCGCGCGCCAGGCTCTGTGCCAACCCGCGCAGCGCGAACTTGCCCATCGCGAAGGAGGCCGACTGTGCATAGCCCTTGACGCTTGCCGAAGCGCCGGTGAACAGGATCGCGCCGTGCTTGTTCGGCAGCATGCGCTTGGCTGCCTGCTGCGCTACCAGGAAGCCGCCATAGGCACTGACCGCGATGGTATTGGCGACGTCGGCCGGGACGAGGTCGACGAACGGTCCGCGCGTGCGGCCGCTGGCATTGTAGACCACGAGGTCGGGCGTGCCGATCTCGCGCTCGACGAGGCCGAACAGTCGCTCGACCTCCTCCGGCTCCGCCGCGTTGCAGGCATAGGCTTTCGCGCCGGTCTCGCTACAGAGCGCACCAAGCTTCTCGATCTTTCGCGCAGCCAGCGCAACGCGAATATTCTGGGCGGCGAGCAGCCGCGCCAGCGACGCACTGAGGCCTTCGCCGGCGCCGACGATGAGGGCGATCTTGTATTTCGGATGTTCCATGGCGTGATCTCTTGAGACAGGGAGCCGTTGATCTATGCATGCCTACGCGAACAACCAGTCGGGGCGATGACAATTCCGCAGAGCGAGTTGCTCCACCGTTGCGATCATGCCTCTCTGACAATTTGCGGCTTTATCGCTCTCCGCGACTGGAGCATGATCGACATGATCTCAAGCGGCAAGCGCCAAATCAGCGCAAAATGTCCGCAAGGCGGAAACCAAGAGGGCGATCATGCACAAGCCGGCCACAGCACAGCCGAAAGACGTCGCGGCCGAGCCATCCGGCCTGCTGGCGCCCGATACCACAGGCATGAATTTCTACCGCGCCGATCCCGCGCTGACGGATCTGCTCCGCATTCATCTGCCGGATAATCTGTTTCGCCACATCGAGCCGCATCTCGATCGCCTTGGCGAGCTCGCCGGCGGCCATCTCGACGAATGCGCGCGACTCGCCGACCGGCACACGCCGATGCTGCATCAGCGCGACAAGTTCGGCCGCGACGTGCAGTCGATCGAATACCACCCGGCCTATCGCGAGCTGGAGAACGCCGCGTTCGGCGAGTTCGGCATCCATGCGCTTTCGATCCGCAAGGGCATCATGGGCTGGCCGGACAAATATCCCGTGGTCGCCAAGCACGCTTTCACCTTCCTGTTCAACCAGACCGAATTCGGCATGGGTTGCCCGATCAACGTCACCGATGGCTGCGCCAAGCTTTTGGCGAATTTCGGCAGCGAGCCGCTGAAGGCGAAATATCTCGATGGCCTGACCTCGACCGACATGAGCAAGCTGACGCAAGGCGGCCAGTTCATGACCGAGAAGGAGGGCGGCTCCGACGTCGGCACGCTGACCACCCGCGCGGTGCAGGAGGGCGATCATTGGCGGCTCTACGGCGAAAAATGGTTCTGCTCGAATGCCGACGCCAAGGTCGTGATGCTCTTGGCGCGTCCCGAAGGCGCCGGGCCCGGCACGCGCGGCGTCGGCCTGTTCCTGATGCCACGTTTCCTCGATGACGGTGCGCAGAACCACTACCGGATCGTGCGCCTCAAAGACAAGCTCGGCACGCGTTCGATGGCCTCGGGCGAGATCAAGCTCGAAGGCGCGATCGCCTATGCGGTCGGCAAGCTCGACCGGGGCTTCGTACAGATGGCCGAGATGGTGAACTCGTCGCGGCTCTCCAACGGCGTCAAATCCACCGCCTTGATGCGCCGGGCCTATCATGACGCCATGACGGTTGCGAAGAACCGCGTCGTGTTCGGCAGCCGCATCGTCGACCTGCCGCTCGGCCGTCGCCAGCTGCTGAAGATCATGCTGCCGGTCGAGCAGGCGCTATCGATGAGCTTCCTCACCGCGGACGCGCTCGACCGCGCCGAGGCCGGCAGCCAGGACGCGGCGGCGTTGCTGCGCATCCTCACCCCGACGCTGAAATTCCGCGCCACCCGCGATGCGCGAAAGGTCTGCGGCGATGCGCTCGAGATGCGCGGCGGCATCGGCTATATCGAGGAATTCGCCACGCCCCGCCTGTTGCGCGATGCGCATCTCGGCTCGGTCTGGGAAGGCACCGGCAACATCGTCGCCATCGATGCACTCCGCCGCGCGGTCGGCCGCCATGGGGCCGAATCTGCACTCGCCGCCGATCTGCATGCCCGGCTCGACGACAGTGCGTCCGTGCCGCAGGCCTGGCGCGACACGTTGCGCGGTCTCGTCGACCGCGCCGTAGGTTTCGCGCGCGAGGTCGCGGCGAAATCCGAGAACGAGGCCGATGCGCGTCGCGCCACCAGCCTGCTCTATCATGTCGCGAGCGCGGTGGCGCTGGCCTGGGAAGCGCACCGCATTCACGAGATGCGCGGCGACGCGCGCCGGCTGCTGCTGTCGCGGCTCGTCGTCGATCACAGGGTGTTGCCGAACGACCCGTTCCGGCTGACGGAAAATGCGGCCCAAGCCAGGATCGCGGAGCTACTGCTGGGCGATCGCAACGCCGGCATGAGCGAGGTTGGCGAACTGGTTCTGGCAGCGTAGGCTGCGCTCCACGCTCAAACCAAAAGAAGCGATAGGGAGTGCTCGATGAAGGCCGCCGTCCTCTATGAAGTCAACCAGCCGCTCGTCATCGAGGATGTCAGCCTGCCGAAGCCGGGCCCGCGCGAGGTCCTGATCCGCACGGCGGTCGCCGGCCTCTGCCATTCCGACCTCCACTTCATGGAAGGTCTTTATCCGCATCCGCTGCCAGCGGTGCTCGGCCACGAATCCGCTGGCATCGTCGAGCAGGTCGGCTCCGACGTCACCTACGTCAAGCCGGGCGACCACGTCGTCACCTGTCTGTCGGTATTCTGCGGCACCTGCGACAATTGCACCACCGGCCGCACCGTGCTCTGCACTGACACCACGGTGAAGATGCTGCCCGGCGCCTCCAACCGGATGCAATGGTCGAAGCCCGACAAGCTGCACCAGTTTCTGAACCTGTCGTCCTTCGCCGAGCAGATGCTGGTGCACGAGAACGCCATCGTCAAAATCCGGAAGGAAATGCCGCTCGATCTCGCCGCGCTGATTGGCTGCGGCGTCATCACCGGCTACGGCGCGGTGGTGAACACGGCGAAGGTGACCGCCGGCGAGACTGTCGCCGTGATCGGTTGCGGCGGCGTCGGCATGGCCGCCATCAACGGCGCGCAGATCGCCGGCGCCGGCCGCATCATCGCGATCGACACCAACCCGGCAAAGCTCCAGCTCGCGACCAAGCTGGGCGCCACCGACATCATCAACCCCGCCGATGGCGACGTCGTGAAGCAGGTGCGCGACCTCACCAATGGCGGCGTGCATCATTCCTTCGAGGTGCTCGGCCGCAAGGAGACCGCTGAGCAGGCGTTCGGCATGCTTGCCTCCGGCGGCACCGCCACCATCGTCGGCATGATCCCGTTCGGCCAGAAGATCGAGCTCCACGGCTTCGACTTCCTGCGCGAGCGCAGGATCCAGGGCTCGTCGATGGGCTCGAACCATTTTCGCGTCGACATGCCGCGCCTGGTGGATTTTTATCTGCGCGGCCGGCTGCACCTCGAGGACTGGATCTCGGCCAAGCTGAAGCTCAGCGAGATCAACGAGGGCTTTGCCAACATGAAGGCCGGCAAGACGCTGCGCAGCGTGATCGTGTTCGACAGCTAGGCCGGACCATCGGCCGAGGCGGAGCGCGACTCCTTGAGGAGCAGCAGCGTCATGAGCGCGGCAAGCCCCGCGGCGACCATATAGACGGGGGATATGTTCAAGCCGGCACCTGTGAATAGCAGATAGGCGAACAATCCCGCCGTCGCCCCGATGAAGCCGAGCCAGGCCAGTCTTGGAAAACGAAATCCGCGTTCGCCGTTGCGGAGATCAAGCACGAGGTAGAACACCAGAAAGGTGTTGCAGAGCGCCGCCGGCAACAGGCCCATGACGATCCCGTTCTCGAACGCGAGATAGGACAGCACGCCGTCGACTTGGGCGATCACGGCGAACGGCAGATAGCGCAAATTGAGGTAGGCCAGCGCGATGGACGCCAGCTCGAACCCGTAGAAGTAGCGCTCGTGCATCTTGGGAAGCAGGTACGGCATCAGAATGAGCGATACGCATGCGACGAGCAGAATGAATTCCGGCCCCGTCCGCTTGGACTGTGCGATGAAGATCGACAGGGCAAGCCCGCTCATCGCGGCGAGCATGAGGCCTGCGGCGACGCCGACCGCGTACGGCATTGCTCCAGCGAATACCCAGAGGTTCGCGGCATTCATGGTCAGGTGATGAAATGTGTTGGCCTGGCCGAGATAGATCCCGAGCACGGAGACTAGGGATCTGCCGGCGACGAGGACCGGAATGGCGAGGATCGCATAGACTCCCGGAATGGCGGCGAGCCACGCCAGGTGGAGCTTGCGGCGCAGAACCATGCCCAGCACGAACGGCCCCAGGAATACGGCCTGGGCTTTCACCGAGCAGCCGACTGCGAATGGCAGAACGCCATTTCGGTCCCGCATGAACATCGACACGGAGACCAGCGCGAAGAAGGTCCAGATCGAATCGGCCTGCGCCCACATCGCGCCGTTGAAGAGCACCGTCGGCGCAAGCCATACCGCGCAGAAGGCGAGAGACGCGCGCAAGGGCAGCTTTGTAAATCGCCAGACCATCTCGGCTACGACGACCGCGCAGCCGAGCTCGAATACCGCCGACATCGCCTTCACGAGCGAGAGCGGTTGGCCCAGCCAGTCGAACTTCGTGGCGATCAGCAGGAGGTAGCTGTAAAACGGCGTGTAGTTGGTGAAAGCCTCGGCGAGCCCGCCAACGCCGTGATCTCGCGCAAAGATATACCAGGAGATGTACTCAGCGGCGTCGGCGGTCGCGTGTTCCCGCGCGAGGTAGCGGAGCGCGATGCCTATCAGCGCGCACCCGACGGCTACGGCAATCGGAATGCGCCATCTCTCGGGCACGGTCTCGACCGGATTGACGCGAGGACAGGGCTGACCGACCGCGCCTATCTCGATTGTGTCCTTTGTCACGCAATCACTCGTGCTGGATTGGGCTGTGCCCTGAGCCGTAACCTGCAATTTCTAGGGGCGAACAATTGCCAGCCGCATAAATGTCGGATGTGCAGGTTTTACATTGCCCGGGAAAAGATTGTTTGGTTACCGATTGCTTTACGGCAGTCACCGGAATGACTGCAGCGAAGACGGAAGGCATTTTGCCGCCACGAAGGCCGGAGAGGCGCTGCGTCGCGTGATCGTGTCCGACAGCTGGCACGGCTGATGCCGGCGCCGCCCGATCAGGTGCCTACGGCGGCATTCTGCTCGAGGAAGCGGGATATCCGTACCGTTTCGCCCGAGACGGGCGCATTGCTCCGAAAATCAAGCTCGATGCGACGGGGCCGGATCGTGGGCCGAGCCGCGATGCGACTCCTTGAGGAGCCGCAGCGTCATGAGTGCGGCAAGCCCCGAGGCGAGCACGTAGGCAGGGGATACGTTCATTCCGGCACCCGCGAACAGCAAATAGGAGAACAGTCCCGCAGTCGACGCGATGAAGCCGAGCCAGGCCAGTCTCGGAAAGCGAGATCCCCGTTCGCCGTGACGGAGATCGAGCACGAGGTAGAACACGAGAACGGTGTTGCAGAGCGCCGCCGGCAGCAGACTCATGACGATCCCGCGGTCAAAAGCGAGATAGGACAACACGCCGTCGACCTGGGCAATCACTGCGAACGGCAGATAGCGCAGATTGATGCAGGCCAGACCGATGGACGCAAGCTCGAAGGCGTAGAAGTAGCGCTCGTGCATCTTCGGCAGAAGGTAGGGCATGAGCATGAGCGATACGCTTGCGACGAGCAGGATAAACTCCGGTCCCGTCCGCCTGGACTGCGCGATGAAGATCGAAAGGGCAAGCCCGCCTGCCGAAGCGAGAACGAGGCCGGCGGCAACTCCGATGGCGTAGGGCATGCCGGCAGCGAAGATCCAGATGTTCGCTGCACTTATGAAGAGCCGGTGAAAGGTGTTGGCCTGGTCTATGTAAACGCCGAGCACCGAGACAAATGATCTGCCCGCGACGATAACCGGAAGGGCGAGGACCACATAGATCCCGGGAATAGCGGCGAACCATGCCAAGCGCATCCTGCGACGCAGAATCATGCCCAGTACGAAGGGGCCCAGGAAAGCGCCCTGGGCTTTCACCGAAAAGGCCACCGCGAACGGCAGAATGCCATTTCGGTCCCGCATGAACAGCGCCACGGAAACCAGCGTAAAGAAGGTCCAGATCGAATCAGCCTGTCCCCACATGGCGCCATTGAAGATCACCGTCGGTGCAAGCCAGACCGCGCAGAAGGCCAGGGACGCGCGCAATGGTAGTTTTGTCGTGCGCCAGACGATCTGTGCGACGACGATCGCGCAACCGAGCTCGAAGACTGCCGAGATCGTCTTCACCAGCGAAAGTGGCTGGCCGAGCCAATCAAAAGACGCCGCGATCAGCAGGAGGTAGCTGTAAAACGGGGTGTAGTTGGTGAAAGGCTCGGCCAGCGCGCCAAGGCCGTGATCCCG
Organism: Bradyrhizobium sp. T-12; assembly: GCF_058314695.1. Classification (NCBI taxonomy): domain Bacteria; kingdom Pseudomonadati; phylum Pseudomonadota; class Alphaproteobacteria; order Hyphomicrobiales; family Nitrobacteraceae; genus Bradyrhizobium; species Bradyrhizobium sp. T-12. The sequence goes on along the minus strand of NZ_CM177756.1, from coordinate 6,563,786 downwards.
GGCGAATGTGTACCACGGGATCAGGAACTGAAAGGCGTCGCTGTTGGCGTATTCCCGGAGAAGGTATCGGAGAGCAAGGCCTGCAAGCCCGCACACCAGCATGAAGGCGATTGCCAGCGGCTTCGTCCGCAACACCTCCTCGCGCTGGATGCTGCGCTCGAACTCGCCCGGCGTACCGGCCCCGATAGTGATGTTTGTTACGCCATCACTCTGTGCAGGATCTGTGAGTGACCATCGAGGACCACAGGTGGGGTCCGCGCAATCAGGAGGAGATGGATTTCGGTATTCGGAACGCGGTTGGTTCTTGCGGCCCTCTGGAACACAGAGGTCTTCAGAGCTTCGATCCATGGCAAAACAAGACGTTGGGGTGTCACATCTTGTCTACCTATACGCGCATTCATTGCGGGTTGTATAAATCTCGGTTGTGCAACCGACTGAAGGCTCGCGAAGGGATTATTTGGTTAGCAAATGTTTAGGGGGAACTCGCATTAGTCTCCGGCCGCTTTGCGGCGCGAGGCAAAGAGGTCTCACCGAGACACGTGCGCCGACACCGCGAGCCATTTGCCGTTCTTCTTCGCCCAACAATCGGTGTATCTTCCCGTCGCCTGCTGACCGTCCGCCGTGGTGTAGCTCGTTGCGGCGTGGATGATGGCGAAGTCGCCTATGATGCGGATGATGACGTCATGCGCGTGCAGATCGCGAATCGCGATCGGTCGCGCGGTCTGCTCCAGGAAGGCGGCGCGGTCGACCAGCGTCTTGTCCGGATTGGAGCAATAGAACTCCGGCGCCAGGATCTCGTCGAAGCGCTTGACGTCGCAGTTCTGCACCGAGGCGACATAGTCGCGATTGAGGGCGCTGAGCTGTTCGAGGTCCTGGCTCATGGGTGTTCCTGCCTCGCTGTCATTCCCGGGGCGCGGAGCACGAACCCGGAATCTCGACATTATTTTGCTCCGTCATTGCGAGGAGCCCTTGCGACGAAGCAATCCAGGAATGTTTCCGCGGATGCAGTCTGGATTGCTGCGCTGCCCTTGCAATGATTCGTGGGACGAGCGCTAGTCGTTGAACAAAGGCGGCGGCACGAATCCGCCGAACTCGCGCTCGATCAACTCGGCCAGCTTGAGCGGCGTGCGGTCTTCGAGGAAGGGACCGATGATCTGCACGCCGACCGGCAGGCCGTCCTTCGACAGACCGAGCGGAACGGCCGTGGCCGGCAGTCCCGTCAGCGTGGCGATGCCGGGCCAGGCAAGCTGGTCCGGGTAGACATGATCCTTGCCGTCGATGTTGATCCGCCGCTTCTCCTGCTCCGGCGAATGATCATGCGGATAAGCGGGGGTCGGCATGATCGGGCAGATTACCGCATCGAATGTCCTGAACAATTGCCGCCATTGCGCGCGCAAGCCGGCGCGCGCGCCCTCGTCGAACACCCAGGCCTGATGAGTGCTGGTCATGCCGCGCAGCCGCTCGGCCGCAAGGCTCGTGTCCTCGGTTGAGAGCTGCGCCGCGCCGGCACGTGCGCCGACGAGAATATCAGGCGGAAAGAACGCGCCCAGAAAGCTCATCAGCATGCGCATGTAGAGGCGCGAGGCCTCGCGGAAGTCTGGAAACAGCGGGCTTTCGCGAGCGACTTTCGCGCCGGCGTTCGTCAACTGCCCGGCCAGCTTCTCGATCGCGCCGCGGATCTCGGCATTGGCCGGCAGCAACGGATGGCTGTCGATCACCAGCAGGCGGAAATCTTTCAGCCCGGCATGGCGCGCCTCTGGCAGCGCGAGCTTGTATCCGATACCGAGGTCCAGCGGATCGGGGCCGGCCATCACGTCCAGCAGCAGCGTCAGATCGGCTGCGCTCCGGGCCATCGGGCCGATCACCGCCATGTCGCGCTCCATCGGGATCGCCGGAAACGGCGGTGGCGTATGGCCGCGCGTCGGACAGAGATTGTAGGTCGGCTTGTGCGCATAGACGCCGCAATGGAACGCCGGCACGCGCAGCGAACCGCCGATGTCGGAGCCGAGCGAGAGCGGACCGTAGCCGGCCGCAAGTGCTGCCGACGAGCCGCCCGATGAGCCGCCCGGCGTGCGGCCGAGATCGAAAGGATTGTTCGTCGTGCCGTAGATGTCGTTGTAGCTCTGCCAATCCCCCAACCCCACGGGAACGTTGGTCTTGCCGAGAATGACGCCGCCGGCGTTCTTCACCCGGCTGATCGAAAGTGCATCCTCCGCCGGCCTGAAATCCTTCTGCGGGGTCCAGCCCCAGGTCGTCGGCAGGCCTGCGACGTTGAACGACTCCTTCACCGTCACGGGCAGGCCGAGCAGAGGCTTGCGCTCGCCGCGGCCCAAGGCGGCATCCGCCTCGCGCGCGGCGCCGAGCGCGCGCTCGAAATCCCGCACGCAGATCGCGTTGACCTTGCCGTCGTGACGCTCGATGCGGTCGATCGCATCCCGCGTGAGTTCGCTCGCGGAGACCTTCTTCGCGTTCAATGCGGCCGACAGCTCGACCGCGCTCTTGAAACTCCAGTCCGATTTGGCCATGGCGCGTCTCCTGTTCTTATTGGCGGAGGATGATGCGCAGTTTGGCCGAATGCTGCAACGGTTGTTTGATCGCGATTGCCATGCCGGCTGCTGGCTATCGGGCAGATCCAACGAGAGAGTTGGTGTGATCGCCCGCCTTCGCGGGCGATCACAGCGGAATGTGAGGCGGCCTACGCCGCTCCGATCAATATCCCCACCGCCAGCACGATGGCGCCGCCGAGCACGATCTGGAACACGGCCTGAAGGAACGGCGTGTCCATGTAGCGAGAGCGGATGAAGGCGATCGCCCACAATTCGAAGAACACCACGACGCAGGCGATCGCCGTTGCGATCCAGAATGCATTGGCCCAACTGTCGGGCACGAGATAGGGCGCGGTGTGGCCGAGGCCGCCGAGCGTCGTCATCGCACCGCAGGTGACGCCGCGCAGCCAGGGCGAGCCGCGCCCGGTCAGCGAGCCGTCGTCGGACAGTGCTTCCGCAAAGCCCATGCTGATGCCGGCGCCGATCGAGGCCGCAAGGCCGACCAGGAACGTCTGCCAGTTCTGATGGGTGGCGAAGGCGGCCGCGAACAGCGGTGCCAGTGTCGAGACCGAACCATCCATCAGGCCGGCGAGGCCCGGCTGCACATATTGCAGCACGAACATCCGTCGCCGTGTGCGATCCTCCTCGGCGCGCACGTCCGGTTTCAGGATCTCGTCGGTCAATCTGGCGGCGGTGTGCTCATGGCCCTTCTCCGCTTCGGCGAGGTCGCCCAGCAGCCGGCGCACGTTGACGTCCTCGGCCTGCTCGGCGGCCTTCGCATAGAAGCGCTCGGCCTCGAGCTCCATGGTCTCGACTTCCCGGCGGATGGTGTCGAGCGGCAGGTTCTTGGTCAGCCAGATCGGGCGGCGGCGCAGAAAGCCCTTGACGTCCTCGCGACGGATCGGCGGCAAATGCTGGCCGAAGCGCTGCTCGTACAATTCCAGCAGCATATGGCGATGGCCGCGTTCTTCCTCGGCCATTTGCTCGAACAGCTTGGCCGAGTCCGGATAGCGTTCCTTCAGATCCTCGGCGAAGGCCATGTAGATGCGGCTGTCTTCCTCCTCGGAGGAAATCGCGACCGCCAGCACCTCGCGTTCGGTCAGTTCGGCAAAAGTCTTCACGGCAGCCCTGTCTTACAGTTTAGAATTATTCTAAACTATATAGGCGGCCGTTGTTCCCGGGTCAAATCAAGCCGTATCGGCTTTGGCGAGAAACGCCAGCAGCAGCCGGCTAACCTCGGCCGATTGCTCCTGCTGCACCCAATGGCCCGCGCCGTCGACGAGATGGCAACTGAGCATCTTCGTGCAGCCGCGCCCCTGCATGGCCTCGAACACACCGGGGCGCTGATACGTGCCCCAATCCTGCTGGCCCGAGATGAAGCAGGAGGGCACGTCGATGCTGCGACCGGAGAACAGTTGCATCTCGCTGTTCAACGTGCCCGACGTGCCGTAGCGATACCATTGCAAGCCGCCCTGGAATCCGGTGCGGCCATATTCGGCGCTGTAAAAAGCGAGATCGCTGTCGGGCAGCCATTGGTTGGCGGCGATCGCGGCCGGCGAAGGCATCTCCTTCGCCACCGTCTCGGCCATGGTCTCGCCGGCGTCCATCACGTAATAGGTCGGCAGCTTCGCCAGCTCGTTCGCCGACCACGATGTCAGCGGATACGGCTTGTTGCCGGCCCAGCCGGCGCTCTTGTGATGATAATAGGCGCGCAGGAAATCATGCACGCCCTGCGGCGCGTGCTGCATGTCGGCGTTGGCCGCGCGTGTCGCGTAGTACCATTGATAATGCTTGCGCGGACGCGGCAGCGCGGCGAGTTCGCGATGCACGGGGTCTTCGATCGCAGGCTTGGCCGGTGCATCGACCGTATTGAAAGGCAGCGGCGGCGCTCCGCCGAACGGCGCGCTCATCAGCGTCACCGAGCGAAACACGTCGGGCCTGATCAGCGCGCACCAGGCCGCAACCGGACTGCCGAAATCATGCCCGACGACGTCGACGTGCCTGTAGCCGAATGCCGACACCAAAGCGAGCGCGTCGCGCACGAGGTTGAGGAGCGAGAACGGCGTGAGATCGCCGTCGTAGTCCGCGCTCCATCCTGTGGTGCGGCCATAGCCGCGCTGGTCCGGCGCGATAACGTGATAGCCGGCTGCGGCCAGTGCCGGCATCACCTTGCGCCAGGAGAAGGCCAGCTCCGGAAAGCCGTGCAGCAAAAGGATACAGCGCCGCCCCTTGGCCTCGAAGCCGGCCTCCAGCACATGCATGCGCAGGCCGTTGACGCCATCGACATAACGCGAGCGGATGCCGGCGGGCAGGGGGATGTCGGGGAGTGCCGTCATAGGTTTCTCCACACGGGCATTATCGTAGGGTGGGTTAGCGTAGCGTAACCCACCTCTTCCGTCTCCGAGGAGGCAGAAGTGGTGGGTTACGCCTTCGGCTAACCCACCCTACTGCATCTTCGCTATACCGCCTCACACACGAACGCATTGCCCTTACGTCGGATCTTCCCGACCGACGGCGAGGGGAAATGCGCCGTGCAGCACAGCGTATCCGTGTCGCAATAGCGTTCCAGGAAACCGCGTCGCGTCTTCGCGGCAGCCGCGGGATCGACGTCGAACTTGATCGACAGCTCCGGATAGAGCGTCTGCAGCGGCGAGTGCATGAGGTCGCCGGAGAACACGGCGTCGTCCCGGCCGCGGCCCATGGTGATGGCGATATGGCCGGGCGTGTGGCCGGGTGTCGGCAGGATGCGGACGTGGTCGCCGATCTCATGATCGTTGCCGACGAGTTCGTGACGTTTCGCCTCGACCACCGGCAGCACGCTGTCGACGAAAGGGGGAATCTCCGTCTTCGTGTTCTGCGCGGACCAATGATCGAATTCCTGCCGGGCAAAGACGTAGCGCGCCTTAGGGAAGGTCGGGACCCAGCGGCCGTTCTCGAGCCGCGTATTCCAGCCGACGTGATCGACATGCAGATGCGTGCACATCACGAAGTCGATGTCATCGACCGAGAAGCCGGCGGCACCCAGAGCACGCAAATACGTGTCGTCAGTCTTCATATTCCATTTGGGGCGATTGGGCCGCGGCTTGTCGTTGCCGATGCAGCTGTCGACAAGAATGGTATGATGCGGCGTCTTCACCACGTAAGACTGGAAGCACAGCAGCAGCACGTCCTGTTCGTCCAGCGCCTTCGCCTCGCGCATCCACGTCCGGTTCTCGGCCAGCACGTCCGGCGTCAGTCCCGGCAGCATCTCCAGTGCCGGGACGAACGAGGTTTCCTGCTCGATGATGCGATGGATGGTGAGATCGCCGACCGAGAACTTCAGGCTCATGAGAACTCCAGCAATTATGCGGCCGGCGGCACCGAGATCTTCACGGAGGGCCGCTCCAGCATCTTCTGGTGGAAGGCATCGAGCTTCGGATAGGCCTTGCGCCAGCCGCAATCGGCGAAGCGGAAGTCGGCGTAGCCGAGCACGCAGACGAGGCCGATCTGCGAGATGTCGAACGGGCCGTTCAGCACCTCAGGCATGTTCTCGAAGCGCGCCATGCCGGTCCAGGCCCTGTTCCAATGGTCGTCCGACCAGGCCTGCCATTGCAGGCCCTGCGGCCGCACCATCTTCTCGTAGCGGCACAGCAGCATGGAATCGAGCATGCCGTTGATCAGGGAGTGATTGGTCTTGGCCTTCCAGCGTCGCGGGCCGTAGTCCGGGATCAGGCTGCCGCCGGCCATCTCGTTGAGATATTCGACGATGACGTAGGAATCCAAAATGACGTCGCCGTCATTGGTGATCAGCACCGGCAGCTTCTTCAGCGGCGTGATCTTCGAATAGTCCTCATTGGCCGTGCCCGGCGCGACGGCCGCCGGCGTGAATTCGATCTTGTCGATCAGCCCGAGCTCGATCGCCGCGATGCGCACCTTGCGGGCGAAGGGCGAGGCGGGGGAGAAGGAGAGTTTCATGATGGACCAATCCCTGCAATCGATCTTGTACGAACGGTGTCTCCTCCGTCATGGCCGGGCTCGACCCGGCCATCCACGCGTCGCCGCGTGGCAAGACTGTGAGACGTGGATGCCCGGGTCGAGCCCGGGCATGACGACGGAGCGTGTAGGCGCAGCTTACGCCGCCACGATCTCCTGCCTCTGCTCGCCGAGGCCCTCGATGCCGAGCGTGATGACGTCGCCGACATTGAGGAAGGTCGGCGGCTTCATGCCGAGACCGACGCCGGGCGGCGTGCCCGTGGTGATGACGTCGCCGGGCAGCAGCGTCATGAACTGCGAGACGTAGGAAATGCACTTGGCCATGGAGAAGATCATGGTCTTGGTCGAGCCAGTCTGGCGGCGCTGGCCATTGACGTCGAGCCACATCGACAGGTTCTGCACGTCCTTGATCTCGTCCTTGGTCGCGAGCCACGGTCCGAGCGGACCGAACGTGTCGTGCGACTTGCCCTTGGTCCACTGCCCCAGGCGCTCGATCTGGAAAGCGCGCTCGGAGACGTCGTTGCAGACGCAGTAGCCGGCGACGTGGTTCAGCGCGTCGGCTTCCGAGACGTATTTCGCACGGGTGCCGATGATGGCGGCGATCTCGACTTCCCAGTCGAGCTTGGTCGAGCCTCGCGGCTTCTCGACAGCGTCGTTCGGGCCGGAGAGCGAGGTGTTGGCCTTCATGAAGATGATCGGCTCGCTCGGGATGTCGGCGCCGGTCTCCTTGGCGTGGTCGGAATAGTTGAGGCCGATCGCGACGAATTTCGAGATGCCGGTGACGGGGGCGCCGAACCGCGGCTTGCCGGAAACCGCAGGCAGCGAGGCAGGATCGAGGCCCGCCAGCTTCTTCAGGCTCTCCGGCGAATAGGCCTCGCCCGTGAGGTCCTTCAGATGCGCCGACAGGTCGCGCAACTGGCCGGATTTGTCGATCAGGCCGGGCTTTTCCGCACCCTTCTCGCCGTAACGAACAAGCTTCATTCTCGTTTCTCCCTGGAGATTGGACCGATCGGTTAACAGCTTCATGGAACAGGGCGGCGGGAAATTCAACCGCCGAAAAGGGGGCGCATTGCAGCCCCCCAATTCGGTGGGCAAGGGCGGTCTCGTGTCCCGGACGCGGCGCAGCGCAGCGGTGCGGCGCACAGCCGGGACCCAGAATGCCCCGAGCATGGCCCCGGCTTAGCAGCGCATCACTTCGCGCTGCGCAGCATCCGGGGCACGAGGCCTAATCCAGCGCCACGAACCTGAACGCGTCGCCGTCCCGCTTGATGTGCCCGGCCGAGAAATGCCCGCCGATCACCAGCGTCGGGGTGTCGGCAAAGCGGCCGAACAATTCGCGCCGCGTCTCGGCCGATTGCGCCTGGTCGGAATCCGCGGTCGAGGACCAGTCGAGATGTGCCATCTGGCAGGGGTGATGGGCGACGTCACCCGTGAGCAGGCCTTGCTCGCCGCCGGACTGGATGAGAATGCTCATATGGCCGGGGCTGTGGCCCGGCGTCGGGATCATGCTGATCTCCTCGCAAAGCCGGTGGTCGCTCGGGATCAGATCGGCCCTGCCGGCAGCGACGATCGGCTGCACGGAATCCTCAAACACGGCCCGCTTGTCCGGCTCGGTGGAGTGGTCGTGCCAGTGCTCGTATTCGGTCTTGCCGAAGACGTAGCGCGCGTTCGCAAAGGTCGGCACCCATTTGCCGTCGACCAGCTTCGTATTCCAGCCGACATGATCGACATGAAGATGCGTGCACAGCACCGTGTCGATGCTGTCGGGTGCAAAGCCCGCGGCCATCATCGTCGCCAGGAACGGCGTGGTGCGGTTGTTCCAGGTCGGAACATTGCGGCCCTGTTTGTCGTTGCCGAGGCCGGTGTCGACCACGATGCGGCGCAAAGGTGTCTCCACCACCAGCGAATGGATCGACATTTTCAGCCGGCCCTCTTCGGTGGCGAAATGCGGGATCAGCCAAGGCAATTTCTGAATCTCTGCATGGCCCGCCAGTGGCAGGATGAAGCGGGTCGAGCCGACCGTCTCCAACTCCACCACTTTCGTGATTTTGACCCGACCGACCTTCCATTGCATCCGGCGTTTCCCATGTTCCTCGCGTTGGTGGCGAAACATGCGTCGTTTCCGCCATGATGCGCAATGGATCATCTGACGCGCTGCGGCGTTATCGCCGGAACCGGAGGAGGAGCCATGCCAGAGCTTGCGATTTCCGCTGATAAGGTCGCCTTCATCATCGAGAAGGCGCGCGAATTCGACGTCAAGGAGGGCGATTCCGATCCGGATTCCGGCTCGAACCCGAGCGATGACGATGCGCTCGATGTCCTCGAGGACGACGGCTCTGATCCTGTCGTCCAAGAACTCGGGAGCTTCATGATCGCCTTGAACGAGGACGAGCAGGTCGATCTCGTCGCGCTGACCTGGCTTGGTCGCGGCGACGGCACGATCGATGAATGGGGCGATTTGCGCGCACGCGCGGCGGAGGCGCGCACCGAGTATCGCAGCCCGCGCCGCGAAACCGTGCACTATCTGCTCGGCGAGCCCATGCTGGGCGATCTGCTCGCCGACGGGCTCGACGCATTCGGCATCGACTGGACCGACGAGCGCACGACGGCCGACTCGTCCGGGCCGAGTCAGCAGGACGAGGATGAGCCGACCAAACAGCGTTGAGGGGCACCCGACGCCCCCACATCGTCATGGCCGGGCTTGACCCGGCCATCCACGTCTTCCTACCCAGCGCAAAGAACGTGGATGCCCGGGACAAGCCCGGGCATGACGATCTTTCGTGGATCGCGCCGTTTCAGGCGCGACGCCTCACAGCGTCCCCGGGAACGCGCCGCCGTCCAGCAGGATGTTCTGCCCGGTGATGAAGCCGGCCTTGGCGCCGCACAGGAAGGCGCAGGCATAGCCGAACTCGTCGGGCTGGCCGAAGCGGCCGGCGGGGTTGAGCTTGGCGCGCTCGGCCAGGATCTGCTGCGGTGTGACGCCGCGCTTGTCGGCTTCGCCCTTCGCGGTACTGGTGAGGCGATCGGTCTCGAACGGGCCGGGCAACAGGCCATTGATGGTGACGTTGTTGATCACGGTCTTGCGCGACAGGCCGGCGATGAAGCCGGTGAGGCCGGCGCGCGCACCGTTGGAGAGGCCGAGGATGTCGATCGGCGCCTTCACCGCGGCCGAGGTGATGTTGACGATGCGGCCGAACTTGCGCCCCATCATGCCGTCCACGGTCGCCTTGATCAGCTCGATCGGGGTCAGCATGTTGGCGTCGATCGCCTTGATCCAGTTGTCGCGGGTCCAGTTGCGGAAATCGCCGGGCGGCGGGCCGCCGGCATTGTTGATCAGGATGTCGGGCTCCGGGCATGCCTTCAGCACGGCTTCGCGGCCCGCCGGCGTCGTGATGTCGCCGACGATCTCGGTGACCTTCACGTCAGGATAGGCTTTCCGGATCTCGTCCGCGGTCTTCTTCAAAGCTTCGGCGCCGCGCGCGGTCAGCGTGACGTCGACGCCGGCTTCCGCCAGCGAAATGGCACAGGCGCGGCCGAGGCCCTTGCTGGATGCGCAGACGATGGCGCGGCGACCTTTGATCCCAAGATCCACTGTTTCACTCCCGTAAATGTCAGGCAGGTTTTGGATGGCGGCACTCTAGCCAATCGCCGCGCCGCTGATAAGGGACGGGCTCGCATCAAAATGCATGCACCGGGGGCCAGCGATGCAAATGCGTTCTAGATCCGCCGCTCCTGCTTGAGGCGGTCGATCGCGGAGGCCGCTTCCGGCGGCAGCGACTTGAAGCCCATCTGCCCCGCCATGGAGAACAGCGGCCGCAGATGCGAGCCGGCGAGAAACGGCGGCTGGCGATTGGCCGGCACGATCTGGTCGAACACCAGCACCAGCGTGGTGGCGACGAGGCCGACCCTGATGGCGCCGAGCGCGGCGCCGCCAAGCCGGTCGCCGATGCCGGCCTCGCCGATGGTATCGTTCAGCGTGATGTGGCCGATATGCCCGAACAGCATGCCGACCACGACGAAGATGCCGAAGAACCAGATCCAGTTCTGCAGCAGCGGTGAATTCGGGTTGCCTGCAATCTGCGGCGCAATCAGCGGCATCAGCGCGACCGCAATCGGCGCGGCGAGGAGATAGGCGAGGATGGTCATGGCGCTGCGCAGCAGGCCGGTCCTGAAGCCGAAGCCGACCGCGATGGCGAGTGCGGCATAGACGGCGAGATCGAAACTGTTCATGAGCACAACCCTGCCTTGATGGAGCAAGTGAACGCAAGTCCGATCATTCCGGTTTCAGATCGATAAAATCGTCTGTATTGATGGCTCCAAAATTCGGGGCTACGCGCGGGATTCGTTCGAGGAAATCGTCATGTCAGGCCTATTCGACGTCAGTCAAGAAACCATCCTCGTCACTGGCGCGAGCCAGGGGCTCGGCCGGCAATTCGCCCGCGTTCTGGCGGAACATGGCGCGGCCGTGGTGCTCGCGGCGCGGCAGACGGACAAGCTGAAGAGCCTGGAAGAGGAAATCCGCGGCAAAGGCGGCCGCGCCGCGGCGGTCGCGCTCGACGTTACCGACACCGCCTCGATCGCGCCGGCCGTGGATGCCGCGGAAGCGGCGCTCGGTCCTGTCACGGTGCTGATCAACAATGCCGGCATCGCCATCGAGAAGCTCGCGACCGAGCAGACCGAGGCTGATTGGGACGCCGTGATCGGCGCCAATCTGAAGGGCGCTTATTTCCTGGCGACCGAAATCGCGCGGCGCATGATCGCGCGCAAGCAGCAAGGCAACATCGTCAACATCGCCTCGGTGCTCGGCACCGGCGTGTTGAAGGCGGTGTCGCCCTACGCGATCTCCAAGGCCGGCATCATCCAGGCGACGAAGGCGATGGCGCTGGAGCTCGCAGGCCAGAACATCCGCATCAATGCGCTCGCACCCGGCTATATCGACACCGAGATGAACCACGCCTTCTGGTCGACGCCGGCAGGCGAGCGTCTCGCCAAGCGCATCCCCCAGCGCCGCGTCGGCGCCGAGTCCGACCTCGACGGCGCCATCCTGCTGCTGGCGTCACAGGCGTCGCGTTACATGACGGGGAGTGTGGTGACCGTGGACGGCGGGTTCTTGTTGAATTGATTTTCTCCCGTCTTCCGAACAGGCGATTTTCACTCCGCTGTCGTCCCGGACAAGCGCGCCTCAAGCGCGCGCAGATCCAGGGCCCATGGCCACAAAGAGTAGTTTGGCGAGGACTTCGGAGTGACCACCTCGCGCCGCAACTTCTCCCTGTGGTTATGGATCCCCGCGTTCGCGGGGACGACCGCGGTTGACGAGGTGGGAGCCTCGCACTTCACAAGGCGGCACCATCGCTCAACTCGCCCGCATCTCCCCCCGGATCATATCCGCCGCCTTCTCCCCGATCATGATGGTCGGCGCATTGGTGTTGCCGCCGATCAGCGTCGGCATGATCGAGGCGTCGACGATGCGCAATCGCTCGACGCCGTGCACCTTCAGCGCCGGATCGACCACCGCCATCGCGTCCGTCCCCATCCTGCAGGTGCCGACGGGATGATAGACGGTGTCGACGCGCTCGCGCAGGATGGCGCGGATGTCGTCGTCGGTTCGCACGCCGGACGTGAACATGTCCTTCTTCTGCAACGCGCGCAGCGCCGGCGTCTCCATCAGCCGCCGCGTGGTCTTGAAGCCTGCGACCATCGCCTCGAGATCCTCTGCCTCGCCGAGGAAATTCGGGTCGATCATGGGAGCCGCGAGCGGATCGGCGCTTTTCAGCCATACGCTGCCGCGGCTCTTGGGCCTGAGCAGGCAGACATGGCATGAGAAACCCGCCTCCTTGTGCTTCTTGCGGCCGTGGTCGTCCAGCATCGCGATGACGAAGTGCAACTGGATGTCGGGTACGTCGAGGTCAGGCCGGGTCTTCAGAAAGCCGCCGCACTCGGCAAAATTGGTGGTCATCAGGCCGCGCCGTTCACGGCGGTATTGCTGGATGGCGCGAAGCAGGGACGGCAACCGGCCGAGCGAGGCGTGGACGAAGTGCGGATAGTCGGAGGCATAGACGAACACGAAATCCGGATGGTCCTGCAGATTACGCCCGACGCCCGGCAGATGATGCACGACGCCAATGCCGTGCGTACGGAGCGCGTCGCCATCGCCGATACCCGAGAGCATCAGCAATTGCGGTGACTGGAAGGCGCCGGAGGCGAGGATCACCTCGCGGCGGGCGCGCAACTGCTTTGTCTGCTTGCCCTGCACATACTCGACGCCGACCGCGCGGCTGCCTTCGAACAGGATCTTCGTGGCGTGCGCGCCGGTCTCGACACGCAGATTCACGCGCTTGCCCATATGGGGATCGAGATAAGCGCGCGCCGCGCTCCAGCGTTCGCCATTGTGTTGCGTCGCCTGGTAGCTGCCGAGCCCTTCATGACCCTCGCCATTGAAGTCCTCGCGAATGCGAAACTGCGCCTCGCGCGCGGCCTGATGGAACACGTCATGGATTGGGTTGTCCGTGCGCAGCCGGTTGACATGCAGCGGGCCGCCCTTGCCGTGATATTCGCCGTCGAAATCGGCATTGTTCTCCGAGCGCTTGAAATAGGGCAGCACGTCCGCATACGACCAGCCTTCATTGCCGAGCGAGGCCCAGTGGTCGTAGTCCCATTTATGGCCGCGGATATAGACCATGGCGTTGATCGCCGAGGAGCCACCGAGGCCCTTGCCGCGCGGTTGATAGCCGATACGGCCGTTCAATCCCTTCTGCGGCACGGTATCGAAGGCCCAGTTGGCCGTCTTGTAGGGCAGGGCAAGCCCGAATGGCGTGGTGATCCGCCAGCTATCGTTGCGTCCGCCCGCATCGAGCAGCGCGACGGATGTCCCCGCATCCTCCGACAGCCGCCCCGCCACGGTTGAGCCGCCCGAGCCCGCGCCCACGACGACGAAATCGAATGTATCGGTCAATGTTGTTTCCCCCCATTGTCGTCATTCCGGGGCGATGCGGAGCATCGAACCCGGAATCCATTTGGCCGCATTGTGATTGTCAGATGGATTCTCAGGTGCGCAATCGCGCACCATAGCTCGCCTCTTGGAGGCGCCCCGGAACGACACCATTTGCGTCGCCCCTACGACATGAACCGCATCAGCTTCTCCAGCCGCGCGATCTTGCCGCCATAGGGTGGATAGAGGTCGGCGAGGCGGTTGAACTTGGAGCGATAGAACACCGGCTTCAGCTTGCTGAAGGTGCGGAAGCCCCACTCGCCGTGATACGCGCCGGTGCCGGATGCGCCGACGCCGCCCATCGGCTGGTTGATTTGCGTGAAGTGAAACAGGCAGTCGTTGATGGTGACGCCGCCGGAGACGGTGCGCGCCAGCACCTCGTCCCGCGCGGCACCGTCCTTGCCGAACCAGTACAGCGCGAGCGGCCGGTCGCGACGGTTGACGAAGGCGATCGCGTCGGCCGGATCGCGATAAGCCAAAACGGGGAGCACCGGGCCAAAAATCTCCTCCTGCATCGCCGCCATCGCTTCGCTTGCATTGACGATCAGCGTCGGCGGGAATTTGCGGTGTGCCTTCCAGTTCGGATCGTCGGCCTTTGCCGGCTGCAGGATCTTGGCACCGCGCTGCGCCGCATCCGCGACCAGGCCTTCGAGCCGCGCATAATGCCGGTCCGAGATGATCGAGGTGTAGTCCTTGTTGGAGGGATCGGTGCCGAACATCCGCCGCATCTGCGCGCGCACCTTCTCGGCAAAAGCCTGCAAGGATGGCTCCGGCACCAGCACATAGTCCGGCGCGATGCACGTCTGCCCGGCATTGAGCAGCTTGCCGTAGGCGATGCGCTCGGCCGCTTCATCGAGGTCGGCCGAGGCGTCGATGATCGCGGGCGACTTGCCGCCGAGCTCGAGCGTAACAGGCGTCAGGTTGCGCCCCGCGGCCTCCGCGACCAGCCGCCCGACCCGGGTCGAGCCGGTGAACACGAGGTGATCGAACGGCAGGCGCGCAAAGGCCTCCGCGATCCCGCCCTCGATGCCGGTGACGAGCAACTCGGTCGCATCGAACCTCGTGGCGATCGTCTCCTTCAGCAGGGCAGCGAAATGCGGCGTCAGCTCGCTCGGTTTGATGAGGACGCGGTTGCCGGCGGCAAGCGCGCCGATCGCGGGCGCGAGCGTGAGCTGCAGCGGATAATTCCACGGCGCGATGATGCCGACGACGCCGAGCGGCTGCGGCATCAGGCGGTTGCGGGCGGGGAGGAATTGCAGCGCGGTCGCGACCCGCTGCGGCGCCATCCAGCTCTTCAGGTGCTTTGTGGCATGCCGGATCTCGGAGTACAGCAGCATGGTCTCGGCGATGGTGGTCTCGACGGCCGAGCGGTGGCCGAAATCGGCCGAGATCGCCTGCCGGAACCGCTCCTCATTGTCGGCGACCAGGCTGCGCAGCCGCGCCAGCCGGTCGAGCCGCTCGGCAAGCCCGGGTGTCGGTTCGTCCCGCGACCGCGCGACCATGGCGTGGAAGGCCTCCTCCAGCGCTCCGGCCGGGGCGCTCGTCAGGGATTTGTCCACGGCGTTCCTCCCTCGAGGGCGCGTTCGGCCCTCATCTTGTTGCCGCAAGCTGGCTCTTTGTGGAACTTCTGGCAAGAGCGTGGGGAATACAGCGGAAATCGGTCGCTTGCCCTGTCATAAAGTCGAAAAAAACGTTCCCGCAGCCCTTTCCAAAGCCAGCCCGCCTTGATACATACGCCCCGCACCCGACGGGCTTTTGCCCCGGGGTTGCCTTCCAAGGAAGCCTTTGGGACGGACGAGACAAGCCACGCGAACAGCGCCGGCCTCAACCGATCGTCCCCAGGATTTAACCGAAGGCAAAGCAAGTGTTTAACGCGGGGTGGAGCAGCCCGGTAGCTCGTCAGGCTCATAACCTGAAGGTCATAGGTTCAAATCCTATCCCCGCAACCAAATTCGGAATGACCGGTTCCGATATGAAAATGGCCCGCTTGACGCGGGCCATTTTTGTTTGGGTCATACGCCGCAGCGCCGCACCCGATTTTGCACGGAGCATGAGAGGCCAGCGGTCCACCGGCGTCGATGCCGCGTTGGCGTGCGTCGTCCGAGCAGCATGGCATGAGCGAGGGAACGTAATATCGATCCTCGCGTCATCATTGTTGCCGGATTCGTCCGGCGTTCGCTTTCCGGCTGTCATCGTTCGGAAGGGCCGCTCCCATGAACTTCGAGAATTTCGAGGCCGCCGATGTGCAGGCGGAGGAAGCGCGGATTTTCATACGCCGGGCCGGCTCGGGTCCGGCGCTTCTCCTGCTGCACGGATTTCCCCAGACCCACCTGATGTGGCGCGGCGTTGCGCCGCTGCTCGCACGGGACTTCACCGTGGTCTGCGCCGATCTTCGCGGATATGGGCGCAGCACCTGTCCGCCCTCCAGTTCGGATCACGCGCCATATTCGAAACGTGCAATGGCCAAGGACATGGCGTCCGTCATGGCGAGGCTTGGCTTCGACCGCTTCTCGGTTGCGGGCCATGATCGCGGCGGCCGTGTTGCCTATCGGCTGGCGCTCGACCATGGCGAACGCGTCGAGCATCTCGCCGTCCTCGACGTCGTTCCGATCGCCGATGCCTGGGAGCGCGCCGACAAGAAGCTGGCGGTCGGCTATTGGCCCTGGTCATTGCTCGCGCAGCCTGAACCTCTTCCCGAGCGACTCCTGTCCGCAGCGCCCGATGCCGTCGTCGACAATGCGCTCCATGGCTGGGGATCGACGGCAGACAGTTTCAGCCCGGCCGTCCGCACAGCCTATGTCGAGGCGTTGCGCGATGAGGCGCATGTTCATGCGATCTGCGAGGAATATCGCGCGGCGGCGACCATCGATCACGAGCACGATCTGGCGGATCGCAATTCCGGCCGCCGCATCGATTGCCCCGTCCTGGTGCTCTGGAGCGGCCGCGGCCCGTTGAATTCCTGGTACGCGAGCGAGGGAGGTCCCTTAGGCGTGTGGCGGGCCTGGGCCGATGATTTGCAAGGCAAGCCGCTTGATGGAGGGCACTTCTTCCCCGAGGAGCTTCCGCAGCAGACCGCGAACGAATTGCACCGGTTTTTCGGCAGGCAATAGGCACCACACAACAAAAGCGCGGGCCGACAAAGCATCGGCCCGCGCCCATCAGAACGTGACGTCGCGAAGACGCAGCTTATGTCTCGGAGTGCTCCTGCCGCGCCTCTGCCGAGGTCTCCGCCTTCCGCGATTTGGTCGCGTAGGGACAGACCATGGTGAGGTTGAGCAGCCCCAGGCCGAGGCCAAGCGTGCGACCGAGGATAATCTGACCGATGGCCGAATTGACGATCATCAGCGACGGCAATTTCATGTTGCCGGTGTCGCGCAGGATGCTCGCCAAGATGTTCACGAGCCAGATCAGCACCGCGCCGCCGAAATAGATATGGCTGTAAGCGATGGCCTGGGCCAGCACGTTGCCGCGACCGCCCAGCAATTCCAGCAGCCGCGGGCCTCCGGCCAGCATGTCAAGCATGAAGACCAGGCCGAACAAGACGGCGATCAGAAGCGCGTGGGTGGCGAGGCTCTCGGCACGGTCGCGGTCACCCGCACCGAGCGCACGGGCGATCGCCGATGACACTCCGCCGCCCATGGCCGCGTGGGACATGCTCATGGTCAGCATCACGCAGGGAAGCATCAGCGCCCTCGCGGCCAGCGATTCAACCCCGAGCCGGCCGATGTAGGAGGTTTCGGCGATTACGACCAGCGTCCGGCCGAGAACGCGATGGCATTCGGCCAGGCCAGCGAGAGCAAGGTAGGCAGGATCGGTCCGTCGAGCAGCGGATTCGCGGCTGATTGCGTAGGCGGCAGCAACGGACCTTTCCTTTCCTGGCTGACGAGCGTTCAATCCCTGTAGGGGCAGACCATCGTCAGATAGAGCAGCGTCGGCGCCTTGTCATCGCCGTTGGCATATTCCCATTTCAGCCGGATCTCGTGCCTGTTCGCGTAGGCGTCGCTGGCCGCATGGGTGATGATATTGGTCTTCATCGGGATCGGCGGCTCGGAATTGAAGCACTTCCGGACGCTGGCATCGAGCAGATCGCAGCGGGTTAGCGGAATGACGCCGGGCTCGTCGTTGGAAAGCGGCGTACAGTTCGGCTGGGTGCTGAGATCGACGCGAGCCCGGCCCTTCTCCTTGTGCCAATAGGCTGCGCTCCCATCCGGCCATCTGTCGGCAGGCGTCAGGATCAGATGGTACTGGCCATACTCCACGGTCGGTAGATGAATGTCCGGCGACGCCTTCAGGACGTCCACGCTTCTCTGCATGTTTTCCAGGGGGAAATAATTGTCGTTCATCAAATCTTTGAATGACGCGCCGGTGTAAGTTCTCGAGCCCATCGCCTTTATCCCTCAATATTTCCTTGGCTTTGCCAAAATACATACAACTCCGGCGGCGCTGATCTATCTGGCCGACCGCGCCGTCGAAAATGTGCCCCATCTTTGCTGGGATGACCCACGCTACCACTCAGGACTGTGTTTCGTCCAGATTGCCAACTGCACCGTGCCCGCGGAAGGAGGAGCGAGTCCGATTGCTAAGCGGTTCTTGATAGGTATTGTTGTCGAAAGTTGCCGGTGGATTCTGGTCGACAGAAGGGCCGCGACCTTTGAGGCGCAGGAATGCATTGCTTCGCATGTCAGTCGGCGATTGATCCGGACGATAGCTGGTGCTCCAAGTGCGGAGCCGCAGTGCGTAAGCAGGCCGATCCGGATAGCGAACGTCGTTTTGTGACGATCCTGCGAGCCGATGTCGTCGACTCCACGGGTCTTGTTGCCGAATTAGAACCGGAGGCGGCCGTTTCGCGCCTTGAGCCGGCGCTGGCGGCAATGAGGGCCGCGGTACGTCAGTTTGGCGGTATTGTTAGCAAGGAGTTGGGGGACGGATTGGCGGCGGTCTTTGGCGCCCCGATCGCGAACGACAACCACGCACCCTTGGCCTGCCACGCGGCGATCGAGCTGGTCCGGCGTGTAGGCAGCCTTGGCGATCCCGGACTTCAAGTCCGGGTCGGCCTCCACTCGGGTCATGTGGTGGCCTACATGGTCTCCAGCGAGTTTTCCAAGGTCTACGAGATTGGTGGCGCAGCTCAGCATCTCGCCGCGCGGCTGGAGTCGGCGGCAGAGGCAAACCAGATCTATGTGTCCGAAGCCTGCCAAAAGCTAGCTGACGGGCACGTTCGCTTTGACTTTCTCGGCCGCAAGAGCTTGCGTGGCTTCAGCGAAGCTCTGCCTGTGTATCGCATTGTTGGAGCGAGCGATCTTTCGAGCTGGCGGGTGCGGCGTGCGCGCAGCATGTCCCGGTTTGTTGATCGCACAACTGAGCGGGCTCTGCTGTGGCATGCCGCGGAAAGGGTTGCCGCTACCCGGCAGACTGTCCTGCTGATGGGTGATGCCGGCATCGGAAAATCGCGGCTTGCACACGAATTCGTGCAGGACCTTCGGGCCAATGGCTGGTTGCTACTGGACGCCGAATGCAGCCCTAATCTTCAGGGGGCGCCGTTCAGCACGCTGAAACGCCTGGTGCTTTCTACCTTGGAGGCCGTCGCAAAAGACCCGGATCGCCTAGGAGATCCCCGAGCGGATTTGTCGACGGTTCATCGGCTTGCAATCGATGCGGTGTTGGACTTACCCATTTCCGATCCGCGTTGGAGCGAATTGGAGCCATACGCGCGCGGTCGTGCGATCTCCGAGGCAAGCTGCGCTATCGTGGAAAGCGTGGCGCGACGCAAGACTGCCGTTCTTCTCATCGAGGACCTGCACTGGGTCGATCGAGCCAGCGACAACGTTATTGCTGCCATTGCGTCGCTCCAGGCGCCCAATCTCTTCGTGTTTCTCACGAGTCGTGCGAACGGAATGCCGGAATGGATCGCGCGTTGTCGCTCTGAGGTGATCGCGATGCGCCCATTGGACGATGATTCGGGTTTGGCGATGCTGGCGGATATGCTTGGCACATCCGCGACAAACGCCGACTTGAAGAATCGGATCATTTCTCACACGGCCAATGTCCCACTATTCCTCGAGGAGGTCTGCCGGGGCCTGAAAGATAACGGTACGCTGCGCGGCCAGTGGGGAGACCTGGCTCTCGTTCGTCCCATCGAAGAACTGGGTATCCCCGCGAGCATCCAAGGCGTGATTGCGGCGCGGCTGGATCGTGTGTCGAGACAGGAGCGCCTCGTCTTGCAGGTGGCCGCCGCGTTGGGGCCGCGGTCGAAAGAAGCGGTCGTACAGAAGGTTTCGGAGTTACCTGGAAATGCATTTGAGGATTGCCTCGCGGCGCTCGACCGCGCTGAGCTTCTCGTCCGGATCGATAGCGACCTCGAGTACTCGCTTGAGTTTCGGCATGAAATGGTTCGCCAAGTAACCTATGAATCGATGGTCGCAAAGGTGCGCGAGAGCGTCCATGCGCGCATTCTCGCTGCTTTCGAAAGCGACGAAACATTGAGAGATGATCCCGACGCACTCTGTTATCACTCGGTGCGTGCCAAAGACTGGCCGAAGGCGTTCAGCTACGGGAGAAGCGCCGCACAAAAGTGCCTCTTGCGCTCCGCATATGCCGATGCAGTCGATTATTTCCAGACGGCGATGAGTTCGCTGGACAAGACTCCGCTGACGCGTCCGCGAGAGACAAATGCCATCGATCTCCGCATGGAAGCGCGCATGGCGTTTATCTGGTCCGGTCGGATCGCTGAATGGGTCGATCTGGGAAAGGAAGCCGAGTGCAGGGCCAGCGAGATCGACGACGTTGGCAGGAAGGTTGCCGCCATGACCGTCATGGCCGGCGGGCAAAACTTCTACGGAACACCCACCGAAGCCGTTGCGCTCGGTGAGGAGGTTGTCGGTCTTGCCGAGGAGACAGCTAATCCGGGGTGGCGCAACCTTGCACTATACAATCTTGGCCAAGCGTATTTTCTCGCGGGGCGTTATCGCGAGGCGGAGCAGACATTCGCGCGGGCCCGTGTTCATCTCATGGGAATGGAAGAGGCTGCGCCTTTCGCCACGCCCCCGAAATACACACTCCTCCTCTGCTGCATGATGAAGAGCTTCACCCATACCGTCATGGGGCAGCTCGCCGCCGCCGAGCAGCTCCAGCAACAGGCGGCCGCGATCGCCGAGGAGACCGCGCGCCCGTATGACCGCGTCGCCGCCGCCTATAGCGGCGGCTGGCTCATGCTCGGCCGGGGCGACCCGGCGGCGGCTGCCGCCATTCTCGAAGACGGTTTCGTCCTGGCGCAGAAGCACGGCATCCGGCTGTTCGTGCCAGTGCTCGCCTGCCACCTCGGCATGGCCTATCTGGAGCAGGGGCTGTTCGACCGGGCGCGCAGCATGCTGACCGAGGCGCGCGAGGAGGCCAAGGCGGTCGGCTATACCTCGGCGGTGCTGCGCAGCTCGATCTATCTTGCGCTGGCGACCTGCCGCCTCGGCGACGTCCAGGCGGCGCAGAACATGCTGCGCGAGGCGCGCAACACCGCGCGCCAGCAGGGGTTTTCGGGCCTCGAGGCCGAGGCCCTGTTCGGCGAAGCCGTCGTGACGCCCGTGACCTCCGAGGACAACAGGGCGGCCATCCTCGCGTCCTTGCGCGGGACGATCGCGATCGCGTCCGAAAGCGGCGCCCAGCCGCTGCAGCGCAAGGCCGAGGCGATGCTGAACGAGGTGCTGGCGCGCGGCGGCGAGTTGATCTGAAGCTGCTCCCGGCCAAGTCCGCACAGGGCCGCCCCGGATCGGCCTTTGGCTTAAAATGCCGGATAAATCTCGCAGGTGGTACAATGAGTTAGCTACTGTGCATGGGGTTGTTTTTCGGCATTTTGATCAGGTGCCGTGTCGGCGGCTGCGCTGAGGGACGGCCCGCAGAGCCCTTGCACCAAGGCCAAGCTGGGCTACCGTCGGCCCCCGGCCGCAGGGCCAGGTGACTTTTGCGAGATTCTTTTTAGCATCCATTTTGCCGGCGCCGCGATGGCGCGACGCCCAGCGGGAGAGGCGGGGCCATGATCACTCGGGACCAGTCAGCTCTGTTGTCGCCGGTCGAGCGCGACCTGCGGCTCGATCTCTTCCGCGGCATCGGCCTGTGGATGATCTTCCTCGACCACATCCCGCAGGACGTCGTGGCCTGGCTGACGCTGCGCAATTACGGCTTCAGCGACGCTGCCGAGTTCTTCGTGTTCATCTCGGGCTACCTGGTCGGCTGGATCTACGGGCCTGTCGTCGCGGGCGGCTGGTTTCTCGCGGCCCTCAAGCGGCTGTGGCGGCGCGCGCTTGAATTGTATGTCGCCCACATCATGCTGTTCCTGCTGTTCACGGCGCAGATCGCCCGAACCGTGCGCCGCTTCGACAATCCGATGTACGCGCACGAGTTCAACGTCTTCAATTTCCTGTCGCATCCGGACGAGCTGATCGGGCAGGCCATCCTGCTGAAATACAAGCCGGTCAATCTCGACGTGCTGCCGCTCTACATCGCGCTGGTGGTCGCCTCGCCTTTCGTCGTGTGGTGCCTGGTACGCCGGCCCAACCTGACGCTTGCCGCGTCCGTGCTGCTCTACGTCCTGTCGCGCTGGTTCAACTGGAACATCGCCTCCTACCCGCCCGGCACGACCTGGTACTTCAACCCGTTCTGCTGGCAGCTGATGTTCGTGTTCGCGGCCTGGTGCGGCATCGGACAGATCGACACGATCTCCAAATGGGTCTGGTCGAGGACGGCGATGGTGCTGGCGGCGGCCTGGCTCGTCTTCGCCTTCCTCATCGTGATGACTTGGCATCTCCATGCGCTCGAGGCCCTGATCCCGAAATGGATGATCAAGTCGATCTACCCGATCGACAAGACCGATCTCGACATGCTGCGCTTCACGCATTTTCTCGCATTGGCGATCTGGGTCACTCACCTCATCTCGCGCAAATGGCGCGCGCTGCATGGGGTCTGGCTGCGCCCGATCATCCTCTGCGGCCAGCACTCGCTGCCGATCTTCTGCCTCGGCGTCTTCCTGTCGTTCTCGGCGCACTGGATCCTGACGCAGTACAGCAGGGGCATCTGGGAGCAACTCGCCGTCTCCGCCCTCGGCATCGTCATCATGACCGGCGCGGCCTGGCTGCTCGACCGGGCCAAGCGCGTGCCGAACCTGTTCGTGAAGGTGACCGAGGTCGAAGAGGACGAGGCCGCCCTGGACAGCGCGCCGGCGACGACCACCGCCGCCGCGCCCGCGGCGCATTGAGCATCGCCAGCCCACGGAGATATCCATGTCTAGACGCGTGTTGACCATCGCCGGCGTCCTCCTGCTCCTGGTCTGCGGCGCCTCGGCGCAAGCACCCGCACCCGAGGCGATGAGCGCGGCGCGCAAGCTCGTCCTCACCTTGAGGATCGCGGACCAGTATCGCGCGCAATTACCGCAGCTCCTGCTCAGGCTCCGGCCGGTGGTCGCGCAGGATCGGCCGGAGATCGAGCGGGACTACGACGCGATGACGGCGCCCGGCTCCGAGGTCTACGCCCCGTTGCTGGCATCGATGATCGACCAGGTCGCGGCGCTCTACGCCCAGAGCTTCAGCGTGGACGAGTTGCGCCAGATCGAGGCGTTCTATGCCCAGCCGGCCGGAAAGAAGTTTTTGGAGAAGTCGGATGCGCTGGCGCAGGCGAGTGCGCAGATCGGCCAGGACGTCAGCCAGAAGGCCGCCGACGACTTGAAGCAGCGCCTGATCGAGGCGCTGCGCCAGAAGGGCCACAAGCTCTAAAGCCGCACCGCGCGTCTCACGCCAGAAATGCACGGAACCGGCGCAGCGCGATCACGAAGAAGACGCCGCCGATCACCGCAAGCGCGACGAGCTGCGGCCATACCGCCTCCAGGCCCGCGCCGCGGAACAGGATCGCCTGGGCGAGCATCACGAAATGCGTGTTGGGTGCCGCCAGCATGATGTCCTGGACGAATTGCGGCATGCTCTCCCGCGGCGTCATGCTGCCCGACAAGGTTTGCAGCGGCAGCAGGATCATGATCAGCAGCAGCCCGAATTGCGGCATCGAGCCGGCGACGGTGGCAAGGAAGATGCCCATGCTGGTGGTGGCAAACAGCTGCAGCGCGACGCCGACGAGGAACAGCGCCAGCGACCCGTCGATCGTGACTTGCAGCCATCCCTTGACCACCAAGGCGATCGACAGCGCGGAGGCGACCAGCACCACGGCGCCCATCGACCACACCTTGCTCACCATGATCTCCAGCGGCGTGACCGGCATCACCAGGAGGTGCTCGATCGTGCCGTGCTCGCGCTCGCGGATCAGCGCCGCGCCGGTCAGGATGATCGAGAGCATCGTGATCGAGGTGATCACGTGGTCGATGGCGCCGAACCAGGATTTCTTCAGCTCCGGATTGAAGCGCGCCCGCAGCGCGAGCTCGATCGGCACGGTCTGGGCATCGCGTGTGTGCGCCAGGAATTCGGCGATTTCCGCGCCGACGATCTGCTCGACATAGCCGCCGCCGTTGAACGCCTGTGAGATTCGCGTTGCATCCACGTTGAGCTGGATGGTGGGTGATTTACGTGCCAGGAGGTCTCGCTGGAAGTGGGGCGGGATGTCCAGCGCGAAGGTGTCGAGGCCGGCGTCCATCCTCCGGTCCATCTCGTATTGCGAGATCAGGCGCGGCTTGGAGAAATAGGGCGGCGTGAACGCCATCTCGATGCGGGTCGAGACCGGCGAATGGTCCTCGTCGACGATCGCGATCGTGGCGCGGTTCAACGTTTCCGGCAGCGCCTTGGCGCCGGCATAAACCGCCAGCGTGAAGGAATAGACGATCAGCACGAGCAGCATGGGGTCGCGGACGAGGCCGCGCAGTTCCTTGATGCCGAGCTGGAGCACGTTGTCGATGCGCATCATCAGCGGGCCTGTTTCTTCAGCAGCATCGCGCCGGCGATCATCAGGATGGGGACCATGATGGCGAGCATCAGGAGATCGTTGTGCAGGGTGTCGAACGCCAGCCCCTTTGAGAAGGTGCCGCGCGAGATCGTGACGAAATAGGTTGTGGGGTAGAGCCGCCCGATCAGCGCGCCTGCTCCCTGAAGGGATGAAACCGGATCGATCAGCCCGGAATATTGGATGGCGGGAATCAGCGTGATCAGCACCGTGCCGAACAAGGCCGCGATCTGGCTGTTCATGAAGGCCGAGATCACCAGCCCCATGCCGGTCGTCGCCGTGACGTAGAGCAGCGCGGCGAGCGCGTAGGTCGGAAAGCTGCCGGTGAAGGGAACACGGAAGACCGCGAGGGCAAAGCCGACCAGGAGCAGAAAATTGCCGAACGCCAGCACGACATAGGGCAGCTGCGTGCCGAGCAGAAATTCCAGCCGCGTCACCGGCGTCACGTAGAAATTGACGATCGAGCCGAGCTCCTTCTCGCGCACCACCGCGAGGGCGGCGAGCACCGCCGGAATCATGACCAGCAGCAGCGGGATGATGCCCGGCGCCATGGCGACAACGCTGATGACGTCAGGATTGTAGCGGTAGCGCAGCTGGAGCTGGTAGGCGCCGGCGATCGCCGCCTCGCCATAGAGCTCGCGGCCCTTCTGCGCGAGCCAGTTGGCGTGGATCGCCTGGACATAGGAGCGCAGCGTTTCGGCCCGCGTCGGATTGGCACCGTCGACCCAGGCGCCGATCTCGACATGGCGGCCGCGGCTGACGTCGCGGCCGAAGCCCGGCGGTAGCTCGATGGCGAGGCCGATCTCGCCGGCGCGCATGCGGCGGTCGAGATCGGCATAGTCGACGATCGGGGATTTCTCGGTGAAATAGCGCGAACCCGCGATCTGCAGGCTGTAGTCGCGGCTAATCGCGCTGTCGTCGCGGTCGAGCACGGCGAAGGTCAGGTTCTCGACATCCATGCTGATGCCGTAACCGAGCACGAACAGCAGCAGCACGCTGCCGAGAATCGCGAGCGTGGCGCGAATCGGATCGCGCCGCAGCTCGAGCGCCTCGCGCCGGGAATAGGCGAGCATGCGGGTCGGGTTGAAAGTCATGCTGCGCTTGCGCGGCGCTGCCGTTGTCTCGGCCGCCACGACCGGCGCGACCGTCGGCTGGCTGGCCGGCGCCATGGTGTCCGCGATCGCCTCTTCCAGGCAGGCGATGAAGGCCTGCTCCAGCGTCGCGGTGCCGCGTGCGGCCACGATCGCGGCCGGCGTGTCCGATGCAAGCACCTTGCCGGCATGCATCAGCGAAACCCGGTCGCAGCGCTCGGCCTCGTTCATGAAATGGGTCGAGACGAAGATGGTGACGTTGTCCTTGCGGGAGAGCTCGGCAAGGATCAACCAGAAGCCATCGCGGGCGACGGGATCGACGCCGGAGGTCGGCTCGTCGAGAATCAGGATGTCGGGCGCGTGGATCATGGCGACCGCCAGCGACAACCGCTGCCGCAGCCCAAGCGGCAGCGCATCGGGCAGGGAATCGGCGACGTCGGCGAGATCGAACCGAGCGATCATTTCGGCGATGCGCGGGGCGATGGTCTCCGCCGGCAGCTCGAACAGCCGCGCGTGCAGATCGAGATTTTGCGCGACAGTCAGCTCAGAATAGAGCGAGAAGCCCTGCGACATATAGCCGATGCGCCGCCGCACCGACATGTCGCCGGCATCGATGGTGTTGCCGAACAGCCGCGCGGTGCCTTCGCTCACAGGCAGGAGGCCGGTGAGCATCTTCATGGTCGTGGTCTTGCCGCAGCCGTTGGAGCCGAGGAAGCCGAAGATCTCGCCCTTCCGGATGCGGAAGCTGACGTCGTCGACGGCGACGAAGCCGTTGAACCGCCGGGTCAAATGATCGGCCTCGATCGCGATCTCGTCATGGTCCGCGCTCCGTGGCGGGATGACGACGTCGGTATGGTTGCCGCGATCGGCTTCCGGCAAGAGGCGGATGAAGGCCTCATCGAGCGTATCGGCGCCAGTCTGCTGCTTGAGCTCGGTGGGCGTTCCGGTCGCCAGCACGCGGCCGGCATTCATCGCGATCAGGACGTCGAACTGAGCAGCCTCTTCCATGTAGGCGGTCGAGACGATCACGCTCATGCCGGGCCGGCCGGCGCGGATCGAGGCGATCAATTCCCAGAACTGGCGGCGCGACAGCGGATCGACGCCGGTGGTCGGCTCGTCCAGGATCAACAGCTCGGGATCGTGGATCAGCGCGCAGCACAGGCCGACCTTCTGCTTCATGCCGCCGGAGAGTTTTGCCGCCGGCCGGTCGGCGAAGGGCGTCAGCCCGGTGTCGCGCAGCAGGCCGGCGATCCGCCTGTTGCGTTCGGCCTTGTCGTGCCCGAACAGGCGGCCGAAGAAGTCGATGTTCTCGAACACCGACAGCGTCGGATACAGATTCTTGCCCAGACCCTGCGGCATGTAGGCGATGTCAGGGCACACGTTGCGGCGGTGGCGCGCGCTCGCCATGTCGCCGCCGAGCACCTGGATGCGTCCCTGCTGGATCGCGCGGGCTCCGGCGATCAGCGAGAGCAGGCTGGATTTGCCGACGCCGTCGGGGCCGATCAATCCGACCATGCAGCCGGACGGCAGGTCGAGCGTGATGGCATCCAGCGCGCGGGCCTTGCCGTAGCTCAAGCCCACGTCATCGAGATGCACCACGCTGCCGCGCCCGGCAGGCAGCTCGGCTGCGGCCGTCGTGCTCATCTCGTCAGCTTGATGTTGAGATTGCCAGGCCATTGCGCGGCCGGATCGAGCTGCACATAGGCCATGCCGGGCAGGCCGGTCTTCACATGCTCGATGTGCTGGCGCAACAGCTCGGGCGCGATATGCGCCTTGATCCGGAACATCAGCTTCTGGCGTTCTTCCTCGGTCTCGACGGTCTTGGGCGTGAACTGTGCGACGTCGGCGACGAAGGTGGCCTTGGCGGGGATCACATATTGCGGAATGGCGTCGAGCACGAGCCGGACCTCGGCGCCGATTGCGACGCGGCCGGCGTCGGCCGTCGGCAGGAAGAACGTCATGTAGACGTCGCCGAGATCAACCATGTTGAGGACGCGGCCGCCGGCGGCGAGCACCTCGCCGGGCTGTGACACGCGATACTGCACCCGGCCGTCGCGCGGCGCCTTCAGCACGCTGTCGTCGAGGTCGGCGTTGATACTCTCGATCGCGGCCTTCGCGGCGTCGACCGCGGCGCCGGCGTCGATCACCATGGCGCGGGCGGAGCTGATCGCGGCTTCCGATGCCGCGACCTGGGCGTGGGACGCGGCGAGCGCCGCCTTTGCGGTGGCGTTGGCGGAGCGGTCGTCGTCCAGGACCTGCTGCGACACCGCGCTCGTCTTGATCAATTGTTCGGAGCGATCGAGCTTGCGGCTCGTGCTGTCGAGCTGGGCGATGCGCTGGTCGACCACGGCCTCCGCGGCCTTGCGTTCGGCCTCGCGCTGGTTCACCAGGCTCTTTGCGGTCTCGACATTGATGGACGCGCGTTGCAACTGCGCCTCGGCCTGGCGGCGCTGCGCCTGCAACTGCTCGGTGTCCATGCGGGCCAGAACCTGGCCTGCGCGAACGAAGTCGCCTTCGCCGACCAGGATCTCGCGAATCCGTCCCGGCGTCTTGGTCGCGATGTCGATCTCGACCGCTTCGATGCGGCCGTTGCCGCGGGCAAAGCCCGCCGGCAGCGTGTTGGTATCGCGGTGCTGCCAATAGTAATAGCCGCCGCCGGCAACGAGGACGGCGATCGCGGCGATGACGCGACCCGAAGTGAAGTTCATTTGTTCAAAACGCCGTGAGGGCGGCGCCCGCTGGTGAGACGTACGCCCGGCCGCTGATCGTGCGGCAGGGCGGCCTCAACATTGCAGCGATTTTTGCATCGCAACTTGATGCAGATCAGACGTCGGCGCGAAGCATCCTTGCCTCTATTTTGGGCTGCGCGTCATCATGCCGCTCGCCCGCCACATTGGTCAAGCGGACGAGCCAGGCTTGCTGAACGGATTGCGATCGGCTCGGTGCCGACCGACTCACTTCACCAGCGGGCAGCCGCCATCCTTCAGCGGGCGGAACGCCTGATCGGCAGGCACCTCGGCGAGCAGCTTGTAATAGTCCCACGGTGCCTTCGATTCCTCCGGCTTCTTCACCTGGAACAGATACATGCTGTGCACCATGCGGCCGTCCTCGCGCAGCACGCCGTTGTCGGTGAAGGCGTCCTTCACAGGGAGCTCGCGCATCTTCGCCATCACCGTCTTGGTGTCCCTGGTGCCGGCGGCCTGCACGGCTTTCAGATAATGCAGCGTCGCGCTGTAGGTGGCGGCCTGGTTCATCGTCGGCATGCGCTTGACGCGCTCCATGAAGCGCTTGCCGAAGGCGCGGGTCTTGTCGTTGAGATCCCAGTAATACGCCTCGGTGATGATCAGCCCTTGCGCAAGCTTCAGCCCCAGACTGTGTACGTCGGAGATGAACATCACGATCGCGGCCAGGTTCTGGCCCCCGGCGACGATGCCGAACTCGCCGGCCTGCTTGATCGCGTTGATGGTGTCGCCGCCGCCGTTCGCGAGCCCGATGATCTTGGCCTTGGAGGCCTGGGCCTGGAGCAGGAAGGAGGAGAAATCCGCCGTGTTGAGCGGATGCTTGACGCTGCCGAGCACCTTGCCGCCGGCGGCTTTCACGACGTCGCCGGTATCGCGCTCGACCGAATGACCGAACACGTAGTCGGCGGTGAGGAAGAACCAGGTGTCGCCCCCGTTCTTGACGATGGCGCTGCCGACGGTGTGGGCGTTGGCGTAGGTGTCGTAGGTCCAGTGCGCGGTATAGGGCGAGCAGGATTTTCCCGTGATGTCGGAGCTCGCCGCGTCCGTCACGATCATGATCTTCTCGTACTGCTTCGACAGCTCCATCACCGCGAGCGCGGTCGCCGAGGTCGGCAGGTCGATGATCATGTCGACGCCCTCGGTCTCCCACCATTTGCGGGCGATGGTGGAGGCGACGTCGGGCTTGTTGAGCACGTCGGCCGAGACCATGTCGATCGGCTTGCCGAACATCTGGCCGCCGAAATCCTCGATCGCCATTTTGGTCGCCTCGACATTCCCCATGCCGCCGATGTCGGAATAGACGGAGGAGAAGTCGGAGAGCACTCCAATCTTGAGCGGCGCCTGCTGGGCCGAGGCGGGAGCGATCAGGGCAGCCGACAGCAAGCCGGCCGCAGACACGAGGGCTGCGATAGGTCTCATGGGCACGTTTCCTCTTTGAGCGGGGACTATTCTGTCCCTTTGTCCGACAAAGTTAGAGCCCGGTTCCAGAGGAGTCAATTTGTTGCGCGTGAGCTATATCTGGCGCAATTTGACGCGTCTCCGGGACGACCATATAGTTTGTCCGACAATCGCCATTGGAGGCCGATTTGCCTGTCGCGCCGCTCTTCCGACCGATCGATGTCGCGCCGGCCTATCAGAAGGTCGCCGACGCCATCGAACGCGAGATCGTCAACGGCCGGATCAAGCCCGGCGATCCCATCGGCACCGAGCACGATCTGGTCCGCCAGTTCGGCGTCAACCGCTCGACCATTCGCGAGGGCATCCGTGTGCTGGAGGAGGGCGGGTTGATCCGGCGCGATTCCTCGCGCCGCCTGCAAGCCTGCCTGCCGCGCTACAGCAAGCTCGCAAGCCGTCTCAGCCGCGCGCTGGTGCTGCACGAGGTGACGTTCCGCGAGCTCTACGAGGCCTCGATGACGCTGGAGGTCGCCAGCATCGAGGGCGCCGTGGAACGCGCGACCGACGCGAATCTCGCCGAGCTCGACGACAATCTCCTGCGCAGCGAAGCCGTGGTCGGCAATCCCGCGGCGCTTGCCGAATGCGACGCCGAATTCCACGTGCTGGTCGCAAAAGCCTCGCAGAACCGTGTGCTCCAGCTCGCGCGTGAGCCCGCGGCGCAATTGTTCTATCCGACCACCGAGATGATCGTGACGGGCGTCTCCGAAGGCGGCCCGCGCCTCGTTGCCGCGCATCGCCATCTGATTGATGCGATCCGCCGCCGCGACCGCGAGGCCGGCGTGCTGTGGACGCGCCGGCATCTGCAGGACTGGCGCCGCGGCTTCGAGAAGATCGCCTCGCTCGATCGCTCGGTCGAGCACATGTACATGGAGCACGCCCAGGCGGCCCGGCGCAGATAACGCAAGATTTCAAAGAAGAAATCCAACAAACAAAGACATCACACGGAGGGACACATGACCGAGACCGCAGCCACCATCTCGAAAGCCCGCGAGCATTCCATCGGCGATCTCCTGCGCCGCTCCGCGGGGCGAGAGCCGAACAAGCTCGCGCTGAGCTGCGGCGAGGTGAGCTGGACGTTTGCCGAGATGGACGCGATCTGCAACCGGCTCGGCCGCGGCCTGCTCGGGCTTGGCGCCAGCAAGGGCGACCGCATCGCGGTTCTCTCGCGCAATTCGCACGCTTTCGCCGCGCTGCGCTTTGCAGCGGCGCGGATC
Source organism: Bradyrhizobium sp. T-12 (assembly GCF_058314695.1). Taxonomy (NCBI): domain Bacteria; kingdom Pseudomonadati; phylum Pseudomonadota; class Alphaproteobacteria; order Hyphomicrobiales; family Nitrobacteraceae; genus Bradyrhizobium; species Bradyrhizobium sp. T-12. The sequence goes on along the minus strand of NZ_CM177756.1, from coordinate 6,532,856 downwards.
GGCGCGGTGCTGGTGCCGATCAACTTCATGCTCAATCCGGACGAGATCAATTTCATCCTGAAGAGTTCCGGGGCAAAGTTGCTCGCGACTGGTCCCGACTTCGTCGAGCCCGCGCGCGCAGCTAGCGCCAAGGACTGCGCGGTCGAGAAGATGATCTGGCTGCCGGGCGAGGATTCCGCGTCCGCGCCCGCGGGCCTCACCACCTTCGACGATCTTCTTCATGCCGACGCCTCGTTTCTCGCGGCGTCCGTGGACAGCCGTGATCTTGCCCAGATCGTCTACACGTCAGGCACGGAATCCCTGCCCAAGGGCGCGATGCTGACCCATGAAGCCGTGATGTGGCAGTATGTCAGCTGCATCATCGACGGTGGCATGAGCGTGGAGGACAAGTTCCTGCACGCGCTGCCGCTCTATCATTGCGCCCAGCTGGATGTGTTCCTCGGGCCGCAAGTCTATCTCGGCGCCTCCGGCGTGATCACGGGCAAGCCGACCGCCGACAACATCCTGGCGCTGATCCAGGCGCACAGGATCACGTCGTTCTTCGCGCCGCCGACGATCTGGATCGCGATGCTGCGCTCGCCGAACTTCGACAAGACCGATCTGTCGACCCTGCAGAAGGGCTATTACGGTGCCTCCATCATGCCGGTCGAGGTGCTGCTCGAACTGCAGCGCCGCCTGCCCGCCGTCAAATTCTGGAATTTCTACGGCCAGACCGAGATCGCGCCGCTCGCGACCGTGCTGCGGCCTGAGGACCAGCTCCGCAAGGCCGGCTCGGCCGGCAAGCCCGTGCTCAACGTCGAGACGCGCGTGGTCAACACGGCGATGGAAGACGTCAGGGTGGGCGAGGTCGGCGAGATCGTGCACCGCTCGCCGCATCTGCTGTCCGGCTATTACAACGATCCCGTGAAGACCGCGGCCGCGTTCTCGGGCGGTTGGTTTCACTCCGGCGATCTCGCCACCGTGGACGAGGAGGGCCACATCACCGTGGTCGACCGCGTCAAGGACATGATCAAGACCGGCGGCGAGAATGTCGCGAGCCGCGAGGTCGAGGAGATGGTCTATCGCATCCCCGCAGTCTCCGAGGTCGCCGTCGTCGGCCTGCCGGATCCGCGCTGGATCGAAGCGGTCACCGCCATCGTCGTGGTCAAGAGCGGCGAAAAGCTGGACGAAGAAGCCGTCATCAAGCACTGCGCCGGCCAGATGGCGCATTTCAAGGTGCCGAAGCGCGTCATCTTCGTGGACGCCTTGCCGAAGAATCCGAGTGGCAAGCTGCTCAAGCGCGAACTGCGCCAGCGTTTCGTCGGCGGCGAGACGCTGGACAAGGCGGTGCAGAAGAGCTTTGGCACCTGAGACGGAGCGTTTCCCATGAAAGCCTGGCAGGTCGCGCGCGACTGGTCGATCGAGAGAATGGAACTGGCCGATCTTCCGGAGCCGACCCCCGGACCCGGCCAGGTCGCGGTGCGGATCAAGGCGGCATCGCTCAATTATCGCGATCTGCTCACCGTGCAGGGCAAGGGCGGCGTCACCAGATTGCCGCTGATCCCGTTCTCGGATGGGGCAGGCGAGGTGATCGCCGCCGGTGAGGGCGTGACGCGCGTCGCGGTCGGTGATCGCGTCTGTCCAATGTTCTTCCAGTCCTGGATCGACGGGCAGGTCTCGATGGCCAGCCGCCGTTACGCGCTGGGCGGCACGCGGCCCGGCGTGCTGCAGGAGGTGATGGTGCTCGACGCCGAAGGCGTCAGCCGCCTGCCCTCGCATCTGTCATTCACTGAGGCCGCGACGCTGCCCTGCGCCGGGCTCACAGCCTGGCGCGCTCTGTTCGAAGAAGCACACGTGAAGCCCGGCGATACCGTGCTGGTGCAGGGCACCGGCGGCGTCTCGATCTTCGCGCTGCAATTCGCAAAGCTCGCCGGTGCAAGCGTGATCGTGACGTCGTCGAGCGACGACAAGCTCGAACGGGCCAGGGTGCTCGGCGCCGATCACACCATCAATTATCGTTCGGTGCCGGACTGGGGCAAGGCCGCAGCGGAGTGGACCGGGGGAGGCGTCGACCACGTCGTCGAGGTCGGCGGCAAGGACACCTTTGCGCAATCGCTCGAGGCCGCGCGTGTCGGTGGCACCATCCTGGTGATCGGCGTGCTTACGGGGTTCTCGCAGCAGATCGCGATCCCGAGCCTGTTCGCCAAGAACCTGCACGTCATCGGCCTTTCCGTCGGCAGCCGCCGCATGTTCGAGGGCATGACGGCCGCGATCGAACGCAACGCCATGAGGCCGGTGATCGACCGCGTGTTCAGCTTCGATGCCGTGCCGGACGCGCTGCGCCTGATGCAGCAGGGCGGCCATTTCGGCAAGATCGTGGTCGAGTTCGCCTAGAGCGCTTTCGAGCGAAGCGGCTCCCGGTTCGCGTCAAGACAACGCGCCAAAAAATCTAGCTGGTCTCGCCGGAAAGCTTCCTGACATCGTCGGGCGTCTGCCCGAAGCGGCGGCGAAACGCGCGGTGGAAGTAGGAGACGTCGTGGAAACCCGCAAGATGCGCGATCTCGATGATCTTGCGGGTGCGCATGGCAGGATTTCGCAGCAGCGCCTTTCGCGGCAGCAGCGCGGTCTGGAAATTGCCGTGTCCCGTCTGGGTGATATGGGCGTCTTTGATCGAGGGGTCGCCGATGGTGATGTCACCGGCGGCGATCTCCAGCGGGCGCTTTCCCAAGGCTCCGCTCAACGCCGAATTGGGCGAGGTGGTAATCACCAATTCGTCGTTCGTCCCCAATGACACGAACGACATCGGCGTGCCGAAGGAGGCCGAGAGCCTGATACGGGGAAGAATCGAAGGCACTATGGTCCGGTGGACCGCCTGTCGCCGACCGGCACGAAATCGACCTTCGCCACCTCACGACAGAACTGCTCGCGCCATCTTTGGTAGGCCGGACCATTCGGATCGCCATCGAATGAGAGCTGCGGCTGGGTCATCGATCGCTAGCAAGTTGCCGACGCATTGCGGTTCGCATTTTCGTCGGGGTCTCCGGCGGTGCCAACCAGAAAACGCTGGATTGCGCGAAAAGCCACTCGCAACTGCGCGCTGAGCCAGCGACCAGGTGCCGCAGCCTTGCTTGTTGGCGCGTATCGAGGATGGAGGCGCCGCGCCAAGCGTACGGCGCGCCAACTCAATACTTCTTCACCGTTGCCCCGAAGGCGAACCACAGTGCCATTGAGGCAAGGCCAAAGCCGCCGAGCAGCAGGAAGGTCGGCCCGTAGCCGATCCATTGCGCGATCCAGCCGCCGAGTGCGGGACTGAGGCTGGCGCCGACGCCTTGCACCGTGATCACGGCGCCCTGGCCGAGATTGATGCGGCCGGAGCCGTTGAGCGCGCGCGCGACCATGCCGGGCACCGCGACCGTCTGCAATCCGGTGCCGATGCCGTCGAGCACCTGCATTGGCACCACGCCCCACCATCCCGTGACGAAGAAGGCCAGCACGCCGCGGATGGGCAGGAACATGAAGGACACCAGGATAACCGGCCAGTAATTGCGCTTGCTCGCGGCCTTCATCGCGATCAGCGAGGTCACGACCATGACGCCTTGCGCGATCACCACGGTGGTGGCGACGAAGCTCGGGCCGTTGGCCTGCCCTTCGGCCACGGCCGCAAGCCCGTAGAGCGGCACGATGGCGGCATTGCCGAGATGGAAAAGGGCGAGCGCCAACGCCAGCACCAGCAGGGCCCGGTGCTTGAGCAGCATCGTGAACGCGTCCGGCGCGCTGTCGGGATCGTCCTCCTTGCAGCCGCGCGAGGCGCGATCGTCGATCGCCTTGGCCGGGATCATCATGACGCAGGCGATCGCGATGGCGCCGAACACCGCTGCCAGGACGAAGACGGCAAAGTAGCCGTACTTGTAGCCGAGATAGCCCGACAGTGCGGCACCAACCATGTTGCCTGCGTGGTTGAATGCCTGGTTGCGTCCGTTGACCGCGTTGAAACCCTTCTGCTTGGCGATGCCGAGCGTGATGCTCGTCACCGCCGGCACGATGGCGGCGCTCGCCAGCGATTGCGCGACCTGGGAGAACGTCACCGCCCAGAAATTCTGCGAGATCAGGATGATCGCGGACGCAAGAACGACGCAGATGCCGGGAATGACGACCCAGAGCCGCTTGTTGCGGCTGGAATCGATGAAGCCACCGATCGGCGTCGTGATCAGCATGCCCGCGACATTGCCGATCGTCAGCGCGGTGCCGATCAGCCCGGTCGCCCAGCCGCGCTCCTGAAGGAAGACGCCGACGAACGGACCGATGCCCGACTGCATGTCGGCCATGAAGAAGTTGAGCGCGAACAGAGGCCAGAGGTGGGACCAGGAAGGAGGCCGCGATGTCATCGATACCCAAACATGTTCTTCGTGTGTCGTGAGCCTCGTGGCTAATCGTTCTGGTGTTGATCTGAACGTAACGGGTGCTTGCCGCGTTGGTTCCAGTCACTCCTCGAGGCCCAACGACCTTGCTGAAGGCTGGCTCGCAGTGTCATCCTGCGATCTTCCCACGGAGCTCGAACCATGCCTCTCTGGACCTGCGAAACCTGCGGCGCGCAATTCCCGAATGGCGGAAATCCCCCTGCCTCCTGCGTGATCTGCGAGGACGAGCGGCAGTTCGTGAACTGGAAAGGTCAGAGCTTTCTCACGCGCGAGGAGCTCGCGCGTGAGCACCGGCTGGTGGGACGGGACGATCTCGGCCTCACCGGCATCGGCCTGGAGCCGAGCTTCGCGATCGGGCAGCGCGCGCTGCTGGTGCCCCAGGGCGACGGCTGCGTGATGTGGGATTGCATTCCGCTCGCAGCCGATGAAGCCATCCCATTCGTCGCCGCACTCGGCGGACTGAAGGCGATCGCGATCTCGCATCCGCACTATTACGGCGCGGCCGCCGACTGGAGCGACACCTTTGGCGGCGTGCCGGTCTATTTGCATGCGGACGACCGCGCCTTCGTCACCCGGCCGCATTCTGCGATCGTGCACTGGAGCGGCGAAAGCCACCGCATCTCCGACGACTTGCTACTGTTGCGCACCGGTGGTCATTTCGCCGGCGCCACCGTGCTGCATCATGCGCGTGGTGCGGACGGCAGGGGCGCGTTGCTCACCGGCGACATCGCACAGGTGACGATGGACCGCCGCTTCGTCAGCTTCATGTACTCCTACCCCAACTACATGCCGCTCAACGCCGCCGCAGTGCGGCGGATCGCGGCTGCCGTCGAGCCGCTCGCCTTCGACCGCATCTATGGCGCGTGGTGGGGGCGCAACATCGCTGGCGGAGCCAAGGCCGCCTTCGCGGCGTCGGTTGCGCGCTATCTGGCGGCCATCGCCTGAGCCGGATTCATCTTGCCGGCCCCAAATAACTGTACTATAAGTACAGTTATTAGCTGCGATGACGCAGAGGCGGGCCCGGCATGATCGATGCATCATGGAAGCCGCGGCGCTCTGCGGCCGCGTGAGCGGGAGTTGGACGCATGGCGGGGTTGTACGATTACGAGATTTTCGACGCCGGCGATGTCACGCTGCAATCGGGCGCCGTCTTCCCTTCGCTGACGCTCGCCTACAAGACCTATGGCACGCTGAGCCCGGCAAAAGACAACGTCATCCTCTATCCGACCTCGTTCAGCGCGCAGCACACCGACACCGAATGGCTGATCGGGCCGGACGGCGTGCTCGACCCAACGCGCTACTTCATCATCATCCCGAACCTCTTCGGCAACGGCCTGTCGTCCTCGCCGTCGAATACCGCGGCGCCATTCCCCGCGGTGACCTATCACGATGCGATCGCCGTCCAGCACCGGCTCCTCATCGAACGCTTCGGCATTTCGAAGCTTGCGCTCGTCTACGGCTGGTCGATGGGCGGCATGCAGGCCTACCACTGGGCCGCGCTGCATGCCGACATGGTCGAACGGGCCGCCGTGGTCTGCGGCGTCGCGCGCTGCGCGCCTTACAACTACGTCTTCCTGGAAAGCGTGAAGGCCGCGCTATCAGCTGATCCCGCTTTCCGCGACGGCCGCTTCGCCGAGAAGCCGGTCGCCGGCTATCGCGCCATGGGGCGCGTCTATGCCGGCTGGGCGATGTCGCACGGCTTCTATCGCGACGAGCTCTGGCGCGAGGCCGGCTTCACCTCGCTGGAGGATTATCTCGTCCGCACCTGGGACGCGACGTTCGCCCCGCGCGATGCCAATGATCTTCTGGCGCAGATCGGCATCTGGCAGAACGGCGACATCAGCCGCTGTGAAGCATTCGGTGGCGATCTCGATCGCGCGTTGGCGGCGATCAAGGCGCACATGCTGCTGATGCCGGGCGCGACCGATCGCTATTTCGACGTTCGCGACAACGAGGACGAACTCGGCCGGCTGGTGAACGCCAAATCCGCCGTGCTGCATCCGATCCCGTCGCTGCATGGCCATCGGGCCGGCAATCCGGTGGGCAATCCGCGCGACCAGGCCTTCATCAAGGCCGAAGTCGCATCACTCCTCGACAAATAGGGCAGCATCCGATCATGACCGACGCGACCGTTTCAGAGCCCGGCCACCGCCTGAAGCCGCTGACGCCCGCGATGCTGCGCCAACTGTCGGCCCGCTCCGATCTCAGGGGCGCCGTGCAGAGCCTCGGCCATTATGGCGCGATCGCGCTGCTGGTTGCGCTGATCTGGAAGGTTTCCTCGACATGGGGCGTGCTCTGGGCCCTGCCGTTGATGGCAGTGCAGGGCTATGTCGTCGCCTTCCTGTTCATGGCCGTGCACGAGACCGCGCACAAGACCGCGTTCAAAAGCCGCGGCCTCAATCTCGCCGTGGGCCATCTCTCGGCCTTCATCATCGGATTGCCTTACGAATATTACTGCCTGTTTCACTGGGACCATCACCGCTACACCCAGGATCCGGACAAGGATCCCGAGCTGATCGTCGGGGTGAAGCCGGCATCCGACACGCAGCTCGCGGTGGCCTATAGCGGCTTGCTCCAGGTCGCCGGCCGTCTCCGGCTGATGCTCGGCCATGCGATCACCGGCAACATCACCGTGCCCTGGATTCCCGAGAGCAAGCGCGCCGTCATCGTGCGCGAGGCGCGTGCCTATGCCGCGCTCTACGTCCTGCTGCTCGCGCTGTCGCTATGGTTCTCCTCAGCGCTGCTGCTTTGGGTCTGGATCGTCCCGCTCGTGATCGGGCAGTTCTTCCTGCGGCCCTATCTCTATGCCGAGCACACCGGCTGCGAGCGCACGCGCAGCGCTTTTGAGAACACGCGCACCACCTATACCGGCGCGGTCGTCAAATGGTTCGCGTGGAACATGCCCTACCATGTCGAGCACCACGCCTATCCGTCGATCCCGTTTCACGCACTGCCGAAGCTGAACGCAATCGTCGACGGCGAGATTGTCCATCGCGGCCACGGCTACATCAGGACGACGCGCGAGACCTGGGCTTGGTTTCGCCGGCAGCTGCGGGCAGCGCAAGCGAACGAGCGCCGATGAAGGCTCCGTAGCCCGTTGTGCATTTGCCGGCTTCCGACAGGGAGCTTTACGACGTGTTCATTGCACTTGCGCGTGCCGTGGAAGATTCAGATACCGCTCGCACGTGCGGCGAATAATTCCGATGAAAATCAATGACTTGAATGCCCTGGGGAACGTGCCTAACGAATCCTTCCGGATCGGGAAAGTTTTAGCCGTCTTGTATTCATAACCAGGCGAGGCCGCTGCTCTAAGCGTTGAAGTCATCAACGCCGCCGGTGTCTGGAGATTGGTGATGAGTGCGACGAGAGGCCGTCTTCTGGTGGTCGACGACGATCTGGTGCAGCGGGTTCTGATCGGCAAGATCGGGGCGAAGCTCGGCTACGAGACGGTCGTTGCGTCCTCCTACGAGGCCGCAACCGAGCTTCTGGCGCGCGAAGCTTTCGAGATCATGGCGCTCGACCTGTCGCTCGGCGGTCGTGACGGGGTGGAGCTGCTGCGCTACGTCGCGGAAGCCGGCCTTCGCGCAATGTCGATCGTGATCATCAGCGGCTGCGATGATCGTGTCATGAAGGCCACGCGACGGGTCGCGAACGGATTGAAGCTGTCGGTCGGCGGATGCCTGACCAAGCCGCTCGATCTGAATCGTCTGCGCAGCGCCCTGGAATTGCCGCGGCGCGCGCCGCTGGCCGCGACATCCGCCGCGCCGCAGCTCCGGATCACGCCGGAGCGAATCATGCGGGGCCTTGCCGACCGCGAATTCTTCGTTGAGTTTCAGCCGAAGATCGCGCTCGAGAGCGGAAGGGTCGTCGGCGCCGAGGCACTCGCACGCTGGCGCACCGCCGAATTCGGCATGGTCTCGCCCATGATCTTCATTCCGATCGCCGAGGAAGCCGGCCTCATGCGCGAGGTGACCGATTGCATCCTGTCATCGGCGATGTCGCAGGGCCGCAAGCTGATCGAGCGCAATCCCGGTTTCACCATCGCCGTCAACATCTCGGGTTCGCTGATGTCGGATCTGGCCTTGCCAGACCGGATCGAGGAGATCCTGGGCCGCGAAAATATCTCTCCCTCCTCGCTGACGGTGGAGATCACCGAGACCTCGGCGATGGCCGACGTCGATCGTGCCAACGACATTCTGGTGCGGCTGCGGATCAAGAAGATCGGCACGGCGATCGACGATTTCGGCACCGGCTATTCGTCGCTTGCCGCCTTGGTGCGTCTTCCGTTCAGCGAGCTGAAGATCGACCAGTCCTTCATCAAGGGCTGCGAATCCGACGACGACATGATGAAGATCGTCGATGCCTCCGTGGCGCTTGCGAAGGCGTTCAACATGAAAGTGGTGGCCGAGGGCGTCGAAAACCCGGAGGTGCTCGAAATCATCCGCCGGATCGGTTGCGATGTCGCCCAGGGGTTCCTGTTTGCGCCCTCGCTGCGGCGTGCGCGCGCCGAACGATGGATCTCCGAGCACAACGCCCTGGCGGACGAGCGGGCCGCCTCTGCAATACCGACTGCGCTCGCAAGTTGAGACGGCGAGCCCCGGTCGCGGAACGACCGGGGCTGCGTCAACGATACAGGCGGGCTCAGTAGATCCCGTAGGCGCAGACATTCACGACGCGCACGCGCAGGCCATGGCGGGTCTGGACGACGCGCTCCTGGTAGCAGTTGCTGACGCCGGTGTTGACGTAGACGCCGCCAAAGCCAAAGCCCGGACCCCAGCCGTGATGCCAGTGCGGGTGGATGCCGTGGGCCGAGGCGGCGGTCGGCGCGAGAGCGGCAGCGCCGAGCGAACCGGCGGCGATCAGACCAAGAGCAAGCTTACGAAACATTTTCATTCTCCAGTATGGCGCGAAGGCCGTTGTTGTGTCCCTGCATCTCGGTCGGGCCGAGATGGGATTGCGTTCATGCGTGATGATGAGAATCGTGTTTCAGGATTGTTTCGTGGCCTGCGGCGGAATGTGCCGTCGTCATGTTTTCCGCGCCGTGCGATAGCGCGCGGCCATTGCCTGCGTCATCTCCACCATCTTGTCGCGGAGATCGGCGGGCTCCAGCACCTCGGCCTCGGGGCCGAGCCGTAACAATTCGGCTGCGGCGTGCCAGGATGTCTTGCCGACAGGCACGCGCGCGATGCGCCAGCCGTCGGCATCGATGGTCTCTTCGAGCTGCGTGCGTGCCTTGACGTAGGGCTGGCTCAGCGCGTCGAGCAGCTTGACGCCGAACGGCGACAGCCGCACCACCGCGACATTGGGATGCATCTCGGCCTCGAGGCGCAGCGTTGCGGCCTGCCAATAGGCGGCGAGATCGAAATTGTCAGGACGTTCGAAGCGATCGTCGAGAGGCGTGCAGTCGAGCACGCGCGCGACGCGATAGGTGCGCACGTTGGCATCGACCTGGCCTGCGAGGTACCAACTCCCGCCCTTCAGCACGAGGCCGAGCGGCGCGAGGCGGCGCCGCTTCTCGGACCGCCAGCTCTGGTAGCGGATCTTGATCAGTGTCCCCTGCAGCAGCGCGCCGGCAATCGTGCGCAGATGCTCCGGCTCTTCCGTCTCACCGAACCAGCCGGGCGCATCCAGATGAAACCGCTCCTGCATCCGGCTGGCATCCTGACGCAGGTGGACGGGCAACGCCGCCATCAGCTTGTTCTGTGCGGCGATCATCGCGGCATCGAGCCCGAGCGCCGCGGCGGGGCCCGGGAGCCCTGCGAGGAACAGCGCGCCGGCCTCGCTCTGCGACAGGCCGTTCAGGCGCACGCGATAGCCGTCGAGCAGGCGATAGCCGCCCTCCGCGCCGCGGTCGGCATAGACGGGCACGCCGGATGCCGCCAGCGCGTCGATGTCGCGATAGATCGTGCGCACCGAGACCTCGCAGGCCTCCGCAAGCTCGGGCGCGGTGACTTGGCCCTTGGCCTGGAGGGTGGTGAGGATCGACAACATCCGGCTCGCGCGCATGATTTCCTTAAACCATACCTGACACAGGATGTCAGGTATGGTCGCGTAGAGCTAGGGCCTCGCCCGACGGCGCCCCAGGAGACTTGCCATGACCGATCCGAACCGCATCACCCTGTATTATTCACCGCAAAGCCGTGCCACCGGCACGCGGGTGCTGCTCGAGGAACTGGGCGCACCCTACGACCTCCACGTCCTCAACATGAAGGCCGGCGAGCAACGCCAGCCCGCCTATCTCGCCATCAATCCGCTCGGCAAGGTCCCGGCGATCCGCCACGGCGAGGCGCTCGTGACCGAGCAGGTCGCGATCACCATCTATCTCGCCGACCTCTTCCCGCAGGCCGGTCTGACGCCCGCGCTGAACGATCCCTTGCGCGGTCCTTACCTGCGCTGGATCGCCTATTACGGCTCATCCTTCGAGCCGGCGCTGATTGACAAGTTCATGCAGCGCGAGCCGGCGCCGATCACACAGTCGCCCTATGCGGATTACGACACCATGCTCGGTGCGCTCGAAGCGCAGCTGTCGAAGGGACCGTACCTGCTCGGCGAGCGCATGACGGCCGCCGACGTGTTGTGGGGCGTGGCGTTCAGCTGGACCATGATGTTCGGCATCGTGCCGAAGAAGGACGTCTTCGTCCGCTATGCCGAGCGCATGACCGCGCGGCCCGCTTACCAGCGCATCAACGCGGCGGATGACGAGATGGCTGCGGAGCATGCCAAGGCGGTCGGAGGCTGAGGGCGCGCGCGCCTCACATTCAGTGTCGTCCCGGAAATGCGTAAGCGCAGACCCGGGACTCATAACCACAGGGTGGTGTTTTGCGAAGACTCGGAGCTAAAACTTCGGCGCTCTCTTCTCCGCAAACGCCTTGATGCCTTCCTTGATCTCGTCGCCGCGCATGCTGTCGCGGTGGCGCTGGTCGGCGGCGCGATCATCGAGCTCGCCGCGGGCGAATTCGTTGATTGCGCGCTTCATGCCGCGCATGGCCTGCGGCGCGTTGCCGGCGAGGATGCCGGCGAGTCTGTCGACCTCCTCGTCGAGCGTCTCTTCCGGCACCATGGCGGTCAGGTAGCCGATGCGCAGCATCTCCGGCGCGCTGATCTTTTGCGCGGTCAGGAACAGCCTTTTCGCATTGTCGAGGCCGAGCCGTGTGACGTAGCGTTTGATGCCGCTCGGGTAATAATGCAGCCCGAGTCGCGCCGCCGGCATGAACATCTCGGCGGTGTCGACGCCGATCCGGAAATCGCAGGCGAGTGCGAGATCGGTCGAGCCGCCATAGACGCCGCCGTTGAGCCGGCAGATCGTCGGCACGCCGAGATCCTCCAACCGGTTGACGACGACCTCGAAGGCGGAGCCCGCGCTCTGCTGCTCGTTTGCGCTGACGGCGCGCTCGGCGACCGAGTTGAGGTCATACCCCGCGGAGAAGGCGCGCCCGGTGCCGGTCAACACCAGCACGCGGATGGCCGGATCAGCCTCGACCAGGTCGAACAGCCTGACGAGCTCGCCGAGGTCTTCCGCCTGGAGCCGGTTGAGATGCTTGGGACGGTTGAGGCGGATGGTGGCGCGCGCGCCGTCGCGTTCGAGCAGGGGGCCGGTCGCCGCGTCGGTGGTATCCGACATTCTTGTCTCCATTCTACTTGTTTTCGAGCGCGCGGCGTTTCGCCTCGGCATCGATGGTCTCGGCGAGATCCGGGTGCCGTGCCATCAGCACGCGGAAGTCGACGAGGTCGAGTACCAGAAGCCGCGACACTTTCGTGGTCGAAACATTGGCGCCGCGCTTGTTGTTGCCGAGCAACGCCATCTCGCCGAAGAAGGCGCCTTCGCCGAGCTGAACCTTCTTGCCGGGAAGGTCGACCTCGACCTCGCCCGCGGCGATGAAATACATGCAATCGCCCTGCGCCCCCTTGTGGATGATCATGGTGCGCGCCGGCAGCTCCATGGTCCGCAGCATGTGAGTGACGTCGGCAATCGCGGCGGGGCCGAGCGCCGCGAAGAAGGGCACCTTGCTGACGGCCTCCCAGGTCTTGAGGAAATTGTCGCGCCGCGTCTCGGCGGCAAATCCGGTCGCCAGGATGCCGGTCCAGAGGCCGAACACACCGAGGCCGGAGATCATCACCGCGGCCGCCACCAGCCGCCCCAGCGGCGTGACCGGCACGGCATCGCCATAGCCAGTGGTCGTGAGTGTGACGACGGCCCACCACAGCGCGGCGGGGACGCTGCCGAAGGTCTGCGGCTGCACGTCCCGCTCCAGGAAATATTCGGCGACGGAGGCGAGGAAGACCACCATCAGGAAGATCACGAGCACGCTGAGCAGGGGCCCGGATTCCAGCACCAGCACGCGGCGAAGCTGCCGCAGGCCCGGAATGCCCGGCACCACCTTGAGCACCCAGAGCACGCTGAGCAGCCAGGCCGTCCTGGGCTCGACGCCGAGAACCAGCGCGACCGGCACCGCCAGGGCCCCGGTCGCGTCGACCAGCCCGGCAGAAGAGGACATGTACAGCGAAAGCCGCCCTTGCTGCGTCATATGACGCAGCCGCACCAGCCATTCGAATACGAAATAGGCGAGGCAGGTCCAGAGCAGAGCGCTGATCCAGTCGTGCGCCTCATGGGCCCGCTTGTCCGACAGCAGCACCATGCTGAGCACGCCGATGCTCACCGCGACATAGGCCGCCTTGGTCATGTTGCGGCCGGCCGTGGCGGCCGCAAACTGGGCCAGAGAGGAAATCAACGGCTTGAACATGCGGGAAGGCGGCTCGGTCTTTGGGACAGGTCTTCGGGGTCCCGGCTGGGACGTCGGCGCCAAAGTGCCCGCCTGGGCGGGGGCCGTCAACGACGGGGCAGGCCGTGCGATCGGCGCGGCGGCGACGGGGTCCGCTGTGCCGCCGTTGCCGGCGGGGCGTCTACCTGAAATGCGGCGGCTCGTCGTAACCGCGGCGGCTGCTGAAGAACAGCAGCACCATCAGCCCGATGCCGACGACGATGGAAAACCCCGCGCCCAGCGCCAGCGCCACGTAGCCTTCCGTCGGGATCGGGTCACCTTCAACCATCATTGCGGAATAGGCGAAATAGCCGGCCGCCGCCAGCATTCCCAGCAGGAGGATGATGAGGAGTGCACGCATGCTGCGGTCTCCGGTTGCAATCGCGAACCAACGGTTGCAGATCGCAGCAGTTCCAGACGGCCGATATCGCTGGGCTGGCGGCCCAACCCCAGTCTGATGCCCCGGACGCAGCGCAGCACGCAGTGTTGCGCTGCAGAGCCGGGGCCCAGCGGCACATACTGCGGCTCCCGGGTCCCGGCTAAGCGCGGCTCAGCGCTGCAATGCCTTCGGCGGTGCTGCCTGTCCGGGACACGAGAGTCGTGGCGGCCCGACCGCGCTTATCAGGCGCTCTGGGCGGTCTTCACCACCACGACATTGCTGTCGTCATGCTGGGCAGGGCCCGCGCCCTGCGGCGTCTTCTCGGTCTCGTTGGCATGACGCTTCAGATAGTCGCGGCGCATGCCGATCTCGTCGCGGACGAACTCGTAGCCGAGCTTGAAGGTGTCGAGCCCGTCGGTGCTGATCGTGCCGTCTCGTAGGCCGATGACGGCGCCGCGCAAAATGCCCTCGAGCTCGTCCTGAAGACATTCGAGCTGATCCAGAGAGTGGGCGTGCTCGATCCGCTCGCCGATGTCGAGGATGGCGGTGGAGAGCTCGCTGGCCTTCTCCGGCGCGATGCGCGTGATCTTGGCGTAGATCGCGGCGAAGATCGAACCGATGACGCTGAGCGCGGCGGCGCCCAGATACATCAGGTCGCTGTACTTATCCATGAACGATTTGGTGTCGTCGTTGATGTAGTCGGCCGCCCCCTGGTGCGCCATCACGAAGGCGTCCTTCTCGGTCGAGGCCGGCTCAATTCTGGTGGCAAAGCTGTTGTCGAGCCCGAGTGCGGATTTGTTCTCGTAAACGGTGCGTGCGAGTTCGCCCGCCGTGGTAGGGGACATTCTGGATTGCGCGACCAGCAGCCATTCCAGGCCGATCGTGTCGAGGTCGTCGTCGGGAATTTGCGGCGAGGTCGACAGCGTGCCTGCCGTCAGCGTCTCGCTGGAAATGCCGGGAAGCCTGCGCGCCAGCGCCTTGGCCTCGTCGATCGCGTTGAGCGTGAAGCCGCCGCGCTTGGCGAGTTGCTCATAGGCCTTGTCGCGCACCGCCCGGGAGGCATGGACGATGGCGATGACCGCGCCGAAGCCGTTTGACGGTGCGAACAGCTTGTCGAGCGTTGCGCCCTGCGGCGCCATCTGGATCTTCCCGGCATCAGGACCGTCGGGGATGTCGAGGATGCTGCGGACGAAGGCGAGGGAGGATTCGCTCTCGGCGAGAACGGCGACCTTCTTCTTCTTCAGTTCGGCGATCGATTTGATCTTCTTGTTGCCGGGGCCCAGCAGCAGCACGAGATCGTGCTCGAGGATCGCGAGCGTGCGTGCCCGCAGCGGGACCTTGGCGTCGGTGCGCAGGACCGCGAGGTCGGCCTGCTTGCGGTCGAACTGTGCGAGCGCCTTGGCGTTATCGGCGTTGTTGACGATCTTGATCCGGAAGCGCGAGGCGTTGGACTTCAGCACGGCGGCGAGCTTGGCGGCGAACAGCGCCTCGTCGCTGTTGGGAGCGCCGACGGCAAAGGTCAGCGTTTCCGAATTGTGCAGCATGGCGCGGCCGCCCCAGACGGTGGCGAGCGACAACAGCAGGGTCAGCACGACGTAGAGGAAGACCTGCTGCTGATTGGTCTTGATCACCTTGGAGCGCCGGGGCGGCGGCTCGATGAGTGACGAATCCGGGCCTTCAGTACTCATGGCAGCACTCTGGCCTTATTCTCGGGTGGCGGGCGGCTTGCGGATGCGATCGCGCGGAGCGCCCTGAAATTCGTAAAGGTCTGAAAAAAGAACGATATTCTCTATCCGGAATGATAGCGCGAAGGTCACGGAATGCAAATTCCGAGCCGATGGTAACCTTACGCGACACGTCCGCGGCGATTGGTCATCCTATCACCAGTTAGCCACACTTGGCGATTTTCCGGTTCCCCCGGCTGCATTCCGCCGCGGGAGATGTCATAAATCGCGCGTCCCGGCGATTTGACCGGTCCAGAACTGGTCCAAGAAGAAGTTGCGCTGAACGCTCCAATTTTTCTTGTCACGTCAATGAGGGCGTCAGCCTTGTCGTTTCCACCCATGTCATCGGCGATTCCGGTCGAAGCGCTCATTGGCTGGATGTTGCTGCTCACCTTCAAGCACATCATCGCCGATTTCGTCCTCCAGACCGCCTGGATGGCGCACGGCAAGGACCAGAAGCACGGCTGGGCCCTGCCGCTTCTGGTGCACTGCCTGATTCACCTTGCGGTTGCACTGCCGCTGATCTTGATCGTGGCGCCGAAATTCTGGTTCGTGGCCCTCATCGACTTCGTGATCCACATCACGATCGACCGTGCCAAGGGGTTTGTTTCGGCGAATTTCGGGGTCGATCTTGCGCATCCCTGGTTCTGGACACTGATCGGCGTCGACCAGGCGCTGCACCATCTCACCGGTTTTGGCCTCTCCATCTTCATGGCGGCGAACTGACTGCTTGAGCGGGCCAAATCTTCATTGGCACCAAAGGTCGTCATGCCCGGGCTTGGCACCACGTTCTTTCGTGCGTCTCGGCTGTTCGTGGATGGCCGGGGCAAGCCCGGCCATGACGCCGCGGAGGCCCTGGTGCCCTTCGCTCCAGCCGGAGCGGTAGTCCTCGGATCCCGCACCGTGGCCCCTCCGATTCGCGGCCAACGCGCAAGGACCCCGGGTGACTACCGGGCAGCGTGGTTAACCTTTCATTAGAGAATTGCGCTGCATCTTCCTCACACGAGGGAGAACTGCAATGTTTTCAAGCCGCGACGCCTTTGAAAGCGATTTCTGCCCGGTTCGCGACGAACTCCTTGGCGAGATGTATCGCGCCAGCGAGAGCGGCCTGCCGAGGTTGGTTGAGAGTGTTTCCCCTGACGCACGCGCCAGGCTGGCGCTGTTCTGCTATCGCCGCAACCATCTGCACTCGCTGGCGGTCGTGATCGCAGCGAGCTGCACCGAGCGCGACCTGATCGAGAACGGCGGCCGTGTCGGCTCGACGCTCTACGCGCTGTCGCGGGAAGGCGCGGCGAAATCCTCGCCGTCGCTGTCGGGCGGCCGCAAGCCGATCACGCTGTCGACCAAGCCGCTCTCGGTGCTCGCGCCGCTCGAGGACGAGTTCGACGACGAGATCAGCGAAGCAGTCCCCGCCTAAGCGCTCGCGATCACAGGCAGCCCGAACTTCCGCCGCGCCATTGCGCATTCGGCATCGCCCGGCATGCAGGTGCGGCACACCTCCGGCCGCATCGCATAGATGCCGCACGCGGTTGCTTTCCCGATGTCGCCCTGTAGGGCCGAGCAACGATCGCCCTCGCACCGCATGCCGGATTGGCGTTCGTTGATCAGGGCTTGCGGGATCGCAGCAAGCTCCTCGTCGCTCTCGATCGAGAAGCGCGGCCAGTTGGCCGAATAGCCGCAGCATGCGCCGCAACTCTGGCAGCAGCTCGACGGATCGATGGGGGAGCTTTCTTGCATCCTCGTCACGTGTCCTTCAGGTATCCTTGGGCGGGCCCCAGACCAGACTCTGCCGCCATCTTGCGCGCAGCACGTCGCGTCGTTCCGGATATTTCTCCTCGAGATAATTCGCCTCCACCACGCGGTCGGTGCGGAAGCTGCGGAAGTCGCCGCGCAGCTCGCACCAGGCGGCGAGCAGGCGCACGGCCTCGAGATAGCCGACCGAGATCGGCCAGATCATGCGCTCGCTGGCGCGGCCCTGCTCGTCGCGATAGCGCAGCATGATCTTCTTGCCTTCGTGGATCTGGGTGCGGGTGCGCACCATGTCCAGGCGGTCCGGCTCCCGGTTCCAGCTTGGGCGTGCGCGGCTCGCCGGCTCCAGCACGAAGGGACGCAGGCGCTCGGGGACGGTGTCGGCGATCTTCGCCATCAGATCTTCGGCCGCGCGCGCCAGTGCCGAATCGGCATGGCCGGCGACCCATTGTGCGCCCAGCACGGCCGCCTCGATCTCGTCGGGCGTCAGCATCAAGGGCGGCAGGTCAAAACCCTTTTCAAGGATGTAGCCCATGCCGGCTTCCCCGCGGATCGGCACGCGCTGGCCGATCAGCGTTGCGATGTCGCGATAAATCGTGCGCTTCGAGGTCTCGAGCTCGGCCGCGATGGCGTCCGCCGTCAGCGGCTTACGCGTGCGTCTCAGCACCTGGATGATCTGAAACAGCCGGTCGGCGCGTCTCATGACAATTCTCTCATCGGTGGTTTTTTCAGAAGGCGGCGCGCGGCTGCTGACAGGATGTTGGCAGCAGGGGGGTTCTATACCGGGACAACACAGCGACTGAAGAGGATTTGTCCATGATCATTCCGACCCATTTCGGCCCGGCCATTCCGATGCTGCGGGCCCAGGCGTGGTCCGTGTCGGCGCTCGCCCGCCTCGTTTCGCTCGATCTCATGGCCGTCGACCTCCGGTTTGCCCTTGCAAGCGTCGTGGCACGCTCGCTGACCCAGGCCGCGGACGCGCTGGTCCGCCATGTGATGGGCCGCGCCTGGCAGGGGGCCCGCTTCGCAGAAGATATCACGGCTGCTGCCACCATGGTGGCAGCAGCCGGTCGCTAGGTTCCGCCAACTTCCGAGAGGTTCAGGAGAGCTCGCATGATCACGCTTTACGGCTTTGGCACCGGCTTCGGCCTGCCGGAAATCAGCCCCTTCGTCACCAAGACGGAGGTGCAGCTCAAGATGGCGGGACTGCCCTACCGGAAGGAGCGGGCGATGCCGCCGGCCTCTCCCAAGGGGCAATTGCCGTTCATCGACGACGGCGGCGAGGCGGTGGCTGATTCCACCTTCATTCGCGCCCATATCGAGCGCCGCTACGGCTTCGATTTCGACGCCGGCCTGTCGCTGGCCGAGCGGGCGCAGGCCTGGGCGTTCGAACGCATGATCGAGCACCATGTCTATTGGGGGCTGGTCGGGGCGCGCTGGGTCGATCCGGTGAATTTCGCCAAGGGACCTGCGCATTTCTTCGACGGCGCGCCGGAGCACAACCGCGAGAAGCTACGCGAGGACGCGCAGTTCCGCGTCGCCGAGAACTATCTGCTCTCGGGCCTCGGCCGCCACGCGCCCGATGACGACGTCGACCTCGCCGTGCGCTCGCTCTTTGCGCTCTCGGTACAGCTCGGCGACAAGGCGT
Organism: Bradyrhizobium sp. T-12; assembly: GCF_058314695.1. Lineage (NCBI taxonomy): Bacteria > Pseudomonadati > Pseudomonadota > Alphaproteobacteria > Hyphomicrobiales > Nitrobacteraceae > Bradyrhizobium > Bradyrhizobium sp. T-12. The sequence continues at coordinate 6,514,200 of NZ_CM177756.1, read as the reverse complement.
ACCTGATGGGCAACAAGCCCTGCGGCGTCGACGCCACCGCCTTCGGCATGCTTGCCGGCATCCTTACGCCGTTCTTCGAATCGGTCTTGCGCGAGCGCGCGGAAGGGTTTCCGAACCTCACCGCCTTCGTCGACCGCATGATGGGCAACTACTATCCCGAGTTCGCCTGGATCCCGCTGCGGCAGGCGGCTTAGCCTCCAGCGTGTCTGCGAGCTCGGTGTAACCTCTCCCGCTCGCGGGGGAGGTCGGCGCGAAGCGCCGGGTGGGGGCTCTCTCCGCTGGGAGACTTCGCCCGTAGACCTCAGACAATCCCGTTGCGGAGGCAACCTCTCCCCAACCCTCTCCCGCAAGCGGGAGAGGGAGCGCAGCAACGCCGCGGCGGCAGTCGCGATCAATTGCCAAAACAAAGAGCCGGCCTATCGGGCCGGCTCTCGTCGTCTCAATCCTGCCGCTGCGTCTACTTCACCAGCGAGTATTTGCCGTCCTTCACCGTGAGCAGGATGCGCGAGCGCTCGTCGAGGCCGTAGCGGTCCTTTTCAGTGAAGTTGTAGACGCCCTGGCTCGCCGCCAGCTCCTTCTCCGACAGCAGCGCCTTGCGGATCGCTTCGCGGAATTCGGGCGTGCCCGGCTTGGCGGTCTTCAGCGCGGTCGGGATGATGCGCTTGAGAATCTCGAAGGCATCGTAGGAATGACCGGCGAACTGGCTGCGGCTGTTCGGACCGTACTTGGCCTCATAGGCCGAGTTCAGCGCGAGGCCCGGCTTCTTGGTGGCGGCTTCGTCCGGCTGATCTTCCGGGTCCATCACCGGGCCCGAAGCCATCAGCACACCTTCCGCCGCTTTGCCGGCGATGCGGATGAAGTCCATGCTGGCGGCACCGTGGGTCTGGTAGATCAGGCCCTTGTAGCCGCGTTCACGCAGCTCGGATTGCGGCAGCGCGGCCGCGGTGCCGGACGCGCCGACCAGGATCGCGTCGGGATTGGCGGCGACGAGCTTGAGCACCTGACCGGTCACCGAGGTGTCGGGACGGGCGAAACGCTCCTCGTCGACGATGGTCATGCCCATCGGCACGGCCTGGGCCTTCAAATCGTTGAACCAGAGATCGCCATAGGAATCGGAGTAGCCGATATAGCCGAGCGTCTTCACGCCCTTGGCTTTCATGTGGTCGTACAGCACCTTGCCGACGATCGGAATCGGCTGCGGCATCGCCACCGACCACTTCATGCGCTCCGGCGTGATCGGGAACGGTGCGAGGCCGAAATGCGGAATGCCGGCTTCGTTGGCGACGTTGGAGACCGCGATCGTCGGCGGCGTCAGCGCCGAGCCCATGATGATGTCGGCCTTGGATTCGGTCACGAAGCGGCGCGCGTTGGTGGTTGCCGTGGTGGGATCGCCGCCGTCGTCGAGCACGATCACCTTCAGCGGCACGCCGCCGATTTCCTTCGGCACGAACTCCAGCGCGTTACGCTCGGGGATGCCGAGTGCTGCGCCGGGACCGGTCGTGGTGGTGGTGATGCCGATGGTGATGTCGCTGGTCTGGGCCAGTGCGGGCAGTGCGGGCAGGGCCAGCGTCGCCGCGGCGATCGCGGCAGTCAGGTAAAAGCGTTTCATTTATTCCTCCCTTTACGTATTTCTTTGAAAGCAGAAATCGGGGGGTAATTCAGCCCCCTCTTTTGGTGATGCGGCGATTTAGCTTCCCGTGAATTTGGCTACCATTTCCGCCGGGAATGGTGCCGATTTCAGCTTGTCGGGGTTAACGGGATCGCGGCCGACCAGCACGCGGGTCTCGAACCCCTCGATCGCCAGCGACTCGCCCTTGTAGACATTGTGCTTCACCTCGAAGCTGGAGCGCTTGATGCTTTCGATCTTCGTTTCGATGGTGATCCAGTCGCCATAGGTCGAGGGGATGTAGAACTTGGCCCGCGTGTCGACCATGGGGATGCCCACCAGGCCGTATTTGCGGACCAGGTCCTGCTTGGAGAACCCGGCGACCTCGAACAGGGTCGAGGTCGAATCGTCGAACATCGCGAAATAGCGCGGGTAATAGACGATGTTGGCGGGGTCGCAATCGCCCCACTGGATCTGGACCTCGCGCCGGTTCACGAACATGGGCTGGCCTTACTTCGGCGCCATGCGCAGCGAGCCGTCGAGGCGCACCACTTCGCCGTTCAGGTACGCATTCTCGACCATGTGCAGCGCGAGCGCGGCGAATTCGTCGGCCTGGCCGAGCCGGCGCGGGAAGGGGATCGCGGCGGCGAGCGAGTCCTGGGCTTCCTGCGGCAGGTTCGCCAGCAGCGGCGTCAGGAACAGGCCGGGTGCGATGGTCAGCACGCGGACGCCGAACTGCGCGAGCTCGCGCGCGATCGGCAGCGTCATGCCGACGATGCCGCCCTTGGAGGCCGAATAGGCGGACTGGCCGATCTGGCCGTCATAGGCGGCGACGGACGCCGTGTTGATGATGACGCCGCGCTCGCCGGTCGCCTGCGGCTCGAGCTTGGACATCTCGGTGGCGGCAAGGCGCAGCATGTTGAAGGTGCCGATCAGATTGACCTTGATCACCTTGTCGAAATCGGCGAGCGCCATCGGACCGTCGCGGCCGACCACGCGCTTGGCAACACCGATGCCGGCGCAATTGACTAGCACGCGCGCCGGGCCATGAGCTTTCGCGGCCTGCGCGACCGCAGCTTCAGCGGAGGCGGCATCGGAGACGTCGCAGGTCACGGCCACGCCCTTGATCTCGGCGGCAACTGTCTCGGCAAGCTTGGTATTGAGGTCGCAGACCGCGACTTTGGCGCCCTGCGCCGCCAGTTTTCGCGCGGTGGCAGCGCCCAGTCCCGATGCGCCGCCGGTGACGATGGCTGCCTGATCCTTCAACAACATGGCGTTCTCCTAATGCGATGATTTCTTATCCGACCGATATCACACGGCCCGACGGATTGGCAGCGTAGAGCTCCTCGATCAATTCGGCGCGGTGCTCGAGCACGGCGCGCTGGTTGATCGAGCCCTTGTCGGTGACCTCGCCCTTGTCGATCGAGAGCGGTGCGTCCATCAGGATCGCGCGCGTGATCCGCGTCGAGGATCCCGTGGCCTGGCTGAGGAAGCGCGTCAGGCGCTCGCGGAAGGCTTCGCGCACCAGGCGGTCGCGCGTCGCGACGACGAGATCGTGGGTCGGCAGCGTCGGGTTGATCAGCCGGCAACCGTCGAGGTCGAGCACGACCAGCGCGGAGACCTCGTCGCGGTTGATGCCGGCGATGACGACGTCGCGCACCAGCGGCGCGCAGGCCGCCGTGAGGCGTGCACGCAGGGGACCGACGCTGACCCAGGTGCCGCTGGCGAGCTTGAAGTCTTCACCGACGCGGCCGTCGAAATCGAAGCCGGCGTTGAGATCGTCGGGATCTGCGGGCTTGAGCGCATCGCCCATCTTGTAAAATCCCTCCTCGTCGAAGGATTTCGCGCTGATGTCGGGTTGGCGCCAATAGCCGGGCATGACGTTCGGCCCCTTGGCGCGCACCTCAAGCTTGCCGTTGTTCGGCACCAGTTTGGCGTCGTTGCCCGACACCGGCAGGCCGACATGGCCGGAGCGGCTGGTGCGAGGGTTGACCGACATGAAGAACGGCGCGGTCTCGGTCGCCCCGAGTCCGGTCAGCATCGGCACGCGATAGCCTTTTTCCTTCACCGCGAGCTCGTCGAGACTGTCCCAGATGAAGGGCGAGAGCGCGGCGCCCGAGAAGAACATCGCGTGCAGCCGGTCGAAAAACTTTGCGCGCAGGCCCTGGTCGTCGCGCAGATAGGGCAGCAGCGATTCATAGCCCTTGGGCACGTTGAAATAGACCGTCGGCGAGATCTCCTGGAGATTGCGCACGGTCTCCTCGATGCCGCCGGGCATCGGCTTGCCGGCGTCCAGATACATCGAGCCGCCATTGTAGAGCGTCAGCCCGATATTGTGGTTGCCGCCAAAGGTGTGATTCCAGGGCAGCCAATCGATGATGACGGGCGGCTCGTCCTTCAGGAAGGCGAGCGTCTCGCGCAGCATCACCTGGTTGGCGCAGATCATGCGCTGGGTGTTGATGACGGCCTTCGGGTTGCCGGTCGAGCCCGAGGTCAGCAGGAACTTTGCGATCGTGTCGGGGCCGATCCTGCCATGGACCTCGTCGAGATCGCCGCGGATCGGCGCCGCCATGAGGTCGGCGAGCAGGGTGACGTCGCGCCCGGGCACATGGCCGTAGGACGCTGCGATCTCGGTGCCGAGCGAGACATTGGCGGCGAGCGCATCGGCAAACTTGTCGGCATCCTCGGCGAAGACGAGGCCGGGCGTCAGCAGCTTCATCAGATAGGACAGCTTGCCGTAATCCTTCGACACCAGCGAATAGGCCGGCGACACCGGGCAGAACGGAATGCCGGCATAGAACGCGCCGAACGCGAGCAAGGCGTGGTCGATCGAATTGCCGGACAGGATGACGACCGGCCGCTCCGCCGACAGGCCGCGCGCAATCAGGCTGGACGCGATGTGCCGGCTCGCGGTGAGCAGCTCGGCGTAAGTGATCTTGCGCCAGCCGCGGCCGCCTTCGCGCTCCGCCATGAAGACGCGATCCGGCGTGGTCGCCGCCCAATGATGCAGGCGGTCGGTGATGCGGACGGGATAGTCGCCGAGCGGCTGCTTCGGCCGCAGATAAATCGTGCCGTCGTCGCGACGTTCGATGTCGACGACGGGATCGCCGAACGAGATGGGCCGCAGCGGGAAAGTGCTCGCGCCGCGCTCCATGCTGGAAGAGGACGGCTGCGCGCTCATGACTTGGGCTTCACCTTTGCGGTCTTGTGCTCGAGGAATTCGCGGATCCGCCGCTTGGCCTCCTTGTCGCTCTGCGCGACGGTCGCCATCAGCGATTCCATGAGGAGGCCGGTCTGCGGATTGGCCTCCGCGATCATCGGCAGCGCCTGGAGCACGGCGAAATTCGTCAGCGGCGCGTTGGAGGCAACCTTGGTCGCGAGCTCCATCGCCTTGCCGAGGGCGTTGCCGCTTTCCGTCACATATTGCGCGAAACCGTAGGAGGCGCCTTCGGTCGCGCTGTAGACGCGGCCCGTCAGCATCATGTCCATCATCCGGGCGACGCCGATCAGCCGGGGCAGCCGCACCGAGCCACCGCCGCCGACGAAGATGCCGCGTTGTCCCTCGGGCAGCGCGAAATAGGTCGAGGGTTCGGCGACGCGGATATGCGCCGAGCAGGCCAGCTCCAGCCCGCCGCCGATCACGGCGCCCTTCAGCGCCGCGATCACGGGAACGCGGCTGTACTGGATGCGGTCGAACACCCGGTGCCACATCTGGGAATGCAGCAGGCCGCCGGTCGCGTCATGCTCGGTCAGTTCGGAGAGGTCGAGGCCCGAGGAGAAATGATCGCCGATGCCGTGGATGACGACCGCGCCGATGTCCTCGGGCAGGTTGGCGAAACACGCGCCGATTTCCAGGATGATGCCGTCGTTCAGCGCATTGCGCTTGGCCGGCCGGTTCAGACCCACGGTCAGAACCCGGTCCGCCCTCTCGATCCGGAGCAGCCCGGAGGCACCCGCATCAGCGGTCTCGGCGTTTCCCTGTGTCATTTGCGTCCTTGTCAGAATAGTTATGTTGTATAACGAATTTTGGGGGAGTCAAGGTCACGGGCCGCAGAATGCTGCTCTGCACACTATGTCCTCCCTGCGCACGCACGCAGAGACTCATAACCCCAGGGAGGAGTTTGGCGAAGGCTCGTCCTTCGGTACGCCGACCGCCCGCACTCGATAAATCACGCGGTATGGCTTCCTGCGCCCCGTGCGCAATTGCGCATCAGGCAGGGACGACGATGGATGATGTTGTCACACCACCTGATGCACGTCGATCACCACGCGATCCGCATGGCGCGCGGCCGAGCCGACAAAAATGTGCTCCATCAGCCAGCGATATTTCTCGTGCCCGGTCTCGAACTTCGGCACGGTGCGGAAATAGATCAGCTTGGGATCGACCGGCTCGCCGCGTTTGAGCTTCTGCAGCAGTTCGACCGGGCCAAAACGCATGCCCTTGTTCTCGACATAGACCACGGCACCGTCGTCGGTCTCGAAGGCATATTTCGCCTCGAGATCGATCAGCTCGTTGGGGCGGATGGTCTGGAAGTCGGCGCCGAAGGGGAGCACCTTGCCTGATATCGCGCCCGTCACTTCGCCGCCGATGATCGGAATGATACGGCGAACGCCGATCCCGGTCTCGCCGGCTGTCACGACGTCGCCGATGCGCGCGGTGATGGTGAAGACGTATTTGGTCTCGAGGATGGGGATCATCGGTCGCCTCCAATGTATCGCAGTGCGCCACTGCCCTAACTTCTCCCCTTGTGAGAGAAGGTGGCGCGAAGCGCCGGATGAGGGGTTGCTTCCGCAAACGCAGGTGCATGCGGAGAGAGACCCCTCACCCGTCTCGCCGCTATCGCGGCGAGCCACCCTCTCCCAGGAGAGGGGAAGATAACTCGCCGCTCTATCACGTCTCCTAATTCGCCATCATCCGTGTCGGCAGCCAGGTCGCCAGCAGCGGGAAGGCGATCAGGATCACGAGGCGGATCAGATCGGTGACCACGAACGGGATCACGCCCTTGAAGATCGTGGAGAAGGAGACGTCCTTCACCACGCTCTTGATGACAAAGACGTTCATGCCGACCGGCGGATGAATCAGGCCGAGCTCCACGGTCATCACGATGATGACGCCGAACCAGATCGGGTCGAAGCCGAGGTGGGTGATGACGGGGAAGATGATGGGCACGGTGAGGATGATCATCGCCATGGCGTCCATCAGGCAGCCGAGCACGAGATACATCACCATGATCAGCGCCAGCACCCCGTAGCTGCCCAGGCCAAGGCCGGTGAGGAACTCGGTCACTTTCTGCGGCGTCTGCGTCACCGTGAGGAAATAGCCGAAGATCAGCGCGCCGATCAGCACGGTGAAGACGGCGGCTGCGGTGCGTGTCGCCTGCAGCAGCGAGGCCAGGATCTTCTCGCGGTCGAGCCGCCCGGTGACCACGCCGATGATGAAGGCGCCCGCGGCACCGACGCCGCCGGCTTCCGTCGGCGTGAAACGCGGCAGGAAGGGCAGGCCGTAGAGGCCGCCGATCACGAACACGAACAGCAGCACCGGCGCCCAGATCTCCTTCAGGCCGGCAAAGCGCTCACGCCATGGCGTCACCTTGCCCTTGGGCAGGAAGTCGGGCCGGAAATAGCCGATCAGGAAGATCGTGATCATGTACATCGACATCGCCAGCAGGCCCGGAATGATGCCGGCGATGAACAGCTTGCCGATGTCCTGCTCGGTGATGATGCCGTAGACGGCGAGCACGGTTGAGGGCGGCAGCATCGCGCCCAGTGTTCCGCCCGCGGCGATCACGCCGGTCGCAAAGGACTGCGGATAGCCGAAGCGGCGCATCTCGGGGTAAGCGACGGCGGAGAAGGTCGCGGCGGTCGCGACCGATGAGCCGCAGATCGCGGCAAAGCCGCCGCAGGCGCCGACGGTGGCGATTCCGAGCCCGCCGCGCAAGTGTCCGACGAAACCGTTGGCGGCGCGGAACAGCTCGCGGCTCATGCCGGAATTGGACACGAACGAGCCCATCAGCAGGAACATCGGGATGACGCCGAACGTGTAGTCGGTGACCGTGCGCATCGAGGTCTGGCCGACCAGCTTCAGCGCAGCATTGCCGTTGACCAGATAGGCGAAGCCGGAGACGCCGACGAGGCCCATGGCCATGCCGACCGGCACGCGCAGCAGCATCAGGGCGAACAGGGAAACGAAGCCGATTAAGGCGACGGCATCGGTGCTCATGATTACTCCGTCGCCTTCAATTTGGGATCGTGCATGTCTTCAGGATGGAAGATCAATCGGTAGGTGCGGATCGCGATCAGCAGCACGGCGGAAACGTCGCCGATCCAGGCGATCGCGAAGAACGGCCAGGTCGGCATGTGCATGTCGAAGGTCTGGACGTTGTCGTTGTAGGTGCCGCGCACCTTGTCGAACAGCGTCCAGGTCTGCACGGTGACGACGAACAGCAGAACCAAGGTTGCGAACACGTCGATCCAGCGCTGATAGCGCGGCCCGACATTGCCCCAGACGAGGTCGACCGTGATGTGGGTGCCGCGATAGGAGGTCGCCGCGATGCCCCAGAAAATGAGGATGCCGAGCAGCATGCGGCCGATGTCGAAGCTGTCGGGGATCGAATAGTTCAGCGTGTTGCGCAGCAGCACCGACAGGAAGATGTCGAGCGCGACAATGCCGACGAAGCCGGCCGCGATCCATTCGATCGTGTCGATGATGCGGTCCATCCAGGAGCGCTTCATGGGCGATGAGTCCTATCTAGAATTAGCGAAGCTGGGTTCAGCTGTTGCCGCGAAGAAGGTGCGCTCCCTCCCCCGCTTGCGGGGGAGGGTTGGGGAGAGGGTGCTTCCACAATCGAGAACCCCCAAGAGGAGAAAGCCCTCACCCGCGCCTTCGGCGCGACCTCTCCCGCAAGCGGGAGAGGTGCAGCGAGCGCGCGGCCGCAGCCCGGCCTCACTCCGCCAGCGCGTTGTACTTCTTCAGCGAGGCCTTGAGCTCCGCCAGCGCGGCATCGGGATCGGCGCCGCCCTTCTTGGCGCCCTCGCTCCAGGTCTTCACCAGCGGCTCGGCGGCCTTCTTCCAGGCGGCGGTCTGCTCGGGTGTCAGCTTGTAGACCTCGTGGCCGGATTCGGCCTTCACCTTGTCGATGCCGGCATCCTCGAACTTGCCCCAGTGCTCGCCGACCACGCCGGCCATCTCGACGGAGCAGTTCTTGTCGATCGCGGCCTTCTGCTTGTCGGACATCGCATTGTACTTGTCCTTGTTGATCACGAACACGAAGGTCGTGGTGTAGAGCGGCGCCTCCATGTCGTATTTGGTCACCTTGTCGATGCCGAACAGCACCAGGGAGCCCCAGGGGAAGGTGACGCCGTCGGCCACGCCGCGCTCGATGATGTCGCGAACTTCCGGTGCCGAGGACTGCACGTTGGTGCCGCCGAGCGAGGTGACGAAGTTCGCCATGGTGGCGTGCGCCGGGCGGATCTTCATGCCCTTTACGTCTTCGGGCATGACGATCTTCTTGGTCTTGGAATGGAAGGAGGAGGGCGAGTGGACGAAGGCGAGGCAGTATTTGACGTCCTTCATCTCCTTCTCGGCGTATTTGCGATACCAGGCGTCCAGCCCCATCGAGCCGCCCTTGGCGTCCGAGATCAGGAACGGCAGTTCGCCGGCGCCGATGATCGGGAAGCGGCCGGGCTGGTAGCCGGGATTGACGTAGGTGACGTCGGCAATGCCGTCCCGCGCCATGTCGTAATGGTCGAACGCCTTGCCGAGCTGCTGGGCGGGAAACACCTTGCCCTTGATGGTGCCGCCGGAATCCTTCTCGACCGCCGCGGCCCAGTCCTCCAGCGACTTCTGCAGCGGATGCGAGGCGGGCACCCAGTGCGAGATCTTCAAATCGAAGGTCTTGTCCTGCGCCAAGGCAGGCGTCACGCTCGCGGCCAGCAGCAATGCCAGACAGGCTTTTCTCATCACGCATCTCTCCCTGTTTCGACGGCGGGCTTCGATGGCCCGGTCTCGTTAATTAACATGTTATCTAATTGGCCGGCGCGTTCAAGCCGGAATTGGCACACGCCTCGGCGCGCCATCTACGTCAGCCATGTTGCATGGATTTGTCGCTGCCCGGGCGACCATCGCTCCCCTTTTGCCCAAACGTTATATGATATAATTATCGTCCGCGGGCCGGCGCGACAAGCGGCCCGGCCAAAGCCTACAGGATCGAAAGGAGCAAGTATTGCGGACAAAGGTCGCAATCATCGGGGCCGGGCCGGCCGGATTGTTGCTTGGGCAACTGCTGCATGCCTACGGCATCGATAACGTTATCCTGGAGCGGCAGAGCCCGGACTATGTGCTCGGCCGCATCCGGGCCGGCCTGCTGGAGGAGGGAACCGTCGCGCTGCTCGACCAGGTCGGCGCCGGAACCCGGGCGCATGCCGAAGGTCTGGTGCACGAGGGCATCGAGCTCGCCTTTTCCGGCCGCCGTCATCGCATCGACATGAAGGCCGCGACCGGCAAGACGGTCATGATCTACGGCCAGACCGAGGTCACGCTCGACCTGATGAATGCGCGCAAGGCCGCCGGTCTCATCTCGGTCTACGAGGCCAGGGACGTGCAGCCGCATGATTTCGACGGCAGTCACCCGCGCGTAACCTGGGTGAAGGACGGCGTCACTCACACGCTGGATTGCGACTTCATCGCCGGCTGTGATGGTTTCCACGGCGTCAGCCGCGCCAGCGTTCCGGCCTCGGCGATCGAGGAGTTCGAGCGGGTCTATCCGTTCGGCTGGCTCGGCATTTTGTCGGAGACGCCACCGGTCAGCCACGAGCTGATCTACTCCAACCACGCCCGCGGCTTTGCGCTCTGCACCATGCGCTCGACCAGACGCAGCCGCTACTATGTGCAGTGTTCGCTGGACGACCATGTCGATCAATGGCCGGACGATCGCTTCTGGGACGAGTTGAAGCGCCGGCTCGATCAGGAGGCCGCCGACGGCCTCGTCACGGGCCCCTCGATCGAAAAGAGCATCGCGCCCTTGCGCAGCTTCGTTGCCGAGCCGATGCGTTTCGGCAAATTGTTCCTGTGCGGCGATGCCGCCCACATCGTGCCGCCGACCGGCGCCAAGGGTCTCAACCTCGCCGCCAGCGATGCGCATTATCTGTCGAGCGCGCTACGCGAGTTCTACGACGAGAAATCGAGCGCCGGCATCGACGCCTATTCCGCCACGGCGCTGGCGCGGGTATGGAAGGCCGTCCGCTTCTCCTGGTGGATGACCTCAATGCTGCACAAATTCCCCGACACCGGCACCATCGGCGCGCGCATCCAGCTCGCCGAGCTCGACTACGTCACGCAGTCGCAGGCGGCCATGACGTCGCTGTCGGAGAACTACGTGGGGCTGCCGTTTTAGGGCGGCGATGACGGTGCCGTAACCGCGAAGACGGTGCCGTAGGGTGGGCAAAGGCGCAAAGCGCCGTGCCCACCATCTTTTCATCATTGCAAAGGCTCGTGGGCACGCTTCGCTTTTGCCCACCCTACGGCACTGCCGCCCTAACAAAGACTGTCATGCCCCGCGCAGGCGGGGCATCCAGTACGCCACGGCTTCTCGGTTCAATCACTGCTGTCTCTGGAATACTGATCACCCGCCTTCGCGGGTGATGACCGTCTTGTTGAGGTGACGGTATCATCCAATTCAAACACCGGCGCAAATCCCGTTTAAAACTTTGTAATTGATGCATCCGTCACGTCTGTCGCGTTCAATGGTGCCAACTCACCAGCGACAAGCGAGACAGCCATGACCTCTTCCGACATCCCCGCCGGCTTCGAGCCGCATTTCCGCAAGGCGCCGCTTACCGATCCCTGGGAGCCGCTCTATTCGAAGAAGACCGACAAGGGCGTCACCGTGGGATTGCGGCTGGCGACGCCGCACACCAACGCGCGCGGATTGATCCACGGCGGGTTGATCGCGGCGCTGGCCGATGCCGCCATGGGCTACAGTTGCGCGCAGGCGACGGGATGGACCACATCGCTCGTTACGATCTCGCTGTCGGTCGACTATGCCGGCGCCGCCGCGATCGGCCAATGGCTCGCGCTCGAGGGCGAGGCGATCAAGACCGGCAACACGATCTGCTTCGCGCAATGCCTCGCAAAGGCCGACGACGCCGTGATCGCCCGGGCGAGCGGGACGTTCCGCGTGGTGCCGAAGAAGGGGTGATGCTCTCCCGTGCCCCGGACGCGGTGCGGCGCGAATTGCCGCTCCGCAGAGCCGGGGCCCATCCATCGACATGCTACGGTACCGCGGTCTGGGTGCCGGCTCTGCGCAGCAACGCTACGCATTGCAGCGCGTCCGGGACACGAGACCTACCCGAACCGCCACTCCGCCCTTTCCACCACGAGATCGATGAACGCGCGCACCTTGGCCGAGAGCAGGCGCGAGGTCGGATAGACGATGTGGATCGGCAGCGTCGGCTGCTCGTATGCTGCGAGCACGATTCTGAGCCGCCCACGCTTCAGCCCCACGGCGGCCTGATAGGCCAGCACGCGCGTCACGCCCCCGCCGGCTTCGGCATATTGCAGGGCCGCGTCGGCGCTGTTGCTGGCGAAGCGCGGGTTCGGCGCCACCTCGATCTCGCGGCCGTCCTGCACGAAGCGCCAGGTCGTGGATGGGCCGAATGCGATGGTCTGATGCGCGAGCAATTCCTGTGGGGTCTTCGGCTCGCCATGCCGTTTCAGATAGCCCGGCGCCGCCACCACGATCCGCCGCATCTCGCCGACCTGGCGCGCCACCAGCGAGGAATCGGCGAGGTGGCCGATCCGCACTGCGGCGTCGACGGCGTCCTCGACGAGATTGACGAGGTTATCCGACAGCCTGAGCTCGGCGGTGACCTCGGGATAGCGCTTGAGATAATCGGTCATGACCGGCCCGACATGCAGCCGGCCGAAGCCGACGGGGGCCGAGACCACCAGCCGCCCGCTCGGCCGGTTGCGCTCCTCGCGCGCGGAGCCGTCGGCCTCCTCGACATCGGCGAGGATGCGCCGCGCGCGTTCGAGATAGCGCGTGCCGACGTCGGTGAGCGTCACCTGCCGCGTGGTCCGCTGCAGCAGCCGGGCGCCGAGGTGCTCCTCCAGCGCGGCGATCAGCCGCGTCACCGCCGAAGGCGACAGCCGCAGCTTGCGCGCCGCCGGCGCAAAGCCCCTGAGATCGGCGACGGTGACGAAGACGTGCATGGCTTCGAGGCGGTCCATGGCATTATTGCATATACTGCAACGATTAAGTGTCAAGACGCCAGATTGTTTTAACGCCGGAAAGGTCCAGATTAAGCGCTGAAAGACGCAGCAATGCGCCGGAATTTCAGGAGCTATTCCGATGACGGCAACTCACACCTACGCCAGCGACGTCGCCTTCTCGCCGGCGGTGAAAGCGATCCAGACCCGAAAGGGATCGCGCGAAGGCTACGCCCACGCCGAGCAGCGAGGATGGCGCACCGAGGTCGATGAGAACCTCGCGGCGTTCCTCGCCGACACCAACAGCTTCTACTTTGCCACCGCTTCGGCCGACGGCCAGCCTTACATTCAGCACCGCGGCGGGCCCAAGGGCTTCCTGAAGGTGCTGGACAAGCAGACCCTGGCCTTCACCGACTACGCCGGCAACCGGCAATACATCACGCAAGGCAACCTGTCGGAGAATCCCAAGGCCTACATTTTCGTGATGGATTATGCCCACCGCCGCCGCGTGAAGATCTGGGGCGAAGCGCGAATCGTCGAGGACGACGAAGCGCTGACAACGTCGCTGATGCCGAAGGGTTACCGCGCCCGCCCAGAGCAGGTGATCCTGTTCAAGATTACGGCGTGGGACACCAACTGCCCGCAGCACATTCCGCAGAAGTTCGATGCGGGCGATGTTGCGGTCGCGCTGGCGGCGAGGGATGCCAGGATCGCGGAGCTCGAGGCGGAGGTCGCGGCGTTGAAGGGGGAGAAGGCAGCCGGTTGATCTTCAAGTAGAAGAGACGACACGCTCGGCCACCTTCTTCCACAGAAGGAGAAAGGGGGAGTTCGCCAGCGCTAAACCGCGCTTTCACCTTCATGCTGGAAGCCGAGATAGCTCGCCGCGACCCGCTCGTTCGCGGCGATGTCGCTGGCCTTGCCGCTGAGCACGAACTCGCCGAGCTCCATCACGTAAGCCTGGTCCGCGATCTTCAGTGCGGCCTGCGCGTTCTGCTCGACAAGCAGCACGGAGACCCCGCTGCTGCGCAGCTCCGTGACGATGCGGAAGATGTCGGCGACGATGATCGGGGCGAGGCCGAGGCTCGGCTCGTCCAGCATCAGCAGTTTCGGCGCGCCCATCAGCGCGCGGCCCATTGCGAGCATCTGCTGCTCGCCGCCCGACAGCGTGCCGGCGAGCTGCTTGCGCCGCTCCTTCAGCCGCGGAAACAGCGTGTAGACGCGCTCCATCGAGGCCTTCGCCTTGGACCTCTCGATGCGGAAGGCGCCAAGCTCGAGATTGTCCTCGACATTCATGGTCACGAACAATTCGCGGTGCTCGGGGACGAGGCCAAGGCCCATCGCGACGCGGTCCTCGATGTCGAGCCGCGCCAGGTCCTGCCCCGCAAAGGCGACGCGGCCTTTCAGCGGCAGGATGCCCATGATGGCTGAGAGCAGCGTGGTCTTACCGGCGCCGTTGGCGCCGACGATGGTGACGATCTGGTTGGCGCCGACCTCGAGCGAGACCGAGCGAACCGCTTCGACCTTGCCATAGGCGACGTGGGCGTCGGCGACGGACAACAGCGCGCTCATGCCGCCACTCCGAGATAGGCCTTGATCACTTCGGGATTGGTCTTGATCGTGGCGGGGGTGCCTTCCGCGATCTTGGTGCCGAAATCGAGCACCACGATGCGGTCGGCGAGGTTCATGACGAAGCCCATGTCGTGCTCGACCAAGAGCACGCTCATGCCGCCGTCGCGCAGCTCGCGAAGCAGCGCAGCTAGCCGCTGCTTCTCCATGTGGCGCAGGCCCGCGGCGGGCTCGTCGAGCAGCAGCAGCATCGGATCGACGCAGAGCGCGCGGGCGATCTCGACGATGCGTTGTTGTCCCAGCGAGAGCGAGCCCGCGAGCTGGTGCATCTGCTCGGTGAGGCCGACGCGCTCGATCTGACGGGCGGCCTCCGCAAGCAGCTTTGCCTCGTCGGCGCGATCGAGCCGCAGCATCGAGGAGATCGGCCCGGAATGGCCGCGCAGATGCGCGCCGATCGCGACGTTCTCCAATACGGTCATGTCGGGAACCAGCTTCACATGCTGGAAGGTCCTGGAGATGCCGAGCTTGACGATCTCCTGCGGCGGCGCCTTGTCGACCTTCTTGCCGAGCACCGAGACCGAGCCTGACGTCGCCGACAGCACGCCGGTGATCAGGTTGAAGGTGGTGCTCTTGCCGGCGCCGTTCGGGCCGATCAGCGCGACGATCTCGCGGGCCTGGACGTCGAAGGAGACGTTGTTGACCGCGACCACGCCGCCGAACTGTTTTCGCGCCTTGTCGACCTGGAGCAGGATGCTGCTCTCGCCGGGTGCGCGGGTGCGCTGCTCGAGCTTCAGGGAGGTGTCGGGCTTCTTGCCGCTCGTCCGCTCCGGCAGGAAGGACATCAGCCAGGGCCAGAGGCCGCCCGGTGCAAGCTGCAGCAGCGCGACCAGCATGATGCCGAACACGATGGTCTCGACCTGGCCGGAGCCGGGCAGGATCAGCGGCAGATAGCTCTGCAGCACTTCTTTCAAGACCACGACGATGGCCGCGCCCAGCACGCCGCCCCAGACATAGCCGGCGCCGCCGACCACCGCGATGAAGAGATATTCGATGCCCGCCTGCGCACCGAACGGCGTCGGGTTCACCGCGCGCTGGAGGTGCGCGTAGAGCCACCCCGAGAGGCCGGCGAGCACGGCGGCATGGATGAACACCAGCAGCTTGGCACGCGGCGTGTGCACGCCGAATGCCTCGGCCGCGACATGGCCGCGGCGCAGCGCGCGGATGGCGCGGCCGGTGCGGGAGTCCAGCAGGTTCATCGTCAGCAGGGCCGAGAGGATCACGGCGACCCAGATCGCGTAATAGATCGAGCCGGGCGACAGCATCTTGAACGTGCCGATCGACAGCGGCGGGATCGCCGAGATGCCGTCGTTGCGGCCGAGAAACTCCAGCTTGCTGAACAGGTAGAACAGGCCGAGCCCCCAGGCGAGCGTGCCGAGCGGCAGATAATGGCCGGAGAGGCGGACGGTGATCAGGCCGAGCAGCACCGCCAATGATCCGCTGACTGCCAGCGACAGCGGCAGCGTCAGCCAGGGCGACAGGCCATAGGCCGTCGACAGCACCGCGGTGGTGTAGGCGCCGAAGCCGACGAAGGCGGCTTGGCCGAACGAGGTCAGGCCGCCGACGCCGGTCAGCAGCACGAGGCCCATCGCGACCAGCGCCGCAAGGCCGATATTGTCGAGCAGCACAATCCAGAACGGAGGCATGCCCGGGACGAACGGGATCGCCGCCATGACAGCTGCGAAGAGGATGATGGGAAGCCGGCTCTGCATCTTGGCCTCAGTCCTTCTCTTCTTCGACGGCGGGCGCGGCGAGCGAGCGCAGCAGCAGCACGGGGATCAAGAGCATGAAAACGATCACCTCCTTGTAGTTGGAGGCATAGAAGGACGAGAACGCCTCGACGATGCCGACCACCAGCGCCGCGACGGCGGTGAGGGGGTAGCTGACGAGGCCGCCGATGATCGCGGCGACGAAGCCTTTCAGGCCGATCAGGAAGCCTGAGTCGTAATAGAGCGTCGTGATCGGCACGATCATGATGCCCGACAGCGCGCCGATCACGGAGGCCAGCAGGAAGGCGATCTGCCCCGACAACGTGGTGCGGATGCCCGCGAGCCGCGCCCCGAGCCGGTTCACGGCGGTCGCGCGCAGCGCCTTGCCGTAGAGCGTCAGGCCGAAGAACAGCCAGAGCCCGACGATGAAGGCGATGGTGATGCCGTAGACGGTGAGGCTCTGGCCGGTGAAGCGCAGCGCGCCGGCGGTGAAGGCGCCGGACAGCACGGCCGGTCCGCGCTGGCCTTCGGCGCCAAAGAACAGCAGGCCGAGGCCCTGCAGCGCGAGGTGGACGCCGACGGAGGCGATCAGCAGCACCAGCACCGAGGTGTGCGCCAGCGGCTGAAACGCGATGCGGTAGAGATAGAGGCCGATCATCGCCACGATCACCAGCGACAGCGCGATGCAGATGGCGACCGGCGGCTTCTGGGCGGCGAAGTACACGGTGAGCGCCAGCACGATAGCAGGCAGCACGACGTTGGTGATCAGGCTGCGCCAGACCAGTCGTCCGTGCAGCGCCTTGCGGCCTTCGAACAGGTCGAAGGCGAAGGCGCCGACGCCGAGCGCCAGCGCGAGCTTGGCCGTCCCCGGCATCTGGCCCGCGGCCAGCGAGGCATAGGTCAGCGCGCCATAGGTGACGAATTCGCCCTGGGGAATGAGGATGACGCGGGTGACGGCGAACACCAGCACCAGCGCCAGGCCGAGCAGCGCATAGATCGCGCCATTGGTAATGCCGTCCTGCACCAGGAACAGCATGATGGTGGTATTCAAGACCGGACGCTCCCCCTAAAGATTCGGACCGGTCCCCCCGATTGTGGTGGACGGTCCGCTCACAGCCATTGAAAAACGCATGCGATATTTGATATGGTCCATAACAATTATCAAATATAACTTCAAGGGTGAGGGGCGACCCGCCCCAAATTTAGCGGGAATACGAGCACGAGGCGATGACCGTTTCCAAAACCGCTGAAAAGTCCTCCGAAAAGCCCGGCGAGGCGGCCAAGGGCCGCAAGGACGCGAGCGAGCCGCAGGCGGAAGCCCTCCAGCTCGGCGAGCTCTCCGAACAGCTCGGCTATGTCCTGAAGCGGGCGCAGCTCAAGGTGTTCGAGAACTTCTTGCGCTGCATGGCCTCGCTCCAGCTCACGCCGGCGCAGTTCTCGGTGCTGCTGCTGGTCGAGAAGAATCCCGGCCGTAACCAGACCGAGATCGCCTCTACCCTCGGCATCCTCAGGCCGAACTTCGTGGCGATGCTCGACAACCTCGAGAGCCGCGACCTTTGCGCGCGGATCCGCTCCACCAACGACCGCCGTTCGCACATCCTGGTTTTGACCGACAAGGGCAAGGCCGTGCTGGCCCGCGCCAAGAAGCTCGTCGCCACCAAGCACGAGGCGCGGCTGAACGATCTGCTCGGGCAGAGCAACCGCGAAGCCCTGATCGCGATGCTCTCGAAGATCGCGAGCGAGTTTTAAGCGGTTTCGTCATTCCGGGGCGATGCCAAGCATCGAACCCGAAATCTCGAGATTTTGGGTTCACGCTTGCGCGTGCCCCGGAATGACGAGAGACGCTCTCAATCCACCAGAATCACCCGGATATCATTGACGTTGGTCAGCGTCGGGCCCGGTTGCAGCAGATCGCCGGTCGCCTCGAAGAAGGCGGTGGCGTCGTTGTTGTCCAGATAGGCCTGTGGTTGCAGCGCTAGCGCCTTCATCTTCGCGAAGGTCGCGGCATCGATCAGCGCCCCCGCGGGGTCGGTTGGGTGGCCGGCACCGCCGTCGGCGCCGTCGGTGTCGCCGGCCAGCGCCGCAATATTAGGCGTGTCCTTGAGCAGGCTGGCGAGCGCCAGCGCGTACTCCTGGTTCGGGCCGCCGCGCCCGTTGCCGCGCACGGTGACCGTGAGCTCGCCGCCGGACAGGATCGCAAGGCGCTTGCCTTGCGCGCGTGCGTCCAGCGCCATCCTGGCGTGAGCGGCGGCGACCTCGCGCGCCTCGCCTTCGAGGTCGGCGCCGAGGTCGATGGTCTCGTAGCCGGATTGCCGCGCGAGCTTCACCGCGGCGTCGAGCGACTGCTTGGGCCGCGCAATGAGCTCGAAATGCGCGCGCGCGAAGGCCGCATCATCGGGCTTGCAGCTTTCGTTGGCGGGATCGTCGAGCGCACGGCGGACGGCATCGTCGATGTCGAGCTTGTATTTCGCGACGATGGCGCGTGCATCGGCCAGCGTGGTCGGATCGGGCACGGTCGGGCCGGAGGCGATGGCGGACGGATCGTCATGCGGCACATCCGAGATCGCGAGCGTCACGATCTCGGCGGCATTCTTGCCGGCGCGAGCGAGCCGGCCGCCCTTGATCCGCGACAGGTGTTTTCTCACCGTATTCATCTCGCCGATCGGCGCACCCGAGCGCAGCAGCGCCTTGTTGACCGCCTGCTTCTGCGCGAAGCTGATGCCCTCGCTCGGTGCGATCCAGTTCGCCGAGCCGCCGCCTGTGAGCAGCACCAGCAAGAGATCGTCCGGCCCGGCTTCGCCAGCGAGCGCGAGCGTGTCGGCGGCACCCTTGAGGCCGGCCTCATCGGGCACGGGATGACCGGCTTCGACCACGCGGATGCGGCGCGTCGGCACGCCGTAGCCGTGACGCGTGGTGGCGATGCCGACGAGGCGTTCCGGTGCGAGCTGCAGCGTGTCGAGATAATGGCGCTCCGCGGCCGCGGCCATCGCTGCCGCACCCTTGCCGGCGGCGAGACAGATCACGCGTCCCCTCGGCGCGGGCCGCAGGTGCGGCGCCAGAATTGTGCTCGGATGGGCGGCGGCAACGGCAGCGTCGTAGAGTGCGCGGAGCAGAGGACGTCGGTCGGTCATGACGAAAAGCCTTGGGCGGACAGCGAGACTGGCGGCGAGCGCGCCGGTCACATGCCTACCGCATTGGCCGCCAAAGCGTAAGCGGGCTTTACCGTCATTCGATTGTGCAATCGCGTGATCATAATCGGGATGCAAGAAAGACCCCCTGTGCGATGAGCACAGGGGGTTCTTTCGTCATCGTGTATTGCAGCCGTTTAGCCGCCGACGTCGGCGCTGATCACGTCGCCGAACAGCTCCCACTTCTCGCCCTTGAACCTCTCGAGCCGGAGCTGGCTGATGGGTGCAAAGTCGGTCGGCGAGGTGTTGATCTGGACGCCCGGCAGCAGCACCTCGGTGCGGTAGTTCTTCAGGCTGGCGGCCTGCTTCATGATGTTCGCGCGGGTGAGATCGTCGCCGCACTGCTTCAGCACCTGGACGAGGGTCTGCGCCACGCCGTAGCCGACGATGGTGCCATGGTCGAGCTTGTCGCCCTCCGGGAAGTACTTGGTCATGAAGGCGAGGAAATCCTTCATGCCGGGGTCGTTGTTCCACTCAGGATCGGACACGTCCTTGAGATAGTCGGCGGAAATGATGTCCTGGGCGTTCTCGAAGCCGGCGGGCTTGAGCACGCTGCCGACGGAAGCCGAGACGTTGTTGAGGAAGTGCAGCGGCTTCCAGCCGATCTCGGCGTTCTTCTTGATCGCCTGCGCCGCGAATTTCGGCGTCGTGATGTTCATGAAGACGTCGGCGCCGGTCGACTTCAGCTTGACGATGTGATTGTCGACGGTCGGCTCGGAGGTCTCATAGCTCTCCTCCATGACGATCATCGAAGCGGCCTTCGCCCCGAGGCCGTCCTTCAGCCCCTTCAGGTAATCCTTGCCGTAATCGTCGTTCTGAAACAGCACGGCGATCTTGGCATCCGGCTTGTTCTTCAAGAGCCACTTCGCATAGATCTGCGTTTCGCTCTGGTAGTTGGGTTGCCAGCCCATGGTCCACGGGAAGTCCTTCGGATCGTTCCACTTGGTGGCGCCGGTGGCGACGAACAGCTGCGGCACCTTCTTGGAATTCATGTATTTGTGAATCGCCGAGTTCGGCGGCGTGCCGAGCGAGTTGAAGATGAACAGCACCTCGTCGCTCTCGACCAGCTTGCGCGCCTGCTCCACCGTCTTCGGCGGCGAATAGCCGTCGTCGTAGGAGATGAAGTTGATCTTGCGGCCGTTGATGCCGCCCTCGTCGTTGATCTTCTTGAAATAGGCGGCCTCGGTCCGCCCGATGATGCCATAGGCGGAGGCCGGTCCGCTGTAGGGCATGATGTTGCCGATCTTGATCTCGGTATCGGTCGCGCCGGTATCGTATTTCTTCTGGGCCGACGCAGTGGAGGTCGTGGCCGAAATGAGCGCGAGCGCCAGTGACGCGGCCGCAAACTTGCCGATGACAGCGGGCATTCCTATCTCCCTATTTTCTTGGTGTGTGTGCGTCCCTTTTCTTGACTTGATCTTTTTTGGCGGCGCGGCCGCAATTGAATACGATTTGGCTGATGGCTTCAACAGAAAGCCCCCGCGCGGGTGTCGCAGGGGCTGCGTCTTTAGTAGTCAGTGGCCGCCGGCTCTCGTGTGCGACTGCGAGAAGGTCCGGCTGTCTTGAGTTGTTTAACCAATCCGGGAGCGATTTTGAGTTGCGTGGCTTCAGTGGCCCATCTCGCTGGAGATGATGTCGCCGAACAACTCCCATTTCCGGCCCTTGAAGCGCATCATCTGCAGCTGCTCGATCGGGGCGAAATTGTCCGGGGCGGTGTTGATCTTGATGCCGGGCAGCAGCGTGTCGGGTGCGAAATCCTTCAAGGAAGCGGCCTGCTTCATGACGTTCTCGCGGGTGAGATCGTCGCCGCACATCTGCAGCACCTTCACCATCGTCTGCGCGGCGGCATAACCGAACACGACGCCGGCATCGAGCTTGTTGGCCTTGGGATCGTACTGCGCGAGGAAGTTATAGAATTTCTTCATGCCGTCGTCGGCATTCCACTGCGGATCGGTGCCGTCCTTGAGGTAGCTCGCCGACAGGAGGCCCTGGGAGATCTCGAGGCCGGCTGGCTCGATCACGCCGCCGACGGAGGCCGAGACGTTGGAGACGATGTGGACGGGATGCCAGTTGATCTCCGCCGCCTTCTTGATCGCCTGCGCGGCGAATTTCGGGGTGGTGATGCTGATCAAGACGTCGGCGCCCGAAGCCTTCAGCTTCACGATGTGCTCGTCGATCGCCGGCTCGGAGGTGTCGTAGGCCTCCTGCAGCACGATCATCGAGGCCTTGGCGCCGAAGCCCTCCTTCAACCCCTTCAGATAGTCCTTGCCGAAATCGTCGTTCTGGTAGAGCACGCCGATCTTTCCGTCCGGCTTCTCCTTCATGATGTACTTGGCATAGATGCGCGCCTCGCTCGCGTAGCTCGGCTGCCAGCCCATGGTCCAGGGATATTGCTTGGGATCGTTCCACTTGGTGGCGCCGCTCGCGACGAACAATTGCGGCACCTTCTTCTCGTTCAGGTATTTGCGGATGGCGCCGTTGGTGGAGGTGCCGAGCGAGCCGAAGATCAGGAGCACCCCGTCGCTCTCGACCAGCTTGCGCGCCTGCTCCACGGTCTTCGGCGGCGAATAGCCGTCGTCATAGGAGATGAACTTGATCTTGCGGCCGTTGACGCCGCCCTCGGCATTGACCTTGTTGAAATAGGCTTCCTCGGCCTTGCCGATCGCGGCATAGGCCGAGGCCGGGCCGCTATAGGGCATGATGTTGCCTATTCTGATCTCGGTATCGGAAGCGCCGCTGTCGTAGTTCTTCTGCGCCAGTGCCGGGCTGCCCATTGCAGTGCACAAAGCGAAGACGGTCCAGAGGGCCGCAACCTGAAAACGAACGGCGGTCATTGTTCTCCTGCCCCGAGTTGCGTCGGCGCTGCATTGAACAAGATTGGCGCCGGTCGTCAACAAAAAGCCCCCGCGATCGCTCGCGGGGGCTTCTCGAAGGTCGGACTATCGCGTCAGCGTGTCACTCGGAGGCGACGTCGCCGCTGATGATCTCGCCGAACAGTTCCCACTTCTCACCCTTGAAACGCTGCATCTGGAGCTGGGCGATCGGAGCGAAGTCGGTGGCGCTCGTGTTGATCTTGACGCCGGGCAGCAGGGTGTCCGGGGCAAAGTCCTTCAGGCTCGCCGCCTGCTTCATGATGTTGGCGCGGGTGAGGTCGTCACCGCACATCTCCAGCGTCTTGGCGAGGGTCGACGCCGCGCCGTAGCCGTAAACCATGCTGGTGTCGGACTTGTCGGCACCGGGCATATACTTGTCGACGAACTCGTTCCACTTCTTCATGCCGGGATCGTTGGCCCACTGCGGATCGGTGGAGTCCTTGGCATAGGCCGCCGACAGCACGCCCTGCGCGTTTTCGAAGCCGGCCGGCTTCATCACGCTGCCGACCGAGATCGACACGTTGGTGAGGATCTGCAGCGGCTTCCAGCTGAGCTCGGCCGTCTTCTTGATGGTCTGGGCCGCGAACTTCGGCGTCGCATAGATCAGGAGCACGTCGGGATTGGCCGCCTTGATCTTGACGATGTGGCCGTCGATCGAGGGCTCGGACACTTCATAGCTCTCTTCCATGATGATCATGGACGAGGCCTTGGCGCCGAGGCCGTCCTTGGTGCCCTTGAGGTAGTCTTTGCCGAAATCGTCGTTCTGGTAGAGGATCGCGACCTTGGCGTCCGGCTTCTCCTTCATCAGCCATTTCGCGTAGATATGCGCTTCGCTCTGGTAGGAGGGCTGCCAGCCGATGGTCCAGGGGAAGTTCTTCGGGTCGTTCCACTTGGTGGCGCCGGTGGCGACGAACAGCTGAGGGATCTTCTTGGCGTTGAGGTACTTCTGGATCGCGCTGTTCGAGGGCGTGCCGAGCGGATTGAAGACGACCAGAACCTCGTCGCTCTCGACCAGCTTGCGGACCTGCTCGACAGCCTTGGGCGGCGAATATCCGTCATCATAGGTGACGAAGTTGATCTTGCGGCCGTTGATGCCGCCCTTGTCGTTGATCATCTTGAAATAGGCTTCTTCGGTCTTGCCGATGACGCCATAGGCCGACGCCGGACCGCTGTACGGCATGATGTTGCCGATCTTGATCTCGGTATCACTTGCGCCGGTGTCGTATTTCTTCTGGGCGAGTGCAGCGCCGGAGGTGAGGGCAATGGCCGCCGTTGCCGTGACCAGCGCGGCGGCTCGCAGTGTTCTTCCAAAATGCAATTCGATCTCCTTGGTTTAAACGACAGTCTTTGAGGGTTTCAGTTTCTTCTGAGCTTGCCGGCGAATTGCTGGCCCATGATCGCAATCTGCCTTGCGCCGTGCGGCACGAGGTAGATGACCAGGAACAGCAGCACGCCGAACACTGCGCCGGAGAGGCCCTTGGAGATGCTCTCCGCCATGTTCGGCACGAAGATGATGAAGGCCGCGCCGACGAACGAGCCGGGCAGCCAGCCGACGCCGCCGACGACCATGCCGAGGAACAGCGAGATCGCGAGCGTGATGGTGTAGCTGTCCGGCGCGACGAACTGAACCGCGATGGCGCCCAGCGAGCCGGCAACGCCGGTGATGCCGGCGGACACCCCGAAGGCCAGCGTCTTGTACAGTGCGACGTTGACGCCCATCGAGGAGGCCGCGATCTCGTTGTCGCGGATCGCCATGAAGGCGCGGCCCGAGCGGGAGCGCAGCAGGTTGACCGAGAAGATGTAGATCGCGAGCGTCACCGCGAGGGTGAAGTAGTACAACCACATGTCCTGCGACATCGGCAAGCCGAACGGCGCGTCCGGCTTGGTGACGACGAGGCCCTGCACGCCGCCGGTCCAGTGTTCCAGGAAGTTCAGCTTCAGGAGCTGCGGCATAGCGGTGGCGAGCGCGAAGGTCGCGAGCGCGAGGTAGACGCCAGACAGCCTCAGCGCCGGCTTGCCGAACAGGTAACCGAATCCGAAGCAAACCACCGCTGAGATCGGAATCGTCAGCGCGTAATTGACGTTGAAATACTCCATCAGCACCGCCGACGTGTAGGCGCCGACTGCGTAGAACGCGCTCTGGCCGAGCGAGAACTGGCCGCTTCCGCCCGTCAGGATGTTTAGCGCCAGCACGGCAAGGCCGTAGATCAGGAGCATCGTCATCTGGAAGATGATGAAGTTCTTGACGAACACCGGCACGAGCAACAGCACCGCCAGCACCAGCAGCGAGGTGCCCGTGCCGAGCGTCATGGCTCGCTTCGGAACCGCCTCGACCGCCTGGTGGCCTTCTGCAACGACTTCTTCTGCAGCGCTCATGATCAAACTCGCTTGACGATTTGCCGGCCGAACAGGCCAGCGGGTTTGACGACCAGGACGGAGATGATCAGCGCAAGCGCGATCGGGAGTTTCAGCTCGTTGCCGACGCCGGGGATGTAGGTGCCGGCGAGGTTCTCGAAGACGCCGACCAGGAAGCCGCCGACCACGGCGCCGAACGGGCTCGACAATCCGCCGAGCACCGCGGCGGCAAAGCCGTAGATCAGCACGCCGCCCATCATGTTGGGCTCGAGGAACACCACCGGTGCGATCAGCATGCCGGCGATCGATCCGATGGCGGTCGCCATGCCCCAGCCGAGCGCGATCATCCAGCTCGTGTTGATGCCGACGAGGCGGGCCGATTCAGGCACCGAGGCGGCCGCGCGCATCGCAAGACCGATCCGCGTGTACTGGAAGAAGAAGTAGAGGCCGAGCAGCAGCAGCACGGTGACGCCGATCATGCCGGCCTGGTGGGTCGAGATCAGCTGGCTGCCCAGGAACGGCGAGGAGCCGAACGGGGTCGGATACTGCTTGATGGTGAAGTCCCAGATCAGGCCGGCCGAGGAGTTGATGATCGCGAACAGCGCGATGAAGCCGGCGACGTTGGTCAGCACCGGCGCTTTCGCAAGCGGCTTGAACAGGATGCGCTCGATCGCGATGCCGGCGACGAAGGAGAATGCCAGCGTGATCACGAAGGCGGCCCAGTAGGACACGCCCCATTGCATCAGCTGCCAGGATATGAAGGTCGAGAACATCGCCATCTCGCCTTGGGCGAAGTTGAGATGGTCGATGGCCTGGTAGATCATGACGACGGCGAGCGCCATGCAGGCATAGATCGCGCCCGTGGCAATGCCGGCCAGGACCTGGTTGGTGAACAGCTCCATTGTCCCAGCTCCCTCAGTAACCCAGATAGGATTTGCGGATTTCTTCGTTGTTCGCGATGTCCTTGGCGTTGCCAGACATCACGATGCGGCCGGTCTCGATCACATAGGCCTGGTCGGCGAGCTCGAGCGCGAGCTGGGCGTTCTGCTCGACCACCAGGATCGACACCTTGTCCTCGCGGTTGATCTTGCCGAGGATGCCGAACAGGTCGCGCACGACCAGCGGCGCGAGTCCGAAGGACGGCTCGTCCAGCAGCATCAGCCGCGGCCGCAGCATCAGGGCGCGGGCGACCGCGAGCATCTGCTGCTCGCCGCCGGAGAGCGTGCCGGCCTGCTGGGTGTGGCGCTGCTTCAGCACGGGGAAGTGTGCATACATGCGCTCGATGTCGGAGACGATGCCAGCGCTGTCCTTGCGGGTGATGGCCCCGAGCTGGAGGTTCTCCTCCACCGTCATAGTGGTGAAGGTGCCGCGGCCCTGCGGCACATGGGCAATACCGAACCGCACGATGCTCTCGGTGGAGCGGTTGTTCAGCGGCTTGCCGTCGAACTCGATCCCGCCCGTCGAGCGCACCATGTTGCAGATCGCGCGCAGCGTGGTGGTCTTGCCGGCGCCATTGGCGCCCAGCAGCGTCGTCAGCGATCCCTCGTTCAGCGAGAAGGACAGGCCGTGGAGCGCCTGGACCTGGCCGTAATAGGCGCGCAGGTCCTTGACGTTGAGCAGTGTCGTCATTGGTCCTTGCTCCCGAGATAGGCCTTGATGACGTCGGGGTCCGCCTGCACCTGGGCGGGCGTGCCTTCCGCGAGCTTCTTGCCGAAGTTCAGCGCGACGACGTGATCGGCGATCGACATCACGAGGCCCATGTGGTGCTCGACCAGCAGCACCGTCATATGGCGCTCGTCGCGAATGCGGCGGATGAGGTCGCCAAGCACGTAGACTTCCTCGTGATTGAGGCCGCCGGCGGGCTCGTCGAGCAGCAGGATCTTCGGGTCGGCCGCGAGCGCGCGGGCCAGCTCGACGCGCTTCTGCGTGCCGAAGGGTAGCCCGGACACGACGGTGTGGGCGACGTCCTCGAGGTTGAGGTAGGCGAGGATCTCGTGCACCTTTTTGTTGACGTCGGTCTCGCTGCGGCGGATCCAGGCGAGGCGCAGTGAGTCGCTGATGATGTCGCTGGAGGTCCGGGCGTGCGTTCCGACGCGGACATTGTCCATCACCGAGAGGTTCGGAAACAGCGCCACGTTCTGGAATGTGCGGCCAATGCCGATCTCGGCGATGCGGTGCGGCGGCCGCGTCAGGATGCTTGCGCCTTCCATCAGGATGTCGCCGGACGAGGGCTGATAGAGCCGGGACAGACAGTTGAACAGCGTGGTCTTGCCGGCGCCGTTGGGCCCGATCAAGCCGAGGATCTGGCCCTTGTGCATGTCAAAGGACACACCGTTGAGCGCGACAATGCCGCCGAACACGACGCTGACGTCGCGAACCGCGAGCAGGGGCGATGTCCCCTGCGCGAGCTGTGCCTGCGTCATCTCGTCTCGCTCACGTCGTTCAGTGAGCGAAGGGGCGATGCGAACCGCTCCCGACGATGACAAAGACTATCTGATCCCCTCGGCCAAACGCGCAACTTTCCCTCCTGATTTCAGCTTTTTGCTGACGTCTTTTTTGGAATGCGGCATCAGACCCCCGAGCGCCGCTTCGATGTTCCTTACCATCGCTAGGAGACGCGGTCCAATGTCGTTGATCAAACGCTCTTCCGTGAAGCGGAATGCGGGCGCGCCGCAATTGAACGCGTAAGGTCCGGTTCCGTCGTTGAGCTTGAGCGCGACGCCGGCGGCGCCGATGTCGTCGTGCCAGTCACCGACCGAAATCGCAAAGCCGTATTTCGCGACGGTTTCTCCGGAACGCTCCAGCCCGTCGCGCATCTTGGGCCAGCGGCTGCCGTAATGCTCGCGCAACAGACGCGACAACTCCGCGCGGTCGTCGTCGTCGAGCGCCCAGAAATAGGCGCGGCCCATCGCACTGGTTGCAATCGGCACGCGGGAGCCGACGTCAAGTTGAACGCCGACCGTCTCGCTGCCGCGGCTTTGCCCGAAATAGATCATGCTGTGACGGTCGCGCCCGCCGACGGCGACGGCGCCGCCGGTCGCGCGCATCACATCCTCGCGGAACGGCTCGGACAAATGCCGAACGCCGAGATTGGCGAGCGCGGCATAGCCGAGCGACATCGCGGCGGGCGTGAGCTGGTATTTCTCGAAGCGGGGAACCGGCGCAAGATAACCCAGCTTGGTCAGCGTGTAGGTCAGCCGCGACACCGTTGGCTTCGGCAGATTGGTGCGCGCCGCAATCTCCTGATTGCCGAGAAGGCCGTCATTGGGGTGGAATGCTCGCAATACGTCCAGTCCGCGGGAAAGCGCGACGACGAAATTCCGATCGGTCGCAGTCTTCTTTCCTGTACGCTTCATCCCTGATCTGCTTCTTGCGCGGAGTCGTTGACAAGCCACGTGCTTCAAAATAACCCTGCCGTCAAGATGCGGAATTAAATTCCGCACCGCGAAATCGAACAAAAGTTAATCCGCACCAAGGAGGGAACACCGTGAGCGAAGTGGTCAAGCTTGAGCGTCATGACGAGGTCGGGATCGTCACGGTCAACAGCCCTCCGGTCAACGCGCTGAGTGCCGCAGTACGCGGTGGCATACTGGAGTGCGTCAAGGCCGCAATCGCCGATCCCGCCATCAAGGGCATCGTGCTGACCTGCGCCGGCCGCACCTTCATTGCAGGTGCCGACATCACCGAATTCGGCAAGCCGCCGAAGCCGCCCGCCCTCAACGACGTGCTCTCCGAGATCGAGAACTCGCCGAAGCCGGTGGTTGCAGCGATCCACGGCACCGCGCTCGGCGGCGGCCTCGAGGTCGCGCTCGCCTGTCATTTCCGGGTCGCCGTCAAGGAAGCCAAGCTCGGCCTGCCCGAGGTGAAGCTCGGTCTGCTGCCGGGCGCCGGCGGCACCCAGCGCTTGCCGCGCGCGGTTGGTCCCGAGCTCGCCGTCAAGATGATCGTCGGCGGCGATCCCATCGGTGCTGCGGAAGCGCTGAAGAGCGGCCTGATCGAGGAGATCGTCGAGGGACCGGCATCGGGCGGCGAAGCCTTCGTGCGCAAGCTGCTGGCCGAGAAGCGTCCGCTGCGGCGGCTGCGCGACGACGATTCCAAGATCGCGGCCGCCAAGGCCGACCGCTCGATCTTCACCACTGCGGTCGCCGCCATGACCAAGAAGTCGCGCGGCCTGGAGGCGCCGTTCGCCGCCGCCGACGCCGTGGGCTACGCCATTGACCTACCTTTCGACGAAGGTCTGAAGAAGGAACGCGAGGGCTTCCTGAAGCTCGTCGCCAGCGATCAGTCCAAGGCGCAGCGCTATGCCTTCTTCGCCGAGCGCGAAGCCGCCAAGATCGCCGGCGTTCCTGAAGGCACCAAGTCGCGCCCCGTGAACCGCGTCGCCATCCTCGGCGCCGGCACCATGGGCGGCGGTATCGCGATGTCCTTTGCCAATGCCGGCATCCCCGTCACGCTGATCGAGACCGGTGAGGAGCAGCTCAAGCGCGGCATGGGCATCATGCAGAAGAACTGGGAAGCGACCGCGGCGCGCGGCGGCATCCCGGCTGACGCGCCCGCCAAGCGGATGGCGCTGATCAACGGCGTTGTCGGCATCGAGAATGTCGGCGATGCCGACCTCGTCATCGAAGCCGTGTTCGAGACCATGGCGGTGAAGAAGGAAGTGTTCGGCAAGCTCGACCAATACGTCAAGCCCGGCGCCGTGCTCGCCTCCAACACCTCCTACCTCAACATCGACGAGATCGCGAAGTCGACCAAGCGTCCGCAGGACGTGCTCGGCATGCACTTCTTCTCGCCGGCCAACGTCATGAAGCTGTGCGAGATCGTGCGCGCCGACAAGACCGCGCCGGACGCCCTTGTCACGGCCGTCTCGATCGCGCGCAAGATCGCGAAGGTGCCGGCCGTGGTCGGCGTCTGCGACGGTTTTGTCGGCAACCGCATGCTCGCCCAGCGCGGTAAGCAGTCGGAGAAGCTGTTGTTCGAGGGCGCCTTGCCGCAGCAGGTCGATGCCGTCGTGACAAAATTCGGCATGCCGATGGGGCCGTTCGCGATGGGCGATCTCGCCGGCCTCGACATCGGCTGGCGCTCGCGGAAAGATCGCGGCATCAAGTCGGAGATCGCGGACGCGCTGTGCGAAGCCGGCCGTTTCGGCCAGAAGACCGGCAAGGGCTATTACAAGTACGAAGCCGGCTCCCGCGCGCCGATGCCGGATCCGGAGGTCGAGAAGCTGATCGACGAGACGCTGCTGCGTCTTGGCCGCAAGAAGCGAATCGTCAGCGACGAGGAGATCCTCGAGCGCATGATGTATCCGATGATCAACGAGGGCGCGAAGATCCTCGAGGAGGGCATCGCGGCGCGTCCCTCCGACATCGACGTGGTCTGGCTCTACGGCTATGGCTGGCCGATCTACCGCGGCGGCCCGATGTTCTGGGCCGACAGCGTCGGCCTCAAGCACATCGCTGATCGCCTGGCCTTCTATGCCAAGGAGACCAACGATCCGAGCCTCGAGCCCGCCCCGCTGCTGAAGAAGCTCGCGGCCGAAGGCAAGACCTTCGCCTCGCTGGCGGCGGCATCGAAGGCGGCTTGATGGCCGTAGTCTATCCGCATGTCATTCCGGGATGGCCCGAAGGGCCAGGCCCGGAATCCATCTCTCCTCAGGGCGTGCGGCCCGATGGATTCCGGGTTCGATGCTTCGCATCGCCCCGGAATGACGACCGAGTGTGATGCAAATAATGACCCATCCCGGCGAACAGTTTTATCCCGAGGGCGTGCGTTGGGACGATACCATCGTCCAGGGCACGCTGCCCGACCTGTTGTCGAAGGCAGCTGTCGACTACGGCCCGCGCACCGCGCTGGAATTTCGAGACCGTCCGATCACCTATACCGAGCTCGCCGCCATGACCGAGCGCGCCGCCGCGGCATTCCTGCGCGCCGGCTGCGGCAAGGCTACGTCGATCGCGCTGTTCCTCGGCAATTCGCCTGACCATCCCGTCAATTTTTTCGGCGCGCTGAAGGCGGGCGCCCGTGTTGCGCATCTGTCGCCGCTCGACGGCGAGATCGCGCTGACCCACAAGGTCTCGGATTCCGGCTCGCGCCTGCTCGTCACCTCGAACCTCCAGGCGCTGCTGCCGACCGCGCTGAAATTCCTGGACAAGGGACTGATCGACCGCCTCGTCGTCTGCGAGGACGATGATTGGGGCAAGGTCGGCACGCCGCAGGCGGCGATCCCCGATGATCCCCGCATCGTCACCTTCAAGGCCTTCGTCGAGGGGGCGGCTGCGCCTGCGCAATGGCCGTCCGTGACGGCCGACGACGTCGCGCTGCTGCAATATACCGGCGGCACCACCGGCCTGCCCAAGGGCGCCATGCTGACGCACGGCAATCTCACCTCGGCCGTGTCGATCTACGATGTCTGGGGCAAGCCGAACCGCGCCGCGCGCGGCGAGGTGATCGAGCGCGTGATCTGCGTGCTGCCGCTGTTTCATATCTATGCGCTCACCGTCGTGCTGTTGTCCTCGCTCAGCCGCGGCAATCTGATCTCGCTGCATCAGCGCTTCGACGTCGAAGCCGTGATGCGCGACATCGAGATCAAGCGCGCGACTTACTTCCCGGGCGTGCCGACGATGTGGATCGCGATCGCCGCGCTCCCCGATCTCGACAGGCGCGACTTCTCCTCGCTCGCCACCATCGGCTCCGGCGGCGCGCCGCTGCCGGTGGAGATCGCGAGCTTCTTCGAGCGCAAGGTCGGCAAGAAGCTGAAGAGCGGCTGGGGCATGACCGAGACCTGCTCGCCCGGCACCGGTCATCCGCCCACGGGCCCGGAGAAGCCCGGCTCGATCGGCCTGATGCTGCCCGGCATCGAGCTCGACGTGGTCGCCCTGGACGATCCCAGGCGCGTGCTGCCGCCGGGCGAGGTCGGCGAGATCCGCATCAAGGGCCCGAACGTCACCAGGGGCTATTGGAATAAGCCGGAGGGATCCACGGATGCCTTCGTCGACGGCCGCTTCCTCACCGGCGACATCGGCTATGTCGATGCGGACGGCTATTTCTTCCTGGTCGATCGCAAGAAGGACATGATCATCTCCGGCGGCTTCAACGTCTATCCGCAGATGATCGAGCAGGCGATCTACACCATCCCGGGCGTGCACGAAGTGATCGTGCTCGGCATTCCCGACCAATATCGGGGCGAAGCCGCCAAAGCCTTCATCAAGCTGAAGCCGGACGCAAAGCCGTTCTCGCTCGACGAGCTGCGCACCCAGCTCGCCGGCAAGCTCGGCAAGCATGAATTGCCGGCCGCCGTCGAATTCGTCGACGATTTGCCGCGCACGCCGGTCGGAAAATTGTCGCGCCACGAATTGCGCCAGCAGCAGAAACCGTCACAATCCGTTCAACACGCATCAGGAGGTCGTTCTTGACCGACGCCGTCATCGTTTCCACCGCCCGCACCCCGATCGGCAAGGCCTATCGCGGCGCGCTCAACGCCACCGAGGGCGCTACGCTGCTCGGCCACGCCATCGGCGAAGCCGTCGCGCGCGCGAAAGTCGATCCGAAGGAGATCGAGGACGTCGTGATGGGCGCCGCGCTGCAGCAGGGCGCGACCGGCGGCAACATTGCGCGCAAGGCGCTGCTCCGCGCCGGCCTTCCCGTTACCGTCGCCGGAACCACGATCGACCGCCAATGCGCCTCGGGCCTGCAGGCGATCGCGCTGGCCGCGCGCTCGGTGATCTTCGACGGCGTCGAGATCGCGGTCGGCGGCGGCGGCGAGTCGATCTCGCTGGTGCAGAACGACAAGATGAACGGCTTCCACGCCCAGGATCCGGCGCTGCTCAAGATCAAGGGCGAGGTTTACATGCCCATGATCGACACGGCGGAAGTCGTCGCCAAGCGCTACGGCATCTCGCGCGAGAAGCAGGACGAATATTCGCTGGAGAGCCAGCGCCGCACCGCCGCGGCTCAGCAGGGCGGCAAGTTCAAGGACGAGATCGCGCCGGTCACGACGCAGATGGCGGTCACCGACAAGGCGACCGGCACGGTGACGATGAAGGACATCACGCTGTCGCAGGACGAGGGTCCGCGTCCCGAGACCACGATCGAGGGCCTCTCCGGCCTCAAGCCGGTGCGCGGCGAAGGCTTTTCGATCACCGCCGGCAATGCCAGCCAGCTCTCGGACGGTGCCAGCGCCAGTGTGATCATGAGCGACAAGGAAGCGTCAAAGCGCGGTCTTGCGCCGCTCGGCATCTTCCGCGGCTTCGTCTCGGCCGGCTGCGAGCCGGACGAGATGGGCATCGGCCCGGTCTTCGCCGTGCCGCGCCTGCTCAAGCGCCACGGCCTCACCGTCGACGATATCGGCCTCTGGGAGCTGAACGAAGCGTTCGCGGTGCAGGTGCTGTATTGCCGTGACAAGCTCGGCATCGACCCCGAGAAGATCAACGTCGACGGCGGCGCGATCGCGGTCGGCCATCCCTACGGCATGTCGGGCGCCCGTCTCACCGGCCATGCCCTGATCGAAGGCCGCCGCCGCAAGGCGAAATACGCGGTCGTCACCATGTGCGTCGGCGGCGGCATGGGCGCGGCCGGGCTGTTCGAGATTTTGCAGTAAGTCACAGGAGGATCCGATGGATCTCGCATTCACGAAAGAAGAGCAGGCGTTTCGCGAGGAAGTGCGGCAGTTCTTCCGCGACAACGTGCCGCCGGATACGCGGCGCAAGATGGTGGAGGGCCGCCACCTCTCGAAGGACGAGATGGTGACTTGGTGGCGCATCCTCAACAAGAAGGGCTGGGGCGTCAGCCATTGGCCCAAGCAATATGGCGGCACGGGCTGGACCAGCGTGCAGCACTACATCTTCAACGAGGAGCTGCAGTCCTATCCGGCGCCGCAGCCGCTCGCCTTCGGCGTCAGCATGGTCGGTCCGGTCATCTACACCTTCGGCAATGAGGAGCAGAAGAAGAAGTACCTGCCGCGCATCGCCAATGTCGACGATTGGTGGTGCCAGGGCTTCTCCGAGCCGGGCTCGGGCTCCGACCTCGCCTCGCTCAAGACCAAGGCCGAGCGCCGTGGCGACAAGTGGATCATCAACGGCCAGAAGACCTGGACCACCTTGGCGCAGCACGCCGACATGATCTTCTGCCTCTGCCGCACCGACAACAACGCCAAGAAGCAGATGGGTATCTCCTTCATCGTGTTCTCGATGAAGTCGAAGGGCGTCACCGTACGCCCGATCCAGACCATCGACGGCGGCCATGAGGTCAACGAAGTCTTCTTCGACGACGTCGAAGTCCCGATCGAGAATTTGATCGGCGAGGAGAACAAGGGCTGGGACTACGCCAAATTCCTGCTCGGCAACGAGCGCACCGGCATCGCCCGCGTCGGCGTCTCCAAGGAGCGGCTGCGCCGCATCAGGGATCTCGCCGGCAAGGTCGAATCCGCGGGCAAGCCGATCATCCAGGACGCCGCCTTCCGCGAGAAGCTGGCGGCCTGCGAGATCGAGCTGAAGGCGCTCGAGCTGACCCAGTTGCGCGTCGTCGCCGACGAGGGCAAGCACGGCAAGGGCAAACCCAATCCGGCATCCTCCGTGCTGAAGATCAAGGGCTCCGAGATCCAGCAGACCACCACCGAGCTGCTCATGGAAGTGATCGGCCCGTTCGCCGCGCCCTATGACGTGCACGGCGACGACGGCTCGAACGAAGCCATGGACTGGACCGCCCAGATCGCGCCGAGCTACTTCAACAACCGCAAGGTCTCGATCTACGGCGGCTCCAACGAGATCCAGCGCAACATCATCGCCAAGGCGGTGCTGGGGCTGTGATCCGTTTCCTCTCCGCGAAGGCGGAGAGGGCAATAGTCCACCGTCATTCCGGGGCGCGACGAAGTCGCGAACCCGGAATCCATCGGGCCGCATACGCTGAGGTGAGATGGATTCCGGGTCCGGCCCTTCGGGCCATCCCGGAATGACGAAGCCAAATAAGTCCGGGTACGAGGAAAGAGAAATGGATTTTGATCTGAACGAGGAGCAGCGGCTTCTCAAGGAAAGCATCGACGGCCTGCTGACCGACTCCTACGATTTCGAGAGCCGCAAGAAATACATGGCGGAGAAGGGCGGCTGGAGCAAGACGGTCTGGCTCAAGCTCGCCGAGCAGGGCCTGCTCGGCCTGCCGTTCAGCGAGGCCGATGGCGGCTTCGGCGGCGGCGGCGTCGAGACCATGATCGTGATGGAAGCGCTCGGCAAGGCGCTGGTGCTCGAGCCGTATCTGGCAACGGTCGTGATCGGCGGCGGCTTCCTGCGCCATGCCGGCTCCGATGCGCAGAAGGCCGCGCATGTGCCGGGGATCATCGACGGCAGCAGGACGCTGGCGTTCGCCCAGCTCGAGAAGAACTCGCGCTACGATCTGTTCGACGTCACCACCACGGCGAAGAAGAAGGGCGACGGCTGGATCATCGACGGCGAGAAGTTCGTCGTGCTGAACGGCGAGAACGCCGACACGCTCGTCGTCACCGCGCGCACCAAGGGTGAGCGCCGCGACAAGACCGGAATCGGCGTGTTCCTGGTGCCGGCGAATGCCAAGGGCGTGACGAAGAAGTCCTACCCGACGCAGGACGGCCTGCACGCCGCCGACATCACCTTCACCGGTGTCGAGGTCGGCGCTGATGCCGTGCTCGGCAATCCCGACGACAGCCTCGCGTTGATCGAGCGGGTGGTCGACGAAGCCCGCGTCGCGCTCTGCGCCGAGGCGGTCGGCTTGATGGACGAGTCGCTCAAGACCACCGTCGAGTACATCAAGACCCGAAAGCAGTTCGGCGTCGCGATCGGCTCGTTCCAGTCGCTGCAGCACCGCGCCTCCGACATGTTCGTCGCGGCCGAGCAGGCCCGCTCGATGTCGATGTTCGCGACCATGGCCAACGATTTCGACAACGCCAAGGAGCGCAGCAACGCGATCGCCGCGGCCAAGGTGCAGATCGGCAAGTCGCTGAAATTCGTGGGACAGCAGGCGATCCAGCTCCACGGCGGCATCGGCATGACCATGGAGGCGAAGATCGGCCACTACTTCAAGCGCCTCACCATGATCGAGAACTCGTTCGGCGACACCGACTACCACCAGCGCCGCGTCGCCGACGCCGGCGGGTTGGTCTAGCCACGCTGTCATCCCGGGGCGCGCGTAGCGCGAACCCGGGATCCATCGGGCGGCAGTACGCGTGGTGAATGGATTCTCAGGTGCGCACTTGCGCACCATAGCTCGCGAGTTCGCCGCGCCCCGGAATGACCAGGAAGAAGGCGAACAAATGAAAAACACCCCGTTCGATCTCACCGGCAAGGTCGCCGTGGTCACCGGCTCCAGCCGCGGCATCGGCCGCTCCTCCGCCGAACTCCTTGCCAGGCTCGGCGCCAAGGTGGTCGTCTCCTCGCGCAAGGCCGACGCCTGCCAGGAAGTCGCCGACGGCATCATCGCGGCCGGCGGCGATGCCACAGTCATCCCCTGCAACATCGCCCGCAAGGCCGAGGTCGAGGCACTGATCGCGGGCGCCACCAAGCATTACGGCAAGATCGACATCCTCGTCTGCAACGCCGCCGTCAATCCCTATTACGGCCCGCTGCTCGACATCACGGACGAGGCCTTCGACAAGATCATGGGCTCGAACGTCAAGAGCAACATCTGGCTCTCCGCGCTCGCCATCCCGCAGATGGCGGAGCGTGGGAACGGCTCCGTGGTCATCATCTCCTCGATCGGCGGCCTGCGCGGCTCCACCGTGATCGGTGCCTACGGCATCTCCAAGGCGGCCGACTTCGCGCTGTGCCGCTCGCTCGCCGGCGAGTGGGGCCCGAAAGGCGTCCGCGTCAACTGCATCGCGCCCGGCCTCGTCAAGACCGATTTCGCACGCGCATTGTGGGAAGACGAAGCCATGCTGAAGCGCCGCACCGCGACCACACCGCTGCGCCGCATCGGCGAACCCGACGAAATCGCCGGCGCCGTAGCCTACCTCGCCTCGGACGCATCGAGCTTCATGACCGGACAGACCATCGTCATCGACGGCGGCGTGACCACGGCGGCGGTGTAGGCCTGCTTTCCCTCTCCCCTTGTGGGAGAGGGTGGATCGCCGCGCAGCGGCGAGACGGGTGAGGGGTCTCTCTCCGCGTGTGGCCCCCTCTCGCATTATTCTTCGCCGATAGAACCCCTCATCCGGCGCTTCGCGCCACCTTCTCCCGCAAGGGGAGAAGGGAAGTAGCCGCTCGCCTGCATCCAACCTTGACCTTGCCGCCCTAATCCGCTCCCTTTGGCGCGACTTGATGACCCCTCCAGGGGAACGCTGAGCTCAACGCCAAGGTAAGCCGCCATGTCTTTCGTCCTCGCCATCGACCAGGGCACCACCTCCTCGCGCGCGATCGTGTTCCGCGGCGATATCTCGATTGCTGCCAAAGCGCAGCAGGAGTTTCCGCAGCATTTTCCGGCCTCGGGCTGGGTCGAGCATGAGCCGGAGGATATCTGGACCTCGACGGTGATGGTCTGCCGCGAGGCGATCGAGCAGGCCGGCATCAGCGCAAAGGACATCGCCGCGATCGGCATCACCAACCAGCGCGAGACCACGGTGGTGTGGGACCGCGCCACGGGCCAAGCTGTGCACCGCGCCATTGTCTGGCAGGACCGCCGCACCGCCGACATCTGTGCGAAACTCAAGGCGGAAGGCCGCGAGCCCGTGATCTCGCAGAAGACCGGCCTGATCATCGATCCCTATTTCTCCGGCACCAAGGTCGCCTGGATCCTCGACCACGTTCCCGGCGCCCGCGCGCGCGCCGCCCGCGGCGAGCTGATGTTCGGTACCGTCGATTGCTACCTGCTCTGGCGCCTCACCGGCGGCAAGGTGCACGCCACCGACGCCACCAACGCCTCGCGCACGCTGCTGTTCAACATCCACACCGGCCAGTGGGACGACGAGCTCTTGGAGATCATCGGCGTGCCGCGCTCGATGCTGCCCGAGGTGAAGGATTCCTCCGCCCGCTTCGGCGAGAGCACGCCCGATCTGTTCGGCGGCGCCATCGCCATCTCCGGCATCGCCGGCGACCAGCAGGCGGCGACCATCGGCCAGGCCTGCTTCCGCCCGGGCATGATGAAGTCCACCTACGGCACCGGCTGTTTTGCCCTGCTCAACACCGGCACCACGCCGGTTGTCTCCAAGAACAAGCTGCTCACCACGGTTGCCTATCAGCTCGACGGCAAGCGCACCTACGCGCTGGAAGGCTCGATCTTCGTGGCGGGCTCAGCGGTGCAATGGTTGCGCGACGGCCTCGGCATCATCAAGCACGCCGCCGAGACCGGACCGCTTGCCGACCAGTCCGACTCCATGCAGAGCGTCTATCTCGTTCCGGCCTTCGTCGGCATGGGCGCGCCCTACTGGAATCCGCGCGTGCGCGGCGCGCTGTTCGGCCTCACCCGCAACACCGGCCCCGCCGAGCTCGCCCACGCCGCGCTGGAAAGCGTCTGCTACCAGACCTTCGACCTCTGGGCTGCGATGCGCGCGGACTGGCCGAGCTCGGAAACCGCCAGCGTCGTGCTTCGTGTCGACGGCGGCATGACCGCGTCGGACTGGACCATGCAGCGTCTCGCCGATCTTCTCGATGCCCCAGTCGACCGCCCCGTGATCCAGGAGACCACGGCGCTGGGCGCCGCCTATCTCGCCGGCCTCAACGCCGGCGTCTATCCCGAGCCGACGAAGTTCGCCGACAATTGGCGATTGGAGCACCGCTTCAAGCCGAACATGAGCCAGGCGACACGCGAGCGGAAGCTGGCGGGCTGGGCAAGGGCGGTGAAGGGTGTGCTGGCGAGCGATGAGGGGGAGGGGTAGACGCACGCTGCCAAGACTATCTTGCTGAGGCTGACGTGAACGAGGCGCATCCCCAAGCAAGCTGTCGTCCCGGCGAACGCCGGGACCCATACCGCGTGATCTATCGAGTCGCGAACGAGGGCTACGTACCGTCTCTCCGGCGTCATTGCGAGGAGCTCTTGCGACGAAGCAATCCAGACTGCCTCTGCGGAAAGATACTGGATTGCTTCGCGGAGCCTGTCATCGGGCCGCGCTTTGCGCGGACCCGTTGGCTCGCAATGACGGAGTATGGAGCGAGCGACACCGGCCGGCCATGACGCAGGAAAGCAAGGACCATGATCCTCTCCGACGGCTACTCCGACGTCCCCGCCGGCAAGATCGCCGCTGTCGTCACCCATCTGGAGATGACGGTGCCTCCCGCGCGCCGCGACGATCCGCCCGGCGCGTGGTCGCTGCGCAAGGTCGATACCCCTGCACTTGATTGGTACCGCGATCTCTTCCGCCGCGTCGGCGAGGACTGGCTATGGTTCTCGCGCGCCCGCATCAGCGACACAGAGCTCGCAGCAATCATCCACGCCCCGCATATCGAGGTCTATGCACTGGTCGCAGACGGCAGCGACGAAGGCCTGCTCGAGCTGGACTTCCGCGAGCCCGGCCAGTGCGAGCTGGCCTATTTCGGCGTCACCTCTGGCCTGATCGGCACCGGCGCCGCCCGCTTCCTGA
Source organism: Bradyrhizobium sp. T-12 (assembly GCF_058314695.1). Classification (NCBI taxonomy): domain Bacteria; kingdom Pseudomonadati; phylum Pseudomonadota; class Alphaproteobacteria; order Hyphomicrobiales; family Nitrobacteraceae; genus Bradyrhizobium; species Bradyrhizobium sp. T-12. The sequence goes on along the minus strand of NZ_CM177756.1, from coordinate 6,475,107 downwards.
TGAACCGCGCGCTGGAGCGCGCCTGGTCGCGCGACGTCCGCCGCGTCTGGGTCCACACCTGCACGCTCGATCATCCCTCCGCCGTTGCCTTCTACCAGCGCTCCGGGTTCCGCCCCTTCCGCCGCCAGATAGAAATCGCCGACGATCCGCGCCTCGACGGGACGGCACGGCGCGATGCGGCGAGGCATGTGCCGATCATTGAGTAGTGCGGCTGCGTCCCGACTGTCATTGCGAGGAGCGCTTGCGACGAAGCAATCCAGAATCCCTTCGCGGAGGTAGTCTGGATGCTCTGCTATGCTTGCAATGACGCAGTGAGGCGTCGCGGTCGCGTTTCCAATTGTCGGAGCAATTCGCGATAGCGTCGTATGCCGAATGGAGCGGTTATCAGGATCAATGGGCGCCACCCCCGATCCTGCCACCCTTGGCTAGCTATCGAAATTTGCCGCCGTTGTATTGGCGCCGCAGACCAGAACCGCAACCCGCTCGGTGGGCGAGGGACGATAGCGGCCGGAGAGCACCGCCGCAAAGGCGGCTGCGCCGCCGGGCTCGGCGACGAGGCGCAGGTGCGACCATAGCGCGGCCTGGGCCTGCCGGATCGCATCGTCGCTGACCAGGACGACGCGCTCCACATGGGCCCGCGCGATCGGAAACATCAGTTCGCCGACGCGCCGCGGCGCCAGGCTGTCGGCGGCAAGACCGCCGGCCGGCGCATCGACCGGGGCGCCCGCTTCGAAGGCCGTATGCAGGGTTGGCGATTGCTCCGGCTCGACCGCGACGATGCGCGTCCTGCCGGCGTACCACGCCGCAATGCCGCCGATCAGTCCGCCGCCACCGACCGCCACCAGCAGCGTGTCGATGCCGGGCGCATCCTGCTCCAATTCCAGTCCGACGCTGCCCTGGCCGAGCAGGGTTTCGGCCTGGTCATAGGCATGGACGGCCAGCGCGCCGGTCTGCGCGACATGGGCTTCGCTCGCGGCGAGCGCATCGGCGTAGCGGTTGCCCGCGATCACGAGCTTGGCGCCATAATTTCGAATGCGCTCGGCCTTGGCCGGCGAGGTGATGTCAGGCACGAAGATCGTGGCGGGAAGGCCGAGCCGCTGCGCCGCATAGGCCACGGCCGCGCCGTGATTGCCGCCGGACGCGGCGACGACACCGGCCCGCGGCACCGGCCGCAGCAACAGATTGGCGAAGGCGCCGCGCGCCTTGAACGATCCGGAATGCTGCAGCATCTCGAGCTTGAGCGTGAGAGGCGCCCCGGGCAGGCCGAAATCGGCGAGATCGGCCTGAACGAGCGGCGTACGCCTGATATGCGGACGGATGACGGCCTCGGTCGCCGCAATCCGCTCCCGCGTGATGTCGAGGTCCATCGTCACTGCCATGATGCCTCCAGACTAGCGCAAGGCAGAGTTGACATCAATTAGGTAATTAGCAAAATAACTAAATGAGATTTGCCGTCGCCTTGCGCGCGCTCGCCAACGAACGCCGCCTGCAGATCCTGGAATGGCTGCGGGATCCCCGGAAGCATTTTCGCGAGCAGGCCGATGGCGACCTGGTCGAGGACGGCGTCTGCGGATTGCTGATCGCCGAAAAGCTTGGCGTCAGCGCGCCGACAGTGAGCGAGCACATGCGGGTGCTGACATCGGCCAAGCTGGTGCGCGCCAAGCGGATCAAGCAGTGGACGATGTACAAGCGCAACGAGACGGCCATCGCCGCGATCAAGCGATCGATTCAGGACGGGCTTTGACCGCGTGACGCTGTCGCCGGCGTCGTTGCAGCCGGCGCAACGCACCATTTCCAAGATATCTGTTGCGCCGCACCGCGCTGGTCGTGGAGACTGATCGGCCCTGCCTCGTCCAACCGGGAAGAGCGAGAACCATGTTCCTGATCGGCCAATATGATTCCCCCTTCGTCCGCCGGGTCGCGATTGCGCTGCGGCTCTACGGCCTCGCCTTCGAGCACAAGCCGTGGTCGACCTTCGGCGACGCCGACAAGATCGCGCCATACAATCCGCTGCGCCGGGTGCCGACCCTGGTGCTCGACGATGGCGAGGCGCTGATCGAAAGCACGATCATCCTGGATTATCTCGACGACCTCGTCGGCGCCGAGAAGGCGATGCTGCCGCGCGGCGGCACCGAGCGGCGCAAGCATTTGCGCATCTGTGCGCTCGCCTCCGGCCTCGGCGACAAGGCGGTGAGCCTGCTTTATGAACGCGTGCTGCGGAAGGAACAGCTCACGCTATGGGTCGAGCGCTGCCAGGCGCAGATCGCGGACGTGCTCAAGGTGCTGGAGGCCGAGCGCGCCCGGGTGACGACGCCATACTGGCTGGGTGAGCGCATTGGCCACGCCGACGTCGCGGTGGCCTGCGTCGTCCGCTTCACCCGCGAGGCGCATCCGCAGCTGTTCGATGCCTCGCGTTATCCAGCCCTGAGCGCGCATGCCGAGCGCTGCGAGGCCTTGCCGCCCTTCAAGGAGATCGTGCAGCCGCTGGCCCCGCCGAAGGGGTGAGGCACTCTCGTGTCCCGGGCGCGGCGCAGCCTAGGCGATGCGTAGCATCGTCCGGTAACGCTGCGCCGCAGAGCCGGAACCCAGGGGACTCGGAGTTGCTTGGAGATGCGGGCCCCGGCTCTGCAGCGCACCGCTTTGCGTTGCGCTGCGTCCGGGGCACGAAACCGAGCGCAAGGTGAAGGGCGCGCCTATCCGCCGGAGTGCGAAGACCGCCACAGCAGCCGATAATGCAATCCTACCCCTGTTTTGCCCGACGCCGCAAACGCGGCTCCGACGCGCCCGAAATCACTCAACCTTTTCAACCCCATTCTACTGTGCATGGGGTTGTTTTCGCATTTTCTGTTTGGCAGCCGGGCCTATCCCGCCCCTGCGCGCTTCTTCTGCCAGACCAGGTGCACCGCGCAGGTGCAGCCCGGCGGGTGAGAGGCAAGGTCCTTTGACGTCTCGTCGTTCGCCGCCGTTGCCGCAAAGGTGTTGTCGGTCTGTTGCGACGGGATGTAGTTCAACACCGGCGCGAGCCAGCGCTCGGTCTCCGCGACGCTCATGCCCTTGCGCGCGGCATAGTCCTCGACCTGGTCGCGCTCGATCTTGCCGACGCCGAAATAATAGCTCGCAGGGTTTGCGAAATAGAGCCCGGACACGCTGGAGCCCGGCCACATCGCAAAGCTCTCGGTCAGCTTCACGCCGCAGGTCGCTTCCGCATCGAGCAGTTCGAACAGCGTCGCCTTCTCGGTGTGATCGGGCTGCGCGGGATAGCCCGGCGCCGGGCGGATGCCCTGATACTTCTCCAGGATCAGGTCTTCGGTGGACAGCGCCTCGTCTGGCGCATAGGCCCAGAACTCGCGGCGCACGCGGGCATGCATGCGCTCGGCAAAGGCTTCGGCGAGCCGGTCGGCCAACGCCTTGCACAGGATCGAGGAGTAGTCGTCGTTGGCCATCTTGAAGCGATCGGCCACCGCATCCTCGCCGATGCCGGCGGTGACGACGAAGCCGCCGACATAATCGGGCACGCCCGCGGGCGCGACGAAGTCGGCGAGCGCGGCGTTGAAGCGGCCCTCGCGCTTCTCGAGTTGCTGGCGCAGCGTGTGCAGCGTCGCGATCTTCTTCGTGCGGCTCTCGTCGGCATAGAGCGCGATGTCGTCGCCTTCGGCGTTCGCCGGCCAGAAGCCGATCGTGGCACGCGCCCGGAACCACTTCTCCCTCACGATGGTGTCGAGCATCTTGCGTGCGTCGTCATAGAGCGAGCGCGCGACCTCGCCGACCTTGGCATCGTCGAGAATCGCGGGGAAGCGGCCGGCGAGCTCCCAGGTCTGGAAGAACGGCGTCCAGTCGATGCAGTCGACGAGCTCGGCGAGATCGTAATCGTCAAAACTCCTGATGCCAAGGAAGGTCGGCTTGACCGGCTTGTTCGCGGTGAAATCGACCGGCACGCGGTTGGCGCGGGCGGCGCCCAGCTTCAGCCGCTTCTTGTCGGCCTGCGCGCGCAGATGCGCGTCCGAGATTTTTGCGTATTCGGCGCGCACCTCGGCGGCATAGGCCTCGCGCTTCTCGGGCGAGAGCAGCGAGGAGGCGACGCCGACGGCGCGGCTGGCGTCGTTGACGTGGACGACGGGACCGGCGCGATAGCTCGGGTCGATCTTGACCGCCGTATGCACGCGGCTCGTGGTGGCGCCGCCGATCAGCAGCGGCAGCTTGAGGCCCTCGCGCTGCAATTCACCGGCGAAGAACGCCATCTCGTCGAGCGAGGGTGTGATCAGGCCGGAGAGCCCGACGATGTCGGCCTTCTCCGCCTTCACGGTCTCGACGATCTTGGCGGCGGGCACCATCACGCCGAGGTCGATGACCTCGAAATTGTTGCACTGGAGCACGATGCCGACGATGTTCTTGCCGATGTCGTGGACGTCGCCCTTGACGGTCGCGAGCACGATCTTGCCGGCGGAGGAGGAGCCTTCCGTGCCGATGCCGTTCGCGAGGTTGCGCGCCTTCTCCTCTTCCATGAACGGCATCAGCCAGGCCACCGCCTGCTTCATCACGCGGGCGGATTTCACCACCTGCGGCAGGAACATCTTGCCGTCGCCGAAGAGGTCGCCGACCACGTTCATGCCGGCCATCAGCGGACCCTCGATGACGTCGAGCGGGCGTAACGAATTCTTGCGGGCTTCCTCGGTGTCCTGCTCGATGAATTCGGTGATGCCGTGGACCAGGGAATGCGACAGTCGCTTCTCCACCGGCCATTCGCGCCAGGCCAGATCGGCTTCCTTGGTCTGGGTCTTGTTGCCGCGGAATTTCTCCGCCAGCGCCAGCAGACGCTCGGACGCGCCCGGATCGCGGTTGAGGACGACGTCCTCGCACACCTGACGCAGCTCGGCATCGATGTCGTCATAGACGATCATCTGGCCGGCATTGACGATGCCCATGTCCATGCCGGCCTTGATGGCGTGATACAGGAACACCGAGTGCATGGCCTCGCGCACCGGCTCGTTGCCGCGGAACGAGAACGAGAGGTTGGAGACGCCACCCGAGATGTGCGCGCCCGGCAGGTTCTGCCGGATCCAGCGCGTCGCCTCGATGAAGTCGACGCCGTAATTATTGTGCTCCTCGATGCCGGTCGCGATCGCGAAGATGTTGGGATCGAAGATGATGTCCTCGGGCGGGAAGCCGACCTTGTTCACCAGGATGTCGTAGGCGCGCTTGCAAATCTCGGTCTTGCGCGCAAACGTATCGGCCTGGCCGACCTCATCGAACGCCATCACCACCACGGCCGCACCATGGCGGCGGGCGATCTTGGCCTCAAAGATGAACTTCTCCTCGCCCTCCTTCATCGAGATCGAATTGACGACCGGCTTGCCCTGCACGCATTTCAGGCCGGCTTCGATCACCGAAAATTTCGAGGAATCGACCATCACGGGGACGCGGGCGATGTCGGGCTCGGCGGCGACGAGGTTGAGGAAGGTCACCATCGCGGCTTCCGAATCCAGAAGCCCCTCGTCCATGTTGACGTCGATGATCTGCGCACCGTTCTCGACCTGGTCGCGTGCGACCTGGAGCGCTGCGGTGTAGTCGCCGGCGGTGATCAGCTTGCGGAAGCGGGCGGAGCCGGTGACGTTGGTGCGCTCGCCGACGTTCACGAACGGGATCGCATCAGTCAGGATGAACGGCTCGAGGCCGGACAGCCGCAAGCGCGGTTCGATCTCCGGCACGATGCGCGGCTTGTGCGGGGCAACGGCGGCGGCAATCGCTGCGATGTGCTCCGGCGTGGTGCCGCAGCAGCCGCCGACGATGTTGACGAGGCCGTCGCGGGCGAATTCGCCGACGAGGCGCGCCATGTATTCCGGCGTCTCGTCATACTGGCCGAACTCGTTGGGCAGGCCGGCGTTCGGATAGGCGCAGACGAGCGTATCGGCGACGCGGCCGATATCCGCGATATGCGCGCGCAGATCTTCGGCGCCGAGCGCGCAGTTGAAGCCGATGGTGACGGGTTTTGCGTGCCGCACCGAATTCCAGAACGCCTCCGGCATCTGGCCCGAGAGCAGGCGACCGGACTTGTCGGTGATGGTGCCCGACACCATCACGGGCATGTCGATGCCGCGCGCTTCGGTGATCTCGGCGATCGCGTACAGCGCCGCCTTGGCGTTCAGCGTGTCGAAAATGGTCTCGACCAGCAGCAGATCGACGCCGCCGTCGAGCATGCCGTTGATCTGCTCGCCATAGGATTTGCGCAGATCGTCGAAGGTGACGGCGCGGTAACCGGGATTGGACACATCAGGCGAGATCGACGCGGTGCGGTTGGTCGGGCCGATGGCGCCCGCGACGAAGCGCGGCTTGCCGTCCTCGGCCTCGACGCGGCGGGCGGCATTGCCGGCGAGGCGGGCGCCTTCGCGCGCCATCTCGTAGACGATGTCGGTGAGGTCGTAATCGGCCTGCGCGATCGAGGTGGTCGAGAAGGTGTTGGTCGCGACGATGTCGGCGCCGGCGCGCAAATAGGCCGCGTGGATGTCCTCGATCGCCTGCGGCTGGGTCAGGATCAGGAGGTCATTGTTGCCGCGCAAATCGCGATGGAAATTCTTGAAGCGCTCGCCGCGGAAGGCGGCTTCGTCGAACTGCAGGTTCTGAATCATCGTGCCCATGGCGCCGTCGAGCACGAGAATACGCTCGCGCGCGGCATTCAGGAGGGCAGTTCGTTTGGCGGAAACGGGTACGGTCATTGTCTGTCACGCAGCCTTCTGGGCGCTCTTGGCGCGAATGCCGAGCAAATGGCTGATCGCGAACACGAGATCGGCACGGTTCATGGTGTAGAAATGGAAGGTGTCGACGCCGTGTTTTGCCAATTTCTGCACCTGGCCGGCTGCGACGGTCGCGGCCACCAGTTTCCGCGTTTCGGCATCTTCGTCGAGGCCTTCGAATTTCGCGGCGAACCAGTCCGGCACGGTGGTGCCGGCGCGGGTGACGAAATTGCGCGCCTGCTTGAAATTGTGCATGGGCATGATGCCCGGCACGATCGGGATGTCGATGCCGCGCGCGCGCACGCGATCGAGATAGCGGAAGTAGAGGTCGTTATCGAAGAACACCTGGGTGATCGCGCGCGTCGCGCCCGCATCCACCTTGGCCTTGAGCGTGTCGATATCATCATCGAAGTCGCGCGCCTCGGGGTGCTTCTCGGGATAGGCCGAGACCGACACCTCGATGTCGGCATGCCGCTTCTTGATCCCCGCGACGAGTTCGGCCGAGCTCTGATAGCCGTCGGGATGGCTCGCATAGGGCGTGCCGATGCCACCGGCGGGGTCGCCGCGCAGGCCCACGATGTGCCGGACGCCGACCTCGTGATAGCGGTCGACGATCTCGTCGATCTCGCCGCGCGAGGCGCCGACGCAGGTCAGATGCGCCGCCGGCAGCAGTGCGGTCTCCTTCAGGATGCGGGCGATGGTCGAATGGGTCCGCTCACGGGTCGAACCGCCGGCGCCGTAGGTCACCGAGACGAATTTCGGGTCGAGCGGGGCGAGCCGGTTGATGGTCTCCCAGAGATTGCGCTCCATCTCCTCCGTCTTGGGCGGAAAGAACTCGAAGGAGATCGCAGGCCGCTTCAGGTGCCCGTCTTGCCCGTCGGCCCGGGCAGATGTCGTCAGATCGGTCATGGCACCACTCACTCCAGATTTTAGCGGCCGGCGGTCAGGTCTCGCTTGTGCACAAGATAGGCTAAAGGCGGGTTGACCGACAGCCCATCCAAGATGGGAAATGGCCCACTTCCGCTAGAAATACTGGAATTATTGGTCATATTTTGATCTGGGTGGGAAGTTGCCGTTTCCAGTAAAATACAATAATATCAATATATTATTTTGGAGGCGGTGCGGGATTTGGGGGTTTTAGCAGTGGGCAGAATAGTATAAGCGTTATATAGACGCTAATTGGCCCATCCGGCCGCTTCGGCTGGCCGCTCCGGCTCGCGGGCCGGCACACGTCAGACCTGCGCAGCCGACCCATTGTCGCCGCGCGGCCCTCCGTTACCTTATGCCGCCATGATCCCGCTCTCCGTCCTCGACCTCTCCGTCGTCACCACAGGCACCAAGCCGGCCGCGGCGCTGCGCAACAGCATCGACCTGGCGCGCCATGTCGACGGCCTCGGCTACGTCCGTTACTGGCTCGCCGAGCACCACAACCTCGCCTCGGTCGCTAGCCCGGCACCCGACGTCATGATCGGCCAGATCGCGGCGGTGACGACGCATATCCGCGTCGGCTCCGGCGGGGTGATGCTGCCCAATCACGCACCGCTGGTGGTGGCCGAGCGCTTCAAGATGCTGGAAGCGCTGTTTCCGGGCCGCATCGACCTCGGCCTCGGCCGCGCGCCCGGCACCGACGGTGCGACGGCCTATGCGCTGCGTAGCCGGCTCGACCGCCGCGAGGGCGACGATTTCCTGGAGCGGCTGCACGAACTGATCCTGTGGCAGACGCGCGAATTCCCCTCAGGCCATCCCTACAACAACGTCGTGGCGATGCCCGACGATACGCCGCTGCCGCCGATCTGGCTGCTCGGCTCCAGCGACTATTCGTCGGAATTGGCGGCGCAGGTCGGCATGGGCTTCGCCTTCGCCCATCATTTCGCGTCCCACGATGCGATCGACGCGATGGTGCATTACCGCAACCGTTTTCAGCCCTCGGCCTGGAGCGCGAGCCCGCACGCGATCCTCGCCGTCGCAATCATCACGGCGGACACGGATGAGGAGGCCGAAGAGCTCGCCACCTCGTTCGATCTCAATCGTCTGCGCCGTGACCGCGGCCAGTATCTTCCGCTGCCGAGCGTCGAGGAGGCGCTGGCCTATCCCTATACCGACTCCGAGCGCACCTCGATCCTGCGCAACCGTTCCCGCCTGTTCGTCGGCAGCCCCGCCACGGTGCAGAGGAGGCTGCAGCCGCTGATCGACGCGAGCAAGCCGGACGAATTGATGGTGATCACCGCCGTGTACGATCACGAGGCGCGGAAGAAATCGTATTCGCTGCTGGCGGAGGCGTTCGGGCTCAAAGCAGCCACTTAGAAATTCTCGTGCCCCGGACGCAGCGCAACACGCAGTGATGCGCCGCTGAGCCGGGCCTATCGCGCCTATGAGTGTTGCCGCTCCTGGGTCCCGGCTCGCGCTTCGCGCGTCCGGGACGCGCGACTAATCCTGCTGCGCTTCGCTGAACGTCGCGCGGAACGGGTGCCCCGGATACACGCCGACGATGCGGAATTCGCGCGAGAAGAACTTCAGCTCCTCGATGGCGAACGCCAAGCCCTTGTCCTCGGGGTGTCCGTCGACGTCGGCATAGAATTGCGTGGCGAAGAAATTGCCGTCGACCATGTAGCTTTCGAGCTTGGTCATGTTGACGCCGTTGGTGGCAAAGCCGCCGAGCGCCTTGTAGAGCGCGGCCGGCAAATTGCGCACCCGGAAGACGAACGTCGTGACCAGCGGGCCGGAGCCCTGCGCCGCCCATTTCGGCTCGCGCGCCAGCACCACGAAGCGCGTGGTGTTGTGCGCCTCGTCCTCGATGTCCTCGGCGAGGATGTCGAGGCCGTAGATCTTCGCGGCGAGGCGCGAGGCGATCGCGGCGACTGTCTTGTCCTTGCGCTCGGAGATGTCGCGGGCGCTGCCGGCGGTGTCGGCGTGCACGATCGGCTTGATGCCGAGCTTGCGGATGATGCGGCGGCACTGGCCGAGCGCATGGACATGGCTCTCGACGCTCTTGATATCTTCGATTTTGGTCCCCTTCACCGCCATCAATTGATGCCGAACGGGGAGAAACCATTCGCCGATGATGAAGAGGCCGGAGGCCGGCAAGAGATGATGGATGTCGGCGACGCGGCCGGCGACCGAGTTCTCGATCGGGATCATGCCAAGATCGGCCTCGCCCGACGAGATCGCCGACAGCGCGTCCTCGAAGGTGGCGCAGGGCATCGGCTCGGCGTCGGGATAGGCCTCGACGATGGCAATGTGGGAATTGGCCCCGGGCTCGCCCTGGAACGCGATTTTCAGCTTGCTCATGTCTCAAAAGTGCTCCTGCGGCGCCTTGTAGCAGCCGCTCAGGATTTGGAAAGGATGCTGCGCGCGGTTTCGAGATCGGGCGGCGTGTCGACGCCGCGGGGCACGCTGTCGACGATCATGATGTCGATGCGCATGCCGGCTTCAACCGCGCGGAGCTGCTCCAGGCTTTCCTGGCGCTCGAGCGGCGAAGGCGGCAGCGCCACGAACCGCTCCAGTGCCGCACGGCGGTAAGCATAGAGGCCGATATGGTGGTAACGCGGTCCGTTGCCGTAAGGCGCGGTGGCGCGCGTGAAATAAAGTGCCCGCAACCGCCGCGGCCCGATCGGCGAGCCGATGGCTTTCACGACGCTCGGGGCGAGGTCCTCCTCCTCGGTGTGGATCTGCGAGGCCAGCGTCACGATGTCGACCGCGGGTTCGGAAAAGGGCGGCAGCACCTCGCGGATGGTCTGCGGCGTGATGGTCGGGAAATCGCCCTGCAGGTTGATCACGATCTCGGCCTTGCCCTCGGGGTCGAGCTTCTGCATGGCCTCGTGGATGCGGTCCGAACCGGAGGGGTGGTCGGCGCGCGTCATCACGGCCTCGCCGCCATGAGCGGTGACGACGGAGGCGATCTCCGGCGCGTCGGTTGCGACGGCGACCCGGCCGATGGCAGCGGCCTCGGCGCGGCGCAGCACGTGCACGATCATCGGCAGGCCCGCGATATCGGCGAGCGGCTTGCCGGGCAGGCGGGTGGCGGCCATGCGGGCCGGGATCAGCACCAGAATGCGAGGATCGATCATCGGGACAAGAGCCTGGAAACAGGGCGTTTTCCGCGCCGGGAAATGGAGTGGGGATGGGTTGCCAGCCGGGTCGCTTATACGGGTTGCCAGACCCCGGGCAAACCGATATCTCAATGGCAAAACTCGGGGAAACGATAGGGAACGATTGATTCTCCCGAGGCTCGTCCTGGCGGCCGCCCGGCCGCCCGATTCTTCTTGCGGTGTGGGGCCTGGCCGGAAATGGACTCTTTCGAACTCAATAAGATTCTTGGTGCCGTGCTCGGCACCTGTCTCCTTCTGCTGGTGACGAGCTTCACTGCGAATGCGCTGTTCTCGCCCAAGATGCCGGAAAAGCCGGGCTTTGAAATCGCCGTGAAGGAAGATGCCGGCCATGGCAAGGAAGGCGGCGCCGCCGCTGCCGCCTCCGAGCCGATCGAAAAGCTGCTCCAGACCGCCTCGGTCGAAAAGGGTGCCGCCGCTGCCAAGAAGTGCGGCGCCTGCCACACCTTCGAGAAGGGCGGGCCGAATCGCGTCGGTCCGAACCTCTATGGCGTGGTCGGCGAGGCCAGGGGCGAGGGCCGCAACGGCTTCAACTTCTCGGCTGCAATGAAGGCCAAGGGCGGCACCTGGACCTTCGACGACCTCAACAAGTTCATCGCAAATCCGAAGGGCTTCATCCCGGGCACCGCGATGGGCTTCGCCGGTATTCAGAAGGATTCCGAGCGCGCCGACGTCATTGCCTATCTGAATTCGCTGTCGGAGCATCCTCAGCCGCTGCCGACCGCGTCGAAGTAAGGCCTCAAGAACCTGTCTTGGAAGAAGCGGCCAGGCTGAAAAGCCTGGCCGTTTCCGTATCGGGGCCTCCCGGTGAATTTATCGGGGCGTTTGGTCGCATCTAGCGGGCGACCGGCCTTCCAAGATGAGGAAAAAGCAACATGTTCGGTCGAAACCTCGCCTATATTGGGAACTTAAAGGAGTAGCCTCCTTCAAGACAGGGATGTTGATTTGGCCATTACCCGACGCGATCTCCTGCTCACCGGCACTGCGGCCGCAGCGCTTCCCGTCCTCGGTTCCGTGGCGGGCGTTCCCGTCGGCTCGGCGCATGCGCAATCATCCGAGCTGCCCTGGCGCCACGCGCTGTCCCTGTTCGGGAAGGTCAAGTACCCCGCAGATTTCAAGCGCTTCGACTACGTCAATCCGGAAGCGCCCAAGGGCGGAATCGCCCGCCAGATCGCCGTCGGCACCTTCGACAATTTCAACATCGTCGTGTCGGGTGTGAAGGGGCAGATCGCCGGTGCCGTCGCATTCATCTACGAATCCCTCACGACGGCCTCGCTCGACGAGGTCTCGACCGAATACGGCGCGCTGGCCGAGGCCGTCAGCCATCCCGATGATTTCTCCTTCGTCACCTACCGCTTGCGGCCGCAAGCCAAGTGGCACGACGGCAAGCCGGTCACCCCGGATGACGTGATCTTCTCGCTCGATTCCTTCAAGAAGCACCACCCGATGTACTCGGCCTATTACAGCCATGTAGTCCGGGCCGAGAAGATCGGCGAGCGCGAGGTGAAGTTCGTGTTCGACGCGCCGGGCAACCGCGAACTGCCGCAGATCGTGGGCCAGCTCACGGTCCTGCCGAAGCATTGGTGGGAGGGGACCGACGCCCAGGGCCGCAAGCGCGATGTGTCCGCCACCACGCTCGAAGTGCCGCTCGGCTCCGGCCCCTACAAGATCAAGGACTTCGTTGCGGGACGCTCGATCGCGCTGGAGCGGGTCAAGGATTATTGGGGCCGCGATTTGCCTGCCAATGTCGGCCGCAACAATTTCGACGAGCTGCGCTACGAATATTTCCGCGACGCCACCGTGGCGATCGAGGCTTTCAAGGCCGACCAGGTCGACTGGCGCACCGAGAACAGCGCGAAGAACTGGGCGACCGCCTACGACTTCCCGGCCGTCAGCGAAAAGCGCGTGATCCTCGAGGAATTTGCCAATCGCAGCTCGGGCGTGATGCAGGCCTTCGTGCCGAATCTGCGCCGCGGCAAGTTCAGCGACCCGCGCGTGCGTCGCGCGCTCAACTACGCGTTCGACTTCGAGGAGATGAACAAGCAGATCTTCTTCGGCCAGTACAAGCGCATCAGCAGCTATTTCGACGGCATCGACGAGCTCATGGCAACCGGCCTGCCGCAGGGCAAGGAGCTCGAGATACTCGAAACCGTCCGCGCCCAGGTCCCGCCTGAAGTCTTCACCACCGCCTATACCAATCCGGTCGGCGGCAGTCCGGAAGCCGTGCGCGACAATCTGCGCGAGGCGCTGCGCCTGTTCAAGGAGGCCGGCTACGAGGTGCGCGACCGCAAGCTGGTCGACGTCAAGACCGGCGCCCAGTTCACCCTCGAATTGCTGAATTCGGATCCGAGCTTCGAGCGGATCACGCTGTTCTACAAGCCGTCCCTGGAGCGGCTCGGAATTGCCGTCAGCGTGCGGACGGTTGACCCGACCCAGTACGAGAACCGGACGCGCGAGTGGGATTTCGACATCGTCACCAATTCGTGGGGCGAGTCGCAGTCGCCGGGCAACGAGCAGCGCGAGTTCTGGTCGTCCAAGACGGCCGACATCGCCGGCTCCCGCAACATTGCCGGCATCAAGAATCCCGCGATCGACAAGCTGATCGAGCGGGTCATCTATGCCAGTGATCGCGACGATCTCGTCGCGGCAACCAAGGCGCTGGACCGCGTGCTGCTGTGGAATCACTACGTCGTGCCGCAGTGGAATTATCCGAAGGTGCGCACCGCGCGCTGGGACCGCTTCGGCCGGCCGGCGGAATTGCCCAAATATGGTCAGTCCGGCTTCCCGTTCATCTGGTGGTACGACGCAGACAAGGCGGCGCGGATCGCAAAGAAGTCGTGAAGGATATTTCCCGCATGACGCAGATGTCACGCCGCCATGTGCTGACCATTGGTGTCGGCGGCGCCCTCGGGGTGTCGCTGGGGGCGCGGTCGATCCGTGGCGCGCATGCATCGGAAGCCGGGATTGAGGCGCACGGCCTCTCGGCCTTCGGCGATCTCAAATACCCCGCCGACTTCCACCATTTCGACTACGTCAATTTGAATGCGCCAAAGGGCGGCACGTTCTCGCTGATCCCGTCGGTGCGCGCCTATAACCAGTCCTACCAGACCTTCAATTCGCTCAACGCCTTCATCCTCAAGGGCGACGGCGCGCAAGGCATGGACATGACCTTCGCGCCCCTGATGGTGCGCGCGAATGACGAGCCCGACGCGATGTACGGGCTTGCCGCCAAATCCGTGCAGATCTCGCCGGACAGGCTGGTCTACCGCTTCACGATGCGGCCAGAGGCGAAATTCCATGACGGCACGAAGCTCACCGCGCATGATGCGGCGTTTTCGCTGACGGCGCTGAAGACCAAGGGACATCCCCTGATCCTCGTGCAGCTGCGCGATATGGTCAGCGCGGAAGCGGTCGACGACGCGACGCTGGTCGTCACCTTTGCCAAGGGGCGGGCGCGCGACGTGCCGCTCTATGCCGCGAGCCTGCCGATCTTCTCGAAGGCGTACTACGCCTCTCGCCCGTTCGACGAATCGTCGCTCGAGATCCCGCTCGGTTCGGGTCCGTACAAAGTCGGCAGGTTCGAGGTCAATCGCTACATCGAGTATGAGCGGGTGAAGGATTGGTGGGCTGCCGATCTGCCGCCCTGCCGCGGCACCTATAATTTCGACGTCGTGCGCTATGAATTCTATCGCGATCGCGACGTCGCCTTCGAAGGCTTCACCGGCAAGAACTATCTCTACCGCGAGGAGTTCACGTCACGCATCTGGGCGACGCGCTATGATTTCGCCGCCGTCAAGGAGGGGCGCGTCAAGATGGAAGTCGTGCCCGACGAGACGCCGTCGGGCGCGCAGGGCTGGTTCATCAACACGCGACGTGAAAAATTCAGGGACCCGCGCGTGCGCGAGGCCCTGGTCGATGCTTTCGACTTCGAATGGACCAACAAGACCATCATGTACGGCGCTTATGCCCGTACGGTGTCGCCGTTCCAGAACTCCGATCTCATGGCGAGCAGCGGGCCTCCGTCCCCGGAAGAGCTGAAGCTGCTGGAGCCATTCCGCGGCCAGGTTCCGGACGAGGTGTTCGCCGCGCCCTTCGCGCCGCCGGTTTCCGACGGCTCGGGACAGGATCGCGCTCTCCTGCGCAAGTCGCAGCAGCTGCTCAACGAAGCCGGCTATCCGATCAAGGATGGCAAGCGCATGCTGCCGAGCGGGGAGGTGTTCAAGATTGAATTCCTGGCAGAGGAGCCTTCGCTGCAGCCGCATCACGCGCCCTATATCAAGAATTTGGCGACGCTCGGCATCGAAGCGAGCCTCCGTCTCGTCGATGCCGTGCAATATCGCGCACGCGTGGAAGATTTCGACTTCGACATGACGATCCAGCGCTTCAGCATGTCGGCGACCCCTGGCGATGCCATGCGCGCGTTCTTCTCCTCGCAGGTCGCGAACACCAAGGGCTCTTACAATCTCGCTGGAGTCGCTAGCCCGGCGATCGATGCCATGATCGAGAAGATCATGGCGGCCGATAGCCGCGAGGACTTGACCGTGGCCTGCCGCGCCTTCGATCGCTTGTTCCGCGCCGGCCGCTATTGGGTGCCGCAATGGTACAACAAGACGCACCGGCTGGCTTATTGGGACCAATTCGGCCATCCGCCAAAGCTGCCGCGTTACGCCAATGGCGTGGGCGCGCCCGACATCTGGTGGCATGAACCCGCCAAGGCCGCCAAGCTCGAGCAGGCGAAATAATCATGAGCGCCTATATCGCCCGCCGCATCCTCCTGATGATCCCGACGCTGCTCGGAATCCTCTTCGTGTCCTTTATCGTCGTGCAGTTCGCGCCGGGCGGCCCGGTCGAGCGCGTGATCGCGCAACTCTCCGGCGCCGACACCGGCGGCACTTCGCGCATTTCGGGCGGCAGCGATTTTGCGCAGCGTGCGCCGGGGCAGGTCGGTGCCGGCGGCGATGCCATCAACTCGAAGTACCGCGGCGCGCAGGGTCTCGACCCTGATTTCATCAAGAAGCTCGAGGCACAGTTCGGCTTCGACAAGCCCGCGCCGGAACGTTTCGCGCTGATGGTGTGGAATTTCGCGCGCTTCGATTTCGGCAAGAGCTATTTCCGCGACGTCAGCGTGCTCCAGCTCATCAAGGAGAAGCTGCCGGTCTCGATCTCGCTCGGCATCTGGCTGACGCTGATCACCTATCTGATCTCGATCCCGCTCGGCATCCGCAAGGCGGTGAAAGACGGCACGCGCTTCGACACCTGGACGTCGACCATTCTCGTGCTGGGCTATGCCATTCCCGGCTTTCTGTTCGCGATCCTCCTGATCATCCTGTTTGCCGGCGGCTCTTTCTTCAACTGGTTTCCGCTGCGCGGACTGACCTCGGACGGCTGGTCGCAGTTTCCCTGGTACTGGAAGATCATCGACTATTTCTGGCATCTGACGCTGCCGCTGATCGCCATGGGGCTTGGTGCGTTCACCACCATGACGTTCCTGACCAAGAACTCGTTCCTGGACGAGATTCGCAAGCAATACGTCATGACCGCGCGCGCCAAGGGCTGTAGCGAGGGCCGGGTGCTTTACGGCCATGTCTTCCGCAACGCCATGCTGATCGTGATCGCGGGCTTCCCCGGCACCTTCATCCACGCCTTCTTCTCGGGATCGCTTCTGATCGAGACCATCTTCTCGCTGGACGGGCTGGGGCTGCTCAGCTTCGAGAGCGTGCTCAACCGCGACTATCCCGTGGTGTTCGGCACGCTCTACATCTTTTCGCTGGTCGGCCTCGTGATCAATCTGGTCTCCGACCTGACCTATATGTGGATCGACCCCCGGATCGATTTCGAGGCGCGGGAGGTCTGATGACGATCACTGCGCCGACGCCGATTGAAACAACAGCGAAGTCGCCCCTCGGCGATGCCGTTCCCATTACGCGCAAGCCCTTCGTGCCTTCGCCGCTCAACCGGCGGCGCTGGCAGAACTTCAAGGCCAATCGCCGTGGTTACTGGTCGTTCTGGATCTTCATCACCCTGTTCGTGGTCTCGCTGTTCGCCGAGTTGATCGCCAACGATCGACCGTTCCTGATCAAGTTCGACGGTCATCTCTATTGGCCCGCTTTCGTGACCTATTCGGAAACGACCTTCGGCGGTGATTTCGAGACGGCGGCCGACTATCGCGACCCCTACTTGCAGAAGCTGATCAAGGACAAGAACGGCAGCATCGTCTGGCCGCTGATCCGCTATTCCTACGACACCCACAATCTCGACCTGCCGACGCCGGCGCCGTCGCCGCCGACCTGGATGCTGACCGAAAAGCAGTGCCAGCCGGTCGTGGAAAAGAAGGGCCTGAAGAGCTGCCGCGACCTCGAATATAACTGGCTGGGCACCGACGATCAGGGCCGCGACGTCGTCGCGCGGCTGATCTATGGCTTCCGCATCTCGGTGCTGTTCGGCCTTTGCCTCACCATCGTCTCGTCCGTCATCGGCATCGCAGCAGGCGCGGTGCAGGGCTATTTCGGCGGTCGGGTCGATCTGATCTTCCAGCGTTTCATCGAGATCTGGACGGCGATCCCTTCGCTCTATCTGCTGCTGATCCTGTCCTCGGTGCTGGTGCCCGGCTTCTTCGTGCTGCTCGGTATCCTCCTCTTGTTCTCCTGGGTCTCGCTGGTCGGTCTCGTGCGGGCCGAATTCCTGCGCGGACGCAATTTCGAATACATCCAGGCGGCGCGGGCGCTCGGCGTCTCCAACCCGGTCATCATGTTCCGCCACCTGCTGCCGAACGCGATGGTGGCGACCATGACGTTCCTGCCTTTCATCGTGTCGAGCTCGGTGATGACACTGACGGCGCTGGATTTCCTGGGCTTCGGCCTGCCGCCGGGCTCACCCTCGCTCGGCGAATTGCTGTCGCAGGCCAAGTCCAATGTGCAGGCCCCCTGGCTCGGCTTCTCCGGCTTCTTCTCGGTCGCGATCATGCTGTCGCTCCTGATCTTCATCGGCGAAGCCGTGCGCGACGCCTTCGATCCGCGCAAGACGTTCAGGTAAGGTCATGGACGCGATCAACCAGCCCCTGCTTGCCGTTCACGACCTCTCGGTGGCTTTCCACCAGGGCGGCGCCACCACGCTTGCGGTCGACAAGGTCTCGTTCCAGATCAAGCGCGGCGAGTGCCTGGCGCTGGTCGGCGAGTCCGGCTCCGGCAAGTCGGTCAGCGCACTCTCGATCCTCAAGCTGCTGCCCTATCCGAACGCTTCGCATCCCTCGGGCAGCATCCGCTTCAAGGGGCAGGAGCTGATCGACCGCTCCGAGCCAGAGATGCGGGAGATCAGAGGCAGCGACATCTCCATCATCTTCCAGGAGCCGATGACCTCGCTCAATCCGCTGCACACGATCGAGGCGCAGATCGGCGAGATCATTCAGCTGCACAATCCGACCAGCAATGTGCAGGCGCGAAAGCGGACGCTGGAGCTGTTGACGCAAGTCGGCATCCCCGAGCCCGAGACGCGGCTGAACAGCTATCCGCACCAGCTGTCCGGCGGTCAGCGCCAGCGCGTGATGATCGCGATGGCGCTAGCCAACGAGCCGGATCTGTTGATCGCGGACGAGCCGACCACCGCGCTCGACGTCACCGTGCAGGCGCAGATCCTGGCGCTGCTCGCCGAGATCCGCTCGCGGCTCGGCATGAGCCTGCTCTTCATTACCCACGATCTCGGCATCGTGCGCCGCATCGCCGACACCGTCTGTGTCATGAAGAACGGCGAGATCGTCGAGCAGGGGCCGGTCGAGCAGGTCTTCAAGGCACCGAAGCATCCCTATACGCGCGATTTGCTCGCGGCGGAGCCGAAGCCGGATCCGGCGCCGCCGCAGCCGGATGCGCCGGTGGTGATGTCGGCCGATGATTTGAAGGTCTGGTTTCCGATCAAGCGCGGCCTGATGCGCAAGACGGTCGGCCACATCAAGGCGGTCGACGGCGTCAGCATCGCGGTGCGCAAGGGCGAGACGCTCGGCGTCGTCGGCGAATCCGGCTCGGGCAAGACTACGCTGGGACTGGCGCTGTTGCGCTTGATCTCCTCGAACGGGCGCATCGTGTTCCTGGGAAATGACATCCAGGGCCTGCGCTTCAAGGAGATGCGCCCCTTCCGGCGCGACATGCAGATCGTGTTCCAGGATCCATTCGGCTCACTCTCGCCGCGCATGTCGGTCGCCGACATCATCGCCGAAGGTCTCACCGTTCATCAGCCAAATCTGTCGCGCGAGGAGCGCGAGGTGCGTGTCGTCAAGGCGCTGGAAGACGTCGGGCTGAAGCCCGACACCCGCTACCGCTATCCCCACGAGTTCTCCGGCGGCCAGCGCCAGCGCATCTCGATCGCACGCGCGGTGGTGCTCGAGCCGGATTTCGTCGTGCTGGACGAGCCGACCAGCGCGCTCGACATGCTGTTCCAGGCGCAGATGGTCGATCTGCTGCGCGAGCTGCAGCGCAAGCGCGAACTCACCTACATGTTCATCTCGCACGATTTGCGCGTCGTCGCCTCGCTGGCGAGCCATTTGATCGTGATGCGCGGCGGCAAGGTCGTGGAAGAGGGGCAGGCCGCCGAGCTGTTCAAGAATCCGAAGACGGACTACACGCGTGCGTTGTTCGCGGCGGCGTTCCGGCTGGAGACGGCCGGGAACGGGTCGGTGGCGACGTAAGCCCCGTCAGAGCCGCTTGATCGCGACGACCTCGCTGCCGGCCTGCCTGATCCGCGCAATGGCCGGCTCGATCGGCTCGATCATTGTCGCCATGTGATGCGCGTTGGCATGAACCATCGTGCTGCCGTCGCGGACGATCGCGACGTGGCCCTTCCAGAAGATCAGATCGCCGCGCTGCAAGCGGCTTCGCTCATGCGGCTCCAGTGCGCGACCGAGACCGGCCAGTTGCATGTCGCTGTCGCGCGGGCAGCCGATCCCCGCTGCCGTCAACGAGACCTGGACGAGGCCGGAGCAATCGATGCCAAGACTGCTCTTGCCGCCCCAGAGATAGGGCGTGCCGACGAAGCGATCGGCGACCGCGACGAAGTCCGGTTCGCGATGATCGAGCGGAGCAATATGCGTCTTCGGCAGATATTTGCCGTCGCACGTCACGGCGAAGCTGCCATCCTCGCGCGCCACGGCGAGCCTGGATCCCATGACCAGCGTGTCGGCCGGCGGCAGCTTGATCGAGGGGCCGGGGAAGGCAAACGTCCTGAGGGCGCTGACCTTGTGGGTCGGGCCCGCCGTGGGCTTCGCGAGCGCCGCGTCGGGCAGCCAGCCGACATAGCCGTCGCCATTGAGCTGGCCCCAGGCCCAGCCCTCGCCGTTGCGGTCGTAGATGGTGACGCGTTCGCCGCGCAGGGCCTCCGTCATCAGCATCGCATTCGACGACGGCTGCTCGCGCACCGGCGCGACGGGCTCGATCACCTCGCATTCCTCGCCGGTGACGAAGCGATCCGCCGCCACCTTGCCTTCGAGATATTTCGCGGCGAGGTCGCCCCGGGCCGGCGTCAGCCGCGGATCGTATTGTGGATCATGCATAGCGCTCGCTCAGCAAGGTGTAGATGGCGCGTGCGGCCTGGCACTCGCCGCCTTCGGGACGCGCGGGCTTCGCCGACGGTGTCCAGCCATAGATGTCGACATGCAGCCAGCTGTCGGCATGCTCGACGAAGCGCTGCAAGAACAGTGCGCAGGTGATCGAGCCGGCAAAGCCGCCCGATGGCGCGTTCGTGATGGTGGCCGTCTTGGAGTCCAGCCATTTATCGTAAGGCGCCCACAGCGGCATGCGCCACAACGGATCGTTCTCCTTCACCGCGCAGCGCGAAAGGTCGGCGGCAAGGGTCTCGTCATTGGTGTAAAAGGGCGGCAGATCCGGTCCCAGCGCGACACGCGCCGCGCCGGTCAGCGTGCCCAAATCGATCAGCAGGTCGGGCTTCTCCTCGTCGGCCAGCGCCAGCGCGTCGGCGAGCACCAGGCGGCCTTCCGCGTCGGTGTTGCCGATCTCGACGGTGATGCCCTTGCGCGAGGTGAAGATATCAAGCGGACGGAAGGCATTGCCGGCGACCGCGTTCTCGACCGCCGGAATCAGCACGCGCAGCCGCACCTTCAGCTTCGCATCCATCACCATGCGCGCCAGCGCCAGCACGTTGGCGGCGCCGCCCATGTCCTTCTTCATGATCAGCATGCCGCTCGACGGCTTCAGATCGAGCCCGCCGGTGTCGAAGCAGACGCCCTTGCCGACCAGCGTGACCTTGGGATGAGCAGGATCGCCCCAGCCGATGTCGATCAGCCGCGGCGCGCGGCTCGATGCCATGCCGACGGCGTGGATCAGGGGGAAGTGCTTCTCCAACTCGTCGCCGATGGTGCAGCCGAAGCTCGCGCCGAATTCCGCGGCGAGGTCCTGCGCGGCGGCGGCCAGTTCCTCGGGCCCCATGTCGTTGGACGGCGTGTTGATGAGGTCGCGCGCCAGCATTGCCGCGTCCGCCATCCGGTCGATTTCAGTCGCGTCGACACCTTCGGGCGGCACCAGCCGGACGTCGGGCCTGTCAGCCTTGCGGTAGCGCGCGAAGCGGTAGCACCCCAGCGCAAAAGCGAGCGCGGCCAGCCGCGTATCGTGTGCTGCATTGGCGAAGCGATAAATGCCCGGCGGCAGCAGGCCGGGCAGGGCGCCGGGCCGGAACAGGTCACGCGATCTTGTCGAATCGTCCTCGAGGCCGAACAGCACTTGCGCGATCGTGCCGTCGGGCGCGGGCAGCGCGAGATAGCCGCCCGGCTTGGCGGTAAAGGCGCTCGCGGTGGCGAACTGGCGCTGCGCCGGCGGCAACGTCTCGGCGACCTGATCCCAGCTCGATTTCGTGACGAAAATGATCGGGATGGCGGTGGGCGACGTCTCGAAGACAGAAGGCATTGGCGGGTCCGGATCGTCAAATCAAACGGGTCGTGCGAACGGACGAGACTTCGCAGAGTTTCGCCGTGGCTGCAATCGGCTTTGCAGTCACCGTCTGGCGAGCCGCTACTCGCGGCAAGGGGGCCATGCTAGGTTCCGGCAATGGCCGCCAGGAATGGAGATCCGGCGACCGACGACACGCGCGCCGGGAGGAAATGCAATGGAATTTGTGTGGAGCGTGGTCACATTTGTCGGCCATGCCATCGAGGCGATTTTTGGCTATGTCGAGCACCACCACTGGATCTTCGCGCTCCTTGCCGGCGGCTACGTCTTCTATCTTCACGACCGCTCCGTCCACGCGCGGTTCGATGCGCTCGACAAGCGCATCGACGAAATCCGCAAGCGCCTTGCCATCGAATATTGAGACGGCAATTGCCGCGGGATCTGAACGGCAGGCGAGGTCGCTCGGTCTCGGCAGTGAAGCCCGGCCGTAAACGCCGCCGCGAGAGCGGGGCCGGAAGGGGCGTTAACCGGCCGTTAGGGTTAACAGCCTATTGCTGGCGCGTTCGGCTCGATCAATCGGCTCGAGAGTCAAGGCGTCATGCGTCAACGGTTCAGTCTTGCCCGGCTTCTTGCGTCCACTTCGCTGGTCGCGGCGGTGGCCATGGGCCTCGGCGGCTGCACGGGCATGTCGAAACTCTCCGATGTGACGGGCTCGATCGGCGGACCACGGGCAGAGCCGGCTCCGACCGATCCCGCGCGCGCCGTCGAGGTCTATGGCGAGCGCTACCGCGCCAATCCCAAGGACTCCGAAGCGGCGCTGGCCTATGGCCAGGCCTTGCGTGCCAACGGTCAACGCGCCCAGGCCGCCGCCGTGCTCGAGCAGGCGACCATCGCCAATCCCGGCAACAAGGCGCTGCTCGCGCTATACGGCCGCGCGCTCGCCGACAACGGCAATTTCCAGCAGGCCTACGACGTGCTGTCGAAAGCGCATTCGCCCGACAATCCGGACTGGCGCCTGCTCTCGGTGCAGGGCACCGTGATGGACCAGATGGGCCGTCACGATGAGGCGCGCTCCTATTATGCAAGCGCGCTCAAGATCGCGCCGGGTGATCCGGGCGTGCTTTCCAATCTCGGCCTGTCCTACATGCTGTCGAAGGATCTGCCCAAGGCCGAAGAGGTGCTGCGGCAGGCCTACGCCTCGCCGCGCGCCAGCAGCCGCGTGCG
Organism: Bradyrhizobium sp. T-12; assembly: GCF_058314695.1. Lineage (NCBI taxonomy): Bacteria > Pseudomonadati > Pseudomonadota > Alphaproteobacteria > Hyphomicrobiales > Nitrobacteraceae > Bradyrhizobium > Bradyrhizobium sp. T-12. The sequence goes on along the minus strand of NZ_CM177756.1, from coordinate 6,452,166 downwards.
CCAGAATCTCGGCCTCGTCGTCGGTCTCCAGGGTCGCTTCGCCGAGGCCGAAACCATCGTGAAGGCGGATCTGCCGCCGGATCAGGCCGCGGCCAACGTCACCTATCTCAAGGAAATGCTGAGCCGCAGCGACGGCCATCGCGGCGCGCCGAAGCGGACCCCGGTCGCCTCGCTCAGCCAGCCCGACTGATCTGATCCGATCTTCAACTGCCGAGATCGTCTCACGGACCGCCTGCGGTCAGTGGCGCGTCTCACTGCATCTCGGTGATCTTGATGCCGGTCGGTCCGAGAATGACCACGAACAGCACTGGCAGGAAGAACAGGATCATCGGCACCGTCAGCTTCGGCGGTAGCGCGGCGGCCTTCTTCTCGGCTTCGTTCATGCGCATGTCGCGGTTTTCCTGTGCCATGACACGCAAGGATTGACCCAGGGGTGTGCCGTAGCGTTCCGCCTGCTGAAGCGCGAGACAGACCGACTTGACGCCCTCGAGCCCGGTGCGCCGCGCCAAATTCTCATAGGCGACCTTGCGATCCTGCAGGTAGGACAGCTCGGCCGTGGTCAGCGTGAACTCTTCCGACAGCGCAATCGACTGGCCCACGATTTCGACGGCGACCCTACGGAACGCCATTTCGACCGACATGCCGGATTCGATACAGATCAGCAGCAGGTCGAGTGCATCGGGAAAGGCGCGCTTGATCGAGAGCTGGCGCTTGGAGATCGCATTCCTGAGGAACAGCATCGGCGCCTGGAGGCCGAGATAGGCCGCGCCGACGCAGATGCCGATCTTGATCGGCATCGGCTTATCCATGTGCGCGATCACGAAGACGTAGATGACCGAGCCGACGAAGAGCACGATCGGAGCGACCATGCGGGCAAACAGGAAGGTGATGTAGGGCGCCTGGCCGCGGTAGCCGGCCATGATGAGCTTGTCCCGCGCCGCCTCTTGCGCGAGCCATTTGGTGAGGTTGAAGTCTTCCACGACCTTGGAGACGAGCTGCTTCGGCGTCTGGCGCAGCGAGACCTTTTCGTTCTTGTGAAGGCGCTCACGCTCGCGCTGCCGGATGCGCTCACGCTCACTCGCGACCGCCTTCATGCGCTTGGAGAGTCCCTCGCCGGCGAACAGCGGCATCACCAGCGTATAGACGGTGGCGCTGGCGGCAATGGCCGCCAGCAACATGGTCATGAAGCGGACGTCATGAAGCTTCGAAACGAGGAACTCGACCATACGGCACCGTCAAAAATCGAAATTGATCATCTTTTTCATCACCATGATGCCGATCGACATCCAGACGACGCAGCCGACCAGCATCAGCTGGCCGGTGGGATGAGTCCAAAGCAGCGAGATGTAGTGCGGCGTCGTGAGGTAGACGAGGAACATCACGATCGGCGGCAACGAACCGATGATGCCGGCCGAGGCCTTGGCTTCCATCGACATTGCCTGGATCTTCTCTTTCATCTTCTTGCGGTCGCGCAGCACCTTGGAGAGGTTGCCCAGCGCCTCCGAGAGGTTGCCGCCTGATTTCTGCTGGATCGAGATGACGATGCCGAAGAAGTTGGCTTCGGGCAGCGGCATGCGCTCATAGAGCCGAGAGCATGCCTCGCCCAAGGGCATACCGATCGCCTGCGTTTCGATGATGGCGAGGAACTCGCTGCGCAGCGGCTCTGGTGCATCCGCAGCGACGACCTTGATCGATTCGAACAGCGGCAGGCCTGCCTTGATGCCGCGGACGATGACGTCGACCGCGTCGGGGAGTGCCTTCAGGAATTGGTTTTCCCGGCGCTTCTTCAGGAAGCCGAGGGCCCAGCGCGGCAGGCCCAAACCTCCGGCAAAGGCCAGGCCGGCGGCGCCGAGCAGGCCACCGCCGACGAACAGGGCTCCCGCGAACAGCACGCCCGCCAACACGGCGGACACGATCCAGAATTTCTGCGGCGTCCAATCCAGGCCGGCCTGGGACAAGCGGATATTGAGCGGAACGCTCTTTTCCTGCTGACGCCGTGCCTCAAGATCCTTCAGCGACGTCTCGACTTGCTCGCGGCGCGATCGCTGGCTCTTTTCGCTCTGCTTGGCCGCGGGCGCATCTGCGCGCGCGATCGAGGCGCGCCGGCCTTCCGCCTTCCGTTCCCCGGAGAGCAGCGGATAGAGGAAGACCCATGCGATGCCGCCGACCGCTGCGGTGGCAAGAAATGCGAGGGCGAGGACCTGTATGTTCATGGCGCTGACCTGCTCACGTCGTCGGCGCCACTTCCGCGGCGTCGAGCGCGGCGGCAAGGCGCTTCTCCTCGCCGTAATAGCGGGCGCGTTCCCAGAACCTCGGGCGGCCGATACCGGTCGAGCGGTGGCGGCCGATGATCTTGCCGTTGGCGTCCTCACCGATCATGTCGTAGAGGAAGATGTCCTGGGTGATGATGGTGTCGCCTTCCATGCCCATCACCTCGGTGATGTGGGTGATGCGGCGCGAGCCGTCGCGCAGGCGCGCGGCCTGGACGATGACGTCGATCGAGGCGCAGATCATCTCGCGGATGGTCCGCGAGGGAAGCGAGAAGCCTCCCATCGTGATCATGGATTCGCAGCGCGACAGGGCTTCGCGCGGGTTGTTGGCGTGCAGCGTGCCCATCGAGCCGTCATGGCCGGTGTTCATGGCCTGCAGCAGGTCGAACGCCTCGGGTCCGCGGACTTCGCCGACGATGATGCGTTCGGGCCGCATACGCAGGCAGTTGCGTACCAGCTCGCGCATCGTGACCTGACCCTCGCCCTCGATATTGGGCGGGCGGGTTTCCAGCCGCACCACATGGGGCTGCTGGAGCTGGAGCTCCGCGGCGTCCTCGCAGGTGATGACGCGCTCGTCGTGCTCGATGTAATTGGTCAGACAGTTCAGCAGCGTGGTCTTTCCGGAGCCGGTGCCGCCGGAGATCAGCACGTTGCAGCGGACGCGGCCGATGATCTGGAGGATCTCGGCGCCTTCCGGCGAGATCGCGCCGAACTTGACGAGCTGATCGAGCGTCAGCTTGTCCTTCTTGAACTTGCGGATGGTGAGTGTCGGGCCGTCGATCGACAGCGGCGGCACGATGGCGTTGACGCGCGAGCCGTCGGCGAGGCGCGCGTCGCAGATCGGCGAGGATTCGTCGACGCGCCGGCCGACCTGGCTGACGATGCGTTGACAGATGTTGAGGAGCTGCTGGTTGTCGCGGAAGCGAATGCCGGTGCGCTGGATCTTGCCGGCGACCTCGATGTAGACGGTGTTGGCGCCATTGACCATGATGTCGGCGATATCGTCGCGCGACAGCAGCGGCTCCAGCGGACCGTAACCCAGGACGTCGTTGCAGATGTCGTCGAGCAGCTCTTCCTGCTCGGCGATCGACATCACGATGTTCTTGATCGCGATGATCTCGTTGACGATGTCGCGGATTTCCTCGCGCGCGGATTCCGAGTCCAGCTTGGCGAGCTGGGCGAGGTCGATCGCCTCGATCAGCGCGCCGAAGATGGTCGCCTTGACCTCGTAGTAATTGTCCGAACGCCGGCTCTCCATGGGGGGAGGCGGCGGAGCCTTGACCGGGGCAAGCGGCGGCGAGGCGACGGCCGGCGGAGGCGGGGCGCGCGACACCGTCGGCGCCGGAGCCTGGGCAGGCTCGAGCGACACGGCGCCGGGCTTGGGCGCCCGAAGGTCGGTGTCTGTTCCGCTACGCTTACCGAACACTTAACAACTCCACGCGGGGGTCTATTTTCCCCGCAACTTGTCAATCAGGGGTGAAAGCAGGGAAGACTTTTGCTTCTTGGTTTCGCTGCGGCCGGTCAGGCGCTGGGCGATCTGAAGGAACATCTCGATCGACTTGTGGTTGGCGGAGATCTCCGCGATCATCTGGCCGTTGTTGGCCGCCGAGCCGAAGATCTGCGGCTCGAACGGGATCGAGACGATCGGCTGGCTCTCGATCGCCTTGGCGAACTCCGCGGCGGCGATTTCGGGCCTTTTCGGCACGCCGACCTGGTTCAGGCAGTAGAGCGGCGGCCGGTCGTTGGGGCGCGCCGCCTTCAGCAGATCGAACAGGTTCTTGGTATTGCGCAGATTGGCGAGGTCAGGGGCGGCCACGATCAGGATGTCGTCCGCTCCGATCAAGGCGCGCTTGGTCCAGCCCGACCATTGGTGCGGGATGTCGAGCACGATGCAGGGCATGGTGGAGCGCAGCGTGTCGAACACGGAGTCGAAGGCGTCGGTGCCGAAATCATAGACCCGGTCGAGCGTCGCCGGCGCCGCCAGCAGGCTGAGATGGTCGGTGCATTTCGACAGCAGGCGGTCGATGAAGGCGGTGTCGACCCGGTCGGGCGAGAACACGGCGTCGGCAATGCCCTGCGGCGGATCCTGGTTGTAGTCGAGCCCGGCGGTGCCGAAGGCGAGGTCGAGATCGGCGACGACGGCGTCCATTGCGAGGTCGCGTGCGATCGCCCAGGCGACGTTGTGGGAGATCGTGGACGCCCCGACGCCGCCCTTGGCGCCGACCACGGCGATGATGCGGCCGACCGCCTTGGCTTCCGGCGCAGAGAACAGGTTGCAGATCGAGCGAACGACGTCGATCGCGCCGACCGGCGCTAGCACATAGTCGCTGACGCCGCGGCGCACCAGCTCGCGGTAGAGCATGACGTCGTTGATGCGGCCGATCACGACCACGCGGGTGCCGGCGTCGCAGACGGTGGCGAGGTGGTCGAGCCCGCCCAGCAGGTCGTTGCGGCCGTCGCTCTCGAGCACGATCACGTTCGGGGTGGGAGCCGAGCGGTAGGCTTCGATCGCGGCCGCCATGCCGCCCATCTGGATCTTGAGGTGGGCCTTGCCGAGACGGCGATCCTCGCCGGCCGACTGGACCGCGGCAGCGGTTTCCACGGTCTCGCAGAAGGCCTGGACCGAGACGCGGGGCGCTGGGGCAATATGCTCCTCGACCGGCGGAAGCGCTGCGTCCGGCTGCTCTTCTTGTGTCTGGCGAGCGTAGCTGATCATTTGCCGGTATCGCTGAGTTTGGCCTTGTCGGCCTCGGGATAGGTGGTCGCGCTCGTCGTTCCCTTGCGATACTTCTCGAAGCCGGTGATGCGCCGGGGCGTGTAGGACGGCGTTTCAGGTCGTGGCTGCTCGAGGTCCGACGGATTGTCGACCATCGCGGCGAGGTTGCGCTGATAGGCGCAGCCGTAATTGTAGTAGTCCTTGTTCTCGAACCAGGTCTTGTTCTTGATCGAAGGGCCGATGTCGTCGGGCCACAGGCCACAGGGGCCCGCGATCGCGGCGACCTTGGAATAGGTGAGGCGGATCGGCGGCAGGAAGCGCTTGTCGTCGGGCTGGTAGGGGCGAACATTGATGCCCCGCGGCGGAACGCCTGCCCCGGCCAGCATCGCCTGGATTTCGCGCATTGAGTCCGCGACCGGACGCGCATTGGGCGTGCCGGACGGCACGTCGATGCGGATGGCGCCTGTCCCCTCGTGCAACCAAGCCGATGCGACGCCCATCACGTCGGCGCGCTGGGCAGCGGTCAAGCCGCCCCGGGCATGGCCGACGAAGACGACGATCGAGCGGTTCTGCTCCTCGATCGCGATCGGATGGCGCTGCTTGTAGTCGTCCGGAATGGAAGCGGTAACGACCTCGTCGTGTTGGCAGCCGCCGAGTGCGAGCGCCATGCCGACGAGCGCACCGCCGAGGCGAATGGCGCGTTTGCGAAGCTGGGGTGGTCTTGTGATCATCGTGAATCCCCGTTTCGCATCAGTCGGTAATGAAGCCGTAAGTGCCGCGGTAGTTCTTGGCCGGTTCGGTCCGGCCGGGCACGCCGTAGATGCGGTTGATGTTGCCGAGCAGCTGGGCCTGAGGATCCGCAGGCGGGGTGAAGCCGTCATCCGGTCGCGACAGGTCCTTTGGCGCCACCGCGCGAACGACATAGGGGGTCACGATCACGACCAGCTCGGTCGCGTTGTTGACGAAGTCGCGGCTGCGGAACAGCGTGCCGAGGACCGGGAGCTGCATCAGTCCCGGCAGGCCGCTGATGGCCTGCTTGGTCTGCTGCTGGATCAGGCCGGCCATCGCCATCGCGCCGCCGGAGGGAATTTCCAGCGAGGTCTCAGCGCGGCGGGTCCTGATCGAGGGCACCGTCAGCGAGTTCACCGAGGTCGAGGTAACGGCCTGCGACAGCGTGATCGCGTTTTCGTTCGAGAGCTCCGAGACCTCGGTCATCACGCGCAGGCTGATCTTGCCTTCGCTCAGCACCACGGGGGTGAAGTTGAGCGAGATGCCGAACTTCTTGAAGCTGATCTGGGTGGTACAGACATGGGTGGTGGGGTCGCACGCATAGCCTGCCGGGACCGGGAATTCACCGCCGGCGATGAACGTCGCCGATTCACCGGAGATTGCGGTCAGGTTCGGTTCGGCCAGCGTGCGGATCACGCCCGCGGTTTCCATCGCGCGCAGGGTGGCCTGCACCGACGACGCGCCGCCGAACTTCGTCGTCAAATTGTTGCCGTCCACGAGGTTCTTGCCGAGTGCCGTGAACGGATTGGAGTTGGTGAAGCTCACCACCGACGTGCCGTAGTTGAGGCTGGCGCTCAGGTCGATGCCGAGCTGCTTGACGATGGTGCGCTGGACTTCCGCGACCGTCACCTTGAGCATGACCTGGTCGCGGCCGCGCACCACGATCGAGTTCACGACCTTGTCGGCGCCGCCGGCCAGGCGCGCCGCGAGATCGTTGGCCTGCTGCGCCTCCATCGGATTCGCCGCCGTGCCGGTCAGGACAATGCCGTCGCCGAGCCCGTCGATTTGAATGTCCGAATTGGGCAGGATCTGCTTCAGCGCGGCGCGCACGCCGTTGAGGTCGCGCTTGACCGCGATGTCATAGGCCGCGATCTGCTGCCCCGCGGAATCGAAGAACACGATGTTGGTCTGGCCGACCGTGGCACCGATGATATAGGCGCGCTGCGCCGAGCGGACCACCGCGTTGGCGATCTTGGGATCGGCGACCAGCACATCCTTGATGTCGCGCGGCAGGTCGATCACGATGGATTTGCCGACGCCGAGCGAGAGGAAGCGCGCGTTCATCTGGCCGTCCGCGGCGGCCGAGGCCACGGGACGGTAATCGGCGGCGACCACGGGGTTCAGCACCGGGTTGAGCGCCAGCGCGAAAGCGGCCGAAAACGACAGGGCGCGAACCGCCGAGGTTCGCATCGTCGTCAAATCCACCCTGTGCTTCATATCGACTGTCTTCATCGTGCTTTCGCCGTCTGACTTGGAATGCCGTAGCGAATGATCGAAATACCGTCCCGCTTCTGCGCGGAATCATCGAGCGTGATTTCGCTCATCTTGACGTCGACGATGCTGCGCAGCGCCAGCGACAGCGTACCGCTCTGGCGGGCCGCGGAGAGTGTCGCGGTCTGCGCGGGATTGAGCTCGAGGGTGACGGTCTTGCCGACCACCGCGTTCTGGCCGTCCTTCTCCTTTGGCGCCTGGTCGATGGCCAGGACGCGGATATTGGCCAGGATGATCTCGGAGGTGACGACGTCGGGGGCGCCGCTGGTCTGGTCCGGGTTCTTCAGCCGGCGCGTCAAAAGGACGTCGACGCGATCGTTGGGCAGGATGAAGCCGCCCGCGCCGGTTTCCGGCGAGATCTCGGTCGAGATCGCCCGCATGCCGGTGGGCAGGATTGCCGCCATGAAGCCGGAGCCTTCGGCCTTGACCAGCTTCTGGTCGCGGATCGGCTCACCTTGAATGAAGGGGGCGCGGGCGATGGAACCGGCAACCTGGGTCGCGCCCTCGGGACGCTCGTTGCGGCGAATGAAGGTGGCGCTGGCGGTCGCGGCCGGCCAGGTCTGCCATTGCACGTCTTCCGGCTTCACGGTCTGGCCGAGGCCGATGTCGTTCTTGGCCACGAGAACGTCGACGGTTGGAAGCTGTGCGACCGGAGCCGCCGGAGGCGGCGCAGATTGGTCCGAGCCGCTCGCCAGGTACGCGGCGACACCGCCGGCGCAGATGGCGACCGTCAGGACGACAATGCGTGCCCTATTCATACGCTTCACTTTCCAACAAGACGCCGCGACGCTGCCGCCGCCGTAATCGGCAGTTGACCAGCTATTCGTCAAAGCATGGTTAATGAGGCGTATCTAAATCGCCTTAACGCCGGGTTTACCCGGCGCGTTCAGCGCAGTGCGAGGTGGGCGAGGTCGATCGCCTTCACCCATTCGGTCTCCGGGTAGACCATCAGCGCGCCAAGCGTGAGCGCGATGCCGTAAGGAATGCCGGTTTGCTTGTCGTGCAGCCGTGCAAGCCAAGCCTGTCCCGCAAGGCCGTAAGGCAGGGGCCATTGCCGGAACTGGAGCAGCAGCAGCGTCAGCGCGCCGCCGAACAACGAGGCGTAGAGTAGGAAGTCCATCAGGGGCGTGAAACCAAACCACAGCGCGACGGAGGCGGCGACCTTGGCATCGCCGCCGCCCATCCAGCCCATTGCAAAGCAAGCAAAGGCAATGACCAGCAGCAGCGCGCCGGCGCCGACATGACTGAGCATCTCGTAAGGTGCCATGCCACCGGCGAGGGCGAGCGCGAAGAAGCCTGCGACCAGCGCCAGCGACACGCGGTTCGAGATCGTCATCGTGAAGAGATCGCTCGCGGCGGCGAACGCCATCAGGGCAGGGAAGAGCAGAAGGCGCGCAAGGTCGAGGATCATGGGCTGCGTCTTGAGGCCTGGGTTTGCCGCGGGAACTGGCGTCGCCGGAGTCTAGCCACGAGTTGCTAAACAAACCGACAACGGCAGCTAAGGGCACGCGGGGCCGAAACCGCGGAACGCGTGCCTACCAGAGGCTGGCAATGCGGGCGGCGAGTGCGACCGTCGCGAGCAGCAGCGCAAGGCAGACCCAATAGACCGGCGAGCCGGCCTGCGCCGCCACCGCCTCGTTCGCCGCGACCGCGGCATCGGTTCTGTACTCGCGCAACGCCACTGGAACTCGCCGTCTTCGGAAAAACAAAGGCCCCGGAGGTCCGGGGCTTTTGCCGTCGTTCGCTTGTCGCTTACTTCAGCGAGGTGCTGATCGCGGTGAACTTGGCGTTCAGCGTGGTGCCGAGGCTGTTGACGACGGTGATGATGGCCAGCGCGATGCCGGCGGCGATCAGGCCGTATTCGATGGCGGTGGCGCCGGACTCATCCTTCGCAAAACGCGCAATCAAGTTCTTCATGAACAAAACTCCATTCGGTTGGGATCGCCTCGTTCGGCGCTGTCTATGACGCGGTGAACATGAGAGCCGAGCTCTTTCGGTAGAGTTAATTCGATCGCGCAAACCGGCTTCTGGCGAGATGCTTTGGTCCAGAGTGAATTTCGCCTTAAAGCCGGGCTTCAATTCTCTCCGGTTCCAGATGCATCGCCAGCGCAGCGGCCGCTTCATCCTCCCTTAAATTTCACGGAGTAGGCGTAAGAGGATTGGAATTCGCGGAGAGAGGCGACGATGTCGAGCCTGCCCATGGAAGTCGCCCTGATGCTCGGCGAGACCATCGCGAAAGTGGTCCCCGTCACCTTCGTGCTCGCGGCGGTCTTCACCGTGCTCGAGCATTTCTGGGCGTGCAATCCCGGCGCCCCGTGGTGGCGCAAGCGCGAGATCATCACCGACATCTGCTACTGGTTCTTCGTTCCGGTGTTCGCCCGCACTATGCGGATCGGACTGCTGATCGTCGGCGCCGGCGCCGTCTTCAACATCCACGATGCCGACGAGCTCATCGCCTTCTACGACAACGGCCATGGTCCGCTGGCGCAGCTGCCCCTGTGGGTGCAAGCCCTGCTGTTCCTGGTGCTGTCTGATTTCATGCTGTACTGGATCCACCGGCTTTTCCACGACGGCGGTTTCTGGAAGTACCACGCCATTCATCATTCGTCGGAGGAGATCGGTTGGATTTCCGCGGCCCGCTTCCATCCCATTAATCTGATGCTCGGGACGATCAGCGTCGACGTCGTTCTGCTGATGGCCGGCATCTCCCCGAACATCATGCTCTGGGTCGGCCCGTTCACCACCTTCCATTCGGCCTTCGTGCACGCCAATCTGAACTGGACCTTCGGACCGTTCAAATATCTGCTGGCAACCCCGGTGTTCCACCGTTGGCACCACACCTCGCTCGCGGAGGGCGGCAACACGAACTTCGCCGGGACGTTCCCGGTCTGGGACGTGCTGTTCGGCACCTTCCGCATGCCGGAGGGGCAGCTTCCGCAGGACTACGGCAAGGACGAAGCGGCCATACCGAAGGAGATCGCGGGCCAATTGGCCTATCCGTTCCGCCGCTAGGCTGGAGATAGCGACCGCGCAAACGCCGGTCCGTCGAACAATCGTCCGCGAGTTTGCGGAACGTTCATGAATTAGGGGCAGGTTAGCCGGGTCGGGCACCGGCTCCGTTGTTATCCGTTCGCTTCTGCCGGTTTGTGACGTCCCGGGGGTAAGAGTATGCGTAAAGAATTGCTGCGCCGTCATGCGCGGGTCTGTCTTCTGGTTGCTGCCGCCGTGCTGGCATCGCCGGCTGCCGGCCTTGCCGAACCGACCGCCGACACCATCGCCGTCAATGTCGACCAGGCCAAGCTGGTGCGGCTGCCCGGCAAGGTGGCGACCATCGTGGTCGGCAATCCCCTGATCGCCGATGTCACGCTGCAGCCCGGCGGCATGATCGTCGTGACCGGCAAGGGCTACGGTGCCACCAATTTCATCGCGCTCGACCGGAGCGGCGAGATTCTGGTCGACCGCCAGATCCAGGTCGAAGGCCCGAGCGACCGGCTCGTCACCGTCTATCGCGGGATCGAGCGCGAGTCCTACAGCTGCATGCCGCTTTGCCAACGCCGGGTGACGCTCGGCGACAGCGACACCTACTTCAACAACACGATGAGCCAGGCCGGTTCGCTGAGCAGCAGTGCCAGCGGCAACGCCGGTGCGGCCACCAAATCCAACTAGCCAGACCGATTGACCGGTTCGCGCCGGGGTGGATCGCCTGATCCGCCTCGGCGCTTCCCGGACGCCAGGCGACGTCCGGCTGCGCGCGCCGTCTTTTTCCGTGCCGCCGGCATGCGTGGTTAACGCATCCTTAGCCGTGCGGTTCGCGCAGCGTGAATCGCCTGCAACACTTAAACAATCAGTTTTAGCTATTGAATGAAGCAGAGGATCGCCGCTGCTGGGGAATTTGACGCGATGCCATCGCTTCCGTCGACGAGATTTACGCTCCGCAAGGCGCTAAGCCGGTTTCGCGGCAGCCGCCGCGGCTCTGCGGCGGTCGAGTTCGCGCTGGTTGCTCCGATCTTCTTCGGGCTGCTGTTCGCCATCATCGAGACGGCGCTGGTGTTCTTCGCAGGCCAGGTGCTCGAGACCGTCACCCAAGCTTCGGCACGTGCGATTCTGACCGGTCAGGCGCAAGCGCAGGGCGGCTCGGTGGCGGCCTGTCAGACGGTGCCCAACACGGTGTCGGCGTGCGATCAGACCACGTTCAAGGCCTATGTCTGCAGCCAGATCCCGGCGCTGTTCGATTGCAATAAGCTCTACGTCGACGTGGTGAGCACCAGTTCCTTCACGACGCTGAGCCTCACCAATTACGGCGATTCTTGCACCTTCAATCCGGCCGGCGTGCAATACAATCCCGGCAGCGCCAGCCAGGTCGTCGTGGTGCGGCTGTTCTACCAGTGGCCGCTCGTCGTCACCGGCCTCGGCTACAACATCGGTTGCAGCAACAAGCGGCTGCTGGTGGCGACCGCAGCCTTCAAGAACGAACCCTTCTGAGGCAGATGGATCTGGGCGGACCAATGCAGGCGATTGCGAATTTCTTGGGAAATGCCCGCTGCTCATTGCGTGACTTCGTCGCCGACAAGCACGCGCTCGCGGCGACCGAATTCGCGGTCATCGTCCCGCTGATGCTGGTGATGTTCTTCGGCACCGTCGAGTTCTCGTCGGCGGTGGCGATCGATCGCAAGGTCACGTTGATTGCACGGACCCTGTCCGATCTGACGTCGCAGTCGACGACGCTTGCCGATTCCGACATGCAGAACACGTTCACGGCCAGCATCTCGATCATCATGCCTTACGACGCAACGCTCGTGAAAGGCGCGATTTCCCAGATCTATATCGATGAGAACAGCATTGCCACGGTCCAGTGGAGCAAGGCCGGAACCATCGCGAGCGGCGCGACGCAAGCGACGCTGGCGACCTCGGCTCGGAAGGCTGGCGACAAGGTGACCAACGAAATTCCATCGACGCTGCTCATTCCGTCGACCTACCTCATCCTCAGCGAGGCGAGCTACACTTACACACCGTCGGTGGGATACGTGTTGAAGTCGAGTCTGCCGCTGAGCGATCTGTCCTATACGCGGCCGCGCCAGGTCACTTGCGTTCCCTACAACGGCGTACCGTCCTCGTGCTGATGTCCTCGAGCAGGGCGTAGAATGAAAATGAAAAAGGCCGTGCGGTGTGCACGGCCTTCTTGTTTCTTGCGAGCCGATCGGGCGAGGCCCGGCGGGTTCAGCCTGCGTCGCGGAGATTGTCTGCCGCCGACTTGCCGGAACGACGGTCGGCCACGATCTCGTAGGAGATCTTCTGACCTTCACGCAGCGTGCCGAGGCCGGCACGTTCCACGGCGCTGATGTGGACGAACACGTCCTGGCCGCCATCGTCGGGCTGAATGAAGCCGAAGCCTTTGGTCGCGTTAAACCACTTCACGGTTCCCATGCTCACGGGGGTAGTCCCTTCTCAGATAACACAAGGTTGGAGCCCACTCGCGCGGGCCGGTTAGATCGAATTTTTGGAAGGGTCGTCAGCGTGTCTGAACCGGCTGTACCGGTGGATGCTAATGTCGTCCGGCCGAAAATCGATAAATTCCTTTTATCGGAATTGGGGACTCAAAACAATCGGGGCGCGCACGATTTTTTGATCCGCCGTGGGTGCACGGCGGATCAAAATAAAGATCGGCATTTTATTTCCGCGCTTGCGCGCCAACCATAGGCTAGCGGCGACGGAACTGACCGCCGCGCTGTCCGGGACGAGGCGGTCCACCCACCCCGCTGGGACGTTCGTCCTTGTGGCGGAAAATCAGCCGGCCCTTCTCCAGGTCATAGGGCGACATCTCCACCGTCACGCGGTCGCCCGCCAGCGTCTTGATGCGGTTCTTCTTCATCTTGCCGGCCGTGTAGGCGACGATCTCGTGTCCGGCGTCGAGCTGCACGCGGTAGCGGGCGTCGGGGAGGATTTCGGTGACCAGTCCTTCGAACTGGATCAGCTCTTCCTTAGCCATGTGGGGGTCTCCAGTCGTGGACTGTTAGTTCGAATGAGGATTGCGGTTCGGTCGGCCGTTGGGGCGACTCTCGCGACGCAAAAAGGCAACGCCTTGTATTCCATCAGGCTTGCCGGCGCTATGCGCGGGACGCTGTTCCGACCGATCGGCTGGTGAGGAATTCATCTTACCACCCGAACCGCGGCGGCGGCGAGACCCTTTGGAGGCCTTGTGGCCCTCTCCGGGCCTGCCATCAACAGGTCTGCCCTCGCCATAACGTCCTTCGCCGGGCCGTCCGTCGCTGGTCCTGCCGGCGCTATGATGGCGTCCGTCGGCATGCCGTTCGTCGCCACGCCGTCCGTCGCCGTGCCGGGCGCCTTGCGGACGCTGGCCCGGGCGGCCACCCGGCCGGCCCTGCCGTTGCTGGGACGGGGGAGGACCGGCGTCGCGGCGGCCGGCATCGGTACGGAGGTCTTCGCGCGGCAGCGCCACCTTGATCAGCCGCTCGATGTCGCGGAGGTAGCTGAGTTCCTCGCCGCCGGCCACCAGCGAGATCGCGGTGCCCTCGGCGCCGGCGCGCGCGGTGCGGCCGATACGGTGGACATAGGTTTCCGGCACGTTGGGCAGGTCGAAATTGATGACGTGGCTGATGCCGTCGACATCGATGCCGCGGGCGGCAATGTCGGTGGCGACCAGGGTGCGGATCTCGCCCGAGCGGAACTGGGCGAGCGTGCGCTCGCGATGGTTCTGCGACTTGTTGCCGTGGATGGCGCTGGCGGGAATGCCGGCCTTCTCGAGCGACTTCACCACCTTGTCGGCACCATGCTTGGTGCGGGTGAAGACCAGTGCGCGGTTGACCGGCTCGTCTTTCAGCAGCTTGGTCAGGAAGGCGGGCTTGGCGGAGAAGTCGACCTGGACGATGCGCTGGTTGATCCGCTCGGCGGTCGAGGAGACCGGGGTCACCGCGACGCGGGCGGGGTCACGCAGCATGGCGTCGGCGAGCTCGGCGATGTCCTTCGGCATGGTGGCCGAGAAGAACAGCGTCTGCCGCTTGATCGGGAGTTTCGCGACGATTTTGCGGATGTCGTTGATGAAGCCCATGTCGAGCATGCGGTCGGCTTCGTCGAGCACGAGGAATTCGACGCTCGAAAGTTTCAATCCGTTGCTTTGCACGAGGTCGAGCAGGCGGCCGGGGGTGGCGACCAGCACGTCGACGCCCTGCATCAGGGCACGGACCTGGCGGCCCATCGGCACGCCGCCGATGGCGAGCGTCGAGGCCAGGCGGAGGTGGCGGCCATAGGCGTTGAAGCTATCGAGGATCTGGCCGGACAGCTCGCGGGTGGGCGACAGCACCAGGACGCGGCAGGTCTTGGGCTGCGGCTTGATGCGGTTCTCGAGCAGGCGGTGGAGGATCGGCAGCGCGAAGGACGCGGTCTTGCCGGTTCCGGTCTGGGCGATGCCGACGACGTCGCGCCCGGTCAGCGCGATCGGAACAGTCTGGGCCTGGATGGGGGTGGGGGTGACGTAGTTCTCTTCGGCGAGAGCACGCGCGATCGGTTCGGCGAGGCCGAAATCCTGAAACGAAGTCAAAAGATGGGTTCTTTCCATGTCAAAAGCGCAACGCCCGGCGCATTCAGCGCGGCGCGCGCAAAAGGGTGTCGAGAAGACACCTGCGTGTTTAGGGTGTCGGATGGCTTGGGAGATATGGGGCAAGCCAGAGGCCCGTAGGGGGCTTAAGAACACGCGGCTCGCAACGACCCCTTGATTCGCAAGAGGTCTCGGCTGTTCATATGGAACATTCAGCGGGCGCTTTCAAGGCAAGCGTGCCCGAAACGGCGGTTGCGGTGCAGAAATAGTTATGCCGGAAATTTAGCCAGAGCTAGCATTTTGCTCAAAAAATAGACCGCCTGCCGCTTTGGCATACATTTGAATTGCTCAAGTTTTGAGCTGCTTCTTAATGGCGAAACTTTGATTCCGGGCGATTTGTTTAGCGAAACCAATTGGTTGATGGGTGCTCAGTCCATGGCACGGTTCTTGCGAATCCGTTAATCGCAGGCGGCCGTGGGGCCGTTTCGCAGCGTTTTCACGTCTGCGTCAGGGAGATGAGACACTCATGCTTAGCAAATCCATTCACGATATAGCGGCGTCATTTAGCCGCCGTGGCGTTCTCGCCGCGACCGCCGGACTGATGCTCGGACTGGCTCCATTGACCGGCACGAAGGCCGCCGACGACACCATCAAGGTCGGTGTGCTGCACTCTCTTTCCGGCACCATGGCCATCAGCGAAACCACGCTGAAGGACACCATCCTCTTCCTGATCGACGAGCAGAACAAGAAGGGCGGCGTGAACGGCAAGAAGCTCGAGGCCGTCGTCGTCGATCCCGCCTCGAACTGGCCGCTGTTCGCCGAAAAGGCGCGCGAGCTGATCACCAAGGACAAGGTCTCGGTCGTGTTCGGCTGCTGGACCTCGGTGTCGCGCAAGTCGGTGCTCCCGGTGTTCAAGGAGCTGAACAGCATCCTGTTCTACCCCGTGCAGTACGAGGGTGAGGAGAGCGAGCGCAACGTGTTCTACACGGGCGCGGCACCGAACCAGCAGGCGATCCCCGCCGTCGACTATTTGATGAAGGAAGAGAAGGTGAAGCGCTGGGTGCTCGCGGGCACCGACTACGTCTATCCGCGCACCACCAACAAGATCCTGGAAGCCTATCTGAAGTCCAAGGGTGTCGCCCAGGAAGACATCATGATCAACTACACGCCGTTCGGTCACTCCGATTGGCAGACGATCGTGGCCGACATCAAGAAGTTCGGCTCGGCCGGCAAGAAGACTGCGGTGGTCTCGACCATCAACGGCGACGCCAACGTTCCCTTCTACAAGGAGCTCGGCAACCAGGGTATCAAGGCGAAGGACATCCCGGTCGTCGCGTTCTCGGTCGGTGAGGAAGAGCTCGCCGGCATCGACACCAAGCCGCTGGTCGGCCATCTCGCTGCCTGGAACTACTTCCAGTCCATCAAGTCGCCGGAGAACGAGAAGTTCATCAAGGCGTGGCAGGCCTACACCAAGAATCCGAAGCGCGTGACAAACGATCCGATGGAAGCGCACGTGATCGGCTTCGACATGTGGGTCAAGGCGGTCGAGAAGGTGAAGTCGACCGATCCCGACAAGGTGATCGACGCTCTCCCGGGCATCGAAGCCAAGAACCTGACCGGCGGCGTGTCGAAGATGCTGCCGAACCACCACATCACCAAGCCGGTGTTCATCGGCGAGATCAAGGGCAACGGCCAGTTCGACGTGGTCTGGAAGACCCCGGGCCTCGTCGCGGGCGATGCCTGGTCGAAGGAGCTCGACGGCTCCAAGGACCTGATCGGCGACTGGGTCGGCAAGAAGTGCGGCAACTTCAACACCAAGACCAACAAGTGCCTCGGTTCCGGCTCCTGATCCGGATCTGACACGCCATTGCACGATCGGAGAGGGCGGCGATCCCGCCGCCTTCTCCACCCATTTCTGCCGGGGTCATTCACAGTGCCAGCCTATTTGTCCGCGCGCCTCTGCTCGCTTGCGCTCTCGTTGTTGCTGATCGCGTTCGCGCTGCCGGCCTTCGCCGGTCCGTTCGAGGACGGGGTCGCCAAATTCGCCAATGACGATTTCTCCGACACGGAAGAGGCGATCGGCGTGGTTGCCGGGAGTGGCAACAAGCTGGCTTTTCCCATCATCAGCGCGCTCCAGGACGGCCGCCTCATGGCCGATCCTGACAGCAAGAAGGTTTACGTCACGGGCGCCGACGGCAAGTCGATCGATGCCGCGACCGGCGAGGCGGTCGCCAGCGTTCCCGACAGCGCGAGCGCCGTGCGCCTCAATAACCGCCTGCGCCGCAGCGTCGATGCTGCGCTCGGCGGCCTGACGCTGCAATCGCCGGATGTCGGGACGCGCCTGCAGGCCGCGCAGTCCGTCTTCAAGTCGCATGAGGAGACGGCGCTCGAGGCCGTCGACGGCGCGCTCGCCAAGGAAACCAACAAATCGGTCAAGGCTGCGCTCGGCGAGGCTCGCGCGGCCATCCTGCTGTTCAAGACAGATGCCTCCGAGGTCGAGAAGCTCGAGGCGGTTGCCACGCTCAAGGCGCGCGGCGATCAGGAAGCGCTGGCGCTGCTCACCGGCATGGGCGACCAGCCGGCCTCGGTGACCAAGGCCGCCGCGAGCGCGATCGGCTCGATCCAGTCCTCGCTCGCCGTCTGGTCGGGCGTGCAGAATGCCTGGTACGGCCTCTCGCTCGGCTCGGTGCTGCTGCTCGCCGCGATCGGGCTCGCCATCACCTTCGGCGTGATGGGCGTCATCAACATGGCCCATGGCGAGATGGTGATGATCGGAGCCTACACCACCTTCGTGGTGCAGGAGGTGATCCGCACCCGCTATCCCGGCCTGTTCGACTATTCGCTCTTGATCGCCGTGCCGCTCGCCTTCCTCGTCGCCGGCGCCATCGGCGTCCTGATCGAGCGCAGCATCATCCGCTTCCTCTACGGCCGCCCGCTGGAGACGCTGCTGGCCACCTGGGGTCTCTCGCTGGTGCTGCAGCAGGCGGTGCGCACCATGTTCGGCCCGACCAACCGCGAGGTCGGCAACCCCTCCTGGATGAGCGGCGCGTTCGAGCTCGGCCAGATCACCATCACCTATAACCGGCTCTGGATCCTCGTGTTCACGCTGGCCGTGTTCGCGATCCTGCTCGCAATGCTGCGCTACACCGCACTGGGCCTCGAGATGCGCGCAGTGACGCAGAACCGTCGCATGGCGGCCTCGATGGGCATCGCCACCTCGCGCGTCGACGCGCTGACCTTCGGGCTCGGCTCGGGTATCGCCGGTATTGCCGGCGTGGCGCTGTCGCAGATCGACAATGTCAGCCCCAATCTCGGCCAGAGCTACATCATCGACAGCTTCATGGTCGTGGTGTTCGGCGGGGTCGGCAATCTCTGGGGCACGCTGGTCGGCGCCTTCACGCTCGGCATCGCCAACAAATTCCTGGAGCCGGTCGCCGGCGCCGTGCTCGGCAAGATCGCCATCCTGGTTCTGATCATCCTGTTCATTCAAAAGCGGCCGCGCGGCCTGTTCGCGCTCAAGGGCCGTGCGGTGGAAGCATGACCCCTCACATGCTGACGCGATCGCTGGACCGCAGCGCGACGGTCTTCCTTGCCGTCGTCGTGGCCTGCGGCATCCTCATCCCGCTCTCCAACCTGCTGCTGCCCGCGGGCTCGTTCCTGCAAGTGCCGACCTATCTCGTCGCGCTCTGGGGCAAGTATGTCTGCTACGCCATCCTGGCTCTGGCGATCGACCTGATCTGGGGCTATTGCGGCATTCTCTCGCTCGGCCACGGCGCCTTCTTCGCGCTCGGCGGCTACGCCATGGGCATGTACCTGATGCGGCAGATCGGCACCCGCGGCGTCTACGGCAATCCTGTTCTGCCCGACTTCATGGTGTTCCTGAACTATTCGAAGCTGCCCTGGTACTGGTACGGCTTCGACATGTTCTGGTTCGCCGCGCTGATGGTGCTGGTCGTGCCCGGCCTGCTCGCCTTCTGCTTCGGCTGGCTCGCCTTCCGTTCCCGCGTCACCGGCGTGTATCTCTCGATCATCACGCAGGCGATGACCTATGCGCTGCTGCTCGCCTTCTTCCGCAACGATTTCGGCTTCGGCGGCAACAACGGCCTGACCGACTTCAAGGACATCCTCGGCTTCAACGTGCAGGCGGAGGGCACCCGCGCGGCGCTGTTCGCGCTGAGCTGCCTGGCGCTGATCGTCGGTTTCCTGATCTGCCGCGCCATCGTCTCGTCGAAGCTCGGCAAGGTGCTGATCGCGGTGCGTGATGCGGAATCGCGCACGCGCTTCCTGGGCTACCGCGTCGAATCCTACAAGCTGTTCGTGTTCACGGTGTCGGCCTGCATGGCCGGCGTCGCCGGTGCGCTCTACGTCCCCCAGGTCGGCATCA
The DNA here is from genome assembly GCF_058314695.1 of Bradyrhizobium sp. T-12. Classification (NCBI taxonomy): domain Bacteria; kingdom Pseudomonadati; phylum Pseudomonadota; class Alphaproteobacteria; order Hyphomicrobiales; family Nitrobacteraceae; genus Bradyrhizobium; species Bradyrhizobium sp. T-12. The sequence continues at coordinate 6,432,964 of NZ_CM177756.1, read as the reverse complement.
TCAATCCCTCCGAGTTCGCGCCGGGCAATTCGATCGAGGCGGTGATCTGGGTCGCGGTCGGCGGCCGCGGCACGCTGGTCGGCGCGGCGCTCGGCGCCGTCGTCGTCAACTACGCCAAGACGTTCTTCACCTCCGGCATGCTCGCGCCTTACTGGCTGTTCATGCTGGGTGCGCTGTTCATCCTGGTGACGCTGCTGCTGCCCAAGGGCATCGTCGGCACCTTCAACGCCTGGTGGGACTCCTCGAGGGAGAAGCGCATCGCCGCGGCCTCAACGAGCGCTGCGGCCGAGGACGGCGTCACCGAACCCAAGATGGCGGAGTAGCGCGATGAACGTCATGGACAACCGCGCGACCTCCGCGATGCTTTACCTGGACGGCGTGCACGTCTCGTTCGACGGCTTCCACGCCATCAACAATTTGTCGTTGACCCTCGAGCCCGGCGAGATGCGCGCCATCATCGGCCCGAACGGCGCCGGCAAGACCACCATGATGGACATCATCACCGGCAAGACCAAGCCCGACGAGGGGACGGTTCTGTTCGACGGCGTCACCGATTTGACGCGGCTGGACGAGACCCGCATTGCCGAGCTCGGCATCGGCCGCAAGTTCCAGAAACCGACCGTGTTCGAGAGCCAGACCGTGCAGGACAACCTCCTGCTCGCGCTGAACGTCGACCATTCGGTCCGCGGCACGCTGTTCTGGCGCGGCAGCAAGGCCGAGTCCGAGCGCATCGACAAGGTGCTGGAGACGATCCGCCTCACCGACGCCCGCAATCGCCTTGCCGGCAGCCTCAGCCACGGCCAGAAGCAATGGCTCGAGATCGGCATGCTGCTGGCGCAGGATCCGAAGCTGCTGCTGGTCGACGAGCCCGTCGCCGGCATGACCGACGTCGAGACGCATCTGACCGCCGAGCTGCTGAAAGAGATCAACAAGACCCACACCGTGATGGTGGTCGAGCACGACATGACGTTCGTGCGCGAGCTCGGCGTCAAGGTCACCTGTCTGCACGAAGGCACGGTGCTCGCGGAAGGCACCATCGACCAGGTCTCGTCCAACGAGCGGGTCATCGAAGTCTATCTGGGGCGCTGAGCGATGCTTGAGGTCAAGGATATCAACCTGTTCTACGGCGCGGCGCAGGCGCTGCGCGGCGTGTCCATCTCGGCCGAGCCGGGCAAGGTCACCTGCGTGCTCGGGCGCAACGGCGTCGGCAAGACCTCGCTGCTCCGTGCCATGGTCGGGCAATATCCGATCTCGTCGGGTGCGATCATGCTCGACGGTAGCGACATTACCGGTCTGAAGCCCTATGAGCGGGCGCGCAAGGGCATCGGCTTCGTGCCGCAGGGACGCGAGATCTTCCCGCTGCTGACGGTCGAGGAAAACCTCAAGACCGGTTTCGGTCCGCTCAAGCGCGAGGACAAGCACATTCCGGACGACGTGTTCTCGCTGTTTCCGGTGCTGCAATCCATGCTCGGCCGTCGCGGCGGCGACCTCTCAGGCGGCCAGCAACAGCAACTCGCGATCGGCCGCGCGCTGGTGATGCGGCCGAAGCTTCTGCTGCTCGACGAGCCGACCGAGGGCATCCAGCCCTCCATCATCAAGGACATCGGCCGCGCCATCTCGTACCTGCGCAATCTCGGCAACATCGCCATCGTGCTGGTCGAACAATATCTCGACTTTGCCTGCGAACTCGGCGACAGTTTCGCCGTGATGGATCGCGGCGCGGTGAAGTTCACCTGCGACCGTTCCAATCTCGACCCGGCCGAAATCAGCCGCCAGATGGCGCTGTAGTCCCAAGATTTCTGCCGCGGCCGGCCGGGGAGAGGGATGCGCAGCGACGTTTTGACGACATCTTCGGTGTTCGAAGCCAACCGTGCCCGTGGCGCGGTGCGCTTCGACGTCCATGCGCGCGATGGCGTGACCCGGCGCGGCACCTTGCATGAATCCGGCTCCTTGCGAATCCGCTTCCCTTCGCCGGAAGACGAGGGGCTATCCGGCGTGTTCGTCAACACGGCCGGTGGCGTTGCGGGTGGGGATCGCTTCGACATCGAGATCACGGCCGCAGCCAGCTCGCGGCTGACGCTGACGACGGCGGCCGCAGAAAAGGTCTATCGCGCGCCGGGGCAGGCGGCAGAGCTCAATATCGGGCTGAAGGTCGCCGCGGGTGCGCATCTCGCCTGGCTGCCGCAGGAGACGATCCTGTTTGATCGCGCCCGCGTCCATCGCCGCTTCGACATCGCGCTCGACGAGGCGGCGTCGCTCCTGCTTTGCGAGATCGTCGTGTTCGGCCGCACCGCCATGGGCGAGCGGATGGAGCAGGGCGAGTTCGTCGACCGCTGGCGGCTGCGGCGGGGTGGCCGGCTGGTCTTCGCCGAGACGGTGAGGCTCGACGGCAATATCGGCGCAAAGCTCGCGCGATCGGCAGTTGCCAGGGGCGGGGCGGCGATCGGCACGGCCCTGATCGTCCCCGGTGACGAGGCTCTGGTCGAGCGCATCCGCGAGGCCTCGGGCTCGTTCTCAGGGGAGGTCGGAATCTCGGCCTGGAATGGCTTTGCAATGGCGCGGTTCTGTGCCCAAGATGCGGCGCGATTGCGCGCCGACATGATGGCCGTGCTGGCGCGCACCGGCGCGGCCCTGCCGCGGCTCTGGCTGAATTGAAGTGTTGAACGGAAGAGATTCTGCATGAACCTGTCTCCCCGCGAAAAGGACAAGCTCTTGATCTCGATGGCCGCGATCGTGGCCCGCCGCCGGCTGGACCGCGGCGTCAAGCTCAACCACCCCGAAGCCATCGCGATCATCTCCGATTTCATCCTCGAAGGCGCGCGCGACGGCCGCACCGTCGCCGAACTGATGCAATCCGGCGCGCAGGTCTTGACCCGCGACCAGGTGATGCCTGGAATCCCCGAGATGATCCACGACATCCAGGTCGAGGCGACGTTTCCGGACGGCACCAAGCTCGTCACCGTGCACGAGCCGATCAGGTAGGAGAGCAGCATGATCCCCGGCGAACTCTTCATCCAGGACGGCGAGATCGAGCTCAATGCGGGCCGCAAGACTGTGACGCTGACGGTGGCCAACACCGGCGACCGCCCCATCCAGGTCGGCTCGCACTACCATTTCTTCGAGACCAACCCGGCGCTGAAATTCGACCGCAAGAAGTCCCGCGGCATGCGCCTCGACATCGCCGCCGGCACCGCGGTGCGTTTCGAACCTGGCCAGACCCGCGATGTGCAGCTGGTGGCGATGGCGGGCAAGAAGACGATCTACGGTTTCCGCGGCGATGTAATGGGGAAGCTGTGAGCGTCGCAGGAACGAGCGCGGCACGGCACGGTTGAGGCGAGAATGGAGGTCCTTGTCATGCTCTCCCCCATCCGTCTCATATCTGAAGCTGCCGAGCTCGCCGCACAGCGCCACAACGGCATGGCGCGCAAGGGGCGCGGCAGCGAGCCCTATATCAATCATCTCGCCGAGGTTGCGAACCTGCTTGCGACCGCGACCGACGGCGCCGATGCCGAGCTGGTCGCGGCCGGCTGGCTGCACGATACGATCGAGGACACCGACACCACGCGCGAGGAGCTTGCGCAGACGTTCTCAGAGCGAGTCGCCGCCCTGGTCGTTGAGTGCACGGACGACATGAATCTGCCGAAGGCCGAGCGGCGGCGGAAGCAGATCGAGGACGCTCTGCACAAATCGCCCGGCGCGAAGCTGATCAAGATCGCCGACAAGATCAGCAATATAGGGGCACGCCTTCATACGGATCCGACTACCGAGGAGCTTGACGACCTCGCCGACTACAGTGGATGGGCCACGCAAGTCGTTGCGGGCTGCCGCGGCGGTAATGCGTGGCTCGAGGAGAAATTCGATGATGCCGTGAAAGCAGCGAAGGCCTTGCTGTGATCCACCAAACGTTCAACCGCAAACGGGGCTTGTGATGTCCGTAAAGATGAAGCGTTCCGTCTATGCCGACATGTTCGGCCCCACTACAGGCGACAAGGTGCGGCTGGCCGACACCGACCTCATCATCGAGGTCGAGAAGGATTTCACCACCTACGGCGAGGAGGTGAAGTTCGGCGGCGGCAAGGTGATCCGCGACGGCATGGGGCAGTCGCAGGTCACCAACAAGCAGGGCGCGGCCGATACCGTGATCACGAATGCGCTGATCGTCGATCACTGGGGCATCGTGAAGGCCGACGTCGCCATCAAGGACGGCATGATCTCCGCGATCGGCAAGGCCGGCAATCCGGACATCCAGCCCGGCGTCACCATCATCGTCGGTCCCGGCACCGACGTAATCGCGGGCGAAGGAAAGATCCTCACGGCCGGCGGCTTCGACAGCCACATCCATTTCATCTGCCCGCAGCAGATCGAGCACGCGTTGATGAGCGGCGTCACCTCGATGCTGGGCGGCGGCACCGGCCCTTCGCACGGCACCTTCGCCACCACCTGTACGCCGGGCCCCTGGCACATCGCGCGGATGATCCAGTCGTTCGATGCTTTCCCGGTCAATCTCGGCATTTCCGGCAAGGGCAACGCCTCGCGGCCCGCAGCCCTGGTCGAGATGATCAAGGCGGGCGCCTGCGCGCTGAAGCTGCACGAGGACTGGGGCACGACGCCGGCTGCGATCGACAACTGCCTGTCGGTGGCCGACACGCACGATGTCCAGGTCATGATCCACACCGACACGCTGAACGAATCCGGCTTCGTCGAGGACACGATCAAGGCATTCAAGGGGCGCACCATCCACGCCTTCCACACCGAGGGCGCCGGCGGTGGCCACGCCCCCGACATCATCAAGGTCGCCGGCCTGAAGAACGTGCTGCCGTCCTCGACCAATCCGACGCGGCCCTTCACCCGCAACACCATCGACGAGCATCTGGATATGCTGATGGTGTGCCACCATCTCGATCCCTCGATTGCGGAAGACCTCGCCTTCGCCGAAAGCCGCATCCGCAAGGAAACCATCGCCGCCGAGGACATCCTGCACGACCTCGGCGCGCTCTCGATGATGTCCTCGGACTCCCAGGCGATGGGCCGGCTCGGCGAGGTCATCATCCGGACCTGGCAGACCGCCGACAAGATGAAGAAGCAGCGCGGGTCATTGCCGCAGGACAAGGGCAAGGACAACGACAATTTTCGCGTCAAGCGCTACATCGCGAAATACACCATCAATCCCGCCATCGCGCACGGCGTGTCGAAGCTGATCGGCTCGGTCGAGAAGGGCAAGATGGCCGATCTCGTGCTGTGGTCGCCGGCCTTCTTCGGCGTCAAGCCGGACTGCATCGTCAAGGGCGGCACGATCGTCGCAGCTCCCATGGGCGATCCCAACGCCTCGATCCCGACGCCGCAGCCGGTGCACTACCAGCCGATGTTCGGTGCCTTCGGCAAGGCGCGCACGGCGTCCTCTGTGGTGTTCACCTCGAAAGCTGCGATCACCGGTGGTCTCGCGCGAAAGCTCGGCATCGAGAAGAAGCTCTATGCCGTGCAGAACACCCGCGGCAAGATCTCGAAAAAGAGCATGATCCACAACGACGCCACGCCCAATATCGAGGTCGATCCGGAGACCTATGAGGTGCGCGCCGACGGCGAGCTGCTCACCTGTGCACCCGCCGAGGTGCTGCCGATGGCCCAGCGATATTTCATGTACTGAAATAGCGCCTCAATGCATGTCCCCGGCTTGTATCCGGGGACGGCTTCTTGCGATTTTGCGTTCGGTCCCGCCTGGTCTAATGTCCCGCCCGGTATTGAACCCCAGAAGAAAAGCCGGGAGGATTTCTCGTGATCTATGTCGTCGCCACCCTGACCATCAAGCCCGAAACGCGCGCCGAATTCATTGCGGCCGCCACCGCCTGCATCAAGGAGACCCGGAAAGAGCCCGGCAATATCGCCTATGATCTGCACGAGAGCGTCACCGACCCTGCCAAGATGGTGTTCGTCGAGCAGTGGGAGAACGCCGAGGCGCTGGTGCCGCATCGTGGCATGGAGCATATGAAGACGTTCGGTCGCGTCGCGGTGAAATGCTTCACGGCGCCGCCGAAGATCGAAGTGATCACGCCCGAGAAGGTCGAGACACGGTAACGGGGTAAAAGCATGATCCGGGCGACGCAGGTCAAGGGACAGCACCGCTTCACGGAAACGCCGGCGGACACGGTTGTGCTCGATTTCGACGATCGGCACCGCCGCCGCATGGCGATGACGGGCACGCGGGGGCTCGAATTCCTGCTCGACCTCGAGCACGCCACAGCGCTCCGCGGCGGCGATGCGCTGGTGCTCGAGGACGGTCGCCTGGTCGAAGTGGTGGCGGCACCCGAGCCGCTGCTGGAAATCCGCGGCCGTGATCCCCATCACCTCATCCGCGTCGGCTGGCATCTCGGCAACCGTCATCTGCCGACCCAGATCATGGCGAAGGCCTTGCGCATCCGCCGCGATCACGTCATCGAGGCCATGGTGAAGGGCCTCGGCGCGCGCGTGATCGAGATCGAGGCGCCGTTTGATCCCGAAGGCGGCGCCTATGCCGATGCCGGCAACGCACATGGACATGACGACCACGCGCATCACGATCATGGCCATCATCATGATCATGGTCACGATCACCATGATCACCACGGACATGATCACCAGCATGGTCATGCCGCGCATGACCACGGCCACGATCATCACCATGACGAGCATTGCGACCATCCGGACCATCACCACGGCCACAAGCATGCTCATGACCACAAATGAGCGGGTCGGCGCCGGCGGCCTCGACGAAAGCGAGGCGGCGGCGCTGTATCGGCTGATGACCTGGCTGTCGCCGGCCTTCCCGGTCGGCGGCTTCTCCTATTCCAGCGGCATCGAATGGGCGGTCGAGGCGGGGGACATCGTCGATGTTGCAACGCTGGCCGACTGGCTCGACGCGATGCTCAGCGACGGCTCCGGCTTTTGCGATGCGACGTTTCTGGTCCACGCCTATCGCGCCGCAGAGGCGGGCGAGAAGGTCTCGTTGAACGAGATCGCCGAGCTTGCCGCGGCCTTCGTGCCTTCGCGCGAGCGGCAGCTGGAGACGAGCTCGCAAGGCCGCGCCTTCATCGACATCGCGCGTGCGGCGTGGGATGCCGACGGGCTGGATGCCATGGTTGCGGCGTGCCACACGCCGCCGGTCTATCCGGTCGCGGTCGGTGTGGTCGCAGCCGTGCACGGCGTGCCGCTGGGGTCGACGCTGCACGCCTTCCTGCATGCGCTGGTCTCGAACTGGATTTCTGCGGCCAGCCGCCTCGTTCCACTCGGCCAGACCGACAGCCAGCGCGTGCTGGTGAGGCTGGAAGCCGCCGTGGCCGCGACCGCGCTTCGTGCGCTGAATGCGACATTGGACGATCTCGGCGGCGCGACCTTCCGCGCCGATCTCGCCAGCCTGCGGCACGAGACCCAATATACGCGGCTGTTCCGCTCGTGAGGGCGCCGCGCCTTCAACCCATCGGGAGAAAGCGAACGACATGTCGAAATCTCACGGCCCTTTGCGTGTCGGCGTCGGCGGTCCGGTCGGATCGGGCAAGACCCAGCTGATGGACCTGCTCTGCAAGGCCATGCGCGAACGCTATGACATCGCCGCCATCACCAACGACATCTACACCAAATGGGATGCGGAGTTCCTGGTGCGGTCGGGCTCGCTGACGCCGGACCGCATTGCCGGCGTCGAGACCGGCGGCTGTCCGCACACCGCGATCCGCGAGGATGCCTCGATGAATCTGGCTGCGGTCGCGGACATGCGCGCCAAGTTTCCCGGGCTCGATCTCGTGCTGATCGAATCCGGCGGCGACAATCTCGCTGCCACTTTTTCCCCTGAATTGGCCGACCTCACCATCTACGTGATCGACGTCGCCGCCGGCGACAAGATCCCGTCCAAGGGGGGGCCAGGCATCACCCGGTCCGATCTCCTGGTCATCAACAAGATCGACCTTGCTCCCCATGTCGGCGCCTCCCTGGAGAAGATGGGCACGGACGCCAGGCGCATGCGCGGCGAGCGTCCCTTCGTCATGACCAACCTGAAGAAGAGCGAAGGGCTCGACCGGATCATCGGCTTCATTGAGGCCAAAGGCGGCCTGAAACGGGCGGGCTGACGGCGCGACGACTTGGCGCACGCGTTTTTCGCCGTTAACCCTAGGAGCCGGGCCGCAACGGCGGAACAAATTTCGGACACGGCGATTGATTACCTCCGGTGCCCGGGCGATCCATCCTGGCCAGACCATCGGCCGGGCGGATTAAGCTTTTCAGGCGACCTACGTTGCGTACCGATGTCTCCTCCTCCATTATCTCTGCCACCGGGGTTCACCCTGTTTCGGCACATGGCCGTTCGAGCGGCGTTCATATGCTCCTTGTTTATTGCCGACCTCCTGCTTTCGCCTGAGTAGTCGCGTGGTCCGGCTGGGTTTCATCATCGGTTTCATTGCTCTGCTCGGAGCCTTGCTCTCCGGGCTTGCGGCCTATCGCGTCCACGATCAGGAGCTGGCGCTGGACCGGATCGCGCTCGCGCGTGCGATCGACGTGCATGCCAGCCTGGTTCAGGACCGGCTCACCGAGCGCGAATTGCTTGCGCGTGTCGCCTCAGGCCTGTTCCGCACGCCGTCCGTGATCAAGCCGAACATGCTGGAGCCGCTGCGCTCGGCCATCTACGCCTTCAAGACGGATTTCGTGGTGGCCGGCTGGATCGCCAGGTTGAAGCCGAACGAGTTGACGGCGGCGCAGGCCGCGATTGGGGGCGCCGGCTTCCCGAACCCGACGATCCGCAACTATGACGACAAGCCGATCAATCCGGCGGAGATTACCCAGCCGATCGACGTGCTGCTGGATCTCGAGCCGCGCAGCGACGAGACCAAGGCTCTGCCGGGCCGCAGTTACGATCAGGATCCGGTTCGCAGCGCCATGCTGACGCGGGCGCGGATCGAGAAGAGGTCAGTGGCTTCGGACCCGGTTCCGCTGCTGCGCGCAAACGGGCCGGTCGGCGTCATCGTGGCTGCGCCCGTCATTCCCGAGGGGGCAACCGAGCCGGCTGGGTTCGTCACGTTTTCCTACGAGCTGGCGTCGCTGATGCTGACCAATGACGACATGTCGTTGTTCTCGGTCGCGCTCAGGGATCCGCGCAAGGAGGGCGGCGAGCTGATCGCCAACGACCAGGGCGTGGTCTCGACGCGCAGCGTGGCGGCGGACGGAGCGGCGCCGTCGGCGACGCGCACGGTGAGCTTCGGTGGCCGTGATTGGCAACTCGGCTATTACGCGAAGACCAACTCGGTGCGGCGTGCCGAGCAGACTGCGATCATCGTGGCGGCGATCGGCTTTGCGATCACTGCGATGGTGTGCGGTCTGTTTGGCTATGTCGCCTACAACAATTTGCGGCTCAGCCGGGAAATCCAGGTCCGGATCGGCTTCGAGCGCCGGCTGACCGCGGTCATCGACGAGCTCAACCATCGGGTCAAGAATATCCTTGCGGTGATCCAGTCGATCGTGACGCGCACCTTGCGCCACGGCTCGGACATCGACGTCGCCCGCGAGCTCCTGATCGGGCGAATCCATGCCATGTCCAACGTGGTCTCGCTGCTCAGCGAGAGCCAATGGCAGGGCGTCAAGTTGAAGGGCCTGTTCGAGGCGCGAGCCATCCCGCATGCCGACCGCATCGCCGTCACCGGTCCGGATATTGCGGTCAGCGCACGCGCGGCGCAGAGCCTCTCGCTGCTGTTCTTCGAACTCGCCTCGCATTCGGACGAGGGCCTGTCGCTGGTTGGCAAGCATCCGCACATCACGGCTAATTGGACCGTGACGGGCGAGGGGACCGAAGAGATCTTCAGTTTCCGCTGGGAGGAGTTCAACACCAGCGAGGCGACGCGCCGCCCGGATTCCGATTTCGGCCTGATCCTGCTCGACCGTGTCGCCCCCGAGGCGCTCGGCGGCACCGCCAAGCGCTATTTCACCGAGGCCTCCTACGTCTATGAGCTGACCGCTCCCATGGAGACCGTGGTCGACATGACCGAACGCGATCGCACGGACAAGATCTCGGCTCCGGTGCGGCCTGCGCGCGGCTAGGCTTTCGGCCGCAAGATCAGATCGACCAGATTGCGCGCATAGGCCGGCGTGATCGGCGCGATGCCGAAGACGTAGCGGTAGAACAGGCCGCCGTAGATCGCGTCGTAGAGATCCTCGGCCGGCCCTGCGGCCAGGATGCTGCCGTCCTGCTGGCCTGCCGCAATCATCTCCACCAGCGCGTCGCGGCGGAACTGCAGATAGCGGGCGTAGAACAGCTCGGCAGAGCCGGTCCTGGAAATGCATTCGGAGATGACGGCGAGCTGCACCTTGCCGAACTCGCCCTGGAGCGCCTCGGCATAGGCCGCGGCATGACGGCGCGCGCGGGCCGCGGGACTGCCGGAGCTCACCGGGGGAAGTGGCAGCATCTGCGCGGCATGTTGAAGGAAGGCGTCGATCAGAAGCGCCTCGCGAGACGGCCACCATTTGTAGATCGTCATCTTGGAGACGCCGGAGTGGCGGGCGACCGCGTCGATGGTGGTGGCGGCAAGGCCGGTGGACGCCATCAGCACATAGGCGCTTTCGAGAATGGCGTTGCTGGTCTCGATCGATCGCGGCCGGCCGCGCCGGGGGGCGCTGTCGGCCCCGTCATCCCCGCCATTCGCCGTCACCACGTCCGGTCTCCCCGCGCAACCCGCTCCTTTACCGGGATAGCGCAGCGGCGGCGGTCAACCTAGCGGAATCGCGCTTCAGGCCTGCTGCCGCAAGGCCTTGGGCAGGTCCTGCCATTTCGACCAGGCGACGTAATAGGCCACCGCGGTCATCGCGGCGAATCCGGCGAGGCTCACCACGATCTGCATCACGACCAGATTGGCGCTGGTGATCAGGATGAGATGGCCGGCGAAAGACAGGAACACTCCGACGCAGAACACGGCAAGCCATTCCTCGCCGCATCGGATGACCGCCTGGAGCGGCTTCAGCCGCAGTCCGGGGTGATCGGCGGGAATAAGGTGAGTCGCCAGCAAAGCGAGGGCGAGGAAGTGGACCACGCGATAGGGCGCGAGGTTTTCCTTGTCGGTCGGCGCGATGCTGTCGAGGAGAACGTCCGGCAAGTAGCCAGACAATTGCGGAGAATGGCGCAGCATGGTGACGGCCATCGCGAATATGAGATAGGCCCCGGCGAGTATCCGCAGCCAGGGCATGTCGCGGAGCGCGCGCCCCGGCGCGCCTGTCACGGCGAACCAGCCGCCAAGCACCATCAGCATCTGCCAGCACAGCGGATTAAAGGTCCATTCCTGGTCCGGATAGACCCGGAAATTCCAGTCGAACCAGCGTGCGGCAAGGTACAGCGCGACCGATGCCGCCAGCGTCAGGTTCGGCCGCCGCAACAGGCCCCACAGCGCGAGCGGAAAAAACGCCATCAGCGGGATCATCAATTGCAGCAGATCGAGATTGAGCGGCTCCTCCTGCAGCACGAGGCCGCGGACCAGGATGCGCAGCGGGTGCTCGAGAATCCCCGAAATGTTGTATTCGTGGATGATTTCCGGAGCCATCGACTGCGAGGCGACATAGGCGATGGTGTCGATGTAGATCACGAACAGCACGACATAGGCGGCATAGAGCCGCCAGACGCGCCGGAAAATGCGCGTTGCGGCGACGAAATAGCCGCGCTCCAGCGCAATCCGGCCGTGGATGATGGCGACGCCATAACCCACCACGAACACGAACAGATCGGCAGCGCCGCTGAAGCCGAAGTTGCGCAGCGTCAGCAGGTTGACGACGTTATTGGGGATGTGGTCGACGAAAACCGACCAATTGGCGATACCGAGCGTCAAATACAGCCTGGCGTCGTGGTGGAATGCGGCGAGGTTCGCCTTGACGGACGGGTTCATTGAGTAAAATAGCTTTGGGAATCAGGATGACGCTTTTACCGGCAACCGCCTGCCCATCCGAGTAGCGTTTGCGTGAGGTAACGATCATCCGCTTAAAATTGCGCAAAACCGGCCGATAAATTCCGCCGCGTACCCGCCGTCCGTCTTGCGGCGAAATTTTCTTAACGTGGTCCGGTCCTTACTCAGCCGGTTCGGCCGATACCTCGTCGGACACGCCGGCGCGGCTCGCCATGATGCCCAGTGCGATGCCACCGATCGCCAGGATCGGCAACAGCCGCTTGACCCCGATGGCCCGAACGATCTGGAGCCCGGTCGCGAGCAGCATGGGGTCCGCGAGCATGCTCTGCGACGCCGATTTAGCGGCACGCTCGGCCGCGATCTGGGCTTGCTTACGCAGCTCTCGCTTGTAAGCCCAGTAGCTCACTGCGGCGGCCAGGGTCAGCAGAAAAAAGACACCGGCGCCCGCGAGGCAGGCCTGCACCGGACCATATTTGTTGAGCACGGAAATGAATGCCGCCGCACACAGGAAGCAGGTGGTGATGAACAGCGCGAAAGCCGCGCCTGCGGCCAGGGAGGTCAGCCGCACAGTCGTACCCGTGGATGCGCTGATCCCGTCGATAATGCGCTGAAACATGGCCTTGCTCCTCAGATCCCCACAAGCCTATTCGTCCACAAGCCAGCATCGGCGGCGCGGTAGCGCCGCCGTTCTCATGTTCCTTTACGCTTCCTACCGCCGCCACGCGGCCCCGATCAGGAAGCCGATGCCGAGCGCGAGCCCGACGGTCGCGAGCGGCCGCTGGGTGATCGCGTCTTCGAGCGTCTCCTCGATCGATCCGTAGGCCTCCTGGGCGGCGTCCATCATTGCGCTGCCGCGCTCCGACATGTCGTCCATGGCGGTGTCCATGTTATCGCGCGCCTGGCGGTAACCGCGGCGAGCCTGCTTGCTGGTGGAATTGGCAAAGGTGTTGAGCGCGTCGGTGATCTGGTCGGTGAGGGCGGCGATATCGCTTTTCACGGCTGCTACATCCTTCTCGAGGCGTTCTCTGGTGGCTTTGTCGGTCCAATCTCTCATCCCGGCTTCGGCGTTGGGCGTGGACATCGGGAGCTCCGAACTGTTGGCGGCTGAGATAGCCGGAAAACGTTTCGTCACCGGGGAAGTTCCGTTCGTGGAAACCGGTCAGCCCTGCGGAAGCTGCGGTGCATCCACCGGCATGAGATGCTCCTTGAGGATCAGAGCGACGATCAGGAGCGGCGACGACAGGAAGGCGCCCATCGGGCCCCACATCCAGGTCCAGAATGCCAGCGCAAGCAGGACTGCAAGTGCATTTAGCGCCAGCCGCCTGCCGATGATAGTGGGGGTGATGAAGTGCCCTTCCAGGAAGGTTAGACCGCCAAAGGCGAGTGCCGCCATCAGGCCGCCGCTGATGGTCGGAAAGGCAACCAGCCCCACAACGACCAGCACCGCGAACATCGCAACCGGCCCGATGATCGGGATGAAGTTGAGCGTCGCCGCGAGCGCGCCGAGCCCGGCTGGATTGGGCATGCCGGTCAGCGCACAAATGAGGCCGGTGCCGATGCCGACGCCGACGTTGATGAGGGTGACGGTCAGGAGATAATTGCCGAGATGCTCCTCGATCTCGTTGAGAATCCGGAGCGTGCGAAGCCGCGCGTCACGATCGCCGAAGTTCATGATCATGGCGCGCCTGAGGTCGCGCCAGCTGGCGACGAACAGGATCAAGGTGACGAAGAACAGCAGGAATTCGGTGAAGGTCGGTGACAGGAATTCCAGCGTCGGTTGCACCCACTCGACTTTCGGCATCTGGAAGCTCGGCAACCCTTCGGAGCCGCCGATCATGGCTTGCGTCTCCCGCCACAGCGACAGCGGCCGGTCGAACACGTGCAGCTTGTCCTTCAGTTGTGCGCCGAGCTCCGGCAGGCGCGTGCTCCACTCCATCACCGGGGAGGCGATCAACGCCACAACGAAAGCGACCACGGTGGTTCCTGCGAGCACGATCAGAACGGCACCGACTGCGCGCGGGACCTTATACCGCTCCAGAAAGCCGGCCGCGGGCGACAGCATGGTGCCGACGACAAAAGCCATCACCACAGGCAGGAAGAATGCCCTTCCGACGTAGAGCACGGTCACGACGGCAATCAGCAGCAGGCCTGCGAGCGCAAAAGCGACGAATTCGGTGCGGCGGATGACCGGCGGCAGCTCGACATGGCTGTCGGGAAGCGGAGCGCCTTCGCTATTGCCGGGAATCGGACGTTCACTCGGAAGGACGCGCACAATCTCTCTCCCGCACGGAAGCCTCGCACCGCGCGCCCATTGGTAACGGATAATGCGCGAGGCTTAAGCTGGTTCCATCGCGGCTTCGTGAAGATGTGCTCGCTTGACTGTGACAAGCCTGCCGCGCGTTGCGCCGGAACTTGGGTCGCCCCCGCGGCGTTCTACGGAAAGCGCATCACCCTGATGCACGCATCCAAACGGGGCAGCACATGACAAAGTTCTCTGCAGTCCGTCGCAGCTTCTCGCCGCGCGCGATCACCGCGTTCGCCTTCGCAACCACTTTGCTCGTGGTCCCCCTCGGCGCCGCGAGCGCGCAGACCTTCGGTTATTCGCCGATGCAGCCGCAAGCGTACCCGCAGGACCAGGGCTACGCGCAGGGCTCCGTGAACCAAACGCCGCAGGCAACCGACGAGGATGCCCAGCTGCCCGATCGCCTGCGCAAGCAGATCGTCGGCTTTGATCGCAGCGAGCCGGCCGGCACCATCGTGATCGATACCAACAACACCTATCTTTACTACGTGCTCGGCAACGGCCGTGCGATCCGCTATGGCGTCGGCGTCGGCCGCGAAGGTTTCACCTGGTCCGGCGTGCAGAGCGTCAGCCGCAAGGCGGAGTGGCCGGATTGGCATCCGCCTGCAGAGATGATCGCGCGTCAGCCGTATCTGCCGCGCTTCGTCGCCGGCGGCCCCGGCAACCCGCTCGGCGCGCGTGCGATGTATCTCGGCTCAAGCGAATATCGCATCCACGGCACCAACGATCCCTCCACGATCGGCAAGTTCGTCTCCTCCGGCTGCATCCGCATGACCAACGAGGACGTCACCGACCTGTTCGGTCGCGTCAATGTCGGTGCGAAGGTCGTGGTGTTGCCGAAGAATGCTCCGCTGATGGCCAAGGGCGGCGATTCGGTGCGCAAGCGTCCAGCCGTGACAACGCTCCCCTCGGGTCGGCAGGCGCTGAATATCTCGGCGTCGTCGGCCGTGAACTAGAGTTCCGTGAGGTCACATGAGTAAACGATCAATCCGCAAACTGGCCGTTGGCACAGCGGCACTGCTCGCCGTCGCCGCCTCCGGTCTGGCACTGGCGCCGTCGGCGCATGCGGAAGATTTCTTCTCGGCGCTGTTCGGCGGCTTTCGGATGCGGCCACCGCCGGAGATCCGAACGCCGTTCCCGAACGACGACATGCCCCGCTATGAAGGGCCGCGCCAGCGCGCCTCCTATGGCGGCGGCACTGCCTATTGCGTCCGCGGCTGCGATGGCCGCTACTTCCCGGCGCAAGGCAACGACGCGGAGAGCAAGGCGCAATCGTGCAAGAGCTTCTGTCCGTCGTCGGAGACCTCGCTGGTTTATGGCGGCAACATCGACGACGCCACGACTGACAAAGGCAAATCCTATTCCGACTTGCCCAACGCGTACCGCTATCGCAACGAGATCGTTGCGGGCTGCACCTGTAACGGCAAGGACCCTGTCGGGCTCGCGCAGGTCAAGGTCGAGGACGATCCCACGCTGCGCAAGGGCGATATCGTTGCCGGCACTGACGGTCTCGTTGTCGCCAGTCGCAACGCCGGCGATCGCCGCGGCGTCGCGATGAATTTCTCGCCGTTGCCGGAGTCAGTGCGCGCCAAATTCCGCCAGGTGCCGGTGGTGGCGAAGGAGTAGGGGCAAGATTATAAATTTGGCGCGGCGCTGTCTCGCCACATCGAGCTATTGTTCCTGCGTTCGCAGGGACGACAGTGAGCGTGCGGCGCCGTCGTGCCCTACGCCGCGCGGATCTTGCCGAGGAAGTCGCTGACCTCGTGACCGAGCTGGCGGCTCTGCGTCTCCAGCATCTCGGACGCCTGCTTCACATTGTCGGCGGCTGCAGCGGCAGCGTCCGCATCGGCTTTGACGCCGGTAATATTATCCGAGACGTTCTTGGTGCCCTGGGCCGCATATTGCGTGCTGCGGGTGATCTCCTGGGTCGCCGCGCCCTGCTCCTGCACGGCGGCGGCAATCGCGGTCGCCACTTCGTTGACTTCGCCGATGATGCCGCCGATCGCCTGGATCGCGTGGATGGCGTCACCCGCGACCTTCTGGATGTCGGCGATCTGCTCGGAGATTTCCTCGGTCGCCTTGGCGGTCTGGCTCGCCAGCGACTTCACCTCGGAGGCGACTACGGCAAAGCCGCGGCCGGCCTCGCCGGCGCGCGCCGCCTCGATCGTGGCGTTGAGCGCCAGCAGATTGGTCTGCGCCGCGATGGTGTTGATCAGGCCGACGACCTCGCCGATGCGTCCCGCCGACTGCGCCAGCCCCTGCACGGTGCTGTCGGTTTCGCGCGCCTGATTGACGGCCCGGCTGGCGATGCCGGCGGCGTGGGAGGCCTGCTGGCTGATGTCGTTGATCGAGGCTGAAAGCTCCTCGGCGGCCGCGGCCACGCTGTCGACGCTCATCGAGGCGTCGTTGGAGGCCTTGCCGGCGACCTGCACGCGGTCGTTGGTCTGGCGCGACACGGCGGAGAGGTCACCCGAGGTCTTGCGCATCTCCCCGGAGGCCTCGCTCAATTCGCCCAGCGTCTTGCGCACCGCGCCCTCGAACTCGCCGACATAGGCCTCCACGGCGCGCTGGCGTGCGGCAGCGCCCGCATTGCGCTCGCTCTCCTGCTGCTCGATCTTGAGCTTGTCGGTGGCCTGCTGCTTGAAGGTTTCCAGCGCGCCGGCAAGCGCGCCGATCTCGTCCTGGCGGTCGAGATAGCCGCTGTCGACGGCAAGGTCGCCGCCGGCGACCTTCAGCATGGCGTCGCGGATGGTGTTGAGCGGCGTGATGACGCGGCGGCTGACCAGCATGATCGCCGCTGCGGCGAGGCCGATGGCGAGCGCGAGCAGTCCAAGCTGCATGATCAGCGCGCGTTGCGCTGCGGAGCGCTGCTCCAGCGTGTGGTTCTTGGCCGCGTCAAGCGCGGTCTCGGCGACGGCAACGGCGCTGGACAGGCGGCCGACCGTCACGGGGGTCCACTGGTTCGCGGTCATCTCGGCCTTTTCGCCCGCGGCGAGCGCGGCCACCAGGCGGTCGCGCAGGGCCAGATATTGCGGATCGAAATATCCGGTCTTGGCCGCCGCCATGGCGGATGACAAGGCCGGCGGCAGTTGCATGCCCGAGGTGGACAATTCCAGCGCCTTCCACATCGCGGCTGTCCCGCCGACATATTGGGTGTAGGCGAGGCGGGCCTCGGGCGTGACGCGGCCGGCGTTCAGTCCGGTCGAGACGACCAGCGAGGCTTCGCCGCCGGTGTTGCGGAGCAGCCAGGCGTTCTGCTTGATCGACAGCAATTGATCGATCGCGGCGTCCTGGTGATTGACGGTGGCAGCCAGGGCGTTCGAGAGCTTGTCGAGCGTATCGAGCAGGCCCTGCGTCGCCTCCATATAGGCCTTCGGCAGGCCGGCGCGGCGCTGGTCCTTCGGTTTGGCGACATCCTCCCAGAACTGCTTCTGCTGTTCGGTCAGCTGCTTGTGGAGGCGCGCGAGCTCCGGCACCATCGTACCCGATTGCGGGAAGTCCATCGCCGGCAGCAGCTCCAGCGCATGGGCCATGGCGGGCATCTCGGCGTCCCGGATCCCGCGGAGATATTTCTCGATCTCCGCGTCCATCGGCTCGGTCGCGTTGAGCAACCGATTGGTGGTCGAGCGGTCGGTGCGCAGATTGTGCATCGCCTTGAACAGATCGGCGGACGCGTCGGCGATCTGCGAGATGCGTTGGGCGGTCTTGAGGCGATCCCAGGACTCGTAGGCGGTGAGCGAGAGCGCAATCACCACACAGGCCGATGTGATCGCGATCACCGCCTTCAGCAGCGCGGACACGGTCAGACGATTGAACATCGAAGTCCCCCAATTCCCAAGTGCAAAGCTCAAACGAACGCCCGGCAACATCGACAAACGTGGGCGTGGCAGATCGGCAATCGCATGCCGTTTGCGGCTCAGAGCGCAAACGGTCGTCGCATCTGAAAGGCAAAGGGTAAAATTTTAGGCAGGCCGGACGATCGTAGAATTACGGATTTACTAGAAGTTGCAATGGGTTGCCGAGATGGAACCGAGGCGGGCGACGGGCGTTAGAACAGCGGTCGCAATTTGCCTGAAGGGGGTCTCGCGATGCTGGTGGGCGTGCTCGTCACTTTTCTCGTCGTTATTCTCGTCCTCTATCTCATCAACATGCTGCCGATGGACGGCCGCGCCAAGCAGATCGCGCGCGTGATCGTCATCATCATCGGCATCGTGTCTTTGTTGAAATATCTCGCGGTGTTCTAGCGAGGGGCTATGTTCAACAAAAAGCCCCGGCTTTCGCCGGGGCTTCGTTCGTGCTGCTTCAGTGCAGCGATTTCAGCCAGTCGTCGACGTCCTGACGAACCTGGTCCTTTGCCTTGCCGTAACGTTCCTGAAGCCGGCCCTCGAGCTGCTCGCGGCGTCCCTCGATCAAGCTGAGATCGTCGTCAGTGAGCTTGCCCCATTTCTCCTTGGCCGAGCCCTTGAACTGCTTCCAGTTTCCTTCGATTCGATTCCAGTCCATGACCATCTCCCGTGGTTTGATGGCCCGATAACGCGAGGCGCACGCGGCCCGTTCCGAGGCGTAGCGCGACCTTTCGTCCAACAAAAAAGCCCCGGCGGGTGCCGGGGCTTTGATCCAGTGACAGGGCTCAGCCGGCCGCCTTGGCCTCGCGGCGGCGCGCGGTGAGGATGTATTCGGTGTAACCGTTCGGCTGCTCACGCCCCTTGAAGATGAGGTCGCACGCGGCCTTGAAGGCGACGCCGTCGAAGGCGGGCGCCATCGGCTTGTAGATGGCATCGCCGGCGTTCTGCTTGTCGACGACGACGGCCATGCGCTTCAGCGATTCCATCACCTGCGCCTCGGTGATCACGCCCTGGTGCAGCCAGTTGGCGAGGTGCTGGCTGGAGATGCGCAGCGTGGCGCGGTCTTCCATCAGGCCGACATCGTGGATGTCGGGCACCTTGGAGCAGCCGACGCCCTGGTCGATCCAGCGCACGACATAGCCCAAAATGCCCTGGCAGTTGTTGTCGATCTCCTGCTTGACGTCGTCAGGCGCCCAGTTCGACTTCGACACCGGAATGGTGAGGATGTCCGAGAGCTTTGCGCGCGGTCCGCCCTTGGCCAGCTCCTCCTGCCGCGCGGTGACGTTGACCTGGTGATAGTGCAGCGCATGCAGCGTCGCGGCGGTCGGCGAGGGCACCCAGGCGGTGGTGGCGCCGGCCTGCGGATGGCCCAGCTTCTGTTGAAGCATGTCGGCCATCTTGTCGGGCGCGGCCCACATGCCCTTGCCGATCTGGGCATGGCCGGGCAGGCCACAGGTCAGGCCCATGTCGACGTTCCAGTCCTCATAGGACTTGATCCAGGGCTGCGCCTTCATCTCGTTCTTGCGGATCATCGGGCCCGCTTCCATCGAGGTGTGGATCTCGTCGCCGGTGCGGTCGAGGAAGCCGGTGTTGATGAACATGATGCGCTTGGAGGCGCGCTGGATGCAGGCCTTGAGGTTGACGGTGGTGCGCCGCTCCTCGTCCATGATGCCGACCTTGAGCGTGTTCTCGGGCAGGCCCAGCATCTGCTCGACACGGCCGAAGATCTCGCAGGTCAGCGACACCTCGTCCGGGCCGTGCATCTTCGGCTTGACGATATAGGCAGATCCCGTGCGGCTGTTCTTGACCTTGGAGTTGCCTTTCAGGTCATGAATGGCAAGAAGCCCGGAGACGGCGGCATCGAGCAGGCCTTCCGGAACCTCCTCGCCTTTCTCGTCCAGCACCGCGTCGGTGAACATGTGGTGACCGCAATTGCGCATCAACAGCAGGCTGCGGCCGTGCAGCTTGATCTCGCCCTTGCCGTCGGGAGTCTTGTAGCTGCGGTCGGCGTTGAGCGAGCGCGTCAGCGTCTTGCCGCCCTTCTCGAAATCGGCCGACAGCGTGCCGTTCATCAGGCCCAGCGTGTTGCGGTAGACCAGCACCTTGTCCTCGGCATCGACAGCGGCAACCGAGTCTTCCATGTCGAGGATGGTGGAGACCGCGGACTCCATGATCATGTCGGCGACACCGGCCGGATCGTCCTTGCCGATCGCGCTGTTGCGGTCAATCTTGACCTCGACATGCAGGCCGTTGTTGGCGAGCAGCACGGCCGAGGGCGCAGCCGCATCACCCTGGAAGCCGGCGAACTGCGCAGCGTTCTTCAGTGCGGTGGCGTTGCCGCTCTTCAGCTTCACTGCGAGCTGGCCCGCGACGACGCTGTAGGCGGTGACATCGGTGTGGCTGCCGGTCGCGAGCGGCACGGCGGCATCGAGGAACGCCTTGGCCTTGGCGATCACCTTGTCGCCGCGCGCCTTGTTGTAGCCCTTGCCGCTCTCCGTGGGATCATGCGGGATCGCGTCGGTGCCGTAGAAGGCATCATAGAGCGAGCCCCAGCGCGCGTTGGCCGCGTTCAGCGCGTAGCGCGCATTGGTGAGGGGCACGACGAGCTGCGGGCCGCAGATCTTGCCGATTTCGTCGTCGACATTGGCGGTCTCGACTTTCTGGGTCGCCGGCTCCGGAACGAGATAGCCGATCTCCTTCAGGAAGGCGGTATAGGCGTTGAGGTCGAAGGCCTTGCCCTTGTTGGCGCGGTGCCAGTCGTCGATCTTGGCCTGCAGCGTGTCGCGTACCGCCAGCAGCGCGCGGTTCTTCGGCCCAAGGTCCTTGATGATGGCGGCAACCCCGGCCCAGAATGCGTCCGGCGCGATGCCCGTTTTCGGGACCGCTTCCTTTGCGATGAAGTCAAACAGGACAGGGGCGATCTTCAATCCGTGGGCATCGACGCGTTTCATGATGGGCTTTCTTGTTGGAAATGGCTGTTTTTGGCTGCTTTTGACCCGATAGCAGCAAAATGCGCCCCCAGGGGCGGCTTTCGGGGGCCTATTAGCCCCAAAAAAGGGGCGGTGAGAAGACCCCCGGGGGCTTGTCAAAATGTCAAGATGAGGTGGGGAAGGCCGCTGGTTTTACAGCGATTGAGCCCAACGTCGCGCCGCGCGCACGACTGCGCTCCCTCCTCCCTTGTGGGCCCCCGCAAGGGAGGAGGGAACGTACCGTCTGCGTGTTGGCAGTGAGCGCGCCAACCAACCGTGCGCTCAGATATTCGCGGCGAGGTCCACGGCTTCGTCGAACAGCACGCCCGTCGTCTTCAGCATCTGCTCGATCTCGTCGGCCGCCTCGGCGACGGTCCGTGTCGAGGTGTCGATCACGAGCTCGGCTGCCCGCGGCGCTTCGTAGTCGTTGCCGATGCCGGTGAACGATGCCAGGGCGCCGGCGCGCGCTTTCTTGTAATGGCCCTTGGGATCGCGCCCCTCGCACACCTCGGCAGGCGTCGCGACGTGGATCTCGCGGAACGCTGTGTCGGCGATGCGGCGCGCGGTGGCGCGGTCCTCGCGGGCCGGCGAGACGGCGGCGACGATGGCGATGTGGCCGTTACGCGCCAGATGCGTCGCGACCTCCGCGAGGCGGCGGATGTTCTCGCTGCGGTCCGCGGCAGAGAAGCCGAGATCGCTGTTGAGGCCGGCGCGCAGCGTGTCGCCGTCGAGCAGGATCGGCGAGCCGCCATTGGTGAAGAGACGCCGCTCCAGTGCCTTGGCGAGCGTCGACTTGCCGGACGCGGGCAGGCCGGTGAGCCAGACCACGGCACCGTTGTGCTGATAGCGCGCGGAGCGTTCGTCAGGACGCAGGGCCGATTCCACCGGCACGATGTCGACGGGCAGGGCGCGCTGGCCGGCATCGACCGACAGCACGAGGCCGCCGCCGGCGATGCGCCCCGCGACCTCGATCACGAGACGTCCGGTGCGCGGGTTCTCGGTGTAGGGATCGGTGGCAATCGGATTCGAGAGAGAAATGTCGATCTCGCCGACATGGTTGCGGCCGATCGCCTTGTTCTCGGTGCTCGACAGCTCGCCCGGATCGACCGCCTTCTCGATCGCAACCACGGTGGCGCGGCTTTCCTTCGGCCCGCAGCGAACCAGCAGCTGGTCGCCCTTGGCGAGCGGCTTGTCGTGCAGCCAGAAGATGCGGGCGCGCAGCCGGCGCGTCTCGCGCGGGGCACTGCCGGCATGCGCGACGATGTCGCCGCGCTCGATGAACAATTCGCGGTCGAGCGTGATGCCGACCGAGCGGCCCGCGCCCTGCCGCCCCGCGACCGGCGTCATCGGCCAGCTCTCGACGGTCTTGATCCTGGCGATCTTGCCGGCGGGCATGATCACGATCTCGTCGCCGGCAATGAGGCTGCCGGACTCGATGCGGCCGGCCACGATGCGGCGGTCGTCGAACTTGTAGATCGCCTGCACCGGCAGCCGCAGCGCCAGCGTTTCCAGCGGCCGCGCCGGCTCGAGGGCGTCGAGCGCCTCGACCACGGTCGGTCCCTTGTACCAGCCGATCCGATCGGTGTGCTCCGCGACGCCGTCGCCGTCACGGGCGGAAATCGGGATCACGGCCGTGGGCTTCACGCCGAGGCCGTTCAGATGTGCCGAGATCTCGTCGCTGATGTCCTTGAAGCGATCGGCGGAGAAGTCGACGCGGTCCATCTTGTTGACGACGATCGCGACCTGCTTCACGCCGAGCAGATGCAAGAGATAGCCGTGCCGCCGTGTCTGGTCGCGCACGCCTTCCAGCGCGTCGATGATCAGCACCGCACCGTCGGCCTGCGAGGCGCCGGTGATCATGTTACGCAAAAATTCGGCGTGACCGGGCGCGTCGATCAGCACGATGTCGCGCGAATTGGTGCGGAAGCGGATCTGCGTGGTGTCGATGGTGATGCCCTGGTCGCGCTCGGTCTGCAGCGCATCGAGCAGGAACGACCATTCGAACGGCATGCCGCGCCGTGCGCTCACGGCCTTGAGCATCTCGAGCTTGCCGTCGGGCAGGCTGCCGGTCTCGTGCAGCAGGCGGCCAACCAGCGTCGACTTGCCGTGGTCGACATGGCCGACGATGACGATGCGCACTTGCGGACGGGTGGTGCCGTTCGGCGTGGCGGGCGAAGTCGGGGTGACGATCATGTTCATATCGCGCTCACGTCCTTGATCAGAGATAGCCGGCGACGCGCAGGCGCTCGAAGGCGTCCTCGGTCTCGTGGTCGAGCGCGCGGCCGGCGCGCTCCGGCACCTTGGTCTGCTCGAGCTCGATCAGGATCTCGTCGATGGTCGACGCCGTCGAATTGACCGGATTGGTGATGTCCTGATCGCCCAGCGAGCGGTAGCGCTTGCCGTTCTGCGACAGATAGAGCGGGATGATCGGGATGTTCTCGCGCTTGGTGTAGGCCCAGATATCGGCCTCGGTCCAATGCAGGATCGGATGGATGCGCAAATGCGCGCCTTGCGGCGGCGAGGCGTTGAAGTGATCCCAGAACTCCGGTGGCTGGTCGCGCACGTCCCAATTGCCTTCGAGCCCGCGCGGCGAGAACACGCGCTCCTTGGCGCGGGTCGCTTCCTCGTCGCGGCGGATGCCGGCGATCAGGCCGTCGAAGCCGTATTTGCCGAGCGCCATCTTGAGACCTTCGGTCTTGCGCGCGGCGGAGCGGGCGGCCGGTGGCAGCGTCGGGTCGACGGCATCGATGGGCGGGCAGGGCTCGACGCGCAGATCGAGATCCCACTCTTTGCCGTAATGATCACGGAAGCGGTACATCTCCGGAAACTTCTTGCCGGTGTCGACATGAAGGGCCGGGAACGGCATCTTGCCGAAGAACGCTTTCCGCGCCAGCCAGATCATGACGTTGGAGTCCTTGCCGAGCGACCACAGCAGGGCGATCTTCTTCAGCCGGGCGAAGGCCTCACGGAAGATGTAGATGCTCTGCGCCTCGAGCTGGTCGAGATGGTCCATGCTCGGCGCAACATCGGCAGAAAATTCTTGTGAGCCCGAGCGTGCGACGGGGACTTTGCTGCTCACTCCGACAGCTGCGGAATCGTCCTTGAGAAGATGCATCTCTGCCACTTTGCGTTTGGAGGCGAAAATTCTATAGTCGCGGCGCAGAAGAGAAGAAAAAATTTCTCTTTGCGAGCTTGAAACGACACATATATAGAAAATAATTCCAGTCAACCCCGGATGTGGGGGAAGCGAGTATCGTATGCGGTTCTTGCCGGTGTTCCTCGATCTCAAGGCCGGTCCGGTGGCTCTCATCGGCGCGGGCGAGCTTTTGCGCGCCAAGCTGCGCGTGCTCGCCGCCGCCGGCGCGCGCATCCACGTGCACGCGATCGACGGCAACAATGATCTCGGCCTCAGCGTGGAAGACGCGGCGCGCGTCGACATCCTGACGGGCGATCCGCTCACCGCCGATCTCGCGGGCGTCATCGCCATCGTCTGCGCCGGCGCAGGCGATGTCGGCGTGGCGATGTCGGCTCGGGCCAAGGCGCTCGGCCTGCCCGTCAACGTCATGGACGATCTCGAGCATTCGAGCTTCATCTTTCCTGCGATCGTCGATCGCGGCGATGTCGTGGTCGCGGTCGGCACCGGCGGTACATCGCCGGTGGTGGCGCGGCGCGTGCGCGAGAAGATCGAGGCGCTGCTTCCGGCGCGCATCGGCGAACTCGCCGAGTTCATTGGCGGCTTCCGCAAATCCATCAACGAGCGCATCGCCGAGTTTCCGCTGCGCCGCCGCTTCTGGGAGCTGGTGATCGACGGTCCGATCGGTGCCGCCGTGCTCGCCGGTCGCAAGAGCGAGGCGGACGTCGCGCTGAAGGCGATTTCCGATCCCTCCGCCTTCGCGCGTGCCGACAAGCCGGAAGGCTCGGTCGCGCTGGTCGGCGCCGGTCCCGGCGACCCTGATCTTCTCACCATCAAGGCGCTGCGCACATTGCAGGACGCCGACATCGTCTTCCATGACGAGTTGGTCTCTGGCGAAATCCTCGACCGTATCCGCCGCGACACCACGCGCGTTGCCGTCGGCAAGCCCGGCACCGGCGAGGATGCCATCAACCAGCGCATGATCGAGGCCGCGCAAGGCGGCCAGCGGGTGGTGCGGCTGAGGGTCGGCGATTCCTTCGTGTTCGGGCGCGGCGGAGAAGACGTGGCAGCCCTGCGCGCCGCCGGCGTCGCTTATTCGATCATTCCCGGCATTACCGCAGGACACGGCGGCGCCGCTGATCTCGAGACACCCAACCCCATCATCTCTGACCTATTGGATGCAGCCGAATGACCTCTCCGCTTGAACAGAAGAAGATCAAGATCGCCGGCCCCTCGATCGTGACCGCCAACCGGACCTGGGACGGCATCGTGGTTTACCGCACCGCCGCCAAGAGCTGGTCCGCGGACCTGTCGGAAGCTGCGATCGTGCGCAACTCCGACGAGGCCAAGGCGTTGCTTGCGGAGTCCGTTGCCGATGACGTCGGCGCGATCGGACCCTATATCGCTCCCGTGGAGGTCGGCGCGGACGGCAAGATCGAACCCGGCAATCTGCGCGAACAGATCCGCCGCACCGGTGTGACCATCGGACAGTCGGCCCAGGCTTAAGGCATCTTCTTATGTATGCTTACGATGAAATCGACCGCACGCTCGTCAACGAGCGCGTCTCGGAGTTCCGCGACCAGGTGAAGCGACGCCTCTCCGGCGAGCTCACCGAGGACGAGTTCAAGATCCTGCGCCTGCAGAACGGCGTCTATCTGCAGCTGCACGCCTACATGTTCCGTGTCGCGATCCCCTATGGCACGCTGGCGACGAACCAGCTGCGGGCGCTCGCCCATGTCGCGCGGAAATACGACCGCGGCTACGGCCATTTCACCACGCGGCAGAACATCCAGTTCAACTGGATCAAGCTCGCCGAGCTTCCGGACGCGCTGGAAGATCTTTCGAAGGTCGGCATCCATGCGATGCAGACCTCCGGCAACAACATGCGCAACGTCACCTCGGACCAGTGGGCCGGCGTCGCGCCGGGCGAGATCGAGGATCCGCGCATCTGGTCGGAACTGATCCGCCAGCACACCACGCTGCATCCGGAATTCTCGTTCCTGCCGCGCAAGTTCAAGATCGCGATCACCGCCTCGGACCACGACCGCGCGGCGATCAAGATCCACGACATCGGTCTCCGCCTGATCAAGAACGAGAAGGGCGAGACCGGCTTCGAGGTGCTGGTCGGCGGCGGCCTCGGCCGCACGCCGTTCATCGCCAAGACCATCAAGCATTTCGTGCATGGCCGCGATATCCTGAGCTACATCGAGGCGATCCTGCGCGTCTACAACCAGTACGGCCGCCGCGACAATATCTACAAGGCGCGCATCAAGATCCTGGTGCACGAGCTCGGCATCGAGAAATTCTCCCGCGAGGTCGAGGAGGAGTGGCAGCATATCCGCAACTCCTCGCTCCAGATCGACGACGAGGTGATCGAGGACATCCGCTCGCGGTTCACCTACCCCGCTTACGAGAAGCTGCCGCACATGCCGGACGAGCTGCGTCAGGCCGCGGCTGATCCCGATTTCGAGGCGTGGCGCAAGAACTCGGTGGCCCCGCACAAGGTGCAGGGCTATTCCATCGTCACGATCTCGCTGAAGCCGATCGGCGCGCCTCCGGGCGATGCCACCGCCGAGCAGATGGACGCGCTGGCCGATCTCGCCGACAAATATTCATTCGGCGAGATCCGCGTCGGCCACGAGCAGAACCTCGCGCTGCCGCATGTCGCCAAGCGCGACCTGCCGGCGCTGTGGAAGGCGCTCGACAAGCTCGGGCTCGCAACCCCGAACGTCAATCTGATCTCCGACATCATCGCCTGCCCGGGTCTCGATTATTGCTCGCTGGCGAATGCGCGCTCGATCCCGATCGCGCAGGAATTGACACGTCGCTTCGCCAATCACGAGCTCGCCAATCTGATCGGCCGGCTCCACATCAACATCTCCGGCTGCATCAACGCCTGCGGCCATCACCATGTCGGCCATATCGGCATTCTCGGCGTCGAGAAGAACGGCGAGGAAGTCTACCAGATCACCATCGGCGGCCGTGCCGACGAGAACGCCGCGCTCGGCACCCTGATCGGGCCGGGCGTCAAGTTCGACGAGGTCGCCGACGTCATCGAGGACGTCGTGGAAGCCTATCTGGCGCTACGCGAGCGGCCCGAAGAGCTGTTCATGGACACCGTGAAGCGCCTCGGCGTCGAACCCTTCAAGGAGCGCGTCTATGCCACTCGTTAACGGCGGAAAGATCACGGACGACAGCTTCGTCAAGCTCGCCGTCGACACGCCGCCGCCCGAGGGCGGCGACATCCTGGTTCCGGCCGAACGCTTCCTGGGCGAGGCCGACACGTTGCTCAATCGTTCGGGCAAGGTCGGCGTGATCTGGCCCAACAACCGCGATATCAGCGAGCTGGTGCCCTATCTCGGCAAGATCGCCGTCGTCGCGCTGGTGTTCCCCACCTTCCGCGACGGCCGTGCCTACAGCCAGGCCCGCCTGTTGCGCGAGCGTTACAATTATCGCGGCGATTTGCGCGCCACCGGTCAGGTGCTGCGCGACCAGTTCGTGTTCATGCTGCGCGCCGGCTTCGATTCGTTCGAGGTCAAGAAGCAGGCCGACGCGGAAGCCTTCATGCAGACCGCAAAGCGCTATTCGGTGTTCTATCAGCCGACCGGCGACGGCCGCATCACGGCTTTGCACCGGCGCATGCAGCTGCGTCATTCCGAGGGTGTCGGCACGTGAACGTCGTTGCGTCCCAGCTCACTCCGGTCTCTGTCTCTACGCTCCCTTCGGCGGAGGAGCTCGATCGGAGCTTGCGCACCGCCTCGCCCGCGGAAGTCATCGCTGCCGCGCTGAAGACGGTCGGGCGCGAGAAGCTGGCACTGGTGTCGTCCTTTGGCACGGAATCGGCGACGCTGCTGAAGGTCGCGGCGGATGTCGACCCGGCGATCCCCGTGATCTTCCTCGATACCGGCTGGTTGTTCGAGGAGACGCTCGCCTATCGCGACACGCTGATCGCGTCGCTCGGGCTGAAGGATGTCCGCTCGATCAAGCCGGCCGAGGAGACCCTGTCGCGCGAGGATCCCGACCGCGACCTCTGGTTCTCCGATCCCGACGCCTGCTGCCGCATCCGCAAGGTGGAGCCGCTGGCGCGCGCGTTGAAGCCCTTTGATGCCTGGCTCAACGGCCGCAAGCGCTTCCAGGGCAATGCGCGCACCGACATTCCCGTCGTCGAGGACGACGGTGTGCGGTTGAAGTTCAATCCCTTCGCCAACGTTTCGCGCGAGGAACTCGAGGCGATCTTCGTCCGCGCCAAATTGCCGCGTCACCCCCTGGTCGCGTCCGGTTTCCGGTCGGTTGGGTGTATGCCTTGCACGAGCAGAACGGCCGAGGACGAGGATGAACGCGCAGGTCGTTGGCGCGGCCGAGCCAAGACAGAATGCGGCATCCACACGATGAAGACTTCGTAGCACAGCCGCGTCGCCACGCTGCGAACAAGAAAATCCGGTTTCGTTGACTTAGGCGCGTTTCGCCGCGAGTTTCGCCTGCATGTCTTCGCTGACACCGACGTCAGTGAAGTGAATGGAGATGGACATGATGCGCCGTATCGTTCCGCTCGCTGCAGGCCTGGTCTTGACGGGTTTCTTGGCAAGCTCGGCTCTCGCCGCTGACATCAACCTGCTGAACGTGTCGTACGATCCGACGCGAGAGCTCTATGCCGAGTTCAACAAGGCATTTGCGAATGCCTATCAGAAGGAGACTGGCAAGAGCGTCGAGATCAAGCAGTCGCATGGCGGCAGCGGTTCGCAGGCGCGCGCGGTGATCGACGGCTTGCAGGCCGATGTCGTGACGCTCGCGCTGGCCTATGACATCGATGCCATCGCCGCCAAGGGCCTCACCACAGCCGATTGGCAGAAGCGGCTGCCGCAAAATTCATCACCCTACACCTCGACGATCGTATTCCTCGTCCGCAAGGGCAATCCCAAGGCCGTCAAGGACTGGGACGACCTGATCAAGCCGGGTGTTGCCGTGATTACGCCGAACCCCAAGACCTCGGGCGGCGCGCGCTGGAATTATCTGGCGGCCTGGGGTTTTGCGCAGAAGAAGCTCGGCTCGGCCGACAAGGCCAAGGATTTCATCGGAAAGCTCTATCAGCAGGTGCCGGTGCTCGATACCGGTGCGCGCGGCGCCACCGTGACCTTCGTCGAGCGCGGCGTCGGCGACGTGCTGCTGGCCTGGGAGAACGAGGCGTTTCTCGCGCTCAAGGAGTTCGGCCGGGAAAAATTCGAGATCGTGGCGCCGCCGCGATCCATCCTCGCCGAGCCGCCGGTCGCGATCGTCGACAAAGTCGCCGATAAGAAAGGCACTCGCAACGCCGCCGACGCCTATCTCCAGTACTGGTACACCAAGGAGGGGCAGGAGATCGCCGCGCGCAACTTCTACCGTCCGCGCGATGCCGAGATCGCCAAGAAATATGAAAACGCTTTCGCCAAGGTCGAACTGTTTACGATCGACGAAGTTTCCGGTGGTTGGACCAAGGCACAGAAGGAACATTTCGCCGACGGCGGAATCTTCGACCAGATCTACAAGAACTGATCGGGCGCTGTCGCAGCGGTAACAGGTGGCCTGGTGAGCGCAATCGCAGCACGACGCCGGACATTGCCGGGCTTCGGTCTCACGATGGGACTGACGCTGTCCTGGTTGTCCGTCATTATTCTCATTCCGCTCGCCGGGCTGTTCCTGAAATCGCTCGAGCTCAGTCCCGAACAGTTCTGGAATATCCTCTCCAGCCGCCGCACCCTGAATGCCTTGCGCGTCTCCTTCGGCCTCGCCTTCGCGGCGGCCTGCGTCAATCTCGTCATGGGCAGCATCATCGTCTGGGCGCTGGTGCGCTACCGCTTTCCCGGCCGCCGGCTGTTCGATGCCATCGTCGATGTGCCCTTCGCGCTGCCGACAGCGGTCGCGGGCGTCGCTTTGACCGCGCTGTTCGCCGAGAAGGGCTGGCTGGGCGCGCCGCTTGCGGCGCTCGGCATCAAGGTGGCGTTCACGCCGGTCGGCATCTTCGTCGCCATGATCTTCATCGGCATCCCCTTCGTGGTGCGCACGGTGCAGCCGGTGCTGCAGGATCTCGATCCCGAGATCGAGGAGGCCGCGGGCAGTCTGGGCGCCAGCCGCTGGCAGACCATCATCCGCGTGATCCTGCCCTCGCTGGCCCCGGCGCTGCTCACCGGGCTCGCGCTCGCCTTCGCCCGCGCGGTCGGCGAATACGGCTCGGTGATCTTCATCGCCGGCAATCTGCCCAACGTCTCCGAGATCGCGCCGCTCTTGATCGTGATCCGGCTCTCCGAATTCCGCTACGCCGACGCGACCGCCATTGCGGTGGTCATGCTCGTCGTGTCCTTTGTCATCATCTTCGCCGTCAACCGGCTCCAGCGCTGGGCGCAGAGCCGGATTCCGGAACGGTGAGGGCGGACCATGACGATGCAGATCGCAGAGTCCGTTTCGCCTTCGGCTCCCGATGCCAAGGTGCGTGCCAAGGCTCGTGCAAAGGCGCGCGCGCATGCGGCGGCCGCGCGCGACAGCCTGCGCACCGAGCCGCGCGCGGTGCGCATCGTCATCATCGCGCTGGCGATGATCTTTCTGTCGGTCTTCGTGGTGCTGCCGCTGGTGGTCGTGTTCGCGCAGGCCTTCTCCAAGGGGATCCTTGCCTATTTCGCCGCGCTCGCCGAACCGGAGGCGCTGGCTGCCATCAAGCTGACGTTGATCGTCGCGGCGATTTCCGTCGGCCTCAACCTCGTGTTCGGCCTTGTCGCGGCCTGGGCGATCGCCAAATTCGACTTTCCCGGCAAGACCTTCCTGATCACGCTGATCGACCTGCCGTTCTCGGTGAGCCCGGTGATCTCAGGCCTCGTTTTCGTGCTGCTGTTCGGCGCGCAAGGCTATTTCGGTAGCTGGTTGAGGGATCACGACATCCAGATCCTGTTCGCGGTGCCGGGCATCGCGCTCGCCACCACCTTCGTGACCTTCCCGTTCGTGGCGCGTGCACTGATCCCCCTGATGCAGGAGCAGGGCACGCAGGAGGAGGAGGCCGCGGTCTCGCTCGGCGCCTCGGGCCTGCAAACCTTCTTCCGCGTCACGCTGCCCAACATCAAATGGGGCGTGCTTTACGGGGTGCTGCTCTGCAACGCGCGCGCGATGGGCGAATTCGGCGCGGTCTCCGTCGTCTCCGGCCATATCCGCGGCGAGACCAACACGATGCCGCTCTTGGTCGAGATTCTCTACAACGAGTACCAGTTTGTCGCCGCTTTCGCGATTGCCTCGCTGCTGGCGATGCTGGCGCTGATCACGCTGATCGCGAAGACCGTTCTGGAACGTCATCTGGACGAGGGACACGACGCCAATGACCATTGAAGTCAGAAATCTCGTCAAGACGTTCGGCAGCTTCAAGGCCCTCGACGGCGTCGACCTCAAGGTCAATGACGGCGAATTGCTTGCGCTGCTCGGCCCCTCCGGCTCCGGCAAGACCACGCTGCTGCGGATCATCGCAGGCCTCGACTGGCCCGATGCCGGCGAGGTCTCCTTCAACGGCGAGGATGCCCTGGCGCAGGGCGCGCGCGAGCGGCATGTCGGCTTCGTGTTCCAGCATTACGCGCTGTTCCGCCACATGACGGTGTTCGAGAACGTCGCCTTCGGCCTGCGCGTGCAGCCGCGCGCGGTCCGCAAGGACGAAGCGACCATTCGCGCCCGCGTCAAGGAATTGCTCGATCTCGTCCAGCTCGATTGGTTGTCCGATCGCTATCCGAGCCAGCTCTCCGGCGGCCAGCGCCAGCGCATCGCGCTCGCCCGGGCGCTTGCGATCGAGCCGCGCATCCTGCTGCTCGACGAGCCGTTCGGTGCGCTCGATGCCAAGGTGCGCAAGGAACTGCGCCGCTGGTTGCGCTCGCTGCACCACGAGATCAACGTCACTTCGATCTTCGTCACCCACGACCAGGAGGAAGCGCTGGAAGTCGCCAACCGCGTCGTGGTGATGGACAAGGGCAGGATGGAGCAGATCGGCTCGCCGGATGACGTTTATGAAAGCCCGGCCAGCGCGTTCGTTCACGGTTTCATCGGCGAATCCATCGAGCTGCCGGTCCAGGTCGAAGGCGGCGTCGTCAGGCTCGGCGACCGGCCGCTCGCGCTGGTGGCGGATGGGCTTGCGCCTGGCGCGTCAAAACTGTTCGTGCGGCGACATGACATGCTGGTCGGCCCGCCCGGCAGCGGCGCCTTCGAGGGCGCCGTGCAGCACGTCCGTAATTTCGGTCCCGTGCAGCGGGCCGAAGTCGCACTATCCGGCGGCGAGACCATCGAGATCGACGCCCCCCGCGACAAGGAACTGCGCGCCGGTGATATGATCGGCCTCGAACCCCGCCGCTACCGGATCTTTGCGGGCGCTTGAGCGGGGGCCGACAGGTCGAATTTTCCTCAAAATTCACCTTTCAGCCACGGTTGGTATGCAACAACGGCCCTTCATTGGGGGCCCCGATTCATGCGCGCTGCGGCCGCGATACTCATTTCTTTGCTGCTCGCCGGCTGTGCCGGCAACGAAGCACCGGTCCAGCAGCCGTCCATGTATGCAGACATGGCGGTCCCGGGCTCCAAGCTCGATGCGCAGGCCGCCGCGATCATGATCTCGCAATACCGCCAGAACAACGCTCTCGGCACCGTCGTGATCGACCCCGATCTGATGCGGCTCGCCGAATCCCAGTCCAATGCGATGGCCGCGGCCAACAAGATGGACCATGACGTCCGTGCGCCCCTGGCCAAGCGCCTCGCCGCCGGCGGCTATCCCGCGACCGTGGCCGTCGAGAACATCTCGGCCGGCTATCATACGCTGGCGGAAGCGTTTTCCGGCTGGCGCGACTCGCCTCCGCACCGCGCCAACATGCTCAAGGGCGGTGTCACAAAATTGGGCATCGCGGCGAGTTATGCTCCCGGCACCAAATACAAAGTGTTTTGGACCATGATCCTGGCCTCGACGGAGCCCCGATAAGCCAGACTTGATCCGGCATGCATTGACGCCGCCGCGGAGTGTCGCCACGGTGGCGCGCCATTGCTATTGTTCCCCGATGACAGATCGTAGCCCGGAATCCGCCAGCATCCCCGCGAATGCGCAACGCGTCCTGGTCCTGCAGGGCGGCGGTGCGCTCGGCTCCTACCAGGCCGGCGCCTATCAGGCGCTGTGCGGCGCAGGCTTCGAGCCGGAATGGGTCGCCGGCATCTCGATCGGCGCGGTCAACGCCGCGATCATCGCCGGCAATGAAGGGCAAACCCGCGTCAAGCGGCTCAAGGAATTCTGGGAGATGGTCTCCGCGCCGGTGCCGTGGAAGCCGATCGGCAAGAGCGATCACAGCCGCGAATTGTTCAACTCGACCAGTGCCGCGCTGATCGCCACCTTCGGCGTGCCCGGCTTCTTCGTCCCGCGCGTCCCGCCGGCGCCGCTCTGGCCGCCCGGCAGCCCGCAGGCGGAGAGCTATTACGACACCGCACCGCTGAAGAAGACGCTGGAGCGTCTCGTCGATTTCGACCGCATCAACGACCTGAAGACCCGCCTGTCGGTCGGTGCGGTCGGCGTCACCTCCGGCAATTTCAAATATTTCGACAATTACGAGTTCAAGAAGCTCGGCAAGAAGATCGGCCCCGAGCACATCATGGCCTCCGGCGCGCTGCCGCCCGGCTTTCCCTCCGTGATCATCGACGGCGAGCATTATTGGGACGGCGGCATCGCCTCCAACACTCCGCTCGACTATGTGCTCGATGCCGAGGTCGACCGCGACATGCTGATCTTCCAGGTCGACCTGTTTTCCGCGCGGGGCGATCTGCCGACCTCGCTGCTGGAGGCCGCCGAGCGCGAGAAGGACATCCGCTATTCCAGCCGCACGCGGATGAACACCGACAAGAACAAGCAGTTGCACAACGCCCGCAGGGCGATGCGCGACCTGATCGGCAAATTGCCGGATTATCTGAAGAACGACCCTTCCGTCGAATTCCTGGCGAAAGTGTCGCGCGAAAGCACCGTCACCGTGGTGCATCTGATCTACCGCAGCAAGAACTATGAATCCTCGTCCAAGGATTACGATTTCTCGCATGTCGCGATGGTCGAGCATTGGGAGGCCGGCGTGAACGACGTGCACCTGTCGATGCGCCACAAGGATTGGCTCGAGCGGCCACAGTCCGGCGAGACCATGGTGACTTACGATCTCACGGGGGACGTCTCTGCGCCCCCGGCAAAAAGGAGCGAATAGAATGGGTAGTCTGTCAGGCAAGAACGCCGTCGTGACCGGGTCGACCAGCGGCATCGGGCTCGCCTATGCGCGTGCGTTCGCCGGCGCCGGTGCCAACGTCGTCATCAACGGCTTCGGTGCGCCGGAGGACATCGAGAAGGAACGTGCCAAGATCGAGTCCGAGTTCAAGGTGAAGGCGATCTATTCGCCGGCCGACATGAGCAAGCCCGCCGAGATCGCCGGGATGATCGCGCTCGGCGAGACGACGTTCGGCTCGGTCGACATCCTCGTCAACAATGCCGGCATCCAGTTCGTCTCGCCGGTCGAGGAGTTTCCGATCGAGAAGTGGGACCAGATCATCGCGATCAATCTGTCCTCCGCCTTCCACGGCATCCGCGCCGCGGTGCCCGGCATGAAGAAGAAAGGCTGGGGCCGCATCATCAACACGGCGTCCGCGCACTCGCTGGTTGCCTCGCCCTTCAAGTCGGCCTATGTCTCGGCCAAGCACGGCATCGCCGGCCTCACCAAGACCGTGGCGCTCGAGGTCGCGACCCACAAGATCACCTGCAACTGCATCAGCCCCGGCTATGTCTGGACGCCGCTGGTCGAGAAGCAGATCCCCGACACGATGAAGGCGCGCAGCCTGACGCGGGAGCAGGTCATCAACGACGTGCTGCTCGCCGCGCAGCCGACCAAGGAGTTCGTCACCTCCGAGCAGGTCGCAGCGCTGGCGCTGTTCCTGTGCAGCGACGATGCCGCCCAGATCACCGGCACCAACCTCTCGATCGACGGCGGCTGGACCGCAGCGTAAGGCTACGGTGCCGTAGGTGAGCGGTGGGCAAAGGCGCACTTGCGCCATGCCCACCACCTGTCCGCGATCGAGAAAAATGGTGGGCACGCTTCGCTTTGCCCACCCGCCGATTCCGTCGTCCGGTCGCTGCCTAGTGCCCCCAGGCCAGCGCGGTGACGAAGGCCGACGACAGGTGGAGCTCCGCAAACATGATCTTGCCGGCGACGAGGAACAGCACGCTGGCAAGCGTCAGGCGCAACACTGTCTCGGGCACACGCGTCGCGCTGTAGCTGCCGACGATGATGCCGGGCAGCGAGCCCATCAGCAAGACGCCCATCAGCGCCCAATCCACGTCGCCGAGCGCCCAGTGCCCGATACCGGCGACCAGCGTCAGCGGCACCGCATGGGCGATATCGGAGCCGACGATGGTCACCATCGGCAGGCGCGGATAGAGCAGCAGCAGCACGGTGACGCCGACCGCGCCCGCGCCGACCGACGAGATCGAGACCAGCACGCCGAGCACGACGCCGGTCACGACGGTCGCAATCGCGGTGGTGCGATCGTCGACGCCCTCCAGCCGGCTGCGATAGCGCTCCATGATCGACTTGCGGAAGATCAGCGACGTCGCAGTCAGCAGCAGCGCAAAGCACAGCACCAGATTGATCAGGCTGCGCTCGGCATCGCTCCTGAGGTCGAGCTTCCACAGCACGAGCAGCGTCAGCGCGCTCGCTGGAAGGCTGCCGCAGGCGAGCCGCAGCACCGCCGGCCAGTGCACGCTGCGCGACCAGCCATGCACCACGCTGCCGCCGGTCTTGGTCGCGGCGGCATAGAGCAGGTCGGTCCCGACCGCTGTGGAGGGATGAACGCCGAACAGCAGGATCAAGAGCGGCGTCATCAGCGAGCCGCCGCCCACGCCGGTCATTCCGACAAGCAGGCCGACGCCGAATCCAGAGGCGACGTACAGTGGATCGAACATATCAGGGGAATCTTAGGTTGATCTCGTCGGTTAGGCAATACGACGTAGAATAAAGTTCCCCCAACGCGCAACCGCTTGGACAGAATAAGAAAAAATTTGCTGCAGGGTGGGGAACGAGAGGCGTTTTGCCTCGTTCGCGCGCGTGCTCTGACAGAGCCGTTCCTCGGGGAGGCAGCGAGCAGGGCAGGCGCGCAGCGCCTATTTACCGAACGCCAGCACGTGCAGTCCGAGCCGCTGCCGCACGATCCAGAACAGGAGCACCGTCTCGAAGCTGAGGGAGATCGAGGTCGCGGCCGCGGCGCCGTGGCCGCCGTAGCGCGGCACCAGCGCGATGCAGAGCACGACGTTCATCACGAAGGCCAGCGCATAAGCGAGCGCGCAGATCTTCTGCTGACCGAGCATGTTGAGCAGCCGCTCGACCGGCCCGATGGCCGAGCGCACCACGAGCCCGATCGCGGCGACGAACATGATGTCGTAACCGATCACGAATTGCGGCCCGAACAGCCAGAGCAGCGGCTTGCCGAGCGCGAGCAGCACGATGGTCGCCGCAAGCGACGGCCAGAACGTCCAGTTGATCGCATGCGCCACATAGGCCGACAGCCGTGCCTTGTCGCCGCTTGCGTTGTATTCGGCGAAGCGATGTGCCGTCGTCGCCGACATCGCGTAGTGGATGAACGAGACCAGCGCCAGCGTCTTCACCACCGCAAAGTAGACGCCGACCTCGTCGGAGGGACGGAACTGTTGCAGCACCAGCACGTCGGTATAGGACAGCAGCAGATAGAAGCTCTCGACCAAGAGGATCGGCAGCGAGACGGCGAGCCAGCCGCGGATGTCGTAGGTCTTGGGTCCGGGCGCGATGTGACCGGCGAGCTTACGGTTCAGCACCACCATCTGCCCGCTCATTGCAATCCAGACGGCACCGGCGCTCGCAACCATCGCGGCGACCGCACCGAGATGATAGCCGAGCAGGAAGGCCGCGCCGGTGATGCCGATGATCAGCGCCTGGCGGATGATGAATTGCGGCATCAAGCCCAGCTGCATCCAGTCATGCGAACGCGCAATGCCGTCCTGGGTGTTGGCGACCACGAAGGCGGGCAGCGTCATGCAGCCGATATAGAGCGGCAGCTCCTCCGCCGGGTCGATCCAGGGCGACAGCAGCCTGACGATGCCGGCAAGGGCGAGCGACACCAGCGCAGACACGGCAAAAGTCAGCCATCGGCTGCCGGAGAGGAAGCCGCGCAGCAGCGCCTGCTCACCGCTGGCGCGATACTCCGGAATGATTTTCTGCGCCGAGGCCGAGATGCCGAAATCCATCATGCTGCCGAGCAGCAGCACCCAGGTCCAGACATAGACATAGATGCCGTAATCGGACGTGCCCATCCAGCGTGCGAGCAGCACCTGCGAAAAATAAGCGAGCCCAGCGCTGATGACGCGGATGACGAAGATGGTGCCGGCGAGCCGCCGCGTCAGCGAGGCCTCGCTCGAGCCGCCCGTTAGCTTGGCCCGCAGCCGCGCGATCAGGCCGGCCGGTCCGGTCGTTGCGGGTTCTGCATCCATCACGGCCACGAAGAGTCCCCAGGGCGTCCCGCGTGCTGCGGCAGGCCCGGGACTTAGCAACCATTCCTTAAGATTCGGTTGGACCGCTTCCGGCGGCTTCCTCCGAAAGCCGGCGCAGGGAGGCGAACGTCATTTCGCTTGGCGCGGGGGCGCGGATGGCGTCGTTGCCGCAATCCCTCCAATTTAGCGCGTGACCTTCCGGGCCGCCTCGAACTATGCTGGCCGCATAGTGAATTCATTTGGAATATGTGCGGGCCGGTTGGTCGCGCACGGGACGCCATTTTCAGGCCTTTTCAGAAGGAGCGATTGATGACTCGATTCATGATGTGCATGACCGTGCTCGCCGCGATGGCCAGCTTCGATCTCTATTCCATGACGCCCGCGCGGGCGGACGCCTGGGGATGTTCCTACGAAAAGTGCCTGGCTTACTGCGCCAAGGTCGGCGGTCAGCGCTGCAGCACATATTGCACGAAGAAGCTGCAGGAAAAGCAGGCTTCGAAGGTCTGCCCCGCATCCTGATCGGCTTCGTTGCTCCGTCCGCGACGAGCTATTCCAGGTTGGTATTGAACTCGTAAGACTTCTCCGGTCCGACCAGCGTGAATTTCAGCGCTGCGCCGTCGGGCTTGGCGCCCGGCGGCAGGCCGTCGAGTTCGAACGAGAAGCGCTTCACGCCAGCCGGGCTTTCCTTGACCGGCTCCGGAATCGGCAACGCCCATTCGGGCGTCGGCCCTTCCACGTACAGATTGACGTTGCTTCTGTCAGGCGCAACCACGTCGACCACCACGTTCTTGGGACCGTCGCGCTTGACGTCGCGGATGGTGAGCGGATTGGGATCGCCGATATTGGCTGGCTTGGGCACAGCGTCGAGCGCCGCGCGCAAATTGGCATCCTCGGTGGAGGCAACGTTGTTGAAGCCGAGCTCGAGTTTGGCGTCGACCGGAATGCAGAGCTTCTCGCACACGGCGTAATTGATCTCGGCACGCAAGGTCACGGGCTTGTCGGCCGCCTTGGCGACGATGCGCAAGGGCAGCACGATCTGGTCATGATAGCCGATCGAATGGCCGCCGGCGCCATCGTCGAATTTCAGCGGCGCCGGCCACATGATCGTCACCGCCTCGACATTGTCCGACTTCGAGAAGTCGAACCGCGGCGGAACGCCAGAATCGCCGGGACTGCGCCAATAGGTTTTCCACCCCTGCTGGAGCTGGAAGGCGATACCGCCGAGCAGGACGGCGCCGCTGCGGGATCCCGCCAATAGCCGCACTGCGGAATGTCCGTCGCGCTGCCACGGCGAAGCGTCATCGGCGTGGGCTGCGATGGCCAGTGACGACGCAAGCAGGGTTGTCGCGACGCCAATCGCCGCATGCAGGGGAACTCTTGTGAGCATGGCACGTCTTTACAGGGTCGCCCTCGCGCAAACCATTGAATTGCTTGTGATGGATGCACTTGAATCGCATCCCTGCAAGCCTTGATTTGACAGCGGCCCGGCCCGACATCAGGATAGGAATTGAAACCGGAGTGCTTCACCGATGGCTCCCACAGGCAAGAGGACGGGCGAAAGCACCCGCGGGGTGGGCTCCGGACTCCCGAATTCGGCCGGTTATCTCGACGGCCGGCTGTTGATCGCGATGCCCGTCATGGGCGATTCCCGCTTCGAGCGCTCGGTGATCTATCTGTGCGCCCATTCGGCGGAGGGAGCGATGGGCATCATCGTCAACCACCCGGCCGGCAGCATCGACTTCCCCGAGCTCTTGCAGCAACTGGGCATCATCAAGAAGGGCGAGCACATCAAGCTGCCTGAGAATGCCGAAAGCATGAAGGTGCTGCGCGGCGGCCCGGTCGATACCGGCCGCGGCTTCGTGCTGCATTCGAGCGACTTCTACATCGAGAACGCGACGCTGCGGATCGATGACGGCGTCTGCCTCACGGCGACCGTCGACATCCTGCGCGCCATCGCCAACGGCTCGGGCCCCAAGCACGCCATTCTCGCGCTCGGCTATGCCGGCTGGGCGCCGGGCCAGCTCGAGACCGAAATCCAGAGCAACGGCTGGCTGCATTGCGATGCGGATGCGGATCTGATCTTCGGCGACGACGTCGACGACAAATACAACCGCGCCCTGCACAAGATCGGCATCGACCCCGGCATGCTCTCGAACGAGGCCGGACACGCGTAGCTGGTGCGTTTGTCGGTGGCGACATACTCCGGTGTTGCGCCACCCACCGCTGTCGTCGCCCGGCTTGACCGGGCGACCCAGTACGCCGCAGCTTCTCGGTTCGATCACAGCCATCTCTGGAATACTAGATCGCCCGGTCAAGCCGGGCGATGACACCGATTGCTGAGTAGCGTTGCGTCCGGTCGTTCCTACTCCGCCGCCTGCTGCTGCACCGTCGGCTCCGTTCCTGCCACCGTGGCGCGGCGCATGTCGCGCGGCTGCGACTGGTCGTAGCGCCGGACGCGGTGCATGGTCTGGCGGTTGTCCCACATCACGAGGTCATGCAGCTTCCATTTGTGGACGTAGACGAACTCCGCCTGCGTCGCGTGCTCGTTGAGATCGCGCAGCAAGAGGCGTCCCTCCGGCACGCTCATGCCGACGATCTTGCCCGCATGCGATGACAGATACAGCGACTTGCGACGATGCACGGGATGGGTCCGCACCAGCCGTTGCAGCACCGGCTTGAACATCTGCTTCTCGTCGTCGGTGTATTCGGTGAAGCCGAGCGATCCCCGCGAATACATCAGCGAATGTTCGCAGATGAAATCCTCGATCTCCGCCTTGGTCTCGTCGTCGAGCGCATCATAGGCGGCGCGCATGTCGGCGAATTCGGTGTTGCCGCCCTTCGGGTTCACCACGCGCGCCGACAGCAGCGAGAATTTTGCCGGGATTGGGCGGAACGAGCTGTCGGAGTGCCACAGGCAATTGCCGAGGTTGAACAGATTGGCGCGGCTGTCCTTCGGCAGCGGCTTGCCGTCCTTGCCGAGGTTGGAGACGTCGTTCAGGCCCGAGCTGAGGCGGTATTCGTCGGCCTTGGTGATGTTGCCGCCCCGGGCGTCCTCGCGCTGGCCGAAATTGAGCGCAAAGGCCATCTGCTGCTCGTCGGTGATGTCCTGGTCGTGGAAGACCAGCACCGCGTATTTGTCCATGGCGGCCTCGACCTCGCGTGCTTCGGCCTCCGTGAGAGGCTTTCGCAGATCGAGGCCGGAGACCTCGCCGACAAAATGCTTCTGAAGCTGCCGGATGGCGATCGTCATGACGTTCTCTCCCGCGGGTCGCGAGCGGTTGGTCCCGCTCTGTCGGCGAAAAAGCTACTCTCCGACCCGGCGTTGTCAACGCTCGGCATGCATGGCTCTCACGCGTTCCGCGCCATCAACCCGCCATCCACCGGAATCACCGCGCCGGTGAGGAACGACGCCGCCGGCAGGCACAGGCTCAGTGTCATGTGCGCGACCTCCTCGGGGTCGCCGTAGCGTCCGAGCGCGGTGCGGCGCTTGGCGTAGATCGTCTTGTGCTCTTCCGAGATGCGGTCGGTGATCGCGGTGCGGATCGGGCCCGGGCAGATGCAGTTGACGGTGATGCCTTCGCGGCCGAGCTCGACGGCGAGCGAGCGGGTGAGGCTGGCAACGCCGCCCTTCGCTGCCGAATACGGGCTGTGCAATGCGGTGGCGCCGAGCGCCTCGGTCGAAGCGATGTTGACGATGCGCGCGCACTTGGACTTGCGCAAATGAGGCAGCGCGGCGCGGATGATGCGCGGATGCGCCGTCAGCATCACCGCGATGCCCCTGGTCCAGGCGTCCTCATAGGCCTCGTCGTCGATCGCGACCCGCACGGAGATGCCGGCATTGTTGACCACGATGTCGAGCCCACCGAAATGCGCGGCGATCTCGTCAACGACGCGCTTGATCTCGCCGCCGTCGGCAACGTCGAGCTTCCATGCCTTTCCTGATCCGCCGCTCGCGGCGATCTCCCCGGCAACCGCCTGCGCGCCTTGCGCGTCGAAATCGGTGACGGCAACGTTCGCGCCTTCAGCGGCGAACACGCGCGCCGTCGCGCGCCCCATCCCGCTCGCCGCGCCGGTGACGAGAACGGTCAGGCCCTTGACGGACCGGCTGAGCTCCTTGAACTCGGACATGTTGTTTCCTCGGGAAGTCGCTTGTTCTTGTTATGATTGACAAGGCTGGCACCGATCCGCAGACAGG
This sequence comes from Bradyrhizobium sp. T-12, assembly GCF_058314695.1. Classification (NCBI taxonomy): domain Bacteria; kingdom Pseudomonadati; phylum Pseudomonadota; class Alphaproteobacteria; order Hyphomicrobiales; family Nitrobacteraceae; genus Bradyrhizobium; species Bradyrhizobium sp. T-12. The sequence continues at coordinate 6,391,104 of NZ_CM177756.1, read as the reverse complement.
TCAAACAAGCAAGACAAAAGGGAGGCCGCGATGGCGAACGAGCTCGATTTCTCAGGCAAGCAGGTGCTGGTCGTCGGTGGTTCGAGCGGGATCGGCAACGGTATCGCGCAGGCGTTTCGCACGCGGGGCGCGCAGGTCGCGGTTTGCGGCACGCGTGCTCGCGCAACGGAATATTCCGCGGAGGAGGGCTCCGATCTCACGGGTCTTTCCTACGCGCAGCTCGACGTCAGCAACCCCGCTGCGGTCGAAGCGTTCAAGCCGTCCTTCGACAGGCTGGACGTGCTGGTGCTCGCGCAAGGCGCGGTGCTCTATCGTCGCGGCGAATTCGAGATGGCCGGATTCCGCAAGGTGGTGGAGGTCAATCTCATGAGCCTGATGGCTTGCGCCACGCGTTTTCATCCCATGTTGCGGGATGCGAAGGGCGCGCTGATCATGGTGTCCTCGACCGCGGCCTATCATTCCACCATGGGCAATCCCGCCTATAACGCCTCGAAGACCGGCGCGGCCGGATTGACGCGGACGCTGGGCGAGGCCTGGGCCGAGGACGGCATCCGCGTCAACGGCATCGCGCCGGGGCTCGTCGACACCAAGATGACGAAGGTGACGACCGACAACCCGAAGCGGCTCGAAGGCGCGCTCGCGCGCATCCCGCTGCGGCGATTGGGCACGCCGGCCGATATGGCGGGCGCGGCCCTGTTCCTGGCCTCGCCGCTGTCGTCCTACATCATTGGCCAGACGTTGGTCGTCGATGGCGGGCTGATTTTGTAGTTTGTTGCCGGGCCACACATACACTTTCGTCATGGCTTGGAACTGCGCTGCTCCTGATCGGTTACTTGGGCTGACCCCCGAGGAGGAGCATCATGGATACGGATCGGATTGTTGGCGCGGCCAAGGACTACGCAGGTAAGGCGGAAAGCGCGATCGGAGACATGGCAGGCGATTCCAAGACGCAGGCCTCAGGCAAGGCACGCGAGGCTGCGGGCACCGTGCAGAATCTCTACGGCCAGGCCAAGGATGCCGTGCGTGACGCCGCGGACACCGCGACCAGCTACGCCAAGGACGCCTATGACAACAGCGGCGACACTTTCCGCGATGGCACACAGGCGCTGTCGAAGAAGGTGCAGGACAATCCGCTCGGTGCGCTGATGGTGGCCGGCGGCATCGGCTTCGCGCTCGCGCTGCTGATGTCGCGCCCCGCGCGTCGTCCCCCGCCGTCGCGCTGGCGCTACTGAGGGCTGAGCGACAAGCACGCATCTCGTGCCCCGGACGCAGCGCGCCACGCAGTGGTGCGCTGCTGAGCCGGGGCACGTTCTTTTTCGAAGGCCGTGAGAGGAATTGGATCCCGGCTCTGCGCAGCGTCTACGCTGCTGCGCGTCCGGGACACGCGATCGCCGTTCCGAAATTACCGGAACATCTCCGCCGAACGTCCGACGTTACCCGGCGGACGCGGGACCCCCGGGTTGGGATTCGGATTGCGAGGTCCGGGCGCGGGCGTCAGTTGACGCGGCGGTGCCGGCTGCGGTGAGCCGAAGCCGAAGAAATCCCGGAAGGATGGGCTCGCCTGTGCCGGCTGTTGCGGCGGGACCGGCGGCTTCTTCGGCGCCAGCTTCGGCGGCGCGATCGCAGCGGCCGCCCCCGGTGTCCCCGATGCATTCGGGCCGTTGCCGTCAGGCGTCGTCGCGGCAACAGGCGTATCGCCCTTGGCCTGCTCGCGGCCGACTTCGCGGCGCGGCCAGGCATAATCGTCGGCGCGGCCGGCGGGAGCTGCCAGCGGCTCGCCCTTCACCATCGTCTTTGCAGCGAGCGCATCGACGGCGGCGGGACGCGAGCCCGGGCCGCCCAGCAATTGATCGGTCGAGATCGAGGCCGCAACCAGCGGCACGATCGGCCCCGCCAACGGCCGCGGCGCGGGCTTGCCGGGCTCGGCGCTGGTATCGGGGGTCGCAGGCTCGCTCGGCAGCGCGATCGGGCCGGAGCGTCCCGCCAACAGGCGCGTGATCTCGCGCTCGACATAATGCGCGAGCTTGCGCGCGCCGGCCTTGGTGAAATAGACGCCGTCAGAGCTGCGCAGCTGGCGGATCTGGCCTTCGAAGTCCGGCCCCTTCTGCAGGAAGCGGCCGGCTTCGTCGACGAAACCGTCCCAGACATCGACATAGGTGATGCCGGCCTTGGCCGCGCCCTCGCGATAGAGCGAGTCGAGGAACAGCGTATCCGCGGTGCCCTTGGGTCCGCGAACCGCGGGCAGGCCGACCCAGAGCACCGGCACGCCCTTGGATTTGAGGACGTTCGCGAGCTCCTCGATCTTCTTGCCGTAAAGCTCGATCCAGCGCTCGTCGCGGAATTCGTAGAGGCCGTTCGGATTGCGGGCGGTCTTTTCGGGGGCGGCCGCCGGCGTGTCGGCGTTGTCGGCGTCATCCTGCGGCAGGTCGGCATCGGCAGGCTTGTCGTCGGGCTTGGCGGCCGTATCGTGGCCGGGCTTCGTCTCGCCGGGCTTTCCGTCGCTTTTTCCCTGTGGCTTGCCGCGCGCGCCCTTGTCGCTCTTCTTGTCCTTGTCCGCAGGCTTCTCCGCCGCCGGCTCGCGGATCGCGGCGCGGTCGTTGAGGCCGAGCATGACGACGATGACGTCGGGCTTTTCGGTCTCCAGGATGCCCCTTGCCGCCGCCGCCCAGTCCGAGGGCTCGCCCTTCGGCTGGTACTTGATCAGGCCTGAAACGGTCTTGTGCTTGCGGATCACGCCCATGTCGGGCTGCTCGGCATAGGCGTCTTCCAGGCCATAAGCGAGCCAGTCGGCCATCGCGTCGCCGAGCACCAGCACGTTCTTCTCAGGGATCGTGTCGCGCTTGGCCGGCCCCGGCGCACGCGAAAAATCCTGGCGCGGTGCCTGCGGTTGTTGCTGTTGGAACGGTGCAAAGAAGTCGCCGCCGAACCATCCACCGCCACCACCGCCGCGTTGCGGCGGCGGCGCCGAGCGCTGCGGCGGACCGCCGAAGCCGGGGAAGTTGAAGAACTGTGCCGAGGCAGGCCCCGCAACCGACACCAGAATCGCAAGCGCCGTCCCCAGCGCGATCAGCGGGCCGGTCTCGGTCAGCGCCTTGAACAGGGACTTCTTCGACATGCGATCTCGGGCACGCGCAACGGGGATCGGGATTGGCTCAATATAGTAACGGAATCGGGCGCCAAACGGGCAAATTCCATCGCAGATTCTTGTCCCATACACCGGGGAACAGCCGCCTCCGTCAAGGTCGGCGGGCGAAATCCCTGTTCAGGGTTACTTTCGGGGCGATTTTACCGCCCGCGCAGCCGGTCCAGCACGTCGGAGGAGGCAAATCCGTCGGCGGGCACCCCGATCGAGGCCTGGAAGTTACGCAGGGCTTCCCGGGTCTGGCCGCCGAACTGGCCGTCCGGGGTGCCCTTGTAGAAGCCGCGCTGGGCCAGCAGCTGCTGCAGTTCCAGCCGCTCGGTGCGCGACAGCTCGCGCTCCTGGCGCGGCCAGGGCTGCACGAAGGGCTGCCCGCCGCGCAGGCGGTCGGCGAAATGGCCGATCGCCAGCGCATAGGCCTCGGCCGGGTTGTATTTCATGATGACGCGGTAGTTCTGCAGCATCAGGAAGCCCGGTCCCTGCGCGCCCGCCGGGGCCAGCAGATAGGCCTTCTCCGCCGGATGCGGGAAGGGCTGGCCGGTCGCCCGCTTCAGCCCGAGCTTCTCCCATTGCGCGATCGGCATCGCCTTGGTGCGGTCGGCCAGCATGTAGTTGAAGCCCTGGGGCACCACCACCTCGAAGCCCCAGGTCTGGCCGGCCTGCCAGCCGTCCTTCTTCAGATTGTTGGCGGTCGAGGCGATCAGATCGGTGGGATTGTCGACGACGTCGCGGCGGCCGTCACCATCGCCATCGACGGCAAAGCGCTTGAACGCGGTCGGCATGAACTGGGTCGGGCCGAAGGCGCCGGCCCAGGAGCCGCGCATCTGCTCCGGCCTGAGATCGCCGCGGTTGACGATCTCGAGCGCCGAGAGAAACTCGTCCTTGAAATAGGCCTGGCGGCGGCCGATGCAGGCGAGCGTCGCGGTCGATTGCAGCACGCTGCGGTCGCCCATCTGTGTCGAGTAATTGGACTCGATGCCCCAGATCGAGGCGATGATGTAGCGGTCGACGCCGGTGGCCTTCTCGGTAGCGTCGAACTGCGCCTTGTATTTGGCGAGCACCTCGCGGCCCTTGGCGAGACGGTTGTCGTTCACGAGGATGTCGAGATAGTCCCAGATCGATTTGGTGAACTCCGGCTGCGAATCCATGAGATCCATGATGCGCAGATCGGGGCTGAGGCCCGCCGTGAAGCGCTGGAAGTTTTCCTGCGTGACGCCGCGTCGTGCGGCATCGGGCCACATCCCGGCGACGCAATTATTGAAATTGCCGGCGGCCTCGCGGATCGCCGCAGCCGTCATCAAGGGATGGCCGGAGGCGCCGTCCTCGCCGCTCCAGGGCTGGGGGCCGCCGGAGCTCGTCGGGGCTTGCGACGGCGCAGGATTGGGGCCGGAGAAGATGCCGCCGAACAGGTTGGACAGGCCGTTCTGCGCCTGGGCATGCGCGCCGGCAGGCAGCAGCAGAACGGCCGCAATCATCATTGCGCCCGTTGCGGATACCGCCCGTCTTGCTTGCCCTGCCACCGATCGCATCATGTCCCACCCGTCGGGCTGTTCAAAAATCCGCCATCAGGAGGCCTGGTTACGGTTGCCAATAGCTTAACAAAGGTGAAATTTTGGTGGCGGCCTTTTTCTTAACTCTGCGCGGATGAGGCCCCACATCCGCCTTTGTTGGCGGCTGCAAACAGGCTAGCAAGATGCCGTTGCTCCATTCTTGGCTCCGCTTCCAGCTTCGTTCCATCTGCCCCCAGGTATTCGAACAATCCCATGAAAATTCGCAAAGCCGTATTCCCCGTCGCCGGCCTCGGCACCCGTGTCCTGCCCGCCACCAAGGCGATGCCGAAGGAAATGCTGACCATCGTCGACAAGCCGCTGATCCAGTACGTCTATGACGAGGCGAGGGAGGCCGGCATCGAGCACTTCGTCTTCGTCACCGGCCGCAACAAGAACGTCATCGAAGATCATTTCGACCGGATGTTCGAGCTCGACGCGACGCTTGCGGCGCGCGGCAAGAAGGCCGAGCAGGACATCCTGGCGCAGAACCAACCCGAAGCGGGCGCCGTCAGCTTCACCCGCCAGCAGGCGCCGCTCGGCCTCGGTCACGCGGTCTGGTGCGCGCGCGACATCGTCGGCAACGAGCCGTTCGCCGTAGTGCTGCCCGACGAACTCGTGCTCAACACGCCGGGCTGCCTCAAGCAGATGATCGAGATGGCATCCTCGCTCGGCGAGAAATCCAATCTGGTCGCGGTCGAGGCGGTGCCCGACCATCTCACCCATCAATATGGCATCTGCGGCGTCGGCAAGCGCAGCGGCAAGATGTTCGAGGTCGACGGCATGGTCGAGAAGCCGGCCAAGGGCACCGCGCCCTCCAACCTCTCGATCACCGGCCGCTACATCCTGCAGCCCGAGATCTTCAAGATCCTGGAGACGCAGGAGCGCGGCGCCGGCGGCGAGATCCAGCTCACCGACGCCATGATCGGCCTCGCCAAATCGCAGAAATTCTACGGTGTCGAGTTCGAGGGCGAGCGCCACGATTGCGGCTCCAAGCCCGGCTTCCTGCGCGCCAACATCGCCTACGGCCTGAAGCGGCCGGAGTTGCGCGACGGCTTGATCGCGGAGATGAAGAAGTATCTGGGGCAGTCATAGCCACCCACGCCGTCGTCCCTGCGAACGTAGGGACCCATACCGCGTGATCTGTCGATTGCGTTCGGTAGCATTACCGAACGGCGTGTCTTCGCCAAACTCTTCCCTGTGGTTATGGGTCCCTGCGCCCCGTGCGCAATTGCGCACTAGGCAGGGACGACACCGGTGGTGTGGCGGATTGCGTCGCGTTCAATAACGGCGGCGTAGCGCTTCACGCCACCAGCGACAGCTTCGGCAGGCTCGCCACCACCGACTGATTGCGCCCGCCCGCTTTCGCCGCATAGAGCGCCTTGTCGGCGGCGGCGACCAGGACCGACCAGTCCATGCCGGCGGTGGGAATGAGGCTGGCGACCCCGCAGGACACCGTCAAGATCACCTGCTCATCGGACCAGCCCTGCACCTTGGTGCGGATCGCCTCGGCGACCTTGAAGGCGTCGGCGGCCGAGATGTTCGGCAGCAGCACGGCGAATTCCTCGCCGCCATAGCGCGCGGCACAGTCGCCGGCCCGGCTCACCGAATCGGAAATGCAGATGGCGATGCCGACCAGCACCTGGTCGCCGGCCTGATGGCCGAACGTGTCGTTGTAAGCCTTGAAGTGATCGGCATCGATCATGAGCAGCGCGACCGGCGCCTTCTGGCGCATGGCGCGCCGCCATTCGACGTCGATGACGGAATCGAACTTGCGGCGGTTCTTCAGGCCGGTGAGCGCGTCCGTCGTCGCCATCTCCTCGAGCTTGCGCTCGGCCTCGGCGCGCCGGCCGATCTCCCGCGCCAGCACCAGGGTCGATCCCAGCACGAACAGCGCGAGCACCAGCACCACGGCGCCGATGCGAAACGCCTCTTTCTGCCAGAGCGCGAAAACCGCGGCCAGAGGCTTGCCCGCCACCACGAACAGCGGTCCGCTGTCGGCGCTGCGGACATAGAGCCGCGGCGTCGGATCGACCGGGCCCTGTCCGGAATAGGCGGCGCCGACCGGGAGGTTGTCCGCCTTCCAGGCCCGGCGGTCGTTCAGGTTCGTGCCGATGATGTCGAGATCGAACGGCCGCCGCATCATGATGGTGCGGTCGCGCTTGAGGACGGTGATGGTGTCTTCGGGGTCGAGGTTCAGCCGCTCGAACAATTCGTGGAAATAGCTGAAGCGGATCGAGCCGGCGACGACGCCGAGGAATCCACCGTCGGTGTCGCTGATGCGCCGGCTCAGCACGATCGAGTAAGCGCCGCGGAACAGCATCGGGCGGCTGATGAAGAGCCCGGCCTCGGGATTGTCGCGATGGACCCTGAAATAGTCTTCCTCGCTCCGGTTCTCCGGGAGGGGATCGAGCGTGGAGGCGTCGATGGCCAGCCTGCCCTCGGGGTCGAACACCTGGATGGCGCCGAAATGCCTCGCCGTCGTCGCGTGATCGAACAGGATCAGGTGACGGACCGGCTTCGACACCGTCGCCAGCTCGGGCAGCAGCATGTTGCTGGCGACCGCCTTCAGCGAGAGGTCGTAGATCTCGACGTTGCGGCTGACGTCGGACTGGATGGTCGTCGCGAGGTTCTCCAGCGTCTGACGGGCGAGCGCCTCCTCGCCGCGGCGCATGTCGAGCATCACGTTGACGCAAATGGCGGAAAAGCCGATCACCGTCACCACGGACGAGATGATCAGCAGCTTCGCCGAAATCCGCCACGGCCGGCGGGCCATGACGTCGCGCCATCCAGATAACATCGCTCGCTCCCGATATTAGTGGATGCGCCCGAAAGCTTGAGCAGTGTTTAAGGCAGGACGGAGCTGCCGTAGTGAGTTAAGAATCGGTATACGCAGGCCACGGTTTTGGGCAGGCCCGGTGTGGGCAGACCCGGTTTCGGACAAGAGGACTGATGTGAACGACTACGACGCTTTGCGCGACTATCTGATGCGGCAGAAGCAGGATGAGCTGGTGCTGAGCTTCGAGCAGATCGAAGAGATCATCGGCGCGGCCCTGCCGCGCGCGGCCAATCGTGCCTCGTGGTGGGACAGCCTGCGCAGCCCCGACATCCAGATGCCGCAGCGCGAAGCTTGCCTCGCCGCGGGCTTCGTCGCGACGCGCATGCCCGATGGTACGAGCGTGCGGTTCACAAAGCGCAAGCCGCAGAGGCGGTGGTAGCGCAGTGGCACACTCTTCCCCTCTCCCCTTGTGGGAGAGGGTGGCTCGCCGCGTAGCGGCGAGACGGGTGAGAGGTTCTCTCCGCGAGCCAATCTCTTGCGGTTGAACTCGCGGAGACAACCCGGGAGAAAGAAGAAGATCAGCTCGCCGCTTCCAGCCGCACTTCCGTCAGCAGCCGCATCGCCGCATCGGCATCCATCGGTTCGCCGAAGGCGAAGCCTTGGGCGTATTCGCAGCCCATCTGGTAGAGCTCGACCGCGTCCGAATCCGTCTCGGCGCCCTCGGCGACGACGTCCATGCCGAGATCGTGCGCGAGCGCGATGATCGACTTCAGGATCACCGGCCGCGTGCCGCGGTTGGTGGTGCGCACGAAGGACTGGTCGATCTTGATGGTGTCGAACGGGAAGCGCTGCAGATAGGCCAGCGAGGAATGGCCGGTACCGAAATCGTCGAGCGACAGTCCGGTGCCGAGCTCGCGGATCCGCGTCAGCATCTGCGCCGCGTGCTCCGGGTTCTCCATCACCAGCGATTCCGTCAATTCCAGCTTCAGCGTGCCGCGCGCCACCGAGGAGCGCGACAGCACGGTGCGGATGTCGTGGATCAGGTCGTGGCGTAGCAATTGCCGCGACGAGACGTTGACGCTGGCGAAGATCGGCTCGCGCGAGCGCATCGCGCGCTGCCACACCGAAAGCTGCTTTGCGGTCTGGTCGAGCACGAACATGCCGAGGTCGACGATCAGGCCGGTCTCTTCCGCGATGGTGATGAACTCCGACGGCGCCATGCGTCCGAGCTTGGGGTGATCCCAGCGCACCAGCGCTTCGAAGCCGGCGACGGAGCGATCCTCCAGCCGCACGATCGGCTGATACAGGATCGTCAGCTCCTGGCGCTCGATGGCACGGCGCAGCTCGCTCTCCAGCGTCAGGCGATCGGTCTTCCGCGCCCGCATCGCCGGCTTGTAGACATCGATGCGGTCGCCGCCGATGCGCTTGGAATGATACATCGCAAGCTCGGCGTCCTTGATGATCTCGTCCGTGAGCTGCGTTTGCGGATCGGAGAGCGCGAGGCCGATCGACGCGGTCAGGAAGATCTCGCGGTCGTTGAAGGCGATCGGCGCGCGGATGGTCTTGCGGATGGTCTCTGCGAAGGCGGTGATGCGGGCCGGGTCCTGCTCCGACAGCAGGATCAGGCCGAACTGGTCGCCGGCCATGCGGGCCAGCGTGTCCTGCGGCTTCAGGATGCGGGTGAGGCGGCGGGCCAGCGTCAGCAGGATGGAATCGCCGACCGCGATCCCGACGGAATCGTTGACCTGCTTGAAGCGGTCGAGGTCGATCACCATCAGCGTCGGCCGCAGCGTCGGCATGGTCTTGGCGAAATGCGCGACCGCGCCGAGCCGGTCCATGAACAGCTTGCGGTTGGGCAGGCCGGTGAGGTTGTCGTGCACGGAATCGTGCAGCAGGCGCTCCTCGGCGTTGCGCAGCTCGGTGACGTCGGTGAGCGTGCCGACGACGCGCGAGACCTCGCCGTCCGAGCCGACCACCGGCCGCGCCTTCAGCGCGAACCACATGAAGTGGCCATCGGGGGTACGCAGCCGGAAGTCCTGCACCAGGCGGCCGCGGCGCTGGTCGAGCACGCTGTCGAGCGCGGCGCGGAAACGGTCCTGATCCAGCGGATGCAGTACCTCGAGCCAGGAGGCCGCAGGCCCCTCCAGCGTGCCGCGCTTGAGGCCGAGCAGGGCTTCCGTTTCGGGGCTGGTGAAAACCTTGTCGGCGGAGACGTCCCAGTCCCAGATCAGGTCGCCGGAGCCGGCCAGCGCCAGGGCGCGCCGCTCGATGTCGGAGACGACGCCGGTGGAGGCGCCGCCGCCGGCAAAGGCGTGCTGCATCACCGTGAAGCCGATCAGCATCACGATCAGCACGAGGCCGCCGAGCAGGGCGGGGCCGACGATGTCGTTGGTGACGGAGCCGGCGACCGTCATGCCGGCCGCGACCACCCAGACCACGAGGAGGAACCAGGTCGGGATCAGCAGCACGGCGCGGTCGAAGCCGTGGGTGGAGAGATAGACGATCAGCGCGAAGCCCGCGAAGGCGATCAGCACCAGCGAGATGCGCGCGATGCCGGAGGCGACGGCCGGATCGAACAGCGCAAGCGCGACCAGCGATCCCAGGAAGGCGAGCCAGCCCACCGTGATGTGCGAATAGCGCACGTGCCAGCGGCTGAGATTGAGATAGGCGAACAGGAACACCAAGAGCGTCGCCGCCAATATCGCTTCGCCCGCCGCGCGCCAGATGCGCTCGGCGTTGTTCGACATGTCGAGCACCTTGCCCCAGAAGCCGAAGTCGACGCCGATATAGACCAGCACCGCCCAGGCCAGTGCCGCGGCGGCCGGGAACATGATGCTGCCCTTCACCACGAACAGAATGGTCAGCACCAACGCGAGCAAGCCGGAGATGCCGATCACGATGCCCTGGTACAGCGTGAACGAGTTGACCTTGTCCTTGTAGGCTTCCGGCTCCCACAGATAGAGCTGCGGCAGCTTGTCGGTGCGCAGCTCCGCCACGAAGGTGATGACGGCGCCGGGGTCGAGCGTGACTCGGAAGACGTCGGCGGTCGGGCTTTCCTGCCGCTCCGGCCGGTCGCCGGTCGAGGGCGTGATGGTGGCGATGCGCGACAGGCCGAGGTCGGGCCACAACAGCCCTGAGGAAACGATGCGGTAATGCGGGGCGACGATCAGGCGGTCGAGCTGGTCGTCGGTGTTGTTGGCGAGCGCGAACACCACCCAGTTCTGGCCGCCCTCGCGGGCGCGCACCTCGATGCGGCGGACGATGCCGTCGGTGCCGGGCGCGGTGGAGACCTGGATGCGATCGGCATCGCTGCGCTGATGCTCGAGCACGCCGGTGAGGTCGATCGCGGGCGCGTCACTGCGAACGCTGACGGCGTCGAGCGCGCGTGCAGGGGACGCGGCAACGAGCATCATGAGGCCCAGCGCGATGGGCGCGAGGCACCTGATCAGACGCAAGGTCAGTTCTCCGCGTTCGACGCAAACTCTTCGGTGAAGACGATTTCAGACCGAACGAAAGTGGTTCGGTGCGTCGCGATAGATGCCACGAAAGCGAGGAAAATCAAAGGGTTTCCGCCTCGCCCTGTGGGCCGGCGGCCTAGACCTCCAACACAATTTTGCCAATATGTGCGCTCGTCTCCATGCGCCGATGCGCATCGGCTGCCTTTTCCAGCGGGAAAGTGCTGTCCATCAGCGGTTTGACGCGGCCTTCGCGCAAAAGCGGCATCACTTTCGCTTCGATTGCGGCCACCATCGCCGCCTTGTCCGCATTAGTACGGGGGCGCAGGGTCGAGCCAGTATGGGTGAGGCGCTTGACCATCACCTTGGCGATGTTGACGCTGACCTTGGGCCCGTTGAGAGTTGCGATCTGCACGATGCGGCCGTCCACCGCGGCGGCATCATAATTGCGATCGACATACTCGCCGGCGACCATGTCGAGGATCAGATTGACGCCTTCCTTGTTGGTCGCTTCCTTGACCACGGCGACGAAGTCTTCCGTCTTGTAATTGATGGCGCGGTCGGCGCCCAACTTGAGGCAGGCGTCGATCTTGTCCTGCGATCCCACGGTGACGAACACTTTCGCGCCGAAGGCCTTCGCGAGCTGGATCGCCATGGTGCCGATGCCGGAGGAGCCGCCGTGGATCAGCAGCGTCTCGCCGGCTTTCAGGCCGCCGCGCTCGAACACATTGTGCCAGACGGTCATCAGGGTTTCCGGCAGCGCGCCGGCTTCCTTGATCGACAGCGCCGGCGGCACGCTCATCGCCTGGGCGTCCTGGGCGATGCAGTACTGCGCATAGCCGCCGCCGGCGACCAGCGACATCACCTTGTCGCCGATCTTGTGCCGCTTGGCGTTGCTGCCGACCGCGACCACTTCACCGGCGATCTCCAGGCCGGGCAGGTCGCTGGCGCCGGGCGGCGGCGGATAGGCGCCGGAGCGCTGCGCGACGTCGGGCCGGTTCACGCCGGCGGCCTGCACCCTGACCAAAATCTCGTCCGGTCCGGGCTGCGGAACGCTGCGCTGCTCAGGAATCAGCACCTCCGGTCCGCCGGGCTTGGAGATGGCGACCACGGTCATTTGCGCGGGCAGCTTGTCCATGATGTGTCCTTGAGCAAAGGTGCGGGAGGAAACGAGGCCTTTGCTTAGCCAGAGCGGTCCGGGCTGGCAACCGCCTCAGACGTGGGGTCCGGTCCGCGGACGAGAGGAGGAACGGCGATGGCGATGGAAGACGACGACCGCCCGCGCAAGAAGATCACGCACGAAATCGGACAGGATCTCTCACTCTTGTCGGTGGAGGAACTGACCGAGCGCGTCACGCTGCTCAAGACCGAGATCGTCAGGCTGGAAGAAGCCGCCACCAAGAAGCGCGCCTCGCGCGATGCGGCGGATCATTTCTTCAAGAAGTAGCGATCTCGTGTCCCGCACGCGGTGCGGCCCTGGCGATGCGAAGCATCGGCCAGCGCGCCGCTCCGCAGAGCCGGGATCCACGCCTCACCCCATGCATCTGCCAAAGAACTGGGCCCGGCTCAGCAGTGCAGCGCTTCGTGCCGCACCGCGTCCGGGGCACGAGACCTGCTCGGCCACTGGCCGACATGGCTAACGAACTCTCAAAAAATTCGCTCGTTTACTCCGGATTAAGCTTTTCACTTTATGACTGGAACTGTCCTCGTTTGGACACCGAGTGGCTCCTGTCCACTCTGTTTGACGCCTCCCTGTTATCAACTTCAAAAGCCGCCGGTCTCCGGCGGCTCTTTTTTGCTTTTTGCATCCCGTTGCGGTTGAATTCCTGGGAATGACCCGCGGAAACCATATCCGCGCTTGTCACTGGACTCGGCGTCCCGCCCGCGCAATGATTTGTTCATCATAAGCCGGCGCCAAAGCCGGACAGTCAAACAGTTGCGTAAGAGGCGTTAACCATGGAACGTTTGCAGGCCGACGGCGCTCTCGTTCAACTCAGCGAGCGGTTCACCAATTCTGCGGCGTTCGGCGTCCTGTTCCGCGAGGGCATGGATCTCGTCGAAGAGACCGCCGCCTATCTCGACGGTGCCGGCCGCACCGAGGCCAAGGCGCTCGACCGTGCCGTCAGCCTGACCTACGCAACCGAGAGCATGCGCCTCACCACCCGCCTGATGCAGCTCGCCTCCTGGCTGCTGCTGCACCGCGCGGTGAAGGAAGGCGAGATGACGCTGAGCCAGGCCAATCGCGAGAAGACCAAGGTCAAGCTCAGCGCCGCCGATCCCGGCCCCACCGACACCATCGAGAAGCTGCCCTCGCAGCTCCAGGACCTGATCCATCGCTCGATGAGCCTGCAGACCCGCGTGCGCCGCCTCGACACCACCATCCACACCCCGCCGGCCGAGCACATTGCGATCGGCAATCCGCTGGTGCCGCACCTCAACGCGCTGAAGGCCGCGTTCGAAAGGTAACGCCGCGTTGTCATTCCGGGGGGCTCGTAGAGCCGAACCCGGAATCGAGGTTACGGATTCGATGCTACGCATCGCCCCGGAACGACAGTCCCAAAAACACAAAAACGCCCCCGGCTCTCCGGGGGCGTTTTCCGTCTCCAGCCTTGCGGGCCGGATCAATCCTTTTTGAGGAAGCCCGAAAACTTCTTCTGGAAGCGCGAGACGCGGCCGCCGCGGTCCAGCATCTGGGCGTTGCCGCCGGTCCAGGCCGGGTGCGACTTCGGGTCGATGTCGAGGTTCAGCGTGTCGCCTTCCTTGCCCCAGGTCGAGCGGGTCAGGTACTCGGTACCGTCGGTCATCACGACCTTAATCGTATGATAATTCGGATGAATTTCGGCTTTCATGGCAAATTCCTCGGCGCCCGGCGCCTGTTCTGGTGGCTCGCGAATGACGGATTTGGCCGGCTCTATACCCCACGAAACCCCGTAAAACAAGCCGGGCTTGCGCGGTGAACCGGGTTTGCCCCTAAGGGACATCCCGGATTTGCCACTACTGTTGCACCGGCCTATTGGGAGCAAACGAATGCAATGGGTCGGATCTCATGAGCGCAGTGGAACGGCTTGATGGCCAATATGTCGATCAGCCCGGAATGAACGCCGCGGACACAACCTCGATCGAAGCCGAGCTGATCGAAGAGCCGGCCAAGGGCCGTGCCAAGCTGCGGCCGCTGCTCGCGCTGGCGCCCTATGTCAGCCGCTATCGCGGCCGGGCGGCGCTGGCCTTCGTCGCGCTCACGGTCGCGGCCCTGACCACGCTGCTGGTGCCGATCGCGGTGCGCCGGATGATCGATTTCGGCCTGACCCCTGAAGGCATCGAGCTGATCAACAGCTACTTCTCGGTGATGCTCGCGGTGGTCGGCGTGCTCGCACTCGCCAGCGCCGCGCGCTACTACTTGGTGATGACGATCGGCGAGCGCATCGTCGCCGACCTCAGGCGCGACGTCTTCGCGCATCTGCTCTCGCTGTCTCCCGCCTTCTTCGATTCCGCGCGCAGCGGCGAATTGATCTCGCGGCTCACCGCCGACACCACCCAGCTCAAATCGGCCGTCGGCGCCTCCGTCTCGATCGCGCTGCGAAATCTGATGATGTTCCTCGGCGCTACCGCGATGATGGTGATCACGAGCCCGAAGCTGTCGGGCTTCGTGCTGCTGGCCATTCCCTTGATCGTGCTGCCGCTGGTCGCCTTCGGGCGCTGGGTGCGCCGGCTGTCGCGCAACGCGCAGGACACGCTCGCCGAGGCCTCGGCCTATGCGGGCGAGCTGGTCGGCGCGATCCGCACCGTGCAGGCCTATACCAGCGAAGGGTTCGCCGAGAAGCGTTTCGGCGGCGAGGTCGAGCAGGCCTATGAGGCCGCGCGAACCTCGACCCAGGCGCGCGCCGTGCTCACGGCCATCATCATCTTCATCGTGTTCGCAAGCGTGGTCGCGATCCTCTGGATCGGCTCGCATGACGTCCTCACAGGCGCGATTTCGCCGGGCCGGCTCGGTCAGTTCGTGCTGTATGCGGTGTTCGCGGCAGCGGGCCTCGGCCAGCTCAGCGAGGTCTGGGGCGAGGTCTCGTCGGCATCCGGCGCGGCCGAGCGCCTGTTCGAGATCCTGCATGTGAAGCCCGAGATCAAGGCCCCTGCGGCTCCGCGCACGCTGCCTGTGCCGGCACGCGGCGAGGTCGGCTTCGATCAGGTCAGCTTCGCCTATCCGGTGCGGCGCGACGTCAATGTGCTCGATGCCGTGTCGTTCACCGTGAGGCCCGGCGAGAAGGTCGCGATCGTAGGTCCGTCCGGTGCCGGCAAGAGCACGATCTTCCACCTCCTGCTGCGCTTCTACGATCCGCGCAGCGGCGCGATCTCGCTCGACGGCGTGCCGGTCAAGTCCGCCGATCCCAGGGATTTCCGCTCGCGCATCGCGCTGGTGCCGCAGGAATCCAACGTGTTCGCTGCGAGTGCCCGCGAAAATATCCGCTTCGGCCGGCCCGATGCGACCGATGCCGAGGTCGAGCGCGCCGCCGAGCTCGCCCATGCCGCCGAGTTCATCCGCCGCCTGCCCGAAGGTTTCGAGACGCCGCTCGGCGAGCGCGGCGTGACGCTGTCAGGCGGCCAGCGCCAGCGCATCGCGATCGCGCGCGCCATCCTGCGCGATGCGCCGCTGCTGCTGCTCGATGAAGCGACGTCCGCGCTCGATGCGGAGAGCGAGACGCTGGTGCAGACCGCGCTGGAAGAGCTGATGCGCCACCGCACCACGCTGGTCATCGCGCACCGCCTCGCCACCGTGCTGTCCTGCGACCGCATCCTGGTGATGGACCAGGGCCGGATCGTCGAGCAGGGCACCCATGCCGAGCTCGTCGCCGCGAACGGACTTTACGCGCGGCTGGCGCGGCTGCAGTTCGAGGGGGCGTAAGGGGCTTCGATCGTCACCACAACCACAGTGTCATTCCCCGCGCAGGCGGGGAATCCAGTACGCCGCGGCGCCTCGGTTCTAACCTCACTGTCTCGGAGTACTGGATCACCCGCCTTCGCGGGTGATGACAGCGGAGCTTGGCGCAAGGGCTGGCGCCCCTCAGTCGACTTACCGGCACTTCGGCGAGAGCGTCGGCACGTTCGGCCACGGCCAGTTCTTCCAGCTGCCGTCCTCGCCGACGCAGGCCGTCGGGGCAGGGCCGTTCGCCGGAGCATGCGTCCCGATCGATGCAAAGCGCTGGTCGACATAGCTCGTCGACACATATCCGGCGACGATGACGGCCAGAAAGACCGAGGAACCTTGAGCCCAATCGCGCAGCTTCATCGCTCGTCTCCATCCGCTTGTCATCGCTGCTCTGCATCAACGACTAGCAGACGTTCCTGGATCCCTGCGTGACGGGCCTCACGCCCGCCGGAATTACTTACGTCGGGATCACGCCTTCCACGCCATCTTCAGCACCGGCCGGCCCGAGGTCGGGTTCACATCGTCGCCGGCATGGGCAAAGCCGTTGCGCTCGTAGAAGCGGATGGCGCGGGAATTGTCCTTGTTGACGAGCAGCGTCACGCCTGAGGGCGACAGGCGCTTGGCTTCATCGACGAGCAGCCGCGCGGCATCCGAGCCCCAGTGATCAGGATCGACCACGAGCTGATCGAGATAGCCCTCGCCGTCGATGGTGACGAAGCCGGTCAGCGCGCCGTCCTGTTCGGCCACCACGACCTGCGCCTTCGGCACCAGATCCTTGCGCCAGCGCTCGCGCCACCATTCCAGCCGCGCCGCGAAGTCGATCTGCGGATAGGCCTGCTGCCAGCTGCGATGCCAGAGGTCGATCGAGGCGGCTTCGTCCTCGGGCCGATAGGGGCGGAGGTGGATCGCGCTCACTACCGCTCCGTCAGCTTCAGCTCGATGCGGCGGTTGCGCTTGTAGGCTTCCTCGGTATTGCCGGGATCGAGCGGCTGGAATTCGCCGAAGCCGGCCGCGACGAGGCGCTGCGCGGGCACGCCGAGCGAGACCAGATATTGCACCACCGAGATCGAGCGTGCCGCGGACAGGTCCCAGTTCGATTTGAAGTTCGGGCCGTTGACCGGGCGTATGTCGGTGTGGCCGTCGACGCGCAGCACCCAGGGAATCTCGTTCGGGATCTTCTTGTCGAGCTCGATCAGCGCGGTCGCGAGCGTGTCGAGCTCGGCGCGGCCCTCGGGCAGCAGCATCGCCTGTCCGGTGTCGAAGAACACTTCGGACTGGAACACGAAGCGGTCGCCGACGATGCGGATGTCGGGCCGGTTGCCGAGGATGGCGCGCAGGCGGCCGAAGAACTCGGAGCGGTAGCGCGACAATTCCTGCACGCGCTGCGCCAGCGCCACGTTCAACCGGGAGCCGAGATCGGCAATGCGGTTCTGCGATTCCTTGTCGCGCTTCTCGCTGGCGTCGAGTGCCTCCTCCAGCGCGGCCAGCTGCCGGCGCAAAGCGCTGATCTGCTGGTTCAGCACCTCGATCTGCGCCAGCGCCCGCGCCGAGACCGCCTTCTCCGAATCCAGCGCCTTGCCGAGCTCGGAGGTCTTGCCTTGCGCGTCGTTGCCGGCGGCGGCGAGACCGTCATAGAGGCCCTTGATGCGGTCGCGCTCGCCCTCGGCCGAGGCAAGGCCTGCCTTCAGTTGCGAGACCTGGTCGTCGAGCGTGAGCTTGCCGAGCTTCTCCAGCGACAACAGCTCGTTGAGTTGCGCGATCTTGGCGTTGAGCTGCTCCAGCGCCTTGTCCTTGCCGGTAACCTCCTGGGACAGGAAGAACTGCACCACCAGGAACACCGACAGCAGGAACACGATCGACAGCACCAGCGTCGACAGTGCGTCGACGAAGCCGGGCCAGTAATTGAAGGAGCTGTCGCTGCGGCGGCCGCGGGCCAGTGCCATATCGTCGATCTCCACTCTCGTGTCCCGGACGCGCTGCAGCCTGCAACGCTGCTGCGCAGAGCCGGGACCCATCTGTCATTCAGAAGGTACTGGGCCCCGGCTCGGCGACGCATCACTTCGTGCTGCATCGCGTCCGAGGCACGAGACCTCCGTTTGATCTTCAGCTCTTCTCCGGCTGCCGGGCGAGGCGCTCCAGCAGGCGTCGGATCTCGCGGTTCTGCTCGCCCTGGCCGTCGGCCCATTCGCGGATCATCTGCTGCTCGGTCCGCATGTGCGAGACCAGGGCCTGGATGGCTTCGGCAAGGCTCGCCATTGCCGCCGTGGTGCCGCGGCTGGTGCCGCCTTCCTCGAGCACGGAGCGCAAGCGTTCGACCGCGGCCTGCAGCTCGCCGCTGGCGACCCCGCCGCCGCCGCCGGACGCGACCGCGACGTCGCCGCTGCCATATTCCCGCACGGTGGTGGCAAGCCAGTCCTCGAGGTCGGTGTAGAAGCGGTTCTGCGCCTGGCTCGACTGCAAATCGAGGAAGCCGAGGATCAGCGAGCCGGCGAGGCCGAACAGGGAGCTCGAGAACGAAATGCCCATGCCGCCGAGCGGGGCGGCGAGGCCCTCCTTCAGGGTGTCGAACAGGGCGCCGGAATCGCCGCCGACCTTGAGCCCGTCGATCACCTTGCCGACCGAGCCGACCGTCTCGATCAGGCCCCAGAAGGTGCCGAGCAGGCCGAGGAAGACCAAAAGGCCGGTCATGTAGCGCGAGATGTCGCGGGCTTCGTCGAGGCGCGTCGCGATCGAATCGAGCAAATGCCGCATGGTGGTCTGGGTGATCGACATCCGGCCGGAGCGCTCGCCGCCGAGGATGGCCGCCATCGGCGCCAGCAGTTTCGGGTGCCGGGCCGGCGCCAGGCCGGGATCGGCGATGCGGAAATTGTTGACCCAGGAGACCTCAGGGTAGAGGCGGATGACCTGCCGGAAGGCCAGGATGATGCCGATGAACAGCACCCCGCCGATCAGGGCATTGAGCCCGGGATTGGCGAAGAACGCCTGGATGATCTGCTTGTAGAGCACCACGCCCACCAGCGTGCACAGCACCAGGAAGACCAGCATCCGCACCAGGAAGACGCTGGGCGAGGACAGTTTTGTGTACTCGATATCCATGGTGGAGCGGGAAGTGCCAGACGGCATGGCCGGTATCATCCGTTACGAAAACTTGCTTGCGGTGCGCACTATGGCACAGCGCCAGCCCAAAAAAAGCGCCGGATGCGCCGATTTCGGGGACGGCGCTGGGAACCCGGACCGGAAGCGGCGCTTTGATAGACAGGTATCTGCAGAAGTTCGCTATTCGGGGGGCCGCATGAGCGTCGTTTCCGCGATTATGGGGACTGCCGAACGCGTGCCGCTGCCGGACCTCGTGATCCGCGCCGCGATCCAGCGCCTGTGCTCCCGCACTGCAACGCGCCTCGCCGGCCATGATGCGGCCACCGACGCCGCCTTCGCCGGCCGGATGATGCTGCGGCCAATCTTCGAGGATTCCGAGGCCGGGCGTGACGAGGTGCCCGCTTCGTTCTTCGCCGACGTGCTCGGCCCCTGCCGCAAATATTCCTGCTGCTTCTACAAGACCGATTCGAGCACCTTGCAGGAGGCGGAGGAGGAGGCCTTGCGCCAGACCGTCGAGCATGCCGGTCTCGCCGATGGCCAGACCATCCTCGAGCTGGGCTGCGGCTGGGGCTCGCTGTCGCTGTGGATGGCGCGGCAGTTTCCGCACGCCAAGGTGACGGCCGTGTCGACCTCGCAGGCGCAGCGCGCTCATGTCGAGGCGGAGGCGCAGCGGCGGGGTTTGCTGAACCTGCGCGTCGTCACCGCGGACATGAACGTGTTCGCGCCCGACGGCCAGTTCGACCGCATCGTCTCGGTCGAGATGTTCGAGCAGATGATGAACTGGCGCAAGCTGATGACGCGCCTGCGCTCATGGCTCGCGCCCGAGGGGCGGTTCTTCATGCAAATCGTCAGCCACCGCTCCGGCTCGCAGCTGTTCGACCGGCTCGATCGCGACGACTGGATTGCGCAGCACGTCTTCACGGGCGGTCTGATGCCAAGCCATCACCTCGTCAGGCAATTCGACGACGTCTTCACGGTCGAGAAGGAATGGTGCTGGAGCGGCACGCATTATCAGCGCACCGCGAACGACTGGCTCGCCAATTGCGATAGGCATCGCGACACGATCGAGGCGTCGTTGCGCAAGGTCTATGGCGAGGAGACCGCGCTCTGGCTGCGGCGCTGGCGCTGGTTCCTGCTCGCGACATCGGGCCTGTTCGGCTACGCCGATGGAACCGAATGGGGCGTCAGCCAATATCGGTTGAAAGCTGCCGGGTAATTGCGAACTTCTGTCGCAGCACGCCGGAAGGGAACTCGATTCACGATCCGGTGACTCGCGAAATCGATCGTTTTTTCAGCGAGATAGATCGTGTGACAATGAGCCGCCCACGCCCTCATTGCGTCGCAGCAAACACCGTCTATTTTCCTTTTCACGTCAGACTGTCCAGATCCTTTCTGGAAGCCTGAGAGCAATGTGATGAACGGGGCGACTACCTTTATGCCAGCGCTACATGTGCGATCCGCCTGCATGGCTATAATGCTCGCGGTCGCAGCGCCGCTGCTTGCGGGCTGCGAGGAATCCAACTCCGCCATAGTCCAAGCACAACCGGCCGAACCGGATGTCAGCGTCGTCACCGTCAGGCCGCAGCCTCGCTCCATCGTGCGGGAACTTCCTGGCCGCGTCGCGCCGACCCGGGTCTCCGACGTGCGGCCTCGGGTTTCGGGCATCGTGGTGGAGCGCCTGTTCCACCAGGGCAGCGAAGTAAAGGCGGGCGATCCGCTCTACCGCATCGATCCCCGTCCGTTCGAGGTCGAAGTGTCAGCCAACCAGGCGGCCCTCGCCAAGGCCGAAGCTGGGCTGATGCAGGCCAAACAGCAGGCGCACCGCATCGCCATGCTGACCAGCCAGCGTGCCGCCCCTGAAGCCGAGAACGAGAAGGCGATCGCGGCAGAGCGTCAGGCGCATGCCGAGGTCGAGGGCCGCAAGGCCGATCTTGCCCGGGCAAAGCTGCACCTCGACTACGCCACCGTGAGGGCGCCGATTGACGGCGTCGTCGGCGCAGCGTTGGTCAGCGAGGGCGCGCTCGTGATGCAAAACGAAACCAATCTCGCCACCATTCAGCAGCTCGATCCGATCTACGCCGACTTCACTCAATCGGTGAACGAGCTGAATCAGTTGCGCCGCGCCTTCGAGAGCGGCGACCTCGAGCGCATCGCACCCGATGCGGCCAAGGTGCGCCTCGTGCTCGACGACAACACGATCTATCCGCTGAACGGCAAGCTGTTGTTTTCCGATGCCAAGGTCGACGCCAATACCGGACAAGTGACCCTGCGCGGCGAGTTTCCCAATGCGAATCGTGAACTGCTGCCCGGCATGTATGTTCGCGTGCGGCTCGAGCAGGGCATCGACGCCGACGCGATCGCGGTGCCGCAGCAGGCGATCCAGCGTAACGGGGGCGGTGGCAGCGAAGTCTTCGTCGTCAAGGACGACCATCGCGTTGCGGTGCAGCCGGTGCGCACCGGCTCGGTGCAGGACGGTGTCTGGTTTGTCACCGAGGGCCTGAAGGCCGGGGACAAGGTCGTCGTGGAAGGGTTCCAGAAGTTCGCGGCTGGCGACAAGGTCAAGCCGCAATCCTGGGCCGAGGCAGGGACCATCGTGGAAAGTCAACGCGCCCAGATGATGCAGTAAGGCATCATGGCGAGTTTCTTCATCGACAGGCCGATCTTCGCCTGGGTGGTCGCGCTGTTCATCTGCTTGATCGGCGCGATCGCCGTGCCGCTGCTGCCGGTCGCGCAATATCCGATCATCGCGCCGCCCTCGATCTCGATCTCGACCAGCTATCCCGGCGCCTCGCCGGAAAACCTCTACAACAGCGTCACGCGGCTGATCGAGGAGGAGCTCAACGGCGCCTCCGGCATTCTCAATTTCGAATCGACCAGCGACTCGCTCGGCCAGGTCGAGATCATTGCCAACTTCCAGCCGGGCACCAATACCAACGACGCCTCGGTCGAGGTCCAGAACCGCATCAAGCGCGTCGAGGCACGCCTGCCGCGCGCGGTGATGCAGCAGGGCATCCTGGTCGAGGAGGCGTCCAGCGCGGTGCTGCAGATCATCACGCTCAGCTCGACCGATGGCAGCCTGGACGAGGTCGGTCTCGGCGACTTCATGATCCGCAACGTGCTGGGCGAGATCCGCCGCATTCCCGGCGTCGGCCGCGCTACGCTCTACTCGACCGAGCGCTCGCTTCGCGTCTGGGTCGATCCGGCCAAGCTCGTCGGCTACGGGCTCACCGCCGACGACGTCAACAAGGCCATCGCCGCGCAGAACGCGCAGGTCGCCTCGGGCAGCATCGGTGCCGAGCCGTCGACGTCGAGCCAGCGCACATCCGCGCTGGTGCTGGTCAAGGGCCAGCTCTCTTCGCCGGACGAGTTCGGCTCCATCATCCTGCGCGCCAATGCCGACGGTTCCACCGTGCGCCTGCGCGACGTTGCGCGCATCGAGGTCGGCGGTCTCAGCTACCAGTTCAACACGCGACTGAACGGCAAGCCGACCGCCGGTCTTTCCGTGCTGATGTCGCCGACCGGCAACGCGCTGGCGACCGCGAGCGCGGTCGAAGAGAAGATGAAGGAGCTGTCACGCTTCTTCCCGGCCAATATCACCTACCAGATCCCTTACAACATCACGCCCGTGGTCGAGGCCTCGATCGAGAAAGTGCTGTCGACGCTGGTCGAAGCCGTGGTGCTTGTGTTCGTGGTGATGTTCCTGTTCCTGCAGAACATCCGCTACACCATCATTCCGACCATCGTGGTGCCCGTGGCGCTGCTGGGCGCCTGCACCACGCTGCTGCTGGCCGGCTATTCCATCAACATGCTCTCGATGTTCGGCATGGTGCTCGCGGTCGGCATCCTCGTTGACGACGCCATCGTCGTGGTCGAGAACGTCGAGCGCATCATGGCCGAGGAGGGCCTGCCGCCGAAGGATGCGACGCGAAAGGCGATGTCGCAGATCTCGGGCGCCATCATCGGCATCACGCTGGTGCTGATGGCGGTGTTCGTGCCGATGGCGTTCTTCCCGGGCTCGGTCGGCATCATCTATCGTCAATTCTCGGTCACCATGGTCGCCGCGATCGGCTTCTCCGCCTTTCTTGCGCTGTCGCTGACGCCGGCGCTGTGCGCGACCTTGCTCAAGCCCGTCGCAGCCGGCCACGGCCATGCCAAGCGCGGCGTGTTCGGCTGGTTCAACCGCGTGCTCGAAGGCGGCAAGGAAGGTTATTCCCGCACCGTCGGCTTCTCGCTGAAGCGCACCGGCCGCCTGATGTTGGTCTATGCCGCGCTTCTGGTCGGATTGTCCTGGGCTTTCGTCAACTTGCCCGGCGGCTTCCTGCCGATCGACGATCAGGGCTTCGTCACCACCGACGTCCAGACGCCATCGGATTCGTCCTACGCCCGCACCGAGGCCGTGATCGAGAAGGTCGAAAAATATCTTGCAGCACGGCCGGGCGTCGAGGATGTCACCTTCCTCACCGGCTTCAGCTTCTCAGGTCAGGGCATGAATACGGCGCAAGCCTTCATCACTCTGAAGGACTGGTCGGAGCGCGGGCCGAAGGATTCCGCCGCAGCGATCGTCAACGACATCAACCGCGATCTGTCGTCGATCAAAGACGCGAAGATCGCGGCGCTGCAGCCGCCGCCGATCGACAATCTCGGCAACTCCTCGGGCTTCTCGTTCCGCCTCCAGGACCGCGGCCAGAAGGGCTATCAGCAATTGATGCGCGCCGCCGATCAGTTGATCGCGGAGGCCAATGCGAGCCCGGTGCTGCAGAAAGTCTATGTCGAGGGCCTGCCCGAGGCGGGCGTCGTCAATCTCGTGATCGACCGCGAGAAGGCCGGCGCCTTCGGCGTCACCTTCGAGGACATCAACAACACGATCTCGACCAATCTCGGCTCGAACTACATCAACGACTTCCCGAACCGCGGCCGCATGCAGCGCGTCGTGGTGCAGGCCGACGCCCGCGACCGCATGCGGACCGAGGACATTCTTAATTACAACGTCAAGAACAGCCGCGGCCAGCTCGTGCCGTTCTCGTCTTTCGCCACGGTGGAATGGGCGCGCGGGCCGACGCAGATCGCCGGCTTCAACTATTATCCGGCGGTGCGCATCTCCGGCGAAGCCAGGCCCGGCTTCACCTCGGGCGATGCGATTGCCGAGATGGAGCGGCTTGCGGGAAGACTGCCGCGCGGCTTCGGCTATGAATGGACCGGGCAGTCGCTCCAGGAAAAGCTGTCGGGCTCGCAAGCGCCGTTCCTGCTCGCGCTCTCGGTGTTCGTGGTGTTCCTGTGTCTGGCCGCGCTCTATGAAAGCTGGACCATTCCGCTCGCGGTGCTGCTCACCGTCCCGCTCGGCATCGTCGGCGCGGTGACCGCGGCGATGCTGCGCGGCCTGCCCAATGACGTCTATTTCACCGTCGGCCTGATCACCATCATCGGCCTCGCGGCCAAGGACGCGATCCTGATCATCGAATTCGCGAAAGACCTGCGGAAAGAGGGCAAGCCCCTGGTGGAAGCCACCATCGAAGCCTGCCGCCTGCGCTTCCGCCCCATTTTGATGACGGGCCTTGCCTTCATCTGCGGCGTGCTGCCGATGGCCATCGCCCACGGCGCCGGCGGCGCCAGCCAGCAGGCGCTCGGCAGCATCGTCATGGGCGGCATGATCGCGGTGGTGATCCTGGCGCTGCTGATGGTGCCGGTGTTCTTCGTCTCGGTGCAGCGCGTGCTGGCGGGGGACAGGGAGAAGGCGGCGGCGAAGGATGGTGAGGCGTACGGGCCGCCGGCGCCGGCAAGAACCGGCCACTGAACGCCGGATCGGTCCTAACCGCCGGAGTTGGATGCGCCGTCGCTTGATGTCGACGGGCGTCCGGCTTGCTTTCGCGCGAGCGTCGACCGAGACTGCATCCCTGGATTGATGGGATGTGCGTTGGCGCTGGACCTGCGAACGCACCAGACCTGCCGACTGAAAGCATGCGATGCGTCCGACCGACGTTACGATCTCGAACTATCGCTCCATCCGGCGGCTCTCCATCCCGATCCATCCCCTGTCCGTCTTTGTAGGCGAGAACGGTGTCGGCAAGTCCAACCTCTACAAGTCCTTGTCGCTGTTGCGCGATGCGGCAGCCGGGCGGATCACGCGGACGATCGCCGACGAAGGCGGGTTGAATTCGGTCTGCTGGTCCGGCGTCCGCAAACGCGGCGAGGATGGGAGGTTACGGTTGTCGGTCAAGTTCGACCGTCTCAAATACTCCATTGAAGTCGGATATCCGGCCCCGCTCGAGGCGGCGTTTTCCGGTGAGCCGATGATCAAGTCCGAAAGCATCGAGGGGGTGCAGGGCAAACGAACGGTTCTGCTGATGGAGCGAAAGAATTCGCTCGTCCGCGTCCGCAGCGAGAGCGGCGCATGGAGCAGCCACAGGGATGCAGTGCTGCCGTCGGAGCCGGCGCTTGCGGGCTTTTTCGACGGCAAGGAATGCCCGGAGATCGACCTGCTCAGAAACGCGATGCTGGGCTGGCGCTTCTATCACGACTTTCGTACCGATCCGGCGTCGCCGGTTCGAAAGCCCTGTCTTGCGATCACGACGCCCTCGCTCAGTGCCGACGGAAGCGATCTCGCTGCGGCCCTGTCGACGCTCTACACCATCAGAGGAGATGCCACCGACCTGCAGGATGCGATCCAGGACGCATTCCCGGGCGCCGAGCTCCGCGCATGGGAACAGGGCGGCGTGTGCGAATTCGATCTGCAGCTGGAGGATATGCCGCGGCCGTTCAGGGCTCACGAATTATCCGACGGGACACTGAAATACATTTGCCTGCTCGCGGTGTTCATGGGCTATCGGCTTCCGCCCTTCATCGCGCTGAACGAACCCGAGACCAGCCTGCATCCGTCGCTGCTGGCGCCATTGGCCCGGCTGATCGCCAAGGCATCAAGTCGCGCCGACATCTGGATCGTCACCCATTCGGAGCAGCTGATGGAGGCCCTGCGAAGCGAGAGCTCCGTCCCGCTTCGCCGCGTCATGAAGTCGAAAGGCGCCACCGCGATCGAGGGGCTGACCCTCGGCGGGGAATATCGAGACGATGAGGCCGACGATGACGAGTCTTAGCCGTTGAGATCGAGCAGTCGTGCGGCTACGCCTACCTCCGCAAGATCCTCACCAGTTCCCCGTGCACGTACTCGTTCCCGCACACCACGTCCCCGGTCACCAGCGCATCGCCGGGCGTGCTGATGTCGCTCACCGTGCCGCCTGCTTCGCGCACCATCAGCATACCGGCGGCGATGTCCCAGGATTGCAAATTGCGCTCCCAATAGCCGTCGAGGCGGCCGGCGGCAACGAAGGCGAGATCGAGCGAGGCGGCGCCGAAGCGGCGGAGGCCCGCGACGCGGTCCTGGATCGCGGTCATCTCGCGGCGGAATTCCTCGTGGTCGCCGCGGCCGATATGGGGCAGGCCGCAGGCCACCACGCATTCGTTGAGCTGGCGGCGTCCGGCGACGCGCAGGCGCTGGTCGTTGAGGAAGGCGCCCTTGCCGCGCTCGGCGATGTAGAGCTCGTCATTGGCAGGGTTGTAGATCACGCCGGCGATGATCGTGCCCTCGCGCACGAGGCCGATCGAGATCGCGAATTGCGGGATGCCGTGCAGGAAGTTGGTGGTGCCGTCGAGCGGATCGACGATCCAGGTATGGCTCTTGTCGCTGCCTTCCCGCATGCCGCCTTCCTCGCCGATGAAGCCGTAGCCGGGGCGGGCCTTGGCGAGGTCCTGGTAGAGGATCTCCTCGGCGCGCTTGTCGGCGAGCGAGACGAAATTCGCCGGTCCCTTCAGCGAGACCTGGAGATGTTCGATCTCGCCGAGATCGCGCTTGAGGCTGCGGCCGGCGCGGCGCGCGGCCTTGACCATGACGTTGATAGTTGCGGAATACAGCATGAGCTCTGGTCTTGATCGGGGGAAATGGCGCGAAATCGCGCGTGTTTGGAGGATTGGGTGCCCTGCGAGGGGCTGAAGGTCAAGTCATTTGCTCCCAAGCCATTTTTTGGCGGCGGCCTCCGCCTTGGCCCGCTCCTCGGGCGGAAGGTCGGAGAATTGCTTGTCGAGCTCCGGGTCGCCCTTGCCGGCGGTCTTGGCCACCAGGTGCCATTTGAAGCCCTCGACCTTGTCCATGGGCGTGCCGACGCCGTTGATCAGCACCCAGGCCAGCCGGTTCTGCGCGATCGCGCTGCCCTGGCGGGAGGCCTTGCGGAGCAGGGCGACGGCAGCCGGCTGGTTCTTCGGCGTGCCAGTGCCGTTGAACATGGCGATGGCATATTCCACCTCGGCGTCGACATTGTCGGCGAGCGAGGCGGCCTGCAGCAGCCGCACCGCGCGTTCCGGATCCTTCGGCACGCCCGTGCCTTCCTTGTAGAAGGTCGCGAGCGCGTATTGCGCCTCGGGCAGGCCGGCATCGGCGGCCTGGCGCAGCAGCTCGGCTGAACGCCTGACGTCCTGCGGCAGGGTCTGGCCGTCCAGATAGAGCAGCGCGAGGTTATAGGCCGCCTTGGGCTCGCCGAGCTTGGCGGCGGACGCCATCAGCTTGACCGCCTCGTTCTTGTCGACCGAGCCGCCGCGGCCTGAAATGCGCAGCATGGCGAGCGCGAACATCGCCTCGCGGTCGCCGGCGTCCGCGGCGCGCTTGTACCATTCGGCCGCCTTGGCGTAGTCGCGGCGAATGCCCATGGCGTTGGAATAGAGCTCGCCGAGCATGGTCATCGCCTTGGGATCGCCGCCTTGTGCGCGGGCGGTGGCGAGGTCGAACGCGGTTTTGTACTGGCCGCGCTGATAGGCGCCGTACACCAGATCGGCGCTGGAATTGTCGGTCGGCGGCGCCGGGATCACGGTCGGGGTCGGCGTCGGCTTGGAAGAGGGGGCGGGCTTGGAGGACGGGGCGGGCTTGGGCGAGGCCGAAGGTTTTGGCGCCGGCGCAGCCTCCTTCTTCTTGGCGGGCGGGGCCGGCTTGGGCTTCTGCTTCTCCGCGGGCGGACTGGGGATTGTCGCCGGCGGGGTGATCTGAAGCTGCGCGGCCGCCGGTACCGTGAGCAGCAGCGTCGCCAGCATGGTGATGCAGGGGAGTTTCATGTCGGGCGCTAGCCGTGCTCGCTGCCCGCAGGATCTGGGCTGGCTATCGCCGTCGCGTGAGCCTTCTTGATCGCGGCGTCGACCTCGATCAGCGCCGCCTTGGGCCCGCGCGGATCGGACCAGATGAAGTCGCCGACCAGCACGAAATCGGCGCCGCTGAGCGCGAAGTCATGGGCCTCTTCCAGCGACAGCGCAAAGCCGACGCAGGGCGGCTCGAACAGCTCGGCCCACCAGTTCAGCCGTTCCGCGATCGCTTCCGCCGACGGACGCTGTCCCTTCGCATCGGGCTCGCCGAACAGCACGTAATCTGCGCCGATCTCGCCCGCCTCCATGGAATGGTGCCGCGTCGTCAGCCCGCCGACACCGGCGATGCGATCGGGCTTGAGCGATGGCAGCGCCTCTTTCAGCGCGGCGATGCCGGGCAGGTGCGCACCGTCGGCGCCGCCGCGCGCGACCAGCTCGGCATGGCCCTCGACCAGCAGCGCGGCGCCCGCCTTCTGCACCGGCGGCGCGAAGGCCTTGACGCGCGAGATCATGGTGCGCTGGTCGGTCTCCTTCAGCCGCAGCAGCACGGCCGCGACGTCGGCGGCGGCAAGCAGGGCCGGCAGCTCGCCGAGAAGCGCAGCGGGATCATCGACGACGGGCGTCGCAAGATAAAGGCGAGGCGCCGGGCGCGGCGGAGGCGGTTTGTTCGACAAGATCTAGGCTGCCTTCTGTTCCAGGCTACTTTGCCATTCGCCCTTGGAGGCGAGGCCGTTCATCCGCGCGCGATGGCTGAAGGCGCGCTGTCCGGCAGCGATGTTCTCAGGCCTCCCGGACCAGGCCTTCTGCGGCGCCGCCTGCAGCGCGCGGCCGTAGGAGAAGGTCAGGCCCCAGGGCAGCGGGCCGAGCTTGTGCATGGCGTTGAGATGCGCGGTCGCCTCTTCGTCCGACTGGCCGCCGGAGAGGAAGGCGATGCCGGGCACGGCCGCGGGCACGCAGGCCTTGAGCAGGCGGACGGTTTTCTCCGCGACCTCCTCGACGGGCGCCTGCTTCGCGCATTTCTTGCCTGAGATCGCCATGTTGGGCTTCAGCACCATGCCTTCGAGCGCGACGCGCTGCACGCGCAATTCCTGGAACGTCTTGTTCAGCACGCGGCTCGTCACCTCATAGCAGCGGTCGATGTCGTGGTCGCCGTCCATTAGCACCTCCGGCTCCACGATCGGCACGATCTGCGCGGCCTGGCACAGTGCGGCATAGCGCGCCAGCGCGTGGGCGTTGACGCTGATCGCGGTCATCGAGGGAATACCGCTGCCGATGTCGATCACCGCGCGCCATTTGGCGAAGCGCGCGCCGCGTTCGTAATATTTCTTTAAGCGTTCGGCGAGCCTGTCGAGCCCGACGGTGACTGTTTCGCCCGGGCACATCGGCAAGGCCTGCGTGCCTTCGTCGACCTTGATGCCGGGAATGGCGCCGCTCTGCTCGATCAGCTTCACCAGCGGCGTGCCGTCCTTCGCGTCCTGCCAGATCGTCTCGTCATAGAGGATCACGCCCGAGATGTACTGGCTCATGGCGTCCTTGGAGCGGAACAGCATCTCGCGATAGTCGCGGCGGTTCTCTTCCGTGGACTCCACGCCGATTGCGTTAAAGCGCTTCTTGATGGTGCCGGAGGATTCGTCGGCGGCGAGGATGCCCTTGCCCGGCGCGACCATGGCGGTCGCCACCTTGTTGAGCTCAGTCAGATTCATCGAGAGGTCCTCCCAAAACGACTCTGCCCTTGCCCGTGAAAATAGACCGTTCTCGGGCAATTGCCGAGCTATCGTTCGTCGCAGGGTAAAGGGGGGAGGCCGGTCATTCCGGGGCGCGCCCCTAGGCGCGAGCCCGGAATCCATTGATTCGCGTCGACGGTGGCACCATGGATTCCGGGCTCGCGCTGCGCGCGCCCCGGAATGACGGTGCCTGCCCTTCGTCGCTTACGCCACCTTCGGATCCAGCTCGCCCTTGGCGTAGCGCTTGGCCATCTCGGCGGTGGTCAGGACACGCTTGATCTTGGAGGCCTGGCCTGCCGTGTTGAACTCCTGCAGGCGCTGCTTGCACAGCTTGGTCATGGCTTCCATGGCCGGCTTCAAGTACTTGCGCGGATCGAACTCTTCCGGGCTGTCCTTCAGCACCTTGCGGATCTGGCCGGTCATCGCCATGCGGTTGTCGGTGTCGATGTTGATCTTGCGCACGCCGTTCTTGATGCCGCGCTGGATCTCGGCCACCGGCACGCCCCAGGTCGGCTTCATCTTGCCGCCGTTGGCGTTGATGATCTCCTGCAGGTCCTGCGGCACCGACGAGGAGCCGTGCATGACCAGATGCATGTTCGGCAGCTTGCGGTGGATCTCCTCGATCACGTTCATGGCGAGGATGTCGCCGTCGGGCTTGCGGGTGAACTTGTAGGCGCCGTGGGACGTCCCCATCGCGATCGCGAGCGCGTCGACCTTGGTCTCCTGGACGAACTTCACGGCTTCGTCCGGATTGGTCAGCAGCTGGTCGTGGCTGAGCTTGCCTTCTGCGCCGTGGCCGTCTTCCTTGTCGCCCATGCCGGTTTCGAGCGAGCCGAGAACGCCGAGCTCGCCTTCCACCGAGATGCCGCCGAGATGGGCCATGTCGGTCACGGTCTTGGTGACGCCGACATTGTAGGCCCAGTCGCCGGGGGTCTTGCCGTCGGCCTTCAGCGAGCCGTCCATCATGACGGAGGTGAAGCCGGCCTGGATCGCGGTCATGCAGGTCGCGGCCTCGTTGCCGTGGTCGAGATGCACGCAGACCGGGATGTGCGGATAGATTTCGGTGACCGCGTCCATCATGTGCTTGAGCATGATGTCGTTGGCGTAGGAGCGCGCACCGCGCGAGGCCTGGATGATGACGGGCGCGTCGACCTGGTTGGCCGCGTCCATGATCGCCAGCGCCTGCTCCATATTGTTGATGTTGAAGGCCGGTACGCCGTAATCGTTCTCCGCCGCGTGGTCGAGCAGTTGACGTAACGTGATCCGAGCCATCTGTCTTGTTCTCCCGTTGGGGCCTTGCAAGGCCGCGATGTTTGCCGACTTGAATTTACTTGACGCGCAGCACCTCGACGCCGGGCAACGGCTTGCCTTCCATCCACTCGAGGAACGCGCCACCGGCGGTCGAGACATAGGTGAAGTCACCGGCCACATGGGCCTGGTTGAGCGCCGCGACGGTGTCGCCGCCGCCCGCGATCGAGATCAGCTTCTTGGCCTTGGTGCGCTCGGCAGCGTGCTTGGCGGCCGCGACCGTGCCGCGATCGAAGGGCTGCATCTCGAATGCGCCGAGCGGTCCGTTCCAGACCAGCGTCGCCGCGTCGTCGATCGCGGCGTGGACGCGGGCGATCGACTGCGGGCCGACGTCTAGGATCATGCCGTCGGCCGGAATCGCGTCGAGCCCATAGGCATGCGAGGGCGCGTTGGCGGCGAAGTGATAGGCAACCGTGGCGTCCACAGGGAGGATGATCGCGCAGTTGGCGGCTTCCGCCTTCTCCATGATGCGCAGCGCGGTGGCGCTGAGATCCTTCTCGGCCAGCGACTTGCCGACCGCAACGCCCTGGGCGTGCAGGAAGGTGTTGGCCATGCCGCCGCCGATCACCAGCGCATCGACCTTGCTCACGAGATTTTCCAGGAGGTCGATCTTGGTCGAGACCTTTGCGCCGCCGATGATGGCGATGACGGGCTTGGTGGGCGAGCCCAGCGCCTTCTCCAGCGCATCGAGCTCGGCCTGCATGGTGCGGCCGGCATAGGCCGGCAGCTTGTGGCCGAGGCCTTCGGTCGTGGCGTGGGCGCGGTGCGCGGCCGAGAAGGCGTCGTTGACCCAGATGTCGCCGAGCTTTGCCAGTTCCGCCACGAAGGCGGGATCGTTCTTTTCCTCTTCCTTGTGGAAGCGGGTGTTTTCGAGACAGAGAATGTCGCCGTCCTTCAAGCCTGCGACCGCCTTGGCTGCGGGCTCGCCGATGCAATCCTCGGCGAAGGCGACGGGCTTCTTCACCACCTTCGACAGCGCCTCGGCGACGGGCTTAAGCGAATCCTTGGCGTCGCGTCCCTTCGGCCGGCCGAAATGCGCGAGCAGGATGACCTTGCCGCCCTTGTCCGAGATCTCGGTGATGGTCGGCGCGACGCGGTCGAGCCGGGTGGTGTCGCTGACGCGGCCATTGTCCATGGGCACGTTGAGATCGACGCGCAGCAACACGCGCTTGCCCTTCAATTCGACGTCGTCGAGGGTGCGGAATTTGTTGGTCATCTCTCTTGTCCCGGGCGCTGCGCAGCGCGAAGCGATGCGCTGCAGAACCGGGACCCACATCTCAGCGAGTCCCGCAATTGAATGGGTCCCGGTTCTGCGGAGCAGCGCTTAGGCGCTGCACCGCGCCCGGGACACGAGACCTGGTTCAGATCACCTTCGCGATCGCAGCGGCGGTGTCCGCCATGCGGTTCGAGAAGCCCCACTCGTTGTCGTACCAGGACATCACGCGCACCAGCGTGCCGTTCTGCACCTTGGTCTGGTCCTCGTGGAAGGTCGAGGAGTGCGGGTCGTGGTTGAAGTCGATCGAGACGTTCGGCGCGGTGGTGTAGCCGAGGATGCCCTTGAGCTGCTGCTCGCTGGCGCGCTTCATCGCCGCGTTGATCTCCTTGGCGTCGGTGGCGCGCTTGGCGACGATCTTGAGGTCGACCACCGAGACGTTCGGGGTCGGCACGCGGATCGCGACGCCGTCGAGCTTGCCCTTCAGCTCGGGCAGCACGAGGCCGATCGCCTTCGCAGCACCCGTCGAGGTCGGGATCATCGACATCGCCGCCGCGCGGCCGCGGTAGAGATCCTTGTGCATCGTGTCGAGCGTCGGCTGGTCGCCGGTATAGGCGTGGATCGTGGTCATGAAGCCGGTCTCGATGCCGACGAGGTCGTTCAGCACCTTGGCGACCGGCGCCAGGCAGTTGGTGGTGCAGCTTCCGTTGGAGATGACCAGATGATCCTTGGTCAGCGTCTCATGGTTGACGCCGTAGACGATGGTGGCGTCGGCGCCGTCGGCGGGCGCGGAGACCAGCACGCGCTTGGCGCCGGCGGTGAGATGCGCGGAGGCCTTGTCCTTCGAGGTAAAGATGCCGGTGCATTCCATCGCGATGTCGACGCCGAGATCTTTCCAGGGCAGCTTCGAGGGATCGCGCTCGGCGGTCACCTTGATCTTGCCGCCGCCGAGATTGATCGAGCCGCCATCGACGGTGACGGTGCCGGGGAAGCGGCCGTGGACGCTGTCGAAACGGAGCAGATGAGCGTTGGTCTCGACCGGGCCGAGGTCGTTGATGCCGACGACCTCGATGTCCTTGCGGCCGGACTCGGCGATAGCCCGCAGGATGTTGCGGCCGATGCGGCCAAAACCGTTAATTCCAACGCGGACTGCCATGTTTCGTCTCCTTCAATGACCGTTGTCATCCCGCACAACGCGCTATGCGCGCCTGCGAGGGTTTTTTAGGGGCGGGCGCCCGGTTCGGCCGGGCGGTGCTTGATCATATGAGAGATTACGTAGTCCTTTTTTACGGCAAGCTCAACTCTCAGGAAACGCGTTTCAGCACAGCGTTAACCGCAGCCTCGGCGGTAATACCGAAGTGCTTGTAAAGCTCCTTGGCCGGGCCGCTTTCGCCGAAGGAATGCATGCCGACGAATTCGCCATCCTGGCCGATCACGGCATCCCAGCCCCAACGCACGGCAGCCTCGATCGCGACCTTCACCGGCGCATTTCCGATGATGGCGGCGCGCTTGGCCTCTGGTTGCGCTAACAACAGCTCGAGCGACGGAACGGAAACAACGCGCGAGGCGATGCCGCGTTCCGCGAGCTGCTTCTGGGCGGCGACCGCGATCTCGACCTCGGAGCCGGAGGCGAACAGCGTCGCCTTGGCTTCGCCCTCGGCTGCGACCAGCTCGTAGGCGCCGGCTGCGCAAGGGTTGTCGTTCGGCGCGGTGGTGCGCAGCTGCGGCAGGTTCTGCCGCGTCAGCGCCAGCACGGTCGGACCGTCCACGCGATTGAGCGCGAGCTCCCAGCACTCGGCGACCTCCATGGCATCGCACGGACGGAACACGCGCATGTTCGGAATGGCGCGCAACGCGGCGAGATGCTCGACCGGCTGATGGGTCGGACCGTCTTCGCCGAGCCCGATCGAGTCGTGGGTCATGACGTACACGACGCCGGAGCCCATCAGAGCGGCAAGGCGCATCGCGGGTCGTGCGTAGTCGGTGAACACCAGGAAGGTCGCGCCGTTCGGCGCGAAGCCGCCGTGCAGGAAAATGCCGTTCATCGCGGCGGCCATGCCGTGCTCGCGGATGCCGTAATGGATGAAGCGGCCCTTCGGCGTCTTGGCGGAGAAGGCGGTCGCCGACTTCGCCTTGTTGTTGTTGGAGCCGGTGAGGTCGGCCGAGCCCGCCAAAAATTCCATCGGCATCGCGCCGGCGATCACCTCGATCACCGCTTCCGAGGACTTGCGGGTCGCCGCAGTCATCGGCTTTTCCAGCAGCTCCTTCTTGTAGGCGCGCACCGCCTTTGCGAGCGAAGCGGGACGCTCGTGACGCAGGCGGCGCTCGAACTCGGCGCGCTTGCGGCTGCCGAGCTCGCCGAGCCGTGCTTCCCATTCCTGGCGCGCCGCCGCGCCGCGGCTGCCGGCTGCGCGCCACGCCTTCAGCACGTCCTCGGCGACCGCGAACGGCTCGAGCGAGATGCCGAGATTTTCCTTGGCGGCCTTGAGTTCGTCGGCCCCTAACGCTTCGCCATGCACCTTCGAGGTGCCGGCCTTGTGCGGCGCGCCGAAGCCGATGGTGGTGCGGCAGGCGATCAGCGTTGGCTTGTTGGATTTCTTCGCGCGCGTGATCGCATCGGCAATCGCCGCCTGGTCATGGCCGTCGATCTTCTCGGCTGCCCAGCCGGCCGACTTGAAGCGCTTCACCTGGTCGACGGAATCTGCGATCGAGGTCGGGCCGTCGATCGAGATGCCGTTGTCGTCGTAGAGCAAGATCAGCTTGTTGAGCTTCCAGTGGCCGGCCATCGCGATCGCTTCCTGCGACACGCCTTCCATCAGGTCGCCGTCGGAGGCGAGCACATAGGTGTGGTGATCGACGATCTTCTTGCCGAACTCGGCGGCGAGCATCTTCTCGGCGAGCGCCATGCCGACCGCGGTCGAGATGCCCTGGCCGAGCGGACCGGTGGTGGTCTCGATGCCCTTGGTGCGGAAATTCTCGGGATGCCCGGGGGTGAGCGAGTCGACCTGGCGGAATTGCTTGATCTGGTCCAGCGTCATCTCGGAATTGCCGGTCAAGTACAGCAGCGAATAGAGCAGCATCGAACCGTGGCCGGCCGAGAGCACGAAACGGTCGCGGTCCGGCCAGGCGGGCGCGGCGGCGTCGAATTTCAGGAACTGCGTGAACAGCACGGTGGCGATGTCGGCGGCACCCATCGGCAGGCCGGGATGACCCGATTTCGCCTTCTCGACGGCGTCCATCGAAAGGCCGCGGATCGCGTTGGCCATACGGGAGTGATCGACCTGCGTCATGTCTGAAATCCGTCTGAAATGAGGCGCTTGGAGGCGATGTACGCCCGCGCGGGAGGAGCCTGGCGGCCACTGAAGGTCGGGGCTGGGATAGCACCTCGGTTCCGGGAGTCCAAGGCAGTCAAACGCGGATTTGGCCGCAAAAGTTGCCTCTGTGGAGATCGCTTTTCCGTCAGGTACCTGGGAGGGAGGAACTGACGGATCGGGACGGCCTCCGTCCCGATTGATCGGTGCATAGTTTCGCGGCGGCGTTGCGCTGGGCTAGCTTGCTTTGTAAATTTCTGCTTCTAACCGCTTGCCGAACCGAGTCTTTTGCCGGGCGGCAAGCTCCAGGAAAAGGC
Organism: Bradyrhizobium sp. T-12; assembly: GCF_058314695.1. Lineage (NCBI taxonomy): Bacteria > Pseudomonadati > Pseudomonadota > Alphaproteobacteria > Hyphomicrobiales > Nitrobacteraceae > Bradyrhizobium > Bradyrhizobium sp. T-12. The sequence goes on along the minus strand of NZ_CM177756.1, from coordinate 6,355,180 downwards.
CACTGGGCAAAGGCCGCCAGGTTCCACCGCTGACTGCATGAACGATCGCGTGTCCAACAGTGCCGCCATGACGGAGTCCTCCGCGGTCGAGATCGAGATCGCGACCCGCAGGCTGATGGCGGCGCTCGACGCGCTCGAAAGCGCGGTGGAGCGCCGGCGCGACGCCGATCGCGACGAGAACGAGCTCGCGGCGCGGATCCAGGCGCTGGGCGCGGACCGCTCGCGGCTTGCCGACGAGCTCGACGGCGCGCTGGTGAAGGCGCGCAAGCTCGAGCGCACCAATCGCGAGATCTCTGACCGGCTGGATTCCGCGATCGTCACGATACGCTCGGTGCTCGATACCGGAGAGGACGGATGAGCCACATCAACGTCACCATCAATGGCCGGCAATATCGCATGGCCTGCGAGGAGGGCCAGGAGGTGCGGCTGCTCAAGCTCGCCGAGAGCCTGGAGACGCGGATCCAGTCGCTGCGCGGAAAGTTCGGCGAGATCGGTGATGCCAGGCTCACCGTGATGGCGGCGCTGACCGTCTGCGACGAGTTGGTCGACGTCGGCAACCGTGTCCGCAGCATGGAGCAGGAGCTGACCGAGCTGCGCGATTTCCGCAATGCCGCCGTCGAGCGCGCCAGGATGACGCAGACTGCGGTGGTGAACGCCCTGAACGCCGCCGCCGAACGCATCGAGAAGTCGACCCAGGTCCTGAACCGCACCGTCGGCAACGGGATCGCGATTGGGTAACGAGCCGCGAAAGCTGCGCTGAGTCATCGCCCCGGATCCTCTGGGGGATTGTCCCGATGTGGAGACACCCTCTCCCCAACCCTCCCCCGCAGGCGGGGGAGGGAGCGGACTTCCGCCGTGGCTCGCAGCCCGCTTCATGACGCCGAAGCACGCTCTCTCGCCGGGCTGGCGATTCGTCAGTATCGTTGTTACATTGGCCCTGCGAGGCTGCGACGCGCGTCAGGAGCCATATATCCCCGGGGCCTTATCGATCCTTTAGGGAACTGTCCCTGGCCGGGCCCGTGGGCCCGGACATATGGTGCCCACCTACTTTCGTAGGGAACTCCGGGATCGAGTGCTTCAACGGCGTACGCGGCTTCGCACTGTTTCTTCCTTCTGGTTCGTGCCTGTCGAATTGCGTCCCCGACACGCTTGCGGTCCAATCTCGGTGTCATGCCCCCCTAATGCGCACGTGGGACCGGGGGCATCGAGTACGCCGCCGCGTCGAGGTCTAGCACTGGCGTCTCTGGAATATCGGATCGTCCGCGTCGCGGGTGATGACGGCGGAGCAAGACTTCGCCTTCGGGGGAAAACGCGCATGCCCAACACGAAAGCCGAACTCCGTGCCAAAGCCCTCGCGGCGCGCGACGCCTTGAGCGAGAAGAAGCGCAGTGCCGCCGCCGCAAAGCTCGCCAAGCGTGGGCTGCCGTTCAAGCTTCTGCCCGACAGCATCGTGTCCGGCTATTCGCCGATCCGCAGCGAGATCGATCCGATGCCGCTGATGAAGGCGCTTGCGGAGCAGGGCGCCAAGCTGGCGCTGCCTTGCGTCACCGCGCGCGGCCAGGCCCTGGTCTTCCGCATCTTCCGTCCGAACGATCGTCTGATGCTCGGCCCGCTCGGCATTCCCGAACCGTCGCCGGCGGCCGCTGAAGTCATTCCGGATGTCATGCTGACGCCGCTCGCGGCATTCGATCGCCTCGGCCATCGCATCGGCTATGGCGCCGGGCATTACGATTTCACCTTCGCGCATTTGCGCAAAGCCAAGCAGATCGTCGGCATCGGACTTGCTTTTGCAGCGCAGGAGATCAAGGCGGTTCCGGCACTATCGCACGACGTCGCGCTGGATTATGTGCTAACGGAATCGGACGTGTTCGATTTCCGGAGTTCTGAAGTTGCGCATTCTCTTCGTGGGTGATGTCGTCGGCCGAGCGGGGCGCAACGCCATCGCCGAATATCTGCCCGGCATGGTCAAGGACTGGTCGCTCGATTTCGTCGTCGTCAACGGCGAGAATTCCGCCGGCGGCTTCGGCATCACGGAAGCGATCTATCAGGAGTTTCTCGACGCGGGCGCCGACGCGGTGACGCTCGGCAACCATTCCTGGGACCAGCGCGAGGCGCTCGTGTTCATCGAGCGCGCCGAGCGCCTGGTGCGTCCCGCCAACTATCCGCGCGGCACGCCCGGCCGCGGAGCGGCCCTGGTCGAGACCAAGAACGGCAAGCATGCGCTCGTCGTCAACGCGTTGGGGCGAGTCTTCATGACCCCGTTCGATGATCCCTTCGCAGCATTGGAGCGCGAGCTCGGGGCCTGCCCGCTCGGCGTTGCCGCGGATGCCATCGTCGTCGATTTCCATTGCGAGGCGTCGAGCGAGAAGCAGGGTATCGGCTTCTTCTGCGATGGCCGCGCCAGCCTCGTCGTCGGCACGCACACCCATGTCCCGACCGCCGACCACCAGATCCTCACGGGCGGCACCGCCTATATGACCGATGCCGGCATGACCGGCGATTACGATTCCATCATCGGCATGCAGAAGGAAGAGCCGCTGCGCAGGTTCACCTCGGGAATCCCGTCAGGCCGCTTCGAGCCGGCCGCGGGCGCAGCGACGCTGAGCGGCGTCGCGGTGGAGACGGATGACGCCACGGGCCTCGCGCTGAAGATTGCGCCGGTGCGTGTCGGTGGAAGGCTGGAGCCGGCAACGCCGAAATTCTGGTTGAGCTGAAGTTATCAGGCTGCATTGTGGCGCCCTCTCTCCCTTTGCAGAGGGTGGCTCGCCGCGTAGCGGCGAGACGGGTGAGCGACTGTCTCGTAAGCCGCCATTGGCGCTCGGGTGTCTGCCGCTGCTTCAACGAGCTGCACCGTTCCGAACTTCGGAAGGTGGGTCGGTCCGGGGCTAACAGCGGAGTTACGATTGCGAGTGCACTAAAATGGGTGGCTACGTAACAATACGTAGTTCCGTTCTTTCTTGATGCAGATGTCACAATGAGAGACTAGCGTGGTTCCATCATCGGCCTATTTCAGGCAGCTACCGATGACTGTGAGCAGAAGACTCGCGCCGCTCTCAGCGGGAGTAGTTATGCCAAAAAACTCTCACCGCCCGATCTGCCCGAAATGCGGTAAGCCGATGCACTTCGTGATCGTCAAGACAGGCGGTCGGAAGTTTCGGTGTATCAAGTGCGACGACATCGATCCAATGCAGGTCCCAGATTTTCAAGCTTGGACCAAGGGCGAATTGCGTCCGCCGAAAACGACATGAAGGCTACCTCATGCAATATCAGGGTATAGAATACACAATCGTCCAAGCAGCCAACCCTTCGGGCTGGAGATGGTCGTTTGAGCGAGAAGCACGTCCGCCGAAAACTGGCACTTCTTGCGATCGTGTCGGGGCAATTCTCGCCGTCGAATGGGCAATCAATCAAGCGCTCAAGCAGAATCGCTCTTCGAAAACGACCAGCTGAAAGGTTGGGTTCAAATATCGTGTGTGGCTGAGCGGCGGCCGCGTGCGAGCGCAACGTTCTGATCCAAGAGCTTCAGCTGGACAATCGGACGATAGAGAAGCGCCCCCGCATCTGTTCGGATCATTTGTTCGGCCAATCATCCGGCTTCATATGCTTGGCTTCTTCTTCGGCGAGAAGCTGGAGCAAAATACGGTGTCGAGCCTCGTCACGATGCGGGTCATCGGCACTCATGGCGATAAGCTTCCGATAGCAACGGATGTTTTCGTTGACGACATAGTTCCGCATGTTGCGCCCTCCCGAGAAATGGGACTTCAGGTCGCACCTGAGATCATTACTAGCTGCGCATTGCGCGCGCGACGCAAGATCGATTTGCTATGGAGGTGGAAAAATGCGGGACAGTGCCGCCGTCTCACAACCGATCGATGATTTTGCAACAAACTGGCCTTGCGGTCGTTCTGTCATCATCACCGGCTCTGCCTTGGGCTTCCGGTGGCTGAGAGACCCGGCTGTGCTCCCGCTCATGAACGGGAGTCACTCATGGAAAAGTCGTCACGGGAGCCCATCGCGCTGACCTGCCCAAAGTGCGGGAGGCAACCCAAGTTCATCACCACCTTTCTAGTCCCGCGAACAGGGCATACCGTCCGCATGTTCACCTGCGAGTGCGGGAAGCAAAACTGGATCGAAAGCGAATAGGAAGTGAGCCGCGGAAAGGGCTGGGCTGACGCACCCGTCCTGCAGGCAGGCCGGGACCTTACAGGGACTTCGAAACACCAACTGTCTGATATCTATAGCGCTCTCCTCGCTACCTTCTCCCACAGGGGAAGGCGCGTGGTCATCGCGGCGAGATTTACTCCGCCGTCTGCTGCCGCAACCCCGCGACATCCCTCGCCGTCAGCTTCGAGCCTTTCGCGCCGAACCGCGCCGTCACGTAATTCGCCACCGCCGCGATCTCGTCGTCGGTGTATGAATTGCCGACCGGCGGCATCGAGAGCGCGCCGTCGGGCGTATGTCGCTTGATGCCGGTAATCACGATCTGTGCGACGTTGGTCGCGGCGGGGGTCGTTGACGGGCAGAGCAGCTCTATTCTCCCGGAGAGGGCGGCAACGAGACGATGGTCTTTCAGAACAGGAGCCTCACGCTCCTGTTCTGCCCGACGCGTCAAAACGCGTCGTGGCCTGCCGGCGTAAGCCATTGATTTCGCACGCCCCGGCTACTGTGCATGGGGTTGTTTTCGAACTTTTGAGTTGGGACGCGGAAGCGCCGGCCGTCAGCCCTGCCTAAATCCCATCCGGAAAGCGCCCCAGTGCTTGCCGCGGATCACGATCGGCGAGGACAGATCCTTCATCAGCACGAACTGTCCGCCGCCCATGTCGCGGCGGTAGGTCTGGAGCAGGAACGGCTTGGTATTGCCCGCGACCTTCTTCACCGTGCGGTCGTTGAACAGGCGGCGGTTGCGGCAGTTGGCGTTATTCCAGACGGGGTCCTTGCCCTGCGGCAGGCGATAGTTCGGATTGTGGGTCGGCAGATAGCCATCCCGCGCCCAGGCGACGCAATAGACGATGCGCGGATCCGATTTCTGGATCGGGTCCTGGATCGCGGGCAGCACGCGGTCGGTGAATTCGACGTAGTTGGTAAGGTACTGCTTCGGATCGGTGCCGGGAATTTCGCGATAGGTCTCGTCGAGGAGCTGGTCCAGCGTGATGTCGCCGCGATCGATGGCGGCTTCGAATTCGGCCGTGATCCGCTTCGCGGTGTCGACCACGATTCGGATCAGCGGCGTGTCCGACGTCTCGACACCGCTGTCGGCGATCAGCGCGATCAGTCCTTCGGACGTGTCGAGCAGCTTGGCCACGCGCTCGTCGGCGTTCTTGAGGTCGCGCGAGGAGAGGTCGACGCCCTTGGCGAGCTCGTTGAGCTCGCTGATGACGGTGTCGCAATGTCCGAGATTGGAGGTCGCCGCGCGCGTGACGCTGCCGATCTCCGCTTCGACCGACGCAAATCCCTGCTGGACGCGCGAGATGATGCTGGAGATCTGCTGGGCGCCTTCGCCGGCGGTCTTGGCACGTTGCGAGGCATCGCTGCTTTCGCCGATCAGGCCTTCGATCTGACCATCGAGGTCGCGCACCGTGTCGGAGATCTGATGCGTGGCCTGACGGGTGGCTTCGGCGAGGTTCTTCACTTCGCTTGCGACCACCGCGAAGCCGCGGCCGGCATTGCCGGCGCGGGCGGCCTCGATGGTCGCGTTCAGCGCGAGCAGATTGGTCTGTTTGGCGATCGCCTCGATCGAGCCGGACACCTTCGCCACCTGCGCAAGCGCCGAGCCGACGGCGCTAAGGCGCGCCTCGATCCGCTCCACGGCTGCGACGAGCTCGGAGATGTGACTGACCGCGGTGTCGACGGCGCTGCGGGACTGCGCGATCTCGCCGACCGCCGCCGACGTGGTCGTCTGCACGGCCTGCGATGCATTGGCGATGTCGTGATTGGCCGAGACCATCGTCTCGGCCGTGCTCTGGAGGTGGTGGAACCGGTCGGACTGGCTCGCAACGCGGCTTGCGACTTCCTGGACGTTGCCGGCAATATCGGCGAGCTCCACGCCGAGGCCGCCGATGCGGTCGGCGAGCTGATCAATCAGCCGTTCGGCAAGCGTGCGGTTGGAGCCGGTGTCCATGACGGCAAGTTGTACGACGGACATGTTCGATGAGTCCTCCAGTCAGAGCCGCAACCCGGCTCACGGCGGCATTCCCATTCCAGTCGCGACTTTAGAGGATGATTCGCGGCAGGCGTCTTGCCTGAGCGTGCACTACAGCTTGTAGGCGGTACGGAATCCACCCCAGTGCCGGCCCTGCACGCGGATCGGGACGTCGATCTCGCGCATCATCACCGTGTTCCCGTTGCCCATGTCGCGCGCATAGCTTTGGACCAGGTACGATCGCAGGTTGCGCGCGGCAGCCAACCCCGCCGGATCGTTGAATATCCGGCGGTTGCGGCTGTTGGCCGTGTTCCAGGCAACGTCGCCCGGCCGCTGCGGATGCGAATAGATCTTGTTGTGCACCGGCAGGAAGCCGTTGCGGTCGACCATGGCGCAGAAGGCCATGCGCTGGTCCTTCGCCAGAAAGGCTTCCTGGAATGGCGGCAGGGCCCGGTCGGCCCAGTCGAGATATTTCGTGCGGTATTGCTGCGGATTGGTCCCGGCGATCTCGGCATAGTCGGTGTCGAAGAGGTCGTCGATCTTGACCTCGCCGCGTGCCACCGCCTGCTCGAAGATATTGGTCAGCGCGTTGCCCGCCTCCATGGCGCGGGTGACGAACTCGGTGTTCTCCTCGTGGATCGACCAGAGCTTGTCCTCGATCTTTTCGCGGAGCTCGGCATTGGGGCTGGCGAACTGTGCGCGGGCGCCGGCCTTGGACTGCTCGATCACGCGCAGCCGGCAGGCGCCGACGTCTTCGAGCGTGCCTTCGATCATCGCTTGCGGTGCGAGCCGGCCGGCGTCAGCGCCGCCGATCAGCACGCCGTCCATCGAGATCTCATAGACCGGCATCACGCCGCGCGCGCTCTCGAGCTTGAGATGGCAGGGCAGCCGTTCGGTCTTGCGGCGATCGTCGTGCTCGCTCTGGCGCAGCAGCACGGCGCAGCGCGACTTCAGCTTTTGCGCGAAGGTGGTGACGGCTTTGCCGGCACTGGCGACGTTCTCGCCATGGCTCTCGGCAGCCTTCGTCGCGGCATCGATCTCGGCCGCGCTCTCGCCGACCGAGACGATGAACTCCGAGGCGCTCGCGGCATTACCGGAGACTTCGCTGGTGGTGGCGTTCTGTTCGGCGACCGCGCCGTTGACGGTCTCGAACACCGGGCGGATCGCCTCGATCGCCTGCGAGATGCGGTGCACGGCATCCGCGGAGCCGGCGGCGTCGCGCTGCAATGCGTCGATCTTCTTGGTGATCTCTTCGGTCGCGCCTTGCGTCTGCACCGCGAGGGCCTTGACCTCGGTGGCGACGACCGCGAAGCCCTTGCCGGCCGCGCCCGCGCGCGCGGCCTCGATCGTCGAGTTGAGCGCGAGCAGCGTCGTCTGCCGCGCGATCTGCGCGATCAGATTGACGACGTTGCCGATGGCGGCTGAGGATTCGCGCAGGCGATCGACATTGGCGCGGGCTTCCTGTGCCGCGGCGCTGGCCTCGTCGGCGAGCTTGCCGGCCTCGCGAACCTGCGCTCCGATTCCCAGGGCGGATTGGGTGAACTTGTCGGCGGCATGGGCGAAGGTGGATGCGGTCGATTGCGCGGCGTTGGTGCGGCCGGTCAGGGCATCGGTGCGGTCGCGGATGGCGGCAAGCGTCGCCGCGGTCGCTTCGGCGCCGCCGGCCACGGAATTGGCGGCGCGTTCGAGCTGGCGGATCATGGCGCCGAGCTCGAGTTCCAGCAGCTCCAGGATTTCCCGCGCCGAATCAGTTTCGGCCACGGCGGCGGGCTCGGAATGGGCCGCCGGCTGCAGAGCCGCCGGGGCGGCCGCAGGCGCGGCCTGGTCCGGCAGGCGCTTCCGAAATAGTCCGAACGCCATCAGCTCTCTCTCGTCGGGATAAGGTCGGGCGCTATTTTCGCAGTCCGGAATGAAATCAGGGTTAACGGTGCCTCACCTCTAGGCACCGTCCATTACGGGGGCTACCTTTACAGTGCTACCTCAGAGGCCCAGATCCCTTTGATTCCGGTGGGGTGGCGGCCTATAAGGCCGCGCTTCCCACGCTCACCTTTGGCTGACGACTTTCCAAGAGACCACGCATGGCCGGACATTCCCAATTCAAGAACATCATGCACCGCAAGGGGCGGCAGGATGCGCAGAAGTCGAAGCTGTTCGGCAAGCTGGCGCGGGAAATCACCGTCGCAGCCAAGCTCGGCACGCCCGACCCGGCCATGAACCCGCGCCTGCGTGCGGCTATCATCGCGGCGCGCCAAGAGAACATGCCGAAGGACAATATCGAGCGTGCCGTCAAGAAGGCGCTCGGTAATGAGGGCGAAAACTATGACGAGATCCGCTACGAGGGCTACGGCCCCGGCGGCGTTGCCGTCATCGTCGAGGCGCTGACCGACAACCGCAACCGCGCCGCCTCCGACATCCGCTCCTTCTTCACCAAGTCGGGCGGCAATCTCGGCGAAACCGGCTCGGTGTCCTTCATGTTCGACCGCACCGGCATCATCGAATACGACCGCAGCGTCGCCTCCGACGACGCCGTGCTGGATGCCGCGATCGAGGCCGGCGCCGACGATGTGGTCTCCGGCGAAGGCGGTCACGAGATCTACGCCTCGACCGAAGGCTATCGCGACGTCGCCAAGGCGCTAGAGGCCAAATTCGGCGAGCCGCGCAAGGCCGCGCTGATCTGGAAGCCGCAGAACACGGTCGCAGTCGATGACGAGACCGGCGAGAAGCTCTTGAAGCTGATGGATCTGCTCAACGAGCACGACGACGTCCAGCAGGTCTACGCCAATTTCGAGGTGTCGGACGCGCTTGTTGCGAAGATGGGCGGCTGAGGCCGCTCGTGTCCCGGACGCGCCGCAGCGTGAGACGCCGCTGCGCAGAGCCGGGACCATCGTCCCGCAGACATCGGTGCCAATATGGGCCCCGGTTCAGCGCCGCACCGCTTCGCGCTGCGTCGCGCCCGGGGCACGGGCCACTTCCCCTGTTACTTCTGTTCTGTTTCTGTTTCGCTATCATCGGCCAGCCGCTATCACTGGCCCATGACCGCGCTCCCGATTCGCCAACCCGTCCGCATCATCGGCATCGACCCCGGCCTGCGCCGCACCGGCTGGGGCGTGATCGAGGCTGACGGCAACCGCCTGATCTATGTGGCCTGCGGCTCGGTGGAACCGCCGAACGACCTGCCGCTGGCGAGCCGGCTGCTCGCGATCCATGAAGGGCTGGCGGCCGTGCTTTCGAATCACCAGCCGATGGAAGCCGCGGTCGAGCAGACCTTCGTCAACAAGGACGGCGTTGCGACGCTGAAGCTCGGCCAGGCTCGCGGCGTCGCCATGCTGGCGCCCGCAATGTTCGGCATCTCTGTCGCCGAATACGCGCCCAACCAGGTCAAGAAAACCGTCGTCGGCGCCGGGCACGCCGAGAAGGCCCAGATCGCGATGATGCTGAAGATCCTTCTGCCCAAGGCCGATCCGCCGTCGGCAGACGCCGCCGATGCGCTCGCCATCGCCATCACCCATGCCCATCACCGCCAGAGCACCGCGCTGCGGCTGAAGGTGGCGAGCCTATGATCGGCAAGCTCAAGGGCCTGATCGATTCCTACGGCGAAGACTTCGTCATCCTCGACGTCGGCGGTGTCGGCTATCAGGTGCATTGCTCCTCGCGCACCTTGCAGCATCTGCCCTCGCCGGGCGAGGCCGCCGTGCTGTCGATCGAGACCTATGTCCGCGAGGATCAAATCAAACTGTTCGGCTTCCGCACCGACCAGGAGCGCGAATGGTTTCGTCTGCTGCAGACCGTGCAGGGCGTCGGCGCGAAGGTCGCGCTCGCCGTGCTCGGCACGCTGGCGCCTTCCGATCTCGCCAATGCAATCGCGCTCCGCGACAAGGCGGCGGTGGCGCGCACGCCCGGCGTCGGCCCCAAGGTCGCCGAGCGCATCGTCACCGAATTGAAGGACAAGGCGCCGGCCTTCGCCAATGTCGATCCCGCGGTGGTGCATCTCGCAGGCGCGGTCGACGATCAACGCGCGCCGCGGCCCGTGGCGGACGCGATCTCCGCGCTGGTCAATCTCGGCTATGGCCAGCCGCAGGCGGCCGCTGCGATTGCATCGGCCTCGCGCAGCGCCGGTGAGAATGCCGAGACGGCGCAGCTCATTCGCCTTGGCCTGAAGGAACTCGCGAAATGAGCGATCCCAAGGCCAGCCGCATGGTTTCGCCCGAGCGCCGCAGCGACGATGTCGGCGACACCGCGCTGCGTCCGCAATCGCTGTCCGATTTCGTCGGCCAGCAGCAGGCGCGCAAGAATCTCTCGATCTTCATCGAGGCTGCGCGCAAGCGCGGCGAGGCGCTCGATCACGTGCTGTTCGTCGGCCCGCCCGGCCTCGGCAAGACCACGCTGGCGCAGATCGTGGCGAAGGAGCTCGGCGTCGGCTTTCGCGCCACTTCGGGACCCGTCATCGCCAAAGCCGGCGATCTCGCCGCGCTGCTGACCAATCTCGAAGAGCGTGACGTGCTGTTCATCGACGAGATCCACCGCCTCAGCCCGGCGGTGGAAGAGGTGCTCTATCCCGCGATGGAGGACTTTCAGCTCGATCTCATCATCGGCGAAGGTCCGGCCGCGCGCTCGGTGAAGATCGAGCTGTCGAAATTCACGCTGGTCGGCGCCACGACGCGCGCTGGCCTGCTCACCAATCCCTTGCGCGATCGCTTCGGCATTCCGGTCCGCCTGAACTTCTACACCATCGAGGAATTGGAAAGCATCGTCAGCCGCGGCGCGCGCGTGCTCAATGTCGGCATGAGCGCTGACGGCGCCAACGAGATCGCGCGCCGCGCCCGCGGCACGCCGCGCATCGCCGGGCGCCTGCTCCGTCGCGTGCGCGATTTTGCTTCCGCTGCCGATGCCGACAAGATCGATCGCAAGATCGCCGATCACGCGCTGAGCGCGCTCGAGGTCGACGCTGCGGGTCTCGACGCCATGGATCGCCGCTATCTCACGACCATCGCGATGAACTATGGCGGCGGACCGGTCGGCGTCGAGACCATGGCCGCGGCATTGTCCGAGCCGCGCGATGCGATCGAGGACATCATCGAGCCGTATCTGATCCAGTGCGGCTACCTCCAGCGCACCCCGCGCGGCCGCCTGCTCACCTCGCACGCCTTCCGCCATCTCGGCATCGCCGAGCCCTCGCGCGATGCGGCGGCACAGTTCGGCCTGTTCGGCACCGACGAGAGCGACGACTGATCTGCGCAAACGGCGCGCTCCTTTCATGAACTTCTGGTGATCTCGTGCAGACGATCTGCACGAGCGCACCCCAATTCCGCTCCATTCGGACCGCATCAAAAGAGCGCATTCCGATCGGGTTTTCATGATCACGCGCCGTCATTTCATCCGTTCCATCGGCGGGCTGTCCGCCCTCAGCGTCTCGACCGCCGCCTACGGCGTCGGCATCGAGCCGGTGCTGCGGCTCCGCGTCACCCGCTATCATCCGAAGCCGCGGCAATGGCCGGCGGATCTTTCGCTGAAGATCGCCGCCATCGCCGACATCCATGCCTGCGATCCCTGGATGTCGCTGGAGCGGATCGAGGGCATCGTCGAACGCACCAACGCGTTGAAACCCGATCTCATCGTGTTGCTCGGCGACTATGTCGCCGGCCTCCATCACGTCACGCGCTTCATTCCGTCGCGCGAATGGGCGAGGGTGCTGGCCGGCCTGAAGGCGCCGCTCGGCGTCCATGCCGTGATGGGCAATCACGATTATTGGGACGACAAGACCGTGCAGCGGGCGGGGCGCGGGCCGACCATCGCGCATCGGGCGCTGGAGGCGGCCAGCATCCCCGTCTACGAGAACGATGTCGTGCGCCTTTCCAAGGACGGCCGCCCGTTCTGGCTCGTCGGGCTCGGCGATCAGCTGGCGTTCCTGCCGGCGCGGCGCTTTCGCAGCACCGGGCGCTTCGGCGCCGACGATCTCGCGGGCACGCTGGCGAAAGTCACCGACGATGCGCCAATCATCCTGCTCGCGCACGAGCCCAACATTGCACCGCTGGTACCCGCGCGCGTCGCGTTGCAACTGTCCGGCCACACCCATGGCGGCCAGGTCCGCCTGCTCGGCTGGTCGCCGGCCGTCTCGCCCAAGAACGGTATGCGGCTCGCCTATGGCCATTTCCGCCTGAAATGCGATCTCATCGTCTCCGGCGGTCTCGGTTGCAGCATCATGCCGGTCCGCGTCGGCGTGCCGCCCGAGATCGTCGAGGTGACGCTGGGGCGGGCTATGTCGGTTGTGTCCTGACCCGCTTGCGCGGGCGGCGGTTTTTGCGCAAAACGGGCTGATATCGACAAGCGAAGAGGCTCGCGACGTGACTGCCCATCTCGACGGCGAGATCCGCGACGGCCGCCACCACATGCAGGTGCGCGTCTACTACGAGGACACGGATTTTTCCGGCATCGTCTACCACGCCAATTATCTGCGCTACATGGAGCGTGGACGCACCAATCATTTGCGCTTGATGGGCGCCGAGCAGCAGGCTCTGTTCGAGCAGGCGGAGACGGAAGGCACGGGCTTCGCCTTCGTGGTGCGCTCGATGCATCTGGATTTTCTCAAGCCTGCGCGGATGGACGATGTGCTCGACGTCGTGACCTGGCCGGTTGCGGTGAAGGGCGCCTCCATCGTGCTCGCGCAGGAGGTGCGGCGCGGTGAGGACGTTTTGGTGAAAGCCGAGGTCCGCGTCGCCTTCATCAGCGGCGGACGCGCCCAGCCGATCCCCAAATCGATCCGCACGCTGATGAAGGCTGATGTGATTTCCTGATCGCTCAATAGGGGATGGCCTCTCGACTCCGCGGCATGCAGGCGTAGATTGCCGCTCCCGCCAAACCGATGAGGCCACCATGTCGCGCCCGCCGCTTCCACCCTTTACCCGTGAGACCGCCGCGCAGAAGGCGCGCATGGCGGAGGACGCCTGGAATTCACGCGATCCGGTCCGTGTCTCGCTCGCCTATACCGAGGACAGCCGCTGGCGCAATCGCTCCGAGGTCTTTCAGGGCCGCGAGGCGATCGTCGCATTCCTCACGCGCAAATGGGAGAAGGAGCACGACTATCGCCTCATCAAGGATCTCTGGGCCTTCGACGAGAACCGCATCGCCGTGCGCTTCCAGTACGAATGGCACGATGCAAGCGGCCAGTGGTATCGCTCCTATGGCAACGAGCAATGGGAGTTCGACGAACACGGCCTGATGAAGCGCCGCGAGGCCTCGATCAACGACATCATGATCGCCGAGAAGGATCGCCGCTTTCACTGGGCCGCGCCGGGGCCGCGGCCGGCGGACGTGGCGGGGTTGGGGACGGACCCGTTCTGAAGTTCGCGAGTGCCGCGCCTAAGGCGCCGCGCGCCGCGCCAAGAACCGCGTAATCGCCCCACCCAGTTTCGCATTGTCCATCGGCTCCGCCAGCGACGCCCTTGCCGTTGCGACCACCGCATCCGGTGCCTTGCCGTCGCGCAGATCGCAGCACACTTGCGCAAAGGCCACGTCGAACTCCGGATGCGGCTGCACGGTCAGCGTCGTGCCGTTGGCGTAGAGCAGGCCGGCATGCGGGGTGAACTCCGACGACAGAATCGTCAGCGCATCGTCCGGGGGCTCGATCACCTGGTCCTGATGCGAGGCGGCGATGGCGACCGCGTCGCCGTCGACGACGCCGTTCTCCGGCAGCACCTGATAAACGTGCCGGCCGATGCCCCAGCCCTTGTCCGACTTGCGCACGGTGCCGCCGAGCGCCTGCGCGATCAACTGATGACCGAAACAGACGCCGACCATCGGCGTCTTGTTGGCGTAGGCCGTGCGCACGAAATCTTCCAGCGGCGCGATCCAGTCGAGGCCGTCATAGACGCCGGCAGCGGCCCCGGTGATCAGGACGGCGTCGAGCTTGCCCGGATCGGGAAGCGCGTCGCCATTCGGGATGCTGACGACGTCTACCGTGGCCGCCGGATCCTCGGCGCGGACCATGCGCTCGAACATGTCGGGAAACGAGCCGTGACGCTTGCGATATTCCTTGGGAACGAGGCCGGTCTCGATGATGGTGATGCGTGCCATGTGCCCTGCTTCGGTTGCGTAGCTATAACACTGCACCAATGGCGTCCACGTCAACCGCCTGCAAGCTGGCTTGCCGTCTGGTCCTCGAACTCCTCGAGCGCCTTGCGCATGGTCTCGACGAGATCCAGCGCCACCGGCGACGGGCTGCGCTGCGCCGGGAAGACGGCGGAGAATTCGAAGTCGATGCGCGGCAGGAAGCGACGCGCGACCACGCCGCGGGTGGAAAATTCCCGCGCGGTGAAGGGGTCGCAGATCGCAACGCCGAGCCCTGACGACACCATGCCGCACATGATCTCCGACAAGGTGGTCTCGACCCTGAGCACGCGGCGGACTTCATGGCGATTGAAGACCTGGTCGACGAGATGCCGGCTCGATGATCCCGCCGACAGCGAGATGAAGGTCTCGCCTTCGAAATCGCTGGGCTCCAGGACTTCCTTCTCCGCGAGGCGATGGCCCGTCGGCAGCACCGCGACGCGCGCAGGCGCCGGCAGTCGCAGGCTTGGCAGGCCGGAATGGGCAATCGGCACCTCGGCAAAGCCGATGTCGCATTGGTTGTTCAGGACCCAGTCGACGACGATTGGAGAGATCACGCCGAAGAACGCGAGGTTGAGGTTCGGCCGCTCCTGCAGGAAGTGCCCTGCGAGGCGCGGCAAATAGCCGTTCGCCAGCGCCGGCAGCGCGGCGATGCGCAGCGAGCCGGTGCGGCGGCCGCGAATCTCCTCGGCGGCGGCGGTGATGCGTTCGAGACCGACGAAGGAGCGCTCGACCTCGGTATAGAGCGCCATCGCCGCCGCGGTCGGCACCAGGCCAG
This sequence comes from Bradyrhizobium sp. T-12, assembly GCF_058314695.1. Lineage (NCBI taxonomy): Bacteria > Pseudomonadati > Pseudomonadota > Alphaproteobacteria > Hyphomicrobiales > Nitrobacteraceae > Bradyrhizobium > Bradyrhizobium sp. T-12. Next base: position 6,340,160 of record NZ_CM177756.1, on the reverse strand, counting down.
TGCCGCGCCGCTCGAACAGCTCCATCTTCAGCAGGGCCTGGAGGTCGCGCAGCAACCGGCTCACCGCCGGCTGCGTCACCACCATCAGCTTCGCAGCCTCCGTGACGCTGCCGGTCAGCATCATCGCGCGGAAGGCCTCGACCTGCCGCGAATTGATCCGCGCCATCTCGTCATCCAATCATAACATTTCGGCATGCAGAGGGTGCCATTATTCATTGGACGATGGAAGTAAAGGTCTGCGATCTTTTTCATCAGAGCTGGAGCCAGCCCGCTTTTTCGGCAGATTGGAGGGATTTTGACCTCCAAATCGCGCCAGACCCGCCGAACAGGGGCCGGAGCCCTGATCCGAGAGGGATTTGCGCGGAAGGAAATGCGGAAGGCGCCCCAGCCGGAGATTTGTCGGCACGTCACCTCATTCCGGTATGGAGATCGGTCCACATGACAACTTTTCGCCTTCTGACCGCGGTCAGCATCGCAGCGCTCGTCGCCGCCCCGTCGGCCGCCTCGGCCCAGCAAAAGACTCTCTACGTCGCCGGCTATGGCGGCTCGTTCGAGAAGACGATCCGCGACGAGGTGATCCCGGCCTTCGAGAAGGAGAACGGCGTCAAGGTCGAATACGTCGCCGGCAACTCCACCGATACGCTGGCAAAACTCCAGGCGCAGAAGGGCAACCAGCAGATCGACGTCGCCATCGTCGATGACGGCCCGATGTACCAGGCGATCCAGCTCGGCTTCTGCGGCAAGCTCGACGGCCTGCCCGCAGATCTCTACGACACCGCGCGCTTCAAGGACGATCGTGCCGTCGCCATCGGCATCGTCGCGACCGGCCTGATGTACAACACCAAAGTGTTCAAGGAAAAAGGCTGGGCGGCGCCGACCTCCTGGAACGATCTGAAGGACACCAAATACGCCAAGCAGCTCGTGATTCCGCCGATCAACAACACGTACGGCTTGGAAGCGCTGGTGATGCTGTCGAAGATGAACGGCGGCGGCGAGACCAACGTCGATTCCGGCTTCAAGATCTTCAAGGAACAGATCAATCCGAACGTGCTCGCCTATGAGCCGTCGCCGGGCAAGATGACCGAGCTGTTCCAGTCCGGCCAGGCCGTCATCGCGGTGTGGGGCACCGGCCGCGTGCAGAGCTTTGCCAATACCGGCTTCCCCGTCGACTTCGTCTATCCGAAGGAAGGCGCGGCGACGCTGCTGACCACGGCGTGCCCGATTGCCAAGCCCAATGCCTCGCCGCTGGCGGCAAGCTTCGTCAAGATGCTGCTCGATCCAAAAGTCCAGCTCGTGATGCTGAAGGATTACGGCTACGGCCCGGTGCTGAAATCGCTGGCGATCCCACCCGAGCTCGGCAAGATGGCGCCGATCGGCGAGCGTGCGGCGAAGCTCTACAATCCGGACTGGACCGTCATCAACGAGAAGCGCGAGGAGTGGACCAAGCGCTGGAATCGCGAGGTCGAGCGCTGATCTGAGCGTTCACGGAGACAGCGCATGGCCTATCTCGAGCTCGATCGGGTCGCAAAACAGTTCGGCGCGCAGACCGTGGTCGACGACTTCAGCCTGTCGGTGGGGAAGGGGGAATTCATCTCCTTCCTCGGCCCCTCCGGCTGCGGCAAGACCACAACGTTGCAGATGATCGCGGGCTTCCTCGATCCCTCACGCGGCGCAATCCGGCTGGAGGGCAAGGACCTGACCGCGATCCATCCGGCCAAGCGCGGCCTCGGCATCGTGTTCCAGAGCTACGCGCTGTTTCCGCACATGACGGCGGCCGAGAACGTCGCGTTCGGCCTCGAGATGCGCAACGTGCCGCGGGCTGATAGGGCCGAACGTGTCCGCGCCGCGCTCGCGATGGTCGGCCTTGCCGGCTTTGAGGACCGTCATCCCCGCCGCATGTCCGGCGGGCAGCAGCAGCGCGTGGCGCTGGCGCGCGCGCTGGTGATCAAGCCGAGCGTGCTGCTGCTGGACGAGCCCTTGTCGAACCTCGACGCCAAGCTGCGCGAGGAGATGCAGATCGAACTGCGCCAGATTCAGCGCACCATCGGCACCACCACAATCCTGGTCACGCATGACCAGAACGAGGCGATGTCGCTGTCCGACCGCATCGTGGTGATGAGCCAGGGCAAGATCGAGCAGATCGGCACGCCGCAGGAAACGTATGAAAGGCCGGCCTCGGCCTTCGTCTCGCAATTCCTCGGCAAGACCAATGATTTTGCCGGCACGATCGACCGGACCGCGGCGCCCGCGCAGTTGATGGCGGGCTCCTGGAGCGCGCCGGCGCCGGCCGGGCTCAGTGGCCCTGTCACCGTCAGCATTCGGCCCGAAAGGATCGGTTTCGGTGATACAGGGCTCGGCGCAAAGATCATCACGCGCATTTTCCAGGGCAATCACTGGCTATTCCAGTGCGAGAGCGAGTGCGGCCCGGCGATCGTGATCCGCCAGAACGACGGCACGGCGCAGCCGGCCGAAGGCGACGCCGTTCGCCTGACCTGGCGCCCCGAGGACATGAGCGTGCGCGCGAGGACTGCGGCATGAGCATGGCTGCCGAGGAGCGCAGCGTACGCGCGCCATGGGCGCTGACGGCGCCCGCCCTGATGCTCTTCGTCGGCGTGCTTCTGATTCCGCTGGCGATGACGGTGATGCTGTCGTTCCACGATTGGGGCCAGTACAAGGGCATCGAGCCGGTCTTCATCCTGAAGAACTGGCACGAGATCGCGACCGATCCCTATTACGCCGAAATGTTCTGGCGGACCTTTCGCATCGCGATCCTGACCACGCTGCTCACTGCGCTGCTTGGCGCACCCGAAGCCTACATCCTCAACCGCATGAGCGGCCGCTGGAAGAGCTTCTTCCTGCTGGTCATTCTCGGGCCGCTCTTGATCTCCGTGGTGGCGCGCACGCTGGGCTGGGCGCTGCTGTTCGGCGGCAACAACGGCCTCGTCAACAAGCTCCTGATGTCGCTCGGCGTGATGCGCTCGCCGATCCCCTTCATGTTCACTGAAACCGGGATGGTGATCGCGCTCGCACATGTCATGATGCCGTTCATGGTGCTGTCGGTATGGGCGGCGCTGCAGCGGCTCGATCCGCAGATCGAGAACGCCGCGATGTCGCTCGGCGCGGGGCCCGCGACCATCATCCGCCGCATCATCATGCCGCAGATCATGCCGGGCGTGCTGTCGGGTGCGATCATCGTGTTCTCGCTCTCGGCCAGCGCCTTCGCGACACCCGCGATCATCGGCGGCCGCCGGCTCAAGGTTGCGGCGACGCTGGCCTATGACGAGTTCCTCAACACCCTGAACTGGCCGCTCGGGGCGGCGGTCGCCACGCTGCTGCTGGTTGCGCTGGTGCTGATCGTGGTCGGCAGCAACGCCCTGATCGAGCGGCGTTATGCGGAGGTGTTCCGATGAGACGGAACGGCCCGCTCGCGCTGATCTTCCACACCATCTTCGTCATCGTCATGGTGGCGCCGATCCTGGTGGTCTGCCTGGTCGCCTTCACGCCCGAAGGCTTTCTGTCACTGCCGACCAATGGCTTCTCGCTGCGCTGGTTCAGGACGATCGCGAACTATCCCGAATTCATTCACGCCTTCTGGGTCAGTCTTGGCCTCGGCGCGCTCTCGTCCTTCGTCGCGCTGCTGTTCGCGGTGCCGGCGGCACTGGCGATCGCGCGCTATCGCTTCCGCGGCCGTGATGCGCTCGCCGCGCTGTTCCTGTCGCCGCTGATGATCCCGCATGTCGTGCTCGGCATCGCCTTCCTGCGCTTCTTCACCTCGGCGGGCCTCGGCGGCAGTTTCGCCGCGCTGATCATCGCGCATGTCATCATCGTGTTTCCGTTCGCGCTGCGGCTGACGCTGGCGGCGGCGACCGGCATGGACCGCACGGTGGAGATGGCGGCGGTCTCGCTCGGCGCCGGCGGCTGGACGCTGTTTCGCCGGGTGACCTTGCCGCTGATCCTGCCCGGCGTCATCAGCGGCTGGGCGCTCGCCTTCATCCAGTCCTTCGACGATCTCACCATGACCGTCTTCCTCGCCGCGCCCGGCACCGAGACGTTGCCGGTGCGCATGTTCCTTTACATCCAGGACAACATCGATCCGCTGGTGACGTCGGTCTCGGCCTGCGTGATCGCTGTAGCCATGACCGCCCTCATTCTGCTCGACCGCTTCTACGGGCTCGACCGCGTGCTCGCCGGCAAGGGCGGCGACACCGGGCGATAGGAGAAACCCATGTCAGGAGACTATGACGTCGCCGTCGTCGGCGGCGGATTGCTCGGCTCCGCCATTGCCTGGGGCCTCGGCCGCCTCGGCAAGAAGGTGGCCGTGCTCGACGAAGGCGACATCACCAAGCGCGCCTCGCGCGCGAACTTTGCGCTGGTCTGGGTGCAGAGCAAGGGGCTCGGCATGCCCGCCTATACGGTGTGGACGGTGCAGGCCTCGCAGGCGTGGGGCCGGCTGGCGTCCGAGCTGAAGCAGCAGACCGGGCTCGACGTCGCCCTCCAACAGAACGGCGGCTTTCATCTCACCCTTGGCGAGGACGAATTCGGCCAGCGCGCCGAGCTCGTCAAGCGGATGCACAACCAGGCCGGCGCGGCCGACTACAAGATGGAGATGCTGCGGCCCTCGGACGTGAAGAAGGCGCTGCCGCTGATCGGGCCCGAAGTGTCCGGCGGCAGCTATTGTCCGCTCGACGGCCACGTCAATTCGCTGCGCACGTTCCGGGCTTTCCATACAGGGTTGAAGGCGTTCGGCATCGACTACTTTCCGGAGCGGCCGGTCTCGGCGATCAGCAAGAGCGGCGGCGAATTCCGCCTGACCACGCCAAAGGGCGAACTCCGCGCCGCCAAGATCGTGCTTGCTGCCGGCAACGCCAACCAGACGCTCGCGCCGATGGTCGGCCTCTATGCACCGATGGGTCCAACCCGCGGCCAGGTCGTGGTGACCGAGCGCACCATGCCGTTCCTGCCGCATCCCTTGACCACGATCCGCCAGACCGACGAGGGCACGGTGATGATCGGCGACAGCAAGGAGGATGAGCTCGATGATCGCACCCTGAAGCCCTCGATCAGCGGCGTCATGGCCGATCGTGCGCAGCGCATGTTTCCGCATCTGTCGCGGCTCAACGTCGTCCGAAGCTGGGCCGGCATCCGCGTCATGCCGCAGGACGGCTTTCCGATCTACGACCAGTCGGAGACGCATCCCGGCGCCTTCGTCGCCTGCTGCCATTCCGGCGTGACGCTCGCGTCCAACCACGCCTTCGAGATCGCGCGCATGGTCGTGCAGGGCGCGCTCGAGCCCGAGCTGGTCGGCGCGTTCTCGGCGAGCCGTTTCGGCGCCGCCGGCGCGGCGAACAACAGCGGCTACTAGAGATATTGAGGAAGCCAGGATGTTCAGACGATCCGAACAGGACAAACGGCCGGCCGTGCAAATCTTCGTCGACGGCGTCGCCGTCGCGGCACGCCAGGGCGACACCGTCTCTGCCGCGCTGCTGGCCTCCGGCGTCGACGCACGGCGCTCGACGGCGGTGAGCGGCGCGCCGCGCCTGCCCTATTGCATGATGGGCGTGTGCTTCGACTGTCTCGTCACCATCGACGGTGTCGGCAACCGCCAGGGCTGTCTTGTGCCCGTCGCGGAGGGCATGCAGGTCGAAATCCAGAAGGGCAAGCGGGAGATCGGAAAATGACTGTGGCTCCCAAGCGCGAAGACTATGACGTCGTGGTGATCGGCGCGGGACCTGCGGGCCTCGCCGCCGCGGCAACCTCTGCCGAAGCCGGCCTCGCAACGCTGCTGCTCGACGAGAATGCCGGTCCGGGCGGTCAGGTGTTTCGCGCCATCGCCTCGACGCCGGTGACTGATCGCAAGCAGCTCGGCGAGGACTATTGGATCGGTGCCGATCTCGTGCAGTCGCTGCGCGCTGGCAGCACCGAAGTGATCCATCGCGCGACCGTCTGGAGTCTCGATCGCAATCTCGACATCGCGGTTTCGATCGGCGGCGCCTCCGCCTTCGTCAAGGCGAAGCGCGTGATCCTCGCGACCGGTGCGCTGGAGCGGCCGTTTCCGATTCCCGGCTGGACCTTGCCGGGCGTGATGACCGCCGGCGCGGCGCAGACCATGCTGAAATCCTCTGCGCTCGTGCCCGACGGCCGCACGGTGATCGCGGGGCAGGGCCCGCTGCTCTGGCTGCTCGCCGCGCAGATTTTGCGGCTCGGCGGCCGCATCGACCGCATCCTCGATACCACCGAGCGCAGCAACTACTTCGCGGCCTTGCCGCACGCCTTCGCCTTCCTGACCTCGCCCTATTTCGCCAAGGGCCTGTCGATGATGCGCGAGGTGAAGGCGAAGGTGCAGGTCGTCTCCGGCGTCACCGAGCTTGCGGCGGCCGGCGACGGCCAGCTCGCGAGCGTGAGCTATGTCGCAGGCGGCAAGCGCGAGACCATTGCCGCCGATCTGCTCTTGCTGCATCAGGGCGTCGTGCCCAACGTCAATCTGGCGATGGCGGCCGGCGTCGAGCACCGCTGGGACAATCTGCAACTGTGCTGGTCGCCGGTGCTCGATGCGAGCGGCAATTCGTCGGTTGCCGGCATCGCGATCGCCGGCGACGGCGCCGGCATCGGCGGCGCCAATGCGGCCGTTGTGCGCGGCCGCATCGCTGCGCGCGCGGCGGTCGAAGCGCTGGCCCCCGCTGCTGCCGAGAAGCTTGCGACGATGGCGACGCTCCGTTCCGATCTCGCCAAGGCGGAACGCGGTCGCGTCTTCCTCGACACGCTGTTCCGCCCCGCGCCGCAATTCCGGATCCCCTCGGGCGACACTATCGTCTGTCGCTGCGAAGAGGTGACGGCAAAGGACGTGCTCGATTCCGTCGCGATCGGCGCGACCGGGCCCAATCAGCTCAAAGCCTATCGCCGCACCGGCATGGGCCCGTGCCAGGGCCGTCTCTGCGGTCTCACCGTCACGGAGCTGATGGCGCAGGCGCGCGGGAAGACGCCGCAGGAGATCGGCTATTACCGGCTGCGCGCACCGGTCAAGCCGATCACGCTCGCCGAGCTCGCCGCCGTCCCGAAGAGCGAAGACGATATCAAGGCGGTGGTGCGCGGATGACTCGAAATGTGGATGCGATCGTCATTGGTGGCGGCATCCACGGATGCTCGACCGCGCTGCATCTCTGCCTTGCCGGGCTGAAGCCGGTGCTGATCGAGAAGGACTATGCCGGCCGCCATGCCTCCGGCGTCAACGCCGGCGGCGTGCGCCAGCTCGCGCGGCACATTCCCGAGATCCCGCTCTCGATCCGCTCGATGGGAATCTGGGAGAAGATTTCGGATCTCGTCGACGACGATTGCAGCTTTGAAAGCTACGGCCAGGTGCTGGTCGCGGAGAACGAGGAGGAGCTCGCGGTCTGCCGCGCGCGTGTCGCCGAGCTCAACGCGCTCGGCTTCACCCATGAAGAGCTGATCGACGCTGCCGAACTCCGGCGTCTCGTGCCGGCAGTCGCCGAAACCTGCCCTGGCGGCGTCGTGTCGCGCCGCGACGGCGCGGCCAATCCGGCGCAGGCGACGACGGCGTTCCGCCGCAAGGCGGAGCAGCTGGGTGCGACCGTGCGCGAAGGCATGGCCGCCGGCAACATCCGCTATGACGACGGCCTCTGGCATGTCGATGTCGGCCCTGAAACATTTGCCGCGCCGGTGCTCGTCAATGCCGCCGGCGCCTGGGCCGGCAAGATCGCGGCTGATCTCGGCGAGCCGGTGCCGGTCGAGACCGTGGCACCGATGCTGATGATCACCTCGCGCGTGCCGCACTTCATCGATCCCGTCGTGATCCTGCGGGGGCGAAAGCTCTCCTTCAAGCAATTCAAGAACGGCACCGTGCTGATCGGCGGTGGTCATCTGGCGACGCCCTATCAGGATCGCAACGAGACGGTGCTGGACTGGAAGAGTCTCGCGACCAGCGCTCGCACCGTGTTCGAGCTGTTCCCGGTGATGCGCAGCGCCACCATCGTCCGCGCCTGGGCCGGCATCGAGGCGAAGATGAAGGACGATATTCCCGTGTTCGGCCCGAGCAGCCGTCACAAGGGCCTCTATCACCAGTTCGGCTTCTCGCTGCACGGCTTCCAGCTTGGCCCCGGCGCCGGCGCCGTGATGGCGGAGCTGATCGTCAACGGCGGCACCCAAACCCGCATTGGCGATCTCGGCATCGACCGTTTCCATCCTTCCACGCTCTAAAGAGGAACATCATGAGCATCACCCGCAGCATCCGCACGCCCATCATGCACCGCGCCGTCGAAGCCAATGGCTTCGTCTTCCTCGGCGGCACCATCGCCGACGACACCTCGGTCTCGATGGGCGAGCAGACCCGCAACATCCTCGGCAAGATCGCCGGCTATCTGAAGGAAGCGGGAAGCGACAAGAGCCGCGTCGTCAGCGCCTCGATCTTCGTCACCGATCTCTCCAAGAAGAAGGAGATGGACGCGGCCTGGACCGAGTTCTTCGGCGACAATCTGCCGACCCGCGCCACTGTCGGCGTCGCCGATCTCGGCGGCAGCGCCCTGATCGAGGTGGTGGTCACCGCGCTGAAGGGCTGATGGCACAGCGACCAGGGACGATAGCGCCTCTCGCGCTGTCGTCTCCTCGCGCCGCGCCTTGATCTCGCCCTTCGAAGGGAATAGTTAGAGGCTCCCTCAACCAGGATCGTTCCAGCCATGGATTTCACCCCGACCGCAAAGCCCATCCGCCTTGCCCACGGGGAATTCCATGCCTGCCTCCATCATCCTGTCGAACCTGTCGCTGTCCACGCCTGACGGCCGTCCTCTTTTCTCCGACGTCGATCTGACATTTGCGGCCGAGCGGACTGGTCTCGTCGGCCGCAATGGCGTCGGCAAGACGACGCTGCTTGCGTCGATCTCAGGGGAGCACCTTCCTCAGTCCGGACGCGTTCTGGTCAACGGCAGCATCGGCCTGCTGCGTCAGGACGTGCAATGGCCGGCAAGCGCGACCGTGGCCGATCTGTTCGGCGTGCGGCCGGCGCTCGAGCTGCAGCGCCGAGCCGAGCGGGGCGAGGCCTCCGCCGACGATATCGCTGCGATCGACTGGACGCTCGATGCGCGGCTGGAGGCCGCGCTGGCGCGCCTCGGGTTCGCTTCCTCTCCCGACACCGAGCTGTCGTCCCTGTCCGGCGGCCAGATCACAAGGGTTCGGCTCGCGGCGTTGGTCTTTGCCGAGCCCGACTTCCTGCTGCTGGACGAGCCCACCAACAATCTCGACCAGGACGGACGCAAGGCCGTAACCGATCTGCTGGCAGCCTGGCGCGGCGGTGCGATCGTCGTCAGCCACGATCGCGACCTGCTCGATACCATGGATGCGATCGTCGAGCTGACGTCGCTCGGCGTCGCGCGCTACGGCGGCAATTGGAGCAGCTTTCGCGAACAGAAAGCCGTCGAGCTCGCCGCCGTCAGGCACGACCTCGCGCATGCCGAGAGGCGGCTGTCCGAGATCGACGGCAAGGCGCAGGAGGCCGCGGAGAAGAAAGCGCGCAAGGACAGCGGCGGCAGAAAAAAACGCGCCAAGGGCGACATGCCGCGCATCCTGGCCGGAGCGCGCAAGGATCGCAGCGAAGACACCGGCGGCAAGACTGCGCAGATCGCCGAGCGGCAGCGCGCAAACGCGCGCGAGGCCGTCGACGCGGCGCGCCGGCGCGTCGAGATCCTTCAGCCGCTTTCCGTCAAGCTGCCGGCGACGGGTCTGCCGGCGGGCAGGGAGGTGCTCTGGCTCGACGGCGTCAGTGCCGGCTACCGGCCGGAGCAGCCCATCTTGCGCGATCTCTCATTTGCGATCGTCGGGCCGGAGCGCGTCGCGCTGGTCGGGCCCAATGGCTCCGGCAAGACGACACTGCTGAAACTCGTCGCGGGCGAACTGCGACCGCTTTCAGGCGTGGTACGGGTCAGGCCGGATTTCGCGCTGTTCGACCAGAAGGTCAGGCTGCTCGACCCAGGGCTCTCCATCCTCGACAATTTTCGGCGCCTCAATCCCGCAGCGGGTTCGAATGAGTGCCATGCCGCGCTGGCCCGGTTCATGTTTCGCGCCGATGCCGCCTTGCAAGGCGCCGGACGTTTGAGCGGCGGGCAAATGTTTCGCGCAGGGCTCGCCTGCGTGCTGGGCGGGCAGACGCCGCCGTCCCTCTTGATCCTGGACGAGCCGACCAATCATCTCGACCTCGAGTCCATCGAAGCCGTCGAAGCGGGATTGCGGGCCTATGACGGTGCGCTGCTCGTCGTCAGTCATGACGAAGCGTTCTTGCAGGCAATCGGGATCACGCGGCGGATCGATGTTGCCGGCAAGTTGCCGCGCATCGATGGCGGGATCATCTGACCCCGCCTGACAGTTTTGAATTTGGCAGTGATTTTCAAAAACCCGACGCCCTGCCCCCAGCGCGTCGGGTGGAAAAAATGAGTATCAATTTCGTGATCCCAACCCGATTGTTGTGACGCCTGCCGCATCATTTTACTACTCCGGGAAACTACCGCGTCGGAACCTGGGGCTTCGCGGTGCGCTGGCCTATGAGGCCGTGCTTCCACCCGGCTCCAGCGCCTCGCCTATCTCCAGCGGGTGGGCCATGGTCTCGTGCAGCGCCTCGCGGTCGAGCTCGCCTTCGGAGATGCTGATCACGACGCATGCAACGCCGTTGCCGATCAGATTGGTCAGCGCGCGGCACTCGCTCATGAACTTGTCGATGCCGACCAGGATCGCGATCGACTGGATCGGGATGTCAGGCACGATCGAGAGCGTCGCGGCGAGCGTGATGAAGCCGGCGCCGGTCACGCCCGAGGCCCCCTTCGAGGTGATCATGGCGATGCCCAGGATGCCGAGCTCCTGCCAGATGGTCAGATGGGTGTTGGTCGCCTGCGCCAGGAACAGCGTCGCCAGCGTCATGTAGATGTTGGTGCCGTCGAGGTTGAAGCTGTAGCCGGTCGGGATCACGAGGCCGACCACCGAGCGCGAGGCGCCGAGATGCTCCATCTTCTGGATCATCTGCGGCAGCACCGTCTCCGAGGACGAGGTGCCGAGCACGATCAGGAGCTCGTCCTTGATGTAGGCGATGAAGCGCAGGATCGAGAAGCCGGCGAGCCGCGCGATCGCGCCCAGCACGATCAGCACGAACAGGATGCTCGTGAGATAGAACGTGCCGATCAGCGCGGCGAGGTTGAGCAGCGAGCCGAGGCCATAGGCGCCGACGGTGAACGCCATCGCGCCGAAGGCGCCGATCGGCGCGACGCGCACGATGATGCGGATGATGCCGAAGAACATCTTCGCGGCCTTGTCGATCGCATCCGCAATGGGTTCGCCGGCCTTGCCGAGGAAGGCGATGGCGAAGCCCGAGAGGATCGAGATCAGCAACACCTGCAACAGGTCGCCGCGGGCGATTGCGCCCAGATAGCTGTCGGGGATGATCGCCATTAGATGGGCGACGATGCCCTCTTCCTTGGCCTTGGTGACGTAGGTCGCCACCGATTTCGGATCGATCGTGGCGGGATCGATATTGAAGCCGTGGCCCGGCTGGAGGATTTCGCCGACCAGCAGGCCGACGGCGAGCGCGACCGTCGAGACCGCTTCGAAATAGATCAGCGACTTCAGCCCGACCCGGCCGACGCGTTTGAGGTCGCCCATCGAGGAAATGCCGTGCACGACGGTGCAGAAGATGACAGGCGCGATCATCATCTTGATCAGCGCGATGAAGCCGTCGCCGAGCGGCTTCAGAGCCTTGCCGAGATCGGGATAGACATAGCCGATGAGCACGCCGAGCGCGATCGCGATCAGGACCTGGACGTAGAGGATCTTGTACCAGGGTTGGTGTCGGCGGAGGACGGCTGGCTGGATCGCGACTTGTGTCATAAAGTGTGCCCTGAACGCATTGATGGTGCAGGATTCGGCTTGTGCATGACCTGCACCATGTGATGGCCGCCGCAGAAGTGACAATCACATTTTTGTCGGATCGCACGAAGATCGATCGCTGCACCGCAATTGGGGGGAACATGGCGACTGCAACCGGCTCCGGCCAGCAAACGCCGGGCTATTTTCCGCGCTGGAAACTCAGGACCTCGGGCGTGATCATGCCGGAGGAGCGGCTGTCATGGGGGCAGACAATCGTCTCTGGTCTGCAGCATTGCGTCGCGATGTCCGGCTCGACGATCATCGCCCCGCTGCTGATGGGGTTCGATCCCAACGTTGCGGTCCTGTTCTCGGGCATCGGCACGCTGATCTTCTTCGTCATTGTCGCCGGGCGCGTGCCGAGCTATCTCGGCTCGAGCTTCGCCTTCATCGCCGTCGTTATCGCCGCCACCGGTTATGCCGGGCAGGGGGCGAATCCCAATATTTCGGTTGCGCTCGGCGGCATCGTTGGCGCCGGCGTGCTCTACGGCGTGATCGCGCTGATCGTGATGTGGTCCGGTGTCGGCTGGATCGAGCGGCTGCTGCCGCCGGCTGTCACCGGCGCCGTGGTCGCCGCGATCGGCCTCAACCTCGCACCCGTCGCGGTCAAGGCGGTGAGCGCCAATACGTTCGACACGGCAATCGGGCTCGCGACCGTTCTGATCATCGGCGTGGTGGCCGTCGCAGCCCCCGGCCTGTGGCGCAGGCTGCCGATCATCCTCGGCGCGATCGGCGGATATTTTTTGTATCTGCTGTTCGCGAACGGTCTCGGCTTCAGCAAGCCCATCGACTTCACCCAGCTTTCGGCCGCGCCGTGGTTCGGCCTGCCGAACTTCACAACGCCAACGTTCCAGGCCGACGCCATCTTCCTGATCGCGCCGGTCGCCGTCATTCTGGTTGCCGAGAACCTCGGCCACATCAAGGCCGTCGGCGCCATGACGGGCCGCAGTCTCGATGCCTATCTGGGTCGCGCTCTGTTCGCCGACAGCCTGGCGACCATCGTCGCGGCCTGCGGCGGCGGCACGGGCGTCACCACCTATGCCGAGAATATCGGCGTCATGGCCGCGACCAAGGTCTATTCGACATTGCTGTTCGCCTTCGCTGCCATCGTGTCGATCCTGCTCGGCTTCTCGCCGAAATTCGGCGCGCTGATCCTGTCGATCCCGGGCCCCGTCATCGGCGGCCTCTCGATCGTGCTGTTCGGACTGATCGCGGCGATGGCGGGCCGGATCTGGGTCGAGAATAAGGTCGACTTTGCAAATCCTGCAAACCTGATCACCGTGGCCGTGGCGTTGACCGCGGGCGCCGGCGATCTCACGCTCAAATTCGGTGCGTTCACGATCGGCGGGATCGGCACCGCAACCTTCGGCGCGATCATCCTCTATCAGATCCTGACCTCGCCACTCGCGCGCCGCGCGGAATGAATCCCAGGGATGCACTGAAGGGATGGAACAAAAGGCGCTTTCCGTCGATGATGAGGCATTCCGGAGAGAACCCATGCCGCAACCCGATCGCTCGACTTCGTTTCCCTCGCGCCTCGTCGGCCAATACGCGCTGGTGACCGGCGCCTCGCAAGGCATCGGCCGCGCGGTTGCCGTCAGGCTTGCCCAGGAGGGTGCAACGGTCGCCATCAATTATTTCGAGCACGAGGAGCGGGCCGAGGAGACGCGCGCGCTCGCACAGGCTGCTTCGCGCGATCGCGGTCACGGCGAGGCCGATCATTGCATCGTCAAGGCCAATGTCGGCAACGAGCAGGACATCGCCGCGATGTTCGAGACGGTCCTGTCGCGCTTCAAGCGCCTCGACTGTCTCGTCAACAATGCCGGCTTTCAGAAGGAATCGCCGAGCGAGGCGCTCGACGTCGAAACCTATCGCCGGATCATCGACGTCAACCTGAACGGCGCCGTGCTCTGCGCGCAGAAGGCCCTCGCGCATTTCGTCAAGCGCGGGGCAGGCGGCAGCATCATCAACTGCTCCAGCGTCCACCAGATCATTCCGAAGCCCGGCTATCTCGCCTATTCGATCAGCAAGGGCGGCATGGCCAATCTGACGCGTACGCTGGCGCTGGAGTTCGCCGGCCGTGGTATTCGCGTCAACGCCGTGGGGCCCGGCGCGATCGACACGCCGATCAATGAAGCCTGGACCGGCGATCCCGAGAAACGCGGCGTCGTCACCTCCCACATTCCCATGGGACGCGTCGGCACGCCGGAGGAGATCGCCGCCGTCTTCGCCTTCCTCGCCTCCGATGATGCGAGCTACATCACCGGGCAGACCCTCTATGCCTGCGGAGGCCTGACGCTATTCCCGGAGTTTCGCGAGAACTGGGCGAGCTAGGACGTGATCTGGCAAAACCGCCCGGCGCAGCCTACATCTGCCTCATGGCAAACGCTCCGCTGGCAACCCCTCCGCTCCAGGATTTCATCGATCGGCACGACAAGCTGTTCGTGCTGACCGGCGCCGGCTGCAGCACCAATTCGGGCATCGCCGATTATCGCGACAGCAATGGCAATTGGAAGCGGACCCAGCCGGTCAACTTCCAGTCCTTCATGTCGGACGAGCTTACGCGGCAGCGCTATTGGGCTCGCAGCTTGATCGGCTGGCGGCGGTTCGGCCAGGCGAAGCCGAACGACGCGCATCACGCGCTGGCGCGGCTCGAGGCGAGCGGGCGCTGCGAGATGCTGCTGACCCAGAACGTCGACCGGCTGCATCAATCCGCCGGCCACCGCCAGGTGATCGATTTGCACGGACGGCTCGACCTGGTCCGCTGCATGGGCTGCGGGGCGAAGACGCCGCGGAGCGAATTCCAGGATGCGCTCGGCCGCGCCAATGCGGAATGGCTGACGCTCGATGCCGCCGATGCGCCCGATGGCGACGCCGATCTGGAGCACGCGGAGTTCTCGTCCTTCCAGGTACCTGCTTGCGAAGCCTGCGGCGGCGTCCTCAAGCCCGACGTCGTGTTCTTCGGCGAGAACGTCCCGCGCGACATCGTCGCGACCGCGCAGGACCATCTGTCGCAGGCCGATGCCATGCTGATCGTCGGCTCGTCGCTGATGGTCTATTCCGGATTCCGCTTCGTAAAGGCTGCCGCGCAGCGCAACATTCCGATTGCGGCGGTCAATCTCGGCCGCACCCGCGCCGACGATCTCCTGACGCTCAAGGTCGAGGAGCGCTGCGAGGCGGCGCTTGCATTCCTGCTCTGATCGCGCGGGCTGCGAACACGCCTTGCCTATTGCATAGGTGCCGCGCAAAATAGCCGGGCACGGCGTTGCCGGCATGCCTCATGGCACGGGAATTGCTGCGCTTTCAGCCACAGTCTAGACGATCAGCACGGAGAATTTGGAATGCTTGAGGGAGCCGAGGTGCGGCTTGCCGTCGATATCGGTGGCACGTTCACCGACATCGTGCTGGACGTGGGCGAGGCGCGCAAGACGCGCAAGCTGCTGACGACGCCGCAACGGCCCGAGCAGGCGGTGCTGGACGGCATGCGTCTCATTCTTGCCGACGCGCGCGCCCATATCAGCGACATCGACGTCTTCATTCACGGCACGACGCTCGCGACCAACGCGATCATCGAGCGCCGCGGTGCCAGGACGGCCCTGATCGCGACCGACGGCTTCCGCGACGTGCTCGATATCGGCACCGAAAGCCGCTACGACCAGTACGATCTCGGCATCGACAAGCCGAGGCCGCTGGCGCCGCGTTCCCTGCGTTTCACCGTGCCGGAGCGCGTCGATGCTCACGGCGCCGTCCGCCTCCCGCTGGACGAGGCGGCAGTGCGCGCACTCGCGCCAAGATTGCGCGAGCTGGGCGTCGAGAGCGTCGCGATCGCCTTCCTGCACTCCTACGCCAATCCCGAGCACGAGCGCCGCACCGCCGCGATCCTGGCCGAGGAGATGCCCGGCATCTCCGTGACCGTGTCCTCCGCCGTCTGTCCCGAAATCCGTGAGTATGAGCGCACATCGACTGCGGTCGCGAATGCCTATGTGCAACCGCTGATCGACGGTTATCTCGCCCGCATGGCCGACGCCTTGCAGGTCGAGCAGTTCCGCGGCGCGATCTACCTCGTCACCTCGGGCGGCGGCGTCACCTCGATCGAGACGGCGCGGCGTTTTCCGGTGCGTCTCGTCGAATCCGGCCCCGCCGGCGGCGCGATCTTCGCGGCGCAGATCGCGGCAAGGCTTGGCGAGAGCAAGGTGCTGTCCTTCGACATGGGCGGCACCACCGCAAAGATCTGCCTGATCGAGAAGTACCAGCCCGAGACCTCGCGCGTGTTCGAGGTCGATCGCGCCGCGCGCTTCCTCAAGGGCTCCGGTCTGCCGGTGCGCATTCCCGTGATCGAGATGGTCGAGATCGGCGCCGGCGGCGGCTCGATCGCGCATGTTGACGCCATGAAGCGCGTCACCGTCGGCCCGGAGAGCGCCTCGTCGGAGCCGGGCCCCGCCTGCTACGGTCGCGGCGGCCAGCGTCCGGCGGTGACCGATGCGGACGTTGCGCTGGGCATGATCGATCCCGATGCGTTCGCCGCCGGCACGATCAAGCTCGACCCCGAGCTGTCGAAACAGGCGCTGCTGCGCGACGTCGGCGAGCCGCTCGGCCTATCCGCGGAAACCGCGGCCTATGCCGTGCACGAAGTCGTCTGTGAGAACATGGCGAGTGCGGCGCGCGTCCACGCGGTCGAGCGCGGCGAGATCGTCGGCCAGCACACCTTGATCGCGTTCGGCGGTGCCGCGCCGCTGCATGCGGCGCGCGTTGCCGAGAAGATCGGCGTCTCCCGGGTGATCGTGCCGTCGAATGCCGGCGTCGGCTCGGCCGTCGGATTCCTGGCAGCTCCCATCGCCTATGAGCTGGTGCGCAGCCGTCATGTCCGGCTCGACGATTTCGACACCGAGGGGGTCTCCGACCTCTTGCAGGAGATGGTGACCGAAGCGCGCGCCTTGGTCGAGCCTGGTGCTGCCGGTGCGCCGGTGCGCGAGCGCCGTGCCGCCTTCATGCGTTATGTCGGCCAGGGTCATGAGATCTCCGTCGAGCTGCCGAACCGGCGGCTGACGGCAGCCGATCTCGCGGGCCTGCGCCAGAAGTTCGAGGCGGACTATTCCGCGATGTTCGAGCGGGCCATTCCAGGCGCGGCGATCGAAGTCTTGAGTTGGTCGGTGCTGGCGACCACCGAGGCGCGCAATCCGCCGGCCGTTGCTTCCGTCGCGCGCAAGCCCGCCGGCAAGGCGTCCGGCAGCCGGAGGTTCTTCGACGGCCGCGCCGGCGAGGTCATCGAGATCCCGCTCTATCGCCGCGAGGACATGGCGCCGGGCGCGACCATTGCGGGTCCCGCCGTGATCGCGGAGGACGAAACATCTACTTTTGTCTCCACCAGTTTCGACGCGCATATCGACGGTGCCGGCAGCATCGTCATGGAACGAAAGGCGGCCTGATCATGAGCAAGGCAAATGGCGCGAGCCTGATCGACCTTCAGATCATGTGGCACCGGCTGATCGCCGTGGTCGAGGAGCAGGCGCAGGTGCTGCTCCGCACCGCCTTCAGCCCGATCGTGCGCGAATGCGGCGACCTCTCCGCCGGCGTGTTCGACCTCAGGGGGCGCATGCTGGCGCAAGCGGTGACCGGCACGCCCGGTCACGTCAACTCGATGGCGGAATCGGTCAAGCACTTCATCAATCATTTTCCGCTGGAGACGATGAAGGAGGGTGATGCCTACATCACCAACGATCCCTGGATGGGCACCGGCCACCTCAACGATTTCGTCGTCACCACGCCCTGCTTCAAGGACGGCAAGCCGGTGGCGCTGTTCTCCTGCACCAGCCATCTCATGGACATCGGCGGCATCGGCTTCGGCCCTGACGCCACCGACGTGTTCATGGAAGGGCTCTACATCCCCATGCTGAAGCTGATCGACCAGGGCGCCGTCAACGAGACGCTGATGGCGATGATCCGCACCAACACGCGCCTGCCGATCGACACCGAGGGCGACACCTATTCGCTCGCCGGCTGCAACGACGTCGGCTGCGAGCGCTTGGTCGAGATGATGACCGAGTTCGGCATCGACACGCTCGACGAACTCGGCGACTACATCTGCGATCGCTCGCGCGAGGCCGTGCTGGCCGAGATCGCAAAGCTGCCGAAGGGCAGCTGGCGCAATACGATGGTCGTCGACGGCTATGATGCCCCGGTGACGCTGGCGGCGACGCTGACGATCTCGGACGACGGCATCCACGTCGATTTCGACGGCACGTCCGCCGCCTCGAAATTCGGCATCAACGTGCCGCTGTCCTACACCACCGCCTACACCGTGTTCGGCCTCGGCTGCGTCGTCGCCTCGCAAATCCCGAACAATGCCGGCTCGCTCTCGCCGCTGACGGTCTCGGCGCCGGCGGGCGCGATCCTCAATGCGCCGAAGCCGGCGCCCGTGGCCTCCCGCCACATCATCGGCCAGATGCTGCCCGATGTGGTGTTCGGCTGCCTGCGCCAGATCATACCGGAACGCGTGCCGGCGGAGGGCACCTCCTGCCTGTGGAATCTCAACGTCCGCGGCCAGACCCGTTCCGGCGTCGGCGGCAATTACGGGTTCTCGATGGCGGTGACGTCCAATGGCGGCACCGGGGCGCGCTTCGGCAAGGACGGCCTGTCAGCCACCGCTTATCCCAGCGGCGTGCGCGGCACGCCGGTCGAGATCGCGGAGACGCAGACGCCGTTGATCTTCTGGCGCAAGGAGCTGCGTCCGGATTCCGGCGGGGCAGGGCGCACCCGCGGCGGTCTCGGCCAGATCATCGAGGTCGGCAGCGGCGTCGATGCGCCGTTCGACATCCTCGCGGCCTTCGATCGCATCGATCATCCGCCGCGCGGACGCGATGGCGGCAAGAACGGCGAAGCCGGCTATGTCGGCCTCAAGTCCGGCAAGAAGCTACGCGGCAAGGGCTTTCAGCAGGTGCCGCCGGACGACCGCCTCGTGGTGCTGACGCCCGGCGGTGCCGGCATCGGCGCGCCGACCGAGCGTGATCGCGCGGCGGTCAAGAACGATATCGAAAGCGGGCTCGTGTCCGCGGACAATGCTGTTGCAGTTTATGGATACGCGCGCTGACGGTGTCAGTGCACGTGGTAACAAACGGAGGGGCTCGATGATCACGCGACGGAATTTCACCGCGGGCGCAGCGACGCTGCTCGCCGCCGGCCACATCTCGACCCGCGCGCGGGCGGCGACGACGAACTGGGATATGTCGACGGTCTGGCCCGACGGCAATTTCCACACCCAGAACGCGATGGCCTTCGCGGAGGAGGTGAAGAAGCAGACGGGCGGCGCGGTCGCGATCACCGTGAAGGCCGGCGGCCAGCTCGGCTTCAAGGGGCCGGAGCATCTGCGCGCCGTGCGCGACGGCCTGGTGCCGCTTGCCGACGTCCTCAACATCCAGCAGGTCGGCGACGAGCCCTTCATGGGCGTCGAGAGCATTCCGTTCCTCTGCGGCTCCGTGGACGAGCTGAAGGTGCTGCACAAATATGTGCGGCCCGAATACGAGAAGATCGCCGCGCGCAACAACCAGAAGATCCTCTACATCGTGCCGTGGCCGACGCAGTATCTGCACCTCAAGGCCAAGGTCGCCGACGTCGAGGGCCTGAAGAACATCAAGATCCGCGTGCCCGACAAGAATGCGGTGGACATGCTGAATGCGATCGGCATGGCGGCGGTGATGATTCCCTGGGGCGAGACGATCCCCGCGCTCGCCTCGGGCGCCGTATCGGGCGTTTCCACTTCGTCGGTATCAGGTGTCGACGGCAAGTTCTGGGAATTCCTGAAATATGTCTACCCGACCAACCACGTCTGGTCGTCGCAGATGCTCACCGTCAATCTCGATTCCTGGAAGGCACTTCCCGCGGACCAGCAGAAGCTCGTAACGGATATCGCCGCGAAGATGGAGCCGGGCTTCTGGGCGAACTCGCTCAAGGCCGACGTCGACAGCCTCAACCGCCTCAAGGAGGGCGGCATGGAGGTGGTGCCGGTCTCTGACGCGATGATGAAGGACATCCGCGCCAAGACCGCGCCGCAGCTGGACGCCTTCCTCAAGCGCGTGCCGGCGGCCGACAAGCCGGTGCGGGCCTATCTCGCCGACATGAAGCGCGGCTGAGGGCCGCGTCGTGGTGAGCGTTTCGCCCGAAGCACCACAGAGCCTCAACGCAGCGGCGCCCGCGCCGTTGCGCATCCTGCTCGATGGCATCGATCGTCTCGGCCGGCTCGACGGCTGGATCGGCGGCGGCTGCCTGTTGATGCTGACGCTGCTGATGCTGTGCGAGGTCGCGACGCGATTCCTGTCGAACTTCCTGCCGTTCTTTCCGCCGAGCATCTCGATCGCCTGGGAGTATTCCTCCTATCTGATGGCGGCGTCATTCACCTTCGGCGCCGCCATGACCTTGCGGGTCGGCGGCCACATCCGCGTCGTGCTGCTCCTGAACAACGCCCCAGTGGCGGTGCAGCGCGCGCTCGAGATCCTCTCGGCCGCGGCCGGTTTCGCCTTCATGGCCTTCCTGACATCGTCGATGGCGAAGTTCGCCTTTGCCGCGTACACGCGCGGCCAGGTCTCGACCTCGAGCGATACGCCGCTGTGGTTTCCGGAAGCCGTCGTCACCTTCGGCATGCTGCTGCTCACGCTGCAGTTCCTGGCGCGCGCGATCCAGGCCGTGCTCGGCCTGCCGCTGGAAGATCACCGCATGAAGGCCTCGCCCGTCGAATGACCGCCTTGCCCGCTCCCGGATTTAGGATCGCATGACCATCGAAGTCGTTGCCCTGTTCGCGATCCTGTTTGCGCTGCTGGCCTGCGGCGTGTGGATCGGCCTGACGCTTGCGCTCACCGCGACGCTGCTGCTCGCGATGTTCCGGTCGATCCCGCTCGACAAGCTGCTGCCGCAATACGCCTGGAACATCCTGACCACGCAGGAGCTGCTGGCGCTGCCGCTGTTCATCCTGATGGGCGAACTCTTGTTCCGCACCCGCCTGTCGCGCTCGCTGTTCCAGGGGCTGGCGCCCTGGGCCGGGCTGCTGCCGGGCCGTCTTCTGCATGTCAACGTGATCGGCTGCACCATCTTCGCGGCGATCTCGGGCTCGTCGGCCGCGACCACGCAGGTGATCGGCCGCATGTCGCTCAACGAGCTGTTGCGCCGCGGCTATTCCCGCGACATCGCGATCGGCTCGCTCGCCGGCGCCGGCACGCTGGGCTTCCTGATTCCGCCGTCCAACATCATGATCATCTACGGCGTGCTCGGCGACGTCTCGATCTTGAAACTGTTCACGGCCGGCGTGCTGCCGGGGTTTCTGCTCGCCGCCAGCTTCATGGCCTGGGTGATGCTGCACACCAGCCTCAAGCCCGCGATGGTGCCGGAGACCGAGGCAAAACTCTCGCAGGTGCCGTGGGGCGAGCGCTTCGCCGCGCTGAAGGATCTCGCGCCCGCGCTGTTCCTGATCGCCTGCGTGCTCGGCTCGATGTATGGCGGGCTCGCCACGCCGTCGGAAGCCGCCGCCGTCGGCGTGCTCGGCGCTGCGCTGGTCGCCTGGGCGCAGGGCGCGATGTCGCAGCAGGTGATGCGCGACGTCTTGATCGGCTCGGTCGTCACCTGCTCGATGATCGCGCTGATCGTGCTCGGGGCCTCGATCCTCGGCAACGCCGCGGCCTTCCTCGGCATTCCCCAGGCGGTCGCCGCCTTCGTCAAGGGGCTCGGCCTGTCGCCCTTCATGCTGATCGTCGTGCTGGTCATCTTCTACCTCGTCCTCGGCTGCTTCCTCGACGGCTTCTCGATGATCGTGATGACGCTGCCGATCGTGCTGCCGATCGTGAAGGGCGCGGGCTTCGACGAGGTCTGGTTCGGCGTCTTCCTGGTGCTCGCCGTCGAGATGGCGCAGATCACCCCGCCGGTCGGCTTCAACCTGTTCGTGATCCAGGGCCTGACGGACGACGGCCTCGGCTACATCGCGCGCGTCACGATGCCGTATCTGATGATCATGGTGGGCTTCGTGCTGCTGCTGACGCTGTGGCCGGGCATCGTCACGATCCTGCCGCGGGTGCTGTACGGGTAATTCGCTCCTGGAGCAGCAGCGTAAGAACGCTGCAGCGCGTCCGGGACACGAGTGACGCGCCGTAGCTACGCTTCGTCTTGTTGCTGACGCCGCGGCACGGCATCGTCACGATTTTACCGCGCGTGCCGTGCGGCTAGCTGCGAACGAGAAGCGGCTGCAATGTTCATGCGATCAGAGTTGCAACGCGCCATCGCGAATGCATGTGACACTGCAGGATCATCTCGACCATCCTGCGGTTGCCGTGGTTCTACGGTCTCCCGTATGAGATGCGCTTTTGCCGAAAACCGTGCGACAAAATGATTTCATTGATCGGATCGCTGCTCGGTCTTTAGGCAAATTAAATCCTTTCGGCGCTTACCTGAAGTTCACAGGTTCGATTTTTGCGAATGCCACGTTGGAGGCTCCCATGCGGACCAATCTTCCGGTCACGACCACCGAATATCCCATTACCGACGAAGCCCTCATCGTCTCGCGCACCGATACGAAAGGGAAACTGACCTACTTCAACGATCAGTTCGTCGAGGCCTCCGGGTTTACCGAGGCGGAGTTGATGGGGCAGCCTCACAACATCATCCGCCATCCGGATATGCCGCCAGCGGCCTTCGAAAATCTGTGGGCCACGCTCCAGCAAGGAAAGCCCTGGTCGGGTGCCGTCAAGAACCGGCGCAAGAACGGCGACTTCTATTGGGTGCTGGCGACGGCGTCTCCCATTCGAGAGAACGGACAGATCGTCGGATACAGCTCCATCCGCACCAAGCTGCCCGCCGACCAGCGCGCCGAAGCCGAGCAGGTGTATGCGAAGATCCGGGAGAACAAGTCGCACGACTATAGGCTGGACGCCGGCATGCTCCGCAGACGTTCGTTCAGCGATCGGTTGGCCATCTTCACGGGCACGCTGAATGCGCGCTTGGTGACGCTTGTCGCCATCCTCTCGCTGTTCCTGCTCGTGATCGGCGTCATGGGCTTGCAGGGGACGCGCCAAAGCAATTCGCGGCTGCAATCGATTTACGAGGACCGCGCGGTGCCGCTGGCACAGCTCTTCGAAATCAATGACCGGATGAGAGACAACACGGTGCTGCTATTCGAGGCGGCCGCCAATGGACGGGTCGGAAAGCCGGTCGAAGGAATCACAGCCAAGGTGAACGCCAATTTGGAGAAGGTCGGCAAGGCCTGGGCCGACTACATGGCGACCTACCTGACGCCGGAAGAGAAAGGTGTTGCCGACAGCTTCACGCCCAAGCGCGTGAAATATGTCGAGCAAGGGCTGAAGCCGGCGCTGTCGCTCGCTGCCGAGCGAAAGTACGACGAGCTCGCCGCCGTGCTGGCCGGGCAGGCGCGCGAGCTGTACGAGGCGGCGAAAGCCGATCTCGACAAGCTCGTGGCGATCCAGGTCAAGGAAGCCAAGGCCGAATACGACGCGGCCGAACACGAATATGGCTGGCTGGTCGGCGCGGCGCTTGCCCTCCTGGTGACGAGCATCGCCATCGGCGGGCTCGTGAGCCGGCAAACCATCCGTGCCATCGTCCGCCCGCTTCAGCGCCTGAACGATGCGATGCTCAGCATCAACCAGGGCAAGCTCGACAACCGCATCGTCGTCGAACGAGACGACGAGCTCGGCGTTGCCTTGCGAAACCTGCAGACGCTGCAGGCTATCGTTCGATTCGACCGCGACGAGCTGAAGGCGACCGAGAAGAGGTCAGCGACCCAGCGCAAGCTGGAGATGATCAAGCTCGCCGGCAGTTTCGAGAGCGCGGTGGGCGAGATCATCGAAACCGTCTCGTCGGCCTCGACGGAGCTGGAGGCCTCGGCGAACACGCTGACCTCGACCGCGGAGCGCGGAGAGAAGCTCGCGACGATGGTCGCGGCGGCTTCCGAAGAAGCCTCGACCAACGTGCAGTCCGTCGCGAGCGCGACGGAGGAGTTGTCATCCTCCGTCAACGAGATCGGCCGGCAGGTCCAGGAATCCGCGCGAATGGCCAATGAGGCGGTCGAGCAGGCGCGCATCACCGATCAGAAGGTCGGTGAGCTGTCCAAGGCTGCGGCGCGGATCGGCGACGTGGTCGAGCTCATCACCACGATCGCGGGCCAGACCAATCTGCTCGCATTGAATGCAACGATTGAGGCCGCGCGGGCCGGCGAAGCCGGCCGCGGCTTTGCCGTCGTCGCCTCCGAGGTGAAGGCCCTGGCCGAGCAGACCGCCAAGGCCACCGGCGAGATTTCCCAGCAGATTTCCGGCATTCAGGGCGCGACCCAGGACTCGGTCAACGCCATCAAGATGATCGGAAGCACGATCAAGTCCTTGTCGGAGATCTCGTCGACCATTGCGGCGGCTGTCGAGGAGCAGGGCGCGGCGACCCAGGAGATCGCACGCAACGTGCAGCAGGCCGCTCAAGGCACCCACGAGGTCTCGTCGAACATCACGGACGTCCAGCGTGGCGCGACCGAAACCGGCTCGGCCTCGTCCCAGGTTCTCAATGCGGCGCAAGCGCTTTCAAGCGACAGCGAGCGGTTGCGGACGGAGGTCGGTCGCTTCCTTGATGGTGTCAGGGCGGCCTAGGCGAATTCGAAAAAGCATCCCTGCGGCTTGCCTGCGGACCATGCCCGATCTGCGGCAAGTCGTTGTCCCTCCTGGGGACAACGACAGCGCAACGTTCAGTCCGGCCTATGCCGCCGCCTTCTTGCGCGCGAGCTCGGCCTTGTACAGCTCGAACTCTTCCGCAATCGCTTTCGCGACCGAGGGCCGCTGGCGCAGACGCTCGTAATAGGCCTTCACGTTCGGCCATTTCGCAAGCTCGATCGGCGGCGTCGCCATGGTCCAGTTGATGACGGTGACGAGATAGGCGTCCGCCACGCTGAAATGGTCGAGCAGGAAGTCGCGCCCCTTCAGGTAGTTGTCGAGATAGTCGAGCCGCGACAGGTTCTTCTCCAGCGCATAGGCCTTGGTTTCCTGCGGCGCCTTGCGATCGAGCACGGGAATGAACAGGCCCTTGTGCAGCTCGGTGCCGATGAAGCACAGCCATTGGTGCAGGCGCGTGCGGTCGATGCCCTCTGCGGCGCCGATCCCGGATTGCGGGAAGCGGTCGGCGACGTATTGCAGGATCGCCGCATTCTCCGTCAGGACCACGCCCTCGTCGGTGCGCAGCGTCGGCACCAGGCCAATCGGATTGACGGCGCGGAAGTCGGAGCCGTCGCTCAGCACTTTCTTGGTCGCCGGGTCGACTTCGAGATAATTCGCCTCGGCGCCGGCTTCATACAGCGCGACGCGGGTCGCCATGGAACAGGCGAGCGGCGAGAAATAGAGATCCATCTGTAGCCTCCTTGGGCAATTCTTGAGGTTTCGCTCAACCTGGCCGGATTGATTTTTGTACTGTCTTGCATAATATAGGTCTGGTCAAGGATTATTTTGCGAAATGGTACAAAAACCGAAGCCGCCAACTGCTGCCAATGAGCCCAAGCGCCGCGGTCGGCCGCGCGCTTACGAGCCGGAGGTCGCGCTCGGCAAGGCGCTCGACCTGTTCCGCAGGCAGGGCTTTGCCGCGACCTCGCTCGACGACCTCAGCCAGGCCACCGGCATGAACCGCCCGAGCCTCTATGGCGCCTTCGGGGACAAGCGCGAGCTCTACATCAAGAGCTATCAGCGCTACCGCGAGGAAGCGCGGGCCTCCATGGCTGCGATCTTTCGCGAGGAGATGCCGGTGCGCCAGCGGCTGGAGCGCATCTTCGCCTCGGCGCTGAGCATCTATCTGTCCGGCGAGACTGGTCCGCGCGGCTGCTTCACGGTGGTGACCGCAGCGTCGGAAGCCGTTGGTGATCCGGAGATCCGCGCCATGGTGCTCGACGGGCTCAGCGAACTCGACAAGGCCTTTGCGAGCTGCTTCCGCCGCGCCAAGGAGAAGGGCGAGTTGCCGGAGAGCGCCGATCCGCTCGTGCTGGCTCAGATCGCGTCGGCCACCGTCCACACCATCGCCATCCGCTCGCGCGCCCGCGTTCCCCGCAACGAGCTGGAAGCAATCGTCAAGGGCGCGATCGATGTGATGGTGGGGACCAAGGAGTAGCTGTCGTCCCGGACAAGCGCAGCGAAGCGGAGCGCAGATCCGGGACCCATACGGCGCAGCAGTCATTTGGCGAGGACTCGGAGTCGCCACCTGGCGCCGCAACTTCTCCCTGTGGTTATAGGTCCCCGCGTTCGCGGGGACGACACTGAAGTCGCCGCGTTGGTTTCGTCCCCTACGCCGCGCGGATCTGCCCGAGGAAGCGATCCACCTCGTCGCGCAGCCGCTGCGACTGTTTCGACAGCTCGATCGCCGAACCCAGCACTTCCTCCGCCGCCGTGCCGGTGGCGGCGATGCCGTCGGTGACGCCCGCGATGTTTTGCGAGACCTCGCCGGTGCGGGCGGCGGCCTGTTGGACGTTCTGTGCGATCTCCTGTGTCGCCGTGCCCTGCTGGCCGACGGCAGCCGCAATCGCGGCGGAGATTTCGTCGACCTGCTGGATCGTCGCGCAGATCGACTGGATGCCGTCGACCGCGCCTGACGTCTCGCCCTGCACGGCCGTGACCTGTGCGCCGATCTCCTCGGTCGCCTTCGCCGTCTGCGTCGCCAGCGCCTTGACCTCGGAAGCGACCACGGCAAAGCCGCGGCCGGCTTCGCCCGCACGCGCCGCTTCGATGGTCGCGTTCAGCGCGAGCAGGTTGGTCTGGCCGGCGATGCCGTTGATGAAGGAGACGACGTCGCCGATCTTCTGTGCGGCTTCCGCCAGGCTCTGCACGCGTGCATTCGACTGCCGTCCGTCGTTGGCGGCCTTGCCGACCACCTCGGTCGCGTGGGCGAGGCGGCGGCTGATCTCGGTCATCGACGAGGACAGTTCCTCCGCCGCTGCGGCGACGGTCTGCACGTTCTCCGAGGCCAGTGTCGAGGCCGACGACACCGCGCGCGTCTGCTGCCTGGACTGCTCGACGATGGCCGACATCGAGCGCGCCGTATGCTCCATCTCGACCGCGGCCGAGGACACCGTGGTGACGACGTCGCGGATGCTGGCCTCGAAATTGTCGGCAAGCGCGGCGAAGGCGCGCCGCTTCTCCGCCTCCGACTTCGCCTTGGCTTCCAGCTGCTCGGCCTGGAGCTCGTTGAATCTCACGGCATTGTCGCGGAACACCGTGACCGCCTTCACCATCGCACCGACCTCGTCATTCGCCTTGCTGGCGGGAACGGCGACGTCGATGCGCCCGTCCGCAAGCTCGCGCATGACGGATGTGATGGCGAGGATCGGACGCGAGATGCTGCGGGCAATGAGATAGCCGACGATCGCGGCCAGCACGAGGCCGAGCGCGGCGATGCCGAAGGCAAGCAGCCAGGCGCGGTCGGCCGAGGCTACGTAATCGGCATTGTCCATCACCAGCTCGACGGCGCCGAGCGGCTTTCCGGAGAAATCCTTGATCGGCCCGAGCAGCGCGGCGACCGGAATGTTGTCGAGCTTGGCCTGCCTCACGGTGAAGTCGCCGGCGGTGGCGCGGCCGTAATCAGCCGCGTCGAAGAAGCTCTTGCCCTTCAGCGTGCCGCCGAACAGCTTGAAGGCCGAGCCGTCGGCCAGATGGAAGGCGATGTCGACGTGGCGGTTCGCCTTGAAATCGTCGAGGAAGGACTGGCCGAAGGTCAGGCCGAATTCGACGGTGCCGAGTTGCTTGCCCCCTTGCGCGATCGGCACCACGCCGCGGATGCCGAGCCCGGCGACGCCGCCTTCGAGGCCGACCACGACCTTGTGCTCCTGGTTGGCGACCAGAACGGTCTTGCGGAAGCCGGAGAGGTCGTCGCCGAATTTCGCGGGCTGGTGCACGCGCAGGAACGAGGTCGCCGGCGCCGTATGGAACTGGAACTGCTCGACACCGTATTCCGATTTTGTCGCGGCAAAGACCGGCCCGAACAAGGCGGTCAGGGCGTTGCGGTCCTGCTTGGCCATCGCATCCTGCGTCGCCGGCATCGCGGCCACGACCGTGCTCATGGCGGCCGCGCGGTGCGACTCCTCCGCGATCCGCGACAGCAGGGCATCATAATGGCTACGCAGCTCGCGCTGGTCGGCGCGGTCGATGATCCCGGCGATGATCCACATCGCCCCGAGCACGGCAAACAGGGCCGTCGCCGCCGCCGTCGCCGCGAGGGCGACCGTGATCCGCATCCTGAGGCCGAGGCTCGCGCGCATATCCGACTCGTTCGTTGACCGTTGGTTAAGAACGCATATCAAGTTCTCGCTAAGAGAGGGTGAACGGGATACCGGCGGAGCGCAGTGGTTGTGGGGGAGATGGTCGGGGCAGGGCTGTCTGACCCACCTGGCATGAGGCGCGCGTGCCTCTTCCGGTCAGCTAAAGCCTAATACCCCCGCGTCCGGTCCACCACGTTGTCCAGCGCGCCGCCAGCCTCGAACCGTGCGATCTGCTCGGCGACATAGGCCGAGATCGCGTCCGCATCGGTGTCGGCTGCGTTGTGTGGCGTCAGCACCACCTTGGGGTGGGTCCAGAACCGGCTGTCCTGCGGCTGCGGCTCCTGCACGAAGACGTCGAGCGAGGCGGCGCCCAGCGTGCCGTCGTCGAGGCAGGCCAGGATGTCGGCCTCGTTCTGCAGGCCGCCGCGGCCGGCATTGATCAGCACGGGTGCGCCGAGCGGGCTGTTGCGGTTGAGCTTTGCGAAAACGTCGCGGTTGAGGATGCCGTGCGTCTCCGGCGTCAGCGGCAGCAGGCAGGCCAGGATGTCGGTCTTGCGCAGGAACGCATCCATGCCCGTGGTGCCATGGAAGCATTCGACGCCGTCGATCGTGCGGGGGCTGCGGCTCCAGCCGGCGACACGGAAGCCGAGCCGCCGCAGCACGTCGGCGGCATCGGCCCCCAGCGTTCCCAGTCCCATGATGCCGACCGTCACGGCACTCGCCGGCCACTGATATTTCGGCTCCCAACGCTTCGCGCGCTGCGAAGCCCGCAAATAGGGCTCCTGGCGGTGGTGCATCAGCACGTGCAGCACGACATATTCGGTCATGCGGTTGGTGAGATCTGGCACGGCGACGCGGACCAGCGGCACGTCAGGCAGGCTCTTGTCCGCCATCAGCGCATCGACGCCGGCGCCCAGATTGAAGATGGCCCGCAGATTGGGAAACGCGCCGAGAGCGCCCGGCACCGGCTTCCACACCGCGGCATAGTGCACCTCGGCCGGGTCGAGCCCGATATCCGGCAGCAGCACCACGCGACGGTCGCCGCAGACGGCGTCGAACCGGGCCTTCCAGCGCTCCGGCGACCAGTTCTGCTGCGTGCTGTTGATCAGGACGGCCAGGGTGCCCATGGTCATGCGAAGTGCCTCGTCAAAGTTCCGCTGGAGAAGGCCCTCCTTGGCACGATCTGCCTGATTTTTCCTGCAAATTTTTTCCGCAGTCCTGTCGGAGCGGGGCATATTGGCGCGTCTTTAGAACAGACGAGGAAAGTGTCGCCTATGCTTTACGCCATCCTTTGCTATCACGATGAGGACTTCGTCGGCTCCTGGAGCAAGGAGCAGGACGAGGCCGTGATGAAGAAGCTCGCCGTGGTGCAGGAGAAGCTCACCCAACAAGGCCGGCTCGGCCCGGTGGCGCGGCTGTTGCCGACCACGGCGGCGGCGACCTTGCGCAAGGAAGACCCGCCGCTGGTGCTCGACGGCCCCTATGCCGAGACCAAGGAGCAGTTGCTCGGCTTCTACATCGTCGATTGCAAGAATCTCGACGAGGCCCTCGACGTCGCCCGCGATCTCGGCGCCGTCAATCCCGGCGGCGCCTATGAGGTGCGCCCCGTGGGCGTGTTCAGGCCGGGAGGACTTTCGACGTGAGCGAAGCCGACACCGCCTGGATCGAGACTGCGCTGACCTCGGCGCGCCCCCAGGCGGTCGGCGCGCTGCTGCGCTATTTCCGCGACCTCGACACGGCCGAGGAGGCCTTCCAGAACGCGTGCCTGCGCGCGTTGAAGACCTGGCCGCAGAATGGGCCGCCGCGCGATCCGGCCGCCTGGCTGATCATGGTCGGCCGCAACGTCGCCATCGACGAGGTGCGGCGCACGCGCAGGCAGCAGCCGCTCCCTGAGGACGACCAGGCGATCTCCGATCTCGACGACGCCGAGGGGGCGCTCGCCGAGCGGCTCGACGGTTCGCACTACCGCGACGACATCCTGCGGCTGATGTTCATCTGCTGCCATCCGCAATTGCCGGCGACGCAGCAGATCGCGCTGGCGCTGCGCATCGTCTCGGGCCTGACCTTGAAGCAGATCGCGCGCGCCTTCCTGGTCTCGGACGCGGCGATGGAGCAGCGTATCACCCGTGCCAAGGCGAAGGTCGCCGAGGCGGGGACGCCGTTCGAAGCGCCCGGCGCGGTCGAGCGCTCCGAGCGGCTCGCCGGTGTCGCGGCAATGATCTATCTGATCTTCAACGAGGGCTATTCGGCGAGCGGCGACACCGCGGAGATCCGCAAGCCGCTCTGCGAGGAGGCGATCCGGCTGGCACGGCTGCTGCTGCGGCTGTTTCCGAGCGAGCCGGAGATCATGGGGCTCACCGCGCTCATCTTGCTGCAGCATGCACGCAGTGCCGCGCGCTTTGCCGCGGACGGCTCGCTGATCCTGCTGGACGATCAGGACCGTTCGCTGTGGAACGGGACCATGATCGCGGAGGGGCTTGCCTTGATCGACAAGGCGATGCGCCATCGCCGCAGCGGGCCGTACCAGATCCAGGCTGCGATCGCCGCGCTGCATGCCCGCGCGTCCGCACCCGAAGAGACCGACTGGGCGCAGATTGACCTGCTGTACGGCGCGCTCGAGGTCGTGCAGCCCTCGCCGGTGGTCACACTCAACCGCGCGGTCGCGGTCTCCAAGGTGCGGGGGCCGCAAGCCGCGCTCGATTTGATCGAGCCGCTGGCCCCCAAGCTCGCCAATTACTTCCATTTCTACGGCGTACGCGGCGCCTTCCTGATGCAGCTCGGCCGCAACGACGAAGCCCGCATCGCCTTCGATCGCGCCATTGCCCTGGCCAACACATCCGCGGAAGCCGCCCATATCCGCATGCATCTCGATCGCCTGATCCGGGACAGCCAGCCGAAGGCAAAGGAAACTGCGAAGGCGAAATAGGGGCGCCTCGTCATTCCAAGGCGATGCGAAGCATCGGACCCGGAATCTCGAGATTCTCAGGGGCGTAATTGCGCACCGGTCTGGTCCTTCGGATCGTCCCGGAATGACGATCAAAAAACATTCCATCAATTGTCGGCTCCAGCCCTCCCGCTTCGTCCTTTGCCCGTATCCACGGAGCCATCCATGCTGAAAGCCATTGCCATCATCGCCATCGTGCTCGCGGTCGGAATCGCGGGCGTCCTCGTCTTCGCATTGACAAAACCCGACACCTTCCGGGTCGAGCGCAGCCTCGCGGTGAAGGCGCCGGCCGGTGCGATCTACCCGCAGGTTGCCGATTTCCACCGCTGGACCGGCTGGTCCCCCTATGAGAACCGCGATCCCGCCATGAAGCGCAGCTTCGGTGGCCCTGAGGAAGGCAAGGGCGCGACCTATGCCTGGGACGGCAACAACAATGTCGGCGCCGGCCGCATGGAGATCCTCGAGGCGAACGGGCCGTCCAAGCTTCGCATCCAGCTCGATTTCGAGCGGCCTTTCGAAGGTCACAACACCGCCGAGTTCACCTTTGTGCCGCAAGGCGATGCCACTCTGGTCACATGGGCGATGTACGGTCCGGCTCCGTTCATGTCCAAGATCATGCAGGTGTTCATCAACATGGACAGCATGATCGGCAAGGATTTCGAGGCCGGTCTCGGCAGCCTCAAGAAGCTGGCCGAGAAACAATAAACCTCACTGCAAACGAAGAGGAGAGAAACGATGCTCAATGCCTATCTGTTCTATCAGGACAATTGCGAAGCCGCGTTCAACTTCTACGCCAAGGTTCTCGGCGGCAAGATCGATGCGATGATGCGCGCCTCGGACGCACCGCCGGACATGCCCGCCGCGCCCGGCCGCGAGAAGACGATCATGCATGCGCGGATGTCGCTGCCCGACGGCAGCGTGCTGATGGCCTCCGACGCTCCGCCGGAGCATTTTCACAAGCCGCAGGGCTTCTCGATCTCGCTCACGGTCAAGGATCCCGCCGATGGCGAGCGCAAGTTCAACGCGCTCGCCGACGGTGGCAGTGTCACCATGCCGTTCAGCAAGACCTTCTGGGCCAAGGGCTTCGGCATGTGCGTCGACAAGTTCGGCATTCCCTGGATGGTGAACTGTCCGGCGGAAGGCATGTGACGCCAATGTTTGATTGAGTTGGAAAATCCCCTCTCTCCAAATGCTGCGGGAGAGGGGACACAGGGGAGCCGTCACAGGACGCAAGCGTCGTTCCGTCACGCGCCGATCGGCCGATTCCCTTTTACCGGATTGATCCGGTCACCTCCTCGCCTTGCGGCGAGGGTTGCACGCAGCGAGGGCAGATGACGAGTTTGGTGCCGAGCTGCCTGTCGTTCTCCGCTTCAATCTCGTTGTGGACCGCCCACCACGCCTCGGAGTAGGGCCGCAAGGTGCCGAGCACGCGTTCCCGTTCCTGATTTGGATCGCTCGCCGCAGGCGCGGGACTCGCTGCTTGCCGCTTCGCGCTATGAGGGCGGCTCTTGTTGGCGGCGCTCTTGTTGGGGTCTTGGCCCAGGCCATCCCACGCGATCGGACGTCGCTCTTGCGCCGGTGCGACTGCACATCCGAGCAGCGCTGTGCAGAAGGTGAGCAAGATGAAGCCGTGTCGCAGCATGCCGGACCCAAAGTTCGCGCAATGCGCACGCTCCGCACAGGGAACTCGCATCGCGTCGGTGAAATGGAACTTAAGGCAAACGAGTTGGCCGGCATGGCCGCGGAATGAACTCAACGAGTCGCATCACTTTGCGGGAGCAGTGAGGCCGCTTCGTGAAACCGCGCGGACTGCATCGCACAACAATTGACGCAATATTGGGCTGTGATGTGCACGTCAGAATCGCTATTGGTGACTCATAAAATCTAAAAAGCTGGGGTGGACGTCACTCGTGGAAGGGGAGCGACCGATGGCGGCGGCGCTACAGATCAATTTTGCCCTGTGGGGGATGCTTATCTGCGTCAGCATGAAGCTGGGGCCGGTGATCCAGACTCTTTATTGAAGGCAGCCAAGCGTGATGGCGTAGCAGACCCGGTGCGCACATTCGGTGCGAGCACAGGGAACCTGCCGTATGGCCTCGCGCCAGCCAAGCCAAATGCCATTGGTGTGACGCGGTTCACATAACTCGTTCACGTCACATGCGGCGCGGTTGCCACATTCGTCAGCGGCAGCGCGGATAGATCGCGGCGAGATCACGCCCCTTGAGCAGGAGCAGCCGCGAGGTGAGGCCACCGCGGCGGCTGATCCAGTCGCGGACCGGGCCGGGATAGGCGGCAAGCACAGCGACCGATGCTTCCGGCTCGGCATAAAAGCGCCCGCGCCGGTCCACCGAACGTGCTGCGTGGAAGCCCAGCACGGCGCGCTTGGTGACGCAGATGCGTTCCTCCGGCACGATGCTCAGCACCAGCGTGCAGGCAGACAGGCAGGGACCGTCGATCACGACGCGCTCGCCGCTCTCGCGCACCTTCTCGAACAAATCGAGGAACGGTCCGACCTGTCCGCCCGGAGATTGGATGATGCGGATTTCGGCGGCGGCCGGCGAAATCGCAAGAAGTGCCGATGCGAGCATCAGGGCTTTGACGAAAGCGCGTCGCATGGAGCACTCCACAAGCTCGGTTTCGTAAGGGTGGGCAAAGCGCGCCGTGTCCACCAATGTCACGTGGTGGATACGGCGCTCACGCGCCGTTACCTACCTTACAATTTTCGTACCTACCCGTTCCGTCTTTGACCGCGCAGCGTCGGCAGGCCGATCCCGGCCGCATCGAAGCCGCCATCAACGGCCAAAATTTGGCCGGTGATGTAGCTCGCATTTGCCGAGCACAGGAAGTAGATCGCTTCCGCGAGTTCCTCCTCCAGGCCGTAACGGTTGAGCGGGATGGCGTCGTGATAGTCCGCGCGGATCTCCTTGGTGTGCACCTGCTTGGCCATCGCGGTGTCGACCGGCCCCGGCGCGACCGCGTTGACGCGGATGTTGAGAGAGGCGAGCTCGACCGCGAGCTGCTTGGTCAGGTGTGCGAGTCCGGCCTTGCTGGTGCCGTAGGCCGAGCGCAGCGTCGAGGCGCGCACCGCCGAGATCGAGGTGATGTTGACGATGGCGCCGCCATGGCCCTCGCGCATCAAGGGCACGGCCGCCTTGGTGCAGAGGAAGGGGCCGGTGAGATTGACCTCGAGCACGCGGCGCCAATCGGTCTCGGATGTCTCCATCAGCGGTGCGAACACGGCAATGCCGGCATTGTTGACCAGCGCATCCAACCGGCCGAACCGGCGCTCGATCGTCGTCATCGCATCGCTCACGGCAGCTGCGTCGGAGACGTCGCAGGTCAGCGCCAGCGTCACCTCGTTTTGGTCGATCCCGGCGACCGCCCGGCCGAGCAACTCGCCCTCGATGTCGAGCAGCGCCACACGCCAGCCCTCGGCCAGGAACTTCTTCGCGGTCGCAAGTCCGATGCCGCGCGCGGCTCCGGTGACGAGGGCGACTTTTTGCGGGGAGGCGGGCATGGGCGATTCGTCCTGTGTCGAAATGCGGGCGCGCGTGAGCAGCCGCTCCTTTTACTGTGCTTCGGTATCGATGAGGAAGAGCTTATGCCGCTGGAGCGACGCGCGCTCGCTTGAACCGTCCCCTTGCGGTGGCCACTTCTTCAGAGGCCCCCGAAGGAGGACAGGACTAAAAACGGCGGAGACGACGCCCTATGACAGCTCTGCCGAGGCGCGCTGCATGTTGGCCGACATGTCGGAGGTCACGATGCTCTGCTCCTCGACCGCGGCGGCGGTGGAGGCGATGAACTCGTTGACACCGGCGATCGCAACCTTGATCGCGCTGAGCGAGCTCGCGACGTCGCCGGAGATGGTGTTCAGCGCGTCGATCTCGGAGGTGATCGTGTCGGTCGCGCGCTTGGCCTGGCCGGCGAGGTTCTTCACCTCGGAAGCGACCACTGCAAAGCCGCGCCCGGCTTCGCCCGCTCGCGCCGATTCGATCGTGGCGTTGAGTGCGAGCAGGTTGATCTGGCTGGTGATGCCCGAAATCATGTCGACGATGCCGCTCATGGCGTGCGCAGCCGTGGCCAGTTTCTGCGCCTGGGTGTCCGCCGATTCGACCCTCGTTGTCGCGACCTTGGAGGTCTCCCGCGACTTCGCCATGGTCTCGGAGATTTCGCGGATCGAGGCGCTCATCTGCTCGCTGCCGGCGGCAACCGCCTCGATCAGTCCGCGGGCATTGTCGGCCTTCTTGCGGCCGATCGCCTGCGCGGTGATGTCGGTGGCGTATTTCACCACCTTGTAGGGCTTGCCGTTGAGGTCGAAGATCGGATTGTATGACGCCTGGATCCAGATCTCGCGGCCGCCCTTTGCGATCCGCTTGTATTCGGCGGCCTGGTATTCGCCGCGGTTGAGCGTCTCCCAGAACTGGCGGTAGGCGGCCGAGTTCTTCTCGTTTGGCTCGACGAACATCGCGTGGTGCTGGCCCTTGATCTCGGCCAGCGCATAGCCCATCGCCTTCAGGAAGTTCTCGTTGGCGGTGCGGATCGTGCCGTCCATGTTGAACTCGATCACCGCTTGCGATTTCTGAATTGCGGCGAGCTGGCCGTCATTGTCGGCCGCCTTCATCTTCTGCGCGGTGACGTCGGTCGCGAACTTCACAACCTTGAACGGCTTGCCGGTTTCGTCGAGGATCGGATTGTAGGTGGCGATGATCCAGATCTCCTTGCCGCCCTTGCCCAGCCGCTTGTATTCGGCCGCCTCGAACTCGCCGCGGTTCAGCTTGGCCCAGAACGCGGCATAGGCCGCACTCGCGCGGTCCTCGGGCGTCACGAACATGCTGTGATGCTTGCCCTTGATCTCGTCGAGCGAGTAGCCCATCGCGGCAAGGAAATTCTCGTTGGCGGTGACGATGGTGCCGTCCATGTTGAACTCGATCACGGCCTGGGCGCGATTGATCGCGGCGATCTTGCCGGAATCCTCCATGGTCTTGATCTTGTACGCCGTGATGTCGGTGGCGAACTTGATGAAGCTGATGACCTTGCCGTTCTCGTCGCGCAGCGGCGCATAGGAGGCGTGGATCCAGACCTCCTTGCCGCCCTTGCCGAAACGCTTGTATTGCGTGGTCTGGAATTCGCCGCGGTTCAGGCTGGCCCAGAAGTCGCGGTAGCGCGCGCTGTCGCGCTCGGCCGGGCTGACGAAGATGCTGTGATGCTTGCCCTTGATCTCGGCCAGCGTGTAGCCGCTGATCTTGAGCAGGTTCTCATTGGCATCGAGGATGGTGCCGTCGAGACCGAATTCGATCACGGCCTGTGACCGGTCGAGTGCCTCGACCTCCGCGATCGCATGTCTGATCTTCTTGCTCTGGAAATTAAACACGTTGGCTCCGCAATGCTCAGAAACGAATCGGCAATACCGTTATCCCGAACTGAAAGTTGCAGGCTCTTCTTGATCATCTGTAAACCATGCTCAATCCTCCGCCGGTTCCGCAATTCGATGTGCGTCGGTCCAACTCCTTCAACTAACGGGTGTTTTTGATCTGTATGCACGGCGGAGCTCATAACTCGGACCCGCACTTTTACGGAGGCCCAGGCGAAATATTTTTCGCGTCGCGTAACCGCGCACGGCCGGCTGTGTCGGCAGGCTCAGGCGTGAACCGTCTTTATAGGATGTTTGTCTGCGGAGACGATTGATGCCCGACGTCCATGA
This sequence comes from Bradyrhizobium sp. T-12, assembly GCF_058314695.1. Classification (NCBI taxonomy): domain Bacteria; kingdom Pseudomonadati; phylum Pseudomonadota; class Alphaproteobacteria; order Hyphomicrobiales; family Nitrobacteraceae; genus Bradyrhizobium; species Bradyrhizobium sp. T-12. The sequence goes on along the minus strand of NZ_CM177756.1, from coordinate 6,303,344 downwards.
ACGCCTGATCCGAGACCTCTTCGCCGCCTATCTCGCCAACGACCGGCCGCGGGTTGCCGACGCGTTGGCCGACGATTTCCGCTTCACCAGCCCGTTTGACGACGACCTCGACAAGGCGACCTATTTCGAGCGCTGCTGGGGCGACAGCGGCTGGATCGCGCGCCATGACATCGAGCGCATCTTCGTCCGGGGCGAGGAGGCCTTCGTCACTTATCTCTGCCTTGCGACGGATGGCCGGAGTTTTCGCAACACGGAGTTCTTCACCTTCGCATCCGGCAAGATCCGGCGCATTGAGGTCTATTTCGGCGCTGCCCGAAAGGACGGTCGGTTCCTGCCGCAGCCGCGTTGAGGCTCCTCGAAATAATTTCACTCTCGTGTCGGTTCCACGAGGGGCCGTTCGTCTTGAAGGCGAGCGCGACCCGGGCGGCAGCCCGGCAGGACGAACAACGAGGAACTCCATGCGATTCATGATGCTGATGATCCCGCTCGGTTACGAGACCGCGCCGCCGGACGTGCAGCTCGATCCCGAGCGGGTCGCGGCGATGATGCGCTACAATGAGGCGCTGAAGGACGCCGGCGTGTTGATCACGCTCGACGGTCTGCATCCGCCGTCGATGGGCGCGCGGGTTTCGTTTGCGACCGGCGAGCCCATTGTCACCGACGGCCCGTTCGCCGAGGCCAAGGAAGTCCTCGGCGGGTATTGGATGATCGAGGTGGCCTCGCGGGCCGAGGCGATCGCCTGGGCAAAGCGGTGCCCGGCCTCGCCGAACGAAATCATCGAGATCCGGCAGGTGCAGGAGATGGCCGACTTTCCGCCTGACGTGCAGGCCGCTGCCGCCGGTTTTGGCGACCTGAAGACATAGCCCGCATTGGCCGCGACGAGATCGCGGCCGTCATCACGATATCAACAAGGGAGAGACCGATGAGCACCGAACACAGATTCCTCGCCATTTACCTCGGCAGCATGAGTGGCGAGAAGATGAAGGCCTGGCATGCGATGCCCGAGGCGGAGCGGAAGGCAAAGGAGCGCGAGGGCATGGCCGCCTGGCACGGCTGGGTCGAGAAGCACAAGGATGTCATCGTCGAGCTGGGCGGCCCGCTCGGCAAGACCCGCAGGATCGACGGCCGCGGCATCTCCGAGATCAGCAATGCGCTGACCGGCTTCACGGTGGTACGCGCCGCCTCGCAGGAGGAAGCCGCAAAACTGTTCGAGAACCATCCGCATTTTGCCATCTTCCCGGGCGAGGCGATCGAAGTCATGCCCGTGCTGCCGATTCCGCAGATGTAGCTGCGGACGAGGCCCAATTCCGGGCGATGTCGTCGCTCCGGCCCGGCATCGCCGTGGAAGCACGGGGTTAATTACCCCCGATTCCCGCTAGTGACCTTCACCGCCGGCTCATGTAAAAGTCGTTCACATGAGCTGGCGCAAGGAGCAGCGCCGCGCCGAGCGCGGCTATCATCACGGCAATCTGAAGGAAGCACTTCTGCAGGCCGCTCTCGGGCTGATCGCCGAGAAGGGGGCGGCCGGCTTCACCTTCGCCGATGCCGCGCGCATGGCCGGCGTCAGCGCCGCGGCGCCCTATCGGCATTTCCGAGACCGCGACGAGCTGTTGTCCTCGATCGCCCAGCGCGGTTTCGAGCAGTTCGAGGCGCGCCTGACCGCGGCCTGGGACGACGGGCGGCCCGACACGGTCACCGCATTCGAGCGCGTCGGCAGGGCCTATCTTGCTTTCGCCCGTGAGGAGCCCGCCTTCTACAACGCGATGTTCGAGTCCGGTTTGCCGGTCGATGCCAATCCGGCGCTGCAGGCCGCGAGCGAGCGCGCTTTCAACATCATTCGCGCCGCGGCCGAGCGGCTCGCGGCGCTGGCGCCGCCCGGCATGCCCCGACCGCCGGCGATGATGATGGCCCTGCACATCTGGTCGATGGCGCACGGCGTCGCCTCGCTGTTCTCCCGTGGCGACGCCGCGCGACGAAAACTGCCGATGTCGCCGGACGAGTTGCTCGAAGCCGAGGTGTTGATCTATCTGCGCGGTCTCGGCTTCCCGACCGATCGCCGTCCGCCAGCCAAGAGCGCCGAGCCGCCGCCGGTGCCACCGGAGGCGTCCTCCGGTTCAGGCGTGCCGCCCGGCGGCTCGCCAGGCGGTCCTTGGGGCAAGCCGAAATAAAATTACGCAGATCATCACGCGGGCGTGTCTTGCAGCCAGCTTGACAAAATCGCGGGATGGTCTAGCTATGTAAATGTTATTTACATTCACAACGGCTGATGCCGTCATGGAGAAGGAAATGGCCTACACCGCTGATGTCAATCGCTGGCGCGGCCCTTCGGACCAAAACTACGAGCGCCCCCATATGCTCGATACGCCCTGGCATCCCGGCTGGATCGCCGTGACCATCCTCGGCTTCATCATCTGGTGGCCGATCGGACTTGCCCTTCTCTTTTTCACACTCGGGAGCAGAAGAATGTCGTGCTGGAGCCACCAGGATCGCTGGCAGAACAAGATGGAAAAGATGCAGTACAAGATGGACCGCATGCGCGGCCGCATGGAGCGCCGCGGCTTCGGCTTTGGCTTCGGCCCGCCGTCCTCCGGCAATCGCGCCTTCGACGAATACCGCTCTGAGACGCTGCAGCGCCTCGAAGAGGAGCAGGTCGAGTTCAGGAACTTCCTCGATCGTCTGCGTCACGCCAAGGACAAGGAAGAGTTCGACCAGTTCATGGCGCAGCACAAGACGCGTCCGACCCCGCCGCCGACCGATCAGCAGCAGGGCTGACCTTCAAGCCTGACATCTCTCAAAGCCTTCAGGCGCATGCCCCCAAAGTCCTGATGGCCCCGAGCCGCCCGTCTGCGCAACCCGCAGGCGGGCGGTTTGGTTTTGAGGATCTGCTTTCGATTCTCCGCGCGCGAAGAGGAGGGGCGGAGTTCGGACGACATCCGGACGGCGGGTTGTAGTTGCGCGCGACAGCAACCGTAGTCATTGGCCGGGCAACCACCTCTCATGCTGCCGACTGCGGCGATCCGGCTCGCCCCGAAATTGAATCAGCTCTTGCAACCAGAGGGTGCCACGCGTAACCTCGGGGCGTTTCATGCGATGATATTTGGCTGAATATTTCGGGAGTATTTTCGTGCGGATCGTATCGATCGTTCGGAAAGTGGCCCCTCGCTGCTATCCCAATTATCTCAAGGCCTTTGAAGACGGCGACGACATCTTCGACCGCTTCAAGATCAACACACCCCTGCGCATCTCGCACTTCCTCGCCCAGGCGCTCTACGAGACGGGCCGCGGTACGGTCCTGTTCGAGAACCTCAAATACAAGACGGCAGCGCGCCTCCTCGAGATTTTCGGCGTCGGCAATCACACCGCGGCCATCCGCTCCGACGAGGTCGATCAATATCTCAACAATGATCGCGCTCTGGCCGAGCGCGTCTACGGGCTGGGGAATCCAAAGAAGGCGAAGGAGCTCGGCAACACCAAGCCCGGAGACGGGTACAAATATCGCGGCGGCGGCCTGATGCAGACGACGGGCGGCGCCAACTATCTGCGCATGGGCAAACTTGCAGGCGTGGATTTCTACAATGATCCGGACCTGATCGTCGCACCCGAAGCATCTCTCCTTCCCGCGCTTCACGAATGGAACGAGGGAGGACTGAACGCCTACGCGGATCAGAACGATATCCGCACGATCACGCGCATCATCAACGGCGGCTACAACGGCCTCAGCGGTCGCACGGAGCTGTTCGAAACCGTGTGGAGCGCAATCGGCAAGAGCGGCGCCAACCAGGTGGCCTGGAAAGCCGCGGCTACTTCGGATGAAACGCGCGAGCTTCAGGAGGCCCTGAACGATCTTGGCGCCGACCCGGCGCTTGTCGTGGACGGACGATATGGTCCTGCCACCGAGAAGGCCGTCACGTGGTTTCAACGCCAGGCCAAGATACCGGTCGATGGAAATGCCGGCATGGTCACGCTGGCGGCGCTGAAGCTCCGCTTGAACGCGAGGACTGCTTCAGAGCGCGCTTGAGCGCTCGTCGCCTTTGACGTGCGAGCTTCGCCGGAGCTTCGCAGATGGATGTCTCGATATTGAGGGCCGAATTTAGCGAATTTGATCACGCAGAAGGGAAATAGCATGACCGACGGCGAAAAGATGCTGAAGCTGGCCGAGTCCCGCATCGGCGAGAAATACGTCAACGTCTGCGTGCCGAAGAACAACAAGAACTGGCACGGTCCATGGGACTGTGCGGAGTTCATGTCCTGGCTGGTGTATCAGGTCGGCGGATCCCTGTACGGCTGCGTCGACGACAACGGCAATCCCGCAACGGTCGAGGCCTACACCGGCGCCTGGAAGAGCGATTCGCAGAGACTCGGAAAGCGTGTTCCGTGGCAGCAGGCCGCGGCAACGGTCGGAGGCATTCTGCTTCGCTACCCGCCCGGGCCCGGCATGATGGGACACATCGTCGTATGTGACGGCGAGGGAGGCACCGTCGAGGCGATGGGCACGGCCTATGGCGTCCGTCGCGGCAAGGTGTCGGGCCGGAATTGGGATACGGGCGTCTTTCTCCCAAACTTCACATACGGGGAGGCCGGTGAAGATCTCGATGTGGCCGAGCCGACCCAGCTCTATGCGCTCGGGCGCCCGGGCATGAAGGCGTCCGTGGTTCGCGATATTCAGCGCGCCCTGAAGGAGCTGGGGTTCAATCCGGGGCCGATCGGCGGTGAATACAACGACCTGACGGTGGCGGCGGTCGCGGCGTTTCAGGCGACCAAGGGACTCGTCGTCGACGGCCAGGTCGGGCCTCAGACGGCAAAGCGGTTGAAGGTCGAGCTCTAGGGTTGGCGCAGTTCTTTCAGTTGCCGGCGCGTACGACGCACGCGCCGGCAGCAGCACCGGCACCGAGCTGCTTCACCTGAGAAACGGTTCAGCGCACTGTCACGAGCTGCGACCGAACCGAAGCCAGGAAGTGCTCGTAGGCGTGATCCACGATCTCGTTGAGCGATCGCGTCCGCGCGAAGATCGCCTTGGCCTCCGTGAGAAACTCTTCGCGGGTCGGTATCTTCGGCAGATGCAGGTGGGTCAGCGCGTCCACCCCGTCATGCGCACGATTGAGGATGTCGTGCAGCGTCGGCAATTGCTGGGCGAGGTCGGCCCGGTGCAGCGCCGACGAGATCGCGTGCGCGAGAGCCTGTGCATCGAACCGTCCGGCCAGCTCGCGGGCGGCGCGGTTGATCACCCGGGCGCCGAGCGGCTGCTCGTTGCGTAGCACCTGTTCGGGCGGTGCCTTCATGTCCCAGACGATTCCGAACCACGACAGCATTGTCAGGACGTAATAGGTGACGTCGATCTCCCACCAGCGAAAGCCCTGTCGCACGCTGCTCTGGTAGGCGTGATGATTGTTGTGCCAGCCCTCGCCCATGGTGAGGAGCGCGAGCAGCCAGTTGTTGCGGGAATCATCGCCGGTCACATAGCGCTTGCGCCCGTGAACGTGGGCGAGCGAATTGATGCAGAAGGTCGCGTGATAGACCAGCACCGTGCTCCACAGGAAGCCGACCACCAGGCCCGACCATCCCCCAACCAGGAAGCAGAGTCCTGCAAGCACGAAGGCCGGCAGCAGCTCCAGCCGATGCAGCCACAACAGCTCCGGATAGGCCGTGAGATCGCCGACCTTCACGAGGTCGGTCGCATCGTGCTCGCGATAGAAGATCCAGCCGACATGGCTGTACAGGAAGCCGCGTTGACGCGGCGAATGCACGTCCAGCTCGGTGTCGGAATGCAGATGATGGTGGCGATGCTTGGCGGCCCACCACAACACGCTCTTCTGGGCAGTGCTCTGCGCAAGGCAGGCCAGAACGAACTGAAACACCCGGCCGGTGGCAAAAGCCTTATGCGAGAAATAGCGGTGGTAGCCTGCCCCGATGGCAAACATGCGCACGACATACAGTGAAGCGCAGATCGCCAGGGCTTGCCAGGTGACGCCTGTCCAGATGGCGGCAAAGCAGCCGAGATGAACCAGCACGAACGGTATGGCGGAGGGGTACATGACGTCGTCGTGGTGGTCGTCGGCGGGCGCGTTGGGCGACATGTCTTGGCGTGACCTCAGGTAACGGGGATCCGGAATTCGTGTCGGCAGCACTGCGAGCCGCCGGGTACGAAAAACCCGCGGATGGCGGACCACCGCGGGGTTGAACCAGCTGCTTGACGTGGGCGTCCCGGCCAAAGCAGCGTCGGCCGGACATTCGACGGACTATATGGGCGTGGATGCCTGGCATGCAAGCTCGTAGCCTCACGGGGAGCTGCGGCATGGTGCTCGGGTCGCGCGCCGTGCTCGCGGCGTGGCGAGCGGGCTGCCTACGGCCTATATTTCGAGATGTGAAGCAAGTACCCAAGCACCGGAGGCGGCGATGACGCCAGCTGTGACCGCGACGAAAGATCGCCTCTGGCAGAAGATTCGCGACGAGGCGCAGCGTGCGGTTGCATCCGATCCCGTCTTCGGCAGGTCGCTGGCCGAGACCGTCCTCGCGCATGAGAGTCTTGCCGCGGCTCTGGCCGATCTGATCGGGCGCAGGCTTGGCGGCAACCTCGCCGAGCAGGCGCGCTTCGCAGCGTTTGCCCGCAACGCGTTTCACGCCTCGCCGGAACTTATCGAAGCTGCGGGCCGCGACTTGCAGGCCATCGTGCGCAGCGATCCCGCCATCAGCGGCCTGTTGGCGCCGCTGCTGCATTTCAAGGGCTATGTCGCGCTGCAAGCCTGGCGCGTCTCGAACTGGCTCTGGCGCCATGACCAGCGCGATGCCGCGCTCTTGTTTCAGAACGAGGCGTCGAACGTCCTGCAGGTCAGCATTCATCCGGCCGCCAGCATCGGCTCGTCCGTCTATCTCGATCACGCCACGGGCATCGTGATCGGCGCCGATGTCGTGATCGGCGACGAGGTCACGATCCTGCAGAATGTCAGCATCGGCCGCAGCCACGAGCTGCCGCCGCGCTCGCCGCGCATCGGCCGCCATGTCTTCATCGGCGCCGGCGCGACCATTCTGGGCGATATCCGGGTCGGTGACTTCGCCAGGATCGGCGCCGATACAGTCGTGATCTCCGATGTTCCCGGCGGCTGCACCGCGGTCGGAAATCCCGCGCGATTGACCAACTGCCCCGAGCCCGCCTCGGCGGCCTGACACGCCTCCAATGGCGACGTCGCGGTCCCGGTGCCCGTCTGAAAACGTGCGCCCCATAGAACCTCGTCGCGACGAGATCCGACCAAGCCGCAACGGCGGCTTTTTCGCCTGTGCCGACGGGTAGGGCCATGACCATTGCTGAATGCAAGGAGACCAGGCAGCGCATCGCTCTGTTCGCGCGTGCCTCAGATCTGTTCGAGCGGTTCGGGTGCTGGCTGCCGCTCGCGCTTGCATTCCTCAATGGATGGCCGACAGAGGTCAAAACTTATCAGGAGTTCGTAGACGGCGGTGCCTGGCACCTCTTTCTCAGCGGCGCCCTCTATCAACTCGCCGCCTTCGCGCTCAGGCGTGCGGTCTCATTCGCCGAAGCGGGGTCTTGACCCGTGACCCTGCTGCGCGATTTCACCCTCTTCGGTCTGCCCGTGGCGATCGCCGCTGGCGGCTGGCTGTATGCGTTCAGCCTGCGCCGGCGGCGCCGCCTGTAACCCCGGGCCACGTCGCCGCGATTGGCGGAAAGTGATTTTCGGGACAATTTTCCAGGGTGGGGCGTGGTTCCTCGGGTCGAACCGGGACACGGGCCTGGCCTGCCCACCACCCCCAACCGCCTGCGCCGCCTACCTTTCCCGCGGCCTAATTCACCTCTGGTAACCCGGCATTAACCAACGCCGGGCTCTGGTAAGGGCGGACAGTCGCGCCCAAAGCCCGCAGCCGAGCCCCGTCAAGGCCCGGGGCCAAAGGCCCATAGTTTTGACATCTTGGCAGGGAATGCAGACGGCCGCTTTGGATGAGCCCCTGCACCCCAGAAAGACAAGGCTTTGAGCGGGCTTGCCGGCCGCGCCGGTTCTGACGCGGCCCATTGGGGAACCGGCAGCCATTTGCTGGCCGGCACATCGGGTAACGATCGCCTTGAGAGGATACTGCTTATGAATCCGGCCGACGTGGCTCAGTCAGCCCTTCCGGTTGCCGCTTCCGCGGACGTGTCGCTGATCGCGCTGTTCTGGCAGGCTCACTGGATCGTGAAAGCGGTGATGCTGGGACTTCTGTCCTGCTCGGTCTGGGTCTGGGCGATCGCCATCGACAAGATCTTCCTGTTTGCCCGCACCCGCCGCTCGATGGACCGGTTCGAGCAGGCGTTCTGGTCCGGCGAGTCGATCGAGGAGCTCTATCGCACGCTCTCCGCCAAGCCGACGCACTCGATGGCGGCCTGTTTCGTCGCGGCGATGCGCGAGTGGAAGCGCTCGTTCGAGAGCCACGCCCGCTCGGTCGCGGGCCTGCAGATGCGCATCGACAAGGTCATGAACGTCTCGATCGCGCGCGAGGTCGAGCGGCTGGAGCGCCGCCTGCTGGTGCTCGCGACGGTCGGCTCCGCCGGCCCCTTCGTCGGCCTGTTCGGCACGGTCTGGGGCATCATGTCGAGCTTCCAGTCGATCGCGGCGTCGAAAAATACCTCTCTGGCGGTGGTGGCGCCTGGCATCGCGGAGGCGCTGTTTGCGACCGCCGTCGGCCTTATCGCCGCCATTCCTGCCACTATCTTCTACAATAAGTTCACGTCCGAGGTGAACCGGCAGGCCCAGCGGCTGGAGGGCTTCGCTGATGAATTTTCCGCCATTCTGTCGCGTCAGATCGACGAGCGGGGCTGACGGGCGGCATGTATAGTGTGAAGGGCAATTTGGGCACGCGATCATGGCGATGAACGTTGCGAGTTCGTCCGGCGGCGGCGGGCGCCGAGGCCGGCGCAAGCCGGTCGTGGCCGAGATCAACGTCACGCCGATGGTCGACGTGATGCTGGTGCTGCTCATCATCTTCATGGTGTCGGCGCCGATGCTGACGGTCGGCGTGCCGCTCGACCTGCCGCAGACCCGGGCCAAGAGCCTCGAAAACAACGACCAGAAGCCGATCCAGATGTCGGTCGACATCAAGGGCAAGGTGTTCATCAACGATGCCGAGATCGCGATCAACGAACTGATACCCAAGCTGAAGGCGATCACGGACGCGCGCGGCGGGCTCGAGGAGCGCATCTATCTGCGCGCCGACAAGAAGGCGGATTACGGCACGGTGGCCAAGGTGATGGGCCTGCTGTCCGGCGCCGGTTTCAAGAAGCTCGCCCTCGTCACGGAAGCGGATCAGGGGTAAGCCGTGAAGGTGAACGTCGACAAGACACTCGTTGCGTCGATTGCCCTCCACGTCCTCGTGCTGGGATGGGGGCTCGTCACCTTCAGCAGCAAGGCCTACATCGCGCCGGAAGAGTCGCTGCCGGTCGACATCATCTCCACCGATCAGCTCGCCAAGATGATGGCGGGACAGAAGACCGGCAAGAAGGAAGAGCCCAAGCCGAAGGTCGAGAAGATCGCGGAGCCGAAGCCCGAGGAAGACGCGGTCGGCAAGGTCACCGAGAAGAAAGAGCTGATCAAGACCAATTCGCAGCCGGAGCCGCCGCCGAAGCCCGTCGAGAAGCCGGTGGAGAAGAAGCCCGAGCCGCCGAAGCCCGTGGCTGAGGCGAAGCCGAAGGAAGAGCCGAAGCCGCAGGAAAAGAAGCCTGACCCGGCCAAGGAAGATCCGATCGCCGAATTGCAGAAGAAGCTGGAGACGAAGAAGCCGCCGCCGAAGCCCGTGGAGCAGAAGGTCGCGGCGGTGCAGCCGCAGCAGCAGCCGAAGCCCAAGGAACGCAGCTTCGATCCCGCGCAGATCCAGCGCGATCTCGACAAGCGCGCTGCGACCCGGCACGAGCAGACCGGCTCGGCGCTGAATGCGTCAGCCTCGCTGGGGGCAGCGACAGGGACTTCCGCCAACAACGTTGCGACCTGGCAAGGCGCCTTCCAGGGCGCCGTCAAGCGCTGCTTCACGCCGACCTATAATGGGCAGGACGCCAATCTCTACGAAGCCGACATCGACATTCCCATGAAGGTCGATGGCTCGCTCGCCTCCGAGCCCATCATCGTCGCGGTGCGAGGGCCCTCGCGGTCGATCGCCCAGGCGGTCGCCGAGAGCGCCAAGCGCGCCATCGTGCAGTGCCAGGTCTATTCGTTCCTGCCGAAGCAGCAGTACGACAGCTGGAAGCTCATCCCGATGACTTTCGGCCTGAAAGATATGTTGTGACATCCGAACAAAAGAATTTTGCAATGAATGACGTCCGATCGATGAACCGCCGCCGCTTCATGACCCTGACGGGGTCGACGCTCGCGATGCTCGGGGGCGGGCATGCTTTTGGCCAGACCCAGCAGGGGCGCCTTCGCATCGATCCAACCGAATTCCAGCCAATCCCGATCGCGATCTCCGGCTTTGTGCCGGGCTCGCCCTCCGACGGCGACGTTGGCAATGGCGTCACACAGGTCATCACCAACAACCTGAAACGCTCGGGCCTGTTCGCGCCGATCGACCAGGCCGCCTTCATCGAGCGCATCAGCAACATCGACGTCGCGCCGCAATTCCAGAACTGGAAGACCATCAACGCACAGGCGTTGGTCACAGGCCGGATGACGCGCCAGCCGGACGGCAGGCTCAAGGCCGAATTCCGTCTCTGGGACGTCGTCACCGGCCAGCAACTCGCCGGCCAGCAATATTTCACCTCGCCGGAATATTGGCGCCGGATCGCCCACATCATCTCCGACCAGATCTACGAGCGGATGACCGGCGAGAAGGGTTATTTCGACAGCCGCGTGGTGTTCGTGGACGAAAGCGGCCCGAAGGAGCGCCGCGTCAAGCGGCTCGCGATGATGGACCAGGACGGCGCCAATGTGCGCTATTTGACCCGCGGCTCCGATCTCGTGCTGACGCCGCGCTTCTCGCCGAACTCGCAAGAGATCACCTACATGGAGTTCGGCCAGGGCGATCCGAAAGTCTATCTGTTCAACATCGAGACCGGCCAGCGCGAGATCGTCGGCAACTTCCCCGGCATGACCTTTGCGCCGCGCTTCTCGCCGGACGGCCAGCGCGTCATCATGAGCCTGCAGCAGGGCGGCAATTCCAACCTGTTCGTGATGGATTTGCGCTCGCGCTCGACCACGCGCCTCACCGACACGCCGGCGATCGACACCTCGCCGTCCTACTCGCCGGACGGCACCCGCATCTGTTTCGAGTCCGATCGCGGCGGCCGGTCGCAGATCTACGTGATGGCGGCGGGCGGGGGGCAGGCGCAGCGCATCTCGTTCTCCAAGGACGACACCAACGCCAGCTATTCGACCCCGGTGTGGTCGCCGAAGGGCGATTACATCGCCTTCACCCGGCAAGGCGGCGGGCAGTTCTCGATCGGCGTCATGAAGCCTGATGGCTCTGGCGAGCGGCTGCTCACCTCCGGCTTCCACAATGAAGGTCCGACCTTCTCGCCGAACGGCCGCGTGCTGATGTTCTTCCGCGATCCCGGCGGCAATGGCGGGCCGTCGCTGTACAGCGTCGACATCTCCGGTCGCAACGAGCTCAAGGTGCCGACGCCGGGCTTCGCCTCAGACCCGGCCTGGTCGCCGCTGTTGTCCTCGACGGCAGGTCAATAGACTCGCGCGTTCGCAACGCGCGATTTCTTCGAAGAAAAGTGCATCGATTCTTGGCATTCGGTGAGGAAAGCAATCCTTTCTTCACCTTGCGCCCGGCAAGGCTTGCCCAGTTGCTTGATATTTAAGCGGAAATCGGTTCGCCGTTACCGAAAAACAACTCGACTTTAACGATGTTCCCTCAGAAAGACTTCATATGGCTTGAGTAAAAGTACGCGCCAAACAGGACGCGTAACAAGCCAATGCAACTGGCCGACCAGAAGCAGAGTGATCGAGACGAGCTGGAGCCGATACTCTTCGCCGCTCTCATCAACTCCATGGTGCAGAATTTCTGGGCGATCTTCCTCGGCTCGGCCTCCGCGGCCGTGGCCGCGGTGATGACTGCGTTGAAGACGGGCGACGTCCTTCTGTGGCCGATCGCATTCCTGCTGATCGCCATCGGCACCGCGCGCGCCTTCCAGATGCGCGGATACGAGAACCGCACCCAGCCGCTGTCGTTCGAAGAGGCCAAGCATCTGGAGCCGCGTTACTGGATCGGCGCGCTGAGCTACGCGGCGGTGCTCGGCGTGTGGGCCTTCGTCGTCATCTACAACAACAACGATCCGGTCGCCGACATGCTCTGTGTCGCCATCGGCATCGGCTACACCGCGGGCGGCGCCGCCCGCAATTACGGGCAGCCCCGCGTCATCCAGTGGCACGTCGCGCTGGCCTGCGGTCCGATGTCGCTCGCTCTGCTGCTGCACGGCGGCTTTTATCACATCGGTCTTGCCATCCTGCTCGTGTTCTTTTTCATCGGGCTCAAGAACATCAACCTCAGCCTGCACGCGATCTTCGTCAAGGCGTTGACCTCGAGCTTCCGCGAATCCGCGCTGGCGAGTCAGTTCGACACCGCGCTCAACAACATGCCGCACGGCCTGTGCATGTTCCGCGCCGACGGCCGCCTTGCGGTGATGAACCACCGCTTCGGCGAGCTGATGAGCTTGCCGGAGGATCTCGTCAAGCGCGGCGCCACGGCCGCCGACATCGTGTCGGCTTGCGTTTCCGCCGGATCGATCTCGGCGGAGAGCGGCGACCAGATCCTGGCGGAGATCGAGCATGCGCGGGTTTGCGAGATCGTCACCGCCGATCCGGATTCCTCGCGCGGCCGCACGCTGTCCTGGACGTTCCAGCCGATGTCCCGCGGCGGCACGGTGCTGCTGCTGGAAGACATCACGGAACGCACCAATGCGGAAGCCCGCATCAGCCATCTGGCCCGTTACGACGAGCTCACGGCGCTGCCCAACCGGGTCAGCTTCCATGACGAGATCGAGCGGCTGCTGAAGAATTCGCATCATGCCGAGCGGCTCTCGGCGCTGCTCTTCGTCGACCTCGACCAGTTCAAGCAGGTCAACGACACGCTCGGTCATCCCTGCGGCGACCAGTTGCTTTGCGCCGTCGCCAATCGTCTGCGCGAGATGCTGCGTCCCGACGATTTCGTCGCCCGCTTCGGCGGCGACGAGTTCGTCGTGTTCCAGCAGGACATCGCTTCGCCCGAGGACGCCGCCGCGCTTGCCCGCCGCATCGTCGAGCGGCTGAGCGAGCGCTACCGCATCGACAATCACCTCGTCGAGATCGGCGCCAGCGTCGGCATCGCGCTGACCTCGCCCGAGGGCGTCAGCGCCGACACGCTGCTCAAGAACGCCGACATGGCGTTGTATCGTGCCAAGGCGGATGGCCGCGGCACCTTCTGCTTCTTCCGCGACGAGATGGCTGCGACCGTCGAGGCGCGCCGCATCCTCGAGCTCGATCTGCGCAAGGCGCTCGCCAACGAGGAGTTCGAGCTCTTCTATCAGCCGCTGGTCAACCTGAAGTCCGGCAAGATCACCACCTGTGAGGCGCTGCTGCGCTGGAACCATCCGGTGCGCGGCACGGTCTCGCCGGTCGACATCATTCCGGTCGCCGAGGACATGGGCCTGATCGTCGACCTCGGCCGCTGGATCCTGCGCCGCGCCTGCATGGAATGCATGAAGTGGCCGGAGGGCGTCAGCGTCGCCGTCAACTTCTCGCCGCAGCAATTCCACCAGCGCGACGTCCTGAGCGAAATCCGCTACGCGCTCGAAGTGTCGGGCCTGCCGGCGCATCGGCTGGAGATCGAGATCACCGAGTCCTCGCTGCTGCGCAACACCCAGCTCACCCACGACATCCTGTCGCAATTGCATGCGCTCGGCGTGCGCATCTCGCTCGACGATTTCGGCACCGGCTATTCCAGCCTCAGCTATCTGCACAATTTCCCGATGCAGAAGGTGAAGATCGACCGCTCCTTCCTCGAGGGCATCGACACCGACCGCCCGCTGACGCTGCTGCGCGGCGTGGCGCGGCTATCCGCCGATCTCGGCATGTCCGTCGTGGTCGAGGGCATCGAGACCAACGAGCAGCTCGATCTGATCAGCGCCGACGGCACCGTCTCCGAGGCGCAGGGCTATCTGTTCAGCCGCCCGGTGCCTGCCGTGCGGATGCGCCAGCTGCTCAACGCTTCGCATGGACGGCGCGGCGAAGGCCAGCTTCAGGTCGTCGGCTCGCGCTCTATCGCTTAAGTCCATTTCCCGAAACGTCTCATCATTTCACGCCGTTGCAGGGCCACCGTAGTGCTACGGGGGTTAACCCTAACCCTTCGATTGCTTTGCAAGCTTGTTAAGAAGGTGTTAATAAATTCCCACGCGCGCGCAAGTTGTCTTGCAGGAAAGACCTTCGAATACCGCGGCGTGAGTGTGGGTAAGGGAGTTGGAATGCAGTCCTCAGCCAGATCTGTCATTTCGGCTGTTGGACGAGGAGCAGAACTCCTGACCGACGTCGATTATCACCTTGCGGAAACCGCGGCGGAGAAAGAGGAGATCTACAATCTCCGCTATCGCGCCTATTTGAGGGAAGGCGCCGTCAAGCCGTCTGCGGACCAAAGGGTCACCGACCGCTACGACGAGCTGCCGAACGCGTGGACCTTCGGCGTCTATCTCCATGGCGAGCTCTGCAGCTCGGTGCGCATCAGCGTGCTGACGTCGGAATGGCGCGAATCCACTTCGGCCGACGTCTTCCCGGACATCCTGCTGCCGCGGCTCGACCGCGGCGAGGTCATGATCGACCCGACCCGCTTCGTCGCCGATCCCGACCAGGTCAAGCGGGTTCCGGAATTGCCCTATCTGACGACCCGTCTCGCCTACATGGCCTGCGAGCATTTCAATGCCGATCTCGGCCTCGCCATCGTGCGTTCCGAGCATCAGGCCTTCTACCGGCGGGTCTTCCTGCACGAGACCATCGCCGAGCCGCGGCTGGTTCCCGGCCTCACCAAGCCGTTCGGATTGATGGCGGCGGATTTCCCCACCTTCCGCAAGAAGGTGTTCGAGCGTTATCCGATCATGCGGTCGACCGCTTTCGAGCGGCGGATGCTGTTCGGACGCGGCGGCCAGCGTCAGGTGCCGCAGCGGCCGGTGCTCGTGGCCGACCTGGCGGACGCCGCACACGCCTGAGACCGTGCCGGCCCGGTCCTGGATCCCCACCCAAAATTCCGGCAAAAGGCGGCGTTTTTGCTGACGGGCCCGACTTGCCTTCACCCTCGTGCCACATTTACAACCCATTAACCATGACGGGTGCTTTTCGCTGGTTGGGGGCATTTGACCGGCTGAGGCAAGGTTCCGTCAAGGTTGACGGAACGTTCGCTTAACCAACCCCCTGTAGACCGGACAGCAGTGGACGAACGTGAGCGTGGAGGCTCCGGAATGAAATATCCTATGCGTATCCTCCAGGGATTGAAGCTGGCGGCAGTGGTCGCAATCGCGCTGTCGATGGGCGCCTGCGCCAACAAGAATGCTGCGACGGATGCGATGGCCAATGCGGCGACGCCGGGCAGCCAGCAGGACTTCGTGGTCAATGTCGGCGACCGCGTGTTCTTCGAAAGCGACCAGACCGATCTGACCCCGCAGGCGATCGTGACCCTGGAGAAGCAGGCGCAGTGGCTCCAGAGCTATCCGCGCTACAGCTTCACCATCGAAGGTCACGCCGACGAGCGCGGCACCCGCGAATACAACATCGCGCTCGGCGCTCGTCGTGCCCAGTCGGTGCGGTCGTTCCTCGCCTCGCGCGGCATCGATCCGAACCGCATGCGTACGATCTCCTACGGCAAGGAGCGGCCGGTCGCCGTCTGTAACGACATCTCCTGCTGGTCGCAGAACCGGCGCGCCGTCACCGTGCTGAACGCGAGCTCCTGATGCCGGGACACTGACACTCGGTCAGGCGCCGTTCATCTTCAGAAACCGATCATGCCGGCGCCCTCTCGGGCGCCGGTTTCGTTTCAGCAATCCGTGACCTAAAACCCCGTGGTGCCTGTCACAGTTTTGGCGTACTCCCCTTCAATGTGTGGCGCGTCGCATGTTCCGTCGCAGGCCATTTCGCTTTCGTCGTCAGGGCAAGATGTCATCCAGATTTAAGGTCTTTACCGGCACCGTGGCGATGGCCACGCTGCTCTCTTTGGGCTCGCCTGCATTCGCGCAGACGGACGATGATCCCGAGATGCGGATCGAGCGGCTGGAGAACCAGCTGCGCCAGCTCACCGGCCAGAACGAGGAGCTGCAGTACCGCAACCGCCAGCTCGAAGAGCGGCTGCGGGCGCTCGAAGGCGGCGCGCAGGCCGCACCCGGACAGGCGCCCAATGTCGCGGCCATGCCACCCGCCCACATCGCACCAAATCAGGTCGCGCCGGGCTATCGCCAGCCGCAGCAGCAGGCCGTGCAGCCGAATTACGAGCAGCCGCAGGTCGCATCTCCCGCGCCGATCGTTCAGGAGCAGCCGGCGCCCGGCGCCCCCGGCAAGAGCCGCCGCGGCGATGCGTTCGACCCCGGCCAGAACCCGAATGCGCCCGGCGCGCCGCGCGCGCTCGGCGGCGGCCAGCAGCCGATGTCGGCAGGAGCTCCGGGCGGGCGTAGCGCCGGCGAGCCGCTCGATCTCGCCAACACCAGCCCGCGCTATCAGCCGCAGGCCGCCCCGCCGGCGGCCCAGCCGGGCTATCCGCCGGCCCAGCAAGGCTATCCGCCACAAGCTGGCGCTCCGGCCTTGACCACGCTGCCGCCCTCGGCAACGCCGCGCGACGAGTTCGATCTCGGCATCGGCTACATGCAGCGCAAGGACTATGCGCTCGCCGAGCAGACCATGAAGAACTTCACGCAGAAATATCCCAGCGATCCGCTGCTCGGGGACGCGCAATACTGGCTGGGCGAGAGCTATTTCCAGCGCCAGCAATATCGCGACTCCGCGGAAGCCTTCCTCGCCGTCACCACGAAGTACGAGAAATCGGCCAAGGCGCCGGATGCGCTGCTGCGGCTCGGCCAGTCGCTCGCCGCGCTGAAGGAGAAGGAGGCCGCCTGCGCCGCCTTCGGCGAGGTCGGCCGCAAATATCCGCGCGCTTCCGCCGGCGTCAAAGCCGCCGTCGACCGCGAGCAGAAGCGGGTGAAGTGCTGACGCCTGGGTCCTGACAACGTGGATGGTGCTGCGCTAGATTGTGCCCGCCATTCGCTGGCGATTGCTGGGCAACGTCATGTCAGACGACGACAATTCTCCGATCTCGGCACGCGAGGCGAGGCGGCTCTTCGCCGGCCTGCGAAGCGCGCCGGCGCTGGTGCTCGCCGTCTCAGGCGGGCCCGATTCGGTCGCGCTGATGTGGCTTGCGGCGCGCTGGCAGCGCAGCTTGGCGCGCGCGCCGGTTCTCACCGCCGTCACGATCGATCACGGCCTCCGGCAAGAGGCGGCGCGCGAGGCGCGCGAGGTCAAGCGGCTTGCCACCGAGCTTGGATTGCCGCACCGGACCCTGCGCTGGCGCGGGGCCAAGCCGAAGACGGGAGTGCCGGCCGCCGCGCGCGAAGCGCGCTACCGCCTGCTCGCAGAGGCCGCGCGTGCTCTCGGCGCGAGCCATGTGCTGACCGCCCATACCCGCGACGACCAGGCCGAGACATTGTTGATGCGGCTGCTCCGCGGCAGCGGACTTGCCGGGCTCTCGGCGATGGCGCAGCTGACTGAGCGCGACGGCATCGTGCTGGCGCGCCCGCTGCTCGACGTTCCGAAGGCGCAGCTGATCGCGACCTTGAAGCGGGCCAAGATCGGTTTCGCCGACGACCCCACCAACCGCGACACCGCCTTCACCCGGCCGCGGCTGCGCGCGCTGCTTCCGCTTCTCGCGGCCGAGGGCGGCGATGTCAGGAATCTGGCGCGGCTTGCGACGAGGTTGGCGCGGGCCAATGCGGCGGTCGAGGTGCTGGCCGACGGCGCCGAGCGCTTCCTCCGTTTGCGTGATCGCGGCGAAGCGCCGCAGGTGGGGGTGCGAAGCTTCGAGGCTTCGGCCTTTGCCGCCCTGCCGGACGAGGTCCGGCTGCGGCTCCTGCTGCGGGCCATCAACGCGCTCGGGCATGAAGGTCCTGCGGAACTCGGCAAGGTCGAAACCCTCCTGGCGGCGCTCGATCAGGCCATCGCCGCACCTCCTCGCGCAGCCTCAAATGGCCGGCCAGCCATGAGGCAGACGCTTGCGGGAGCCTTGATCAGCCTCGCTGGCGGGCGTATCCAGATCGCGCCGGCGCCGGCCCGGCGGCGCAAGGGTGCATGAAGGGCCCCGAGGGCCGCATGAAGTCGGATCATGACACCGGCCATTTCGGCCCCGCAGCGTCAGGACACCTTAACCAGGCAGGAAAAACCCCGCCTCAAGCGCCATTATTTCAGCGGGAATCGCTCTAAGATGGGCTAAATAGTCCCATCTCGTTCCCTTGGCAGCGACCGGGGCGGCACCTAAATTGTATGCGTCTAACCGAGAGGATTCCTTGGGGATTTCCTCGTACGGCCCAAAATAACCGCCCGAGGATCAGGCCGCGATCCGCGCGACCACGAAGGAAGATCGATGAACGCCAATCTGCGCAATTTCGCCCTCTGGGTCATCATTGTCTTGCTGCTGTTGGCGTTGTTCACGCTCTTCCAGAATCCGGGTCAGCGAGCCTCCTCGCAGGACATCGCCTTCTCGCAGCTGCTGAGCGAAGTTGACCGCGGCAATGTGCGCGACGTCGTGATCCAGGGGCCTGACATTCACGGCACCTTCACCAACGGCTCCAGCTTCCAGACCTATGCGCCGAACGACCCGACGCTGGTGAAGCGCCTGTATGACAGCAAGGTGCAGATCACCGCGAAGCCGCCCGGCGACAACGTGCCGTGGTTCGTCTCGCTGCTGGTCTCCTGGCTGCCGTTCATCGCGCTGATCGGCGTGTGGATCTTCCTGTCGCGGCAGATGCAGGGCGGCGCCGGCAAGGCGATGGGCTTCGGCAAGTCGCGCGCCAAGATGCTGACCGAAGCGCATGGCCGCGTCACCTTCGAGGACGTCGCCGGCGTGGACGAAGCCAAGCAAGACCTGCAGGAGATCGTCGAATTCCTGCGCGACCCCGGCAAATTCCAGCGCCTCGGCGGCCGCATTCCGCGCGGCGTGCTGCTGGTCGGCCCTCCCGGCACCGGTAAGACCCTGATCGCACGTGCGGTCGCGGGCGAAGCCAACGTGCCGTTCTTCACCATTTCGGGTTCGGACTTCGTCGAGATGTTCGTCGGCGTCGGCGCCTCTCGTGTGCGCGACATGTTCGAGCAGGCCAAGAAGAACGCGCCCTGCATCATCTTCATCGACGAAATCGACGCCGTCGGTCGTCACCGTGGCGCCGGTCTCGGCGGCGGCAATGACGAGCGCGAGCAGACGCTGAACCAGTTGCTGGTCGAGATGGACGGCTTCGAGGCGAACGAGGGCGTGATCCTGATCGCCGCGACCAACCGCCCCGACGTGCTCGATCCCGCGCTGCTGCGTCCGGGCCGCTTCGACCGTCAGGTCGTGGTGCCGAACCCCGACGTCGTCGGCCGCGAGCAGATCCTGAAGGTCCACGTTCGCAAGGTGCCGCTGGCGCCGGATATCAACCTCAAGACCATCGCGCGCGGCACCCCGGGCTTCTCCGGCGCC
The DNA here is from genome assembly GCF_058314695.1 of Bradyrhizobium sp. T-12. Taxonomy (NCBI): domain Bacteria; kingdom Pseudomonadati; phylum Pseudomonadota; class Alphaproteobacteria; order Hyphomicrobiales; family Nitrobacteraceae; genus Bradyrhizobium; species Bradyrhizobium sp. T-12. Next base: position 6,283,703 of record NZ_CM177756.1, on the reverse strand, counting down.
GACCTGATGAACCTCGTCAACGAAGCCGCGCTCACTGCCGCCCGCCGTAACAAGCGGATGGTGACGCAGGCCGAGTTCGAGGAAGCCAAGGACAAGGTGATGATGGGTGCCGAGCGCAAGTCGCTCGTCATGACCGAGGAAGAGAAGCTGTTGACGGCCTATCACGAGGGCGGCCACGCCATCGTCGGCCTCAACGTGCCCGCGACCGATCCGATCCACAAGGCGACCATCATCCCGCGCGGCCGTGCGCTCGGCATGGTCATGCAGCTCCCCGAGCGCGACAAGCTGTCGATGTCTCTGGAGCAGATGACCTCGCGCCTCGCGATCATGATGGGCGGCCGCGTCGCCGAAGAGCTGATCTTCGGCCGCGAGAAGGTGACCTCGGGCGCCGCCTCCGACATCGAGCAGGCCACGCGCCTCGCCCGCATGATGGTGACGCGCTGGGGCCTGTCGGAAGAGCTCGGCACGGTCTCCTACGGCGAGAACCAGGACGAGGTGTTCCTGGGCATGTCGGTGTCGCGGACGCAGAACGCCTCTGAGGCGACCGTGCAGAAGATCGACTCCGAGATCCGCCGTCTGGTCGAGGAAGGCTACAAGGAAGCAACCCGGATCCTCACCGAGAAGCATGCCGACCTCGAGGCGCTGGCCAAGGGCCTGCTGGAGTTCGAGACGCTGAGCGGCGACGAGATCGTCGATCTGCTCAAGGGCAAGAAGCCGAACCGCGAATCCGTGCTCGAGCCGACCACGCCGCGCGCCTCCGCTGTGCCCCCGGCCGGCAAGTCGCCGCGCCCGCGGCCCGATGCTGATCCCGGCCTGGAGCCGCAGCCGCAGGCGTAATCGCCGGGCGTCATAAGAGATTGAAAAACGCGGCGGAAACGCCGCGTTTTTTGTTGGCTGGCTGCGCATCGCGGGGCGCGAGCGAACTGCCTGAACCGCCTTCGCGGCAAACGCGCGAAACATTAAAGAAGAACTTAACGCTTGCGGCCTATTTTGGCCCGCCATGACTGACCAGGTCGTCCACAGCGCGGTTCAACCGTTCTCGGCACGTGCAGCGCTCCCTTGGGCAGTAGGCCTTTGCGTCTATGCCATGCTGCTGGTGGCGGGGCCGCGGCTGCTTGCCGATCCCGACAGCTATTCTCACATCGAGGTTGGACGCTGGATCATCGCGCACGGCGCCCTGCCGGCGAGCGACCCGTTTTCCTTTTCGATGCGCGGCGCGCCCTGGATCACCTTCGAGTGGTTGTCCGAGGTCATTTACGCCGGAATCTACGCGCTTGCCGGCTGGCCAGGCGTGGTCGCCATCGCGGCCGCGGCGATCGCGCTCGCCTTCGGCCTGTTCACGTCCTTCCTGCTGCGCGAGCTTTCGCCGACCCTGACGCTGCTCATGGTGATGGCGGCCGTCGTCCTGCTGGCGCCGCACATGCTCGCGCGTCCCCATGTCTTCGTGCTGCCGGTGATGGTGACCTGGGCGGCTGCGCTGGTCCGCTGCATGGATCGTGCGGGGCCGCCGCCCTATTGGGCCCTGCCGCTCCTGGTGCTGTGGACCAATCTGCACGGCAGCGTGGTGCTGGCGCTTGGACTGATCGGCCCGGCGGTGCTCGAGGCGCTGCTGCGTGAAGCGCGAAGCGAATGGCCGCGCGTGCTGCTGCGCTGGCTGCCATTCACGGCCCTTGCGGTCGCCGCATCCTGCCTGACGCCGCACGGGCCGGAACCGCTGCTGATGCCGCTGACGACGCTCGGCCTCGGCTCCGCGCTCGCCTGGATCGCGGAATGGCGGCCACAGGATTTCAGCCACATCGGTGGCTTCGAGTTGCTGCTGCTGGGCAGCATCTTCGCGCTCTCGCGCGGCATCACGCTGCCGGTCGTGCGCGCCCTCGTGGTGATCGGCCTGCTGCATTTCGCGCTGGCGCAAATCCGCAATGCGGATCTGCTGGCCATGCTGGCGCCGCTCTATCTGGCGGCTCCGCTGGGCCGGAAGTTCGGCGGACCGGCCGAGGATGATGCAGCGGTCGTCTCGCGCGGCCTGAGCCTGGCTGGGCTCGGTGTTTTGATCGCGATGAGCGGGGTGGCCCTGGCGCGTGACGTCAGGCCGGCTCCATCCGTCGCCCCGCAAGCCGCGATCGCCAAAGCCGACCTTGCCAAGGCGGGGCCTGTGCTCAACGATTATTCCTTCGGCGGCTATTTGATCTTTTCCGGCATTCCCACCTTCATCGATGGTCGCGGCGAACTGTACGGGGGCTCGTTCATCAACCGCTACAATCGCGCGCTGGCGCTGGTCGACCTCGTAGACTTTCTCAAGCTGCTCGACGAATACAAGATCGGCGCGACGCTGCTCGCACCAAGCACGCCGGCGGTCGCCATGCTCGACCGGCTGCCGGAGTGGCAGCGCGTCTACAGCGACGATGTGGCGGTCGTGCACAAGCGGCGGGATACGCCGCAAAAATAGCTCAGGCGGTTCCGAAGGCGGCGTATTGGCCGCCGAGCCACACGCCGCTCAGGGCGCCTTCCAGGCGCCGTGCCGGCTTGCTGTCCCAGGGAAGCAGCAGGAAATGCCGCGCACCGATCTCGCGCAGGCCGCCAGCCGTCATCAACTTTCGGGTCGTGCCGGCACCGAGCAACACCGCGTCCCGGTCGAACTCGCAGCGCGCGACGGCAAGCCGCGTCAGCGGATTGTACGGATTGTGCTCGATCACGCAGACGAGCCCGCCGGGGCGTGCCACCCGGCGCATCTCGGCGATGAACTGCGCCCACTCGGTCGGCACGATATGGTGCATCACGCAGACGGCGGTGACGAGATCGAAGCTGGCATCGGCAAACGGGAAAGTGCGCCCGTCGAACTCCCGGTAGTCGACCCCGTGATTGCGAGCGCGCGCCTGCGCCAGGCTGGCCGAGGAGACGTCGATGCCGCTCAAGCGGCCGACCATGCCGTGCAGCAGCGGATGAAGGCTGCCGACTCCGCAGCCGACGTCCAGCAAGTCGGGCTTCTCGACATCCAGCCGCTGCGCGATCAGATCGCGCAGCAGATCGGCCTTTGCGCGCATGAAGAAATCATGCGGCAGGCCCGAGAAGTCGATCGAGGATTGCACCACGTCACGGTAATTGTCGTGATAGCCGTCGAACAGTTCGGTCATGCGTTGGTCACTCGTTGACGGCGTGGATCGCCGGCGTCGCCGCCGTCTCGTCGCGATCGAAGCCGACGCGGGCCTGCACCACGTAGAGTGGACGGCGCTTCACCTCGGCATGGATCCGACCGACATAGAGCCCCACGATGCCCGTCATCAGCATGTTCATGCCGCACAGCAGCGACACGACGACCATCGTCGAGGACCAGCCGGTGACGAGATGACTGTCCTTGCTGAGCCACAACAGGACGACCCAGCCGCCGTAGAGCAGCGCGAGCCCGGACACCGTCAATCCGCACCAGATCGCAAGCCGCAGGGGCAGATCGGAAAAGCCGAGCGCGGCGTTCACCGCCAGACGGACCATCTTGAACAGCGGGTACTTGGTTTCGCCCGCGGCGCGCTCGAGGCGGTGGAAGGCGACCTCGGCCTGGCGGAAGCCGAGCCAGGCGATCATGCCGCGCACGAAGCGGTCCTGCTCCGGCATCTGCCGCAGCGCCTCGAGCACTTTGCGATCGATCAGGCGGAAGTCGCCGACATCGGCGGGAATCCCGACCGAGGACATCTTGCCGAGCAGCCGGTAGAACAGATGCGCGGTCGCGCGCTTGAAACGGCTTTCGCCCTCGCGCGATAGGCGGCGGGCGTGGACGATGTCGTTGCCCTCCTTCCACTTCGCGATCAATTGCTCGATCACCTCGGGCGGATCCTGCAGATCGGCATCCATGACGATGATCGCGTCACCTTGCGCGGCGTCCATGCCGGCGGTGATGGCGATCTGGTGGCCGAAATTTCGCGACAAGCCGATGTAGCGAAAGCGCGAGTCGCGCGCGGCGAGCGCCTTCAGCACGATCGAGCTGGAGTCGCGGCTGCCGTCGTCGACGAAGATCGCTTCCGCCGGCCCGTCGAGCCGGAACATGACCTGGTCGAGCCGGCGCAACAGGACCGGCAGCACGGCTTCCTCGTTGAACACGGGGATGACGAGGCTGTAGCGGATCGATCTGGAGGTGGCCGCCATGCGAGGGGATTCCGACTGGGTTGCAGGGGCGGAAGTCTATGAGGCGGTGGTTAAGGTCGCCTTGCCGCAACCGTTAAGGGTCTAGCGCCCGGAGCATTGCCGGAGGCGAACAGCGGGGAGGCGGAGCGGGATGGTGAAGGCCGGTTAACCACGCTTGGGCAGCCGCGGCGTCGGTCTAGGGCTTGCGGCGGATCCTGTAGAGAACAAATCGCTCCGAGGTCTCCAAGACCTCCAGCCGATCCGGCAGCGGGTTCGCGGCCGGCGCCCCAAGCATATAGAGGTAGTCGAAGTCGCGGTCCCAGCTGCGGACGAACGGCGGAACGTCCGCCGGCGGCTGGCCTGTCGCGATCGCGGCCAGCAGGCCTGACGGCACCGGTCCGCCATAGGGAATGGCGATATTGCGCATGGCCTCGCGCGGCCGCACGGGCTGCTTGCCCGTTTCAGTGAACAGGTTCGGCACGAACGCATTGGCGTAGTGCACGGCCAACGTCGGCGCATAATACATGGGATACGAGGTGAGGTCGGCGAAGGGCGGGTCTCCATCGTCGACCGTGCTGCCGACCAGGACACGCGAGCCGCGATCGATCTTCTGGAACGAGGCGATGATCGCCGCGTAATCGGCGCGGTAGGGCAGCCACACCGAAAGGACGACGGCGAGATTGAGCAATATGATGCCGCTGATGCCCGCGAGCGACGCCATTTTCCACCGACGGCTCGGCAGCGACAGCGAGCAAAAGGCCGGCAGGATCAGGGCCGCGGCGGGAATCACGCGAAGATCGACGAAGGAGGTTCCGAACAGCTTCGATGGAATGACCAGATAGAGCAGCGCAAAACCGATCGCGAGCCAGGTGCCTGAAGGCTCGAGCCGGAGGATGCCGCGTCGTGCCGCGAAAAACAGCGCGATCATCAGCGCCAGTCCGGTCGCTGCCGCCGTCGTCAGATTGTAGCCGTTCATGATGCGCAGCGGCCAGATCGGCTTGAAGGCAAGGAACCAACTCGTCCCTTCGCTTCCGATCGAGCCTGCGGTGAAATGCATGAGCGCAAACAGCGCCAGCGCCGGGAGCGCCAGCGCGCCAAGCCGTGCGGCCGCGACGGGATAGGCGATCTGCCGTTGGCGAATGCGCGACAACTCGAACAGGCCCAGTGTCGCGCCATAAATGCCGAGCGAAAAGAAATGCGCCACATACAGCGCAGCGACGAAGATCAGATTGGCGAGGAAATGCAGCGGCCATGGGCCTTCTGCCAGCATCAGATAAACGGCGATGCCCCAGAGCGCGAGGCCGAGCCCGAACTCGAAATTCACGAAGCCCCAGCTGAACGGCAGGCAGTAGAGGACAGCGAGCGCAGCGAAGCCGGCAAGCTCGACCCGTCCCTTCCGGACCCATTCGAGCAGCAGCGCGCCTCCGACGATCAGCAATTGGCTCAGCAGCAGAAACAGCCGTGTGGCGCTCTCGACGCTCATCAGCCGCGCCATCTGCGGCACCAGCAGATCCATGCCGAGATTGGGATAGAAGGCCCAGGTCACCTCGTAATGCGGATTGGCATTGGGGGTGCCGCTTTGGCTCAGAATGTACATGCGAGCGAGGTGATTGGGATAATCGACCATCGCGGGAATGGGGGTCATCAGCACCGGAAGAAACGAGACGGCCGCCAGCACCGCAAGAACGATGATCGCGATGGATCGGTCCGAGCCGGGACGCGTGGGGAGTGTCAAGGCCGGCCTGTCGGAAGGAACCATGTCATGGGATCGCTGTGCGGCGCGGATTTCCGAGAGGACCATGCTCGAACAACGTCATGAAGCGCGACGAATGATCATCATGTCGCGCTTCGGTTCGAGCGGGCGGCATTGGACCATGGCGGTCATAACTTCGGGTAAACCGGTAGCGTCATGCCGACTTCATGTCCCGACAATTTAACAGATTGTTTTAGATTTCGATTTACCATCGGCCCACACACGCAATCCGCTCGGTGTTTACGCAGTCGAATTAACTGCGGCGCAATTCTTTGTCTCTACATTCAGTTCCATGGTCGGGCGGCGCTGGGAAGCCGAAAAGACCAGATCAGTTGCAAGCCTCGTGTACTCATTTGGAGCACCTCTATGAAGAACCTCGTTGCGCGTTTCGTGAAGGATGAATCCGGCGCCACCGCCATTGAATACGGACTGATCGCTGCCGGCATCGCGCTGGCGATCATCACCGTCGTCAACAACCTCGGCACCACGCTGAACACCAAGTTCACCGCGATCTCGACCGGCCTGAAGTAAAGCCGGACGACCAGAAGATTTCAGAGAGCCCCGTCCTTGACGGGGCTCTTTTCATTTGGACGAGGCTTGTCAATTCTCCTGGACGAGGCCTGTCAGTCCGCTCGACGCAGCGGGCGCTGCAGACCCATGCAGCGCCCGGCTCCGGCCGAGGTAGAACTTCGCCGCCCAGATCGAAGCCGCTGCGAGACCGACGCCGGCAGCGACGTCGATGATGTAGTGCGCGCCGATCACCGGCGTCGCCGCGATCATTGCCAGGTTGAGCACGGCCGCGATGCCGCCGAGGCCGCGCACCGGCCACAGCGCCCACATGTAGAGCACCCCGGATGCCGCGTGAAAGCTCGGAAACGACACGATTCCGGAGAGAAAGAACAGCCGAAGCTCCTGCAGGCTGCCGTCCCGGAGCGCCAGGATGTCGCGCAGCTGCCCGGCATAGACCTCGGTGTTGATCTCTGGGAAATGCGCGGCCGATAAATGCAGGCCGTAATAGGTTCCGATCGCGGGGACCACGGCCGAGATCGTGATGGTGACCGCGAGCGCGAGGCTCATCGCCAGCATGAATAATTGCAGCCGCACATAGCGCGCCGTCAGTGCCAGCACGACGGGAATGCCGAGCAGCGGAAACTTGATCAGTCCATAGGCGCGCGTGAGGCAGTTCGCGAGCCAGGGGTGATCGTTGACATAGCGCGCGATCGGTTCCGGATCGAGGCCCAGCGCCCGGTCGATCGCCAGCAGCGCCTGGTCCTGCAGCGGCCAGTTCAGCTTGCCCGCGACGTAAGTCAGTGGCCCGATAATGGTGCAGAGCAGGAGGAGCTGTCCGATGGTGCCGAGCGAAAACACCAGCTTCGGATCCGCAAGGTCTCCTTTGACGATCCGGTGCCCATAGACGATCGCGGCCAGTGCCGCGGCGATCGCAACGGTCACGCCAAAGGCGACAGGCTCGAGAGCGAGTCCGGTCAAGGGAAGGCCAAGCGCCAGCAGGGTCCCCATCCCGAGAATCGGAAGCCAGTTGAGTTGGAAAAGCTGCCAGGCGGTCCGGGAGTCCCTGTCGAGCATGGTGTACCGAGATGGAATTACATTGCCTCCGCACAGTTACGGATCTGCATTAAGATCGCGGTAAGAAGTGTGGTTATCGGACTTAGAACCATTGCATGGTACTTTTATCTATGCGTTTACAGCGCCTCTCCCGGGGGCGTCCACGCGTTTGGTCCTTCCGTGATCCGGATTGGAAGGCCAAGCCCATTTTCGAGACTATGATGTTTCGATCTTGGGTAGACCGTACAATTCGGGCCCAAAATTGAGGGCGCGTGACCTAAGGTCGTTCGCGGCCTGCTCGCGCAAGAAAAACGTTGGAGGGCTCGACCTCTATCAGGAATGCGTCGTTGGCGAGACCTGGCACCCCGATCCACGTTGCGCATGGCGGGTTGTCTCCGAACGTTGCCCTGAGCGCGCCACTGATCGCCTCGCCTTCGTGCAGATGATCGTGCTTGATGTAGAGACGGAGTGAGCCGACGTCATTGAGCGTTGCCCCAACCGACGCGAATGCGACAGCCAGATTTTCCAGGCTCTTTTCCAGTTGACGTCCGATGTCACCGGGGCCAACGATCTTTCGATCGGCATCCCAAGCGACCTGGCCAGATATATTTGCAACGTCACCAAACGGTGTCCGGATGATTGCGACCTGTGCAAAGCCATACGGCCGGCTATCAAAGAGTCCTGCAGCAACCTGAATGGATCGGCTCATTGTAGCTCCTTGCTTTTTGGTGCGGGCTGACGGCGTGCGGCAGCATGCTAATAGCCAGCTTTCGGGCGCCGCGTGTGGCGCGTCTTGGCGCCAAGCTCATTGAACGGACGGATCGGATGAGAAGGTGTTTCGCTGCATCGGCTATTTGCATGCTCGTCACTTGCGCATCAGTATCTCACGGCTCCGAGCCACAGCTTTTCGCCTGGCCGGTTGCCTGCGAGTTGGGAACGACCTGCTTCATCCAGAACTACGTCGACCATGATCCCTCGGACAAGGCCTTGGACTTTCGATGCGGGCACCGAACCTATGACGGCCACGACGGCACCGACATCCGGTTACCCGATCTGGACGTTCAGAGAAAAGGCGTCGAGGTCGTTGCTGCCGCTGCGGGGCGCGTCGTGCACACACGCGATGGCATGGATGACGTATCGGTCAAGGTCGTCGGCAAAGCCGCAATCGCCGGCAGGGAATGCGGCAACGGCGCGGTCGTCGAGCATGAGAACGGCTGGAGCACGCAATACTGCCACATGGCCAAAGGCAGTCTCAGATTGAAGCCCGGTGACAGGGTCAGTTCCGGGCAGGCGCTCGGGTTGGTGGGCCTGTCCGGAAACACCGAATTCCCACACCTGCATTTCACGGTGCGGCATGACGGGACGGTTGTGGATCCATTCGCTGAGGGCGCCGGGAAAGGCGAATGCAACTCCGGCCGTTCGCTGTGGCAGCCGACGCTGAACTCCGTTTCGAACTATCCGGCCGCCGGAATCATCAATGTCGGCTTCGCCGATCGAGCAGTGACCATGGACGAGATCGAGACAGGCGAGTTCAAGCGAGCCTTGCCTGGCTCTCATTCGGCCGCCATCGTGGCCTATGTTCGCGCGATCGGACTTCAGGCGGACGACGAGCAAACTCTCGAGCTGAAGTCACCCGAAGGGCAAGTGATCGCGGAGTATCGGGCACCGAAGCTGCCGCGCGACCAGGCCCAATATTTCATCTCGGCCGGAAGGAAGCGCGGAGGCGTCGTCTGGCCGCCTGGCACCTATAGGGCAACTTACGTTCTTCGCCGAAAAGCTGCCGAGATCGAGCGGCGGTCCTTTCAGATGGACATCGCGCCATAGCATCGCGTCTCGCGAAGCCGGCCATCGCACAGGCGGCATTTCTGCTCCCTTTCGGTAAGCAGGAATCCGCGGCGAGGTGGAGCGAGCACGCCCTGATCAGCCTCCGCAACCAGGGTTGGCGCTTCAGTCCGGTCGCCGTGACGCTCCACGCATTTCCCATCTTGTCATCTACCCTGAATAGTTGTTCAGTCCTTGCGGGGCGATTTGCATCTTTGACGTGACGAAGCGTTCGGCCGCAGGGCGTGCGGCACGCGTGTGGGACAGGAAGCGCGCCATGGTTTATCGGCGGACGCATCAAGTGGTGAAGCGCCTTGCGGCGCGGCGCAGTGCGATTCTGGCGGCGGCGCGGGAGACCGCGGCGGAAGGCGGGATGGCGGCGGTGCAGATCGCGCCGGTCGCGGTCCGGGCCAATGTGGCGGCCGGCACGGTCTACCGCTACTTCCCCTCCAAGGCCGAGCTGATCTCTGAACTCATCGCCGAGGTCTCCCGCGACGAACTCGCTGCGATCCGCCGGGCGGCCGATGCGGCGCCGGGGCCGTCATCGGCCTTGGCCGCGGCCGTGACCACCGTGGCGGTCCATACCCTGTCGCAGCGCCGGCTCGCCTGGGGCATCCTGGCCGAGCCCGTCGATGTCGATGTCAGCGCCTCGCGCCTGGCCAGCCGGCGCGAGATCGCGGGCGAGATTGCTGGGCGGATCGACGCTGCGGTGCGGGCAGGTCACCTGCCGGCGCAGGACACCGCGCTCGCCGCCACCGCGTTGCTCGGTGCGCTACACGAGGCGCTGGTTGGGCCGCTCGCGCCCGACAATCTCGATGATCCCGTCAAGATGCGCGATGCGGTGCAGACCGTGACGCTGCTGGCGCTGCGCGCGGTCGGCGTCATGGACGCCCGCGCCCGTGGTCTGGTGGTGCAGCAGACGCTGCTGCCGGCGACGAAAGCGCTGGTTGGCGCGTAAGAACCGCCGCGCGACCGGGGCGGCGGCCTGATCCCGCTTAGGTCGTTGAGCGGGAAAGCCTTTTCGTCAGATCGCAGCAAGCTCGCCGGACCCTCCGGCTACTGTGCATGGGGTTGTTCTTCGATATTTGTGTTGGAGGGGTGCCGGCAACCTACATGTTCGCGTCGCCTTCGGGGCCGACCGAGGCGATGCGTACCATGTTGGTGGTGCCGGGAATGCCGAGCGGCACGCCGGCGACGATGAGCACGCGCTGGCCGGCACGGACGAAGCCGTCACGGAACGCGATCTGGCCGGCACGGCTGACCATGTCGTCCTGATCGCGGGCATCCTCAGCGACCACGCAGTGCACGCCCCAAGTGACGGCGAGCCGCCGTCCTGCCGTGATGTTCGGCGTGATCGCCACGATCGGCGGCTTCGGCCGTTCGCGCGCCACGCGCACTGCGGTCGAGCCCGACGAGGTCCAGCAGATCAAGGCGGGCAGGTCGAGGGTCTCGGCGATCTGCCGCGCCGCATCCGCGATCGCATCGCCCACGGTCGCTTCCGGCGCCGGGCGCTGGGCCATGATCACCGAGCGGTAGGTCGGGTCGCGTTCGACCTCCTCGCCGATGCGGTTCATGGTCGAGACCGCCTCGACCGGGAATTTGCCGGCCGCCGATTCCGCCGACAGCATGATGGCGTCGGCGCCCTCATAGACCGCCGTTGCGACGTCCGAGACTTCAGCGCGGGTCGGGACCGGCGACTGGATCATCGATTCCAGCATCTGGGTCGCAATCACCACGGGCTTGCCGGCGCGGCGCGCCATCCGCGTCATCTGCTTCTGCAGGCTCGGCACGCGCTCGAGCGGCAGCTCCACGCCGAGGTCGCCGCGCGCCACCATCAGCGCGTCGGAGGCCTCGATGATGTCGGCGAGGCGGTCGATCGCCTGCGGCTTCTCGATCTTGGCCATGACGGCGGCGCGGCCCCGGATCATCTTCTTGGCTTCGAGCACGTCGTCGGCGCGCTGCACGAAGGACAGCGCGATCCAGTCGATTCCGGTGACGAGCGCCGCCTCGAGGTCGGCGCGATCCTTCGGCGTCATGGCGGAGACCGGCAAGTCGGTGTCGGGCAGGCTGACGCCCTTGCGGTCGCTCATCTTGCCGCCGACCACGACACGCGTCACCGCGTGCTCCTTCGAGGTCTCCTCTGCGATCAGGCGCACCTTGCCGTCGTCGAGCAGCAGCGCATGGCCCGGCCTGAGCGCGGCCAGGATCTCCGGATGCGGCAGGTGGACGCGCGTGGCATCGCCGGGCGTCTTGTTGGAATCGAGCGTGAAGGTCTGGCCGTTCTGGAGCTGCACCGAGCCTTCGGCGAAGGCACCCAATCTGAGCTTCGGGCCCTGCAGGTCGACCAGGATGCCGATCGGCCGGCCGTAGCTCGACTCGACGTTGCGGATCGTCGCCACCAGCTCCCGCATCTTGTCATGCGGGGTGTGGCTCATGTTGATGCGAAACAGGTCGGCGCCGGCCTCGAACAGGCGGCGGATCATCGCGAGATCTGAAGAGGCCGGTCCCAGGGTCGCGAGAATCTTGATACGGCGAAGACGCCTCATGGCTTATTTCCAGACTGGGGTGGCAGGCCGGGCGAGCCCGGGGGCGTAGCACCGGGCGGGCTGGTGGGCAAACCCGGAACCCCGCCTGGGCCAACCGGACCGGGCAGGCCAGGTACGCGTTGCTGCGCCGGCTGTTCGTTGGCGTCGGTCAGTTGCACCGTCCACGCCCGCTGCTCCCCGGTGTCGACCTCGAAATAGCCGGTCCGGTCGTAGCCGCGCGCGAGGCAATCCTCGGTGCCGCGGATGGTGAACTCCTTGTCGCGGGAGCACATGAAGGCCTGCCCCGACCACTCGCCGCCGCGATCATAGTCGATCGCGTAGATGTAATAGTAACGGGCGACCAGCGTTCCCCGCAGCAGGGTCTCGCAGGAGCGCGACGAGATGTTCCACCAGCCCTCGGTGGTCCAGCCCTCGGCGTCCTTGTAGCCGAGGGCAATGCCGACCCGGCTCGATGTGTTGTTGCAGAGCCGGAAATCGGCCGAGGCCGGGCTGGCGCCAAGGCATAGCCAGGCGACCATCAGCACCGGGACCAACCGGGCGAGCAGGCGAAGCGGGGAGCGGGGAGATTCGGCAATCATTGTCGCGGTAGCTATACCAGATCATTGACGATTTGGCGTAGGGCCGGGGAACCGCCACGAATGAGCGGCAACCCGGCTTTGGACCGGTCTGCGCCGGGATATGGCAAAATCTGTGACAGGCCCCAATTGATCCCGTAAGGGTGACCCCCATCGGGGTCAGGCCCAAAGGATACCGGGGATACAGCCATGGCAATCGACGACAAAACCAGAACCGAGCTCGAGGCGGCCGCTTTCCGGCGTCTGGTCGATCATCTCAGGACCCGGACCGACGTCCAGAACATCGACCTGATGAATCTGGCGGGCTTCTGCCGCAACTGCCTGTCCAACTGGCTCAAGGAAGCTGCCGACGCCCAAGGTGTCGCCTTGAGCAAGGACGAGAGCCGTGAGGCCGTCTACGGCATGCCCTACGAGACCTGGAAGTCGAAACATCAGGGCGCGGCCACGCCCGAGCAGCTCGAGACCATGAAGAAGGTCCATCCCCACGGCCACGGGCATTGAGTTCGCGCAAGCCTTGAGTCGCACCGCACAACAGCTTTCTTCGCCTCGCCGCAGGAAGGTGTGGGCGCGCTGTGGACGAGCGCGATGCTGCCTTGAACGCGACCGGCGCCAACCCTAAGGGTTCTGCCAGCACGCGCGGTGAGGGATGCCGGCGTCACCTCGTTTTGCCAGTTCCATTTGGAGTACCAAGATGGCCACCACCGCCGCCGTCCGCGATGACGAGCCCGCGACGAAATTTGCCAAGGACCAGCTCAAATCCATCATCGAGCGCATCGAGCGGCTGGAGGAAGAGAAGAAGGCGATCTCCGACGACATCCGCGACGTCTATGCCGAGAGCAAGGGCAATGGCTACGACGTCAAGGCGTTGCGCACCATCGTGCGCCTGCGCAAGCAGGACCCCAATGAGCGCGCCGAGGCCGAGACGATTCTCGAGACCTACATGCAGGCGCTGGGGATGATCTGAGGCGCTCGCGCTTCAAACGTCGCTGCCGTAGCCCGGATGGAGCGCAAGCGGAATCCGGGTTCTGGCAGGGCAGGACGCATTCCCCGGGATGACGCTTTCGCTCCGTCCGGGCTACAAGGCTGGCGTGTTGCCCTTCCTTTGTGAACGGAGACCGCCGTGACTGCGCCACCGCTGCCGCGCGAATTGAACCGTGCCTTCGGCGCTCTGCCGGCACCGATCGGCAAGCGGCTGCTGCAGGTGCGCGACCTGATCTTCGCGACTGCCGCTGCGGACGAGCATGTCGGCCGCCTTACCGAGACCCTGAAATGGGGCGAGCCGGCTTATCTGACCGATGAGACCGGCAGCGGACCGACGATCCGGCTTGGCCGCGTCAAGGACTCCGACGCCGCCGCCATCCTCTTCAACTGCAAGACGACCCTGATCGACACGTTCCGCGAACGCTTTCCCGATCAGTTCGAATATCGGCAAACCAGGGCGCTGTTGTTGCCGGTGTCGGGCAAGCTGCTGACGCGGGAGCTATCGATCTGTCTGTCGCTGGCGCTGACCTATCATCGGGATCGGCGGGGCAAGCAGGCGCGGTAGCACCACCTGTAGCCCGGATGGAGCGCAGCGAAATCCGGGGCCGTCGTTGCATGCGGCATGATTCCCGGATTGCGCTTCGCTCCGGTCTACGAGAGTGAAATTCTGGAAACAGCAGCGGCGCTCAGCGCAGCGCGGCGGTCCGCACGACGAACGACGTCGTCTGGAGCTTTGCGGTGGCGCTGCCGGAGAAGGTCTCGCAGGACAGCCCCTGCATCGGATCGTCGGCAAAGCCCATCGCGACCACGGCCCGCGGCTTGACGAAATAGGCGCGCAGCGCCGCGGTATCGAGCTCGCCCATCAGCGTGACCGACATCGCACGGCTGGCGCTCGGCGACAGCATCACGATCTTGAGCCAGACGCTCTCGCCCTTGGCGGCAGAGAGGCGCGTCGCGGTCGCGACCATGCCGTCGGTGCTCTTGCCGACCACGGTGTTGATCTCCGTCGCCTGGGCGAGGCTGCGCGAGGCGGGGCGGGCGGAGCGCGGGATCGGCGCCGAGGCGGCAACGACATTGGCGCGGTCAACCGGGGAGGCCGCGGGCGCGAAAGCCAGCGCCTGCAGGGCCGCGTTGGACACGCTCGCGGTGGCCTGCGGATCGGTGGCGGCGGCAAGGGCCTGGCGGGCCTTCAGCGCAGCGACCTGCGCCGGCGTTGCCTGCTGCGGCGCGGCCGGGACGTCATCCCAGAAGCCGCGGGCATTGATGATGTCGGCCGGCGTCTCCGGCTTGCCGTCAGCAGATTTGCCGGCAGCGGGCTTGTCAGCCACCGGCGCGGGCTTCGGCTTGGGCGGGGCAACGAGCTGCGCATCGGCCGAGGCGAGCTGGATCGCGGCCATTTGCGGCTTGGCTCGCGGCGTCGGCACCGGTTCGGCGGGCTTGGCTGCGGCTGCGACGACGGTGGGGGCTGCCGGCTTCGCGGCCGGGGCGGGCGCGCCCTCGTCATCCTCATCGCTGCTGGCAGCCGGAGCTGCCGATTTGCCCCTGAACAGGGCGGCGAAGAAGTTCGGCTTGCTGCTGCTGGAATCGTCGCCGTTGCCGCGGCGCTCGATCTCGGCCTTGGCGAGCTCATAGCCCTTCAGCGGCGTGCCGTCGGTGGGCAGATGCACCGTCTTGCCGTCCGGGAAGACGCGGGCGAGTTGGTCATGCGTCATGCGCGGCCAGTGCCGGATGCTGCCGGTGTCCAGATGCACGAAGGGCGAGCCTGAGGTCGGATAGAAGCCGACGCCGCCGCGCTGCAGGCGCAAGCCGGCGAAGCGGATCTGCTCCAGCGGCACGCCCGGAATGTAGAAGTCCATCGCATGTCCCAGCATGTGCTGGCTGAAGCGCGCCACCCCGGAGGAGCGGCGGCGGAGCATGGCGTTGGTGGCGGGGGAGCGGTAGGACGAGATGATCTGGATCGGCTGCTTGGCGTCGACGTCGCGATAGACTTCCCAGAGGATGTCGAATAGGCGGCGGTCCATGACCGTCTCGTCCTGGGTGCGCCAGTCGCGCAGGAAGTGGTTGAGCTGCTTCAGCGCCGCTTCGTCATAACGGCCGTCGCGCTTGAAGGTGACGGTGAGGTCTTCGCCGGAATGGGTGTGGTGGAAGGAGAGCGTCTTGGTCTCGTTCAGCGCGGCCGCGTTATGAACCGATCCCGCGGCAGCAAGCAGCAACGCGGCAGCGAGGCCGATGCGCGAACCGGCCTTCACTCCCGCATGGGACAACGACAGCACAGCGAATTGGCGTGCGAGACCAGTCAGCACGTATGAGCCCACCCAGTCGACGAGCGTTCAAAATGGACTCTCCCGCCAACCCCGTTAGCAGCGCGAAGAGGATGAACGCTTTCTTAAAGCGAGAAGGTTAATTCGAGGTTGACCTTCTCGCCCCCAAACCAAGTCAGAATACGATCCTAACCGGTTGACTGTGGCAAAAAAACGCCCGCTCTCCGGGCCGAGGTGGACAATGGTTAACGTTAAACGGCCCCATCCATGGGATGGGGCCGTTGATATCGTTGCAGAATTTTGGAAATAGCCGTCGAGCAGGCTTACCGGGTAAATACCCGCTGCTGCTGGGGCCGGCGGCCGACCGGAGCCGGCGGCGGGGTCGGAGCCCCGCCTCCGAACAGCCGCTCGAAGAAGTTCGGGCCGGACGAGCCGAAGCCGCCGCCATTGTTGGCCACCGCGACGCCGGAGGGCAGGGTCGTTGCCGGGCGCGAATAGCTGGGCTGCGAGTGCGCAACGACGGCCTCGAGGTCCTTGCCGCGATTGTTCTTCAGGATGTTGATCATGGTCGCGTCGCGGCCATAGACGTCCTTGCGGAATTGCAGCTTGCCGGCGTCATCCACGAACGCGGTCTGATAGGTGATGTTGACCGGCATCGGCGTCGGGAATTTCAGGTCGATCTCGCTCCTGCCGTACATGCTGCGCACGCGCTCCGGCGTGTACTTCTCGTTCGGCATGACGATGTTGAGCAGCACCGAGGCGTACTGATCGGGGTTCTGCACGCGCATGCAGCCATGGCTGAAGGCGCGATCTTCCCTGGCGAACAGGTTCTTGTCCGGCGTGTCGTGCTGATAGACTAGGAACTTGTTCGGGAAGTTGAAGCGGATGCGGCCGAGCGCGTTGGCTTCGCCGGGCGGCTGCGAGATGTGCACCGAGCCATCGCGGTTCTGCTCGAGCTTGAGGCCCATGCGCTGCAGCACGGTGGGGTCCTGCTGAAGCGCCGGCAGATACTCGTTGTAGACGATCGACGGCGGCACGTTCCAGGTCGGGTTGACCGTGATGTACTTCATCGTTTCGGTCAGCAGCGGAGTCGCATGCGTGCCCGGCTTGCCGGTGACGACGCGGGTGGTCCAGACCTGCTGGCCGCGCTGCATCACCTTCAGCGTGTAGTCGGGAATGTTGAGGATCACATAGGCATCGCCCAGCGATGGCGCGCCGAGGTCGCGCGGCAGCCAGCGCCAGCGCTCCATGTTGACCAGCACGACGTCGATCTGCTTGTCGCGCTTCGGGGTGTTGAGCGCCTTGACCGTCTTGTCGTCGAGGATGCCGGTCGCCTTCATCTCCGCGCTGTTCTGGAACTTGCGCACGGCGTCGGCGACGGCGGCGTCATAGCGGGTGTCGCTGGCGTTCTCGGCGAGGCCCAGCTTGGCGCGGAGCTGCGGCACGCGCGAATCTTCCACGACGATTTCGGCCTGCTTCTTGGTGGCCGGAGTGTATTTCAGCGCCGGACCGTCGGCGATCTCGATCGCCGGGCCGCTGCCCTGACCGCGAAGCTCCGCGAGCTTCGCCTTCAGCTCCTTGTAGAGCTTGTGCGGCGGGTTGTAGCTGTCGAGCGCTGCGGAGGCGTCAGTTGCGGTCGTGACCTTGGCGAGCACCTCGTTCGGGTCGACCGGATGCTCGGGATAGAGGATGTCGCCAGAGACCTGCGACCAATGCATGCGGCCGCTCTGGGCCTGGCGCGCATAGTCGAACATGCTGGCGGTGAGCTTGAGCTCGGCATCGGCCAGCGCATCGGGCGTGGTGGCGCTGGCGAAATCCGGCACCGGATAATCCGCCGGATTGAGGCCGTCGGAAGCGGCGTCCTTCAGCCGCGCGATGACGCCCTTGGCCGCAGCCGTCAGGCTGCCGCCTTGCGTCCAGACCGGCGCGAAGTCGCGTGCACCGTAAAATTTCTCGATCGCCGCGCGCTCGTTCTTGCGGTCGAAATGGCGCGACGTCTTGGCGCCGATGATGTCCTTGAGCTTGTCGGCGACCGGCTGGTCGGCGGTGGGAACGCTGCTCGCGGCCTTGACCGGCTCGGCGGCCGGAGCTGCAGCGGCGGCGGGTGCCGCAGGTGCAGCCGGATTTGCCGTGGCGGTGTCCGCCTTTGCAGGCTCGGTCTTTGCAGGCTCAGTCTTGGCAGGCTCGGTTTTGGCAGTCTCGCTCTTCGGCGCCTCGGTGGCGGGCGTCGTGGCGACGTCGGAAGGCTTGGTCTCGACCTTGTCCGCGGCGGGGGCGACGTCAGCCTTCACAGGCTCCCTTGCCGGCTCCTTGGCGGAGTCCTGAACCGTGGCGGTGGTGTCGAGCTTGATGTCCGATGCGGTCGGGGGCGGGACATTGGCCGGCTCGGGGCGCGGGATCGCGGCTTCGATCGCGAGCTCCGCAGCGCTGCTGCGCGCCTGATCCTGCGCCAGGGCTGAGCTGGCCGACACCGTGAGGAAGGTTGCCGCGACCGTCATCAAGACACGGTCGAAGCCCGCACGGTGGTTCAAACAGTCACGCATTGTGTCGCACCCCTCGGGTGAACTGTCCCTTATGGAACAGCTTCGTTATCGCCAATTGAGCTTCGGCTAAATCGCGCCGGCCTCTCGAAAGTTGCACGCCTGCACGCAACGATTCATACGCAGACGATATACAGACCCCGGTTTTGCAGCCAGCGCTAACCGGGACAACTCACGCCAAACTGACTTCAAGGGAGCCTCTTGGCAACGGATTGTGCGCTTGCCTCAAGCGCTTTTCCCTGTGTCTGTCACTTCCAAGTCACGGTTCAAGTCGCAGTCGAATTCCGTCGTCATGCGAACGGCTTACAACCGGTCTCGCATCGCCTCGCGAACCTCCGTTCGCATGAGGCTCAGTGCGTCTCTTCGCCGCTTTTCCCGCCATGGCCGGGAACCCCGGCTTCGTCGAGTTTGCGGTAGAGGGTGGACCGGCCGATTTTGAGACGGCGGGCCACCTCGGACATCTGGCCGCGATAATGCGAGATCGCGAAACGGATGATCTCGTTCTCCATGTCCTCGAGTGCGCGGACATCGCCGGTCGGGGTCAGCATGGCCAAAGTTCCCACGGCCGGGAGAGGAGCGATTGGTATATCGTTACCTGACACGACCGACGGGCTCGCCGCCGGCTCGAGCATCAGCGGCGCGGTCGGAATCTCGGTGGCGTGGTGCGGCTGCGACGCGAGCAGCGGGAAATCACTGAGGCCGAGCTGGTCGCCCTCGCTCATCACCACCGCACGGTAGACCGCATTCTCGAGCTGGCGGATGTTGCCGGGCCAGTCGAGTTGGGCGAGATGCGCCATGGCCTCGCCGCTGATGCCGGTGATCTGGCGGTTCTCCTCGGCGGCAAAGCGCGCCAGGAAATGCCGGAGCAGATGCGGGATGTCCTCGCGCCGGGCCCGGAGCGAGGGGATCGTCAGCGGCAGCACGTGCAGGCGATAGAACAGATCTTCCCGGAAGTGTCCCTGCTTGACCCGCTCCAGCAGCCGGCGATTGGTGGCCGAGACGATGCGGACGTCGACCTTGACGGGCTTGCGGCCGCCGACCGCCTCGACGGCGCCTTCCTGGAGCGCGCGCAGCAGCTTCACCTGCGCGGTCAGCGGCAGCTCGCTGACCTCGTCCAGAAACAGCGTGCCGCCATGGGCTTCGACGAATTTGCCCATGTGCCGTTCGGTGGCGCCGGTGAAAGCACCCTTTTCGTGGCCGAACAGAATGGACTCGACGAGGTTGTCGGGAATCGCGCCGCAATTGACGGCGACGAACGGCTTCGCCTTGCGCTCGCCGCTGCCATGGATGGCGCGCGCGAACATCTCCTTGCCGACGCCGGACTCGCCCTCGATCAGCACCGGAATGGAAGAGTTCGCGGCTTTCTGCGCGGCGCGCATCACGCCGGCCATCGCCTCGGCGCGGGTGATGATATCGGAGAAGGTCAGCCGGCCCTCGCGGCTGTGCCGGATACGCTGCAATTCGCCCTTGAGCGCGGAGGCGTTGAGAGCATTGCGCAGTGAGACCTGAAGTCGCTCGAGGCCGACCGGCTTGACCACGAAATCGGCCGCGCCAGCGCGCATCGCCGAGATCACGTTGTCGATGCCGCCATGGGCGGTCTGCACGATGACGGGGACGCTGAGGCCCGCTTCGCGGATCTTGGCCAGCACGCCCATGCCGTCGAGGCCGGGCATCACGAGATCGAGGATGACACCGTCGATGGCCGGAGCATCGGGAGCGGTGAGGGCGGCGATCGCGGCATCGCCGGAGTCCACGACGACCGTCTCATAGCCGCATTTCTGCACCATGTTCTCGACCAGCCGGCGTGCTACGGCGTCGTCGTCGGCGATCAAAATACTGGCAGCCATGGTGTTCCCCGCACGCTACTACTATCTGTCTCGAATCGGGGCACTCTGGCCGAAGCCGATTAACGCACTCTTAAACCTTGATGCCCCCGCTCGCCGCCGCGATGGTTGAACACAGGTTTCCCACACAATGAATTCGCGCTCCAAGTCTGCTCTCAACAAGTCTGCTCTCAACAAGTCTGCTCTCAACAAGCCTGCCCTCAACAAGCCTGCTCTCCGCAAGTCTGCTGCCGCGAAGACATCTGCCGTCAAGAAATCGGCAGCCAAGAAATCTACCGCCAAGGCAAAACCCTCCGCTAAGCCTGCGAGCAAAACCGGCAAGCTTCCCGAGTGGAACCTGGCCGATCTCTATTCCGGGATCGATGCGCCGGAAGTGGCGCGCGATCTCGAAAAGATGGATGCCGACTGCGTCGCGTTCGAGACGGACTACAAGGGCAAGCTCGCGACAGGGACAGCAAACGAAGATGGCGGAAAATGGCTCGCGGAGGCGGTGCGACGCTTTGAGGCGATCGACGATCTCGCCGGCCGCCTCGGCTCCTACGCCGGGCTCGTCCATGCCGGCGACAGCGTGGACCCTGCGATTTCAAAGTTTTACGGCGATGTTTCGGAGCGGCTGACGGCGGCGTCGACGCATCTTCTGTTCTTTGCGCTCGAGCTCAATCGCGTCGATGACGATATTTTGAACCGCGCGATGCAAGCCCCCGAGCTTGCGTACTACCGCCCGTGGATCGAGGACCTGCGCAAGGAGAAGCCGTATCAGCTCGACGACAAGCTGGAGCAGCTTTTCCTGGAGAAGGCGCAGACCGGCTATTCCGCCTTCAACAGGCTGTTCGACCAGACCATCTCCGGCCTGCGTTTCAAGGTCGGGTCCAAGGAGCTGGCGATCGAGCCGACGCTCAATCTGCTGCAGGACCGTGATGGCGCAAAGCGCAAGAGCGCGGCTGACGCACTGGCAAAGACTTTCAAGGCAAATGAGCGCACCTTTGCGCTGATCACCAACACGCTCGCCAAGGACAAGGACATCTCCGACCGCTGGCGCGGTTTTCAGGATGTCGCGGATTCCCGGCACCTCAACAACCGGGTCGAGCGCGAGGTTGTGGATGCGCTGGTGGCCTCGGTGCGCGCGGCCTATCCAAAGCTGTCGCATCGCTATTATGCGCTGAAGGCGAAGTGGTTCGGCAAGAAGCGGCTGGCCTATTGGGACCGCAACGCGCCGTTGCCGTTTGCCGCGACCGACGTCATCGGCTGGCCCGATGCGCGCAACATGGTGCTGACGGCCTATCGCGGCTTCTCGCCCAAAATGGCCGATATCGCCGAGCGCTTCTTCACCGATCGCTGGATCGACGCGCCGGTGCGGCCGGGCAAGGCGCCGGGTGCGTTCTCGCATCCGACCACGCCCTCCGCGCACCCTTACGTGCTCATGAACTACCAGGGCAAGCCGCGCGACGTGATGACGCTCGCCCACGAGCTCGGCCATGGCGTGCATCAGGTGCTGGCGGCCAAGAACGGTGCGCTGATGGCGCCGACGCCGCTCACGCTGGCGGAGACCGCGAGCGTGTTCGGCGAGATGCTGACGTTCAAGCGGCTCCTTGCCCAGACCAAAAATGCAAAACAGCGCCAGGCGCTGCTGGCCGGCAAGGTCGAGGACATGATCAACACCGTGGTGCGGCAGATCGCGTTCTATTCCTTCGAGCGCGCGGTCCACACCGAACGCAAGAACGGCGAGCTCACCGCGACGCGGCTCGGCGAGATCTGGCTGTCGGTGCAGGGCGAGAGCCTCGGGCCTGCGATCGAGATCAAGGCGGGCTATGAGAACTACTGGATGTACATCCCGCACTTCATCCATTCGCCGTTCTACGTCTACGCCTATGCTTTCGGCGATTGCCTCGTGAACTCGCTCTATGCCGTCTACGAAAACGCGGCCGAGGGCTTTGCCGAGCGCTATCTCGACATGCTCGCGGCCGGCGGCACCAAGCATTATTCCGAGCTGCTGCGCCCGTTCGGGCTCGATGCCAAGGATCCCAAATTCTGGGATGGCGGCCTGTCGGTCATCGCCGGGATGATCGACGAGCTGGAGGCGATGGGCTGAGATTGAACGCGGACGCTTTGCTCTAGCCGGTCGCGTTGGGGCTGCGGCCGAGGCTGTTCTGCCCGGCCGCGGGCTCGTTCACGTCGACGAAGCCGAGCATCGCACCAAACCGGTCGGTCGCCGGCTTGTCGAAGCCGACTGCGCCCTCGAAGCTTGCCGGATTGCGGAAGGTGCCGAACAGCATGTCCCAGATCGGCAGGTCGCCATAATTGAAGGCGTGCACGTCGCGCTGGTGATGGATGCAATGCGCCTCTGGCCGCTGGATGACGAAGCCGAGCCATTGCGGCGTGCGCACATTCATGTGCTGGAAATAGCCGTAGAAGGCGGCGATGTAGCCGGTCGCGGCCGCCGCGACCGGATCGAGCCCGAGCACCAGCGTCGTCACCACGGATGCGATCGCAAAGAATGAGATCGTCTCCAGCGGGTGAAACAGAGCCGCGCCGGACATGTCCATGCGTTGCGGGCTGTGATGGATCTGGTGGAACAGCCGCCACATCAGGGGAAAGGTGTGCGCGCTGCGGTGCCAGCCGTAATTGACGAGTGAGAGCACAAAATAGCCGAGTGCCGCTCCGCCGGCGACGCCGAGACCGGTGAGGTCCATCAATCTGTGTCGCTCCAGCCAGGCTTCCGGGATCAGCAGCGGGGTCAGCGTCGCCAGCAGGCCCTGAACGGTCAGCAAGCAGAAGCCTTTGAGCCGCCAATAAGGAATCTCCGGGAATTGCCGCGCCGGGATCAGGCGCTCGACGGCCAGCATGACGAGATAGGTCGCGGGCACCAAGAGGCCAAACAGCTCGATTGCGGACATCGCGTCAGCTCCAGGCTTACAGTGTAAGGCAGCTTCACAATACGGCCTTGCGGTGTAAGGTTGCAAGCGGTTTCGATTCGGAATGTCATGACCAGAAAAGCCAAAGCGGGCCGGAAAGCCTCGACTGTCCCACGCAAGCGCCGGCCGCCGCGCGAAGGGGGCAGGGGGCTGTCCCGCGAGCTTATTGCGGCCTCCGCGATGGCGCTGGTCGATCGCGAGGGGCTTGCCAAGCTCTCGACGCGCCGGCTGGGCGAGGAGCTCGGCTGCGAGGCCATGAGCATTTATCACCACTTCCCGAGCAAGGCGCATCTGATGGATGCGCTCGTCGATCTGATGCTCGCACAGGCGCGCGTGGCGATGGAGCCGCAATGGGACTGGCGCGAGCGCCTGCGCCGGGCTGCCCACGGCTTCCGCGCCATGGCGCTCACGCACCCGGCCTTCTTCCCCTTCTTCGCGGTGCACCGGCTCAATACGCCTGCCGGGGTCGCCTATATCGACGGCATTATCGGCATCCTGCGCGAGGCGGGCTTCTCTGACCGCGACGCCGCAATCTATTTCCGCGAGCTCGGCTATTACCTCACGGGCGCGGCGCTGGATGAGACGGCGGGCTATGCCCGCGGTCCCTCATCGGCGGAGCCGGTCCCGAACGAAACGATCGCCGCCAGCTTCAAGCATCTTGCGGCGGCTGCTCCGTATTTTCAGCCTGCGCATTTCGATGCGACGTTCGAGACGGGGCTGGAGATCCTGCTCGCCGGCATTGAACGCTCGGCCCAGAGACAAGACTAAGCCAGTAGATACTTTATCGTGTTTTTCAACTATTGATTGTTGATCGTGATTTGCGCTGGGGAGGGTCGCATGGCCGATCGGGGACAGGTTCCGCGACCTGAAGCAGCGCGGAACGCCGCGGCCTTCGAGGAGGAAACGCCCTGGTGCCAGAAACACCAGCAGATCGTTCGCGACGAGATGAAGGCGATCAACACGCGCCGCGAGACGGCGCGGCAGCTCGATCCCGACCGCGTCGATGCCTGCCAGATGCTCGACGTTGTCGGGCTCGCTTTGTCCGGCGGCGGCATCCGCTCTTCAGCCACCTGTCTCGGCGTGCTTCAGGCATTGAACCATCACGATCTGATCGGGCGAATCGACTATCTCTCCACGGTGTCGGGCGGCGGCTACATCGGCACCTCGCTCAGCACCACCATGACGGTGACCGGGCGTTTCGTATTTGGCGAGCGGCCGGCCGGTGGAATTGCGACCGCCAGCGAGATCAGCGATACGCCGTCGGTCGGCCATATCAGGAATTACTCCAACTACTTGATCCCGGCCGGCGTCCGCGACCTGCTGACCGGGATCGCGATCGTGGTGCGCGGCCTGATCGCCAATATCGGACTGACGCTGCCGGTCGTGCTGCTGCTCGCGGCCGTCACGATCTGGTCGACGCCGCTGCGGAGCTGTCTGACGGTCGCGAACTTCTTCGGCGTCGATCTCGCCGACGGCGCGTTGCCGCAGTGTGAGCTGCATCATTTCGGCTGGATCGCGGACCGCTTCGGCTTCGCGGCGATCGGCACGATGGTCGCGCTGGGGCTGCTCGTCTGCGGCGGAATTGCCTATCTGGTCGCGCGCGCCGAGCGCGGCATGGGCCCGACGCTGTCCTTCATTTATGCCGCGGCGATCGCGTTCCTGCTAGGCATCGCCTGCGACTTCGCGCGCCTCCTGCAGATCAAGCATTTCGCGCTGACGCTGGCGACCGCGATCATCGGTATAGGCCTGTTCTTCGTCTGGGCCCTCAAGCAATCATTGGCGAGCCCCGAAAAACGTCAGGAGTTTCGTTCGCACTGGCCGACTGCCGGCGCAACCTTCCTGGTGCTGCTTGCCGTAATCGCATTCTTCGAGTTCCAGCCCTTCATGCTATCGCAGATGTTCGATGTCGTCGACAGCGATGCGATCGGCGGGCCGGTCGGCGGCGTTGCCGTCACCTGGATCAAGGCGTTCGCCGCGATCGCCGCGCCGATCGGCGTGTTCGTCACGGCCTTCAGGCAGCAATTCGCCGAATTCCTCAAAGGCAACAGCGTGTCCTCGCAATGGGGTGCGCTGCTGGTCGCGATCATTGCCAAGGTCGCGCTGTGGATCGCGGGCCTGGCGCTGCCGCTGATCATCTGGGTCGCCTACCTCTATCTGTCCTATTGGGGCATCGCCAACGACCCGCTCGAAAAATGCCAGGCGCCTCTGGCCCTCGTCGGGCAGAGGAGCTGCCTTGCCGCCAGCAAATCGACCGCGCCCGCATCGGGCAATCTGGCCGGCAAGATCGCGTTCGACGCGGGCGCGGGCACCTTCACGGCCGAGATCACGCCGCAGCCCGCCGCACCGGCGGCGACGATGGAGTGGCTGACGCCGGTCTCCCACGTGCCGGCCTGGCTCAGATCCGCCGCGAGCAACGTCGCACGACAATTCCATTGGTCGGATGCAGGTTCGGGCTATTCGCACAGCCTGCCTCTGGTCATTCTTTATGCGCTCGTCGGCCTGCTGCTGTTTGCAATCTCCTGGTCTTTGACGCCCAACGCGAATTCGCTGCACCGTCTCTACCGAGATCGGCTGAGCAAGGCGTTTCTGTTCGACCCTGATCGTTCGGCGGACGGCAATATCGCGCGCGCCGAGGCGAGCCTCGACCAGGGGCGTGATTTCATGCCGCTCGATCGCATGAAGCTGAGCGAGCTCTATGCAGCCGCCAGGGACGGCGCCGACAAGGATGGCGTGGCGGCGGCGTCGAAGCTGGGGGCACCCTATCATCTCATCAACACGGCGCTGAACATCCAGGGCTCCGACTTCGCCAACCGGCGCGGTCGCAACGCGGACTTCTTCGTCTTCTCGCCGCTCTATGTCGGCAGCGAAGCGACACGCTACGCCAGGACGGAGGCGGTCGAGCGCCTGGAGCAAGGCCTAGACCTCGCCACCGCCATGGCGATCTCAGGGGCTGCGGCGTCGTCGAACATGGGCTCGAACTCGATCAAGGCGCTGACGCCGACGCTCGCACTGCTCAACGTGCGGCTGGGCTACTGGCTGAGCAATCCGCGCTATGTCGAGGCCACGGCCCGGCCGCAGCGGCGCTCCACGCCCTTATTCCTGTGGTCGGAAATCTCCGGTCGTCTCTACGAGAACAGCGACGGCGTCTATCTCACCGACGGCGGCCACATCGAGAATCTCAGCGTCTACGAGCTGCTGCGCCGGCGCTGCAGGGTGATCGTCGCAGTCGACGCGGAAGCAGATGCGCCCATGAATTTCGCCTCGCTGATGAAGCTGCAGCGCTACGCCCGCATCGATCTCGGTGTCCGCATCGATCTGCCCTGGACCCCGATCCGCGACCGCACGCGTGCCATCATGGCGGAGAATGCGGACAAGACCTCCGCGCAAGCGTCCCCTGGGGCATCGGAAGAAGCCTCGAAGCCCCACGTTCACGTGGCGATCGGCGTCATCGACTATGGCGGCGATGACAAGGGCTATCTCGTCTATATCAAGTCCTCTCTTTCCAGCGACGAGAACGACTACATCCGCGACTATGCGCGCCGTAACGACACCTTTCCCCACGAGACCACCGGGGATCAGTTCTTCTCGGAGGAGCAGTTCGAGGTCTATCGCGCGCTCGGGTTTCACATGACCCATGGTTTCCTGGCCGGCGACCATGATGTCGCGGTCGGTCCCGGCACCGCTCCGCGCATGGCGCGGTTCACCGCGGCTGGAGAGACGGCCGTCGCCGAGGTGCGCGCGGCGCTCGGGCTCCCGGCGCTCCGGCGACGGCCCGTGAGTGCCGCCGCCACGGAGGTCGAACAGGACTGAGCAGCGCGCGCCCCGATTCCCGGCAATTGGAATTCCAAATCACCTGATTTGCAGGAAAACCGCGCCCGCCTGCCGTTGCCCTGCCCGAAACTTTGCGGTATCCCAGCCTAAGAATTGAACTTTCGACTGGGGACATCCATGGCTGATCATAGCGAAGTGGCGTACAGCACCGCCGACGGCAACGACTACGTTGCCCACGAGCAGACCTACGAGGGCTTCATCAAGCTGGTGAAGTACGGCACGGCCTCGGTCGCGCTCATCGTGATCCTGATGGCGATCTTCCTGACCTGACCGATCGGCAGCTGCACACGCCAGCGGCAGCAGCTGCCCAGAATATTTGCATTCAAGCCGGTGCTAAAACCGGTATCGAACGCCGCGGGAGTAACGCTCAAGTTTGCGCGCGCGCTGTCCCGCGCCGCCGGAGGACCTATGAAGATCGCCGTTGCCAAGGAAATCGATCCGTCGGAGCCGCGTGTCGCCGCTTCGCCTGATACGGTGAAGAAGTTCAAGGCGCTGGGCGCCGAGATCGCCGTCGAGCCGGGTGCCGGACTCAAGTCGGGCCTGCCGGATTCCGAATTTACCGCCGCAGGCGCCACCGTCAGTGCAGACGCGCTGAAAGATGCCGACATCATCATCAAGGTGAAGCGCCCCGAGGCATCGGAGTTGTCGCAGTACAAGCGCGGTGCGCTCGTCATCGCCATCATGGATCCCTACGGCAACGAGGCCGCGCTGAAGACGATCGCCGATGCCGGCGTCTCCGCATTCGCCATGGAGCTGATGCCGCGCATCACCCGCGCGCAGGTGATGGACGTGCTGTCCTCGCAGGCGAACCTTGCCGGTTACCGCGCCGTGATCGAGGGCGCCGAAGCCTTCGGCCGCGCTTTTCCGATGATGATGACCGCGGCCGGCACCGTGCCCGCCGCCAAGGTGTTCGTGATGGGCGTCGGCGTCGCCGGCCTCCAGGCGATCGCGACCGCGCGCCGCCTAGGGGCCGTCGTGACCGCGACCGACGTGCGTCCCGCCACGAAAGAGCAGGTCGAATCGCTCGGCGCCAAGTTCCTCGCCGTCGAGGACGAAGAGTTCAAGAACGCGCAGACCGCCGGCGGCTACGCCAAGGAGATGTCCAAGGAGTATCAGGCCAAGCAGGCGGCGCTCACCGCCGAGCACATCAAGAAGCAGGACATCGTGATCACCACCGCGCTGATTCCGGGCCGGCCCGCGCCGAAGCTCGTGTCCGGCGAGATGGTCAAGTCGATGAAGCCCGGTTCGGTGCTGGTCGATCTCGCCGTCGAGCGCGGCGGCAATGTCGAGGGTGCGAAACCCGGCGAGGTCGTCGACCTCGATGGCATCAAGATCGTCGGTTACACCAACGTCGCCGGCCGCGTCGCGGCCTCGGCCTCCAGCCTCTACGCGCGCAATTTGTTCTCCTTCATCGAGACCATGGTCGACAAGAAAGAGAAGAAGCTCGCCGTCAACTGGGACGACGAGCTGGTCAAGGCCACCGCGCTCACCAAAGACGGCGCCGTCATCCACCCGAACTTCCAGCCGAAGGTTTAAGGAGACCCGCCATGGAGCATGCTGCACAGGTCGTCGACCCCTTCATCTTCCGGCTGTCGATCTTCGTCCTCGCCGTCTTCGTCGGCTATTTCGTGGTGTGGTCGGTGACCCCGGCCCTGCACACGCCGCTGATGAGCGTGACCAACGCGATCTCCTCGGTGATCGTGGTCGGCGCGCTGCTCGCGGTCGGCGTCGGCATGGTTTCGAGCGGCTCGGGATGGGCGCGCGGCTTCGGCTTCGTCGCGCTCATCTTTGCCTGCGTGAACATCTTTGGCGGCTTCCTTGTCACCCAGCGCATGCTGGCGATGTACAAGAAGAAGTCGAAGTAAGCGGCCACCTCGGGCTGAAGGATTAATGGGGACCTGAGATGAGCGCCAATCTCTCTGCATTCTTGTATCTCGTGGCGGGGGTGCTGTTCATCCTGTCGCTGCGCGGACTTTCGAGCCCGGCTTCGTCGCGCCAGGGCAATCTGTTCGGCATGATCGGCATGGCGATCGCGGTCGCCACCACGCTGGCGAGCCATCCGCCGGCCGACGGCGTCGCCTGGGTGCTGGTCATCCTCGCGGTCGCCATCGGCGGCGGCATCGGTGCGGTGATCGCCCGCCGCGTGCCGATGACCTCGATGCCGGAACTGGTCGCCGCCTTCCATTCGCTGGTCGGCATGGCTGCGGTGCTGGTCGCCGCCGGCGCGTTCTACGCGCCCGAGGCCTTCGACATCGGCACGCCCGGCAACATCCATACGCAGAGCCTGGTCGAGATGTCGCTCGGCGTCGCCATCGGCGCGCTGACCTTCACCGGCTCGGTGATCGCGTTCCTGAAGCTGTCCGCGCGGATGAGCGGCGCGCCGATCATCTTGCCCGCCCGCCACATCATCAACATCGCGCTCGCATTGGCGCTGGTGTTCTTCGTCGTCCGCCTCGTCCTCACGGGCGGCGCGTTCGATTTCTGGATGATCACCATCCTGGCGCTGGCGCTCGGCGTGCTCATGATCATCCCGATCGGCGGCGCCGACATGCCGGTCGTGATCTCGATGCTGAACTCCTACTCCGGCTGGGCCGCGGCCGGCATCGGCTTTACGCTGGGCAATTCCGCGCTGATCATCACCGGCGCGCTGGTCGGCTCCTCCGGTGCGATCCTGTCCTACATCATGTGCCACGCGATGAACCGCTCGTTCATCTCGGTCATCCTCGGCGGCTTCGGCGGAGAAACTGCCGCGGCCGGCGGTGGCGGCGGCGAGCAGAAGCCCGCCAAGCTCGGCTCGGCGGACGACGCGGCCTTCATCATGAAGAACGCGCAGAAGGTCATCATCGTGCCCGGCTACGGCATGGCGGTGGCGCAGGCTCAGCACGCGCTGCGCGAAATGGGCGACATCCTGAAGAAGGAAGGCGTCGAGGTGAAGTACGCCATTCACCCGGTCGCGGGCCGCATGCCCGGCCACATGAACGTGCTGCTCGCCGAGGCCAACGTGCCCTATGACGAGGTATTTGAGCTCGAGGACATCAACTCCGAATTCGCGCAGGCCGACATCGCCTTCGTGATCGGTGCCAACGACGTCACCAATCCGGCGGCCGAAGAGGACAAGACCTCGCCGATCTACGGCATGCCCGTGCTGCAGGTCTGGAAGGCCGGCACCGTGATGTTCATCAAGCGCTCGCTGGCGTCAGGTTATGCCGGCATCGACAATCCGCTGTTCTATCGCGACAACACCATGATGCTGCTCGGCGACGCCAAGAAGGTCACCGAGAACATCGTCAAGGCGATGTAGCGCGCGAACGAGACGGACCCTGGCCATCAACAAAGAATGGCACCGGTCCCATCGCATGCCGCCCAAGGCGACGCGCGAGCAGCGCATCAAATGGCACGCCGCCCATAAGGCGGCGTGCGGCTGCCGCGGCGTCCCGGCAAGCCTTCGGCCTGACGGTATGAAATCGCTGCGGAGCCGTCGCAAGCCCTGAGTGGAAACCGGGGCCGGCCGCGCAATGATCACCATCGCCAAATGGACTGTCATCCTGCTCGTGGCCGCCTATCTCGCCGGGCTCGTCCTGCTGTATGTCCGGCAGCGCGAGATGCTGTTTCCCATACCGACGATTGAGCGAACCTCGCCCGCTGCGGCGGATTGTCCCGAGGCGGAGGAGCATGTCCTGACCACCTCGGATGGCGAGAAGGTCATTGTCTGGCACGTGCCGGCGAAACCTGGCCGTCCCGTGATCCTGTATTTTCCGGGTAATGGCGATTTCCTTGCCGGTCGTGTCAGCCGCTTCAAGGCGATGACGGCCGACGGCACCGGCCTCGTCGCGCTGTCCTATCGCGGCTATGCCGGCTCGAGCGGCGCGCCGAGCGAGCAGGGTCTGCTGCGCGACGCGGCCGCAGCCTACGCTTTCACCAGCGCGCGCTATGGGCCGGAACGAATCGTTGCCTGGGGCTTTTCGCTCGGGACGGGCGTGGCGGTCGCGCTTGCCTCCGACCACGCCATCGGCAAATTGATCCTGGAGGCGCCGTACACCTCGACGGTCGATATTGCAGCATTGGCATTCCGCTACGTGCCGGTGCGCCTGCTCATGCGCGACCAGTTTCGTTCCGACGAACGGATCGCGCGCGTCACGGTGCCGCTGCTCGTGATGCATGGCACCAATGATCTTGCCATTTCGATCCTGTTCGGAGAGCGTCTGTTCGCGTTCGCGCATGAACCGAAGCAGTTCGTTGGTTTTGCGGGCGGCGGACATGACAATCTCGATAGTTTCGGTGCGGTCGAAACGGCAAGGCGCTTCATTGGATATTAAACGACCTGTCACGCGGCTCCGGGGCGTCTTCCTCCTTGCCGTCTTCATCTTGTTGCCGCAGCAGGCATGGGCGGCCACCGGGCTCGACGGTGCGGCGATGCGCTGGCCCTATGCGCTGCCCTTTGCGGGTCTGTTGCTGTCGATCGCGCTCGGGCCCTTGTTGTTTCCGAAGATCTGGCACCATCACTACGGCAAGATCGCCGCCGCCTGGTCGCTGGCGGCGCTGGCCTCGCTGGTGATTTTTGCCGGAGGCGCGGCGACGCTGGCGGCGCTCGTGCACGCTCTGCTCGCTGAATATCTCGGCTTCATCGTGCTGCTGTTCTCGCTCTATGTCGTGGCCGGCGGAATTCTCATTACCGGCGACATCAAGGCCACGCCGGCGATCAATGCCGGCATCCTCGCGCTCGGCACGCTGGGTGCGAGCATCGTCGGCACCACGGGTGCCGCGATGATCCTGATTCGTCCGCTGATCCGGGCCAACCGGCCGCGGCGCCACAACGCCCATGTCATCGTCTTCTTCATCATCCTGGTTGCCAATGTCGGCGGCGCGTTGAGCCCGCTCGGCGATCCCCCACTGTTCGTCGGTTTCCTGCACGGCGTCGACTTCTTCTGGACTACCCGGACCATCTGGCTGCAGACCGCGGTCGTGGCCGGATTGCTGCTTGCCATTTTCGTCGCCGTCGACGTCTGGCGCTTCCGCAGCGAGCCTTTGCTCGACGACGCCGGCCCCGGCAAGCCCGTCCGCATCCGCGGCCTCGTCAATCTCGTGCTGATAGCCGCCATCGTCGCGAGCCTGCTGGTGTCGGCGATGTGGAAGCCCGGCATTGCCTTCGACGTTCTCGGAACGAAGTTCGAGCTGGAGGATATCGCGCGCAATTTGGCCCTGCTCGTCATTGCGGCGCTGTCGGTGTGGCTGACGCCGGACGAGCACAGGCTGGCGAACGGCTTCACGTGGGAGCCGATCCGCGAGGTCGCAAAGCTGTTCGCCGGCATCTTTGTCGCCATCATCCCCGTCATCGCCATGCTCAACGCCGGCCACCACGGCGCCTTCGCGTGGCTGTTGTCGGCCGTGACGGCACCGGACGGCACGCCCCGCGAGGTGGCCTATTTCTGGTTCACCGGATTGATGTCGGCGTTCCTCGACAATGCGCCGACCTATCTGCTGTTCTTCGAACTCGCCGGCGGCGACCCGCAGGTGTTGATGCATCAGCTCTCGGGCACGCTCGCTTCTATCTCCATGGGGGCGGTCTATATGGGGGCGCTGACCTATATCGGCAATGCGCCGAACTTCATGGTGAGCAGCATCGCAAGCGAGAACGGCATCGAGATGCCGAGCTTCTTCGGCTATTTCCTGCGGGCCGGCGCCGTGCTGATCCCGCTGTTCCTGCTGCTGACGTTGCTGCCGGTCGCGCCGATCCTGCGCTGGCATTGAATCTGCCGGCCGATTTGCTACAGCTCGGCTGACATGATTGGATCCGGTGGATGAGCGCCCATAATCCGATGCCCCGGTCATCCTGGATCTTCCCGGCGCTGGCCGTACTGTTGTTCGCAGCCGTCAGTGCGACGGATTACGTGTTCACGCTTTCGCCGAGCGGGCTCGTCTTCGCCATCGTCCTCCTGGTCATCCTGTTCGGCGCGGTGTTCGCCGCGGTTCACCATGCCGAGGTGATCGCCGAACGGGTCGGCGAACCCTATGGCACGCTGGTGCTGACGCTCTCGGTCACCATCATCGAGGTGGCGCTGATCACCACGATCATGCTGGGTGACAAGCCTGCGCCGGCGCTGGCGCGTGACACCGTGTTCGCCGTGGTCATGATCGTCTGCAACGGCCTCGTCGGGCTCTGCATCTTCATCGGCGGCCTGCGCTATCGCGAGCAGGGCTTTCAGCTCTCCGGCGCCAACGTCTATCTCAGCGTCCTGTTCGCGCTCGCGACCATCACCCTGATCATGCCGAACTACACGACCAGCACGCCGGGGCCGGTCTATTCGGCGGCTCAACTCGGTTTCGTCGACGTGGTCACGCTCGCCCTGTACGGGGTGTTCCTCTACACCCAGACCGTCCTGCACAAGGATTACTTCGTCCATGAACGGGCGGACGGGGAGGGCGGCGAGGTACACCCGTCGGGCAGGATGTTCGTGCTCAGCATCGTGCTGCTGTTGGTTGCGCTCCTGGCGGTCGTGCTGCTGGCCAAGAAGTTTTCGCTGGTGGTCGACGCCGTCGCCGCCAAGATCGGCGCGCCGCCGGCCTTCACCGGGCTTCTGGTCGCGCTCCTGATCCTGATGCCGGAGGGCGTCGCGGCCGTCTCCGCGGCTCGCAAGAACGACCTGCAGAAGAGCATCAACCTGGCGCTTGGCTCGTCGCTGGCCACCATCGGGCTGACGATCCCTGCCGTCGGCATTGCCACCTACGCGCTCGACAAGGAGCTCGAGCTCGGCCTCAGCGCCCAGGGCAGCGTGCTTTTGCTCCTGACCTTCTTCCTGAGCATGCTGACCTTCGGCACGGGCAGGACGAATGTCCTGTTCGGGCTGGTCCATATGGTGGTATTTGCCGTCTACGTGTTCATGGTTTTCGTACCCTGACCCACCGTCCGCGACCCCTTCAGGTCCGGGTCGCATCCCTGGAGTTCCCGATGCTTGCCGCCAGATCCGAAGTTCAGGTCGATAACGAGGAGGTTCGGGTCACCGAATGGCGGCTCGGTCCGGGCAGCGCCACCGGGCATCACACCCACGGCATGGATTACGTGATTGTTCCCGTCGTGGCGGGGGAGATGACCATCGTAGCCCCCGGCGGCGAGCGGTCCAAGGCGCAGCTGGCGGCCGGGAAATCCTATTTCCGCAAGGCTGGCGTCCAACATGACGTACTTAACGAAACCTCAACCGAGATCGTGTTCCTTGAGATCGAGCTGAAGCCGTAACTTCGGCCTTAACACTTGCCATCGATCCGTCGCAGTTGATCCCTTACAATGCCCCAAAGTTCCCGCATCAGATCGCGCGGGGAGTGGCCGGAATGCTGAAATACCTCGCTAAAATTTCGATGGATATTTTCCCCTCGGTGCTCGCGACGATCATCGGGGCGTACATCGTTAATCACTACATCAACGCCAAGCCGGCGGCTGATGCCCCCTCGGCCGTGGTAGCTCCCGCCGAGGCCGGCAAGGACGGCAAGCCGGCCGATGTCGCCAATCTCCCGGCCCCCGGCGTCAAGGCGAAAGGCATCCCCGAGAAGCACGTGACGGACAAGCCGGCGGCTGAGAAGGCCTCCGATCAGCCTGCCGTCGAGCACAAGGCCGCAGATGTGACGCCGGGCGATGCCAGCCCGCGCGGCAAGCCGCCCGCGCGCGAGAAGGCTGCCGCCAAGTCTACGCCGACTTCGCCCGCGGCTACACCCGCTTCCGCTGCCCCGGTGGCCGAGGCCAATTCGGCGCCGGCTGCGACCCCCGACGCCAACGATCTCGTGCGTGCCGCGATCGAACGCCTGCGCAAGACGCCTGAAGGCAAGTCGTCTGAAAGCAAGTCGTCTGAAGCCAAGTCCGCTGAAGCCAAGTCCGCTGAGGCCAAATCTTCCGAAACCAAGCCGTCCGAGATTCGACCGTCCGAGCCCAAGTCAGCCGAGCGGCCGGCCGAGCCTGCCGTGCGGGAGGCCTCCCGCACGCCCGAGGCCCCGCGAATCATCAATATGGAGCCGGCCGCGGTCCGCCCGCTGCCGCCGCCGATTACGGTGTCGACGCCATCACCCGAGGCCTATGGCAATAATGGTTCCTCGTCGGCCAATCCGCCCTACACGGCCTCGGTTGGCAACGACGATCCGAATCGGATGACGCCGCCGGCCGACATTCCCGTGCCGATGATTGCGCCGCCGCTCGATCTGCGCGCCGATGCCGGTGCCTCCATGCCACGGCCGAAGAAGACCAATGTGGCCGACGAGATGCTGTCAGGCATGAAGTCGATGTTCCACTCCGTTCTGCCGAAGAGCGCCACCCCCGACTAAGACAGCGCCTGCGCTGCGCCCAGATCGTCAGCCGCCGACGCGGGCAAGGCCGCTGCGCGCGGTGTCGTCGCGTGGGCGAAGTGAGACGGCCCGTGTGTAGGAAGCGGCCGCCTTGGCCTTGTCGCCCAGCCGTTCATAGGCCTGTCCGCGCGCGGTCCAGACCTGGGCGTTGTGCGGATCCACCTCGGAGGCCTCATCCAGATCGGCTGCGGCTTCCTTGACCTTGCCGAGCGCAAGATAGCTGATGGCGCGGCCGAGCAGCGGCTCGACCTTCTGGGGGTTGAGCCCGCTCGCAGCGGTGAAATCGGCGATCGCGAAGTCGTGCTGATGATTGCCCTGGTAGATCAGGGCACGGCCATAAAGCGCCTGCGCATTGTAGGGATCGAGATCGACCGCGCGATTGAACTCGTCGAGCGCTGCCGCGGTCTCGCCTGACTTCGCCAGGGATTGGGCTTTTGCGGTGCGGGCCTGAGCTTCGGTGACGTTGCCGGCGCTCACCGCGCTCTCAGCGGGCGCGGCCGCCTTGGGTGCTTCCTGCTGCGGCTTGTCCTTCTCCGGCATCAACGATCCCAGATCGAAGGAGCAGCCGCACAGCGCGATCCCCGTCAAAGCCAGCGCGAACGGCCACCAGATCCGGCGTCGCCGCGCCAAGCCGCGTTCGGGGAAAGGGGAGGCCATCTACGGTCGCTCGCGCTAGAGCATGATCCGGAAAAGTGTGAAGCGGTCTTCCGAAGAGTTCATGCTCAAACAATAGACCAAAGCACGATGAAAGACCCATCGCGCTTCGGTGCCGCATCGTGAGTGCCCCGTCCCAGAAAGGCACCGCCCACAAACGATGACGCGGGCCAGGGGCCCGCGTCATCGGAAACTGAATCTTGCAAGATCCGGTGGATCAGCGCGGTCCGCGCGGACCTGCACCCGGGCCGCTACGACCGCCACGATCACCGCCGGGACCGGCGCCGAACACCGGCTTCGGCTTCATCGGCAACAGGCCTTCGCGCTGCAGCTTCTTGCGGGCCAACTTGCGCGCACGGCGCACGGCTTCGGCCTTTTCGCGGGCCTTCTTCTCGGAGGGCTTTTCGTAGTGACCGCGGAGCTTCATCTCGCGGAAAATACCCTCGCGCTGCATCTTCTTCTTCAGCGCCTTGAGGGCTTGATCGACATTGTTATCGCGAACGAGAACCTGCACGCGGCATCCTCTTTAGTGGATCGGATTTGAATTCTGGTAAGACGAAGGGGATGGCGAAACGCGCAAGCCCTTAACCTTGAGGGCGCGGATGTATCAGACAAAACCGGGGATGTCCACCTGCCAAGCGCGGATTCGGGCCAAGTTCAGCCATTAAATAAGGCAAAATATCTCCGTGCGGCCCTGATTTGGGAGATTTGACGCCAAGGGTGGGGCCGTTTCCGGAGCTTTGTTCCGGAATCTTGAAAGCAGGGGACGACACATGGATATCAAGAAATACGCTGCTGAAGCCATCGGCACCTTCTGGCTCACATTCGCAGGTTGCGGGAGCGCGGTGATCGCCGCCGGCTTTCCGCAGGTCGGAATCGGCCTGGTCGGTGTCTCCCTCGCGTTCGGGCTTAGCGTGGTCACCATGGCCTATGCGATCGGCCATATCTCGGGTTGCCATCTCAACCCCGCGGTCACCGTCGGTCTTGCTGCCGGCGGCCGTTTTCCCGCCGGGCAGATCCTGCCCTATGTCATTGCCCAGGTGGCAGGTGCGATCGTGGCGGCTTGGCTGCTCTATGTCATCGCGAGCGGGGCTCCCGGATTCGACGTCAGCAAGGGCTTCGCATCCAACGGCTATGATGCGCATTCGCCCGGCCAGTACAGCATGATCGTCTGCTTCCTCACCGAGGTGGTGATGACCATGATGTTCCTGTTCATCATCATGGGCGCCACGCATGGCCGCGCGCCCGCCGGCTTCGCACCGCTCGCGATCGGGCTCGCGCTGGTGATGATCCATCTCGTCAGCATCCCCGTCACGAACACGTCGGTGAACCCGGCGCGCAGCACGGGCCCCGCGCTGTTCGTCGGCGGCTGGGCGACAGCGCAGCTTTGGCTGTTCTGGGTCGCACCGCTGATCGGCGGCGCGCTGGGCGGGGTGATCTATCGCTGGCTCAGCGAGGAGCCCACCGGCGTCGTCGCGGGCGTGAAGACGGCGTAACACGAAAGGGGATCGCAGCGATTGCTGCGGTCCCCGTACGTGCCCTTGTCACTTGTCTTTCGACGGCCTGACTTCGGTGACGTGGCCCATCTTGCGGCCGGGGCGCGGCGCGCCCTTGCCATAGATGTGCACGGTCGCGCCCGGCACACCGAGCCACTTCTCGTAATCGTTGATCTCGTCGCCGATCAAATTTGTCATGGTGACGACCTCGCCATGGCGCACCGGCTTGCCGAGCGGCCAGCCGGCGATGGCGCGGATGTGCTGCTCGAACTGCGAGACCGACGCGCCGTCGAGCGTCCAGTGCCCGGAATTATGCACACGCGGGGCGATCTCGTTGACCAGCACCTTCGGTCCCGTGCCATTGGCGAGCACGAACATCTCGACGGCGAGCACGCCGACATAGTCGAGCGCGCTGGCGATCTTTCCGGCAATGCCGCGCGCTTCCTCGGCAAGTAAATCCGGGATCCGTGCGGGTGCGCGCGAGATCTTCAGGATGTGGTCGCGATGCTCGTTCTCGGTGACGTCGAAGCACTCGACCTCGCCTGTGATCGAGCGTGCGGCGATCACGGAAATCTCGCGCTCGTACGGCACGAAGGCTTCCAGGATCGCAGATTTGGTGGCGAGGCTGGTCCACACCTTGGCGATGTCGTCGCCCGCGCGGATGATGGCCTGGCCCTTGCCGTCATAACCGAAGCGGCGGGTCTTGAGCACGGCCGGAAGACCGATCCTGACGATGGCCTCACGCAGCGACGCCACCGAGGTGACGTCGGCGTAGGCGGCCGTACCGATGCCGAGGCGGGTGACAAAATCCTTCTCGGCGAGCCGGTCCTGGGTGGTCTCGAGGATCTTGCGGTTGGGCAGCACCGGCCGGCGCGCATCCAGCACCATCGCCGCAGCCGAGGGCACGTTCTCGAATTCGTAGGTGATGACGTCGACGTCGTTGGCGAACAGTTCGAGCGCTTCAACGTCGGCATATTCGGCACAGGTCGCGTTCAGCACGACGTCGAAAGCGGGCGAGTCCGGATCGGGCGAAAACACCTGGCAGCGCAGGCCGAGCCGCGCCGCCGCCATCGCCAGCATCCGTCCCAATTGTCCGCCGCCGAGGATTCCGATGGTGTCGCCGGGCTTCAGCTTCACCTGCTTTGCGTCGCTCACGCCTTGTCCTCCGGGCGCTCGGCAACCGCCTCGGTTTGCGCCTTGCGCCAGGCGGCGAGGCGATCCGACAGGGCCGGGTCGGACAATGCCAGCACGGCAGCGGCAAGCAGTGCCGCATTGATGGCGCCCGCCTTGCCGATGGCGAGGGTGCCGACGGGGATGCCCGCGGGCATCTGGACGATCGAATGGAGCGAGTCGACGCCCTTGAGCGTCTTCGATTCGACGGGCACGCCGAACACCGGCAGTTCCGTCAGGGCCGCCGCCATGCCGGGCAGATGAGCAGCGCCTCCGGCGCCGGCGATGATGATCTTGTACCCCGCGGCCTTGGCGCCCTTGGCGAAAGCAAACAGCCGGTCGGGGGTGCGGTGGGCCGAAACGATGCGGGTGTCGGCGGCAATGCCGAGCGCAGCAAGCGTGTCGGCGGCATGCCGCATCGTGTCCCAGTCCGACTGGCTTCCCATGATGATGGCGATCGGCGCGGTCATGACGTTAATTGTGCCCGAAAAACAGAAGGATAGGCCAGATTAACGGTTCCGGCCGGCGGCTCGCAAGGCGGTGGCAAGGAGAAGGGAATGCACTATCCTGTCTTGGTGAATCCCCGCAAGCCTTCATTGAGCAGGATGCCCATGAAGAAACCAAAAAGGGCGAGCGCTGCGAAGGCCAAAAAGGGCCGGAAAACCAGCGCAAGCCGTTCCAAGGCCGCCCCGAAGCGGCTGACCAGGCGTCCGGCGCAGCCGCCGCGGCGTGGCGCGTCGGGCGATGATGGAGCCAAGGAAACCACGAGAGCGACGATCCGGGGCTTGCGGACCAAGCTCAGGGAGGCGCTGCGCCGGGTCGCGGAGCTGGAAGCTGCGGCGGATACCGACTTCCTGCTCGAGATCCCCAACCGGCGCGGCTTCGAGCGCGAGCTCGCGCGCGCCATCGCCTACATGAAGCGCTATCGCGCCAGTGGGGCGCTGGTTGTGCTCGACGTCGATCGGTTGAAGCCGATCAACGATTCGTTCGGTCACGGCGCCGGCGACGAGGTGCTCAAGGCGATTGCCGCCACGCTGACGCGGCAGGTCCGTGCCTCCGACGTGGTCGGCCGGCTCGGGGGCGACGAGTTCGCGCTGCTGCTCTGGAATCTGAGCGAGACCGATGCCAAGGCGAAGGCCGCCGCCTTCGAACAGGCGATCGACGAATTGTCCTTCGTCTTTCGCGGCCAGCACGTGACCGCGGGTGCCTCCGCCGGCGTCGCGCTGCTGGGAGCGCAATCCGACGCAGGCCGCGCCCTGGAGGAGGCAGATGCCGCCATGTATGTGCGCAAGGCGCACCGGCGGCATGAGCCGCGGATCAGGCTGGTCAGCAGCTAGAGCATGATGCGGACCCGAAGGGCCGCGTCAGCGAAAAGCGTGAAGCGGCTTTCCGAAGAGATCAAGCCACGACCCTTACAGCGTGGCGAGATCTTCCGGCACGTTGCCGAATTTGCGCAGCAGCGTGGCGTCGCCGAATTCGCCGGTCATGGGATCGCCGCTGCGGCTGAATGCGACCGCGCCGATGTGGCCTGTGCTGCGCGACAAGGCCTCGGCGCGCCGCAACGCGGAGGTCGAACTCTGGCATTCTTCCGCTGCGCCGGCGACAGGCGAGCCGTCGGCGTCGATCAAAAAGGGCATTGCAACGTAATAGGTCACGTCCGACATGGCGTTGCTCCAATATTGAAGTTCAAGCGGCGCTGCTCTTGCTCCGCGTCTTGCTGCGGGAGGTGTCCGGAATGCAGCCGGCGGAGATCGCCGCCTGCAATTCCTCCAGTTCGGCTTCCAGATATTCGTTGGCCATGATCAGCGCCTTGATGGTGCTGCGCAGATTGCCGTCGCACATCGCGATGGCCTGGTCGCAGGCCTGTTCATAGTGGCTGTTGTCGAGAAGGGCGGCTGTCGACATCTGCGTTTCCTCGGGCGTTCCTGGGGGGCGTTGGGGTACCCGAATGTTCTTATTTTGTTCTTTTTGAGTCAAGCGGATTCGATGCCCAGCAGGCTCGTCGCGCGCGGTCTGTGGATCAGGCGATGATGTCCGGGGTAATCTGGTCTTCGATGAACGCGATGCGGTCACGCAACAACAGCTTGCGCTTCTTCAACCGCTGTAGCCGCAACAGGTCGGGGGCGGGCGATTGATGCAGTGCATCGATCGCCGCATCGAGATCTCGGTGTTCCTGCTGCAACCGGGTGAGCTCGGCTTCGAGCTCACGCTCGTCTTCATTGGTCATGTCTGCGGTGGCCGAAAACCGATAGGCGTGAGACTAAGGCTGTGGATGCCCTGTGGAAATTATCGTCCTTG
The DNA here is from genome assembly GCF_058314695.1 of Bradyrhizobium sp. T-12. Lineage (NCBI taxonomy): Bacteria > Pseudomonadati > Pseudomonadota > Alphaproteobacteria > Hyphomicrobiales > Nitrobacteraceae > Bradyrhizobium > Bradyrhizobium sp. T-12. Next base: position 6,243,020 of record NZ_CM177756.1, on the reverse strand, counting down.
CGCGGCGTGATCGCAAGCGATCTGCGATCCCTCCTCGCCGATCTCCCGCAACAAATTTCTGAGGAGCGCTGACGGGGCCGCGCAAGCGCATTGATATCATGGATTTTTCCCGCGGGGTTCCTTTACTCACGCTTCGTTACATATGAATTTTCAAAAATGAAGCTGCGACGACGGATACCCATCGACAGAACGAATCGGTGATGTAAACTTCATTGTCCGGATCGAATCCTGAGGTTCAACCCTACCGAGGAGGTTTCGAATGACAATTCAGGCACATCTCGTTGAATTGGAACGGAAGCACAAACTTCTGGAAAACGAATTGCACGAAGCTCTCGTGCACCTTTCAACAGACGACCTGCAAATTGTTGAGTTGAAGCGCCGGAAGTTGATGGTCAAGGACCAGATCGAGCGTCTGAAGCACGGCGACACGCTCCACTAGTAACCCCCGTAACAGCGTAGAGTTGATCGTACCCTTATCCAGCAGGGATGAGAGCTTTGCGCTCATCCCTGCTGAAGGGGTGCGCACCGTGCAAAGCCATTTGCGCGGCTCTTGGATTTCGTCTCGATGCTCTAGAGACCTGCGAGCCTAGACGTCTGCGAGCTCGGCGACGTGATCGGCGATCGCGAGCGACGACGTCAGACCCGGCGATTCGATGCCGAACAGATTGACCAGACCTGCGATGCCGTGATCGCGCGGACCCTGCATCAAGAAGTCTTGCGTGGCCACCGCGGGCGGCACGATCTTCGGCCGGATGCCTGAATAGCTCGGCATCAACGCGCCGTCAGGCAGTGTCGGCCAGTATTTGCGGATCGCCGGATAGAACCGCTCGGCACGCGACGGATCGACCTCGTAATCGATCGTCTCGATCCACTCGACGTCGGGGCCGAAGCGCGCCTGGCCGGCCATGTCTAGCGTCAGGTGCACGCCAAGTCCGCCGGGTTCGGGCACCGGATAGATCAGGCGCGAGAACGGCGCCTTGGCATTGCAGCTGAAGTAATTTCCCTTGGCGAGATAGGCCGGTGGAATGCGATCCAGCGGCATGCCGTCGATGTTGCGCGCTACCGCCGTCGCCGAGAGCCCAGCGGCGTTGACGAGTAGGCCGCATTGCAGCGTCATCGGCGCCTCGCCGCCGGCCTCGATCTCGATGACGCCGCCGGCCGCCTTGGCGCGGACCAGCGGGGTGTGAAACGCGAAGGCGGCGCCTGCCGCCTCGGCTTCGCCGCGCAGCGACAGCATGTAGGCGTGGCTGTCGATGATGCCCGTCGAGGGCGACAGCAGTGCGGCGTCGCAGGCCAGCGCCGGCTCCAGCGCGCGTGCCGCCTCGCCCGCGAGCAGCTGCATGTCGAGCACGCCATTGGCCTCGGCATGCGCCTTGATCGATTGCAGCTTGGCGGTCTCCTGCGGGCTGGTCGCGACGATCAGCTTGCCGCAGTTCTTGTGCGGGATGCCGCGCTCGGCACAGTAGCGGTAGAGCGCGTGCTTGCCGTCGACGCACATGCGCGCCATCCAGCTCCCGGCGCGGTAGTAGATGCCGGCATGGATCACCTCGCTGTTGCGCGACGAGGTGATGGTGCCGATCGCCTCGGCCGCCTCGAGCACGATGACCTCGCGCCCGGCCTGCGCCAGCTTTCGGGCCACCGCGAGCCCGACAACGCCGGCTCCGACGACGACGCAATCGACCCTATCCATGGTTGTGCAGCATGTCCGCTGGTCGCGCTGGTGGCATCAGGCCCGGAAGGAATGGCGCGGGGCCGCTTTCCGTTAAGGAAGAATTTATCATGTCAGGGCAATTGCCGTATTTCACGTCACATTTTTCTGTTGCGCGTACAGGCGTTTACCCGATCCAAACCCGTGAAGCCAGACAATCCGACGTTGAAATCGCGGGTGGCTGATGGCTGAGAAGAACTGGCACGAGGGCAGCACGCTTCCGATTGCTGTGCAGGCCGTTGTGTGCCTGGCCGGCACGGTTGCGCCCGCGCGCGCCTATGCGCTGTCGGACGGCTTCGCCGCGCCGAGCTATCTTGGTCAGCTCGATCCCAACGTGGTCTGGGAAGTCCTGATCGCGGGCATCGTCGTTTGCGCCTTCCTTGCCGCGATCGCGCTGTGGATCCATTCCTCGCTGCGCCGAACCAGACGCTTGCAGCTGCGGCGCAACGCCTTCGTCTCCTCCGCGATGAACAATCTCAATCAGGGCGTGGTGATGACGGATTCGCAGCGCCGCATCATCTTCTGCAACGACCGCTATCTCGAGATTTACGGCCTGACGCGCTCGGACATCTGGGCCAACATGAACGGCTATGAACTCCTCGAGCTGCGGCGCAAGCGCGGGGTGCTCGGCGTGGCCTCCGACGACGAGTTCTATGAGAAGGCGGCCAGCACCAACGGCCTGATCACCGAACTGCCGGACGGGCGGGCGATCCTGGTGAAATATTTCGTGCTGCCGAACGGCGGCTCGGTGGCGACCCATCTCGACGTCAGCGAGCAGCGGCGGCTGTCGCGACAGCTCGCCTCGACCAAGCAGTTCCTCGAAACGGTGCTGGACAACGTCCCGGCCTGCGTGGCCGCGAAGAACATCGAGGATGGCCGCTATATCTTCGCCAACAGTGCCTATGAGCGGTTCTGGGGCTTCTCGCGCGACCACGTCGTCGGCAAGAATGCGCGCGAGCTGTTCGAGTCGGTTTCGGCTGCCAGCATCGAGGCGACCGACCGGGCGGCGCTCAATTCGCCGGACGGCCAGTTCCGCAACGAATTCGAGGTCGACCGCGGCGGCGAGCGGCGCATGGTCGCCTCGATCCGGATCGTGGTCCGCGACGAGAGCAACAAGCCCGAATTCCTGATGCTCGTGTTCGAGGACATCACCGACCGCCGCTCACTGTCGAAGGAGCTGGAGAGCACCAAGAAGTTCCTCGAACTGGTGGTCGACAACATCCCGGTGGCCCTGATCGTCGAGCAGGTCAAGGATGGCCGCTATCTGCTCGCCAACCGCAGCGCCGAGACGATCCTCAATCGCAGGCGCGAGGAAGCCACGGGCCTGACGGCGTCCGACATCTTCAACCCCAAGGAAGCCAAGCTGATCATCGCGCGCGACGAGGCCGCGATCAAGAAACGCGGGATGATCACCGAGGAGCATCCGATCTCTACCAAGGACGGGCTGCGGCTGTTCCTGACCCGCCGCGCCACCGTGCTCGGCGATACCGGCGAGCCGCAATATCTGATCAAGACCCACGAGGACGTCACCGACCGCCGGCAGACCGAGTCGCGCATGGCGCACATGGCCTATCACGACGGCCTCACCGATTTGCCGAACCGTGCCGCCTTCCTTCAGGCGTTGACCCAGATGATCGAGGCCTGCGAAGGCACCGACGAGGAGTTCGCCGTCCTCTGCGTCGACCTCGACGGCCTCAAGGAGGTCAACGACGTCTTCGGCCACGCACTCGGCGACAAGCTCCTGGTCGAAGTGGCCCAGCGGCTTCAGGACTCCGCCCGCGGCGGCGTGGTCGCGCGCCTCTCCGGCGACGAATTCGGCCTCATCATCGACGGCAAGCAGCCGGATTCGGGCCTTGCGCTGGCGCGGCACCTCGGCGAAGCCGTCGCGAAGGAATTCCAGATCGACGGCCGGGCGGTCCGCGCCGGCGCCACCACCGGCATGGCGGTCTTCCCGCACAATGGTGCTGACGGCGCCTCGCTGCTCGCCAATGCGGGTGCGGCGCTGTTCCGGGCCAAGCAGAAGTCCCGCGGCACAATCAGCCTCTACCAGCCGGAGATGGACCAGCAGATCCGCGATCGCCGCGTGCTGCACCAGGACCTCTCAATGGCGATCAAGAACGGCGAGCTCTCGCTTGCCTTCCAGCCGCAGGGGGCCGCGGGCCACAGCGTCGCCGAGAGCGAGATCATCGGCTTCGAGGCACTGGCGCGCTGGCAGCATCCGGTGCGCGGCCAGGTCTCGCCGGCCGAATTCATTCCGATCGCCGAGGAGAGCGGCCTGATCGTCGAGATGGGCGAGTGGATCCTGCGCGAGGCCTGCCGCGAGGCGGCGTCCTGGCCGAAGCCGCTCCAAGTCGCGGTCAATCTGTCGCCGGCGCAGTTCATGCACGGCGACGTGGTTGGCCTCGTCCATTCGATCCTGATCGAGACCGGCCTTGCACCCGGCCGGCTCGAGCTGGAAATCACCGAGGGCGTGCTGATCGAAGATTTCGACCGGGGCCTCGCGCTGCTGCGCCGATTAAAGGCGCTCGGCGTTCGGATCTCGATGGACGATTTCGGCAGCGGTTACTCTTCCCTGAGCTACCTTCAGGCGTTCCCGTTCGACAAGATCAAGATCGACCGTGCCTTCATCATCAATCTCGGCCGCAACCCGCAATCGGCTGCGATCGTCCGTGCGGTGATCGATCTCGGCCATGGCCTCGATATGTCGATCATCGCCGAGGGCGTCGAAACGGTCGAGCAACTCGCCTTCCTCGCCAAGGAGGGCTGCGACGGCGTGCAGGGCTATCTGCTCGGCAAGCCGCTGCCGATCGGCAAATATGCCGGTCTCGTCGGCCGCGCCGAGGTCATGGAGCTTGCGCTCAAGACCGGCTAAGAGCGTTTTCGAGCGAAGTGGACGCCGGTTCGCGTCAAGAAAACGCGTTAGCCTATGAATCCAGAGCACCGTTCCGATTTCATGGGAACGGAAATGGCTCTAGAGATGAGAGGGCGCTTCGCTCCTTCTCGACGGCTTCATGGCGGATTACGACCTTGCGATCATCGGCGGCGGCCTGAACGGTGTCAGTCTCGCGCGCGATGCGGCCGGCCGTGGTCTGCGGGTCATTCTGTTCGAGCAGGGCGATCTCGGCGGCGCGGCGTCCTCGGCGACACCGCGGCTGATCCACGGCGATCTGTCGGTGCTGGAGCGGCGCGGGTTCTGGCGGGTGCGCCGGTCACTGGCCGAGCGCCCGATCTGGCTTTCCATCGCCCCGCATGTCGTGCGGCCGATGCGCTTCGTGATCCCCGCGCATTCCGACGAGCGTCCGCCATGGCTGCTGCGCGCCGGCTTGTTCCTCTACGACGGCCTCACCAGCCGGAACGGACTGCCTGGATCTGTGACCCTCGACATCACCCATCATCCGGTCGGCAACGCGCTGAAGCGCCCGTTCGGTACGGCCTTCGAATATTCGGACTGCGTGGTGGACGATTCCCGCCTGGTGGTGCTCACCGCGCTGGATGCATCCGAGCGCGGCGCCGCGATCCGCACGGGGGCGCGCTGCGTCCGCGCCGATCGAGCCGACGTCTGGCGGCTCGCGGTGGTCGATCGCGGCCATCGCCGCACGATCACGGCGCGGGCGCTGGCCAACGCGACCGGGGGCTGGACGTCGATGGTCGCCGACACCGTGCTGCGGCAGCCGCAGCCGGCTATGGCGGCTACGCAGATGAGTCAGATCGTGGTGCCCAGGCTGTTCGACTCCGAGAATGTCTACGTGTTTCAGAACCACGATGGACGACTGATCTTCGCTCAGCCGTTCGAGCGCGCGTTCACGCTGATCGGCACGGTCACGCATGCCTTCACCGGAGATCCCGCGATCGTCGCAATGCCGGGGGCCGATGTCAGCTATCTCTGCGAGGCGGCCAGCCGCTATTTCCGCGACCGCATTTCGCCGACCGACGTGGTTCGGACGGTTTCCGGCGTCAACCTGACGCTGGTGTCCGCGCGGGGACGCGACGGCGCGATGCTGTTCCATGCCCGCCGACGCAAGGCGCCGCTGATCACAATGTTTGGCGGCGACGTTACCACCTCGCGCCTGCGTGCCGAGCAGGCGGTGACGAAGCTGACGCCATTCTATCCGATGTCGCCGCCCTGGACGGCCGGCGCCGTGCTGCCTGGCGGCGATTTCGCCTGGGATCGCTTCGACACTGAAGTCGACCTTGCGCGCGACCGCTGGCGCTTTCTTGAGGAGACACAGGCCCAGCGCCTGGTCGGGGCCTATGGCTCGCGGCTCTCGGCAGTGCTCGGCGAGGCCAAGGCCCGCGACGAGCTCGGTCCTGCTTTCGGCCCCGAGCTAACGGGCGCCGAAGTGCGCTATCTCATGACCCGCGAATGGGCGCGCTTTCCAGATGATGTCCTGTGGCGCCGTTCCAAGCTCGGCCTGACCATGGCTGCGGCGGATCGTGAGGCTCTGGCAGCGTTCATGGCGGATGTCCACCGCTAACCGGTTGAGCAAAGGTCGATCGGCCGCTAGCGTGCGGCGGAATCGGGGTTGGCAGGGATCATGACGGACGAATTGCCCAAAACACGCGCCACCACAAATGCGGTCGATGGAGACGCTGCTGTCGGCCAGCCGCTGCTGCGCATCGAGAACGTCGCCAAGACGTTCGGGACGTTCCGCGCCGTCGACGGCGTGTCGTTCGACATCGAGGCCGGCGAGTTCTTCGCGCTGCTCGGTCCGAGCGGCTGTGGCAAGACCACTCTGCTGCGCATGCTCGCGGGCTTCGAGGCCCCGGACGAGGGCCGCATCCTGCTCGGGGACAAGGACATCGCGCAGGCGCTGCCGCACGAGCGCCCGATCAACATGATGTTTCAGAACTACGCGTTGTTTCCGCATCTGTCGGTGCGCGACAACATCGCCTTTGGACTGAAGCGTGCCGGCATGGCGCGCGCCGAGATCGCCACCCGTGTGGCCGAGATGGTCGCGTTGGTGAAGCTCGAGGGGCTGGAGAAGCGCAAGCCGGATCAGCTCTCCGGCGGCCAGCGCCAGCGCGTCGCGCTCGCCCGCGCATTGGCGCGGCGGCCACAACTTCTTTTGCTCGACGAGCCGCTCGCGGCGCTCGACAAGAAGCTGCGCGAGAGCACGCAGGGCGAGCTGATGGAGCTGCAGCGCCGGCTCGGCATGACCTTCATCATCGTCACGCACGACCAGGAGGAGGCGATGACGATGGCGAGCCGGATCGGCGTGATGAAATCAGGCAAGCTGGCGCAGGTCGCGAGCCCCCGCGAGCTCTACGAGGCGCCACGCTCGCGCTGGATCGCGGAGTTCGTCGGCGACGTCAATCTGTTCGACGGCGAGACCAAATTGCGCGACGGTCATCGTCTGGTCGTCGGCACGCGTGATGCGGGCACGTTGGTGGTCGCCGAACCACGCGAACCGGTCGGCGCGGGACGATTCTCGATCGCGATCCGTCCCGAGAAGGTCAAGCTGTCGCGCCGGGGCCCGGTGAGCGAGGCCGGCCGTGAAAACGCGATCAACGCCCTGGATGGCGTGATCGCCGACATCTGCTATCTCGGCGGAACCACCACTTACAAGGTGAAGCTCGATGCCGGCGGAACGGTGCAGGCGTCCGTTGCCAACAGTGCGCGCCTCGACGTCGATGCCTACAGCCTGAATCAGCATGTCGTTGCCTGGTTCTCTCCCGACGATTGCGTGGTGCTGCAATCATGAGCGCCCGCCGCATCTTCGCGCGCCCGGCGCGCTTCGCCGCGATCGCCCCCTATGTCTGGATGGTGCTGTTCTTCCTGGTGCCGTTCGCCTTCGTGCTGAAGATCAGCCTGTCGCAGACGGCGATCGCGCAGCCGCCCTATGAGCCGGTGTTCGACCTGACGGCAGGATGGGACGCGCTCAGGGCGGCCTTTGCCACGCTCTCGATCGATAATTTCAAGCTGCTCGCTTCCGACGATATCTACGTGTTCGCCTATATGCGCAGCCTCACCGTTGCGGTGACGGCCACCGCCCTGTTGCTGCTGATCGGCTATCCCATCGCCTATGGCATGGCGCGACTGCCGAAGGCTTGGCAGGCGGTGGCGATGGTGCTGGTGATCGTGCCGTTCTGGACCTCGTTCCTGATCCGCATCTATGCCTGGATCAACATCCTCCAGCACGACGGTCTGCTCAACCAGATCCTGCTGGCTTTGCACCTGGTCAGCCAGCCCGTGGTCTGGCTCTCTACCGACAGCGCGATGTATATCGGCATCGTCTATTCCTATCTGCCGTTCATGATCCTGCCGCTCTACGCCACGCTCGCCAAGATGGAGCCGGCGCTGGAGGAGGCGGCCGGCGATCTCGGTGCTCCGCCCTGGCAGGTGTTCTGGCTCGTCACCTTTCCGTTGTCGCTGCCTGGCGTCGGCGCCGGCGTGCTGCTGTGCTTCATCCCGATCGTCGGCGAGTTCGTCATTCCAGATCTTCTGGCCGGCTCCAATTCGCTGATGATCGGCCAGACCCTGTGGCTCGAATTCTTCACCAACAAGGACTGGCCGGTCGCGTCCGCCGCGGCCATCGTGTTGCTGGCCGTGCTGCTGGTGCCGCTGCTGCTTTATGAGCGGCTGCAGAAGCGGCAGCTGGAACAAGGGCGCTGAGACGATGCGCAGGGTCTCTCGCCTCTCCCGCTTCAACATCGCCTCGCTCGCGCTGGGTCTGGCATTCCTCTATCTGCCGATCCTCATCCTCGTGATCTATTCCTTCAACGCCTCGCGCCTCGTCACGGTGTGGGGCGGCTGGTCGCTGCGCTGGTATCACGAGCTCTTCAATGACCGCGCCATGATCGAGGCGGCCTGGATGAGCCTGCGGGTCGCGGTCTCCTCGGCGACCATCGCCACGCTGCTCGGCACGCTGGCCGCTGTCGCGCTGTCGCGCGGCGAGCGGTTCCGTGGCCGCACGCTGTTCTCCGGCATGCTCTATGCGCCGCTGGTGATGCCGGAGGTGATCACCGGATTGTCGTTGCTGCTGCTGTTCGTGGCGCTCAACGCCGAGCGCGGCTTCTGGACCGTGACGATCGCCCACACCACGCTGACGATGTGCTTCGTCGCGGTCGTCGTGCAGTCCCGCCTCGGCTCGCTCGATCGCTCGCTGGAGGAAGCGGCGATGGATCTCGGCTGCAACCCGCTCCGCGCATTCGTCTCCGTGACGTTGCCGCTGATCGCGCCTGCGATCGTCGCCGGCTGGATGCTGGCCTTCACGCTGTCGCTCGACGATCTCGTCATCGCGAGCTTCACTACCGGACCGGGCTCGGCCACCTTGCCGATCCGCATCTATTCCGAGGTGCGTTTGGGGGTGAAGCCGGAGATCAACGCGATCTGCACGCTGGTGATCGCCCTGATCGCCGTCGTTATCGTCATCGCCTCGCTCGCTTCGAAGCTGTCGAGCTCGCAGGGCGAGAGCGCAGCGCCGCTGTAGAGGAATGGGGCATTCCGGTGCGATGCGCAGAATCTACGACGGTGCGCAATTGCGCACCTGAGAATCTCGAGATTCCGGATCTGGTGCTTTGGATCAGACCCGAATGCAGCCTGTCTACGACTTCACTGCGCCCGCCGTGAGCCCGCCCACCATGTAGCGGCGGAAGGCGTAGTAGACCGCGGCCGGCGGCAGCGCGTAGATGAAGCCGGTGGTCATCAGGAGCTCCCAGGGCGAGTCATCGGCGGCGAGGAAGTTGCCGAGCGCGACGGGAAGGGTGATCTCGCGGTCGTTGGAGAGCAGCAGGAACGCGTAGAGATATTCGTTCCAGGCCAGCAGCACCGCATAGGTGCCGATCGCGACCAGCGAGGGCATCATCAGCGGCAAATAGACCAAGCGGAAAATCTGCAGCGTCGTCGCGCCGTCCATCACCGCGGCCTCGTCGAGCTCGACCGGCAGCTTGTCCGACGCCTGCTTGAGCACCCAGATGGCGTAAGGCGAGGCGATCGTCACCATCGCCAGGATCAGCGACCAGTGATTGTTGAGCAGGCCGTAATTGCCCATGGTCCGGTACATCGGCACGGCCAGGAACGCGGCCGGAATGAAATAGGTGAAGAGCGCGAGGTTCAGCACGATGCGTCCGCCCGGCACTTTCAGCCGCGAGATCGAGAACGCAGCCGCGGTCGCGATGAACAGCGTCAGCACGCCGACGGACGCCGCAATCACCACCGAATTCCAGAACTGCACGTAGAAATCGCGCAGGAAGTAGTGCTGCTGCTTGAACACGATCTCGAAGTTGTGCAGCGTCGGATGGTCCGGCCACAGCTTGCCCGAGAACGCGTCCTCCTTCGGCGAGATCGCGAACAGGAACATGTGATAGATCGGGATCATCGTCCACAGGAAGACGGGAATGCCGATCAGCAGGAGCCGCGCTTCGGTCCCGACTTCGCGCCAAGAAAACTCTCTTACGCCGGGGAGCTTCATCGGGACAACCGTTTCATCATGAAGTACACGAGCGGCAGGACGAACGGCATCGCGCAGACGATGGAAGCCATCGCCAGCGAGAGCTGGTCGAGCCGGAGATAGCGGATGCCGAGCGTCGACAGCACGTGCGTGAGGTCGGCCGGGCCGCCGCCGGTGAGCAGATAGACGCTGTTGAAGTCGCCGAGCGTCCAGATCATCGAGAGCAGCGTGCAGGTGACGTAGAGCGTCTGCATCGACGGCCAGGTGATGTAGCGGAATTTTTGCCACCAGCTCGCGCCGTCGACTTCGGCGGCCTCGAACAGATCGTGCGAGATCGCAAGGCGGCCGGTGATCAGGATCAGCGTCCAGAACGGCAGAGACTTCCAGATATGCACGGCGATCGCCATGGTCAGCGCCACGGTCGGATCGTTCAGCCAGTTCGGGCCGTCATCGCCGGTGAAGGAGAAGATGAAATGGTTGATCATGCCCCATTCGGGATTGAGCATGAAGCGCACCGACAGGATGGTCGGGATCGAAGGCACGGCCCAGGGCAGGATGAAGATCACCGAGAGCCATTTGATCCAGGGGCGCTGCTGGGCGAAGAAGCCGGACAGGAACAGCGCGATCAGCATCTTGATGTTGATGCCGATGACCAGGAAGATCAGCGTGTTGACCGCAGCGCGCGCGAAGATCGGGTCGTTATAGAGCGCGACATAGTTCGAGGGGGCCCGCGCCAGCCAGAGACCGTAGCAGACGGGATAGACCACGAAGGCGAGGAAAACGAGCAGATAGGGCGCGAGCAGCACGATGCCCCAGACCTGCGCCGGGGTCAGCCGAGACGACAGGGGCGGGCCGGGGACTGCCTGATCGCCTGAGAGCGTGATCGCCATTCTTTTTGGACTCTTCAAAGAGAAGCCGGCCGCGAAACGCGGCCGGTGTTGTTCTTACACCTCTCCCCGCAATGCGGGGAGAGGGGCGGATGAATTAACCCGCGACCTGCTTGATGCGGGCGATCAGTTCGTCGACGGCTTTGTCGACCGGAACCTTCTCGCTGACGACGCGGTTCATCGCCTTCGCCCACACGTTCTCGTTGTTGAGAATCGTGAACTTCCAGTTCTTGGTGAAGTCGAACGCCGCGGTGCCGCCCTTGAACTGGGTGTAGACGGCCTTGCGGTGCTTGTCAGCCTGCCAAAACGGGCTTTCCTGGCTTTCCTTCGTCACCGGGAACCAGCGGCCGAGCGCGCCCTCGATGTAGGGACGGACGTTCTCTTCCTGGAGCAGGAAGCTGATGAACTGCTTGGCCTCGGCCTTGTTCTTGGCCGCGGTGAACACCAGTCCGGTCTTGACGTCGGAGCGGTAGCGGATGGTCGAACCATCCGGTGCCTTGGGGAAGGAGGCCGTGATGATGTCTTGCTCATAGGCCTTCTTGCCGGCCTCGCGCTGCTCGGGCGTCAGCGCCTGGTTCGTGGAATCCTCAAACCACTTCGCCGCGATCGAGATCGTGAAGTTGTGGGTCATCACGATGGTCTTGTTGTGGAAGGCGACGTTGTTGTCGGGATCCTTCCAGGTCGTGGAGGACGGCGGCGTGCAGCCCTTGATGTAGGTGTCGGTGTAATCCTTCATCGCCTTGATCAGGTTCTCGCGAACCTTGGGATCGTCGACGGTGAGCTTGCCGTCATCGTCGACCAGCTTGACGTGGTAGGCGTCCATGAAGGTGTAGAAGGACTGGAAGGCGTCGGTGGATTCCACGCCCATCGGCTGGCCGACGGCATAGATGCGCTGGCCGGTCGCCTTGCGGATCGCGGGCTGCACCTTGTCGCACCAGAAGGTCCAGTAACCGCTCCAGTCGTTCGGAATGTCGCTCAGCTTGAAGCCGGCCTTCTCCAGCATGTCGTTCCAAATCTGGACGTGCATGCTCTGCTGTTTCAGCGGAAAGCCGTAATAGGCTTTCTTCTTGGTGACGTCGTTGTAGAGGATCGACGCATCGAGCGTGTTCTGCACGAAGCGGCCCTTGATCGGCTCCATGACGTCGGAGAGATCCTCGAGCTTGCCCTCATAGGCCCACTTGCCCTGCGCCTGGACGTCATAGGAATCGGAATAGGCGACATCGGGCACGGTGCCGGCATCGAGAGCGGCGACCGTCTTCGGAATCATGTCCTGAATCGCATACTGCGACAATTCGACCTTGATGCCGGTCTTGGCTTCGAATTTCTTGATCGTCTCGATCAACGCGTCGTCTTCGGAGCGGTAGAAGCCCTTGCCCCACCAGACCGTGATCGTCTTCTGCTGCGCAAATGCGGGTGCAGCGGCTGCAAACAGCCCGGCCGCAGCGACCGCCAGTGATACTGCGCCAATAACCTTGGATTTCACGTTTTTCTCCCTCAAACGGCCGGTGTTTTTAACCGGTCGTATAAAACACTAGCGCATGGCCGTCATCCGATCTAGCGGCTTCTTGTCAGACCTATGTCGCGGTTGAAGAGAGGCTGTGGGGCTGCGGATTCGCGCATCGATCCAAAGGCCGCATCAATACATGCCAATCAATTCGCCTCGCGGTGTCTGGCCTTGTCAGCGTTTCCCGCGAGGCACGGTCGCAGCGACATTCGCGCTCGTGTCGGCAGATCGGGAGCGCGGCCTGCCTTGCCCGCTGGTCCGGGCAGGCGAGCGCCATGCCTCCAGCAGCATCTTCAGAAACTGGCTGGCATGAGGGGACAGGGTCGCCCCGCGCCTGCGCACGATGCCGATCGTCCGCGACACTTCCGGCTCGATCAGGCGAATGGTGTGAATGATCGGATGGCCGGCCGCGGGCGTCGCGAGCTTCGGGAGCACGGCGATGCCGAGACCCGCCTCGACCAGGCCAAGCGAACCGGAGAGGTGGGCGACTTCATAAGACCAGTTCAGCTGCAGCCCATGTCGCGCCAGTGCATTGTCGATCAGCGCGCGATTGCCGCTGTTGCGACCGACGGTGATGACCCGGTGCGGCACGATCTCCGGCCAACTGACCTGCTTGCGCGACGCCAACGGATGGTCATGACGGCATGCCAGCACGAAAGGATCCTCGACGAGCTTCTCGAATTCGATCTCGGCATGCGAGGCGCCGATGAAATTGATGCCGAAATCAACTTCTCCGCGCGCGACCGCTTCCAATCCCTCATTGGCGCCGATGTCCAGAATGCGGATGCGAATGCGCGGATACGCTTCCGCAAACCGGCCGATCGCACGCGGCAGGAAATAGAACACCGCTGTCGGCACGGCCGCCACCGAGACCAAGCCTGAGCTTCGCGCGCCGATGTCCTGGATGGCGAGCACCGAGGTCTCGAACTCGTCGATGAGGCGGCGCACCTTCGGCAGGAAGTCACGGCCGGTCATGGTGAGATTGACGTGGCGGGTCGACCGTTCGAGCAGGGGCGCGCCGAGACTTTCCTCGAGCTTCTGAATGCGCCGGCTGAGCGCGGGTTGCGACAGGTTCAGCGCCTTGGCGGTGCGGACGAAGCTTCCCGTCTCCGCCACGGTGATGAACGCCTTGAGGTCGAGCAATTCCGCATTCATGACGGCCTCCCCATTATACCGATATCCGAAATAATACCTCAGATATTTGCATTTCACAAAAGAGTTCTGCCGAGGGATGCTCCGGCCTGCGCGAGATTGTCGCCAACGGAACAGCTCCATGAACGATCAGATTGCCATTCCCTGTGTGGTCATGCGCGGAGGTACCTCGCGCGGACCGTTCTTCCTGGCCAGCGACCTTCCGGCCGACCCGGCGTCACGCGACGCGGTCCTGTTGTCCGTGATGGGAGGCGGACACGATCTCGGAATCGACGGGATCGGCGGCGGCAATGCCGTCATCAACAAGGTCGCGATCGTCGGACCGGCATCGGTGCCCGGCGCCGATGTCGATTATCTGTTTGCCCAGGTGCGTGTTCGGGAAGGCATCGTGGATACCTCGCCGAATTGCGGAAACATGCTGGCGGCGGTGGGGCCGTTCGCAATCGAAGTCGGTCTGGTCGCCGCCACCGCGGATCGCACGCATGTACGCATCCACAACGTCAACACCGGCAAGCTGATCGACGCGACGATTGCCACGCCGGGAGGGCGGGTGACTTACGAGGGCGAGGCGCGGATCGACGGCGTGCCGGGAACGGCCGCGCCCATCGAATTGTCGTTCCCCAACGCGGCCGGCGCACGCACCGGCCGTCTGCTGCCGACGGGACGAGCGGTCGATCGCATCCACGGAATCGACGTGACCTGCCTCGATGCGGCGATGCCGGTCATGCTGGTCCGTGCGGCGGATCTGGGATGCAGCGGCCGCGAGGCGCCTTCCGATTTTGCCGACAGCAGCTTCCGCGCGCGTCTCGAAGACCTGCGGATCGAAGCGGGACGCCGGATGGGGTTTCCCAATCCCGCGAACATGGTGATCCCGAAACCGGTTCTGATTGCGCCCGCGAGCGGGGCGACGTTGAACGTCAGGTACTTCATGCCGCACGACTGCCATAGCGCGCTCGCGGTGACCGGCGCGGTCGCGATCGCCACGGCGTGCGTCACATCAGGAACGATCGCTGCAGAGATGGTCGGACCGCTGGCACCGCCGGTGCCGATCACGCTCGCCCATCCCTCCGGCCAGCTCGTGGTGAAGCTCGAGCCCGGCCCGGTTGCCCGGGTGTTGCGGACAGCCCGGCGGATCTTCGAGGGCCACGTCTTCGCCCGCCGGTCACAAGTGCCTCATTCCGTGCTGGCGGCCTGACGCCCGCGCGAAGCCATCAAAGAAAACAGAGCCATGGGAGACAAGAGGATGCACAAGGAAGCGCTGGCCGGGCATGCGAGCACCGAGGCTCGGAAACCCTTCTACCGGATTCTCTACGTCCAGGTGCTCATTGGCCTCGTACTGGGTGTCCTCACGGGCCATTTCTGGCCCGAATTCGGCGCCGCGCTCAAGCCGTTCGGAGACGGCTTCGTCAAGCTGGTCAAGATGATGATCGCGCCGATCGTGTTCTGCACCATCGTCAGCGGCATCACCAGCATCAGCGATTCGCGCGAGGTCGGCCGCACGCTCGTGAAATCCATGGCGCTGTTCTATCTGCTGACCGTGCTCGCGCTGTTGGCCGGGCTCGTCGCCGTGTCGCTGATCCAGCCCGGCGCTGGCATGCATGTCTCCGTCAGCACGCTGGATCCGTCGGTGGCCGCGAAGTTCACCAAGCAGGCCGGTGCGACCGGATTTGCGGACTTCATGCTGCACATCATCCCGCATTCGTTCTTTGGCGCGTTCGCCGATGGTGAAGTGCTGCCGGTCCTGCTGATCTCCATCCTGATCGCTTTTGGCCTCAGCCGTGCCGGCGATGGGGGTGTCGTGGTGACAAAGGCAGTCGCCTCGTTCTCTCACGTGCTGTTCGTGTCGTTCGGCTTCATCATGAAGCTCGCGCCGCTCGGTGCCTTCGGTGCCATGGCGTTCACGGTGGGCCGCTACGGCATCCGTTCGATCGGCTCGCTCGGACTATTGATCCTGACCTTCTATATCGCCTGCTCCGTGTTCGTGGTGGTCGTGCTGGGCACGCTGGCGCGGCTGAACGGCTTCAGCCTGTGGAAGACCATCCGCTACTTCAAGGAAGAATTGCTGATCGTGCTCGGCACGTCATCCTCGGAGCCAGCGCTCCCTGGCGCGCTGCGCAAGCTGGAGCAGCTCGGGTGTCGCAAGGGGGTCTCGGGCCTGGTGCTGCCGATGGGCTATTCCTTCAATCTGGACGGCAGCGCCATCTATCTCACCCTGGCGTCTCTGTTCATCGCGCAGGCCTGCGACATCCATCTGTCCTGGGGCCAGATCGCGGCGATGCTCGGATTGATGCTGCTGACCTCCAAGGGAGCGGCTGGCGTCACCGGCAGCGGCTTCGTTGCGCTGGTCGCGACGCTTTCGGTGATGCCGGATCTGCCTGTGACCGGCGTGGCGCTGCTCGTCGGCATCGACCGCTTCATGTCGGAGGCGCGGGCGCTGACCAGCATGATCAGCAATTGCGTCGCGTCCATCACGATTTCGCTTTGGGAGAACGCCTGTGACCGAGAGGTCTTGGACCGCGAACTGGGCCAGGGCAGCACGCCTGCGATCGCGACCGCACCGAGGATCGCTGCCGCCCCGCTGGTGCGGGAGGACAAAGGCTGGATTTCGACGACGCAATCGGCCGCTTGAGGCCGCCAAGCCGAGAGAGCGATGTCATCTTTCCTAAGCGCGATGACGATGAAACGTCATCGCGCTTCAGATGTCGTTTGGACACGATCTTTTCGGAGAGCTGGCGCGCACTGTCCAGATCATGGATCAGTTGGACTTGGCGTTTTCCTTGGCATTCTCGGCCGTCGGCGATCCCTCGGGACGCTTTCCGCCACCGGTAATGCGCTGCTTCAGCAGATCGAGGAAGGGGGACGCCGCGGGCGATTGCCGGATCAGGCTCTCAGGGTCGGGGAAGATCAGCGGATCGTCCCAGGGGCCCTGCACCATGAAGGGCAATTGAAAGCCGGACGTCGTATTGAGGCTTGCCACGCCTTTCATGTCGTATTCGCGTGTCGGCACCGAGGCGGTGCCGGTCAGCGTGATCTTTGCCGACGGCCCTTCAATGCGGATGTCCTCGGCGGTGGCGATGCCATCGGAGAATTTCACCGCGATGGTGAGATTGTTGTACGGCGTCGACCCGTTGCGGAAATTGCCGCCGCCTGACAGCGGCCGCCGCTCCAGGCGCTTCAGGAGCTGCTCGGCATTGAAGCCCGAGATCGCGCCGTCGTGCCCGGTGACGGTGGCGCTGCCGTCGAGCGACTGCACGAGGCCAAACGGGCTCGAGCCCGAGGCGAACAGCGACACGTTGATGTTGCCGCGACCGGACAGCTTGTTGAGGCCGAACAATTCGGTGGCGCAGGCCTGGAGATCGACGTCGGTGAACTGGAATTGCGCCTTGATGTCGGCGACGGCGTCGGTGCGCGCGATGCCGAACGAGCCCTTGGCGATCCCGCCATAGACCTGGGCCTCGCCGACCGAGAGCGCCAGCGTCCCGTTGCGCAAATTGGCGCCGATCGCGGTACGGCCGAGCTTGGTCGGCCCGACCGTCAGCTTGGCTGCCGACAGGCGCATGTCGAGGTCGGTGGTCGACAATCCCTGGAGATCGAACAGCTGCCTGTTCCAGTCGCGCGCCCCGCTCGCGAGCAGGCGGAAGGTGGAGATGTAAGGCGTGAAGTCGAGCGCGTCGGCGGCGAGCGTCGCCTGCAGCGTCTGCCGGCCGTTATTGGCGTAGGTCATGACGCCCTCGGCGGCGTTGCCGTCGAGCTCGACATTGACGTTGGTAAGCGCGATCGAGGGGCCGACGACGTTGGCGCGGGCCTTCAGCGCAAAACGGCCGAAGCCGCCGCTGGCGGGCTGCGGCTGCCCGGCCCAGCGCAGCGCGTTGCGCAAGGAGGGGCTGTCGATCGTCAGCGTGCCTTCCATCATCGGGCTGGTGCGGTTGGCGACGCTGCCGTCGAAGGCGAGCTTGAGCGGCGCACTGGCGATCCGTGCCTTCAACCCCGAGCGCTCGCCGGACAAAGCGGCGACGAAATCGGAAAAGCTGATCGAGCCGTCGACGCGCTCGCCGCGCCAGTCGAACTGTCCCGTCGCGGCAAAGGAGCGCGAGATCGAGGGCCAGGCCAGCGACAGGTCGATGTCGTCGAATTGCTCGGTGGCGTGGGTGGCGGCGTCCTCGTATTCGAGCACGCCGTCCTGGATCCGGATTTCGGAGAACGAGACCTGGTTCTCGGCCCCGGGCTTCATGGTGCGCGCGATGGTCTGGATGAAGGGCGTCCAGTTGCTCTCGCCGCCCGGCCTCAGGCTGACATGGATACGCGGCCGCAGCAGCGTCAGGTCGGCGATCTCGAACCGTTGCAGCAAGAGCGGCAGCAGCCGCAGATTGGCGGTGAGCACGTCGACATGGAGCGCGGAATCGCTGGTGCCGCCGCCCTTGAGGCCGACGTCGTGGAAGGAGATGTAGCTCGCCGGCAGCACCGAGATGTCGATGCTGCCCGCGACATTGAGCTCGAGGCCGGTAACGTCGCGGATCTGCGCTTCGACCGCCTTGCGCAGCGCGTCACGGTTGATGAGCCAGGAGGTCGCGATCAGGGCGATCAGCGCCACGCCGAGCAGCGCCGCGATCGGCGTCCCGAGGCGCTTCATTCCTTGGGCCATGGTCAATGGCATGTCCTGATCGGGTTGGTCGTTGGAGCCAGAAGGGCGGGTCGGGAAACCTGCGTGCCCACGCCCAAGCCCTATGATGTTAAGTCCCGCAACTTGATGGGTTTTCTTGTCGCTTTCAAGGCCGCGGACGGTTCTGCCCACGGCGTGGGCAGCTTCTATCACCCGGGCGCGGTGCGGAGAACCCCGTATCATTGACGGCTTTGGAGGATTTCGCCTAATAATCGCCGCCAATAGGGCGCGACGCCTCCAAGCCGCAGGTTCAGTCGAAGGTTATTTGCATGAACAAGGTCTATCCCGACGCCAAGTCGGCTCTGTCAGGCATTTTGAAAGACAACATGATGATCATGTCGGGAGGTTTCGGCCTCTGCGGCATCGCCGAGGAGCTGTCGGATGCAATCCGCGAGTCCGGCGTCAAGGGTCTGACGGTGGTCTCCAACAATGCCGGCGTCGACGGCATCGGCCTCAGCCGCCTGTTGGAAACCCGGCAGATCAAGAAGATGATCTCGTCCTATGTCGGCGAGAACAAGCTGTTCGCCCAGCAATTCCTCGCCGGCGAGCTGGAACTCGAATTCAATCCGCAGGGCACGCTCGCCGAGCGCATCCGCGCCGGCGGCGCCGGCATTCCGGCCTTCTACACCAAGACCGGCGTCGGCACGCTGATCGCCGAAGGCAAGGAAGTGAAGGAATTCGACGGCGAGAAGTATCTGATGGAACGCGGCCTGTTCGCCGACCTCGCCATCGTGCATGCCTGGAAGGGCGACACGGCCGGCAACCTCATCTACCGCAAGACCGCGCGCAACTTTAACCCGATGATGGCGACCGCCGCCAAGATCACGGTGGCCGAGGTCGAGCATCTGGTTCCGGCCGGTGAACTCAACCCCGACCACATCCACACGCCCGGCATCTTCGTGAAGCGCATCGTCGAGGTCGGCACGGCCAAGAAGCGCATCGAATTCCGCAACACCCGCCCGCGCACGGCAGCTTGAGATCAGGAGACGAAGATGGCCTGGACCCGTGAACAGATGGCCGCGCGCGCCGCGAAGGAATTGCGCGACGGCTATTACGTCAATCTCGGCATCGGCATCCCGACGCTGGTCTCGAACTACATTCCGGATGGTGTCGACGTCAGCCTGCAGAGCGAGAACGGCATGCTCGGCATGGGACCCTTCCCCTATGAGGACGAGGTGGATGCCGATCTCATCAATGCCGGCAAGCAGACGGTGAGCGAACTGCCGTCGACCTCGTATTTCTCGAGCGCGGATTCCTTCGGCATGATCCGCGGCGGCCACATGGATCTGTCTATCCTCGGCGCCATGCAGGTGGCCCAGAACGGCGATCTCGCCAACTGGATGATTCCCGGCAAGATGGTCAAGGGCATGGGCGGCGCGATGGACCTCGTCGCGGGCGTCAAGCGCGTCGTCGTGGTGATGGAGCACTCGGCCAAGGACGGCCCGAAGCTCCTGAAGAAATGTAATCTGCCGCTGACCGGCGAGCGTGTGGTCGACATGGTCGTCACGGATCTCGCCGTCTTCACCATCGACAAGCACGGCGACGGCGGCATGGCCCTGATCGAGCTCGCCGACGGCGTCACGCTCGACGAGGTCAAGTCCAAGACCGAAGCCGAATTCCGCGTCGCGCTGAAGAACACCTGAGGTCTTCGCAAAGGGGGCGCGCATGACGGTACGGTCGGCGCGTCCCGAAGACGCCGGATTCATCGCTCGAACCATCCTGTCGTCGCAGCGCGGCTACCGGCCGCGCGGTTGGTTCGACGTCGCGCTCGGCTGGCCCGAAGCGCAATGCCGCGACTTCATCGCGCGCATAGCGGTCGCGCATGCCGTGTCGATGTGGCACGTCTCGCAATTCCTGATCGCCGAGGTCGATGGCAAGCCGGCCGTGGCGCTGTGCGCGCTGCCCGCAGCCGGTACCGGACCTGCAGCCTGGAGCGCGATCGCGGAAGTCGGGGCTGCAACCGGGCTGTCTGAGACGGAGCTGGATGCGATCCGCCGACGCGGCGCCTATACGCGGGCCTGCTGGGTCCAGGGCGGCGAGGGCGACTGGATGATCGAGCATGTCGCGACCGACCCCGCCTATCGTGGCCGTGGTCTGGTGCCGGCGTTGATTGCGCATGCGCTCGACAAGGGCCGCGCGGCCGGATTTGGGCGGGCCACGATCTCGTTCCTGATCGGCAACGAGCCGGCCGAACGCGCCTACGCGAAGGCGGGCTTTGCCTTCGCGGAGGAAAAGCACGATCCCGCTTTCGAGACGATCATCGGCGCGCCCGGCTTTCGCATGTTCGCGCGGACGATTTGAGAAGCCGTGGTGCGGAAGATAGCGCGCTAATAGACTACGACCTCGCCGACCATACCTTGCTCCAGCGCGCCGACACGCTCGCGACCCACGAAGTCTCTTCGCGCACCAGGCGGAAGCCGAGATTGGCTGGCGGCACCCCTTGGGCGCAGCCGCCGGCGCGGGCGTCGCGGATGAAATCGGTGACATAGGCGCGGTGCGCGCCCTCGGCGACGCGCACGCCGCAATTCACGGTGGGGCGACCGGCATTGCCTGCTTCGTCGACGCGCGAGCGCACGAAGCAGGTCGAGGTCCACTCCCAGACGTTGCCGGCGAGATCTTCAACGCCGTGCTCGTTCGGGCCGAACTTACCGAACGGATAGGCCGTGGTGTCGGAGAGGTCGCGTTCGGATTCGCGCTCATAGCGGCTGATCCAGCGCTTCGAAGGATCGTTCGCATCGACTGCTACGCCATCGTCCTTGAATCTGGAACCGGCGGCAAAGGCCCATTCGGCATCGCTGGGCAAGCGGTAATGGCGGCCGGTCTTGCGCGACAGCCAGCCCGCATAGGCCTCGGCGTCATGCCAGTTCACCTGCACCGCGGGGCGATCGGGGGCAACCGCCACGTCGCGATCGAGCGCGCGGCAGGCGCCGTCCTGCACGCAGAGCTGATAATCGGATGACGAGACCTGGTTTCGCATGATGTGCAGCGGTCGGTCGACGCGTATCGCGCGCAGCGGTGCTTCCGCCTGCTGTCCGGCGCGCGTGAAGTCGCCGGCCTCGCGATAGGACAGGCTGCCCGGCGCGACGCTGACGATCGCAGGCTCCCTGGCCGTGCCGCGGACCGCCATGGTCGAAACCAGCGGCGCCATCGCGATCGGCCCCGCGAGTCCGGCGACGCAGGCGAGGGCCATTTTGAGCTTGAATGCGATCAGCATGGTCATTCCCTGAAGAAGAAGGGGCCGGTGATGACCGGCCCCTTGTCGCGTTTAGTTGGTCTTGGGAGCCGGTATTTCGGCAGGTGCCTTCACCTGGGTCATCAGATCGTCGTTCCACTTGCCTTCGACCTTGAAGTGCGCGGTGGCACCGAGGTCTGCGGCTTCGATCAGATTGTGCGTGACATAGGCGTAGATGCCGGGCTGCTGGAACTTGTACAGCGCAGCTCCTGCCGAGCCGCCGCGGATGAACCAGGTCTCGAGCCCGACCTCAGGTGCATTGCCGAACTTGCCGGTCTCCCAGACATAGTCGCCATGACCGCCGATCAGATGCGGACGGCTGTCGCGATTGGCCTGGGAATGCACGATCAGCACGTTCTCGCCGACATTGGCGGTCAGGGCGTTCTTGCCGGTGAGCGCGCCGGCCTTGCCGTTGAACACGACGTGGGTCGGGATCAGCTTCTTCATCACCTCTTCAGTGTCGGTGAAGGCTTCACCCGGCGAGTCGTAGGACTTGAAGTTGCCCTTCTCGTCGCGTGGCACGTACATGTCCTGCTCGCCGATGTAGTAGACCTTGTCGTACTTCAGCGCGTGGCCCTTGCCGTCGTTCAGGCCCTCGCGCGGCAGCACCATCACAGCGCCGTTCATGCCGGAGACGACGTGCCAGGGGATCATCGGGCCACCCGGGGCGCAGTGATAGACGAACACGCCGGTCTTGGTCGCCTTCCAGCGCAGCACGACCTGCTCGCCGGGATTGATCAGGGTGAGCGCGCCGCCGCCGAGCGCGCCGGTCGCGGAATGGAAGTCGATGTTGTGCGGCATGGTGTTGGTCGCGGGATTGACCAGCGTCGTCTCGACGTAGTCGCCCTCATGCACGACCATCAGCGGGCCCGGCATCGAGCCGTTGAAGGTCATCGCCTGGAAAGTGGTGCCCTTCTCGTCGATGACGACCTTCTTCTCCTCAATCGTGAGCTTGAACTCGATGATCTTGGGGCCTTGCTTGGTCGCCTGCTCATGCGCATGCACGAAGGGCGGAGCAACCAGCTCGACCTTCTGGCGCGGCAGCTTGAGATCGTCGGCAGCCAAGGCGGGGGTCGCCAGCATCAGAGCGGTCGCTGCGGCGCCGATCAATGCGACTCTGCGGGTGAACATCGTAAGCATCCTTCATCTGGAAAGGTTTTGATGACGGGATGCACTGTGCGCCAACCGTGGCAAGAGTGTTTGCGCTGCGACAAGGTTTTGCCGGATTCGGTTCCGCAACAGTACGTAGGTGTCTTAACGGAGCAGGATCGGTGACACCACGTTAACCGCATCCAATGGCGTGATGCGGATGTCGAGGCCGAGCGACCAGCGGCCGGACAGTGGTGCCGACATCCTGACTCGCCACTGATCATGACTGATGCGCTCGGCATTTGCGGTGATCGGCGCCACGCCATGCTCGGGATTGCCGAGCGTGACCGCAACCGCATCCGCACTCAGGGGCAGTTCGTTGGCATCTTCGAGCTGGATTGCGATCTCCACCGGGCCGGCGCGTCCGGGAGAGACCGTGACGTTGGCCATGGCCTTTTCAGCATGGAGATGCGTGAAGAAGCTTTCGTCTGCGTCGGATGTCGCCGCGGGTGGGACCGCCGTCGCCTGCTCCGCGCGATGCGCAGGCTCCGTCGCAGCAGTGCTCTGCGTGCTTGCGGGCGCCTGTGCGCCCATGGCCTGCACATCCAGCGTCACGTTCACGTCTCCGGCGCGCTCGAACGACAGCTTCACCGGCATCTGGTCGCCGGCATGCAGCGGCACGTCGAGGCCGATGAACATCAGGTGTCCGCCGCCGGGCGCCAGCGTGATGACTTGTCCGGGTGCGATGACAAGCCCCTTGTCGAGCGGGCGCATGGTCATGATGCCGTCGTTGACGGTCATCTCGTGGATCTCGGTTCGAAGCGCATGGATGGCCGATGCAGCCTGCAGCCGCTCCGGCGTGTTGCCCCTGTTCTCGATCGTCAGATAGCCGCCAGCGACCTTGGCTCCGCCGGGCGTTGCCCGGCTCCACGCCTTGGTGATGACGAGATCGCCGCTGGTCGTGTCGGCGGCGCGGGCAGGCGACCCGACAAGGCATGTCAGGATGACTGCGCAGGCGACCGCGCGCTTGGATGAGATCATGATCGGGGCCCTGGACAGGACGTGACTAGAAGAGATGTGTGGCAAGCCAGACCACCGCCCAGATCGCCAGCGACAGCACGGCGAGGACAGCGATGACGGCGGCCAGAGCGCGCGCGGTGCCGGCCGGAGCCGGTGCGACCGGGGCCGGCCGGAAGTCGTCGAAACGCGGGATATGGCCGCGGACGTCGAGCAGGGAGAAAATCAGTTCGAGGACGAGAAGCCTCATGGGCAAATGCTCCGGATGTCGTGCCAATTGCAATGATCATGGCCCGGAACCGGCCGCTGCGCTTTGCGCGAGCGCAACCTCCGGGGCGCGCCTCCTCCCGGGCCGACTTTGCGCGAGCGCAAGGTCGCCCCTTCGGATCCGGGTTAGTGGAGTGCATTCCGTGATTTGCCGTGACGTCTGTACACGGCCGAAATTTACGAATGGGTAAGATATGAGAGCTGATCTCGCGGCGAGCTACGGCGAAGAACGATTGCCACGCTATACGAGCTACCCGACCGCTCCGCATTTCTCAAAAGCGATCGGTCCGGACACCTACGGCCGGTGGCTGGCCGAGCTGCCGGCGAGCGCCAGCGCCTCGCTCTATCTCCACGTCCCGTTCTGCCGTGAGATGTGCTGGTATTGCGGTTGTCACACCCAGATCGTCCGCCGCGACGAGCTCATCGCCGGCTATCAGCGGACCCTGCGCAACGAGATCGTGCAGGTCGCCGAAACCATCGGCCGCCGCATCAAGGTGGAGCACATCCATTTCGGCGGGGGCACGCCAACGATCATGATGCCGGAGGCTTTCGCCGAGTTGATGGCGACGATGCGCCAGAAGTTCTTCGTGCTGCCTTCGGCCGAGGTCGCGGTCGAGATCGATCCCCGCACATTGACCGCCGACATGGTCGAGGCGATGCGGCTCTCCGGCGTCAACCGCGCGAGCCTTGGCGTGCAGAGCTTCGATCCCGTGGTGCAACGGGCGATCAATAGGGTGCAAAGCTTCGAGCAGACGGCGTCCGTAGTCGAGCAGCTTCGGCACGCCGGCATCGTCGGAATCAATTTTGACCTGATCTACGGCTTGCCGCACCAGACCGTCGCATCGTGCCTGGATACGGTTCGGCGCAGCCTCAGCCTCGCACCCGACCGCTTCTCCGTGTTCGGTTACGCCCATGTGCCCGAATTCAAGAAGCACCAGCGCATGATCAACGAGGGCGTGCTGCCTGACGGCCTCGCGCGCCACGACCAGGCCTGCGCGATCGCCAATGCGCTGAAGGAGGCGGGCTACGTGCAGATCGGGCTCGATCATTTCGCGCGGCCCGACGATTCCATGGCGGTGGCCTTCGAGGAGCGGACGTTGCGGCGCAACTTTCAGGGCTACACCACCGACAAGGGTGAAGTCCTGCTCGGTTTCGGCGCGAGCGCGATCGGCCATTTGCCGCAAGGTTACGTTCAGAACGAGGTGCAGATCGGCGCCTATGCGCAGAGCATCGCCGCCGGCCGTCCCGCCACCGCGAAGGGCTACGGGCTCACCGACGACGACCGGCTGCGCGCCGACATCATCGAACGCATCATGTGCGAGTTCAGCGCCGACCTCGGCGACATCTGCGCGCGCCATGGCGCCGAGGCCGGGGCGATGCTGAACTCGGCGGCGCGTTTGAAGCCGCTGATCTCCGACGGCGTCGTAAGGCTGGAGGGCAATCGCCTCGCAGTCGCAAAAGACTCGCGCTTCCTGGTCCGCAGCGTCGCCGCCGCGTTCGACGCGCATCTCAATCCTGCAAAGCAACTGCACAGCCGGGCTGTGTAACCCTCTCTCCGCCATTCCGGATTCGCGACTTGGTCGCACCTGGAATGACGATGGAGAGAAGCAGCGCCAGCTTGCGCTTCCACAAAGAAACTCCGCGCCCTTCCGCTATCGTCGTATCGGAACGGAGTTGTCCATGTCCTTTGGATCCGACGATCTGGTCGATGACATCATGCGCGCGGCGCCGCACACGATCCGCGTGTTTCTGGCCTTCAAACTGGCCTGTGTCGGTTGCCCGATCGCAACCTTCCACACGGTGGATGATGCCTGCCGCGAGCATGGCATCGACCGCGAAAAATTCCTCGCCGCGCTGGTTGATTGCGTGCCGGCGTGAAATGGTCTGGAATTCGCGCGGGCGCGCGCGGATTCTCGGGTGAGGGGCGGCTTTCGCCGTAAGCGGAAGCGCCCCACCCCTATCCTGGACGGAGGCGCCTTGGTGCGGCCGTCACACCGCCCCGCTGTCTGCGTTCCGTTCCGCCAACACGACGATCCCGTGCGGGTCGCGCAGGATGATGCGCTGGCGGCCGCTCTCGACGAGGCCTTGGCTCTCCCAGCCACTCAGGATGCGACTGACGGTGTGCAGCGTGGTGCCGGTCATCTGCGCGATGTCCTGGCGGCTGATCGGGAAATCGATCTCGATGCCGTGGTCGAGCTTCTTGCCGGATTGCTTGGCGAGGCGCAGCAGCGCATGCGCGACGCGCTGCTCGACCTGCTGCGTCGACATTTCCAGGATGCGGGTGTGGCTCTCCTGGAGGCGCGTGCCGACGGTCTGGAGCGTATTGGCGGCCAGCGAGGGAAATCGCTCGACCAGCCGCGGCCAGGCCGAGGTCGGCCAGATCAGCACGACGCTGTCGTCGACCGCGATCGCGGTCGCCGGATATCGCGCGGCCCCGATCGCCATGGCGAGCCCGAAGGTTTCGCCGGGCGCGACGTAGCGCACCACGATCTGCTCGCCGGTCGGCGTGGTCTTGGCCGCGCGAACGTGGCCGTGCAACAGCAGGAAAAAGGACTGTGCGTCCGCGCCCTGCTCGAAGATGGCGCTGTTCTTGGGATATCGCGCCGAACGGGCCTCGCGCAGGATCTCGTCCAGAGCTTCCGGCGTGACCCCGGCAAACAGCGGCAAATGCGCAACCAGCGATGTGTCGACCTTGGCCATTCTGCCTCCTTGGCACTGGGAGTGTGATGGCACCTGCAATCGTCCGACAGTTTGCGATAGCGCAAAACGGGACGGCGGGCTGGCAGTATTTTTCCAGGCAACGAACTGAGATTTATTGGAGTTGACCCCATGGCTGGCGCCCGATCCCGAAAATATGAGGGCTGGCCGCTGTTTGCGAACAGTTTTCGGCCGTTTTTCCTGCTCGCCGCGATCCAGGCGGGGCTGTCGATCCTGGCCTGGCTGCCGATGTTCTATGGCGAATTGTCGGTGAGTTCCGCCTTCGCGCCGCGCGACTGGCACGTCCACGAGATGCTCTATGGCTTCCTGCCGGCTGTCATCACCGGGTTCCTGTTCACGGCCATTCCGAACTGGACCGGCCGGCTGCCGATCCAAGGCACCTCGCTTGGGGCTCTGGTGATGGTCTGGCTTGCCGGGCGTGCGGTGGTCACGTTGTCGGCCGATACCGGCTGGGCGTTCGCGCTCGTCGTCGATGCGGCCTTCCTGGCGCTGGTCGTCGCCGCCGCGGCGCGCGAGATCGTCGCAGGCGGCAATTGGCGCAACCTTCCGGTGGTGGGGCTGGTGTCCGTTCTGCTCGCCGGCAACGTCGCTTTCCATCTCGAGGCGCATTACCAGGGCGCGGCCGATATCACCATCCGCGTCGGCATCGGCGTGGTCATGCTGCTGATCGCGCTGATCGGTGGACGCATCATTCCGAGCTTCACCCGCAACTGGCTGGTCAAGTTCAATCCCGGCCGCCTGCCGGTGCCGTTCGGACGCTTTGACGGCGCAGTGATCGGATGCAGCGCGCTCGCGCTCATCGTCTGGGTCGTCGCGCCGCTGAATGCCGTCACCGGTGTTTTGATGGCGCTGGTCGGCGGGCTGCATCTGCTGCGGCTTGCGCGCTGGGCCGGCGACCGAACCTTCCACGAGCGGCTGCTGGTGATCCTCCATATTGGTTATGTCTTCGTGCCGCTCGGCTTCATCCTGCACGCCATTGCAGTGTTCGGAGCGCTGCCGCCAAGCGCCGGCATCCACGCCTGGATGACGGGTGCCGCGGGAACCATGACGCTCGCCGTGATGACGCGCGCGAGCCTCGGCCATACCGGTCAGGCGCTAACCGCTTCGCCGGCGATCCAGGTCATCTATGCCGCGGTCGTCATCGCGGCTCTGGCCAGGGTCGCGGCGGTGGTATTTCCCGCGCAGAGCGAGGTGCTGCTGCACATCGCTGCCTGCGGTTGGCTCGTCGCATTCCCAGGATTTGCCGTCGCGTTCGGCCCGCTGCTCGCCGGCAGCCGGCGGCGTGCTCTCGCGATCATGGGCGTGCCTGCGCCGGCGCGTTGAGCTCAAGCTGCGGTCGCCGACGGCGTATCGGCCGGCGCTGCCGGAGGCCGCACGCCTTTGCGCCAGTCGGTGATGGTGCAGCCGAAGCGGCCGCGAAACCAGCGCGCCATGGCGCTCTGCGCGGAGAAGCCAAGCTGCACCGCGATGTCAGCCAGCGGTCGGTCGGGATCGTCAATCAACTGGATGACGAGATCGGCGCGTTGCGCATCCAGGATGGCCGAGAAGCTGGTGCCTGACGCTGCGAGATGGCGGTGGATGGTACGGCGGGTGCAGGCAAGATGCTCGGCGACGCGTTCGACGGTGCAGTCGCCGGTCGCGAGCAGGGTCCGCACGACCTCGTCGACCTTCCCTTCCCAGCTTGCCGGCCGGGTCTCGATGGCCTCGATCCGCTTGCGCAGATAAGCCGCGATCAGGGGATGCGCGCTCGGGATCCGGCGCTCCATGTCATGCGCCGACAGCAGGATCGCATCGTCCTCGGCGTTGAAAGTCACGCGGCAGCCGAAGAAATCGCGATAGCGCTTGCGGTCCTTCGGCGGCGGATAATGCAGATGCACCTCCTGCGGTCGCCAATCGTGGCCGTACAGCGACTGGATGATGCGGTGGATGCTGCCCAGCGCCATGTCGATCGACTGGCGCGGCGCCATCGGCCGACGGCCGCGCAGATGCAGCGTGACGGCCACGGTCTGCTTGCCGCGCGTGACGTCCAGCCGCATGCCCTCATGGTGGATATGGATGAAGCGCGAGAACGCTTCGATGGCTTCGCCGACGGTCGCCTGCTCGCGCACGATCAGGCCGACCGCGCCGAAATTGGTCAGGCCGCCGCGCTCGGCGAGACGCAAGCCGAAATCTTCGGCACCGGACGCCTTTGCCGACAATTCGAGCAGGCGGCGCAGGCCGGCGACGGCAATGGGGGTATCGGGTTTGTCGAGACAGGCCAGCGGCAGCCTGGCCTTGCGCATCATCTGTTTGGGATCGAGCCCCACCGACCGGGCGATTTCCGGGTAATAGCTCAAGCCTGCGCTGCGAACGAGGTCGGTCATGCGAACCGTTCCTGCCAGCCATTCCCGCAGATGTCCCGAAATGTAAAGTTTCTGTCTCGATCCGTCAAATCCGGGAACCGGGCGCCGCATACATAAGGGAAACCGAAGCACTGGCGTGAATGCCGTGCTCATGACGGCGCGGCGCGGCGATGGGGCCCGCCTTCCGTTTCGGACCATTTGACCAAGACATTGCTGGATCGGGCTTATGCCGGGAAACATGCTTTCCAAGGGTGAGGTATTCGTCATCGACACCGACGCTGCCTCCCGCGAACAACTTTCGACCGCGCTCCAACAGAGCGCCTATGACGTGATCTGCTTCGCCGACGGTGCGTCTCTGTTGTCCGAGGCGAAGGCGCGGATGCCGGCCTGCGTGCTGATGGAGCTGCCGCCGGATCGCTCCGGCCTCGACATGCTCAGGCGGCTGCGCGAGGAAAACTGCATGGCGCCGGTGCTGGTGACCTCGGCGAATGGCAGCATTGCCATGGCTGTCGACGCCATCAAGAGCGGCGCGACCGACTTCATCGAAAAGCCGTTCCGCACCCATGATCTCGTCGATCGGATCGATGCCGCCATCGACGAATTCGCCCAGCCCGGCACGAGCCGACAGGGCTGGCTTCCCGGTTGCGAGCCACTGACCGCGCGCGAAGTCGACGTGCTCGGGCACCTTGCCGCCGGCCTGACCAACAAGGAGATCGCCCGCCGCATGCATCTGAGCGCGCGGACGGTCGAAGGCTACCGCGCCGGCATTTTGAAGAAGGCCGGCGCGAAGAACGTGACCGATCTGCTCCGGCGCATCTTCGGCCAGGGCTCGCCGACCCAGGTGTGAGGATTGCCGCGGGACTGCAAGACGTTCCGCGGCCTTGTTGGCGAGGCATCTTTCGCGCGTCCGGCTGGCGACGCGTCGATATCGGCAGGGAGGAATTTCATGCGCATCACCGCAAAATGTCTGGCAACGACGAGCCTGGTCCTGGTGACCACGGCGCTCGCGGTGCCGTCATGGGCCGCCGAATTGGACACCAATTCGGCGATCGACACCGTCACCGTCTATCCCGATGGCGCGACCGTGACCCGGATCATTTCGCTGGACCTTGCTTCCGGTGACAGCACGCTGGTCGCCAGGGATTTTCCGCTCTCGCTCGATCCGTCCTCCCTCCGCGTCGAAGGCGAAGCAGGCGCCAAGCTCACCATCGGCACGATCGATGCGCGGCCACCGCGGACCACGCCGCCCGTCAACCTGTCCGAGCTCGACAAGCGCATCGAAGCGCTGAAGGATCAGCGGGCCGACCTGCAAGGCGCGATCGACTCGGCCAACGCAAGACGCAAATTCGCGCAGCACTTTGCCGAGGCCTCGCCCACAGGCCTCGGGGACAAGGGCGAGGCCCGGCCGATCACCGAATGGCGCACGGCCTTTGCTGCGGTCGGCGAGGAGATCGCGACCGCCGACACGGCGATCCGCGACGCCACGCGCAAGCAGCGCGAGATCGACCGCCAGATCGCACAGCTCGAGGCCGAGCGCTCGGCCAAGCCGCCGAGCAAGCTGGAAGTGCGGATCGACGTCGCCTCGGCCGCCGCGACCAAGGCGACGCTGCGGGTGACCTATGCCGTGCGCAACGCGCGCTGGGTGCCGCTCTACGACGCCCGGCTCGACACCGGCGCCAAGGACCGCAAGCCGCAGCTCGAACTCGTGCGTCGCGCCGAGATCACGCAGTCAACCGGCGAGGATTGGTCGAACGTCGCGCTCGGCGTCTCCACGGTGCGCATCGGCCGCGGCGGCAGCGCCCCGGAGCTGAGCTCGCTGGTGGCGCAATATCCGCAGCTGCCGAAGCCGCTGGCCCTCGGTACGGCATCGGACCTGGCGCGGCCTGCACCCATGACCCGCCAGGCACAATCGCCGGCGATGGCCAAGATCGCGGAGGCGGCCGAGCCGCGCGAACGCGCGGACGAGCAGCAGGCGGTCGCCGAGATCGGCGGCTTCCAAGCAACGTTCAAGATTCCCGGCCGCGTCAGCCTCGGCGCCCAGGAGGGAGCCAAGAGCATCCGTATCGCAGCCATGAGCGTGCCCGCCGACCTTGCGGTGCGCGCTGCGCCGGTGCTGGACCCGACCGCCTTCCTCGAAGCCAGCTTCAAGCAGAGCGACGACACGACGCTGCTGCCGGGAAAGGTCGCGATCTACCGCGACGGCGTCTTTGTCGGCCGCGGCAAGATCTCGGCTTCCGCCAAGGACGACATCGTGCGGCTCGGCTTCGGCGCCGACGACAAGGTGAAGATCGAGCGTGCCGTGCTCAAGCGTAACGAGGGCTCGGCAGGCCTGCTGGTCACGACGTCCAAGACCGACGAGCGTTCGTTCAAGACCACGATCCGCAACGGTCATGATTTCCCGATCAAGGTCGCGATCGAGGATCAGTTGCCGGTCAGCGAGAGCGAGGACATCGTTGTCGAAATGCTGCCCGCGACCACGCCGCCCACAGCAAAGGATATCCACGACAAGCGCGGCGTGCTGGAATGGTCGTTCGATGCCAAGCCGGGCGAGGTCCGCGACATCAATTTCGCCTGGCGGATCCGCTGGCCGAAGGACAAGAGCATGGTGATCGTTCCGGCGGGGTAGGCGGCACCCTTCACCTCGCCCCGCTTGCGGGGCGAGGGAGCGCACCTTCACCGCGGCGGCACCGCCGCCCGCATCGATTGCGGCAGCACGTACGGCACGCCGTCGGCCTGATGCACCACGGCGTCGATCTCGAAAATATCGCGGATGATCTCGCTCGTGACAATGTCCGCGCGCGGGCCATCGGCGGCGAGCTTGCCACCCGCCAGCACGACGAGCCGGTCGGCGAAGCGGATCGCGAGATTGAGGTCGTGCAGGATCGCGATCACAGCCGTGCCGCCGCCAGCGCGGCGGCGGGCGGCTTCGACCAGGTCGATCTGGTGACGCAGATCGAGGCTCGAGGTCGGCTCGTCCAGCAGCAGAAGTCCCGGGCCATGCTCGGCCTCGCCGCAGGCTAGCTGCACCAGCACGCGGGCGAAATGGGCGCGCTGCTGCTCGCCGCCCGATAGCGTCGGCAATTGCCGGTCGCGGAAATGCGCAAGGCCGACCTCGTCGAGGGCCGCATCGACGAGCCGGCCTGCGTCACGCGCGTTGCGCTCACCCGCGCCCATCAGCACGATCTCCTGGACGGTGAAGGGGAAGGTGACGCTGATGTGCTGGGACAACATCGTGCGGCGCGCGGCGAGCTCGCGCGGCGTGAAGCTGCTGATGTCGCGCTGCTTCAGGCGCACCTCGCCCGCGTTCGGCCGGAGATCACCGGAGAGCAGCCGCAGCAATGTCGATTTGCCGGCGCCGTTCGGGCCGATGATCGCGACCATCTCGCCGGCATTGACCTCAAGGCCGACGCCGTCGAGCAGCGTCGCGCGGCCGGCACGCTTGCTGAGGGACCGCGCCTCGATCACGGCACTCATAGCGAGGCGAGCCCGCGCTGGCGCAGCAGGATGAAGAGGAAGAGCGGCGCGCCGACGGCTGCGGTCAGGATGCCGATCGGCATCTCCGCCGGCGCCACGATCGTGCGCGCCAGCGTATCGGCGCCGACCATCAGGATCGCGCCTGATAGCACCGAGGCCGGCAACAGCAGGCGATGCGCGGGGCCAATGACGAGCCGGAGCAGATGCGGCACGACGATGCCGACGAAACCGATGACGCCGCTGATCGACACCGCGACGCCGGTCATGGCGGAGACCATGACGATCGAGATCCGCTTCAGGCGCTCGACATCGACACCGCCGTGAAAGGCGTCGGCCTCGCCGAGCACCAGGAGATCGAGGCCGCGTGTGATGAAGCTGCAGGCGCCGAGCCCGATGACGAGGACCGGCGCGAGCACGACCGCTTTGGTCCAGGTCACGCCGCTCATCGAGCCCAGCATCCAGAACGTGATGTCGCGAAGCTGGCGGTCATCGGCGATGAAGACCAGAAGCCCGATGCCGGCATTGGCGATGGCAGTGATGGCGACGCCGGCGAGCAGGAAGATCGCGATCGAGGTGCGCCCCGAGCGGCTCGAGATCCCGTAGAGGAGGGCGGTCGTGGCCAGCGATCCCGCGCATGCCGCGAGCGGCAGCAGTTCGGTCTGCAGGAAGCGCAGCGACTCGCCGAAGCGCGAATCGGTGAAGACGATCGCGCTTGCGGCTGCGAGCGCGCCGCCACTGGAGACGCCGACCAGCGCGGGATCGGCAAGGGGATTGCGAAACAGGCCTTGCATGATCGCGCCAGCCGCCGCGAGCAGGCCGCCGATCATCGCGGCCGCCGCGATCCGGGGCACGCGGATCGACCACAGCACGAGCTGGTCGCGGGCTGTCATGGCCGTGCTTTCGGCTGATATTCCGAGTGCGGCGGGCAGGCGGAAGAGGGGGATGCCGGCGGCGCCGACGGTCAGCGCGACGATCGCGGTGACCGCGAGCACCGCGACCAGGAGCGGGATCGCGAGCGATGCGGACCATCGCCTGGCGCTGGCGCTGCGTTCCGGGCTGCGCGCTCCAGTTCCGATCGCCACGCTCATTGCCGGCAATTTGCCGCCGACAAGGCCGACGTGAACCCATCGCTCCCTTCAGCCAAAGCCGGATAAAGCCTTGCGGAAAGATCGCGCGCCGCCGCGGCCGTGCGCGGCCCGAAGCCGAGCAGATAGAGCCCGTCCATGGTGATGAAGCTCTTGTTCGTCGCGACCGGCGTCAGTGCAAAGCCGGGGTGGGCATAGATCGCCTCGGCAGGAAGCGAGTCCTTGCCGCGTTCGATCGACAGCGCGACGTCGGGTCTTGCCGCTGCGATCGCCTCGTCGCCGATGATCTTGTAGCCGTCGAAATCGTCAATGGCGTTGGCGGCGCCGGCGAGCCGAATGATCTCCTCGGCCGCCGTCTCGCGACCGGCCACCAGCGCTCGCCCGTTCTGCAGCGACATCACGAACATCACGCGCACCGGCTTGGTCACCCTGGCACGCAGGACGCGGAGCTGCGCAAGATCGGCGCTGACCGCGGCGCTCAGGCACGCGGCGCGCGCGTCGACGCCCATGGCGTGACCGACCAGTTTTATCTTCTCGATCAGGCCGGCTTCGGTGAAGGTGTCGGGCACCAGCACCAACGGCACTTTCGCCGCTTCCAGGATGTCCATGGTCTCGCGCGGGCCCGAGCCCTGGATCGCGAGGATCAGGGTGGGATTGAGCCCCAGCACGCCTTCGGCGGAGATCTGGCGCATATAGCCGACATTGGGTTTGTCGTGCAGCGCCGCCGCCGGATAAAGGCTCGTGGTGTCGACGCCGACCAGCCGGCTCTCGAGCCCGAGCGCGTAAAGGATTTCGGTGATGGCGCCGCCGATCGAGACCGTGCGCGCGAAGTCGGCGACGGTGACCTCGCGATTACGCGCGTCATGCACGGTGATGCCGGCGGCGTGCGCGGCCGGCGCCAGCACGATTGTGATGGAGAGCAGGAGACTGGCGAAGGTGCGACAAAATGCCATTGCGGGTTACTTCGTCAGGATCAGCTTGTTCTGCGAGGTCAGGCGAAGCCGGTAGCTGTCTTCGCCATGCGCAATGATGATCTCGCGGGCGGCTGCGAACAGCTCGCGGCTGTCGATCCGGCTTCCACGCATGGTCAAGGTTCTCGTTGTCGCAGGAGAGCTTCCTGCCGATCCCGCCGCGTCGCCGTCGTTGTCTGCGGACGTTGCTGACATGTGAAATGTGATGCGCCTTCGAAATCCTTGGAGTGCTGCTTGTTTGTATAAGCGGCACGGGGTGCATTCCAACGGCTGCAATTTACAATCGATATAAACTGCAACCTGATGTCATTGACCGTCAGAGTGTTGCCACGTAACCAATTATGGCAACGGGGAACATGCCCGCGACTTGAGACATCAGCCAGCCAGTCGTTCGCGTTGCGAGCGCACGCCAGCCAGAAGACTCCAAAAACTAGAGTGAAGTGCAGGCTGGGGCTGATATGGCTGACGGGGCTAGGTATTCGCGCGCCCTGATTTTGGGCGCGTCGGTGGTTTCAATCGCGGCAATGATGACGGAGAGTGGTCTCGCGCAGACTGCATCGCCGCTAGCCGAAAACGCGTCCTCTGAGCGGCCCAAGCAGGCCGGGCGCAAGCCGCCCAAGCCACAAATGGCGCAGCAGGCAACGCCTGAGGCGCTGAACGCCAGAGCGCAGTCCGGCGCTGCGCCGATGCAGACGCTCGACACCATCACGGTCGCAGCGACGAAGACCAGGGAGCGCGCGATCGACTCGCTCGCGCCCGTCAGCTCCGTGTCGCTCGAGCAGATCCAGGGCCTTCAACCAAACCGGCTGTCGGATGTGCTCTACGCCGTTCCCGGCGTGTCATTCCAGGAGCGCGGCGATGATCCCGCGACCGTCGTCAACATCCGCGGCTTGCAGGAGTTCGGCCGCGTTGCGGTGGTCGTCGACGGGGCGCGCCAGAACTACCAGCGCACCGGCCACAATGCGAGCGGCTCCTTCTTCCTTGATCCCGAGCTGGTCGGGGGTATCGATGTCGTGCGCGGTCCGACTGCCAATATCTATGGCTCCGGCGCGATCGGCGGCCTCGTCTCATTTCGCACCAAGGACATCGAGGACGTGCTGCGCCCCGGCGAGCGCTGGGGCGTCGATCTCTCCGGCTCCTATGGCTCCAACAACAATCGCGGCCTTGGCTCGGTGTTCGGCGGCGTCCGCGCCACGCCCGACGTCGATATCTTCGGCGGGGCGGTCTACCGTACGCAAGGCAATTACAAGGACGGCAACGGCACCGAGATCGGCAACACAGGCAACCAGGTCGAGAGCGGCCTGATGAAGCTCACGGTCCGTCCCGCGCTCGGCCATGAGGTCAAGTTCGGCGCGATGTTCCAGGACTACCAATATGATATCGGCCAGTTCAACAGGGGCCCGACGACGACACCCGCGTTGATTGCGTTGAATCGCGGTTCGTCGGTTTATGCATCCGATGCCAAGAACTACACCGGCACAATCACCTGGAATTATGCGTTGCCGAGCGACAATCTGTTTGACTGGCACATGTCGGTCTACGGCAATCGCACCGACAACGACCAGACCAAGACCTATCATTACGGCACCACGCCGTCGGCCTATTGCAACGGCGGCTTCGGCAACAACGTTTCGGGCTGTGTTGGCGACAAGCGCGGCTATGTCCTCAATACCTACGGCATCGACGCCAACAACACCACGCGCTTCAACGTCGGCGACTGGCGTAATGCGCTCACCGTGGGCTTCGACGCGTTCCAGGACGACGTGATCACGACCGACAGCCGCGGCAATTCCAACATCACGACGCCGAGCGGCATCCGTACCGTGTCGGGTGGTTTCCTGCAGTTGAAGCAGAACTACAGCACCTGGTTCGAGGCGGTGAGCGCGATCCGCTACGACCGCTACGATCTGGAATCGGGCAGGACCAATGGCAGCGGCGACCGCTTCTCGCCGAAGATCACCCTCGGCGTCACGCCGGTTCCGGGCTTCCAGCCCTATGTGAGCTACGCCGAAGGCTATCGCGCCCCATCGATCACCGAGACGGTGATTTCCGGCGCGCACGCGACCGGTGGCGGCCCGGCATTCTTTGTCTGCCCCAACGGGACCGGCGGCATCTTCTGCTTCCTGCCTAACCCGAGCCTTCGTCCCGAAGTCGGCAAGAACAAGGAAGTCGGCATCAACCTGAAATACGACAACATCTTCACTGCGTCCGACTCGTTCCGCGGCAAGATCAATCTGTTCCGGAACGACGTCAGCGATTATATCGACCTCGTTCCGTTCGGGTTCGTCACCTTCCCGGGCGTTGGCTCGTTCGCTCAGTTCTACCAGTACCAGAACATCGCGCAGGCCCGCATCCAGGGTTTCGAAGTGGAGACCATGTACGATGCCGGCGACTGGTTCGTCGGCGTCGCCGGCCACTACATCCAGGGCAAGAACGCCGTCACCAATGTCGGGCTTGCGACCATCACCCCGCGCAAGGTCGTCACGACAGGTGGTGTCCGCCTGCTCGACCGCACGCTGATTCTGTCGGCGCAGTGGGCCTCGTTCGGCGCCAACAACGATGTCCCCGCCGGTTATCTGCCGGCGACCGGCTACGAGCTTGTCAATCTGTACATGACGTACAACGCGACCAAGGACATCGTGTTCTCGGCCTCGATCGACAATCTCTTGAACCAGTACTACCGGCCTTACGCCATTCCCGGCACGTCGACCGACGGCACCACGCAGAACGACGTGCTGTGGTCGAGCCCGGGACCGGGTCGGGTCTACAAGGCCGGCATGAAGATTCACTTTGGAGGTGCGTAACGCACACAGCAACACCACAAACCTCCGCCGGGCCGCGCTGATGCTCCAGCGCGGCTTCGGTGCGTTTCGTTTTGATCAGAAGGAGAAACTTTGATGTTCATCGCCATGAATCGTTTCCAGGTGAAGAAGGGCGCGGAGACCGCGTTCGAGACCGTCTGGGCCACGCGCGAATCCTATCTCGGCAGCATGCCGGGTTTCGTCGAGTTTCATCTGTTGAAGGGCCCGGAGGCCGAGGACCACACGCTCTACTCGTCGCACACCAGCTGGGTCGACAAGGCGGCGTTCGAGGCCTGGACGCGCTCCGAGGAATTCCGCCGCGCCCATGCCCGTGCCGACAACAGAACCGGCGAGAGCCTCTATCTCGGCCATCCCAAGTTCGAGGGCTTTGAGGTGATCCAGAGCGAGCGCAAGGCCGCGGCAGCTTGAGGCAATGACGCACTGGAGGAGCCGGACATGTTGAGCACCGATCTCGCCGATCTCAGGGCCTATATGGCCGACAACCCTGGCGCGGTGATCGAGGATGTGGCGCGCGAGCGCAACGTCACCCCGCGCGCGGTGATCGAGGCGCTGCCATCCTCCATGGTGCGTCTCGGTGGCGGCGAGCACTTTGCCGCCGCCATGCAGGACATCGCGGCGTGGGGTGAGGTCACGCTGATCGTTCACACCGATGATGCGATCTTCGAATTCACCGGCGCCATTCCCGCCGGCGAGATCGGCCGCGGCTATTTCAACCTGATGCAGCCGAAGGGCCTGCACGGCCATCTGCGCCACGAGCGCTGCGCGGCCGTTGCCTTCGTCGAGCGGCCCTTCATGGGCAAGACCTCCGCCTTCGTGGCTTTCGTCAATGCCGACGGCGGCATCATGTTCAAGGTGTTCATCGGGCGCGACGAGACAAGGGCGTTGCGGGCGGATCAGCTGGTGCGGTTCCGGCAGCTTGCAGATCGGATCGTGGCCGCAGTGTAGTTCGCTTCAACCTCGGGAGCTCAGGATGCAGAGCAATTCCAGGCTTCGGCATATGATCCTAACCATCGCGCTGGCGCTCGCGCCGGCACCGGCCTTCGCGATCGACGCGGCGCTGCTGCCGCGCAATCTGTCGCCCTGGGGCATGTTCCTCGGCGCCGACGTCGTGGTGAAGACGGTGATGGTCGGACTCGCCGTCGCCTCGCTGGTGACCTGGACGGTGTGGCTCGCCAAGACCATCGAGCTGCGCCGCGAGGGCGCGCTCGCCCTCGAACGGACGCGCGCGCTGGAAGGCAATATGACGCTGGCCGAGGCATCCGCACGGGCCGGCGACGTCCACGACGCGGTTGCCCAACTCATCCAGTCCTGCGCCAGGGAGGCCGAGCTCTCCGGCGGCGTGCTCGACGAAGGCCTTCAGGAACGTGTCGCGCTGCGGCTCGAGCGGGTCGAGGCGGCAATGTCTCGGCAGATCGCGCGCGGCACCGGCGTGCTCGCGACCATCGGTGCGACCGCGCCGTTTGTCGGGCTGTTCGGTACCGTCTGGGGTATCATGAACTCCTTCGTCGGCATTTCGGAGAGCCACACCACCAGCCTCGCGGTGGTCGCACCTGGTATCGCGGAGGCGCTGCTTGCCACCGCGCTTGGCCTCGTCGCGGCGATCCCGGCGGTCGTGATCTACAATCATCTCGTTCGCAGCATTGCCAATTACCGCGCCCTGCTCGGCGACGCCTCGGCGCAGCTGATGTTGCTGGTCAGCCGCCAACGCGACCACAGGGAATTCCGTCTGGCGCGGGCGGCGGAGTAGAGCCATGGCCGCAAAGCTCGGTACGCACTCCGGATCGCCGCTCAAGCGCGGCGACCAGGGCGATCTCGACGTCACCCATGAGATCAACGTCACGCCGTTCATCGACGTGATCCTGGTGCTGCTGATCATCTTCATGGTAGCTGCCCCGCTCGCCACCGTCGACATCGGCGTCGAGCTGCCGGCAACTGCGGCCGAGCCGGCGCCGAGACCGGACAAGCCGGTCTTTCTCACCGTCAAGCCGGACCTTTCCGTCGCAGTCGGCGAAGACGTCGTACCCCGCGATGCGCTCGGCACCTCGCTCGATGCCGCCACCAAGGGCCGCAAGGACGACCGCATCTATCTGCGCGCCGACAAGGCGGTCTCCTATGGCGACCTGATGGAGGTGATGAACGCCTTGCGCAATGCCGGCTATCTCAAGGTCGCGCTGGTCGGCCTCGACGGACGCAGGTGATGGCCGCTAACGCCTTCGCCCTGCACGATCCGCTCGGCGAGCGGGAAGCGGCGCGTTGGGGCATGTCGGCAGGAGCGATCGTGATGCTCCATGTGGCTGCCGCGCTGCTCGCGATCAATTGGCACAGGTCGCAGCCGGAGCAGGGCGTCAGCCTGCCGGCGATCATGGTCGATATGGCGCCGCTGACCTCGGCGCCGCAGTCGACGCAGGATGACATCGCACCTGGGCCGGTGATGCAGCAAGCCGATGCCTCGCCCCCGGAGCCCGTGCAGCAGCAGGCCGTCGAGGAGGCGATCGCGCCGACGCCGCCTCAGGACAAGCCTGACGTCGTGGCGCCGCCGGAGCAAAAGCTCGAGCTGACACCGGCCAAGCCGGAACCCGCGAGGATCGTGCCGGTCGAAAAGCCGGCACCCGCAAAGCCGAAGGTGGTTCGCCGCGAGGCGAAAAAGCCGTCGGAGGCGACGCCTGCGCCGCGCACCAGCGCAGCTCCGCGCGCCGAGCGAGAGGCGCCGATGGCATCGGCCCAGAGCGCCGGGGCGGTGGCCGCCGCGATCGCGTCGTACAACCAACGCGTCCGTGCGCATCTGATGCGCTTTCACTCCTATCCTGCCGGTGGTGGCGGCCAGCGCGGCGTCGCCAGGCTGAGCTTCACCGTCAGCCGCAGCGGGCAAGTGACGTCCAGCCGCCTCGCCGGTTCATCCGGCGTTGTTGTCTTCGACGCCCAGGCTACGTCGATGGTCCGCCAGGCCTCGCCGTTTCCCCCCATACCCGACGAGATCAAGAACGACACGATGAGTTTTACGATTCCTGTGGAATTTACGGTGAGGTGAGGGGGCGCGTTTTCACAAACTCCGGCCGTCGTCCCGGACCAGCGCAAGCGCAGGTCCGGGACCCATAACCACAGGATCGAGTTTGACGAAGGCTCGTCATCGCCATCTCGTGCCACGACTCCGGTTTGGGGTTATGGGCCCCTACGTTCGGGACGACAGTGGAGTGTGTGGCGGCCGAAGAGAATCGCTCTGCTACTTCGCCTTCAGAAAATCCGCGACCTCCAGCAGCACGAACTCGTCGTCGTCGGCCTTGTTGGGATCGCGGCTGGAGGAGAACGGCAGGTTGTTGTCGTTGCCGACGATGATGTGGGTGTCGTCGACCCGATCGACGTTCTCGATGGTGAAGAACGGGAAGGTGTAGACGCCGTCGTTCAGCGGCTTCCGTGCTTTCTTGTCGGGATCCCGGATCTTCATGAGGTCGATATAGCCGATCTTGCGCGCGGGCTTGCCGGCATTGGCGTCGGTCAGCTCGATCTTGTAGACGCGCTTGAACTTGGCGAGATCCGGGAAGCAGTTCTCGCCGCGGGTACCTTGCGGGCAAGCCTTGTCGGCGGTGCCTTCGCCGTTGTCGCGCTCGATGACGAGGCCGGAGGCCGGGTCGATCATGTTGAAGTCGCCGATGGCATTGCCGTTCTGCTCGAACACATAGTGCCAATAGCGGCCGGTGAATTTCTCTGCGGCGACGTCGAATTCGAGGATGCGCGAGGCTTCCTTGCCGTCGACCTTCTCCCAGTCCTTCTTCTCGGCGTCCCAAAGCGGACCCTCGAGCAG
This sequence comes from Bradyrhizobium sp. T-12, assembly GCF_058314695.1. Lineage (NCBI taxonomy): Bacteria > Pseudomonadati > Pseudomonadota > Alphaproteobacteria > Hyphomicrobiales > Nitrobacteraceae > Bradyrhizobium > Bradyrhizobium sp. T-12. Next base: position 6,201,903 of record NZ_CM177756.1, on the reverse strand, counting down.
GCCGTAGAGGAATTTGCCATCCTTGGAGGACGCAAAGCCTTCATAACCCTTGGAGCGGCGGAGATTGACGTTGGTGTAGGTCGCGCCCGGCGCGCCCGGCGTTGCCACCGCCCAATTGTCGGGCGAGCGCACCGGCTTGCCGTCGGCGACGGTCTCGAACACGCCGAGGATCTTGCCCGATTTGTCGGCCTTCAGGATGTAGGGGCCGAACTCGTCGCCGATCCAGAAGACATCGCCGATGATCTGAAAACCCTCGGTGTCGAAGTCGGAGCCGGTGAGATAGCGCTTCTGGGTGTCCTCGTGCACGATGCGGAAGGGCACCTTCTTGTCGGGGTCGTGCAGGAAGATGGTCTCCAGCCGCTCGATCTTGCCGCCCGCCCAATCCATCTTGTGAAGCCGGGCCAAACGCCGCAGCGGCGATCTACTCCTTCACCGCGCCGGTCAGCGAAGACACGTAGTAATCCACGAACAGCGAGTAGAACACCGCGACCGGCAGCGATCCCAGCAGCGATCCCGCCATCAGCGCCCCCCACTGATAGACGTCGCCGGTGACGAGCTCGGTCAGGATCGCGACCGGCACCGTCTTGTTGGCGCCGCTCTGGATGAAGGCGAGCGCGTAAATGAACTCGTTCCAGGACAGCGTGAAGGAGAAGATGCCGGCCGAAATCAGCCCGGGCACCGCGAGCGGCAGCGTAATCCGCCGCAGGATCTGCAGGCGCGTCGCGCCGTCGACCAGCGCGCATTCCTCGAGCTCGTAGGGGATCGACTTGAAATAGCCGATCAGGAGCCAGGTGCAGAACGGCACCAGGAAGGTCGGGTAGACCAAGATCAGCGCCAGCGGCGAGTCGAACAGGCCGAACTGCACCACGACAGTGGCGAGCGGGATGAACAGGATCGACGGCGGCACGAGATAGGCGAGATAGATGCCGAGGCCGACATAGGGGCTGCCGCGAAAGCGCAGGCGTTCGATGGCATAGGCGGCGAGCGTCGAGGCGACCAGGGACAGCGTGGTCGAGCCGATCGCGACCAGCATCGTCGTCTTCAGCCAGCGCGGATAGGAGGTATCGAACAACAGATGCTTGATATGGGCGAGCGTCGGCGAGGAGATCCAGAACGGGTTGTGATCCCGGTAGTTCATCAGCTCCGCGTTCGGCTTGAACGAGGTGATCGCCATCCAGTAGAACGGAAACAGCAGGATCAGCACGAAGCAGCCGAGCGGCAGGTAGATCATCATCAGCCGCCGCAGCCCGGAATCCCAGGCCATGGTGTCGGGTGCGGCCTTGGCGTCCGCGACGCCGGTTTGCGCGACGGTATCAGTCATTGGCCTCTCCCTGCTGCCATTTGCGGCGCGCCAGGCCGAAATAAGAGAACAGCGTCGCGAACACCAGGAACGGGATCATCGACACCGCGATCGCCGCACCTTCGCCGAGCTCGCCGCCGGCGATGCCGCGCTGAAATGCCAGCGTCGCCAGCAGGTGGGTCGAGTTGACGGGCCCGCCGCGTGTGATGGCGTAGACCAGCTGGAAGTCGGTGAAGGTGAAGATGATCGAGAAGGTCATGACGATGGCGAGGATCGGCATCATCATCGGGAAGGTGATGTAGCGGAAGCGCTGCCAGGCGCTGGCGCCATCGAGCATCGCGGCCTCGTAGAGCGAGGGCGAGATGGTCTGCAGGCCCGCCAGCAGCGAGATCGCGACGAAGGGAATGCCGCGCCAGACGTTCGCCGCGATCAGTGAGAAGCGCGCCGGCCAGGGCGAGCCGAGGAAGTCGACATTGCTCGACCGCCAGTGCAGCACGTCGACGAGCAGATAGGAGATGATCGAGAACTGCGGGTCGTAGATCCACCAGAACGCCAGCGCCGAAAGGACCGTCGGCACGATCCAGGGCAGGAGGATGATGGCACGCAATAGGCTCTTGAACGGAAAATGGTTGTTGAGCAGCAGCGCGAGCCAGAAGCCGAGCGCGAACTTCCCGAAGGTCGCGATTCCCGTATAGACCACGCTGTAGAACACCGCGTTCCACCACAAGGGATCGGTGAGCAGATACTGGAAGTTCTCGAAACCGACGAAAATGCCGCGCCGGCCGATCGTGGTGTCGGTGAAGGCGAGCCAGATGCCGAGGCCAAGTGGATAGGTGAGGAATACCGAGAGCAGCCCGATCGCGGGCGCCAGGCACATCACGATAAGGAACGGCTTGTAGTCGAACAATCGCACCAGCCAAGAGGGCTGCCGATGCGCCAGGGCGGTGGAGGAGAGTGTCGTCACGGACATCAGTGTGTTGTCCCGTCTTTGAAGACCACCACGGCCGTCATTGCGAAGAGCCCGTGACAAAATTGCGGAGCAATTTTGCACTGGTGCGACGAAGCAATCCGGACCATCTCCGCGGAGGGGACCTTGGATTGCTTCGCTGCGCTCGCAATGACGACGCTTCTATCCGGCGCTACTTCTGCCGCCGGAAGTATCGCTTGCAGCGCTGCTCGGCTTCCGCGGCCGCGGCCTCGGGCGTGGCCGCGCCGGTGGCGACAGATGCGCACATCTGTATCAGTACGTAGTCGGCGGTGACTGCTCCGCTCGCGGTCGAGATCGGTCCCTTGTAACCGCTGTAATACGTGCTGTTCATGGTGTTCTTGAAGATCGTCACCTTGGGGTCCTGCGACCACACCGCGGCATCGGCATACGCCGCGAGCGGCTGCGACCAGTAGCCGGAATTGGCGTTGAGCCACGGCTCGTACTGGTCCTTTTCCAGCATGTATTGCAGGAAGGCCTTGGCGGCGTTGGGATAGGGACTGTGTTTGAACACCATGGCGTTGAGCGTGAGCCCATCCATCGGTGAGACCTTGGCGAGGCCTTTGGGCAGCAGTTGATGCTCGCTATCATCCGCGATCGCCTTGGTCGCGGGGTCGTTCTTCAGCGAGAAGTACAGCGAGACGCCGTTGGCCGTCAGCGCGATCTCCTGCGCGGAATAGGCACGATTGTTCGACACATCATTCCAGGATGGCGTGCCGGCGATGAAGGTGGGGTAGAGCTGCTTGACCCAGTTCAGTGCCGCGATCGTTTCCTTGCTGTTGATGGTGACGTTACCGTCTTCGTCGAGCAGCGCCGCGTTGTGCGACCACAGCGCCCAGTTGGCGAAGCCGGTGCCGTCGCCTCTGGCGTTTCCGAGCGCGAAGCCGGCGGGCTTGCCGGCCTTGTGCAGCTTCTGGCAAAGGTCGAGGATTCCGGCATGGTCTTCCGGCACCTTGTCGAAGCCGACCGATTGCAGGATCGACTTGCGGTAGATCAGGGGCCCCGCGGTGGCGCCGAACGGCAAGCCGATCCAGGCGTCGCTCTTGTTCTTCTTGCCATAGCGCTGCGCCAGAGGCAGCCAGCCGCCATAGCGCTTGCCAACATAGTCGGCGACGTCGGTGAGCTCGATCAGCTTGTCGACGTAGATGTGGGGAGCGTCGGAGAAGCCGATGATGATATCGGGGCCCGCGCCGGAGTTCGAGGTGACCGCGGTCTGCTGGTTGATGTCCTCCCAGCCGACGAAGTCGACCTTGACCTCGACGCCGGTCTCCTTGGTGAACTTCGCCGCATTGGCGCGGAACACATCCTCGTCGGCCTGGACGAAACGCACCGGGCGCAGCATGCGCAAGGATGCGCCCTTCTCGATCTCGCGCTTGGGCGCCGCCACGTCGGCGGCCTTGATCGTGGACGTTTGCGCTGCAGCACCGGTGGCCGCGAGCGTTGCAGCGGATAGGCCCAGCGCCAAGGCATCACGACGTGTGATGTCGTTCCTCATCAGTACCTCCCTATGATGTTCCCCTCCCGGCGTTGATCGCCGGTGAAGGGTCGTTTCGGTCGTAGGCGCCTTTGCGCCGGCCGCCTAGCTGTTCGGCCCGCGATCCATGCTGACGGGTTGCCAGCGGCGGAGCGAGGTGGTCTGCAGCACCGACGGATTGACGCAGCTTACCGGCCACATGCCCTGCAGCACCAGTGACAATTCGTAGCCCACCCGGCGCTTGCGCGCCTCGTCAAACCGTGCCGAGGCCGAGGCGACGTGGGCCGTCAGCGTTACGTTCTCCATGCCGAGCAGGGGATTGTTGTGCGAGGGCGGCTCCTTCTCCAGCACGTCGAGGGCGGCGTGCGCGATCCAGCCCTCCTGCAGCGCCTTGATCAGGCTCTCCTCATCCACGGTGGCGCCGCGCCCGGTGTTGATGAAGATCGAGCCCTTCTTCATCTGCCGAAAGTGCTTCTCGGTCAGCATGTGATGCACCTCGGGCCTTGCCGGAGCATGCATCGAGACGAAGTCGGATTGCGACAGCACCTCGTTCAGCGTCGCCGGGATCACGCCGTGGTCGTACATCAGCGTTTCCTGGATGAAGGGATCGTAGGCCATCATGCGCAGGCCGAACGGCGCCGCACGCTTCGCAACCGCACGCGCGACACGGCCGAACGAAACGAAGCCGAGCGTCTGGCCCATCAACCTGGGAACCTTGAGCAGCGCCGGCCGGCCCTCGCCCCAGCGGCCATCGCGCACCATGCGGTCCTGCTCGACCAGGCGGCGGAAGCCGGCAAGCAGCAGCATCATGGCGTGGTCAGCAACTTCCTCGATGAAGGTATCGGGGATGTTGGTCACCGGGATTCCACGGGCCGTGGCGGCCTTGACGTCGACGCTGTCGACGCCGACCGAGCCGAGCGTGATGACCTTGCAAGTCTCCAAGCTGTCGATGATCGACTTGGTGATGGGGATGCCCTTGGCATAGATGGCGTCGGCATTCTTTGCGGCGGCGATGAACCCGGCCTCGTCGGCGGGGGCCTCGACGATCTCGGCATCGATCGGATCGAGCGCTTCGCGCTCGTAGGAATAGTCGCTGCCAGCGACCGTGAAGCTCGCGCCCTTCGGCGTCACCACCCTGTATTTCGGCATTGTCTCGCTCCCGATTTGGTTTGTCGGTTCTTGTTGTGACCCGTCTCCGCAGGCGGGCCTTTGCGTCTTTTACGCGAAATCGGGGTGATGACGTACAATTCCCGGTTGTCGGCCTGCAGATAAATCGCCGTTTTTCGCGGCTGCGCCCGGGCTTCTACGGAGGCACGTAAGTAACTTGCTAAGGGGTGTCCCACTAAAGGTTGATTCAAATCAAAGAGGTCTGCGGTGCGTCCGCACCATTCGAGGAGCCCATGGTGAAGTTGAGCAATCTGAAGATCGCCCCGAAGCTCGGCATCCTTGTCGGCGTCACCTTGTTTGGCCTTTGCATCTCCGGCGTCCTCGCCGGCTATTTGATGAAGCGCGAGATGGTGAATGCGCGCATCGAGCAGGCTAAGGCCATCGTCGAGATGGGACGCAATTACGCCGTGGCGCTGAAGAAGCGCATCGATGCTGGCGAGATGACGAAGGACGCTGCTATGGCTGACCTTCGCCGCTACGGCAATGCGATGACCTATGACAAGGGTGCCGGCTACCTGTTCGGTACGTCCTACGACGGCATCACCCAGTTGGCGCCGGACCCCAAGCAGATCGGTACCAACCGCATGGAGGTCGTGACCAACGGCCGCAAGCTGTCCTGGGAGCTGATGAACGGCGCGAAAGCCAACGGTTCGATCCTGCTGACATACGAATACGCAAAGCCGGGTCAGGAAGGCTTGATCCGGAAGATGGGCTACGCGGTAGCCGTTCCCGAGCTCGAGATGTATCTCGGCACCGGCGCCTATCTCGATGACATCGACGCCAAGATGGGCCCGGTCTACTGGATGCTCGGCCTCGCCATGCTTGGCATCGTCATCGTCGCCGGCGGCGTCGCCTGGTTGATCGGCCGCGGCATCAGCCGTCCTTTGGCGCTGCTCGGCGCCCGCATGAAAGACCTCGCCGACGGCAAGCTCGATGGCGATATTCCAGGCGTCGGTCGTGGCGACGAGGTCGGCGCGATGGCAGCCACCGTCCAGATCTTCAAGGACAATGCCGTCCGCATCCGCGACCTCGAGAAGACCGAAGCCGATGCCAAGGAACGCGTCGCGGCGGAACGCCGCAGCGCGATGGAGGGGATCGCCAACGACTTCGAACGCAGTGTCAACGGCATCGTCCGCTCGGTCTCTTCGGCCGCGGCCGGCATGCAGACCACGGCGCAGTCGATGACCGCGACCGCCAGCGACGCCTCGTCGCGCGCGGCAACGGTCGGTGCGGCCTCGCAAAAGGCTTCCGGCAATGTCGGCACGGTCGCGGCGGCCGCCGAAGAGCTGTCGAGCTCGGTTGCGGAAATCTCCCGCCAGGTGACGCGCTCGACGGAAGTGGCGAGCCGCGCCGTCAGCGACGCCGAGCGCACCAATGCCACGGTGCAGGAGCTCTCCACCGGTGCCGAGAAGATCGGTGAGGTGGTCAAGCTGATCCACTCGATCGCGGCGCAGACCAATCTGCTCGCGCTCAACGCCACCATCGAGGCGGCCCGCGCTGGCGAGTCCGGCCGCGGCTTCGCCGTGGTCGCCTCCGAGGTCAAGGCGCTCGCCAACCAGACCGCCAAGGCCACCGAGGAAATCTCCGCCCAGGTTGCGGCGATGCAGACCTCGACCAGCGATGCCGTGGCGGCGATCGGCGGCATCACGCAGACGATCGCAGAGATGAGCGAGATCACGGCAGGCATTTCCGCCTCGATCGAGCAGCAGGGCGAGGCCACCCGCGAGATCGCCCGCAACATCCAGTCGGTCGCGGCCGGATCGAGCGAGATCAACGCTCATATCGGCAGCGTTACCTCGGCCGCGGAAGCGACCGGCACGGCGGCAGGCGATGTGCTGACCAACGCCCGCGAGCTGGACAACCAGTCCGGCGCGCTGCGCAGCGCCGTCGACAGCTTCCTCGCCAAGGTGCGCGCGGCGTAAGCCGGCGCTCGAGCGTTACCATCAACTACGACGTCATGCCCGGGCTTGTCCCGGGCATCCACGTTCTTGGACACCGAACACGCCGTTGGACGTGGATGGCCGGGACAAGCCCGGCCATGACGGAGAATGCGGAGAGCGCAGCGCGCGCAAGCGCTCCTACTGCTTCTCGATCTTCGCGTTGGTGATCAGCTTCTCCCACAGCACCAACTGCTCGTTGACGAACTTGCCGAGATCTTCCGGCGTGCCGGAAAATGCGTCCATGCCGAGCGTGGCGAGCTGGGCCTTGATTTCCGGCTTCTCGACGATCTTCCTGATCTCGGCGTTGAGCCGCGTCACGATCTCCTTGGGCATGCCGGCCGGACCGAAATAGCCTTGCCACGAGGTGATGTCGAAATCGGGCACGCCGGCCTCTTGCATCGAGGGCAGGTGCGGCACCAGCGGCGAGCGCTCCTTGGTGGTGACGGCGAGCGCGCGCAGCGCGTTGCCGTTGACGTGCGGAAGGCCGGTCAGGATGTCGACGAACATCATCGAGACGCGGCCGCCCATGACGTCGTTGAGCGCCGGCGGCGAGCTCTTGTAGGGCACGTGCAAGAGGTCGAGCCCGGCATTGTGCGCAAAGGTCGCGCCCGACACGATCGCCGAGGATGATCCCGAGGCGTAGCTCAGCTTGCCCGGATTGGCCTTGCCATAGGCGACGAGCTCGCCGACGGTCTTGGCCGGCACCTCCGGATTGACGACCAGCATGAAGGGCAGGTCGCCCGTGCGCGCGATCGGTGTGAAGTCCTTGACGGGATCGTATGTGAGGGTCTTGAGCAGATAGGGATTGGCCGAATGCGTGGTGTTGGTGGTCACCAGCAGCGTGTAGCCGTCGGGGGCGGCCTTCGCGACATAGCTTGCGGCGAGCATGCCGTTGGCGCCCGCCTTGTTCTCGATCACGATGCCGACGCCGAGCGCCTGCGACAGATGCTGCGAGATCAGCCGCGTCGTCGTGTCCGTGCCGCTGCCGGCCGCGAACGGCAAGACCAGCGTGATATTGCGGCTGGGATAATTGTCGGCTTGGGCAGCGGATGCGGCGGCAACACACAATGCGGCCGTGGCGACGGCGCGCAGGTTTCGAATCAGCCCTGAAATCATCTTGAGACGTTCCCTCTTTTTGGTTGGCGGGGAACCTATCTTGTCTGGACAGAAATCAAAAGGCGCGAGTTGACTCGGTCTCGTGTCCCGGACGCAGCGCAGCGCTTCTTCAGCGATGCGCTGCCCGACACCCGTCGTGTGTCCGCCGCGCGGAATTACTTCACGGCCGACCCCTGGCGCGAGGCGATCACGACGCCGGCGAGCACCAGCACGTAGCCGGTCAAGTGAAACGGCTGGAGCTTCTCGCCGAGCAGCAGGATCGCCATCGCCGAGCCGAACACCGGCACCAGATGGAAGAACGGGGCCGCCCGGTTCGGCCCGATCAGCGCCACCCCGCGGTTGAAGAAGAGGTAGGCCAGCGTTGACGGAAAGATCAGGATGTAGCCCAGCGTCGCCAGCGTCATCCCGTCGAGCTGCAGGACGCGGCCGCTTGCCGCCTCCCAGACCGCGGTCGGCAGCAGCATCGTCGCGCCGCAGCAGGTGGTGAAGGACAGGAAGGAGAGCTGATGGATCTTCGGCCGGCGCGGGATGAAGGCGGAGTAGATCCCGAACGCCACCAGCGAGGAGGCGAACATGATGTCGCCCCTGTTGAAGCTGATGCTCGCGAGCGCGGCGAGATCGCCGCGCAGGATGATGATCAGCACGCCGAGAAGCGAGATCGCGATGCCGGCGAATTGCGCGCCCGTCAGCCGCACGCCGAACAGCACCAGCGACCACAGCGCTACGAACAAGGGACCTGCCGACTGGATCAGCAGGGCGTTCAGCGCCTCCGTATATTGCATCGCCCAGTACGAGATCGCGTTGTTGAAGGCGAAGCCCACCAGCGACAGGAACAGCATCAAGGGCAGGCTGCGCCGCAAGGCCGGCCAGTCCCGCTTCAGGTGCGGCCAGGCGAACGGCAGCAGGATCAGGAATACGCCGAACCAGCGGATCGTGGTCACCGTCAGCGGCGGCACATGCGCGCCGACATGACGTGCGAGCACGATGTTGCCCGCCCAGAACAGCGAGCTCAGGCTGAGCAGCAGATAAGGCTGGTTGTTGAGCCAACTGGCCGGATTGGCGGCCTTTGGCGCGGGCGAAGCGATCGTCATTGGCGTTGGATTGGAGCTTGCGCCGGATTGGCGTTGGGGCACAAGTCACAGGGTCGCAATGCTACAATGCAGGCAAACCCCGAGGAGGTGCCATTGGCGGTTAATATGTTGAACGTCGAGGGCCTGGAGCAGCTCGATCCGCAGGCGCCGGTGGTGATGCTGAACCTGATGCGTTTCCACGCGCGCTCGCGCGACGGTGAGGGGTCCGGCTGGGACGCCTATTTGCGCTACAGCGCCGTCACGGTGCCGATGATCAAGGCCCGCGGCGGCACCTTGCTCTGGACCGGCGAGGCCAAGGCTGTCGCGCTAGGACCGCACGCGGGCCATGACTGGGATTTCGTCGCGCTGGTCTATTACCCGTCCGTTGCGGCCTTTCTCGACATGATGACGTCGCAAGCCTACGAGCGTGAAGCCGATCCGCATCGCGTCAACGGCTGCGCCGAGCACGTCATCATCGCGACGCGCGAGGCCTACAGCAAGTTCAGCGCCGGCTGACCCCGCCCGGCTCGCGGCCTTGATCTTGATCAATGGTCCGTCACCGCTTGCCAGCAAGGAATCGGGGTCGGCCTCCCGCGCGCCATCGGAGAATCCCATGCATCGTCTTGCCCTGGTCAGTCTGTCCGCCCTTGTCCTGTCGTGCGGCGCGGGGACCACCCCGGCCCATGCGGCGCGCTATTGCCTACAGGGGGATCAATGGGGCTATCCGGGAAATTGCAGCTTCAATACTTATGAGCAGTGCCGGGTCACGGCGTCCGGCACGCGTGCCTCCTGCGGCATCAATCCGAAATACGCGCACAGAAAGAAGGTCTCGCATTGAGGCGTCAGCTCGCCTGCTTCCGTGACGCCACGAACACGCCCGACAGCACCAGCGCAAATCCGACGAAGTGAAACACCTGCGGGTGTTCGCCCAGGAACGCCATCGCCATGATCGAGCCGAACACCGGCACGACGTGGAAGAACGGCGCGGCGCGGTTGGCGCCGATCAGGCGCACGCCGCGATTGAAGCAGAGATAGGCGAGCGTCGAAGGGAACACCGCGACGTAGAACAGCGTCAGGAGGTTTGGCCCGTCGAGCTTCATCACGGGACGCGCGGACAATTCCCAGATCTCCAGCGGAATGAGGCAGGCCGCGCCGACCCCGAAGGTGAAGGCGAGGAACGACAGGCCATGCATTGGCGGCCGCTTCAGGGTCAGCACCGAGTAGAGCGCGAAGATGACGAGCGCGACGATGAAGATGAGGTCGCCCTTGTTGAATTCGATGTTCGACAGCGTGGTGAAATCGCCATGCAGCAGGATCGTGAGCACGCCGCACATCGACAGCAGCACGCCGAACGCCTGCCCCGCGGTGAGGCGGATGCCGAGGATGGCCAGCGACCACAGCGCCACGACCAGGGGCGCAGCTGATTGCAGCAACAGCGTGTTGAGGGCCTGGGTATGCTCGAGCGCCCAATATTGCAGCGTGTTGAAGGCGCCGATGCCGGTGATCGAGAGCGTGACCATCAGGCCGAGCTTGCTTCGGATCGCCGGCCAGTCCTGGGCGAGATGCTTCCAGGCGAACGGCAGCACCAGCAGGAAGGCGAAGAACCAGCGCAGGAACGATAGGGTGACCGGCGGGATGTGGCCGGCGGCGAGCCGCCCGACGATGGCGTTGCCGGCCCAGCACAGTGCAGTGATGCTCAGCAGCAGGTATGGCTGGTTGGTGATCCAGCTCGGACCGGATGTTTCCGCGCTCGTGGTCTGACCGGTGGCGGACATTGTGATTGATATGGCCCCGCGTGCACCGGGGCTTCCGGCCCGGCGGGATCCGGGCCGGCTGATCGCCCGGCGATACCCAAAGACACGGAAATCGGGGCTGCATCAACGGGGGGCGGACGCATCGCGACCATGCAGCGGGTCAAATCGGTCTCACGCTTTGGTCGAAGCCTGCCGAGCCGCCCTGGAACGTTTCTGGATTTTCCGGGGATATCAAAGGCTTAAACTGCCTCTTGAGCCCCGAAAAACCCCCGTTCTTGCTTGCCTAGAGCGGCCGCTTCCTTTATCCGGTTGGCTGCCTTGCGTGCGAACGGCTTCCCGGCCGTCAGCTGGGCTGGCGCATCTAAAATCTTCGAAGGATTACCCGCGAATGGCCAATGTTGTCGTCGTCGGCGCCCAGTGGGGCGACGAGGGGAAGGGCAAGATCGTCGACTGGTTGTCGGAGCAGGCGGACATCGTCGTCCGCTTCCAGGGCGGTCATAACGCCGGCCATACGCTGGTGATCAACGGCAAGACTTACAAGCTTGCGCTGCTGCCCTCCGGCGTGCTGCGCGAAGGCAAGCTGTCGGTGATCGGCAATGGCGTGGTGTTCGATCCCGCCGCCTTCCTCGACGAGGTCACCAAGTTGCGCTCCCAGGGTGTCGCGGTCTCTCCGGACAATCTGCGCGTGGCGGAGAACGTCACCCTGATCCTGCCGCTGCACCGCGAGCTCGATGCGCACCGCGAATCCGCCAATGCGGCGACGGCGATCGGCACCACCCGCCGCGGCATCGGCCCGGCTTATGAGGACAAGGTCGGCCGCCGCGCCATCCGCCTGATGGACCTCGCCGACCTCGACACGCTCCCGCACAAGATCGACCGGCTGCTGGCCCACCACAATGCGCTGCGCCGCGGGCTCAACCTGCCGGAGTTCGACGGCAAGGATATCCTGAAGGAACTGACCGGGCTGGCGCCTCAGCTTCTTCCTTATGCCGAGACCGTGTGGCGGCTGCTCGACATCAAGCGCCGCGAAGGCAAGCGCATGCTGTTCGAGGGCGCGCAAGGCGCGCTGCTCGACGTCGACCACGGCACCTATCCCTACGTCACCTCGTCCAACACGGTGGCGGCGCAGGCCGCGACCGGTGCCGGCCTCGGGCCGGGCGCGGTCGGCTACGTGCTCGGCCTGTGCAAGGCCTACACGACCCGCGTCGGCCAGGGCCCGTTCCCGACCGAGCAGGACAACGAGACCGGCCGCAAGATCGGCGAGCGTGGCCGCGAGTTCGGCACCAACACTGGCCGTCCCCGCCGCTGCGGGTGGTTCGACGCGGTGCTGGTCCGCCAGGCCGTCCGGACTTGCGGCATCAACGGGCTGGCGCTCACAAAACTCGACATCCTCGACGGCTTCGACACGATCGAGGTTTGCACCGGCTATAAGCTCGACGGCAAGGAGATCGACCATTTCCCGGCCGGCGAGGGCGCCCAGGCCCGGGTCGAGCCGATCTACGAGACCATCGAGGGCTGGAAGGAGCCGACCGCCAGTGCGCGGTCCTGGGCCGACCTGCCGGCCCAGGCCATCAAATATGTCCGGCGGATCGAGGAATTGGTGGGGTGCCCGGTCGCACTGCTTTCCACCAGCCCCGAACGCGAGGATACTATCCTGGTGCAAAACCCGTTTGAGGCTTAACGATCTCTTACCAGGACGCGGGTATAGTTGAGTTGAAATGGCTGATTACTATCCGCTGATCGCCCGCGCTATTGCCGCCCTGGACCCCAACGCTCCCGGCGAGAGCCGTCGCGCGCTTTATGAGCGGGCGCGCACGGCCCTGATCGCGCAGTTGCGCAGCGTGCAGCCGCCGCTGTCCGAATCCGAGATCACCCGCGAGAGGTTGTCGCTGGAGGAGGCCGTCCGCAAGGTCGAATCGGAGGCGGCCCAGCGCGCCCGCGAGGCCTCGCGCCCCGGTGGCGGCGGGCGCAGCGGCGGCAGCGGCGATGCGTTTCGCCGCGCCAGCACAAGAGCAACCGAAGGCAATGCGGCTGCAGCCGCGCCGCCCCAGCCCCGGGCGCGTCCGGCGCCGCCGCCGCCGCGGGCCGACCGTCCGTCCTTCAATGTCGACGACCAGGGCGATACCCAGCGTCCGCCGCGCGCGCCCCGCTTTGACGCTTCGCGCCAACCGGCACCGTCTGCGCCGCCACCGATGCCGGAGCCGCCGGCGGCCGGACGCGATCGCGCCGGTGGGCGCCGTCCTCCTGATATGGGACCTCCGCCATCGCTGCCGCCGGCACCGGGCGTGCGCGGCTTCCGGGACATCACGGCCGATGCCAATGATCTCGGCGGCGCGGCCGCGCAGGCCAGCCGCGCCGCGCGCCGTACCTACGCCAACGTGCCTTCGCCCTCGCCGGAATTCGACCGGCTCGAGCCGAGCCTGGAAAACCGCGCCGGCGAGCAGGACGCACCCTATTCCTACGACGAGTCGATCGAGGAGGCGGAGCGCTACGCGCCGCAACCGCCTTCGCCGCGTCCGCGCATCGCGCCCGAGCGCGACGCCAAGAAGCGCGTCCGTACCGGCTCCGCCTTCCCGTTCAAGAGCGCGATCGCCGTCGGCATCGTGCTGATCCTGGTCGGCGCCGGCATCCTCTGGGGCAAGCCGCTGCTCCAGATCGCGACCAACCTGATCAAGTCCTCGCCGACCCAGGTGGTGGAGGCGCCGAACAATCCCGCGCAGCCGCAGAGCAAGCCGAAGATCCCCGATCGGGTCGGTCAGCCTTCGGCCAGCGACCAGCCGGTCGCGCCGGTGGCGCAGAAGGTCGTGCTCTACGACGAGGATCCGTCCGATCCGAAGGGCAAGCAATATGTCGGCTCGGTGGTGTGGCGGCTGGAGCCGATCAAGGCCTCGGGCGCCCAGAAGGCCGACGTCGCCGTGCGCGCCGACATCGAGATTCCCGATCGCAAGTTCAAGATGACGATGTCGTTCCGCCGCAACACCGATTCCTCGCTGCCGGCGAGCCACACGGCGGAGCTGACCTTCATCCTGCCGCCGGACTTTCCGGGCGGCAGCGTCTCCAACGTGCCGGGCATCCTGATGAAGTCGAACGAGCAGGCGCGCGGCACGCCGCTCGCAGGCCTCGCGGTGAAGGTGACCGACGGCTTCTTCCTGGTCGGCCTGTCCAACGTCGATGCCGACCGCGCCCGCAACGTCCAGCTCCTGAAGGAGCGCTCGTGGTTCGACGTGCCGCTGGTCTACGCCAACCAGCGCCGCGCCATCATCGCCATCGAGAAGGGCGCCCCCGGCGAGCGCGCCTTCAACGACGCCTTCGCGCAGTGGGGCGATTAGGTCAGGTGCGCAATTGCGCACCTGAGAATCCATTTCCACGAATACCGTGCAGCACGATGGATTCCGGGCTCGACGCTGACGCGTCGCCCCGGAATGACGAGTGCAGCTACTGCGCCGCCGCTTCCCGCTTGCGCGATGCGGTGCCGGCAGCCGCTTCGCGGTCCATCACGGCGCGGCAGCCGGGGCTGACCTGCGCCTTGTTCCGCACCATGCAGGCTCTGACCCGCGGGATATCAGGGATTTCACTGGAGCACAGCCGCATCGCATCGCCCGTGCACATCTGCTGCGCTTCGGACGAGAAGGCGAGGCCGGGTGAGGTCTGGAGCGCGATGGCGGTGGTTGCGACGGCCAACAGCGAAGCGGTGGTCTTCAACAGCGAAGCGATGGTCTGAGTGCGTGTCATGCAGAATGGGTCCCCGATATCCCTGGGCTTGAGCCACTTGGTTTTTGGGGCGCCGCACGCGACTTGATTTGCCGCATGTCACAGCCTTCACGCCGGGAACTCTGGTCCCGCATGTGGTCGCTCGATCTCTTGATTGTTCGAATCGAAAAGTGCTGCGCCGCCCGAGCGAAGTATGCGCCATTGCCGCGCGACCGCAATGGTCGGCATGAATGAAATTGCAGTTGTTGCGTGAACGTCACGCAGAAGGCGTGCGCGCGCGATCGGATCAGCCGATCGGAGTACGCGCCGCTTGTTCCATGTCGCTCGCACCGAGCGCGGCGGCGTGTTCCTCGACGGCGGTGACGCCTTTGGCGGTGAGCTCGAACAGGTCACCGTCCTTCATCACATAGCCATCGGCGATCAATTGCCCCATCTTGCCTTGCCGGTCGTCGGCGAAGGCAACGGACTGGCTGATGTCCCGCAGGATCGAGAGCTGTTCGTCGCGCAACATGGCTTCACTCTCCATTCGCCGGGGACTGGGGTCCTCACATGCCGTGGCTCTGAAAGACCTTGCTGCACGACTTCGACAGCTTGGCCCGGTTGGCCTGCAGGCAGCCCTGCACCGCGCCGTCATTGCCGAGGTCCTTGCGACAGAAGCGCGATGCGTCCCGCGAGCAGGCCTGCTGCTCCTGCGGCGAGCCCATGTGGCCTTGCGCGAGAGCAGATGCGTTCGGCAGGCCGCTCAGGGCCGCCAGCGTGATTGTCGCCAGTAGAAATTTGCGGGCCATCGGCGGCTCCAGTCTGCCAGGGATGATTCAGGTCCTGTCTGAACTCGTCGCCTTGTCACTTGTTCCCCCAAAGGCAGAGCCCGCCCCGCTATTCAAGGTTCCCGTGGCGCTGCTATAATCACGGGACAAGTGTGAGGGTTTGATGAAACGCTATCTGGTGTTTGCGCTGGTTGGCCCGTTCGTCGGCGGGTTCCTGCTGCTGCTGACGACGACGTATCAGTCCGGCTATTGGGCCCAGACCAGTCTCGGCGAGGTCGGCAAGCTGTTCGCGGTGTTCTTCAAGACCCTGCAATACAGCTACCTGTTCGGCGTCCTGCCCTCGCTGATGATCGGCGCGGTCGACGACATCCTGGTCCATATCAGGCGGATCGGCCCGGGCTTGCGGATGCTGCTGGTCGGCCTGTTCGCGTTCGTGCTGGCCTCGCTCACCTACAGCTCGCGCGGGCCGGATTCGGGTGCGGTGCAGTTCATCCTGTACGGCCTCGTCGGGTTTGTACCGGCGGTGATTTCGTCCTGGCTCGTGCATAAATACATCAAGGAGCCGCAGGCGGTGGCGGCGCCGACCTGAGCGCGCGACGTTCGGGCGCGGCGCAGCAACTTCCGCCGCGCCGGTGCGTTCTTGAAGGCCATGACCATGTCCGACGACGATATCATCGCTCCGCGCAGGTCCCGTTCAGGGAGCGGTTCGCATGCGGCCTCAGGCAAGGCGGCGCGCGGCCCGATCATCGACCAGGAGGGCCATGAGATCCGCCCCGAAACGCTTGAGCAGGGATTTCGCGAGTTTCGCTTCGATCTCGGGCAAGGCAATCCATTCGGCAATCTGACGCGCGAGCAACGGATCGCGCGGCTCGAGGCGATTGCAAAGCTGCTCGACGTCGCCTTCATCCTGCCCGGCACCAACATCCGCTACGGCATCGACGGCCTGATCGGTCTGATCCCCGTGGTCGGCGACATCATCACCACGGCGATCTCGCTGTGGCTGGTGCGCGAGGCCCGCACGCTGGGCGCGCCCTGGTACCTCACCGCGCGCATGCTCGGCAACGTCGCGCTCGATGGCGTGGTCGGCATGGTGCCGTTCGCGGGCGACGCTTTCGACGTCATGTTCCGCGCCAACATGCGCAACGTGCGTCTGCTCCGCCGCTGGCTCGACAAGCAGCCGCGGATTTAAGAGCGTCGTTCTCCGCAATCGAACATGTCCGAATGGTCGTCATGCCCTGGCTTGTCCCTGGCCATGAGGGGCGCGGAAACGCCGAGGGGCGCGGAAACGCCGCGTTCAAAAACGCAAAAAGCGCGACAACCTTTCGGCCGTCGCGCCTTCTGCGCACATCGGAGGCTTGCGAAAACTTACGCCGCGTCGGCGTCGGTCTCTGCCGTCTGCGCCGGCTTGGGGCGGCGGGGCAGCGGGAAGGCTTCGCTCTCATAGAGCGAGCGGATGCCGTTCTGGTCGAAGCGCGCTTCCTCGACCTGGAGATAGGCGCCGTTCAGCGAATCCGTCGGCAACTGCTCCATCGCGAACTGCACGGCTTCGGCCGCGGTGCCGAACCGGCGATAGGTGAAGCCCGCACGCTTCTTCTTGCGGATCGCGGCGGGGAAGAGTTCGGCGGAGGTGTTGAAGTTGAACGGACGCAGTGGACGCATGGTCAAAGACCTCGTGATCTTCTCTGGGGCTTTAAGCGCGTGGGGTTTGGGAGGGCAGGGCCGCAATCGAGCGGGCCCGCCGCACATGCCATTTTCGCCCTCTAATATAGGCCGTTTTGACAAAAATGCGACCCCTGCGATGGGAGATGATGAATCCACGCATGGCAGCCCCGCAGCCGCAATAAATGTAGCAATTTCAATATTTTATATGATTTATAATTTTCCAAGAAGCAGCAGGACGACCAGCACCACGAGCACGACGCCCCCGATCCCCATGCCGGAATGGCCGAGGCCATAGCCATAACCGCCCATGCGGCCGGACAGGCCCCCGAGCAGATAAATGATCACCAGGATGATTAGGATGGTTCCGAGCATGGCTTCCTCCCTGGCGGCCGCCAAGATGCGATGATCGGCCGCACCGCCAGAGAAGAAAAGCACATCGGGCGGTCGGGTTCCATGAAGGAACCCGACCGTACAGACCGATTATTTCGGCTCCAGCTTCAGCGCCGCCGAGTTGATGCAGTAGCGCAGGCCGGTCGGCCCCGGGCCGTCGGGAAAGACATGGCCGAGATGGCCGCTGCATTTGGAGCAGAGCACCTCGGTGCGGATCATGCCGTGGCTGGCATCCCGCTCCTCGTCGATATGGCTCTCGACGGCAGGCGCGGTGAAACTCGGCCAGCCGCAGCCGGAATCGAACTTGGCGTCTGACTCGAACAGCACATTGCCGCAGCCGGCGCAGACATAGGTGCCGGCGCGGTGATCGTGCTCATATTCGCCCGAGAAGGGGCGCTCGGTCGCCTTCTCGCGCAGCACCGCGTACTGCATCGGCGACAATTCGCGCCGCCACTGCTCCTCGCTCTTGATGACCTTGTCGTCGGTGGTCTTCGTCTTGGTGTCGGGCATGGGTCTCCCGTTCTTGAAGTGATCTTGCGATCAGTTGGTGGCCTTGCTGGCACTCACCAGCGTCGGTTTTTCGATGTAGTTATCCGCGAACAGCTTTTTCAGGTTCTCGACCTTGGGCAGGTCGTTATAGGCGATGTAGGGCTGGTTCGGGTGCAGGGTCAGATAATCCTGGTGGTAGGCCTCCGCCGGGTAGAACGCCTCCAGCGCGCCGACCTTGGTCACGATCGGCTTGCTGAAGACCTTGGCGCCGTTGAGCTGGGCGATATAGGCCTCCGCCACTTTCTTCTGCTCGTCCGAGGTGGTGAAGACGGCCGAGCGATATTGCGGGCCGACGTCGGGGCCCTGGCGGTTGAGCTGGGTCGGGTCGTGCACCACCGAGAAGTAGATCTGGAGGATCTTGCCGTAGGAGATCTTCTTCGGGTCGTACTTGATCTCGACCGATTCGGCATGGCCGGTCCGGCCGCTCGAGACGGTCTGGTAGTCGGCGGTGGCCTTGGTGCCGCCGGCATAGCCGGAGACCGCGTTGACGACGCCCGCGGTGTGCTGGAAGACGCCCTGCACGCCCCAGAAGCAGCCGCCAGCGACCACGGCGGTCTGGATCCCGCTCGCGGGGGCCGCATCCATGGCGGGGGCGGGAATCACGACCGCCTCCTCGGCGGCCCGGGACGGCGCCGCAAAGGTGAGCGAGAGGGCAGTGGTTGCGGCCAGCAGGGAGGCGAGGGCAGGTCGGCGCATGGCGGATCCTCTTTCGGAAGGTCTGACAGTCTAGGACGGTCGGGGCCGGACGAACAGTTGTCCGGCCCCTTTCGCATCATCCGAGGTACGGACGCAGCCGCCGATTGTTACGACGGGACGGACACGACTCCGTGACGTGAGCCGCGCGGGGGGCCAGCGCGACCTTGGCGAGGCCGGGAACTCCGCGTTAGATGAACCCGGGCGATCGATCATCGACTCAAGAAGACTTTGCTGGCTGGAGCAGGCCTGACACCATGCTGCGCGCCGTTTCCCTGACCCTCGTCCTCCTGGCCGCCGGCGTGCCGGGCGCGGCGGCCGACCCGCAGGCCGACGACCTCACCATCTGCCGTGACCGCCAGGCAGAGGCCCAGGCCCGCGCGAGCGCCTGCGAAAATCTGCTGAAGGCCGACAAGGTCAGTGGCAAGGACAAGGCGATCGCGCTCTCCGTGCGCGGCACCACGCAGCTCAACAAGCGCGACTACGACCACGCGATCGAGACCCTGTCCATCGCGCTCGATCTCGATCCGGACTACGTCATCGCCCTCAACCTGCGCGGCCTCGCTTATGAGCGCAAGGGCCAGGACGACCTCGCCATGGCGGACTACAATCTCGCGCTTCAGAAGCGCCCGGCCTATGGCGTTCCCTACAACAACCGCGGCGTCATTCACGCACGCCGCGGCGCGCTGCAAAGCGCGATCGACGATTTCAGCCTGTCGATCAAGTACACGCCGAAATTCCTGCTGGCCTGGACCAACCGCGCCCGCGCGCGGACGCTGCTCAAGGATTTCGACGGCGCGATCGCCGACTTCGCCGAGGCCGAGAAGATCGACCCGGCCGCCCCGCAGATCGCCGGCAACCGCTGCGTCACCTACGGCATGATGAGGCAGTTCGATCAGGCCTTTGCCGACTGCAACCGCCTGATCGAGAAGCAGCCGACGAACGTGTTCGTGATCAACAATCGCGCCGATGTCAGCATGATGAAGGGCGACTTCGATGCCGCCCTGAAGGACTACAACGCGGCCCTCCAGATCAACCCGAACAATGTCCGCGCCCATTCCGGCCGCGGCCAGATCTACGAGCGCCGGAAGGACCTGGCGCAAGCCCGCGCCGACTATCGCGCCGCGGCCTATTCGCTGACGAAGTTCGACGACACCGAAGTTGCGCGCGCCCGCGCCATCGCGCAGGAGCGGCTCGCCGCGCTGACGCCGGGGAGCGCACCCACCGGCCGCCGCGTCGCGCTGGTGATCGGCAACGGCGCCTACAAGAACGTCCATGCTTTGCCCAATCCGCCGCGCGATTCCAGGCTGATCGCGAGCGTGCTGCGCGACGTCGGCTTCCAGACAGTGATGTCCGTCAGTGACCTCACCCGCGACAAGTTCTTCGACGCGTTGAAGGCCTTCGCGGAGGAAGCGGAGAAGGCCGACTGGGCCGTGGTCTATTACGCCGGCCACGGCTTCGAGATCGGCGGGGTGAACTATCTCGTTCCCGTCGACGCCAAGCTCGCCGCCGACAAGGACGCCGAGGCGCAGGCGGTCGCCCTCGAGCAGGTCATCGCCGCGGTCGGCGCCGCGCGAAAGATGCGCTTGGTGGTTCTCGACGCCTGCCGCGACAATCCGTTCGCGCCGACCATGCAGCGCACGCTGTCGCTGAAGCTGGTCGACAAGGGCTTTTCCAACATCGAGCCCGGTGCCGGCTTCATGGTTGTCTACGCCGCCAAGCACGGCGAGACCGCGATGGACGGCGACGGTGCCGCCAACAGCCCGTTCGCTACTGCGCTGGCCCGCGAGATCAAGCAGCCCCGCGTCGAGATCAGAAAGCTGTTCGACATCATCCGCGACGACGTCTGGGCCGCGACCAAGCACGAGCAGCAGCCCTTCACCTACGGCTCGCCGCCGGGACGCGAGGATTTTTACTTCGTGGCGGGGAAATGACGCAGTGGCTTTACACCACGATACTCAATCGTTTCGCCGCCCGCGTGATGCCCGTGTATAGCCACCGCGCCCGCGAATCCTGGAACGCAAAGCTCTCGTCGAACAGCACGACGTCGTCCCATTGCGAGCCCTGCGACTTGTGCACGGTGAGCACGTAGCCGTAGTCGAACTCGTCGTACGGCTTGCGCTGCTCCCAGGCGATCTGCTCGATGCCGCCTTCGAAGCAATCGGCGCGCACCGAGACCTTGGTCACCTTGTGGCCGAAATCCTCGTCCGGCGACAGCCGCATCGAGAGAATGCGGGACTTCGAGCGCGAGGTGTTGCGCGACTTCACCCGCCACAGACCGCCGTTGAACAGGCCCTTCTTGCGGTTGTTGCGCAGGCACACCAGCTTGTCGCCGGCGACCGGAAAGGCGTCCTCGATGTTCTGGCGCTGCCGCACCCGCATGTTGTAGGCGCGGCGGGTGTTGTTGCGGCCGACCAGGACTTGGTCCGCACCCATGACCCGGTCAGGATCGAGCTCCTTGCGCGAGACCACCTCGCTCTCGCCGTAGCGGCCGATGTCGAGCTCGCGGCCTTCGCGGACGTCCATCGACATCCGCACGATCGGATCGTCCTGCGCCTGGCGGTGCACCTCGGTCAGCATCGCATCGGGTTCGGTGTTGGTGAAGAAGCCGCCGCCCTGGATCGGCGGCAGCTGCGCGGGATCGCCCAGCACCAGCAGCGGGCAGTCGAACGACATCAGGTCGCGCCCCAATTCGGCGTCGACCATCGAGCATTCGTCGATCACGATCAGCTTCGCCTTCGAAGCCGGCGCGTCGTCCCACAGCTCGAAGCTCGGCTGCTCCTCGCCGGATTCGCGGGCGCGATAGATCAGCGAGTGGATGGTGGAGGCGTCGTCGCAGCCCTTGTTGCGCATGACGAGGGCGGCCTTGCCGGTGAAGGCGGCGAATCTCACCTCGCCATCGACGCCTTCCGCGATGTGCCGGGCCAGCGTCGTCTTGCCGGTCCCGGCGAAGCCGAACAGACGAAACACCGGCGGCGTGCCGTTACGGCCGGGCTTGGCCTTGAGCCAGTCGCCGACGGCCTTGAGCGCGGCATCTTGATGCGGGGTGAAGCTTGCCATTGTTGTCTTGAGAAAGGGGCGACGCGCGGCGATTCGCCGCTCTCCAAGGTAACCATTCGACCCGTCCTTTCAAGGCGGATGCGGCCCCGGGAATCGAGGCCGGCAGCGCTTCCTGGTCGTGCCTTCTCGGCGCGTGAACCGGCTTCGTCGGCTCAAACATGAAAGCCGGGTAAACGCCTTGATCGATTGGCGCAATTTCACACCGCATTGGACGCGCGGGTTAATCGTTCGTTGCGCGCAATGACGATGCGCTCTTGATCTAGCGCAATGCGATCTGGACAGCACGAACCTATGGTCCGCAGCGGTGACAATGGCGTCGACCGAGGTGTGCCCGATGGGGCGCATTCTCCTGGAAAATTCCTGAACACGGGGCTGCCCGTGGGGATTCGGATATGCCGAGACCAATGTCACGACGCTCGCTGTTTTCTGCCGTTCTGCCGTTCGCATCCGGCCGCGACGCACATGCGCCGCAGCTGGAAGAGACGCGCCCCGAACAGGTGGCGACGGTCTCCAGCGCGAGCGCCTGCGTCGAAAGACATGGCGTGGTCTGTCGCCGTTGCGTCGAAGCCTGTGAGCATTCCGCCATCCGCATTCTCGCGCGCGAGAAGCTGGGCGCGGTGATCGATGCTGCGGCCTGCACCGGCTGCGGCGACTGCATCCCGGTCTGCCCGGTCGAAGCCATCGCGCTCGCGCCGCGGGACCGCATCGCGCTCGTATCCGAACTTGCAAACCTGGTCGTGCACAATGGCTGAAGCCACCAACATCTGCGGCGTTGCCGTCTATCTCGCACCGAATGCGGAGCGCGATCTGACGGACCGAATCCTGGCGCTGCCCGGCGTCGAGCTGGAGGCTGCATCCGGCGAAAGCCGGCTCGCGCTGACCGTGATCGACACGCCGGCCTCGCTGGCGATCGACCAGATCGCCGCCATGCATCGCCTGCCCGGCGTCGTCAGCGCCTCGCTGATCTTTCACGCATTCGATACGGCCGATGACGAGAGCGCCGTCGAGACCGAGCCGTCCGCGTGCTGCGGCGGCACCTGCCAGAATTCCGGCGCGCATGCGCGCGCTTCCGCAATTTGAGATTCGTTGAGCCGGAGAGACCGACGATGGTTACGAAACTGACGAACGGAAATGAAGCCACGGCGACGCGCCGCGATGCGCTGAAGGCAGCTGCAGCGGTTGCTGCCGCCTCGACGATCGGGGTCACGCTGCCGGAAGCGGCGACCGCCCAGCCGGGCAAGACCGACGGCATCCGCTGGGACAAGGGCGTGTGCCGCTTCTGCGGCACCGGCTGCGGCGTGATCGTCGGCACCAAGAGCGGCAAGGTCGTGGCGACGCAGGGCGATCCCGATGCGCCGGTCAATCGCGGCCTCAACTGCATCAAGGGCTACTTCCTGTCCAAGATCATGTACGGCGAGGATCGGCTCACCCAGCCGATGCTGCGCATGAAGAACGGCAAGTTCGACAAGAACGGCGACTTTACCCCGATCTCCTGGGACGCGGCCTTCACGCTCATGGCCGAGAAGTGGAAGACGGCGTTGAAGGCGGGCGGTCCGTCGACCGTCGGAATGTTCGGCTCGGGCCAGTGGACGATCTGGGAAGGCTATGCCGCCGCCAAGCTGTACAAGGCCGGCTTCCGCAGCAACAACCTCGATCCGAACGCGCGTCACTGCATGGCCTCGGCCGTCACCGGCTTCATGCGCACCTTCGGCATCGACGAGCCGATGGGCTGCTATGACGATATCGAGCATGCCGATGCGTTCGTGCTCTGGGGCTCGAACATGGCGGAGATGCACCCGATCCTGTGGTCGCGCCTCACCGACCGCCGGCTGACCCATGAAGGCTGCGAGGTCCACGTGCTCTCGACCTTCGAGCACCGCTCGTTCGAGCTCGCCGACAATCCGCTCGTGTTCACGCCGCAGAGCGACATGGCGATCCTCAACTACATCCAGAACTACATCGTCAATTCCGGCGCGGTGAACAAGGATTTCGTCGAGAAGCACGTCGAGTTCGCATCCACCGTGACCGACATTGGCTACGGGCTGCGTCCGACCCACGCGCTCGAGGTGAAGGCGGTCAACGCCTCGCACAAGGCCGGCAAGGACGGTGCGCTCGATCCGGCCGGCTTCAAGGACAAGATCGGGTTCGAGGAGTACAAGAGGCTGCTTGAGCCCTATACGCTCGACTACGCCCACAAGATGTCGGGCGTTCCGAAGGAGAATCTCGAGCGGCTCGCAAAACTCTACGCCGATCCCAAGAAGAAGGTCATCTCCTACTGGACGATGGGCTTCAACCAGCATGCGCGCGGCACGTGGGTCAATAACATGATCTACAACGTGCACTTGCTGGTCGGTAAGATTTCCGAGCCCGGCAACGGCCCGTTCTCGCTGACCGGCCAGCCATCTGCCTGCGGCACCGCGCGCGAGGTCGGCACCTTCGCGCATCGCCTGCCCGCCGACCTGGTCGTCACCAACCCGAAGCACCGCGAGACGGCCGAGAAGGTGTGGCAGCTTCCCGAGGGCACCATCCCGGGCAACATCGGCTACCACGCCGTGCTGCAGAACCGGATGCTGAAGGACGGCAAGCTGAACGCCTATTGGGTTCAGTGCAACAACAACATGCAGACGGCCCCGAACATGAATGAGGAGGGCTATCCCGGTTATCGCAATCCGGCGGCCTTCGTCGTCGTTTCCGATCCCTATCCGACCGTGACCACGCTGGCCGCGGACCTCATCCTGCCGACGGCGATGTGGATGGAGAAGGAGGGCGCCTATGGCAATGCCGAGCGGCGCACCCAGTTCTGGCGCCAGCAGGTGAAGGCGCCGGGCGAGGCGCGCTCGGATCTCTGGCAGGTGATGGAGTTCTCCAAGTACTTCAAGATCGAGGAGGTCTGGCCGGAGGAATTGATCGCCAAGAAACCGGAAGTGCGCGGCAAGACGCTGTTCGACGTGCTCTATGCCAACAGCGAGGTGAACAAGTTTCCGATCACCGAATGCCAAAAGGGCTTCGAGAATTCGGAGAGTGCTGCATTCGGCTTTTACGTGCAGAAGGGCCTGTTCGAGGAGTACGCGAAGTTCGGCCGCGGCCACGGCCACGATCTCGCGGATTTCGAGCAATATCACCAGGCGCGCGGCCTGCGCTGGCCCGTCGTCAACAACAAGGAGACGCTGTGGCGCTTCCGCGAGGGCTATGATCCCTACGTCAAGCCGGGCGAAGGCGTGTCGTTCTACGGCAAGCCGGACAAGAAGGCGCGTATCATCTTCTGTCCGTTCGAGCCGGCGGCCGAAACGCCCGACAAGGAGTTCGATCTGTGGCTGTGCACCGGCCGCGTGCTGGAGCACTGGCATTCCGGCTCCATGACGCGCCGCGTGCCCGAGCTGCACCGTGCCGTGCCGGCCGCGACGCTGTTCATGCATCCGGATGACGCGGCCGAGCGCAAGCTGCTGCGCGGCCAGCCGGTCAAGATCCAGACGCGCCGCGGCGAAGTGGTCACGCGGGTCGAGACCAAGGGACGCAACAAGCCGCCGCGTGGCCTCGTCTACTTCCCGTTCTTCGACGAAAGCCAGCTCGCAAACCAGCTCACGCTCGATGCGACCTGCCCGATCTCGAAGGAGACCGACTTCAAGAAGTGCGCCTGCCGCGTGACGTCAACCTAAACCCCTCGATGGACGAGCCATGTCGGATTCCAGCTCAGGCATCCCGCGCGATCCGCGCCGCCGCAAGGCGCTGCAGGATATGACGCGTTTCGGCGGCGGCGCAGCCGTCGCCGCGACGATGCTGACGGGATTCGGCGTGTCCTCGCGGGCCAGACCTGCGCAGGCGCTGCGGCCTCCGGGCGCGTTGCCCGAGAAGGATTTCCTGGCGGCCTGCGTCCGTTGCGGCCTTTGCGTCCGCGACTGCCCCTACGACACTCTGAAGCTCGCGGACTGGGCTGACGGTCCCGCATTGGGCACGCCGTTCTTCCAGGCGCGCAACGTCCCTTGCGAGATGTGCGACACCATTCCCTGCGTCAAGGCCTGCCCGACCGGCGCCCTCCAGCATGCGCTGACGGACATCGCCAAGGCCAAGATGGGCGTCGCCCTGATCACGAGCCGCGAGACCTGCCTCAATCTGCAGGGTTTGCGCTGCGACGTCTGCTATCGGGTCTGTCCGGCCATCGACAAGGCGATCACGCTCGAAGTTTCGCACAACGCGCGCACGACCAAGCACGCGATCTTCGAGCCCGTCGTTCACGCCGAATATTGCACCGGTTGCGGCAAGTGCGAGAAGTCCTGCGTGCTGACCGAGTCCGCGATCAAGGTGCTGCCGATCGAGCTCGCCGCGCTGAAGCAGGACGAGCACTACAAGCGCGGCTGGGAAGAGAAGACCAAGGCCGGCGGAGCCCTCGTCGATGCGCCGCTCAAGCTGCCGGTGCGCAGACCCGAGGGAGGCGTGCCATGACGGCGAATGCCAGACCCTATGTCGAAGCGCGCGCGCAGAAAGGGCTTTGGGCCGCCTCGCGGTTTCTCGTGCTGCGCCGGACCAGCCAGCTGGTCTTCCTCGCATTGTTCCTGTCGGGACCGCTTCTCGGCGTCTGGATCGCCAAGGGCACGCTGGCCTCGTCCATGACCCTCGGCACGCTGCCGCTGACCGATCCTTTCGTCTTCCTGCAGTCGCTCGCGGCGCGCCATTGGCCCGAGGGCCTCTCGGTGATCGGCGCGGCCATCGTGCTCGCTGGCTATCTCCTGCTCGGCGGCCGGACCTATTGCTCCTGGGTCTGCCCGATCAATCCGGTGACCGATCTGGCCGGCTGGTTGAGGCGGCGGCTAGGCATCACCTTCACGGCCAAGATCCGCCCGGACCTCAGGCTCTATTTCGTCGGCGCAGTGCTCGCGGCCTCGGCGCTGTCAGGGTCGATCGCCTGGGAGTTGATCAACCCGGTGACGGCGCTGCATCGCGCGCTGGTGTTCGGGCTCTGGTTCGGCGCTGGCGGAACGGCGGCGATCTTCGTGTTCGATCTGCTCGTCGCCAAACACGGCTGGTGCGGTCATCTCTGTCCCGTCGGCGCCTTCTACGGTCAGATCGGCAAGGTCGCGCTGCTGCGCGTTACGGCCGACAACCGTGCGGCCTGCAACGACTGCATGGATTGCTTTGCCGTCTGTCCGGAGCCGCACGTCATCAGCCCCGCGCTCAGGGGCGAGCGCACCGGCGCCACGCCTGTCATCACCGCGGGCGACTGTACGGTCTGCGGCGCCTGTATCGACGTCTGCTCCAAGCAGGTCTTCCATCTCGGTCTGCGCGGCCGCAATGCGGTGCGCCCTGACCCCTCCATGACCGCGCCATCGCCAGCGGCGCGCGTCGTCACTTCCCAGCCGGCCGTCCTTGAAAGGGACCTTCCATGACGTTTGTTCGACTGATTCCGTTGATTGCGGTGGCGGCCGTGACCGTCGCGCTTGCAATTCCGTTCGCGGCGTCGGGCCCGCTTGCGCAAGAAGCCAAGCCGGTCAAGGCGTTGCGCGAGGCCCCGCTGACCGAAATGTCGGCGCCGCCCGACGTGACCAAGCAGTCCGTGCCGGCGAGCGGCTTCGAGCGCGCCTATCGCCAGCAGCCGCCGCTGATCCCTCACAAGGTCGACGGCTACCAGATCACCACGCAGAACAACGCGTGCATGGGCTGCCACGACTGGCCCGGCAATACGCGGGTCAACGCGCCGAAGATCTCGGAGACGCATTACGTCGACCGCCAGGGCGTGCGGCTCGATAAGGTCGCCGGCACGCGCTACTTCTGCCAGCAATGCCACGTGCCGCAGGCCGATGCGAAGCCGCTGGTCGGCAACATCTTCCAGAACGCGACGCAGGCGAAGTGAGGCTGACATGCAGGACTCCAGCACTTCTGCCGCAATAGCCGCCGCACGGCCGGGACGCCTGAAGCGGCTGTGGCGATGGTTCTTCTCGCCGACGGCGCGCTATGCCTGGGGACTGATCGTCGTCGTCGCGTTCGCCGCCGGCGTCCTGTTCTGGGGCGGCTTCAACTGGGCGATGGAGATGACGAACAACGAGCAGTTCTGCATCTCCTGTCACGAGATGAAGGAGAACGTCTATCTCGAATATCGCAACACGGTTCACTATTCGAACCGCACCGGCGTTCGCGCGAGCTGTCCGGATTGCCACGTGCCGAAGGAATGGGGACACAAGGTCGTCCGCAAGATCCAGGCCTCCAACGAGGTGCTGCACAAGATCCTCGGGACCATCGGCACGCCGGAGAAGTTCAACGCGCACCGTATCGACCTTGCCAAGAGCGTGTGGCGCGGCATGAAGACGACGGATTCGCGCGAATGCCGCAACTGCCACAAGTTCGACCACATGGAGTATGCGGTGCAGGAGCCGCGCGCCTCCAAGCTGCACCAGACTGCGTTCGCGCAAGGCAAGACCTGCATCGATTGCCATCAGGGCATCGCGCACAAGCTGCCGCCCAAGGCGCAGGAGGGATATCGCGACATGCTCGACCATATCGACGAGGTCGGCCCCGTGCAGCGCATGATCGACTTCCTGCAGGATGCCGACGTCGCCAAGGCAAAGGCGGCGAGGTGATGGACATGCTCCAGCAATCTCGCGATACGGCGGATAGCGCCGCAAGGCCTTCCGCCGCCATCAGCGTTGCCTTGGTCTATGATTCGGGCCCCGCCGTGAACCGGTGGTTCTCAGGTCTCGTCACCGAGCTCCGCCGCTCCGACAAGAGCCTGGCCGGCCTGATCCAGGAGGATGTGCCCCAGCCCGGTCGCACACGCTGCGACATGGTTCTGCACGAGCTCGCCACCGGCCGGTCGATGTCGATCTCCGAGGACCTCGGCGCGGGCGCGACCTCCTGCCGTCTGTCGACGCCGCGCCTGCTCGAGGCGGCGCAACTTGTCGAGGCCCAGCTCGCCGACGCCGAGATCGTCTTTCTCAACAAGTTCGGCAAAGCCGAGGCGGAAGGCGGGGGCTTGCGCGACCTGATCGCCCATTGCATCGAGTCCGGCAAGAGCCTCGTGATCGGCGTTCCCAGCGGCAACCTCAAGGCCTGGACGG
Source organism: Bradyrhizobium sp. T-12 (assembly GCF_058314695.1). Lineage (NCBI taxonomy): Bacteria > Pseudomonadati > Pseudomonadota > Alphaproteobacteria > Hyphomicrobiales > Nitrobacteraceae > Bradyrhizobium > Bradyrhizobium sp. T-12. The sequence continues at coordinate 6,173,219 of NZ_CM177756.1, read as the reverse complement.
ATTTCTGCGGCGAGTATTTCAGGACGGTCGAGGTGACGGCAGAGCCGCACCACGACGCGATCGCGGCGCTTGCAGCTCTGCTCGGTCAGCATCCGCTCGGCAGCGAGCATCTGCAAATGGTCTGAGTCTGCGCGCCGGCCCGCGATCCCTGTTCTTCCACGTCGCGGAATGACGTCGTGGTGGACAGGATCGCCTCGCTCAATACAATGCCCGCAACAACAAGACAGTAGCGGGAGAGCGACGCCATGAAGTTCGGCATCTTCTACGAGCTGCAACTGCCGCGGCCCTGGGTGGCCGGCGACGAGCTCGCCCTCTATCAGAACGCGCTCTCGCAGATGGAGCTCGCCGACAAGCTCGGCTACGACCATGCCTGGGTCGTCGAGCATCACTTCCTCGAGGAATATTCGCACTCGCCCTCGCCCGAATCCTTCCTCGCGGCGGCCAGCCAGCGCACGAAGACCATCCGGCTCGGCCACGGCATCCTCCAGCTCACCACCAACCATCCGGCGCGCGTCGCCGAGCGTGTCGCGGTGCTCGATCTGCTTTCGAACGGCCGCTGCGAGTTCGGCATGGGCGAGAGTGCGTCCATCACCGAGCTGACGCCGTTCGGCCGCGACATGGAGACCAAGAAGGAGGTGTTCGAGGAGGCGGTCGCCGCGATCTTCCCGATGTTCAGGGACGCTGGCAGCGAGCATCACGGCAAGTATTTCGATATCCCCTTGCGCAACGTCGTGCCGAAACCGGTGCAGAAGCCGCATCCGCCGCTGTGGATGGCGTGCTCGCAGCTGCCGACCATCGAGCGTGCCGGCCGTCACGGCTTTGGCGCGCTCGGCTTCCAGTTCGTCAGCGCCGACGCCGCGCACGCCTGGGTGCACGCCTATTACAACGCCATGACCAAGCGGCTGCACAAGCTCGCCGACTACGAGATCAACCCCAACATGGCGCTGGTCTCGTTCTTCATGTGCGCCAAGACCGACGAGGAAGCGCGGGCGCGCGCGGACGGTGCCACCTTCTTCCAGTTCGCGCTGCGCTTCTACGGCGCTTCGCAGAACCGCCAGCGGCCCGCGCCCTACACCGTCAACATGTGGGACGAGTACAACAAGTGGAAGCGCGACAATCCCGAGGCGCAGGAGGCGGCGCTGCGCGGCGGCCTGATCGGCTCGCCCGAAACCATCCGCAAGAAGCTGAAGCGCTTCCAGTCCTCGCATATCGACCAGGTCATCCTGCTCAACCAGGCCGGCAAGAACAGCCACGAGCACATCTGTGAATCGCTCGAGCTGTTCGGCCGCGAGGTGATGCCGGAGTTCCAGAACGATCCGGCGCAAGCCGAGTGGAAGCAGGGCGTGATGAGCGGCGAGATCGAGCTGGAGGAGATCGATACGGAAGCCTTCACCGACCGCTACGGCAAGCTCGCCATCAACGTCGCCCCGGCGAAGGCGGCAGCGGGGTAGGGGGCTGTGCGCCTCCGATGGGCCCCGGCTCAGCAGCGCACCGCCGAAATGGCGCTGCGCTGCGTCCGGGGCACGAGACCGACAGTGGGGCACGTGTCCCGGACGCGCCGCAGCGCGTAGCGCAACCGCGCAGAGCCGGGACCGAGAAGTGGTAGGCGCGTCCGACTTTTAGTCAAATCCCATCACTGCTATCCTCGCGCAAGAGAACGTCTGGCGGAGGAAACCAATGCGGCCCGAAGGGATGGCCTCGAATCTGGCGGCCGGCGACGTCACGCCGACGGTACTCGCCATCGGTCGCCCCGACTTTCCGAACGTCCTCATCGACACGCTGCGCCGCCACGCCGATGTCGGCCATTGCATGGTGTTCGCGCTGGATCGCGCCGGGGCCGCGTCCTGCCTGCTCGATGCCGGCAACATCCCGATCGGCGGCGACCTCGGCGCGGCCTATGCCGGCCAGTTCCACGAATCCGATCCCAATCGCGACGCGCTGTTCGAAGGCGAGGGCGGCGGGCCGATCATGCTGCCGGCATTCGCGCCGCGGATGTATGGCGCGCGCTACCGGAAGATCTTCTTCCACGATTCCGGCATCGTCGACAAATGCGCCACCGCGATCTGGGCCGGCGACACCTGCTTCTACGTCAACTTCTATCGCATCGCGGCCCAGGGCCGCTTCACCGCCGCGCAGCGCGAACGGCTTCAGGCGATTGCACCGGCGGTCGGCGCAAGCGTTGCGCGCCATTTTCAGCAGAAGGCGACGCCCGAACAGTCTCTCGCCACATTGTTCGCGACCCGTGCGCCGCTCGCTTCTCTCACGCCGCGCGAGCAGGAGGTCTGCCGGCGTATCCTCGCGGGTTTCAGCTCCGAGGCGATCTCGCAGGGACTCGGCATCAGCGTGCATTCGACGCTGACCTACCGCAAGCGCGCCTATCAGCGGCTCGGCATTTCCTCGCAGGGCGAGCTGTTTGCGATCGTGCTGCAGATGCTGACGCGCAGCCTGAACTGAGGCACGCCCTCGACGTCGGCGACGTCTGCTTCCGCCTGTCAAAAAAGTATCAGTTGCACCTTCAAATCGTGGTGGCGTGCGGGGGTACCGGTCGTTACTCTCGCCGGGAGAGGAAGCGCTGAGCAAATTCAGCCGATAGGGAACAGGGGCGGTCATTGCAAACCGCACCGGCCTGAAGGGAGCGGATATGGAACCGGACCTGGAAGTTGTCCAGATACGGCGCGGCGAGTCGTTCAAGGCGTGGTCGCACGGCTACCCATTCCACACGGTCCGCTGGCATTTTCATCCCGAATACGAGCTTCATCAGGTCGTGGCGACCAGCGGTCGCTATTTCGTCGGCGACTTCATTGGCGAGTTCGAGCCGGGCAATCTCGTGCTCACCGGTCCCAATCTGCCGCACAATTGGGTGAGCGATCTGCCGGCGGGGGGCACGATTCCGCTGCGCGGGCGCATCCTCCAATTCAGCGAAGAGTTCATCGGTGACATGATGAAGGTCATGCCCGAACTGTCGGGCCTCGGCACGCTGCTGGAATTCTCCCGCCGCGGCGCGCTCTTCACCCGCTCGACCAGCGACAAGCTCGCCCCGCTGATGGAAGAGATCGTGACGGCGAACGGCGTGCGCCGGATCGAGCTGTTCCTGATGATCCTGGGAACGCTCAGCCGCGCCCGAAATTCGCGCCCGCTTTCCAGCCCGAATTATCTGCCCGACCCGTCCGGATACATGTCTGCGGGCATGAACAAGGCGCTCGCGTTCATCCGGCAGAACCTGACGCAGCCTTTCGGTGAAGCCGAGCTCGCGGCCATCGCCGGTCAGTCGCAGAGCGCGTTTTCGCGCTCCTTCCGCCGGCACACCGGCATGTCACTGGTGCAATACGTCAAGCGCCTGCGCATCAATCTCGCCTGCCAGATCCTGATGAGCGACGAGGAGGCGTCCATCACGGACATCTGCTTCGAGGTCGGCTTCAACAATCTCTCCAATTTCAACCGGCAGTTCTTGGCCGAGAAAGGCATGCCGCCTTCGCGCTTCAGGCGATTGCTCGCGCAAAACAGCGATACGGCGCGCGCTGCCTAGGCGGCGAAAAGCAAAGGAGGACGACCAACGGGAAGAAGAACGTGGGCATGTCGATGGCAGCCCGCGACAGGAATCGCTTGTCCAGGAGTTTCGCGCGGCTTCGCAGCGCCAGCACTTGTCTCCGCCGGCAAGGGAAGCAGCGATTGCTCATCGTTAGGGATCAACCACGCACTCCAGTTCTGGAAAGGAAAGTCCGAATGAAAAGCCTCTCCCCGAAATATACGGGCACACTTGCTCTGGCCCTGTCGCTGCTCGGCACGACGGCCATGCTCTCGCAGGCCGCCGAGGTGAAGGACGCCACCGTTGCCTTCCTGATGCCGGACCAAGCCTCCACCCGTTACGAACAACACGATTATCCGGGGTTCGCCGCGGAGATGAAGAAACTCTGCGAGAGCTGCAAGGTGATCTACCAGAACGCCAGCGCGGATGCGGCGCGGCAGCAGCAGCAGTTCAACTCGGTGATCTCGCAGGGCGCCAAGGTGATCGTGCTCGATCCCGTCGACTCCACCGCCGCGGCCTCGCTGGTCAAGATGGCACAATCGCAGGGCATCAAGGTCATTGCCTATGACCGGCCGGTCCCCGACGCCAAGGTCGATTTCTACGTGTCCTTCGACAATCAAGCCATCGGCAAGGCCATCTCCGAATCGCTCGTCAAGCATCTCAAGGCCGCCAATGTCTCGGCGAAGGAGGGCGAGGGCGTACTTGAAATCAACGGATCGCCGACCGATGCCGCTGCGGGACTCATCAAGAAGGGTATCCATGAGGGCCTTGATAAGAGCGGCTATCCCATTCTCGCCGAATACGACACGCCGGACTGGGCGCCGCCGAAGGCGCAGCAATGGGCGAGCGGCCAGGTCACCCGCTTCGGCAAGAAGATCCTCGGCGTCGTGGCCGCCAATGACGGCACGGGCGGCGGCGCAATTGCCGCTTTCAAGGCCGCAGGCATCGATCCGGTGCCGCCGGTCACGGGCAACGATGCGACGATTGCCGCGCTTCAGCTCGTCATCGCCGGCGATCAGTACAACACGATCTCAAAGCCCAGCGAGATCGTGGCTGCTGCGGCGGCCCAGGCGGCGGTGAAATTCCTCTCCGGCGAGACGCCCAAGGCTGAAACCACGCTTTTCAATGCGCCGTCGAAGCTGTTCGTGCCGGCGGTCGTCACGCAGGAGAACCTGAAGGCGGAGATCATCGACAAGAAGATCCAGACGGCAGACCAGCTCTGCACGGGCCGATATGCCGCGGGTTGCAAGAAGCTCGGCATCACGCAGTAAACTGTGTTCGTCCCGGCCGCTCGGGCGGCCGGGACGAACGTCGAGAGGGCGGACTGACAAATGACTGCGATCCCGGATGTCGAGCACGTGCAGGGCGGACCGCGTCAGCCGGTCCTGAGTCTTCGCGGAATTTCCAAGCATTTCGGCGCCGTGTCCGCCCTGACCAATGTTGATCTCGACGTGCATGCCGGCGAGGTCGTGGCGCTCGTGGGTGACAATGGTGCAGGAAAATCCACGCTGGTGAAGATCCTTGCCGGCGTGCACCAGCCGACCTCCGGCACGATCGCTTTCGGCGGCGAGCATGTCGTCCTGTCCGATCCCTCCACCGCGCTCGGCCTCGGCATCGCAACCGTTTTCCAGGATCTGGCGCTCTGCGAGAATCTCGATGTGGTCGCGAATATCTTCCTCGGTCGCGAGCTCAATCCGCTGCGGCTCGACGAGGTCTCCATGGAGCTTCGTGCCTGGACCTTGCTCAACGAATTGTCGGCGCGGATCCCGAGCGTGCGCGAGCCCGTCGCGTCACTGTCCGGCGGGCAGCGCCAGACGGTTGCGATCGCGCGTTCACTGCTCACCGAGCCGAAGCTCATCCTGCTCGACGAGCCAACCGCCGCGCTTGGCGTCGCCCAGACCGCCGAGGTGCTCGACCTCGTCGAGCGCGTTCGCGCCCGCGGCCTCGGTGTCATCATGATCAGCCACAACATGGAGGACGTCCGCGCGGTCGCCGACCGGATCGTGGTGCTGCGCCTCGGCCGCAACAACGGCGAATTCGAGCCCGACGTCTCCAACCAGGATCTCGTCACGGCGATTACCGGTGCGGACGAAAACTCGGTCTCGCGCCGCGCCAGCCGGCGCCGCGCCCATCAGTCGCCGGAGCTTGGGCGATGACCGACGACACGCAACAAGTTTCGGCGGCGCGGCTGCTCGACCGCAGTGACGAACGGGTCAAGCACGCGGACACGCTTGGAAATACGATCCGCGGCTTCGTCGATCGTGTGCGGTCGGGCGACCTCGGTTCGCTGCCGGTGGTCGTCGGGCTCATCGTCATTTGCACGGCATTCGAGAGTCTCAATCCGGTTTTTCTCGCGCCGAACAATCTGGTCAATTTGCTGTTCGATTGCTCGACGGTGGGCGTGATCTCGCTGGGCATCGTCTGCATCCTGATGGTCGGCGAGATCGATCTCTCGGTCGGCTCGGTGAGCGGGTTTGCATCGGCGCTCGTCGGCGTGCTCTGGGTCGGCCAGGATTGGCCGGTCGCCGTTGCGATCGTCACGGCCCTGATGCTGGGCGCGGCCATCGGCGCGCTCTATGCGTTTCTGTTCAATCGCCTGGGGATGCCGAGCTTCGTGTCGACGCTGGCTGGCCTGCTGGCGTGGCTCGGCCTGCAGCTCTATCTGCTCGGCTCCTCCGGTTCGATCAACCTTCCGTATGGATCGCCGCTGGTCAATTTCGGGCAGATGCTCGTCATGCCGCCGGTCGTGTCCTACGTGCTGGCGGCGCTGGCGAGCCTGATCATGTTCGTGGCCGGCTATCGGACGGCCGCGCGCCGGCGGGCGGCGGGGCTGTCGGCCAGTTCGCTTAGCCGCATGGTGCTGAAAGCGCTGCTGGTCACCATCGTGCTCGAATTCGCCGTCTATTATCTCAATCTCGGGCGCGGCATTCCCTGGATGTTCGGCCTGTTCGTCGGCTTGTGCGTGGTCATGAACTACGCGTTGACGCGGACCAAATGGGGCCGCTCGATGTCTGCCGTCGGCGGCAATCGCGAGGCGGCGCGCCGTGCCGGCATCAACGTTCGGCGCGTCTATCTGTCCGCGTTCGTGCTGTGCTCCACGCTGGCCGCCGCCGGCGGCATTCTCGCCGCGGCGCGGCTGGCATCGTCCAGCCAGCAGGCCGGGACCGGGGATGTGAACCTCAACGCGATTGCCGCTGCGGTCATCGGCGGCACGAGCCTGTTCGGTGGCCGTGGCAGCGCCTATTCCGCACTGCTCGGCGTCATCGTCATCCAGTCCATCGCGAGCGGCCTCACGCTGCTCGATCTCTCCTCGTCGCTACGGTACATGATTACGGGCGCGGTCCTTGCCATTGCGGTCATCGTTGATTCGCTGGCACGGCGCTCGCGTCTCTCTCATGGCCGAGCTTGAATAACTCGAACAAGAAAAGGACAAGCCTTGGCCCAGGAACTTGCAGGAAAAGTTGCCGCGATCACCGGCGCGGCGTCGGGCATCGGTCTGGAATGCGCCAGAGCATTGATCGGGGCGGGCGCGCGGGTGGTGCTGATCGATCGGGCGGAGGAGGCGCTGAGCAGCGCCTGCGCCAGGCTAGGCAATCAGGCGATTCCATTGCGTATCGATCTCACCGATCCCGCGAGCGTGGCAGCCATGATGCCGCAGGTGCTGGAGAAGGCAGGCCAGCTGGACATCTTCCATGCCAATGCAGGCGCCTATGTCGGCGGCGAGGTGCTTGGCGGCGATCCCGACGCCTGGGACCGCATGCTCAATCTCAACATCAATGCGCTGTTCAGGTCGATCCATGCGGTCCTGCCGCACATGGTCGAACGCAAAAGCGGCGACATCATCGTCACCAGTTCGATCGCAGGTCTCGTCCCCGTCGTCTGGGAGCCGATCTACACCGCCTCCAAGCACGCCGTGCAGGCTTTCGTGCACACGCTGCGCCGGCAGGTCGCCAAACACGGTTTGCGTGTCGGAGCCGTTGCGCCCGGTCCGGTCGTGACCGCGCTGATCAAGGATTGGCCCAAAGCGAAGATCGAGGAGGAAATGGCGGCCGGCGGCTTGATGCAGCCGGTGGAGGTCGCAGAGGCGGTGCTCTTCATGCTGACGCGTCCGAGAAACGTGACCATCCGCGACCTCGTCATTCTCCCGCAGAGCAACGATCTGTAGCGTCTTCATGACCAGACAATCCGATCACCGCCATTTCCTTGGCATCGATGTTGGCACCGGTAGCGCACGGGCCGGCGTATTCGACCGCTCCGGCAGACTGATCGCGAGTGACAGCGCCCCTGTCGCGCTGTGGCGGGAGGCCGGCGACGTCGTCGAGCAGTCGAGCGAAGATATCTGGCGTGCCGTCTGCCGCAGCGTGCGGAGCGCGGTGGCACAGGCCGGCCTCGCGGCGGATGGCATTGCCGGCATCGGCTTTGACGCGACCTGCTCGCTGGTGGTGCTTGGCGAGGGGGGCGCGCCGCTGCCGGTTGGCCCGTCGGGCGATCCTGCCCGCAACGTCATCGTATGGATGGATCACCGCGCCGCCGATCAGGCGCGCCGGATCAACCAGACCGGCGAGAAGGTTCTCGATTATGTCGGCGGCACGATCTCACCCGAGATGGAGATGCCGAAACTGTTGTGGCTCGCCGAGAACATGCCCGAGACATTCTCCCGGGCGTGGCAGTTCATGGACTTGACGGACTTCCTCACCTGGCGCGCGACAGGCAGCTTGTCCCGCTCCATCTGTACCGTGACGTGCAAGTGGACTTATCTCGGTCACGAGAACCGTTGGGATGACAAATTCTTCCACAAGGTCGGCCTCGGCGTGCTCGCCGACGAACAGTTCCGCAGGATCGGCACCGAGATCGTGCCCGGCGGAACAAGGCTGGCGGCGGGCCTGACCGCGGAGGCCGCGGCCGATCTCGGTCTCGCGATCGGTACGCCGGTCGCCGCAGGCTTGATCGATGCGCATGCCGGCGGCGTCGGCACGGTGGGCGCGCGCGGTACGGCCGGCACGGTGCTGACGCGCATGGCCTATGTGTTCGGAACCTCAGCCTGCACCATGACGACCACGCCGGACCCATCCTTCGTGCCCGGCGTTTGGGGGCCCTATTTTTCCGCCATGGTGCCCGGGCTTTGGCTCAATGAAGGCGGGCAGTCGGCCGCCGGCGCCGCCATCGAGCATCTGTTGCAGATGCATCCGCATTCCGCGCGAGCGGCCCAGGCCGCAAGCCGGAAGCAGCAGACGCTTGCCGATTGGCTTGCCTCGGAAACTGAATCCCGCGGCGGTGCCGAAATGATTCCGCAGTTGGTCGGCGAGGTTCATGTCGTCCCCGAGTTTCTCGGCAATCGCGCGCCATTCGCGGATCCCGACGCGCGTGCGCTGATTGCTGGGCTCGATATGCGCTCGGATCTGGAGAGCCTGCTGGCGCTTTATCTGGCCGGGCTGTGCGGTCTCGGTTGCGGGGCGCGCCAGATCGTTCGCGCTCAGCAAGACAAGGGCATTGCGGTCGACACGATCGTGGTCAGCGGCGGCGCCGCAAAGAGCGGTCTCGTGCGGCAAATCCTCGCCGATATGACGGGCCTGACGGTCGCTGCGTCGGCCTCCCCGGAGGCCGTCCTGCTCGGCTCCGCGATGCTTGGGTCGGTTGCCTCAGGCGATCATGCCGATCTCGGCGAGGCGATGCAGGCGATGTCGGTTTTGGGAGACGTCCATCGGCCCCAGGCCAGTTTGGCAGGCTGGGCCTATCGGCGCTTCGCCGCCTTTGAGGCCCTGCAAAAAGTCGGTCGGGCAATGAGAAGCGCTTCTTAGCCGCTTTGCCAACTGAACCCGCTAGCCAGGCCCGGCTTGCGTCTGACCCGGCAATGCCTGCTGGAGAAGAGGGCGCCCGACCCTCTTTCATCATCTCGACACATATGTCATGATAGAAGTACAAATGTATAGGCCGGCTTGTTTGCCCGGCGAGGGAGGGCTGCCCATGAGTAGGAAAGTCGCATTCATTGCGGCCTTGTTCGGTGCGTTGGCATTGGCTGGTCCGGCGCAGGCGCGGGTCGAGGTCCAGTGGTGGCACGCCATGAGCGGCGTCCTCGGCGACCGGCTCAATGAGCTGGTCGAGAAGTTCAACAAGTCGCAGGACAAATACACGGTCGTCGCGGTTGCCAAGGGCAACTATGACGAGGTGACCAACGGGGTGATCGCCGCCTATCGCGCCAAGCGGCCGCCGGAGATGGTGCAGATCGCCGAGCGCGGTTACATGACCATGCTGCTGTCAGGGGCCATCGTTCCCGTGCAGGATCTGGTGGAGCAGAAGGGTTACAAGATCGACTTTTCGGACTTCATCAAGCCCGTGGCGAGCTTCTGGAGCTACAAGGGGCGGATGTCGGCGATGCCCTTCAACTCGTCGACGCCGATCTTCTGGTACAACAAGGATCACTTCCAGAAGGCCGGTTTCGACAAGCCGGCCGAGACCTGGCAGGAGCTGGAGAAGCAGCTCTACGCCATCAAGTCCAAGGGGATCAGCGAATGCGGCACGGTGCTGCCCGGCGATTTCTACTGGAGCCTGCTCGAGAACTACAGCGCCATCAACAATCAGCCCTACGGTACGCTGGCGAACGGCTTCGACGGGCTCGGCACCGAGTTCGTGTACAACAAGACGAAGGTTGTGTCGCAAGTCGCGCGGCTCAAGAAATGGCTCGATGACGGCGTGATGCAGATCGCGGGCCAAGGCTTCAGTCCCGAGCAATTGTTCACGTCGGGCCGGTGTTCGACCTTCGTCAATTCGACCGCATCGCACGGCAACATCGAGCGCAACGCGACCATCAGCTGGAGCGCCACGTTCCTGCCGCACGAAAGCGACATCAATCCGCCTCTCAACAGCACCATCGGAGGCGGCGCCATCTGGGTCATGAAGGGTCACACGCCGGAGCGCTACGAGGCCGTCGCGGCTTTTCTGGATTTCGTCGCCCAGCCGGAAACCCAGGTCTGGTGGCACGGCGCGACCGGTTATGTTCCGGCGACGAATCGCGCCTATGCGCTCGCGCGGGAGCGGGGTTATTACAAGGATCATCCGACCAGGGAGATCGCGGTGCTGCAGCTCTCGCGGGGCACGCCGAACGAGAACTCGCGCGGCTTCCGATTCGGCAATTTCGTGCAGACGATGCTGGCCCAGCGCCAGGAGGTCGAGGCTGTGTTCTCCGGCCAGAAGCAGCCGCAGCAGGCCATGGATGACGCGGTCAAGCGGGGTAACGAGATTCTGCGGCAGTTCGAGAAGCTGAATGCCGGAAAGACTCCGGAAACCGAGCGTCCATGACGCTGCGCCTGTCCATCCCGTGGCGTGACGCGCGCGCGCCCGTGCTGCGAAGGCACGGGAGCGGCGGGTCCAAGGCCCTGCCGGCGGCGGCCGCCGACAGCTCGCGCAGGTCGGGAAAGACGCGGCGGCGCGAGGAGGCCGGACTGAAGCGCGCCAATTTCGGCGATGGTCCGGGCCTGCCGACGCTGCTGTTGCTGCCGCAATTGCTGATCCTGCTGTTCTTCTTCTTCATTCCGTCGCTGCGGGCGCTGATGCAATCCGTCCTGCTCAGCGATCCCTTCGGCAATAACGTCCAGTTCGTCTGGTTCGATAATTTCAAGGCGCTGCTTGCGAGCAGCGACTACCGCCAGTCGATCGCGGTGACGTTCTGGTTCACGGTGGCGCAGAACGTGCTGACATTGGGCAGCGCGCTCGTGCTGGCCTTTGCCACGGACAGGATCGTGCGTGGCCGCTCGGCCTATCGCACGATCATCCTGTTGCCCTATGCCATAGCGCCCGCGATCGCCGGCATCCTGTGGGCCTTCCTGTTCAATCCGGCGGTCGGCCCGCTCGCGCAGGTGCTGCACAGTTTCGGCATCGCATGGGACCCCAACCTCAATCCGACCGATGCGCTGATCCTGGTGACGCTCGCCGCGTCCTGGAAGCACATCTGCTACGACTACATCTTCCTGGTCGTGGGATTGCTCGCGGTGCCGGTCTCGCTGATGGAGGCCGCCGCCGTGGACGGCGCGGGACCGATCCGCCGCTTCGTCTCGATCGCGCTGCCGATGCTCGGGCCCACCATCTTCTTCCTCACGGTGATGAACTTCATCTATGGCTTCTTCGAAACCTTCGCCATCATCGATGCCGTGACGAAAGGCGGGCCGGCCGGTGCGACCAATATCCTGGTCTACAAGGTCTTCGTCGACGGCTTCGTCAATCTCGATCTCGGCTCTTCGGCAGCACAATCGGTTCTCTTGATGAGCTTTGCGCTGATCTGCACGCTGCTGCAATTCCGCTACTTCGACCGCAAGGTCAATTACGGGGTCTAGCCGCATGGTCGAACGCTCGCCGGTCCTCAACATGGTCTGCCACGCGATCCTGATCGCGGGCGCGCTGATGGTCTGCGTACCCCTGTATTTCGCGTTCGTCGCCGGCTCGCTCACGGTGGCCGAGGTGCAAAAGGTGCCGTTGCCATGGCTGCCGGGAGGCCAGTTCTTCGACAATCTGCAGCTGGCCTGGAGCAAGGGCAATTTCAGCCGCACCTTCGCCAATTCGATCATCGTTGCGCTCGGCATCACGGCCGGCAAGATCGCGGTGTCGTTGCTCTCGGCCTTCGCCATCACCTACTTCCGCTTCCGCTACCGAATGCTCGCATTCTGGCTCATCTTCATGTCGCTGATGCTGCCGATCGAGGTTCGGATCGTGCCGACCTTCGAAGCCGTGGCCAATGCGGCGCTGCCGCTGCAATGGCTCCTGGAGACCCTGCATGTCGCGGAGATCTGGACCTGGATCAGCGGGCATGAGGTCGCGATCGCGCTCGAATGGAACATGGTCAACACCTATCCCGGGCTGATCCTGCCGCTGATCGCCTCGGCCACTGCCACGTTCCTGTTTCGCCAGTTCTTCCTGACCATCCCGGAGGAGCTGTGCGAGGCGGCGCGGCTGGACGGCGCCTCGCCGCTGCACTTCTTCTGGAGCATCCTGCTGCCGCTGTCCGTCCCGAACATGGTGGCGCTCGCCATCATCCTGTTCCTGTTCGGCTGGAATCAGTATCTCTGGCCGCTGCTGTTCACGACCGACAAGGACATGGCAACGGCGGTCATCGCGTTGAAGGGCCTGATCCCGCGCTCCGACAGCGAGCCGGCCTGGAATATTGCCATGAGCGGTGCGCTCCTCACGATGTTGCCGCCGGTACTGGTCGTTCTGCTGTTGCAACGCTGGTTCATCAAGGGTCTTGTCGACAGCAGCAAATAGGAATTGATCATGGTTTTCATCGCCGGGCATCGCGGCGGACGCAATCTTTGGCCGGAGAACAGCCTGACCGGTTTCCGCAATCTGTGCCGGGAAGGGGTCGACGCGGTCGAGTTCGACGTGCATCAGAGCACGGACGGCGGGCTTGTCGTGATCCATGATCCGCTGCTCGATCGCACCACCTTCGAGACGGGACCGGTGGGCGGCCGCAGCCTGCGGCAATTGACGGCAACGCGTCTGCGTGATGCCGGCGATGAGTGCATTCCGACCCTCGACGAGGTGCTCGATGTGTACAGCGAAACCACGCTCGAACTGCATATCGAGATCAAGACGGATGCGCTCGGCAATCCCTATTCGGGCCTCGAGGCGCGGCTGATCGACCATATCAAGCGCCGCGACCTGGAACGGCGCGCGGTCATTACCTGCTTCGTGCCGGGGGTAATCGAGACCGTTCGCCGGCTATGGCCGGAAGCGCGGGTGCTGGTTTCGCTTGACCGTCGTTCGGCGGAGATGATGGGCGGGATCGAGCCCGCGCTGGCGCAATTGGCCGCCATTCCCGGCTGCATCGTCGCGGTCGAAAAATCGCTGCTGGGGCTCGCCTTGCCGCTCGCCCTCGAGATGCTCGGCTCCGAGCGTCTCGGTGCATGGGTGACCAACGAGCCCGAGGATATCGCTTACTGGCTTGCCCAGCCGGTGCGGCAGATCACGACCGATCGGCCGGATCTCGCCGTGAGCATTCGTCGCAGGCTCGAAACGATGCCGGCGCGGCCATGATTGCCCGCCGCCGCTTTCTCGTGGGATCGCTGGCGAGCGCCGCCTTGGCTGCGCCCGCCGGCTTTGTCCGGGCAGCGCCGGTCTCGTTCCGTGCAGATCCCTTCACGCTCGGTGTTGCCTCCGGATGTCCGCGTGAGGATCGCGTCGTCCTGTGGACCCGCCTTGCGCCGCAGCCGCTCGAGGACGGCGGCATGCGGGACGCGTCGGTGGACGTCGAATGGCAGATTGCGGAGGACGAGGCCTTCTCGCGTATCGTCTCCCGCGGCGTCGTGCGGGCAACGGCCGAGCTTGCGCATTCCGTGCATGCCGAGGCGACGGGCTTGCTGCCGGATCGCGTCTACTGGTACCGCTTCCGTGCCGGTCCCGCGCTCAGCCCGGTCGGACGCACCCGGACCGCGCCCGCCGGGTCGTCGCGGCCTTTCCGTTTTGCCTTCGCATCCTGCCAGCAATACGAGCAGGGCTATTTTGCCGCCTATCGCGACATGGCCGCGCGCGATCTCGATCTCGTCGTGCATCTCGGCGACTACATCTACGAGAAGTCCTGGGGATCTCGCCACGTCCGCCAGCACGGCGTCGGAATTCCGACGACGCTCGAGGAATTCCGCAACCGCTACGCGCTCTACAAGAGCGATCCCGACTTGCAGGCGGCGCACGCCGCTTTTCCCTGGCTTTCGGTCTGGGACGATCACGAGGTGATGGACGACTATGCCAATGATCGCTCCTACACCGTGCACGACGCCGGTCAGTTTCTGAAGATCCGCGCGGCCGCCTATCAGGCCTATTACGAGCACATGCCGCTGCCGCTTTCGGCGCGCCCGCGCGGCGCGAACGCCACGATCTACGAGCACTACCGTTTCGGCGAGATGCTCGACGTGCTCCTGCTCGACGACCGGCAATATCGCTCGGCATCTGCCTGTGTCGGAAATGGGCGGCCGACCTGGGTGGCGGACTGTGCAGGCCGCACCGACGAGGCGCGGACGATGTTGGGCCGGGACCAGGAGCAATGGCTGGATGCGCGCCTGCGCGACTGTCGCGGCCGCTGGACCATCGTCGCGCAGCAGACCTTGATGGCGCAGGACAAGCGCGAAGCAGACGACGGCGCGCGTTTCTGGATGGATGGCTGGGACGGCTATCCCAATGCACGCCGCCGGCTCCTTGATTCGCTTATGGCGCATCGCCGGCGCAATCCGATCGTGATCGGCGGCGACCGCCACGCCTTCTTTACCGCCGATCTCAAGCGTGATGACGCCCGCCCGGATGGCCCAACCATTGCGACCGAGTTCGTCGGCACGTCGATCAGCTCAGACGGGCCGAGCGAAGCCAGCGTCCGCAAGGCGCTGGCGGAGAACCCGCATCTGCTCTATGCGCGTGGCGACAAGCGCGGCTATGCGACCGTCGAGCTCGACACCCGGCATTGCACCGTGGGATTCGAAGCGCTCGACGACGTCAAGGACGCCGCGAGCGCCGTGCGCCGGCTGACGAGCTTTGTGGTCGAGGATGGTGTGCCGGGCGCGAAGACCGCATGACGACATCCGCATGCTGCAGATTTGACGGCCAACGAAAGATCGCCTCAAATGCTTCGACATCTGATTGTGCCTTGAGGCCGCTGCGGGGGGCTGCGCCGTGACTGATCAAACCATCCTGCGGGTCGCCTGGCTCTACTACATGGAGAACCTGACCCAGGCCGAGATCGGCGAGCGGCTCGGGCTGACCCGCGCCCGCGTCAACCGCATGCTGTCGGATGCGCGGCAGACCGGCATCGTCAACATCCGCCTCAACTCCGCCTTTGCGAGCTGCACGGAGCTGGAGCACCGCTTGCGCCGGGAATGCGGCCTCGAGGATGCCGTCGTCATCCCGAGCCCGGAGAATCCCGAGCAGGTCGGCAGCCTGATCGGAATGGCGGCCGGCGCGTATCTGTCCAAATTGCTCGAGCAGAAGCGTCCGCGCATTATCGGCATCGGATGGGGGGCGACCCTGCGCGAGACTATCCGTTACGTCACGCCTGCGGACTATCCCGATCTCTCCATCGTCTCCATGATGGGCGGCCTGTCGCGCGGACTCGAGCTCAACACCTTCGAGATCGCCGGTGAGCTCGCGCACCGGCTGCACGCCCAGTGCAGCTATCTGGCCGCACCGATTTTCGTCAGTAGCCGGCGCTCGCGCGACACTTTTTTGGCCCAGGAGGTCTATCAGGAGGTGCTGAACAGCGTTGAAAAGATCGATCTTGCGCTTCTGAGCATGGGAGACATGACGCCGCGCTCGCTGTTGATGCGGCATGGGCTGCCGCCGGACGTGCGCGCCGAGCATCTGCGGGCGGCGGGCGCCGTCGGCGACGTCCTGGCGCAATTTCTCGACAAGACCGGCCGGCCCATCGATCACAACATCAACAGCCGCGCCATTGCGATGCCGCTCGACAAGCTGGCGCGCGTGCCGACGTCGATGCTGATCGCCGGAGGGCTCAACAAGGCGCCGATCATCGCTGCGGTGCTGCGCGGCCGGATCGGCAAGGTGCTGGTGACCGACGAGAACACCGCCATCGCGGCGCTGAAGCTGATCGACAAGCAGAAATAGCCGTACTTTCCGCCACCTCTATGACATCCGCCGTGGGCACCCCTGTCCCCGCGCGGCCGACGTGCGCCGGAAGGCCTGCAAAAGCATTTGTCACCGTGCTGTTACATATGTAATATGCCGGAGACAATTGCTCAGAAGGATGGCGTCGACATGCGCGCTGCGGTGCTCCAGGACATTCGTGATATCCGCGTCCTCGATATTCCCGAGCCGAAGCCGCTCGCGGAGGACGAGCTCATCATCCGCGTCAAGGCAGTCGGCGTCTGCGGCAGTGATCTGCACTCCTATCTCGAGGGCGGAACAACCGGTCCGACGCAAGTCAGGCCGTTCGTCCTGGGTCATGAATTCTCGGGTGTCCTCACGCCGGACTCGGCGCGCAAGGCGGGGTTCTCGGCCGACGCGCTGGTGGCGGTCGATCCTTCCATTCCCTGCGGCCGTTGCGAATGGTGTCACCGCGGGCACACCAATCTCTGCCCCAATGTGAAGTTCCTGGGTTACGCGCCTCACAACGGCGCCATGGCCGAATTCGTCTGCGTGCCCAAATCGGCCGTGCATCTGGTGCCCGACAGCATCGATCCCGCCGGCGCAGCGATCCTGGAGACGCTCGGTGTCGCGATCCATGCGATGGATCTGGCGCGTCCGCGGCTGCTGGAAAGTGTGGCGGTGCTCGGCTGCGGGCCGGTGGGACTACTGCTGGTGCAACTGGCGCGGCTCGCAGGCAGCGGCAAGATCATCGCAATCGACCCGGTCGAGCAGCGTACCGCACTGGCCTGCGACCTCGGTGCGGACGTGGCATGCCGCAGCTACGCCGAGGTCGGCGAGGCCACCGAAGGCCGCGGCGTCGACTTGGTGATCGAGGCGACCGACTCCTCGCACGGCTTCGAGCATGCAGCGCGTTGCGCCCGTATCGGTGGCCGGGTGGTTCTCGTCGGCATCCCCGAGAACAATCAGTACATCCTCAGCGGCGCGGAATCGCGCCGGAAGGGCCTGTCGATCAAGTTTTCACGCCGCATGCCGGAGGTCTATCCGCGGGCCATTGCCCTTACGCAGTCGGGGAAGATCAAGCTGGCGCCGCTGGCCACGCATCGCTTCTCGCTCGACCAGACGCCCGCCGCATTCGAGCAGCAGGTCGCGCGGCGCGATGGAATCATCAAGGCGATCATCTGCCCGTAGACGGAGCGTCATCGTCAAGAGCCTGGTGCAGTGGAGCAGGCACAGAAGCAGGACCGGTCGTGATGGCGAAATCGTCGAAGTTGGTCGTCGCCCGAAAAGGGCGCGTGCTGATGGTGAGACGCAAGCGCGACGGGCTCTGGATGTTTCCCGGCGGCCGCAGGCGGGCAGGCGAGAGCGACAGGAGCTGCCTTCGTCGCGAGATCAAGGAGGAGCTTCCCAAGCTGAAGCTCGGGCCGTTGAAACTCTGGAAGGAAGTCAAAGCGAGGAAGAGCCGGACCGGCCGGCGGATGAGCGATGCGATCTTCCTGGCCAAGAAGGTGTCGGGGCGCCTCAAAGTCGGCGACAAGAAGGAGATCGACCGGGCGGTCTGGCGCAAGCCGCGCGGCGCCAGACTGACGCCGACCTCGCGCTACATCCGCGACAAGCTGTTCCCAGGGCGCGGCCGCCGCTAGGTCGCTTGCGCCAGACGATGAGCGAAGGTTCGTCGTCCGGACCTGCTCGTCATTGCAGCGCCTGGCGCAGGAGGGCGAGCAACTCCTCGTGGATCAATCCGTTTGAAGCGATTTTATCGAGATCGTCGTTGCGGCACGGCCGCCCCGTCAGTGTCGTGACCTTTCCGCCGCCGGCCCACACCATCGGCATCGCGGCCGCGTGCGAAACGATGTCGGCTTTCAGGGAGACAAAACCGTCCAGGCGACCCGAGGCGACCATCGTCGTCTCGAAGGCGCCGGAGACGACGATACGCACGCCGCGCACCACTTTGCCGAGCAGTTCGATCACGCGGGTCGTCCGCTGGACCTCGTCGGGCGAGAAATGCGAGGTCAGGATCACCGAGATCACCGCATCCGACAGTGAACGTGTCGTGGAAACGCGTGCCGGCAAGCCGTCGATGGTCGCGCCTTCCCCCGCGAGATAGCGCGCCGTCAGTCCGATCTTGGGCGCGTTGATCAGGCCAAGCTTCGTCTCGCCGTCGACCTCGTAGGCGACCGTCACGGAAAACCACGGCAGCCCCCGCGCGTAGTTGATCGTGCCGTCGAGCGGATCGATGATCCAGCGCGCAGCATGGTCCCCGGGGCTCGCGCCGCTCTCTTCGGCGAGGATGCCGGCATCCGGCGTCAGTGCCTTCAAGCCCGCGACCACGATCGCTTCGGAGGCGAGATCCGCCTCGGTGACGATGTCGAGATGGTCCTTGCGCTCCGTGCGCAGCGGCGTGGATTGCATCGCGACCAGCCTGGCCGCCGCCTCGCCGACGACGGCCTCTGCGCGCCACAGCAGTGCCGGGAGGCCGCCGCCCCGGTCCGTTCCCGGATCATCTTGGCCGGCCGCGATCTCGAATGGGCGACCGTAGTCTCCGACCGGAACGAGGTGGCTGCTGATGCCCGTGTCCGGCCGCCAGCAGTGCAAGGCAAATGCCGGCGGCTCCATGATGAAGCGATTGCCGTGACCGGGCCGCAGGTCGAGCGCAACCTGGTGCGCCGTGCTGGGCGCCACATAGCCCACGGTTCCCGCATAGCGCGCCGTGATCGAGCGGTGATAGTGACCGCACAGCACGCGTTCGATTTCGGGATGGTCTTTGATGATTGCGTCGAGCGCGTCGGCCCCGAGGAGGCGTAGATCGTCCATCCCGTCGGCCCCGACCAGGAACGGCGGATGATGAATCACGACGACCGTCGGCTTGCCGCGCCCGGTCGCGAGCGCGTCGCGCAGCCATTGTTGCCGGGCCGCGCAGAAGGTGCCGTGGATCTTCCCGGCCTCGACGCTGTCGAGGAAGATCAGCCGGACCGGAAAATCGTCCACGACGAAATTGATGAAGCCGTCGGACGGAAGATAGCGGTGACGAGAGCGTAGTGAAGATATCAGCTGCTCGCGGCGGTCGTGGTTGCCGGGAATGACGAACACCGGCATCGGCAGCCTGGCCAGGCCGGCGGCGACGATCTCATATTCCTCTTCGAGCCCGCCATCCGTGAGGTCGCCGCTGACCACGACGCAATCGGGCCGCGGATCGAGCCTCAGCACGGCGTCGATGGCGCCGTGAAACATCGCGTTGGTATCGACGTCGCCGTAAGCGAGCTTGCCGGGCGGTCGGACGTGCAGATCGCTCAGCTGGGCAATGATGAACACAGAAATTCCGCCTCCGAAGGGAACAGTAGCGGCCAGCGCCAGGCCGCTTGCCGCAATCGATCGTCCGCTGCCTACGAACTCTTCATCAAGGCGTTGCTTTCCTTGACCATGCGATCGAGCCCTGCCTCGGCGGTCGTTTCGCCGCGCATGACGGCATGGATGATCTCGCGCTGCGTACGCCAGATCTTCACGGATTGTCCGCCTGGATAGCCCTGCCACGGCTTCGCGCGCTCGATCTGCTGCGACACGGTGCGGAAGTTCGGGTTCTTGTCGTAGAACGGGGCCAGGAATTCGGGCCCTGAAGCGCGCAGATTGGTCGGCATGTAGCCCGTCGTCTCGACCACGATCTTCTGCGCTTCCGGTCCGCTCACGAATTTCAGGAACTCCCAGGCGGCCTGCTGCTTCGCCGGATCCTTCGCCGTGATGATCGCCGCGTTGCCGCCGGTGGGCAGCCCACCCTTCTGCTTGTCGTCGATCGGGAAGGTGCAGGTGCGCAAGGTGAACTTGTCGCCGATCAGGTCGGTGACCTGGCGCAACCGGGCCGGCGTGTCGGCGAAAATGCCGATCTTCCCGGCGATGAACTGCTGACGCGAGGAGTCCCAATCGATCAGCGGCATCTTGGCATCGGCCACGAACCGCCGACAATGGGTCAGGGCCTTCAGTCCGGCGTCGTTGCCGAATCCGGCTGCGGTTTCCGACGCATCGAGCATCTGGCCACCACCTTGCAGGATCAGCGAACGGAACAGCCAATCGTCGGGCCAGTCGTGGATGTTGTAGGCGATGCCGGCGACGTCGGCCCCCTTGCTCTTGATGCTGACGGCGAGGGCGATCATGTCCGTCCAGTTGTCGGGCATCTTGTCGGGATCGCCGCCCGCTTCCTTCACGAGCTGCGCGTTGAAATAGATGATCGGCAGCGAGGCGTTGAACGCGAGGCCGTAGATCTTGCCGTCGACCGCCCCGAGCGCCAGGATCCCGTCGGAATAATTGGCCTTGCGCCAGGCGGCGTCCTCCTTCTGCAGCATCGGAGCAACCTCGGTGATCTGGTTGCGTTTCACCAGCGTGCGCACCAGCTCGGCGAGCAGGTGGTAACCGGAATAGTAGACGTCCGGCAGCTGGTTGGTGACGGCCTGCCGCAGCATGGTCTGATGACCTTCGTCATAGCTCGCCGCCGGCGCCCGGAACTGGATCTTGATGCTCGACTGCCGCTTCATGAACTCCTGCGCGATCGGCTCATGGAATTTCGCGAAGGCGGGAAAGGCATAAAGCACATCCAGCGTCACGTCTTGCGCTTGCGCCGGGCGCGTCAGGAACGGGCTGGAAAGTGCGCTCGTCCCGACGGCGGCGGCGCTCTTCAGGAGGTCTCGGCGATGCAGCATGACGGTGTCTCCCCTGGCAGTGGTTGAAGTCATTTGATTCCGGTCATCGTGATGCCGGCAATGAAATGCCGCCGCGCGATCAGGAAGGCGATGACGAGCGGTGCCGTGATGATGGTGGCGCCGGCGGCGAGCGCCCCGTAATTCGAGCCCAGCTCGGAATCGGCGAAATACATCATGCCGAGCGGCGGCGTCGCGAGCTTGGTGTCTGAGACGACGATGAGCGGCCAGTACAGGTCGTTCCAGTGCGCCACGACTGAGAAGATCGAAAACGCCGCGATGGCCGGCCAGGCGCTCGGCACCACGATGCGCCACACGATCTCGAACTCGCCGACGCCGTCCAGCCGCGCGGCCTGGATGATCTCGTCCGGATAGGACTTGAAGAACTGGCGGAACAGGAAAATCGCGAACACCGACAGGAAGAACGGCATCATCATCGAGAGGTAAGTGTTGAGGATGCCGAGCTCGGCGAATGCGATGTAGAGCGGGAGCGAGGGCGCCTGGACCGGAATGCAGAGTCCGAGCAAGACCAGCGAAAACAGGATCGGCCGTCCCGGAAACCTCAGCTTGGCGAGCGCATAGGCGCAAGGGATCGCGACCAGCAGCTGGACGACGAGGATGCCGCCGCAGACGATGAGGCCGTTGAGCAGGAAGCGCAGCAGCGGCGCCGTGCTCAAGGCAGATTCGAAATTCTGCCATCCGTAGAACTGGCGCGGCCAGAGCCGGAACGTCGCCTCGAAGATCTCGCCCGGCGGCTTGATCGCGCTCGTCAACATGAACACGAAGGGCAGTAGCATGAAGACGGCGCCGCCGATCAGCACCGCGTGGACGAACGCAAGCGACACGAGGCGCCGCATCCGGACCGCGACCGGCGCAGGCGGGCGGGCGATCGTGGCCGATATGCGCGTCAATAGTGCACCCGTCGGTCGAGGATGAAGGTCTGCAGCACCGAGAACACCAGGGTGAACGCGAGGAAGACGAGCGTGAGTGTCGCCGCATAGCTCATGTGAAAGTACTGAAACCCCTCCAGATAGATGGCATAGAGCAGCACCTCCGATGCGCCTCCGGGGCCGCCACGCGTCATCACCGCAACCGTGTCGAAGATCTTGAACGCCGTGATGAACGTCGTCACGGTCACGAACATCGTCGTCGGACCAAGCATCGGCCAGGTCACTTTCAGGAAGCGGTCGATGGGATGGCTCGCGCCGTCGATATCGACGGCTTCATAGAGGTCGCGAGGGATCGCCGAGAGACCGGCAAGGAACAGCACCATGTTGAAGCCGACGAGCTGCCAGATGCCGATCGCGGCGAGCGTCGGGATGACGAGGCGCGGCTCGCTCAGGAAGGCCGTCTCGGCGAAACCCAGTCCCTTGAGGGTCTGATTGATCAGTCCCAGGGTCGGGTGCAGCAGGAACTGCCACATCGTGGCCATCGCGATGAGCGTCGAGGTGACGGGAAGAAAATAGATGACCTCATAGAGGCTGCGCGTGCGCTTGCGCTGGTGGATCAGGATTGCGACGAGCAGCGAGATCAGGACGCCGCCGGGCACGACAATCGCCACATAGAGCAGCGTATTGGTCACCGAGCGGCGGATCACGGGATCCTGCAGCGCCGTGCTGAAATTCTTGAGGCCCACGAACGCGAAGTCGAGCGCGCCCAGCTCGTAATTGGTGAAGCTCAGAAAGGCGAGAGCCGCCAGCGGCGCCAGATTGGTCAGGACCAGCAGGATGAAGGCGGGTGCTGCGAAGCCCAGGCCCGCGAACCGTTCGATCCAACGCTGGCGGCTGGCTGGCGGCGCCGCGGTGAGCGGGGTGATTTGAGCCGCGACCGCGTTCATCGGGCCTCGCTCGCGCGGCGTGCGTCGCGGCCGGCCGCATTGCGGCTCTCCACCTCGATACGGCGGCCTTTGTTGTCGAACACGTGACAATCCCGCGCCTCGAAGGCGAGCGTGACCTCGCCTTCGGGAACGGGCATGTCATTGTCGATCCGGCAGAGTACCGGCACCTCCGGAGAGGTCGCGAGGTCGAAGTGGAGGATGCTTTCCGAGCCGAGGTTTTCTCGGCGCCGGAACCTGCACGGAACGGTGCACGGACCGCCCCCGATTCGCATCGCTTCCGGACGCACGCCGATCGTCAGTTCCGCAGCCGGCACGTTGCGAATATCGATCGGCAGCGTCCGGCCGAGCAGCTCGACCTGGCCGTCGGGGCCCACGCGGGCCGGAAACAGATTGATCGCCGGACTGCCGATGAACTGCGCGACCGCGGTCGTGGCGGGCCGTTCATAGACCTCGGCGGGTGTGCCGAGTTGGAGGATGTCGCCGTGATCCATCACGGCCAGCCGATCGGACATCGTCATCGCCTCGATCTGGTCGTGTGTCACGTAGACCATCGTGGCGCCGAGACGCGCGTGCAGCTCGGTCAGCTCGCCGCGCATGTGCACACGCAGCTTGGCGTCGAGGTTCGACAATGGCTCATCCATCAGGAAAGCTTGCGGATGACGCACCATGGCGCGGCCGAGCGCGACGCGCTGCCGTTGCCCACCCGAAAGCTGTCCGGGACGGCGATGAAAGAAGGTGTCGATGCGAAGCTGCTCCGCGACGGCCCGCACCTCACGCGCGATCTCGTCCATCACGCGCCTGCGGCGCAGCGACAGATGACGCGTCACAGGCAAGCGCTCGAACAGGTTCAGGCGCGTCATGGTGAGCGGCAGCGCGATGTTGTCGAACACCGACATGTGGGGATAGAGCGCGTAATTCTGGAACACCATGGCGATCCTGCGCTCGTGAGGCCGCAAATGGTCGACCGAGGTCCCGCCGATCGACACCGAGCCGCGATCCTGCGATTCCAAGCCGGCGATGATGCGCAGGAGCGTGGACTTGCCACATCCGGAGGGACCGACCAGCGTCAGAAACTCGCCGTCCGCAATATCGAGATCGATGTCGTTGAGGACCGCCGTGTCGCCGAAAGTCTTCCCGATGCCGCGCAATGTGAGGCCGGCCATCGCGGATCACGCCTCAGCTTCGCGCGGCGGATACACCTCGTGCACCACGTCGTCGATCCAGTAATCGGTGAGGCCCGGCACGGGGCGAATGCTCACGTCGATATTGTCGCCGTCGATGTCGTAGATCACGGCTCCGAGCCGCGCGGCGCCGCCCATCGGCGGCGCCAGTTTCTCGCCGACCAGAAAGCCGGCCGCCGGCCCCCAGACGTAGTGCGTGCCGTTCAGCCGAATTTCGTGCCAGCGATGCAGATGTCCGCTGGCCACGATCTCGACCCGATGGCGCTGCAGCAAATCGAGAAGGGCGCGACGCGGCTCCGGCTTGACCGACCAGTATCCGGTGTCGGCCTCGGTCGGTGACTCGATGAACAGCGGCCGATGCGTGAACCAGGCGATGCGACGCCCCGCGGCATCGGCCATCGCGGCCTCGAGCCATTCGGTCTGCCGCGCCTCCTCGGGGCCGCCGCCGAAGATCATCGAATTGAGCCCGATCAGGCGCCAGCCGTCCACATCGCGCAGCCAGTGGTCGTCACCGAAGTGGCGGCGAAAGCGATCGAGCCGCTCCTCGTTCACCGGCTGGTGTGGATTGCCGACTTCGCCGACGTCATGATTTCCCGGAACCGCCACGACGGGGACACCGAGCGAGGCCAGTTGGGCGGCGCAATATGCCGCGTCGGTCTCCTGGTCGGCCGCATCGACCGTCACGTCGCCGGTGTGGATGACGAGATCGGGCTTCTGTTGCGTGATCCAGCGCGCAAGGGGCGCCCAGTTTGCCTCGAAGTGCTGCTTGCTCGGGCTGAGATGCGTATCGGAAATCTGAACAACTCGGACCATGACGCCTCTGCTTTGGGTCGCGTGTCACGCCGTGCGTCGACCGCGCAGCGGTCTCTCGCTCGTTTCGAACGCGCTGCTTCTCGCCGCGCGGGTTGGCGGTGATTGCCATCGTGGGATCTGAGGTTTTTGGCGCTCTCCCTTGCTGACGATCGTTTGGGCGGATCGTGCTCTTTTGATCGAATATACATATGATCGAGCGCCGTGACAAATGTAATATGGCGGTGACAGCGTTCGAACGACCCTTCGCTGTGCGTGCTGTCGCAGGTCGATCGACCGGGCCGGCTGGGACGCGATCGCCCGTGCACGCCGATAATTGGGACTGGACGCCGCCGGCATCTGGAGGCGTGCCTACGGAATTAGGGAAGCGCGTAGGCCCGCACGTAATCGCCGAGCTTGGTGCCGAACGAGCCGTGGCCGCCGTCGACGGTCACGACATATTGCCTGCCGCCCGCCTCATACGTCATCGGCGTGGACTGGCCGCCGGCGGGAAGACGATCCTGCCACACTTGCCTGCCATCGCGGACGTCGAACGCCCTGATGTAGTCGTCCATGGTCCCCGTGATGAAGATGACGCCACCTGCGGTCACGATCGGTCCACCCAGCATGGGAACGCCGAGCTTGAATGGAAGCGGCAGCGGCGCCTGGTCGCGGATCGTGCCGATGCGGTGTTGCCACGCAACCTGGTGAGTCCTGAGGTCGATGGCCGCGATGTTGCCCCAGGGTGGGGCCAGACAAGGTATGCCGAGCGGCGACAGGAAGATGCCGAGATCGACGCCGAAAGGAGCGCCATACATCGGCTGCACCCCGACTTCGGTGCCCGGTGGATGCGCCGCATTCGGCGCGGCCGGATTGTCTTTTCCTCGCGGTACGAGACGCGAGATGAACGGAATCGATTGCGGGTTGGCGATGGCGATCTGGCGCGTCGGATCGACAGCGATGCCACCCCACTCGAACATGCCGAAATCGCCGGGAAAGACCAGCGTGCCTTGCTCCGAAGGCGGGGTGAACGGTCCTTCGTAGCGCAGACGCTTGAACTTGATGCGGCAGGCGAGCTGGTCGAACATCGTGGTGCCCCACATCTGGGCGTCCGTCAGCATGCCGGGCGGACGGAAGCTTAGTCCCGAGAAGGGCTGGGTGGGAGCCAGCCGATCGCCGGGGGCGGCGCCCTGCGGTACAGGCTTTTCCAGCGCAGGCACCAGCTGATGCCCGTCGCGGCGGTCGAGCACGAAGATATCGCCGGTCTTCGCCGGAATGTAGATCGCCGGAGTCACGACGCCATTCGAGCGCAGATCGACCAAGCTCGGTTGCGAGGGCATATCCATGTCCCAGAGGTCATGGTGCACGTTCTGGAACGACCAGCGCAGCTTTCCGGTGGCGATTTCGAGAGCGACCAGCGCCGAATCGTAGCGCTCCTTCTCCGGCGAACGGCCCCCGCCCCATATATCCGGCGAGCTCGAGCCGAGCGGCACATAAACGAGCCCGAGACTCTCGTCGGCCGCCGAGATGCTCCAGGAATTCGGCGAGCCGGCCGTGAAGTGGTGCGAGCCCGACGGCATCTCGTTCGGATCGGGGTTGCCCGCGTCAAAGGCCCAGATCAGTCGCCCGGAATAGATGTCGAAGCCGCGGATGACGCCGGATGGCACGCGGTCGGAGTAATTGTCGATGACGGCGCCGCCGACGATCAGGATCTTGTCGGTCACCACAGGCGGTGAGGTGCCCTCGTAGAAGCCGAGCGTCTGGATCTCGCTTCCCTCCTTCAGGTCGATCTGGCCCTGATTGCCGAAGCCGGCGCAGGGCGTGCCGGTCCGGGCGTCCAGCGCGAACATCCGTCCGTCATTCGTCGGGACGAAAATGCGCTCCGCGCAATCGGAGGGAGCCGGTGCGCCATCGGCCGTCACCGCACCGGGCTTCGTTGCGTGATAGGACACCCCGCGGCAGGTCATGTGCTGGAAGGCTTTGTTGTGCCGAACCTGCGGGTCAAATTTCCAGCGCAATTTTCCAGTCGCCGCATCGAGCGCGAATACGATCTGGTGCGGCGAGCAGGTGTAGAGGAGGTCGCCGATCTTGAGCGGGGTCGCCTGGTTGGTGATCTCGTCGGGGTCATCGGGTCCCTTGTGATCGCCGGTGCGAAATTCCCAGGCGAGCTTGAGGTCCTTCGCATTGGCTGTGGTGATCTGGCTGAGCGACGAATAACGTGTGCCGAAACTGCTACCGCCGTAGGCTGTCCAGTTGCCGCCGCCGGCGGACGGGGCAGTTTCAGGGGAGGCAACAGCGTCGGTCGTGCTGCGGTCCGCGACGGTGCCGGCGAGATCATGGCGATCGCGTGCCAGGGAGAGGACGAGGACGCCCATTGCTGCGACCAGCACGAGGCCGAGCGCCCACCTTGCGACCCACAGATTGGGCGCCAGAGGGCGAGCGATGAAAGGTAGCAGCAGCCAGACGCCGAGTGGCGCGAGCACGTCGCCACGAGGTGCCAGCGACCAGAAGTCGAATCCGACTTCCCAGATCGCCCACGCCATCGTGCCAAGGAGCAGCGCGGCAAACACCCAGAGCGCCTCGGCGCGATGCCGCGCGAGCAGCCAGGCAGTGAGCAGCAGCATGATGCCGGCGCTGAGATAATAGAGGGAGCCGCCAAGCACCGCGAGCCAGGCGCCACCTGTGATGAGGCACAATGCCATGATAACGACAACCACGACAGTGATGGCGAGCAGAGGCGCGGCGCGGAAAAAGGTGGCAGAGCGGGTGATGGGAGTCATGTGATCTGCTTCAGCGTATAGAGAGACGCGGCGATATCGCGCGCGTCCTTCGGGGTGATACCCATTGTCGGCATGCCGCTGCCCGGCAACGCGCGCTGCGGGTTTTCGATCCAGTCACCGGCCTGGAACATCGGTTGGGCAGTATGATGCCGACCTTTGTCTCGCTGGTGAGCAGCAGCCCGACCCGAATTCCGACCTCGCTCGCTATGTCTGCGATGGGCGCCTTCGCGATCTACCTGACCGGAGCGAGACGCTGTTGCGAAGTCTTGGACGCATCGTGAGTTTCATGCCCGTAATGTGATGATCTCATCGAGCTCATCCTGGGTTGGTCGTCGGTCTCGCTGCTCCGAATTGCCGACCGGACCGAAAGGCTTCATGCGAAATGTGCTAGCCGTCGACGGGTGTACGGAGAGGTCAAAACAGGTACAAGCGTGCGTAATTTCGACCCGTTTGGAGTGCATCCGTCCGGGAATCCCATTGAGAGCATAAGGTAAATCATTGAAATCGCAGAGTTATCGCTTTTCCGTAGCCCCCATGATGGATTGGACTGACCGGCATTGCCGGGTGTTCCACCGCCATCTGACGCGGCGGGCGTTGCTCTATACGGAGATGTTGACGACCGGGGCCATCATTCACGGTGACCGCGAGCGGCTGCTTGGGTTCGACGCGGTCGAGCATCCGGTCGCGCTTCAACTCGGCGGGTCGGATCCGCGTGACCTCGCGCAAGCTGCGCGGATCGGCGAGGCGTTCGGCTATGACGAGATCAATCTCAACGTCGGCTGCCCGTCGGACCGCGTGAAGGACGGCCGCTTCGGCGCGTGCCTGATGGCTGAGCCGGAGCTGGTGGCGAGGTGCGTCGAGGCGATGAAGGGTGCGGTTGCCGTTCCCGTCACGGTGAAATGCCGCATCGGGATCGACGACCAGGATCCCGAAGTGGCGCTCGATGCGCTTGCGCGCGCGGTGGTCGCCGCCGGCTGCGATGCGCTGATCGTGCACGCCCGCAAGGCCTGGCTCAACGGTCTGTCGCCGAAGGAAAATCGCGACATCCCGCCGCTCGATTACGACCGCGTCTATCGGCTCAAGCGTGCGATGCCGGGCGTACCCATCATCATCAATGGCGGCATCCCCGGGATAGAGGAAGCGAAGGCGCATCTCGACCATGTCGACGGCGTGATGCTCGGCCGCGCCGCCTATCAGGAACCGTGGCGGTTGCTCTCGGTCGATTCCGAGGTTTTTGGCGAAGCGCCCCCGCATGACTCCATGCAGGCCGCGCTCGAGGCGGTGATGCCCTATATCGAGCAGCAGCTCGCACGCGGCACGCGGCTGCACGCGATCACGCGGCATTTCGTCGGCGCATTTCATGCCGTGCCCGGCGCCCGGGCCTTCCGTCGCCATCTCGCCGAGCAGGGCACGCGGCCGGGCGCCGGCGCCGACGTGCTGAGCGATGCGATCGCCAAAGTCGCATTCGGACAGGTTGCGGCCTAGAAGCTGCACCCAACGCGCCTGTCCCAATCGCTGGGGACAGACGGCGGCGCCTGGATACGCTAGGTCTCGGCAGGGTACAGCAAGGGAGCGAAGCTTGAGCACCGCGCCGCGCATCGACATCGATCCCGCCGCATTCTGGGCCGATCCCTATCCCATGCTCGCGAAAATGCGGAAAGAAGCGCCGATTGCCTTCGTGCCGCAGCTCGGCTCGACGCTGCTGACCTGCCGCGACGATATCTCGATTTCCGAGAAGCAGATCGACGTGTTCTCCTCGCACCAGCCCGCCGGCCTGATGAACCGCCTGATGGGCCACAACATGATGCGCAAGGACGGCGAGGCGCATCAGGTCGAGCGCCGCGCGATGTTCCCGACCGTGTCGCCGAAGACGGTGAAGGCGCATTGGACCGCGCAGTTCCAGGCCCATGCCGACCGCATCCTCGCGTCGATCGCGCCCGGCCGGGTCGATTTGATGCGCGATTTTGCGTTGCCGTTCTCCGGCGAATGCCTGAAGTCGATCACCGGCCTCACCAATATCGGCTTTGCGGACATGGACGCCTGGTCGCAAGGCATGATCGAGGGCATCGCCAACTATGTCGGCGATCCCGCGGTCGAGGCGCGCTGCCATGCCGCGACGTCGGGTATCGACGCTGCGATCGACGACATCCTGCCGGTGCTGCGCAAGCATCCCGACCAGAGCATCCTCGGCGTTCTCCTCGCCTCGGGCATGCCGATGGAGAGCGTGCGCGCCAACGTCAAGCTCGCGATCTCGGGCGGGCAGAACGAGCCGCGCAAGGCGATCGCCGGCACGATATGGGCGCTCTTGACCCATCCCGAGCAGCTCGACCTCGTCAGGCGCGGTGAAGTCTCCTGGCTGCAGGCGTTCGAGGAATATGCCCGCTGGATCTCGCCAATCGGCATGTCGCCGCGCCGCATCGCAAAGCCGTGGTCCATCCGCGATGTGTCATTCGAAACCGACGAGCGCGTGTTCCTGATGTTCGGCTCCGCCAATCGCGACGAGAAGCATTTCGACCGCGCCGATCAGTTCGACGTGCGTCGCGACGTGACCAGGAGCGTCGCGTTCGGCGCTGGCCCGCATTTCTGCGCCGGCGCCTTCGCCTCCCGCGCCATGATCGCCGACGTCGCGCTGCCGACCTTGTTCGGACGGGCAAAGATGCTCGAGATCGCCGACGACGAGGAAGTGCGGATCGGCGGCTGGGCGTTTCGCGGACTGCAGAATCTGCCGGTGCGGTGGATGCATTAGACCTGCAGGCCACGGCGGCGCCACTCCGCGATCATGCCATCATGCTCCTGTTTTGCCCGACGGAGCAAACCACATTGCCTGAGGCCGAATAGCCTGCCGCGTAAGTGATTGATTCCGTTATCGCCGGCTACTGTGCATGGGGTTGTTTTTCGCCTTTTGTGTCCGGCCCCAACCAAACGGCCCTCACATTTGCGTGCGGAAAGATTTGCCTGCATTTGCCTCGCCGATTGAACGATTGATCATGTCGTCGAGCGCGCGACAGCATGCGCATTGTTCTTCGTTGAGAGATCTCGACAAGTGCGGTTGACCGCACCATCGTTTTAAGTGCGTTAGGCTCGGAGCCGGTTAGCGGCGAGCGACCTGTTATCGGCGGACGATCGTACCTAAATACAGGGAACCCCGCTTCGGGGAGCAATGCCATGAATGTAGTGCCCCGCGATCTCATGACTGAAATCCCTGTCTCGGCCGCCGATTTCCGCGGCGCCATGCGCCATCTCACCGGCGGCGTCAGCGTCATTACCGCCGGCAGGGGCAAGGACATCACCGGCATGACGGTGACCTCGGTGACCTCGCTGTCGGTCGGGCCGCCGACGCTGCTGGTCAGCATCAACCGCGATGCCTCGTCCTTCCCCTTGATCCGGCGCCACGGCGCCTTCGGCGTGAACATCCTCAACGCCGACCAGCTCGATGTCGCCGAGCGCTTTGCCGGCAAGGGCGGGCTGAAGGGCGCCGATCGTTTCAAAGGCGCCAAATGGGTGACGGCGGTCTCGGGCGTGCCGCTCCTGGTCGGCGCGCTGTCGGCCTTCGATTGCGAGGTCGAGGAGATCATGGAGCGCCACTCGCACGGCATCGTCATCGGCCGTGTCAGGGACATCAAGAGTTCGATGCGTACCGCGGCGCTGGCCTATTGGCACGGCCAGTATGTGGCGGTCGACCAGGACGAAGACGCCGCAAGGCTCGCCGAAGTCAGCTTTCCCGCGCACGGCCGGCGCGGCGCTTGATCGCTGCCCGAGGAAGCGCAGGCTGGCCTTTTCCGCCTCATCGCTCTAGAAGCGGCCAGAGCCTCCCGGTTCGGGATGGCCATGGAGCGGATCGATGAAGCGCATCGCGACCTTCGCCTTCTACGCCGTCGGCGCGCTCGCGATTGCCTATCTCGCGCTCTATGCCTATGCGATGTTCTCCGGCCAGCCCGTGATCATCCCCGGCGATCCCATCCACATCTTCCGCAAGCCGGACGCCCCGAGTTATTCGTGAGACGCGGGCGGGCATGACGGCGGAGGCCGTGGCTACCCCCG
This sequence comes from Bradyrhizobium sp. T-12, assembly GCF_058314695.1. NCBI lineage: Bacteria > Pseudomonadati > Pseudomonadota > Alphaproteobacteria > Hyphomicrobiales > Nitrobacteraceae > Bradyrhizobium > Bradyrhizobium sp. T-12. The sequence continues at coordinate 6,141,807 of NZ_CM177756.1, read as the reverse complement.
CAAAATCGCCAGCGCCAGGGCCTGCGCGCGCGGCACGATGCTGTCGATCTCCAGATATTCCTCCGGCGTGTGCGCGAGGCCGCCGACCGGGCCGAGACCGCAGATGGTCGGCGTGCCCACGGCGGCGGTGAAGCCGGAATCCGCGCAGCCGCCGGAGAACTCGCCTTGTAGGGTTGTGAGGCCGACCTGCCGCGCGGCCGCCTGATAGCCTTCGAACAGCGTCTTGGACTCCGCACTCTGCACCACCGGCACGAACTCGCCCTTGATCGTCAGCGCTGCGCTGGTGCCCGGCACGTAAGACGTCGCGACGATTTTTTCGATCGCGTCCATCACCCGCGCACGATCCGCCGGATCGACATAGCGCAGGTCGATCTGGCCCTCGGCGGAGGGCGCCGTGGTGTTGACGGACTGCCCGCCCGAGACGAGGCCGACATTCAGCGTGATGCCCTTGTCGAGATCGGTGAGCGCGTGGATCTGCACGATCTTGTGCGCGAGCTCGCCGATCGCGCTGACGCCGGCGGCGAAGTTGGCGCCGGAATGCGCGGCTTTGCCGGTGATGGCCAGATGCATGAAGATGCCGCCCTTGCGCCCGGTGACGACGTTGCCGGTGGGGCGGCCCGGCTCGGAATTGAACACGGCGCGGGCGGAGTGGCCTTCGCGCTCGATCACGGGCCGGGAGGAGGGCGAGCCGATCTCCTCGTCGGAGGTGATCAGCAGCTTGATCGGATGCGGGTTGCCGCCGAATTTGTGGAAGGCGGTTGCGACGAACACGTTCATGACGAGACCGGACTTCATGTCGGCGACGCCAGGCCCGTAGGCGCGGCCATCCCTGATGGTGAACGGCCGGCGCCCGGCCTCGCCCTTGCCGAACACGGTGTCGCGATGGCCCATCAACAGCACCGGCTTCTCGTTGCTGCCGGGCTTTGCCACCTCGGCATGGATCGCATCGCCGAAGGTGGCGTTGGCCTCGCGGCGGCACGGAATGCCGTGCTCGGCAAAATGCCGCTCGAACCGCGCCCCGACTGCATCGACGCCCTCCTTGTCGTAGGACCCGGAATCGATGTTCACGACATCGCGCAGCAGATCGACCATCGCCTGCCGCTGCGATGCCAGCCAATCCGTGATTTGAGCTTCAGACATGTGGTTCCTCGCGTGGTTCTCAGGCGGGGTTATAGGACTTTGCTCCCGGGCGTCCTAGTCGCGTGGCGCGATCCCGTTATGCGACGAGCGCTCTCAATGACGAGGTTGGCAGCTTGCTCCACAACAGAAATGCCCGGGACCAGCCCGGGCATTCGTTGTCTCAACTTGCGTGGGGCGTTTACGCTCCCACCATCGGCATCCGCGGATATTCGCCGGGTGTGCCCGCCGGCGGGATCGGGATGCCGCCGTCGGAATATTCGTTGAGCTTGTTGCGCAGCGTGCGGATCGAGATGCCGAGGATGTTGGCGGCATGGGTCCGGTTGCCGAGGCAGTGCTTTAGCGTCTCCAGGATCAGGTCGCGCTCGACGTCGGCCACAGTGCGGCCGACCAGCGCGCGCGTCACCTGCTCGGCGGCCATGGTGGCGTGCGCGACGGCGGGGGGCGTCTTGGCGAGGTCGAGACGGTCGCCGTCGGGCGTGATGATGGCGTCGGCGCCGATCTCGTCGCCCTGCGCCATCAGAACCGAACGGTGCATGGTGTTTTCGAGCTCGCGGACGTTGCCCTGCCAGCGGTTGGCCGAGAGCACGCGGCGCGCTTCCGCCGAAATCGGGCGCAGCGGCACGCCGTTGGCCTCGGCGTATTTCTTCACGAAATGCTGGGCGAGCTCCAAGATGTCGGCGGGGCGCTCGCGCAGCGGCGGGATCTTCAGATTCACGACGTTGAGCCGGAACAGCAGGTCCTCGCGGAACGTGCCCTCGCGCACGGCTTCCGCCAGATTGCGGTTCGAGGTCGCGATGATGCGGATGTCGACGGGCACGGGCTTGGTGCCGCCGACGCGGTCGATCACGCGCTCCTGGATCGCGCGCAGCAGTTTCGATTGCAGGCGGACGTCCATCTCGGAGATTTCGTCGAGCAGCAGCGTGCCGCCGGTGGCCTCCTCGAACTTGCCGATGCGGCGCGCGACCGCGCCGGTGAAGGCGCCCTTCTCGTGGCCGAACAGTTCGGATTCCAGGAGATGCTCGGGGATCGCGGCGCAGTTGATCGAGATGAAGGGACGCTTGGCGCGGGCCGAGCGGGTGTGGACGTAGCGGGCCAGCACCTCCTTGCCGGTACCGGACTCGCCGGTGATCATCACCGAGGCGTCGGAGCCCGCGATCTGCTGCGCCAGCTTGATCACCCTGGCCATGGCTTCGTCGCGATAGATCAGCTCGCGGGAATCGTTGGCGACGGCGGCCAGCACCGCGGCGATCAGCTCGGGGTCGGGCGGCAGCGGGATGTATTCCTTGGCGCCGGCATGGATCGCGGCAACCGCGGCGCGGGCGTCGTTGGTGATGCCGCAGGCGACGATCGGGGCGTGGATGTGCTCGGCCTCCAGCCGCATCACGAGATCGCGGATGTCGAGGGCGACGTCGACCAGCAGCAGGTCGGCGCCCTTGCCGCCGCGCAGCACGCGCATCGCCTGGTCGTGATCCTCGGCGTGGGTCACGGTGGCGCCGTTGTCCATCGCGATCTTGGTGGCGGTGGTGAGCTGGCCCTTCAATGTGCCAACGATGAGAAGCCGCATGTCAGTCTCCTGTCCGTCTGGTCGCGCCTTCGCGCGTTATCACGTGCGTTCGGTCTTGATGATTTCGGTCATGGTCACGCCGAGCTTGTCCTCCACCAGGACGACTTCGCCGCGGGCGACCAGCTTGTTGTTGACGTAGATGTCGATGGCTTCGCCGACGCGGCGGTCGAGCTCGAGCACGGTGCCGGGTCCCAGCTTCAGCAGCTCGCTGACGTCCATCTTGGAACGGCCGAGCACGGCCGAGACCTGCACGGGAACGTCGAACACGGCCTCGAGGTCGGCGGCGGCGCGCGCCGCATATTCGTCCTCGTTGTAGCCGACATCCGTGCCGGCAGGCGGCATCGGGCCGTTGAGATCGGGCAGCGGGACCTGTCCGTCGGTGTCGCTCATGGGTTAACTCCCCCTGCGGGACGCGATGTAGCGTCCAACCATTTCGTCGATCTTGGCCGCGATGGCGCCGCGCTCCAGCACGACGCCGCCATCAGCCCATTCGATCCGGCAGTCGCCGGTGGCAATCGCCGGCTCGGCCAGGATCACCAGCCGGCCCTCGAAGCCGCTCTGCTTGGCGAGCCGCTCGATCTTCTCGCGGGCAGCGTCGTAGAGCGCATCGTTGATGCGGACGACGAGGTGCGGCGTCGCGACCAGATGCGAGAAGCAGTCCTTGACCAGCGCGACGATCTCGCCGAGCGGCTCGGCGGCAACGAGATCGGCGCACAGCTTGCGCGCGACCGCCACCGCGACGTCGACCGCCTCGGTTTCCATCTTGGTTTCGATGTTGCCGATGCCGGCCGCGATGCCGCGGACGGCGATATTGATCTCTTCCATGGCAAGCGCGACCCGGCGGTCGCTCTCGGCCTTGGCTTCGTGCTGGCCGGCGGCAAAGCCTTCCTGATAGGCGCGCGCTTCGGCTTCCGCGACCTTCTGGGCGATCTCGGCGGCGGTCGCGGCCTTCTCGCGCGTCGCCCGCTCGGGCGCCGCGAAGTCGGTATCGAACAGGAATTTCGCCGGAGCGGCCATCAATACACCAGTTCGTCGTCGGCGCGGTTCTTGGTCAGCATGATCTCGCCCTTGGCGGCGAGGTCCTTGGCGAGGTTGACCAGAAGCGCCTGGGCCTCGTCGACGTCGCGCAGGCGGACCGGGCCCATCGCCGCCATGTCGTCCTGCAGCATCTTCGCCGCGCGCGAGGACATGTTGCCGAAGAAGAAGTTGCGGACGTCCTCGTTGGCGCTCTTGAGCGCGACGCCTAGCTTGTCCTTGTCGACGTTGCGCATCAGGGTCTGGGCCGATCCGGAATCCAGCTTGACGAGGTCGTCGAAGGTGAACATCAGCGCCTTGATGCGCTCCGCCGATTCCCGGTTGTCCTCCTCCAGCGAGGTGATGAAGCGGGTTTCGGTCTGGCGGTCGAAATTGTTGAAGATTTCAGCCATCACCTCGTGGGCGTCGCGGCGGCGGGTCTGGGACAGATTGGACATGAATTCGGTGCGCAGCGTCTTCTCCACGCTCTCGATCACCTCCTTCTGAACCGCTTCCATCTTCAGCATGCGGTTGACGACGTCGAGCGCGAGGTCCTCAGGGAAGATGCCGAGCACGCGCGCGGCGTGTTCCGGCTTCAGCTTCGACAGCACCACCGCGATGGTTTGCGGATATTCGTTCTTGAGGTAGTTCGCGAGGACCTCTTCCTGCACGTTGGAGAGCTTCTCCCACATGTTGCGGCCGGCAGGGCCGCGGATCTCGTCCATGATGCCGTTGACCCGCTCCGGCGGCAGATATTGCTGGAGCAGGCGTTCGGTGGCGTCGAAATTGCCCATCAGCGCGCCGGAGGCCGACATGCGCGAGACGAATTCGAGCAGCATGTCCTCTACGGTGTCGACCTCGACGGTGCCGAGCGTCGACATTTCCAGCGAGAGCTGGCGCACTTCGTCGTCGTCGAGCAGGCTCCAGATCTTGCCGCCATATTGCTCGCCGAGCGCGAGCATCAGGATCGCGGCGCGCTTCGGTCCGGACAATTGTTCGGCCGGCTTGCCGTCCTTTGCCCTTGTGTTGGCACGCTGACCGAGCGTGGAGATCACGCTGGTGATGTCGTTGCTGTTGGCGTTTTGCAATGCGGCGGCCATGTCAGTTCACTTCTCGTATTACTTTGCGGATTCGCTCAGCCATTGGCGGACGATGGCGACGGTTTCGTTGGGGTTGCGTTCGGCGAGCTCGCCGACGCGATGAACGGACTGGGCGTGGACCTGGCCCTGGATGGTGGCGACGTCGATCGCGCTGGCGGCGCCGCTCGGCAGGAGGGCCTGGCCCGAGGCGGGCGCGGCCTCTTCCGAGGCGGCGGGGCCGGCGAGGACGCCGGAGATGGCGGCGGCCATTTCGTCGGAGGCGAGGATGCGCCTGACCAGCGGGCGGATCACCAGGAACAGCACGATCAGGCCGAGCAGCATCATCACGCCGAGCTCGACGAAGTACATGACGTCGTCCTTGGTGAACTGCAGCATGCCGAGCAGGCCGCCGGGCTCGCCGATCGGAGCGGTGGAGGGCGCGTCGGCAAAGCGCAGATTGACGACCTCGACCTGGTCGCCGCGCTTCTGGTCGAAGCCGATGGCCGAGCGCACCAGCGCGGCGATGCGGTCGAGCTGCTCCTTGGTGCGGTCCTGATAGGCCAGCTCGCCCTTATCGTTCTTGGAATAGATGCCGTCGACCAACACCGCGACCGAGATGCGGTTGACCCGGCCGGCCTCGGTCACCTCGGTCTTGGTGGTGCGAGAGATCTCGTAATTGTTGGTCTCTTCGGTCTTCTTGCTCTGGTCCTTGGCCGCGACGCCGTTGTTCTGCTGGTTGCCGGGCAGCTCGTTGTTGACGGTGACCTGGCCGTTGTTGTCGGCGGTCATGCTCTGCTCTTCTCGGGTCTGGCTCGAGCGCAGCACGCGGCCCTCGGGATCGTACTTGTCCGAGGTCTGGGTGACCTTGTTGAAGTCGAAATCGGCGGAGAGCTGCACGCGGGCGCGGCCCGAGCCGACCACGGAGGAGACGATCTCCTCGACCTGCTTGCGCATCCGCTTCTCGAAGGAGATGCGGCGCTCGTCGCCGACCGCCTGCTCCGGATCGGCTGCCGCGCCGTCGGCCAGCAGCTGGCCGGCCTCGTCGACGATCGAAACCCGCTGCGGCTTGAGGCCGTTGACGGCGGAGGCGACGAGGTGGCGGATGGCGCGGATCTGCTGGGCTTCCAGCGAGCCGCGGACCCGCACGACGATCGAGGCCGACGGCTCCGGCGCCTCGCGGGCGAACAGCGGACGCTCGGGCAGCACCAGATGGACGCGGGCGGCCTGGATGCGGTCGATGGCGCGGATGGTGCGGGCGAGCTCGCCTTCCAGCGCACGCAAGTGATTGATGTTCTGGACGAAAGAGGTGGTGCCGAGCGCGTCCGACTTGTCGAACACCTCGTAGCCGACGCCGCCGCCCTTGGGCAGGCCGCCCTCGGCGAGCTTCATCCGCAGCCGCGTGACCTTGTCCTTGGGCACCATGATGATGGAGCCCTCGTTGCGGATCTCGTACTGGATGCCCTGGCGCTCCAGGTCCTTGATGATGCCGGAGGAATCCTCGACGCTGAGGTCGGTGAACAGCGTGGTCATCTGCGGCGTGGTGACGCGCATGATGACGAACGCGAAAAAGCCGATGAGCGCGGCGGTGACCGCGATCATCGCCGCGAACCGGGCGGCTCCGATACTCTTCAAAAAGTCCGCAAGACCTTGCAAGCAACCGCCCCAACAGATTCGGCCGCTTTCACCGGAAAGGCCGACTGGGCAATTATTGCCTAGGGGATGGTTTCGATATGGTTAACGAAGGTTAAGAGGTCGGACAAAAGTAGCGCCAAAGACCAAATATGAAAAAAAATCGGCCTCGCGGGGCGAGGCCGATTTTCGTCAAAAGCCGCAGTTTTCCGGATCGCCTTACTGGCGATATTGCTGAATACGGGTGGTTCGAAGACCCGCCAGACCATGCTGGTCGATGGAAAACTGCCAGGATAGGAATTCGTCGACCGTCAGGGTATAACGGCTGCAGGCCTCCTCGAGCGAGAGAAGTCCACCACGGACAGCGGCGACAACTTCGGCCTTGCGGCGGATGACCCAGCGTTTGGTGCCGGGTGCAGGCAGGTCCGCGATCGTCAACGGACTGCCGTCCGGCCCGATGACGTATTTTACCCTCGGGCGATGGGGTTCTGTCATGGCGTACTCACAAACTCTCAACCACTGAACTCACATCCGTAACCCTACGCCCGGCGGCTTAAAAATCCGCTAAGCCTAAGGCTTCAATACAATTCTCGTTGAAAATGCTGAAACGACGCCATGTCGGCCGGCGGATCGGGTGACATCCGGGCCGGTCGAGGGGTCTTCTTAAATACTTTACTAACGAACGAGGCCCTCAAGGGGCTCTCTCAACCGTCGTCCCTGCGAAAGCAGGGGACTCCTACCGCGTGATCTCTCGATGGGTCGCGCGTGGCAGCACAAGAAAAATTTCCTAACTACGAGTCTTCGCCAAATTTCTCCCCGGGGTTATGGATCTCCGCGCCGGTGCGCAATTGTGCACGAGGCGGGGATGGCACCGACTATGTGGCTCGTGCCCGAGCCTAATTGCTGCTCGTCGCGATGATGCTCTTGACCTGGCTCAGCGTGTAGCTGGCGCCGTCGATGGTGAGCAGCGGCGGCGACTGGGTCAGGTCGACGGACGACACGGTGCCCTGCACCTGCGCGGCGATGCCGACATTGTTGTTCGCGACGTCTTTGCCCGTGGCCGTGATGGTGTACTTGCCGTCGGGCCATTGGGTGCCGTCATTGCCCTGGCCGTTCCAGGTGAAGGGGATGTCGGTGCCGGCGGCGGCGGTATATTTGCCGGTGAACACGGTCTGGCCGCTGGCATTGGCGACGGTGATGTCGACGGTAGAATCCGTGGGCACGTTGAGATGCCAGGTGGCCGACGAGCTCTTCATGGTCGCGGTCGAACCGTCGACCAGGGCGGTCTTGCCGACGAAGCCCAGCGCCTGGGTCGCCTGCGTGGTCTGCTGCAGGGTGACGAGCTGGGACAGTGCATCGTTGGTCTTGAGCTGCTGCTCGACGCCGGCGAACTGCACCAGCTGCTGGGTGAACTGGTTGGTGTCGAGCGGATCCAGCGGGTTCTGGTTCTGCAGTTGCGTGGTCAGCAGCGTCAGGAAGGTCTGGAAGTTGCCGGCGAGCGTCGATCCCGTGGTCGAGCTCAAGGAGTTCGACGAGGAGGATTTCGGCAGGTCCGTCGTCCCGGAGACGACAGCAGGGGCGGTGGCGCCAGTCGTGGTTGTCATGTCGAATACTCCTTACACTCTGATGTCGACGCCGCTGCTCGGCCCGTACATGCGGCCGTAGCCGCGCCCGACGGGTGCGGCAGCGACAGTGTCGTCCTCGCTGATGATCAGCCGGCGGGCATTGCCGCCATTGTCGTTGTTCTGGCCGGAATTCTGGCCCGATGAATTCTGGTCGCGCAGGCTGAAGGACAGCCCGTTGCTGCCGGTCTTGAGGCCGGCATCGTCGAGCGCGCGCTGCAATTGCGGCGCGTCCTGGCGCAGCATCTGCAGCGTCTCCGGCTTCTCCACCGTGAGATGCGAGGTGACGTTGCCGGCGCGGTCGACATGGATGCGCACGTCGATGCGGCCGAGCTCGGCCGGATCGAGGCTGATGTCGAAGCGGGACCTGCCGGAGCGGATCGCGGCTGCGATCTCGACCGGCACGCCGCTGATTGGCACCGCCGTGGCGGTCGCCGCGGTCGCGGTCAGTGTCGCGGTCGATGCGGACGCGGTCGAGGTCGTGTTGGTCAGCGGCGCCTGCACGGCGGAAGCGGCCTGCGCGTTCGCATCGGTGGCATTGAAGGCGGCCTGCGCATTGGCATGGGCCTGGGCGGCCGGTGCCGCCGGAATCGCGTCGGGGCTGCGGTCCGCGGCGCCCGGCTTCGTCTCGGTCGCTGCGTCATCCGCTTGCGGCTTGGGGCCTTGCGGATGCGCGGCGGCGTTGGCGGTCGCAATGCCCGGTGCTTGCGTCGGGGCGGCGTTCGCCTTGCCGGTGTCCTGGCCGATATTGGAGACGTCGGACTGTCCTTGCGCGGTGGCGACGGCCTGGAACGAGGTCTTCGGCGTGCCGGGATTGACGGGGACCAGTCCACTGGTCGGCTTGGCGTCGGCGGTGACCTCGTCGGTTGCGCCGGTCGCGGCGTCGGCCAGCGTCGCCGACGTGTCGGCATCGACCTTGGCGCTGGCGGTCTTGGCGCTCTTGTCGCCTGGCGTTGCGGTGTCGGTCTTGGTGCCCGCAATCTGCGCCGCGGTCGAGGCGCTGGCGGCAAGGCCTGCGGCGGCGATCGTCAGCGGCGAGGAGGTGGCGGCCTGGGTCGCAGCCGCGTTCGGATCGGTCGGGACCACAGGCGCGGCCACCACGATCGCGTTGGGATCGGGCACGGCGGCCAGCGCCGCGTCGGTCGGTGCGATTGCCGCGGGATCCACGGCGGCGGCGAGCCCGTCGGTGGCCTCGGCCTTGTCGCCCTTGGTCTCCTCGGACGCGTCAGCCGATTTGGCGTCGGATGTCTCGGACTTGTCCTTGACCTTGTCCTTGGCCTTGCCGGCGTCCTTGGCCGGGTCGGCGGTGGCGTCGCCCGTCTTGTCGTCCCTGGCGGGGGCCGATACGTCGGTGTCGTCGCTCGCCTTGCTCTGCGAGGATTGATCCGTGGATGAGGTGTCGCGCGGGCCCTTGTCCTGGGAGGACGAGGACGAATCGCTCCGCCGCGGCGCGCTGTCCTGAGCCTGCGAGGCCGCATTGGTGCTGATCGCCTGGGCGTTGCTGTCGACCAGCGACCCGAAGCTGTCGGTCGCGGGCGCATCTTTGGCGCTCTGCGAGCGGGCAGGCTTTTGTTGCGTGCTCGAAACTTGCACGCTTGCCGCGACTTCTGACGTACGACCGACCACAGGCGACCCCTTGGAAACATCTTCGGCATCAACGGAGCAAGGAGCGGGCCAGCACCGCGATGCGTGATTTTATATAATAAGATCAATAGCTTGATTGTTTTATGGCGCTGCAGCCGGGCTCGCCGCGACCCCGTCATTTCTGCCTCCCCGGCAGAAATTGCCCTAAGCTGGCCACCCCCGTGATTGCTTCACCGGAGTGCCGCCTATATTAAAGAGGTTACTCTCAGCCGCTTTCGACCGGGCAGATGTGCCTTTTGGGAACTAAAGTTCCCGGGGATCGCCGATGTCCCGCGAGAAGCAAGAAATCGCGGGTCGCCGCGCGCCGCCGTCAACCCTTGAAGGCCCATGCTCAACAGTCTGGATCTCGAAGGCCGTCCTGAGGACACCAGGGTCGTCGTTGCCATGTCGGGCGGCGTCGATTCCTCGACGACGGCTGCGCTGTTGAAGGCGGAAGGCTACGACGTCGTCGGCATCACGCTGCAGCTCTACGATCACGGCGCGGTGACGCACCGCAAGGGCGCCTGCTGCGCCGGCCAGGACATCCACGACGCGCGCGACGTCGCGGCCAAGCTCGGTATTCCCCATTACGTGCTCGACTACGAGGATCGCTTCCGCGAGTCCGTCATCGACAATTTCGCCGATAGCTACGCGCTCGGCGAAACGCCGGTGCCGTGCATCGAGTGCAACCGCTCGGTCAAGTTCCGTGATCTGCTGAAGACCGCGCGCGAGCTCGGGGCGCAGGCGCTTGCCACCGGCCATTACGTCGCCTCGCGCCGCCGCGAGGACGGCTCGCGCGCGCTGGTCTGCGCGGCCGACGCCGACCGCGACCAGAGCTATTTCCTGTTCGCGACGACGCAAGAGCAGCTCGACTTCCTGCGCTTCCCGCTCGGCGACATGACCAAGCCCGAGACGCGCGAGCTCGCGCGGCGCTTTGGCCTGTCCGTCGCCGACAAGCACGACAGCCAGGACATCTGCTTCGTGCCGACCGGGCGCTACACCGACATCATCACGCGTCTGCGGCCGAACGCGATGGACCCCGGCGACATCGTCGATCTCGACGGCCGCGTGCTCGGCCGGCACAACGGCATTGCCAATTTCACCATCGGCCAGCGCCGCGGGCTCGGCATCGCAGCTCACGCGCCGCTGTATGTGGTGCGGCTGGAGGCGGCTCACCGCCGCGTCGTCGTCGGTCCGCGCGATGCGCTGAAGATGCACCGCATCGCACTTCGCGACGTCAACTGGATCGGCGACGGCGACATCGACCGCGCCATCGGCGGCGGCCTCGAACTGTTCGTTCGCGTGCGCTCGACCCGCTCGCCGCAGCCGGCCTGGCTGCGCGGCGGCAATGGCCATTACGAGGTCGAGCTCGTCGCCGGCGAGGAGGGCGTCTCGCCCGGCCAGGCCTGCGTGTTCTACGACGCAGCCAGCGGGCAGGCGCGCGTGCTCGGCGGCGGCTTCATCCAGAGCGCCGCCGCGAAGGTCGGCGGTGCATCGGCGCGCCCGCTTGCCGAAGCGGTTCGCGGCTAATCTTGCCGAGATCGGCCCCAACTGCTACCGCGAAAGAGGTGCACCCCCTCTCCCGCTTGCGGGGGAGGGTAAGGGAGGGGGCTCTCTCCACCAGCGATATATCGCGAGCGGAAAGAACCCTCACCCGGCGCTGCGCGCCGACCTCTCCCGCAAGCGGGAGAGGCTCTAGGCCGCGCACGGAGTTGGATCTGATCTCACCAATGATCATTACCGAATAGAAGCGTTCAGGCAGGGCAGGGGCATGGCAGCAGACATCTCGCGGGCCGGGGTCGAGAAGGCCTATGGCCGCTGGGCGCCGGTCTATGATCTCGTGTTCGGCAAGGTGTTCGACGCCGGACGGCAGTCGACCATCGCCGAGGCCGACCGCATCGGCGGCCGCATCCTCGACGTCGGCGTCGGCACCGGGCTGTCGCTGTCGGACTATTCGCGCACCACGAAGATCTGCGGCGTCGACATTTCCGAGCCGATGCTGCGCAAAGCGCAGGCGCGCGTGCGGAGCTTGCGGCTCTCCAACGTCGAGGTGCTCTCGGTGATGGACGCGAAGAACCTCGCCTTCCCCGAAAACTTCTTCGACGCGGTGGTCGCGCAGTACGTCATCACCGCCGTGCCCGATCCCGAAGGTACGCTCGACGAGTTCGTGCGCGTGCTCAAGCCGGGCGGCGAACTGATCCTGGTCAACCACATCGGCGCCGAGAGTGGTCCGCGCAAGCTGTTCGAGCTGGCCTTCGCGCCGATCGCCCGCCGCCTCGGCTGGCGCCCGGAATTCCCGTGGGCCCGCCTCGTGAACTGGGCCGCCAGGCACGGCGGAATCACGCTGGCCGAACGCCGCCCGATGCCGCCGATGGGGCACTTTTCGCTGATCCGCTACCGCAAATCGTGATCATGTGACGCGGGAACAGGGGGCATCGCGCCCGCGTTTCCCTCCCATGCGCACGACATCAAACATCATCCTGGCTGGCCTCCTGATCGCCGCTTCCGGCGGAGCGATCGCCCAGGCCCCGCCCGCCCCGGCGACGCCGCCGCAAGCGACCGCGCCGCCATCCCCGCAACATGCCGCCAACTGCGCCCCGCAGGACCGGCCGGGCCGCTCGTCGGACGGCATCACAACCGGCCAGTCCCGGGAACCGCTCGGCGACAAACTGGCCAAGTCCGACGGCGTGCTCTGCCCGCCCTCCGGCGTCGACCCCGACATGCACGCCCCGGCCCCCGACAGCGGCGGCAACACCCCGGTGATCCCGCCCCCCGGCAGCCCCGGCGGCGACCCCAACGTCAGGCCGAAATAGCGCGCCGTACTCCAGATCGCGTCATGCCCGGGGTTGTCCCCGGGCATCCGCGTTCTTGGGGCCCGCAAATCGAGGCGTGGGTGGTCGGGGCAAGTCCGGCCATGACGAACTCATTGAAAAAGATGCCGTATTCGTAAGGCACTTGCCCCACGATAGCCTTGGCGAAGGCGGAAAAAGGCGGCCGCTTTGCTTGACTTCCCGCCGCCCCCTTCTTTATATGCCGCGCGTTCGCGAGATCGGCCGTCGCAGCCGTTCGCGACCCTGTGGCGGGGTAGCTCAGCTGGTTAGAGCACGGGAATCATAATCCTGGGGTCGGGGGTTCGAGTCCCTCTCCCGCTACCACGTACCTCCCACTGTTATGGTGGGCCTCCCGAGAGGCCTCCCGCCTATCAGCGTGGCGAGTCTCTCTTTCACTTCGAATTCGAAGCCCTTCCAGGGTCCCTTTGAATGGAGGGTGACACTGTGCACGGGGGTTCGGTAGATCATTCTGCGATTGACCGATTCTTTGACGACCGGAATGATCTCGCGGGCGCCTGCCGGTCCTTTTGCGCGGACGTCTCGTCCGGTCTGCCCGTCGGGTGCGATACAGGGCGCGGCGCCTGAGGCGGAGCGTGCACGAAGTTGGGAGTGGTCTTGGCCTCAACATTTGTAAAGCCGATCGCAGAACCGCACCCCCTGGCTTCGGCAATTCAGGGTGGCTTGAACACGTTGTCCAATGCCCTGAGCTGGGCATGGCTCGACACGGTTTGCCAGTATCGGCGCTCGAGGATCGGCCCTCTGTGGGAAACCCTCAACGTTCTCGTGATGCTGCTGGGCCTGAGCGTCGTCTCGTCGGCCATCTTCGGCAGCAGCGTCTCCGACATCATCGCCTATGTCGGTGTCGGAATCATCGTGTGGTCGGCGATATCGGCGCTGGTCATCGAAGGGGGCGGCGTCTTCGTCAGAAATGCCGGATATCTCAGCAATTCCACGCTCGGTCTTGGTCTCTATGTCGGCCGGACCGTCTTCAAGATCATGATCACCTTCGGTCATCACGCCATCATCTATCTGCTCGGCCTCGTGTTTGCGCTGGTCCCGCTCAGCTGGACGAGCCTGCTGGCTATCCCCGGCATCATCCTGCTGTTCGTCAATGGTTTTTGGGTCGTGATGGTGCTCGGCTTCATTTGCGCGCGGTACCGCGACGTCGAGCTGATCGTGCGAAGTTTGATGCAGCTTGCTTTCTTCGTGACGCCGGTCTTCTGGAATTATCGGCAGATCGCCAGCGACCGGCAGTTTCTCGTCGAATACAACGTGCTGTTCTATTTCATCGAGATCATACGCAATCCACTCCTCGGCGAGGTCCCGCCGCTTGCGCATTATCTGACGGTGCTCGGCGTGACCGTCGCCGGCTATGGCCTCGCCTTCATGGTGTACCGCCGGATGCGCGGTCAACTCGCCTTCTGCGTCTAGAGCATGCCCGAAAAATCGAACATCGGTCTTCCCAGCGGATCATGCTCAACCAAGAGATTCTCACGAGAAACGGCTGACCGATGGCTCATGTTCGTCTGAAGAACGTCAACGTCAGCATCCCGATCTACGACAGCCATGCGCTCCGCCTGATCCGCCTGCCGTCGTTCAGCAATGCCCGGGTCGGCTCCGACTCGGCAAGCCGCACCAACGGCATCATCGTCATTCATGCCTTGAAGAACCTGTCGCTCGACCTAGGAGAGGGCGACCGCATCTGCCTGATCGGCCACAACGGTGCAGGCAAGACTTCCCTGCTGCGGCTGGTTGCCGGAATCTACCCGGCGTCGACCGGTTCGGTGGACGTGAAGGGAAGCGCGTTCACGCTGCTCAGCGGCAGCATCGCGCTCAATGCCGACGCGACCGGATACGAGAACATCAGGCTGATCGCGAATCTCTACAACTGGCCGAGCGACAAATATCAGGACCTCGTGCGCGACATCGAGGAGTTCACCGAGCTCGGCGTCTATTTGTCGTTGCCGACGCGCATCTACTCGGCAGGCATGCAGGCGCGGCTCTCGTTCGCGCTTGCGACCGCCCAGAATCCGGACATCCTGTTGATCGACGAAGGCATTGGCGCCGGCGATGCGCACTTCCAGGAGAAGGCGCACGAGCGCGTGAACCAGTTCGTCAGCCGCGCTCGTATTCTGCTGCTCGCATCGCATTCAAAAGACCTGTGCCGGTTGATGTGCACCAAGGCGTTGGTGCTGTCCAAGGGCGAGGGCGTCTTCTTCGGCGGTGTCGAGGAAGGCTTCGCATTCTATGAGCAGATGGGCTGAAGCAATAGTCCGGGATCGGCGGTGACCTCCGTTCGAGGTACCAGCTGAGGCTCCGCGATGGGGGATCGGCAGCCTTGCCGGTCGCAGAGACGAATGCGCTCACTTTAGGAACTCCGCGCACGGTCGCGGCTTGAATCGGCGGGCCAGAGTCGCCGCCGATTGCTGGCCTGCACGGCCCGCCTCCAAGCCCCCATGCCCCCCCAGGGTGGGCCGTGCGTCACGCGAGGAGAAAGCATTGTCCGACCCGGCCGAGCAAGAGATCAGGGAACGCGCGCACCGCCTGTGGGAGCAGGCCGGCAAGCCCGAAGGCCGCGAGGACGAGTTTTGGCAGGCCGCCGAGCAGGAGCTGCGCAACGAGGACAAGTCGAGCACGTTGCGGACGCCGGACACGCTGTGACCGACAAGACCTGCCCATTCTGCCGGGGTCTGGGATGGGTCTGCGAAAACCACCCGCTCCGGGCCTGGAGCGAGAAGCTTGGCGGCTGCCGCTGCGGCGAGGGCATGCCCTGCACCTGCAACACGACCGAAGATCCCGAGATCCGCGTGGTGATCGTCGAAGCCGATACGACCTGGCACTAGCTCGTCGAGCAGATGTGATGGTGCGTGGGGTGGGTTACGCCGTCCGCTAACTCACGCTGTTGCCGAGGGAACAGACCATCCCGGAAAGGAATTCAGTCTCTGAACAGCACGGGCTCTGACAACAATCCTTTCCCACGGCAGTGTCAGCGGTGGATGAGCAGAAGAAGATCGAGCACCAGATCGAACTCGCGACGCGAGCGGCAGCGCTCGTCAAGGACGAAACCACCGGCCAGCGCTTCAGGAATTTCGCCGACGAGCTGAAGCGCAAGCTCCGTCGCATGATGCGGCGCGGCCAGGTGCGCGCGCGAGCCTACGAGCTCTGGGAGCAGGCGGGACGGCCAGCCGGCCAGGATCTGGAATTCTGGCTCGAAGCGGAACGGCAGATCGAGGACGAGCGCGAGGAGCGGAAGGGCCCGGGCGCTTCATAGGTGCAAGCTGCGCGCGCGATTGGAGGGGCCATGTGCCGCGTTGCAACAAAGAAAAAGCCGCCGGGCTCTCACCAGGCGGCTTCGAAAAGTCCCGAGCTGTCGATCGTCGCCGCAGCCTTACGCGTACCGCCGTTACCTTGTTTGCGGCCATGCACCGTCATAGTAGGCGGAGGCGTGTGATTCTGCTGTGATCTGAACCACACAGTGGACGGATGATGGCGGCGCTGGGAGCGACAAGAGGGTGGCGAGACGAAGCAAAGCTCGGGTGAAATGCACCGCTAGGTCGAAAAGGCGTGTCTGAAGCAAGCCGCCGGCCCGGCTCGGTGCCGCAGCGCTCTAGGCGCTGCGGCTTGTTCGGGACACGCGCGTCCAGCCCTCAGGCCCGATACCACGCCGCCAGATTCCACGTAATGGTGTCCCAACCCGAGATGTCGATCATCAAATTGTTGGCGCCGGCATTGACGATATGGCGCGAGAGCAGCGGCAGGAACACGTGGGCTCCGCAGAAGATCTCGTCCACCTTCATCAGCAGCGCGGCGCGCTTGGCGGGATCGAGCTCGTTCTGCGCCGCCTTGTAGGACTTGTCGGCTTCAGGGTCGGCATAGCGCGAATTGTTGCGGCCGAGCCATTTGTTGTCCTTGGTCGCGATCTCCCAGGACACGCATTGATTCAACAATCGCTCCGGATCGGGCTGCGGCTGGGTGGTATTGTACATCTCCATGTCGGCATAGAATTTCGAATAGGTGTCGGGATTGCCGACGTCGGAGGAGAAGAACACCGAGGCGGTGACCGCTTTGATCTCGATCTCGATGCCGGCCTTCTCGCAGGCCTGCTTGATGATGGCCTGGGTCTTCTGGCGCGGGGCATTGGTCGAGGTCTGGAAGACGTATTTGAGCCTCTTGCCGTCCTTCTCGCGGATGCCGTCCGCGCCCTTCTTCCAGCCGGCTTCGTCGAGGATCTTGTTGGCCTTGTCGATGCTGAACTCGTATGTCAGCTTGGGCGACTTGAACTGCTTCGGTGCGTTGACGAAGCTCGCGGTCGCGACTGCGCCGCGGCCGTAGATGAATTTCTGGATCGCGTCGCGGTCGATCAACAGGTTGATCGCTTTGCGCACCGCCGGATCGGACAGCGTCGGATGCTTGGTCTTGGCGTTCGAACGCTCGCCGTCGACCTCGGTCCAGGGGTCGGTCGTGTTGAGGATGATGAACTCGACATTGCCGGAGGGCGTGATGTCGAGCTTGCCCTTGCCGCCCGCTTCCATGCGCTTGAGCACCTCCTCCTCCACCTGCATGTTCCAGGCAAAGTCGTATTCGCCGGTCTGCAGCACGGCGCGCGCCGCGGACACCGCATCGCCGCCGCCCTTGATCTCGAGCGTGTCGAAATGCGGCTGGTTCTTGATGTGATAGTCCGGATTGCGCTCGGCGCGGATCAAATCGCCCGGCTTGAACTCGACGAATCTGTACGGGCCGGTGCCGACCGGCTTCAGATTGCCCGGCGCTTCGCGCGACTTGGCGCCGACATAATCGCCGAAAAGATGTTTTGGCAGGATCTGGCCGACCGAGCCTACGAACGGATCGGCCCAGAACGGCGTCGGCGCCTTGAAGATCACCTTGACGGCGTAGTCGTCGATCTTCTCGACCTTGATGTCCTTGTAAGAGCCGGTGGTGTAGGCCGCGGTGGCGAGGTCGCCGGCATACTGCCAGGTAAAGACGACGTCGTCGGCGGTGAAGGGCTTGCCGTCATGCCATTTGACACCCTGCTTGAGCTTCCAGACCACGCTCATGCCGTCGGCCGCGAGGCCGCCGTTGGCCTTAGTCGGGGCCTCTGCGGCAAGGCAGGGGATCAGGTTGCCCTCCTTGTCCCAGCCCGCGAGCGGCTCGAAGAAGACGCGCGAGGCGATCTGGTCCTTGGTGCCGAGCGCGAAATGCGGATTGAGCAAGGTCGGCGCCTGCCACAGCAACATCTTGAGCGTTCCGCCGCCGCCGGCCTTCGTCGGCTTGTAGGGCAGCGTGGCTTCCGCCATCGCGACGTCGTTCCAGACCAGGATCTGGCTCGCGATCGGGGCCGCGATGCCGGCCGCGGCCACCTTCTGGATGAACGAGCGTCGCGACAGCGTGCCTTGCTTGACCTGTCCGACCAGACCCCGGATTTCATTCTCGTTCATCAGATGACCCTCCACCTCGAAGACAAATCGTCCCTGGCGGTCATCATGTTGCATCATGCGCGAGGCGGCAATGCCGGCAATGCCGCCCTGCGACGAAATGACGATGGGGACAGCCCGCGCGGGTCACGAGCGGGATCGCCGCGCAGGCCCCTTGACGCGCCGGGCATCTAGCCGATGCTGACGACGCCGATCGCCAGGGCCGAAAGCAGCAATGCCTGGCTCAGCAGCTGCAGCGCCGTGTTCGGAAGTGCCAGCCAGCGCGAGACCCGCTCGGAGAAGGACAAATTCGTGTCGGCGAACAGCGGCTCGAAGCTGTGCCGGAAGAAATGCGGGAACCTGGCGCCGAACCCCGGGGTCAGCAGGGCGTGAAAAGTCGACATCATGGCGACGAAGATGACGGCGCCGAAGGGCTGGCCGACGAACTCGGCCGCGTCGATCAGCTTGATCAGCAGCGCGACGCCGGAATAGATCGGCACGCCCTGAAGCACAAAATAGAGTGCAAAACATTCGAGCCATTTTCGGCCGGTGAGCTTTGGCGTGGCAAGTGCGGTCATGGCCGATTGCTCCTTTGGTTCCGCTGGTGATGTCGCCAATCTCGCGCGCCGGGCGCCGCGTTGCCGTGATGCGCCTCACGCTTTGCGGCCGCCGCGAATTCGTTCCGCGTTTGCCGCCGAATGGAGAACGCGTGCCCGCCCCGAGCATGCAATATGGATTTCCATTTCATTGATTTCGGCCTACGGAGAAGCGAATACGGTTCCAGTCATTTTCGCCGTGCCATGGAGACCAAGATGTCGTTTCGCCTTCCCCTGATCCTCGCAACCTTGCTCGCCGCCTGGTCGGCAGGAAGCTCAGCCGAGACCATCAAGATCGGCGTGACGCCGGGGCCGCATGCGCAGATCCTCGAGGCGGTGAAACCGGTCGCGGCCAAGCAGGGCCTCGACATCCAGCTTCTCGAGTTCTCCGATTACGTGGTGCCGAACGCCGCGCTCGATGCCGGCGAGATCCAGGCCAATTCGTTCCAGAACCAGCCTTATCTCGACAACCAAAAGGCCGACCGCGGCTACAAGATCGAGGCCGTCGGCCTGACCGTGAACTTCCCGATCGGCGTCTACTCGAAGAAGCACAAGGCCTTCGCCGACATTCCCGAGGGCGGCAAGGTCTCGATCCCCAACGATCCGACCAATGGCGGCCGTGTGCTGCTGCTGCTGCGCGACAAGGGCGTGATCAAGCTGAAGGACGGCACCGGCTTCAAGCCGACGGTGCTCGACATCACCGAGAATCCCAAGAAGCTGAAATTCATCGAGGTCGACGCGGCGCAGGCGCCGCGCGCGCTCGACGACGTCGACGCCGCCGCGATCAACACCAATTACGCAACCCAGGCGGGTCTCGATCCGGTCAAGGATCCGATCCTGCGCGAAGACCCCAAGGGCCCCTACGTCAACCTGATCGCGGTGCGCACCGCCGACAAGGACAAGCCCTGGGTCAAGATCCTCGTCGACAGCTACCACACGCCAGAGGTGAAGGAGTTCGTCCTCGCCAAGTTCAAGGGCGCGGTGCTGCCGAGCTGGTAGGCAATCTGCCCAGCTCCAGCGCAGTCGCGGGCGATCCGGTGGGCGGCCTTGCGCGTGAGCCTTGCTTATGAGCCTTGCCTATGAGCCTTGCGCAATGCCCGCTTGTCTGGAGCAGCAGTAACCGACATCATCGGGGGCCTGGCCATCCAGCCCGACAGGGGTCGTATGAAACGCTTTGCAAATCTGAAACGCCTGGGGTTCTTCACGCGGCTGCTCGACGAGGCCCCGCCGGCGGACCGCTACCGCTTCGCGGCCGAGCAGATCGTGCGCGCCGAAAAGGCGGGGCTCGATTCCGCGTGGATCGCGCAGCATCATTTCCACGAGCGCGAGGGCGGCCTGCCGTCGCCCTTCACCTTCCTCGGCTACGTCGCAGCGCAAACCTCGCGCATCCGCCTCGGCACCGGCATCGTCACGCTGCCGCTGGAGAATGCGGTGCGGGTGGCGGAAGACGCCGCGGTGCTGGATCTCTTATGCAACGGCCGTTTCGAGCTCGGCGTCGGCACCGGCGGCAATCCGTCGGCTTTCGCCGCCTTCGGCCTCGACAGCGCCCAGCGCAACGAGATTTTCGCCCGCAATCTCGAGGTCGTCCGCACCGCTTTGGTCGGCAAGCCGCTCGATGGCGGTGACACGATCTATCCGCAGCGGCCGCAGCTGGACAAGCGGATCTGGCAGGCGACGTTCTCGGTCGCCGGCGGCGCCCGCGCCGGCAAGGCGGGCGATGGCCTGTTGCTGTCGCGCACCCAGCCGCGACCGAAGGAGGCACCGAAGGCGACGCTCGCCGAGATCCAGAACCCGGTGATCGATGCCTATCTGGAAGCGCTGCCCAAGGGGGCTGAGCCGCGCATCATGGCCTCGCGCAGCGTCTTCGTCGCCGACGATCATGCCGAAGCGATGCGGCTCGCAGACATTGGACTGCGCCGCGCGCTGCCGCAATTCATGAAGGGCGGTCACGCCAAGCCGGGCGAGACGCTGGAGGAAATGATCACGGCGTTCGACACCCATGTCGGCGACGCCGATCACGTCGTCGCCTCGCTGCGGGGCGACGCGACGCTGGAGCGGATCACCGATCTCGTCTTCCAGGTGCATTCGGTCGATGCGCCGCACGCCTGCGTCCTGCGCTCGATCGATCTTGTCGCGGAGAAGGTCGCGCCGGCGCTGGGCTGGACGCGGACGGCGCCCGACGTGGCGCTCGCAGGTTAACCGCTATGAACGCGATCGCGTGGCACGAGGCTGAATGATGGCAACACCAGATATCATCGACACGCTCGCCGGGATCGAGCCCGGCTCGGCTCTGGACGCCATCCGCGCCCGCCGCCTGCAGGCGCGCGACAATGCGCAGAAGAGTTATCTCTCGCTGTTCGAGCCGATCGACGCGAGCGAGTTTTCGCTGGTAGAACGCGCCGCGGTCGCGGCCTTCGTGACCGGGCTGCACGGCGAATCCCCCGTCGCCGCCTTCTATCGCGACAAGCTGGCCGCCAACGCGGATGGCGCGCGCCTGATCGAGGCGATCGACGGCGAGATCGCAGGGGGCAAGACCTCGGGTCCGTATGGCTCGTATCCCGCCGGTCCGCTGTCGATCGAGAACACCGCCGGCCTGATCTATCGCGTGAGCGCGGAGCGCAAGGCTGCCCTCGGTCCGCGGCTCGTCGCGGCGCTCGAACATGCGCATCTCCTGGTGTTCCGGCCGCGCGATGCCGCGTCCGCCGACATGAAGGCGTTGCTGGGCGCCGGCTGGTCGGCCACCGGAATCGTCACCTTCTCCCAGCTCGTCGCGTTCCTGTCGTTCCAGCTGCGGGTCGTCAGTGGCCTGCGCACGCTCGCCGCCGCGAACGCATAAGAGGAGGGTGTTTCATGAGCGTCACCGTCAACCCGCCCGTCGTCTTCACCCAGGATGAGCTTGGCTGGGTCTCCTGGATCGATCCGTTGCCCGAGGCCGAGCTGACCGAGCGGCATTACGCTGGTCTCGTCGACCGCGCCCGCGCCAAGTCGGAATATTTCCGCCTGCTGGTGCGCGATCCCGAGGTGCTGGAAGCTCGTACCAAGACCGACAAGGACATCTTCTACAACGTCGCCGACGGCCTGCCCCGCGCCGAGCGTGAGCTCGCGGCGGCCGCGACCTCGCGCTATAACGGCTGCATCTATTGCGCCTCGGTGCATGCGCGCTTCGCCAGCACCTATTCCAAGCGCCGCGACGACGTGCAGAAGCTGCTCGATGAAGGCGTCAAGGCCGATCTCGGCGAGCGCTGGAATGCCGTGGTCAAGGCCTCCGTGGCGCTGGCCGCGACGCCGATCGCGTTCGGCCCTGACAATATCGCGGAGCTGCGCCGCGCCGGTCTCGACGATGCCGAGATCGTCGACGTCATCAACAACGCCTCGTTCTTCAACTGGGCCAACCGGCTGATGCTGTCGCTCGGCGAGCCCTCGAAATAGGCAATATCACCGGCACAAGACTTGCTGCTTGTTTCAACACCTGAGTGGATGGAGCCGTGCATGAGCAACATCGATCGTCGTACCCTGGTGAAGGGCTCGCTTGCCGCCATGATGGCGGGCGCGGCCTTTTCGCGCGGTGCCTTCGCGCAATCCTCCGAGTCGATTCTGCTCGGCGTCAGCGGCCCCCTGACGGGACCGAACGCGCAATATGGCACGCAGTGGAAGCAGGGCTTTGATCTCGCGCTCGACGAGATCATGGCGGCCGGCGGCATCAACGGCCGCAAGCTCGCTTACCAGTTCGAGGACA
Source organism: Bradyrhizobium sp. T-12 (assembly GCF_058314695.1). NCBI lineage: Bacteria > Pseudomonadati > Pseudomonadota > Alphaproteobacteria > Hyphomicrobiales > Nitrobacteraceae > Bradyrhizobium > Bradyrhizobium sp. T-12. The sequence continues at coordinate 6,119,562 of NZ_CM177756.1, read as the reverse complement.
GCCAGAGCGATCCGCGCCAATCGGTGGCGATCGCCCAGAAGTTCGTGTCCGATCCCCGCATCGTCATGGAGCTCGGCGATTTCTCGAGCCCCGCCTCGATGGCGGCATCCCCGATCTACCAGCGCGGCGGCCTCGTGCAGTTCGGCTTCACCAATTCGCACCCTGATTTCACCAAGGGCGGCGACTTCATGTGGAGTACCTCGGTCAGCCAGGCCGACGAGCAGCCGCTGCTGGCGGCCTATGCGGTGAAGCGCCTCGGCCTCAAGAAGCTCGCGGTGCTGCATCTCAACACCGATTGGGGCCGCACCAGCCGCGACTATTTCGTCAATGCCGCCAAGGAATACGGCGCCGAGATCGCGGTGACCGAGGGCTATATCGCGGAAGAGCGCGACTTCCGCTCGACGCTGGTGCGCGTGCGCGATGCAAATCCCGACGGGCTGATCCTGATCTCCTATTATTCCGACGGCGCGCTGATCGCCCGTCAGGCGCGGCAGGTCGGCCTGAAGCAGGTGATGTGCGCCGCAAGCTCTGTCTACTCGCCGAAATTCATCGAGCTCGGTGGCGAGGCGGTCGAGGACGTGCATCTCGGCACGCGCTATTTCCCGCAGGATCCCAGGCCCGAGGTGAAGAAGTTCATCGCCGGCTTCAAGGCCAAGTATGGCGGGCAGGAGCCCGATGCCTTCAACGCCTATTCCTACGATGCGATGAACATGGCCGCCGCCGTCGTCAAGATCGGCGGCACCGATCGCCGCGCTGTCCGCGATGCCTTCGCCAAGGTGAAGGACGTCTCCAGCGTCATCTTCGGCCAAGCGACCTTCGACGTCGAGAGCCGCCGCGTCAAGGGCGCGATGAACGCCGAGCTCGTCGTGCGCAAGGGCCAGTTCGCGCTCTGGGACGGTAAGCCGACCTGACCTGATGGTCCGAGCATTCGCTTCGGCCCGTTCTCCCTTCAGTAGGAAAACTGCGTGTCTTCCTGGCTCGACTACACCATCAACGGGCTGATCGTCGGCAATGTCTATGCGCTCGTTGCGGTCGGGCTCGCGCTGATCTTCGGCGTCAGCCGGCTGATCAACTTCGCGCAAGGCTCGATCTATCTCGTCGGCGCCTATGTCGGCTGGGTCGCTGTAGTGCAGCTGCATACGCCGCTGCCCCTCACCATCATCGTGGTCGCGGTAGCGGCTGCGATCGTCGGGCTGATCATCGAGCGGTTCGGCCTGCGTCCGCTGCAGAACTCGGTGCGCATCGCACCGCTGCTGGCGACCATCGGCATCAGCTTCGTGCTCGATCAGCTGGTGATGCTGACCTTCTCGCCCAATCCGCGCGCGCTGCCGAGCCAGTTGCCGGATGTGCGTTTCCAGGTCGGTGGCGGCACGATCGGGCCTCTTGATCTGCTCATCGCAGGTGTCGGCCTCACCAGCGCGCTCTTGCTGTTCGTGTTCCTGCGCTACTCCAAGCTCGGCTGGGCGGTGCGCGCGGCCTCGCAGGACCGCGACGCCGCGATGCAGATGGGCGTCGACGTCAACCGCGTCAATCAGGCCGTATTCGGCATCGCCGCCGCGCTCGGCGGCGTCTCCGGCATGCTGGTCGGCATGTACTACAACCAGATCGACACCGCGATGAGCCTGCAGGCGACGCTCAAGGGCGTCGTCGCAGAAGTCGTCGGCGGTGCTGGCAACGTGCCGGGCGCGGTGATCGGCAGCCTGCTGCTCGGCCTCGTCGAGAGCTATGGCGTTGCCGTGTTCGGCACCAGCTACCGCAATCTGTTCGCATTCCTGCTGCTGGTCGTCGTGCTCGTGCTGCGGCCGAACGGCCTGTTCGCCAGCGCGCGGCAGGCGCCGCCCGAGCCGCTCACCGGCACCTTCATCGCGCCGAGCCGTCCCGTGCGGGTTCCGCGCTGGGCCCTGGCTGTTGCGGCAGCGATCTTCGCGGTCCTGCCGCTGTTCCCGATGTCGTTCTACGTGCTTCAGACCCTGATCAACGCCTGGCTGCTCGGCATGCTCGCGCTCAGCCTGACGCTGGTCGCGGGCACGATCGGCCAGGTCTCGCTCGGTCACGCCGCGCTGCTCGCGATCGGCGCCTACACCTCCGCGCTGCTGTCGCTCACGTTCTCCGTTCCTGTCGGCCTCGCGATCATCGGCGGAGGTCTGATGAGCGCGGCGCTCGGGACAGCCTTGATCTCACCCTCGTTCCGCCTGCGCGGGCACTATGTCTCGATCGCGACGCTCGCGATCGGCGAGATCGTCTCGCTGGTGATCCTGAACTGGGAGACCGTCACGCGCGGGCCGATCGGCATCTCCGGCATCCCGCCGCTGTCGCTGTTCGGCTACGATCTGATCAGCCCGACCTCGATCTACTGGTTCAGCTTCGCGGTGATGATCGTGCTGGCGCTGCTGCAGGGCCGGTTGCTCGGCTCGCATCTCGGCCGCAGCTTCCGCGCCATCCGCGACGACGACGTCGCCGCGCGGGCTTATGGTCTCAGCCTGAACCGCTACAAATCGCTGGCCTTCATCTCCGGCGGGTTCGCCGCCGGAATCAGCGGCGGCATTGCCGCGCATCTCTATTCCTACATCAACCACGAGACTTTCAACACGCAGCAATCGATCCTGGCGCTGACCGTCGTCATCCTCGGTGGCCTCGGCAATGTCGTCGGAGCCATTCTCGGGGCGGTTGCGTTGGTCGGCTTGCCCGAGGTGTTCCGGATCGCGGCGGAGTATCGCATCCTGATCTACGGCATCGTGCTGCTGCTGCTCGTGCGGTTCAGGCCGCAGGGCCTGCTGGGGACGATCTGATGGCGGAGCAGCACGTACCCATGTTGTCCCTGCGCGGGCTGACGCGTCGCTTCGGCGGCCTCACCGCCGTCGACGCCATCGATCTCGATCTCGCCAAAGGCGAGCTCGTCAGCATCATCGGCCCCAACGGCGCCGGCAAGACGACGCTGTTCAATCTCGTCACCGGGCTCGACCGCCCGGATGCGGGTACGGTTCACTTCGAAGGCCGGGACATCACCGGTCTGTCGCCGGAGCGGCTGGCGGCCGAGGGCATCGCGCGCACCTTCCAGCTCGGCCGCGTCTTCGGCAATCTCAGCGTGATGGACAACGTCCTGATCGGCGCGCACACGCGCTTGCGTGCGGTGAAGCCGGCCGTGCCGGTGATCGGCCCGCTGCTCGAACTCGGACTGGCGCTGCTGCGGCCCGCGAGCGTCAAGGCGGAGGAAGAGCGGCTACGGGAAGAGGTGAAGGCCATTCTCGCCCGCTTCGGCGAACGGCTGCTGCCGCGCATCGACCAACCCGCCTACAGCCTGTCCTACGCCAACCGCCGCCGCGTCGAGATCGCGCGCGCGCTCGCGCTGAAGCCGCGCCTGTTGCTGCTCGACGAGCCGACCGCCGGCATGAACCCGACCGAGACGGCGGAAATGCAGGGGCTCGTCGCCGAACTGAAGGCGGAAGGGCTGACCATCCTCCTGATCGAGCACAAGCTGGAGATGGTGATGCGCCTGTCCGACCGCGTCATCGTGATGGACGAAGGCAAGAAGATCGCGGAAGGGCCGGGCGAGCAGGTGCGGACCGATCCCAAGGTGATCGAGGCCTATCTTGGCCATGGCCTGAGCAAAGAGCAGGAGAGCGCGGCATGACGAATGCGTCGCCCGAAGCGCTGCTGGAACTGTCCAACGTCAACACGTTCTACGGCCAGGCCCAGGTGCATTTTGATCTCTCGATCACGGTCGCGCGCGGCCACATCGTCTGCCTGCTCGGCGGCAATGCCAGCGGCAAGTCGACCACGATGAAGATCATCCTGGGTCTGGTGAAGCCGCGCTCGGGCGAGGTGAGCTTCGACGGCGCCTCGCTGATCGGCCTCTCGACACCGCAGATCGTCCGCCGCGGCATTGCCTCGGTGCCGGAGGCGAGGCGATTGTTCGCGGACATGAGCGTGCGCGAGAACATCCTGATGGGCGCCTTCGTGCGCAATGACCGCGATGCGGTGGCGCAGGATCTCGACAGGATGCTGACCCTGTTCCCCAAGCTCGGCCAGCGCCTGTCGCAGCGCGCCGGTTCGCTCTCCGGCGGCGAGCAGCAGATGGTCGCGATGGCGCGCGCGCTGATGAGCAGGCCGCGGATGATCGTGATGGACGAGCCGACCATGGGCCTGTCGCCGCTCTATGTCGACCGCGTGCTGGAGCTGATCCGGACCATCAACCAGGAGGGCGTCTCGGTGTTCATGGTCGAGCAGAACGCCAGCCTCGCGCTCGAAATCGCGCACGAAGCCTATGTGCTGCAGACCGGCAGGATCGTGCTGTCGGGCCCGGCCCGCGCGCTGAAGGACGACCCCCGCATCCGCGACGCCTATCTCGGCGGCTCCGAGGCGGCCTGACGCCTCACGCCGACGCCGCGCGCACGACCGGCTCGGCCGGCAGGTCGTCGCCATTGGGATCACCGGGGGCCGTGGCCCAGGCCAGCTCCACCAGCGTCACGATCCGGCGGCCGCTGCCGTCGAGCTGGACCACGATCAGGCCTTGCTCCTCCATATAGCCGAGCAGCCGCTGCGCCCGGCGCAGCGAATGCGAGCCGTAGGCGCGGGCGATCGCGGCGTCGCCGGGGCAGGGCCAGCCTTCCTTGGCGGCACGCGCGATCATCATGAACACGCCTTGCATGTCGTCGGGCAAGATCGACGCGCGCAGCGAGACGTCCTGCCAGGCGTCGTCCTCGGCCAGATCCGTGCCGAGGCCGGCGCGGGCATGGGTCAGCATGCGGCGAAATTCGTTGAGATCGGGCACCGCCGTGCCGAGGCCCTCGATGCGGCAGCGAACCACGAACTCCTGATAGAGCACGCCGATGGCGCGGAAGCCGGCGTCGGGCGCGGCGAGCACGGCCCGCAGCGTACGATCCACGCGCTCGCGCCGCTCGGCGAGTTCCTCGGCACTGACCGGCACCTCGACCACCTCAGGCTGGATCACCGGTGCGGCCGCCTTTGCGGCGCGCAGCTGCTCTAGCAGATCCGGCGCGGGCCGTCGCTGCGGCCGGCTGGCATCGGGCGGCGGCGCGGCCAGGATCACGGCGCGCATATCTTCAGTGGCCTCCGGCAGCGGCATCAGCCGCGGCGTCGAATTGCGCGGGGAGGTGTCGGTCGGGCCGATGTTCAGGCGCAGCGGACGGCGCGACAGCGCAGGTCCAAGCGCCATGAACTGGCCGCGCTCGAGGTCGCGAAAGGCTTCGGCCTGCCGCCGTTCCATGCCGAGCAGATCGGCGGCGCGCGCCATGTCGATGTCGAGGAAGGTCCGGCCCATCAGGAAGTTGGAGGCTTCCGCCGCGACGTTCTTGGCGAGCTTTGCCAGCCGTTGCGTCGCGATGATGCCGGCGAGTCCGCGCTTGCGGCCGCGGCACATCAGATTGGTCATGGCGCCGAGCGAGAGCTTTCGCGCTTCGTCCGAGACTTCGCCTGCCACCGCCGGCGCGAACAGCTGGGCCTCGTCGACGACCACGAGCATCGGATACCAATGGTCGCGGTCGACGTCGAACATCCCGCCGAGAAACGCGGCGGCGCGGCGCATCTGGTTCTCGGCGTCGAGACCTTCGAGATTGAGCACGGTGGAGACGCGATGCAGCCGCGCGCGCTCGCCGGCAACCTGAAGGCCGCGCTCGGTGTGGTCCTCGGCCTCGATCACGAGATGGCCGAAGCGTTCGGCCAGCGTGACGAAATCGCCTTCGGGGTCGATGATGGCCTGCTGCACCCAGGGCGCGCTCTGTTCCAGGAGCCGCCGCAGCAGATGCGATTTGCCGGAGCCCGAATTACCCTGCACGAGGAGGCGGGTCGCCAGCAGTTCCTCGAGGTCCATGGCGGCCGCGGCGCCCGCCGTGGTCTGCCCCATCTCGATTGCAACTGTCATGCCCGACTCAAGTCCCCGTCATTCGCGGACAGCGGCTTATCAATCCCGCCGCGACGCGTCGAGCGGCATGGCGCTGATCATGCCGCGTTGCCCACGGCGGCGTTCAGCCGTGGTTCGATTGCCGTAGAAGTGCGGGCCGATAGGGGGCTTGCGGATCGTCGTCCTCGTTCTCGGGGATGACGCATGAGCCGAATTCCTGCCTGATCCGCTCCATCTCGGCGATGCGCTCGTGCAATCGCTGCAAATGTTCCGGCGACGTTGCCCGCCAGAACCGGAACGTGTCGGCAGTGAGCGGCACGAAGGCCGTGCCGAACAGCGTCGGCTCGGGAACGACGGTGCGTCCGAGCAGCAGAAAGCGGTCGGCGCCGGAGACGACGAGGGTGGCATAGCCCCGATTTCCGATCCGCTTGATCCCGTTCAGCGACCATTCGGCGAGCTTGCTGAAATAAGGCTCCTCGCGCCAGCGATCAGGGCAATGGTCGTCGACCGTCACGTTCACTGCATCCTGGCTGAAATGCACGATGATGCCCGACTTCGCCGGGAACCAGTCGTCGTCGAGATGCCCCTGCAGCCAGGCGCAGACGAAGGAACGGCACATCTGGGGGCGGCGGTCGTAGATGGTGCAGCCGGTGCCGGTCTGCCAGTGCTTGCAGAGCTGGTTCACCGGCTTGTCGACGGCGGCCACTTCGAGAATGTCGCAGCATGCGTTGCACGATCCGCATTGCCGGGCCAGCGGAGCTGCTTTAGGCACGGCGGTCGCACGAAAGCCCTGGCCGTCGCGGACCAGCAGCTTCTGCTTCTCCAGCGTGTTCAACGCGCGCTCGACCTTGAGACGGGACAATCCGGTCGCGTCGATGAGACTCTTCATGGTTGTCGCGCCGGCCTCCACCGCGCGCACGACCTGCAACGTCGACTGATCCATCTTCGATGACTTGTTCTTTCGCCCATCATCCGGCTGTCGCCGGCAGACCCGGAACCTGCTGTCCGGAACCGGCGTCCAGAGATACTGCCGAGACATCTCGGCAGCCTCCATTAACTAAGGCCAGACGTCGCATGGATGCAAATTTTTCGCAAACAGGCCGGGGCCGAGGCGGACGCGGCTGATCCGGCCGCAATCTTTCCAATGGGCGCGCAGCCGGCAAGCAATACTCGGAACGGCGCGCCTACTGCGCGCCGGATCCGCCCTGCACGATCTTCTCGTTCAGCTTCTGGTCCACGGTGTCGACCGTGCGGTCGATCTCGGGATTGGGCACGCCAAGCTGATGCGAGATCAGCTTCACCAGGAGATCGACGCGCTCGATGAAGGGCGCGCCGCTTGCGACCGCACGCGCGGCCGACGACGGCTTGAGCAGGCTCTCGGCGGCCTTGGCGTATTTCGCGAACGGCACCTGGTCCTGCGGATCGGCGCCGAGGCGGCGCGCGATGGCGTCGACATGGTCGTAGATCGTCTGCGAGCGCTTGATGTCGCCGTGCACGGCGTCGCGGATCGACTGCGGCTCGTTCGGCGTGATGCAGCGATAATTGCCGGTGAGCAGCATCGACCATTTCGCCAGCGGCACGAACAGGGAGTCGAACACTTTCAGCTTCACTGGCACGTCGTGGCCGTCGAGCGTCACCGCGTCGATGTCGGCCTCGAGCTCACGCAGCACCTTGTTGTGCTTTTCGTCGGCGAACACCGAGGCCTTGAAATTGGTGGGCAGGCCGACATGCAGCACGTTCGCGGCTTCTTCCGGCGGACGGAACGCCTGCGGGTCGGGCGAGCACAGCGTCACCAGCCCCGGCTCGAACCGCTCCCACACCTGCGCATTGGTGTAGGCCTCTTCGAGGTCCATATCGGCGAGCGCCGGGATCCGCTTCAGATAGGGCAGCGGCGGCATGTTCATGATCGACAGACACGGCAGCTTCGCTGCGGCGATCTTGACCATGAGCATGCGCACGGTGTGGTTGGTGTATTGCGGCTCCTGCATCGCAAGGCCGACCAGATCATAGCGGGAGAGGTCGACATTGGCCGGGGTCACGGCGTCGAGCTTGCCGGGCAGGTCGCGCGAGAAGATCGCCCGGTGCACCGCCTCGTCACGCAGCTTGATGCGCACCTCGGTACCTTCGCGGTTGATCAGCTCGGCGGTCTTGGCGCGGCAGACCAGGGTCACGTTGTGCCCGGCCATCAGCAGCTTCGTGCCCAGCAGCGAGCCGTAAGAAGCCCCGAGAATCAATATGTTGCGCGCCATGCTCCGTCCCTTTGACAATGTGCGTGATTTTTCAGCCCCGGCCGTCATCCGCGGGCGAGTTGCCGGCATGTAAAGCGAAGTCCGCGGAGATGGCAACTGGGATAATGCATACAAGGGTGACCGGCGGGCCTCCTGAAACGCCCGCATGCGCCCTCCCAATGTGCCGAAGAGTTTTGATTTACAGAATTTGGGTCCAGTCGCTCTCGCGCGCGTGACGACTAGTCATGAGCACGTCACATAAGTCGTCGCCGTCATTGCGATGGATCAGCGTGCCGGCGGCTTCCGTCCTCGCATTGTCAGGCAAGGCGGCAATCGGACGCATCTCACCATATCGTGCGTTCACAACGGCGGTTTACGCAGTCATGTCTGTTTGATCGACAGGTGGCGCATTTCCGGCTTGCCTGTCGCAACAAGAGACGAACGAGCCCGCATCACTGGTGCGCGGCAAATGACTGTGGATCAGCGACGGAGCTGGGACGTGACGATCGCGTTGAGCGGGCTTGGACATTGCACCGAGGCCGGCTCGTTTGGAAGCAGGACCGTTTCGCGCAGTGCCTTCGCTGCGCCGAAGACGACGCTCGAAGATCCCGGCGCATGTCTGGGGGCGCGCGGATAGCGTCGTTTGGGGGCTGGCATGGAAAGTGATCATTGGCCACACGGCTCGTGCGATGGCTGCGGTCGCAGCCTGGCGCAGTTGCGGCATCGCGCGTCCGGATTCTTTGAAAGCTTGTCGGTCGCAGAACTCGGGCGGGAGACGCACCGGCATCTGTGGGTTTCGGACTGGCTGCGGGTCGCAGACGACTACCGGACCTTCGCCAAGTTCGCCGGCGAGGATGGGACCATCCCGACCGCGCGGGAGGCGTGGCTATGTGCGTTGACGGCCTTGGAAGTCGTCAGAAGCGTGTCTTGCCCAGGCGACGTCGAAGCCGCCGATTTCGCAAACGAGGTCGATATCAGCCTGAAAGGCTTGGCCGATGACGCCGGCCCCGCGATCGAGCGCGTGACCCTCGAAGGCTTTGACGAGGCCGCGCTCACCGGATTCTTCGTCCCGGCGCTTTGCCGGGCGTCGTCCGCCCCCGCGGTCATCTGCGTCGGCGACGAGGACATCACGCTGGGCTCGATGATGATCAGGCTGCTGCCGGCATCGCTCCGTCACAACATATCGCTCCTGCTCGTCGACGCCCGCCGCTCATCCGCCCGCCGCCCCTTCAAGCCGGAGCAGATGCTTCAATGCTGGCTGGACTATCTTCAGGGGCGAGCGGATGTCGATCCGCAGCGGATCGCGATCTATGGCGAAGGGGCGGGCGCCGGGCATGCGTCCCGTCTTGCCCGCGCGGATCGCCGGCTCGCCGCCGCCGTGTGCGACGGGGGCCTATTGAGCCCGGTGATGTGCCGGGCATCGCTGCGCTGGATGACCGACGTCGAGCAGGCGGCCCTTGACGCGAGCGTGCCGGTTTCGATGATGGCCCCGCGCCAGCTCCCGTGCCCGCTGCTCATGGTGGTCGGAAGTCGCTCGATGATGCTGGAGCAGGATGCCCTCGAACTGCAATCGGCCTATCGACAGGCCGGAGCCGATTGCTCGGTGGTCGTTCCGAGCCGCATCCCGCATCCCCTCGGCGAGGTCGAGAATTTCGTCGCCGTCGACGATTTCATTTTCGAATGGCTCGACAGCAAGCTCGGAAGCGCCCCCCAGCTCGAGGACGTGACCTATCTCTAGTCGGCCGGGCTTGCTTCCCGGCGGATCACGACACGTCGATCGCCAGCAATCGCGCCGCCAGCCGGGCGTTCTTGGCGATCTTTGCCAGCGCGGTGTTCATGTCGGCCAGGGTCTTCTCGTCGAGATCGTTGAACATCGTCGAATTCAGCGCGAGCCTTCTCTTGGACAACTGCTCGATGTCGGTGGTCGCTTTCGCGGTCAGCGACATCAGCACGAAGCGGGCGTCGTTCGCCGCCGGCCGCCGCGACAGGAAGCCGCCCTTTTCCAGGATCTTGGTCTGGTTGGTCACGAAGGCCGGATGAACGCGCAATTTGTTCGCGATGTCCGTGCCGGCGACGCCTTGCCCCTGGTCCAGCTCGGTGATCGCCATCAGGATCAGCCATTGCGGCTGGGTAATGCCGAGCAATCCGGCCCAGCTGGTGTGGATGTCATCCAGCTGCGCGTGAATTTCGACGACATTCCAGATGAAGTCCCTGATCGCCTTGTCGAGCTTCTTCTCGATCATGCCGCGTCGCCCCTCCCCCTTTGGCGTTGATCCTTTTTTTATTGGTCTTGGATCAATGTTCTATCGGGATATCGCGGGGACGTCTCCTATGTCGCGCGTCGAAAGCAGGCGACAGATACAGCATTGTTGGAATGGCTTAGCCATTTGATACTTGCATAAATCAATTAATTCAATTACGTCTCGTGCCACTCAATCTTTGCTGCTCTTGACCCTGTCGACAGACGGCGATGTGAGACCTCCAAGAAAGCCCTCGGGATGCCCCCTGAGGGCTTTTTACTTTTTCTTCAGTATCTTAGTTAGCCTTCTCGCAAGCTCTGTTGCTCGCGAGCAACATCTTCCGCCGAACTTACAATTCATTAGATCAATAAATTGAGGCGGTTGTTTTTATAAACTATACGTGAGTCACGACGGAGGGGGGGCACCTCACTGTCGTTTCAGTCCGGACCTCAGTGCGGATCTGAATTGGACGGAAATTATGAGGGTGAAGCGGTGTCCTCCGAGGAAGCCGAGCCCCCTGAATCGACCTGGAGGTTTACCTAAATGAAGTTGACGAAGTCGCTCTTTCTCGGCTCGGCTGCCGGCCTGATGGCCGTCTCCGGGGCGTTCGCAGCCGATCTTCCCGTGAAGGCCAAGGCGGTCGAATACGTGAAGATCTGCTCGCTGTACGGCGCCGGTTTCTACTACATCCCGGGCACCGACACCTGCATCAAGCTGGGTGGTTATCTGCGCGCCGAAGTCGCGTTCAACACCAACAGCAACTACGGCATCTCGAACGGTTCTCCGGCCGGTGCACACAACCGCCTGAGCAACTACTACCAGATGCGCGCTCGTGAAGATCTCAACATCGACACGCGCACCGCGACCGAGTACGGCGTCGTCCGTACCTTCTTCGACGGCGTGTTCACCTGGACCACCGGCGGCTATCAGGGCTCCGGCTCGGCGACGGGCGGCACTGTCTACACCGGCAACCTCGGCCTCAACACCTCCGGCGCCACCCCGGCGCTCGTTGGTTCGTCGATCAACGGCACCGACGGCAACACCTCGGGCGGTTCGCTCGGCGTGTACTACGCCTTCATCCAGTTCGCCGGCTTCACCATGGGTAAGGCCGTGTCGCAGTTCGACGCGCCCTGGACCAACTATCCCGGCAACAACATCGACAGCCTCGTCGGCGGTTCCGGCACTGTCACCGGCGTCAACCAGTTCACCTACACTGCTGACTTCGGTCAGGGCGTGACGGCGGCGTTCTCGGCTGAAGACGCGACGGCTTACTATCAGGCCGGCAACGTCAACCTGACCGGCGCGACCGCTGGCAGCATGATCGGCGGCACCTACGGCACCAACGCCATCGGCGGTTCGCGTTCGCCGAACCTCGTCGGTATGGTCCGTGTCGACCAGGCCTGGGGCATGTTCCAGGCGTCGGTTGCTGCTCATGACAACCACGTTGCCTACTACGGCGCCAACGAAGCCACTGGCCACCCCGACGACAAGTGGGGCTGGGCAGTTCAGCTCGCTCTGTCGATCAAGAACATCCCGACCGGTGCGGGCGACGTGCTCAACATTTCGGGCGTCTACACCGACGGTGCGACCCGCTACAACTTCCAGAACCTGGCGGGCAGCAGCTACTCGATGTTCGGCAACTCGGGCGTTGCCTACCAGAGCGTCGGCTTCGCCTATGCTCCGGACACCGTGTTCGTCACGGGCGGCCAGCAGGAGACTGTGAAGACCTGGGGCTTCCGCGGCGCTTTCACCCATAACTGGGATCCGTACTGGAACACCGCGCTCTACGGTGCCTACGCTCAGGCGCAGTACGGCTCGACTGCCAAGACCGCGCTCTGCGGCGCTGGCGGTGCGGGCGGCGTGTTCGGCGGTCTCGCCGGTGTCACGGGTTGTAACCCTGACTTCGCCGTCGGCCAGATCGGTATCATCACCCGCTGGACCCCGGTCAAGAACCTGACGTTCTCGGGCGACCTGAACTGGACCCGCCTCGACCAGAAGTACTCGGGCACGGTTGGTTACGCTGGTGCCGGCACGACGGCCAAGCCGGCCGCCCTGTACGAGCTGAAGGATCAGGACAGCGTCACCCTGCTGCTCCGCGCTCAGCGCAACTGGTAAGATCAGTCGAAGTCTTTCGACGAGCACCCGGCGGGAAACCGCCGGGTGTTTTTTTGTGCGTGATGGTGCGGGAGATTCGGCGGCCGGTGGCCCTGGGTGAGGGCAGCGATACCCGGGACTCGGTCGCGAGCATCCCGGATGTCGCTGCGCGAAGGTGCCTGTCGCCCCACGCTCAATGTCATCGCCCGGCTTGACCGGGCGATCCAGTAGTCCGAGACGGCCGTGATTGGACCGCGAAGCCGCGGCGTCCTGGATTCACCGCTTTCGCGGGAATGACACGGCACTTGGAGGACAAGCTGCCGCCTCACATTGACGATGTGGAGAGCGCGTGCGCATTCTGGAACAGGCGCTGCTGCGAAAGGATCCGCAAAGCCTTATCCGAAGACTTACCCGGAAATTGCGCGCGTCTCAGCCCTGACTCGCCATCCGCGCGCGGTCGAGATGCTCTTCGATCTTCGGGCGGTCGCGGGTGCGCTCGAAGCTGGTGCACAGCAGTTCGGTTTCCTCGAGCGAGATCGGAGCGCGATACAGCCGGCACATGAACTCGGCGCTTGCGCGTCCCTTGGAGGCCGCCGGGCCGCGTTCGGCGAGAAACATGCAGTCACGGCAAACGCTGGCATCGAGCCGTTGATGGGCTGCGTCGAGGTGATTGAGCACTTCGCGGAGCGAGTCGCGCAGCCTGACGCATTCGTCATTGCCGAGCGCCCTGACGGCGTTCACCACGTGATTGATCGGGTCGTGCTGATTGAGGCACTTCTCGCCCTGCGCGGTGACGTGCAGGACGACGGAACGCTTGTCCTCCTGCGACGGCTTCCTCACCAGGAAGGACTTGCTCTCCAGCGTCTTCACGATTTGCGATGCGGTCGCTCTGGTGGCGCCTATGAAGCCGGCAAGCGCAGACGGCGTGCGCGAAAACCTGTTGGCGCGGCCGAGAAAGCGCAGCGCCATCCATTCCCGATCGCGCAATCCATGCTGGTTGCCTTCGAAATACCAAGCCCTCGCCGCTTGAACCAGCAGCTCGACGGCTTCCCGCGCCAATGGCATGAATCTACCTCGTCCCCGGAACATCATTTGCGGCGTCCCGAAGCCGCTTTGCGCAACAGTCTGCGAATCCTTCGAAGGGCATCCAACGATTGCAGCCGTCCGGCGCGCACGTCGTGTCGAGCTCAGCTTCGAATGAACGAATTGCAGCGCGCCCGATCCTGATCCGCAAGGCTCGCGTGTTCTGGAGCGAGTCACTGCGCCATTGGCATGCCAACGGCGTCGTCGCACGGGAGCCCGGTTTGCCGTCGCCAGCAGACGATGGATCGGAATAGTTCAACCGAAGCCCCTGAGTTCAAGTCACACGCAGACGTTTCTTATATTCCGTCGAAACGATGAATGAGCTTCTCAACAAAATCAAGTACAGACCCTCGCGAGCCCCAGATGTCGTTGCGTGCGAATGTAACGTTCAAGACATTCTCGCTCGGTCAGTACACATGATAGTGAATGCAATACGTTGTGCCGCGAATGAAATGCACTCGGCGCTGCGACACCTTGATTGCATGTCATCTCGATGTCTGTGTTTGGGCGCAAACTGATTGAAGCTTGTGCAGGCCGACGATGCGTATAGGCAACGTCATCCACAACTTGTGCGTGGTGTCGGAGAATCATCGAGGGAACTCACAGGAATTGCACGCGCCGGTTGTTGATCGCCGCAGGCGCAGAGCCGACCATGCAATTGCTTCCGGCACTGCCGCGCGTTGCTCTCTCGCTCCAATGGCGGAGGCGTTACGACGAAAACCGGAGGCGGCTGTTCGGGCGCATGCGCCGGCGGCGCGGCGGCATGCGCAATCTCCTGTCGAAAACAACGCGCGGGAACGGCGCAGCGCGCATGTCGCACGCGGTCCCGGCTTCTCGGCTGCTAGTCGCCCCTGAGCATGTCCCGGAGCTCGCGGAACGGATCGGCGCTCGGGGGAGCGGAAGCGTCTTGCCGCATCGCGCCGTAGATTTTCGGAACCATGTCGACAGCCTGGTCGAGGCCCGAATCACGCCCTGCCTGGTATCCGCCCATCAGGCGAAGGTCGCGCGTATCCTCGTATTTGGCGATCATGGCGCGCAGCTTGCTCACCAATTCGCGCTCCTCGGGATCCCATACGTTATGGGCGAGGCGGGAGACCGAGGCCAGAACGTCGACAGCCGGATAGCGCGCCTGATCGGCGATGTGCCTGGACAGCACGATATGTCCATCGAGCGTGCTGCGGATGGTGTCGGCAATCGGCTCGTTGTGATCGTCGCCATCGACCAGCACGGAGAAGATCCCGGTGATGGTGCCGGAACCTTCCTCGCCGGGGCCGGCGCGCTCCAGGAGGCGCGGCAGATCGGTGAAGACCGTCGGTGCGTAGCCGCGCGCGACGGCGGGCTCTCCGGCGGCGAGCGCGACCTCGCGAGCCGCATGAGCGAAACGGGTGATCGAATCGACCATGAGCAGCACCGATTCGCCGCGGTCGCGGAAATATTCGGCGACCGCCATGGCCGTCTTCGGCGCCAGCCGCCGCATCATCGGGCTTTCGTCTCCCGTCGACACGATGGTGACGGCGCGCTGACGATCGTTGCCCAGCACGTCCTCGATGAACTCGCGCACCTCACGGCCGCGCTCGCCGACCAGGGCCAGCACGACGGTGTCGAAACCCTGGCTGCGGGCGAGCATTGCCAGCAGCGTCGACTTGCCGACGCCGGAGCCGGCAAAGATGCCGACGCGCTGGCCGGCGCAGATCGGCGCGAACAGGTCGATCACGCGCACGCCGGTGCGCAGCGGCTTGTGCACGCGTGCGCGCTTCATGGCCGAGGGCGCGTCGGCTTCGGCCGAGACGGCAAGGGAGCCCGGGGTGAGGGGGCCTTGTCCGTCGAGCGGCGCGCCGAGGGCGTTGATGACGCGGCCCTTCCAACTCGGGTCGGGCGCAAAGGACAGAGGCGGCATCCGGTAGGCGACCGAGCCGAGGCCGCCGGCGAAGTGCCGGTCGAACGGCTTGGCGACGATGCCCTCGCTGTCGATCCGCACCACCTCGCCGATCTGGGGCTTACCGGCCGAATTGACGCCGATGAGCTCGCCGAGCCTGACGAAGCGCGACAGGCCGGAGACACGGAAATGCGTCGGCGCGATCTCGGAGATCGCGCCGCTGACGCTTGCCAGGGGAGTGCTCTGCTGAAGCTCCAGCAGCGCCCACTCGAGTTGCCGAAGAGCGTTCAAGGAAACCGTCCAACCTCAATCAATGCGCGCGAAGCGCTTTACTTGCCGGGTTCGCCCAGCGTGCGAATGGCGTTCTGAAGCGAGCCCTCGGTGCCCTCGATCATCGAATTGGTGCCGTCGAAGGCGCGCGAGGCCGCGATCAGCTTGGTCAATTCCATCATGGGATTGGCCCCGGAGCCCTCGACATAACCCTGCTTGAAGCCATCGCGCGAGAAATCGGCGATGGCGGTCGCGGGCCGGTCCGGCGTCACGCCGGAATTGCCGTAGCGCTCGAGATTGGCGTCAGAAGGGATGTTGAACAGGCCGATGGTGCCGATCTCGTTGTTGTCCTGGGTGATCGCGCCGCTACGCGCAATCGAGATCGGCCCGCCATTGGCGTCGAGCGTGATCTGGGCGCCACCGGAATCGACGACGGGGAAACCGCTCACGGTCTGAAGATCGCCATTGGGGGCGATCTGGAGGCGGCCGTCACGGGTATAGACCGTGCCGTTCGGGCCCGCGAAAGCGATCCAGCCCTGTCCGACCACGGCGACATCGAGCGGGTTGCCGCTCTCGGTGATGTTGCCCATCTCGCGCGAGATGATGTTGTCGCCGGGCGAGGAGAAGGCGACAGGGTTCGGGCCCGCCTTGGACAGCACGGTCTCGAATTTCACCACGTCGGTGCGGAACGCCGCCGTGTTCACGTTGGCGACGTTGTTGGCGATCGTCTGGAGGCGCTTTTCGAGGGCGACCTGCGCCGACAATCCCACATAGAGAGCCGATTGCATGGGCTACTTTCCGAACCGGATGGACTGAAGTTTCGCGAGCATGTTGGTGTCCATGCTGGCCGAGGATACGCCGCCGATCAGGACCAGCGCGGGATTGGTCGAATTGTCGCTCTGGGCCTGGGTCGCGTCCCACATCGCTGCGAAGCGCTGCACGAACTTGGTGACCTTGGCCGGGTCCTTGAAATCGGCGAGGTTGATCCTGTCCGTGATCATCTTGGCCTGGGCGTCGATGTTGGCCGCGCTGATGGTCGAGGGCAGGCCGAGCGCGGTTTGGACCACCTGCGTCAACGCCTTGTCAGCGAGCACCTGGTAGGCGGTCGTGACCGTGGACGCCTTGCGGGTGAAATAGAGCGCCAGCCGCAGGCCCTCGTTCTGGTCGCCGGCCTTCTGCTCCATCGTCTGCGTGACGTAATGGGTCGCCGTTCCGGTCGTGGCCTGAACGGTCTTCGTCGCGTTGCTGCCGAGGGCGGCGAAATTGAAGGCCGTGGCGAATTCGCGGTAGCGGGTGTCGGTCAGCTTGTTGGCGAAGGTGTTCTTGTTCGCGACACCCTCGGTCAACACCTTGCGCATGAACGCCTTGGCGTAGGTCATGTCGCTAAGGCCATAGGCCTTCATGGCGTAGGAATAGAGGCGATAGTCCTTCAGGAAGTCGTCGATCGTCTTCACGTTGCCGATATGGCTCAGGAAGTAATCGGTCTCGCGGCTGACATCCGGCTGCGTCGCGACCTGTGTCAGCGACTTGCCCATGTCCTTGGTCAGCCGGGTGTAGTCCGCGATGGTGGATAGCATGACACGCGCCTCTCTGGCCGCTGATGCGACGCGGCCTCAAGGTGCCGCCAATTGCTTGCGCGGGGCTGGCGGTGCGGGAAGCCAGCTTCGCGCAAGGCTCGCCGACTAGATATTCCCGATGGGATCGGCGATGGAGCGGCGCGTTGGGCAGTTTCGTGGGGGTTTTCATCACGGTAGCGGCGCTGCTCGGTGGATTTGCCGCCATGGGCGGGCACCTGGGCGTGCTCATGCAGCCGTGGGAATTCGTGATCATCATGGGGACCGCGGTCGGCACCTTCATCGTGGCCAATCCGTGGAAGACGGTCGTGGACACCGGCGTCGCCTGCATGCAGGCCATCACCGGCGCGGTGCCCGGCCAGCGCTACTACCTTGATCTGCTCGGGGCGCTCCATGCCCTGATGCGCGAGCTCAGGGGCAAGGGCCGCAACGAGGTCGAGGCGCATATCGACGATCCCGCGTCCTCCGAGATCTTCAAGGCGTTTCCGAGCGTGCTCGGCGATCCCTCGCTGCTCCAGTTCATCTGCGACTACGTCCGCCTCATCATCATGGGCAACGCGCGCACGCACGAGATCGAGGCGCTGATGGACGAGGAGATCCACACCATCGTGAAGAGCAAGCTGGCGCCCTATCATGCGCTGGTGACGGTGTCCGAGGCGCTGCCGGCGCTGGGCATCGTCGCTGCCGTGCTCGGCGTCATCAAGGCGATGGGCGCGCTCGACCAGTCGCCGAAGCTGCTCGGCGGCTTCATCGGCGCGGCCCTGGTCGGCACCTTCGCCGGCATCTTCCTGTCCTACGGCGTCCTTTCGCCCTTCGCGATCAAGATCAAGATGACGCGCGAGAAGAAGTGCCGCCCCTACATCATCGTCAAGCAGACGCTGCTCGCGTTCATGAACGGCGCCATGCCGCAGATCGCCGTCGAACACGGCCGCAAGATGATCGCGAGCGGCGAGCGGCCCTCGATCGACGTCGTCGAGAACGAGACAATCGCAGGTCCCAAGGCCGTCGTCACCGAGCCCGAACCCAAGGCCGCCCGCGCATGATGATGGAAGACGACGTCGGCGTCGATCACAAGAAGCAGCTCCCGAACTATCTGCTGGACGCTGCCGGCATATCCATCGAACGCATGCCGATGCTCAATGTGATCTTCGATCGCATGGCGGCATCGTGCACCGACAGCCTGCAGCCGATGGCGGGAACGCCGTGCTACTTCTCGGTCAACGGCATCACCAACGATCCTCTCGGCGATATCATCAAGGACTACGAGGGCAACGCGGTCGCTGCCGTGCTCTATGCCGAGCAGTGGGACTCGCGCGTCATCATCATGCTGGACCGCGACTTCGTGTTCACGATGGTCGAGGCGATGTTCGGATCCGACGGTGCGGAACCGCCGCTCGATGTCGAGCGCACGTTCTCGAACATCGAGATCCGGCTGGTCCAGGCCTTGTTCGAGCGCTTCGCCAAGGCGCTGCAGGGCGCCTTCGCCGGCACCTCCAACGTCACCTTCCGTGTCGAGCGGGTCGAGACGGCGATGGCGTCGCTGGCGATCGGGCGCGCCAGCAACATGTCGATCTGCGCGAACATGATGGTGCAGGCGCTCTACCGCGGCGGCCAGATGTTCCTGATCATTCCGCACTCCGCGCTCAATCCGCTGCGTCAGAAGCTCGCAACCGTCACTGCCAGCGACGGCCGCACGACCGATCCGCGCTGGCGCGAGCAGATGGAGAGCGAGGTCCACCGCACCGAGGTGACGCTGAGCGCCGTGCTCGACGAGAAGATGATCTCGCTCGAGGACGTCGTGAAGTTCAAGGTGGGGCAGGTGCTGGAGCTGGAGGCCACACCGCGCACGCTGGCCCGTCTCGAAAGCAACAACCAGGTGCTGTTCTGGTGTCAGATCGGCCAACTTGACGGCTATTACGCCATGCAGGTGGCCGATCCCGTGGATCAGAAACGGGAGTTCGTCGATGATATCCTATCTCGTTGATGCCGTGCTGCTGATCGCGCTCGCCTTCACCAGCATGCGGGTGACGCGGATGCACCGCGAACTGGCGCGTTTGCGCAGCTACCAGGGCGAATTCTCCACCATCGTCCACGAGACGGCGGGCGCCTTCGACACGGTCATTACCGCGGCGCATGATTCCACCGCCAATCTCGGGCGCCTCGCCAACGTGCTGAGCACCAAGATCGATCAGGCCCATGAGGCGATCGCGGCGCTCGACGCGCGCAGCGGGCTTGCGCCGGCCGCGACCACGGGCGGCACCGAAGTGAACAAGCACTGAAGCCCAAGCCGGCAGAACCAATACGAGCGGAACGCCGGGGCGTTCCGGGAGCGGAACTACCAAGAGGCGATACCAGATGGCGCAATCCTTCGACTATGACTCTGCCACGCGAGCACCGGCCGCCGACGAGGGGCATACCGACACGACCCCGCTGGAGCGGCTCGCGGAAATCGCCGCGCGCACCGCGGAGGAGAGCGGCAAGTTCGCCAATGTCGACGCCATCCTGCGCATTCCCGTCACCATGCAGGTGGTGCTGGGATCGGCCACCATTCCGGTGGCGAACCTGATGAAGCTCGGCCGAGGTGCCGTGGTTCCGCTCGACCACAGGGTCGGCGAGCCCGTCGACGTCGTGGTCAACGGCCGCATCGTCGCCCGGGGCGAGGTGGTCGTCGTCGAAGAGGACAATTCCCGCTTCGGCGTCTCGCTCACCGAGATTGTCGGTCCGCTGGGGCAGGGCGATAGCTGACCATGGCGGCACAGGTCGGCATCGCTCCCATCAAGCAGCGAGGCGTTGCCGCGCTGGGCGGAACGGAAAAGGTCGCGGCGCTCCTGCTGGCAATGGGCCGGCAGGCGGCCGCGAGCGTGCTCGCGCAATTCGAGCCCCAGGACATTCGCATCGTCACCAAGGCCGCGGCCGAATTGCGGCCGATCACGGCGCAGGAGCTCGAATCCATCGTCGAGGAGTTCGCGCAGCAATTCTCGATGGGCGCGAACATTCTCGGCACCCTCGGCGGTCTGGAGGCCGTGCTCGGCGACGTGCTTCCCGCCGACCAGGTGTCGGCGATCATGTCGGACCTGCTCGGCAATTCGAGCCGGTCGGTGTGGGATCGCGTCTCGTCGGTATCGGAAAATTCGCTTGCGACCTATCTCTCCAAGGAGCATCCGCAGACCGCGGCGCTGATCCTGTCCAAGGTCAAGCCGTCTTGCGCCGCCAAGGTGATGAGCCAGCTGCCGTCGAGCCTGCGCAACGAGCTGATGCGGCGCGTGCTCAGCCTCAAGCCGATCGTCGACGACGCGATGAAAGTGCTCGAGAAGACGCTGCACGAAGACCTGACGCTCAATTTCGCCCGCAATCTCGGCGCCGACACCTATGCTCGCGTCGCCGACATCATCAACAAGATGGAGCGCGGCCATATCGAGGACATGCTCAAGAGCCTGTCGGAGAAGCGGCCGAAATCGGCGGAGGTGCTGAAGGAGCTGCTGTTCACCTTCGACGACGTGACCAACCTGACGCCGAAGGCGCGCATCATGATCTTCGACCAGGTGCCGACCGATCGCATCGTCATCGCGCTGAAGGGCACCGACAAGCACTTCCGCGAGCTGATCCTGTCCTCGGTCGCCTCGCGCGTCCGTCGTGTCGTCGAGCACGAGCTCGCCATCGGCGAGCCCTCGAACCAGCGCGACGTGCTGGAGGCGCGGCGCGTGATCACCGATCTCGCGCTCGAGCTCGCGGAGAAGGGCGAAATCGAGCTCAACCCCGAGCAGGAGGATGAGCTGGTCTTCCGCTGACCGCTGAACGGACATGGCAGAATCATCCGATCAGGAGAGCAAGACAGAAGAGTCGACCGAGAAGAAAGTCCGTGATGCGCTCGAACAGGGCAAGATCCCGGTCTCTCGGGAGGCTTCTATTTTCGCCTCGATGGCCGCGCTGATGGTCATCATGGCGTTCCTGATCGGTCAGGGCGTGCAGCAATTGACGCCGACCTTGACGAGCCTGCTGGACGATCCCGAAGGCTTCCCGCTCGCAACAGGCGCGGACGCGCAGAACCTGCTCACCGTGGTCGGCCTGCAGGCGCTGCGTTTCCTGGTGCCGCTGGTCGTCATCCTCATGGTGTTCGGGCTCGCGGCCTCGCTGCTGCAGAATGCGCCGCGCTTCGTGCTGGAGCGCATCAAGCCGGAATTGTCGCGCATCTCCCCGATTGGCGGCTGGAGCCGGCTGTTCGGAACGCGTGGCCTCGTCGAGTTCGGCAAGTCGCTGTTCAAGCTGACCGCGGTGACCTCCGTGGTCGTCTTCGTGCTGCGCTCGTCGGAAGCGAAGGCGTTCGAGGCGATGTACACCGATCCGGTCGCGCTGCCGGAGATGATTCTCAATATCGCGATGCGGATCGTCTCGGCGATCTGCATCGCGACCATCGTGCTGGTCGCGATCGACCTTGCCTGGGCGCGCTTCCACTGGCGGCGCGAGCTGCGCATGACCAAGCAGGAGATCAAGGACGAGCACAAGCAGGCCGAGGGCGATCCGCTGGTCAAGGCCCGCCTGCGCTCGCTGGCGCGCGACCGCTCGCGGCAGCGCATGATCGCCTCCGCCGCGCGAGCGACCCTGGTGATCGCGAATCCGACGCATTTTGCGATCGCGCTTCGCTACAACCGCGAGGAAAATCCCGCGCCGCTCGTGGTGGCCAAGGGCATGGACGTGATCGCGCTGAAGATCCGCGAGGTCGCCGAACAGAACCGGATTCCCGTCATCGAGAATAGGGCGCTGGCGCGCGCGCTCTACGAGGCGGTCCAGGTCGATCAGGTGATTCCGGCGGAGTTCTTCCGCCCAGTCGCCGAGATCATCTACTTCCTGCAGTCGAAGCAGACGCCGCGCACCGAGAAGGTCCAGTAGAATTCCGAGGACGACGTCCGGCCCAACAGCTTGACGAAAGCTTAACGCCCTAGGCTCCTCTCGAATGGACCAGAACGGGGCTGTCGTGGGACCGCTTTATCTCTTCGAACTCGCATCGTCGCAGGCGCGCTACCTCGAGCTTCGCCAGTCGACCATCGCCACCAACGTCGCCAACGCCAACACGCCGGGCTTTCGCGCGCGCGACGTCGAGCCCTTCAACAAGGTGCTCGACGGCATGCCGGTGAGGCTCGCCACGACGTCGCCCTCGCACCTGCAATTGTCCGCGGCCGAGACCGACACGCGCGCAACCGCGAAGAAGGACAGCTGGGAAGTGGTCCATTCCGGCAACTCCGTCAGCCTCGAGCAGGAAATGATCAAGGGCAGCGACGTCAACCGCGACTATTCGATGAACTCGGCGATCGTGCGGTCGTTCCACCGCATGGTCCTGGCCGGTGCGAAGGCCTGAGGTGAACTGACATGCTGGACTCACTGAGCGCCTCCCTCACGGTCGCGAGCTCCGGGCTCGAAGCGCAGTCGACGCGCATGCGCATCGTCTCGGAGAATCTCGCGAACGCGACCTCGACGGGACGCACCGCCGGCGCTGATCCCTATCAGCGCAAGACGATCACCTTCGATGCCGCGATGGACCGCGCCTCGGGCTCGCAGCTCGCGAAGGTCAAGGAGATCGGCGTCGACACCACACCGTACCGCGTCGAGTACGATCCCGGGCATCCCGCCGCCGACAAGGCCGGCTACGTCAAGCTGCCGAACGTCAACATGATGATCGAGATGGCCGACATGCGGGAAGTCAACCGGTCTTATGAAGCCAATCTCCAGGTCGTGAAACAGGTCAGGTCGATGCTCGGCATGACCATCGACCTCCTAAGGAGCTGACAATGCTTGAGGCGATTTCATCCACGGCGATCTCCGCAGGACAGGCGGCGTCGCGCGCGACCGAGACGCAGGCGATCTCGCCTGCGGCGACGACGGCAGTCCAGTCCACGGACGATGTCGGCTTCGAGTCTGTGATGAAGCAGGTGACGAGCGATGCGATCGGGACGCTGAAGGCGGGCGAAGCCGCGTCGATCTCGGCGATGCAGGGCAAGGAATCGACCCGGCGCGTCGTCGAGGCGCTGATGTCGGCGGAGCAGGCCCTGCAGACGGCGGTCGCGGTTCGCGACAAGGTCGTGCAGGCCTATCAAGAAGTCGTCCGGATGTCGATTTGATCTGAAGGAATAGGTTCAAGTGAAATCGCTCGCCATTGCGGCCACGGGCATGAATGCCCAACAGACCAACATCGAAGTCATCGCGAACAACATCGCCAACATCAACTCGACGTCGTACAAGCGGGCGCGGGCGGAATTCACCGATCTGTTCTACCAGATGGACCGCATGCAGGGCGTGGCCAACGTCAACGGCTCCTCGCCGATTCCGGAAGGCGCCAATCTCGGCCTTGGCGTCAAGTCGGCGGCGATCCGCAAGCTGCACATCCAGGGCGCGCTGACGCAGACCGGAAATCCCTACGACATGGCGATCAACGGCCGCGGCTGGTTTCAGGTGCTCGGTCCCAACAACGAGGTGCAGTACACCCGCGCGGGCTCGTTCAATACAAATGCCAACGGCCAGCTCGTCACGATCGACGGCTACCTCCTGGACCCCGCGATCACCGTGCCGCAGGGAACCGTCGAGGTCACGGTCAACGCCACCGGGCAGGTGTTTGCCAAGCTCGACACGGAAGTGAACCCGCGGCAGATCGGCCAGCTCAACCTCGCCAACTTCGCCAATGAAGCCGGCCTCGAGCCGCTCGGCGGCAATCTCTACAAGGAGACCACGGCGTCGGGCACGCCGGTCGTCGGTCTTCCCGGCGATTCCGGATACGGCAAGATCAACCAGAAATATCTCGAAGCCTCGAACGTCGATCCGGTCAAGGAAATCACCGAGTTGATCTCGGCGCAGCGCGCCTACGAAATGAACGCCAAGGTCATCCAGGCCTCGGATGAAATGGCCCAAACGGTTTCGAAGGGCATGCGCTAGTTCCGGTGTTGCGATGGTGAACAGGGTGGGCCTGATCATGCGCGGGTTGGCCGCCGTGCTGCTGATTTTGGCCTCGGGTCGCCTCGCCATGGCCGAGGAGAAGCGGCTTCCCGTGCCGGCGGTTGCGATCCGCGCCGGCGAGCTGATCCGCGACGACATGATCACCGAGCGCGCCTTCGCATCGGGCCTGCTCGGCGTTGCCATGTTCATCGAGGGGCGCCAGGTCCTGGTCGGCCGCATGGCGCGGCGCGCGCTGTTGCCGGGCCAGCCCATTCCCAGCAATGCGGTGGAAGATCCCTGGACCGTCGCGCGCGGCGCCATGGTCAAGGTCGTGGTGGAGGACAGCGGACTGTCCATCGTCACCTACGGCTCGGCGATGCAGTCGGGCGCGGCGGGCGCGCTCATCCCGGTGCGCAATACCGATACCGGCGTGATCATCAAAGGCGTCGTCCAGCCGGACGGTACCGTCAAGGTCGCGGACGGCTCATGACCCGGCTCCTGCTTGCGCTCGTCCTGCTGCTTTCGGCCGCCAGCGCTCATGCCGCCGTCCGCATCAAGGACATCGCGGACATCAAGGGTCTGCGCGAAAACCAGATCGTCGGCTATGGCCTCGTCATTGGCCTCAACGGCACCGGCGATACGCTTCGCAACGCTCCGTTCACCGAGCAGTCCCTGCAATCGATGCTCGAAAACATGGGCATCAATGTCAGGAACGAGACCACGAGCACCAACAATCCGCCCCGTCCGACGACGCTGCGCACGCGCAACGTCGCGGCCGTGATGGTGACTGCGGACCTCACGCCCTCGATCGGGCCCGGCGAGCGCATGGACGTCACGGTGTCCTCGCTCGGCGATGCCACGTCGCTGCTCGGCGGTACGCTGGTCATGACGTCGCTGCGCGCGGCGGACGGCGCCGTCTATGCGGTGGCGCAGGGCGCGATCATGGTCGCCGGCTACAGCGTCGGAGGCCAGGCGCAGAACGTCAGCCAGGGCACCCCGACCGCCGGACGCATCCCGAACGGTGCGCTGGTCGAGCGCGAGGTGAAGGGAAGTCTCCACGAGATGGAGTACCTGGTGCTACAGCTGAAGAACCCGGACTTCGTCACCGCAACGCGCATCCTCGACGCCATCAACCGCTTCGCCGGCGGGCGCTACCGCGCGCAGATCGCCTTCGAGCGCGACTACCGCACCATCGTGCTGTCGAAGCCGCGCCACATCGGCCCGGTCCGGTTCCTTGCCGAGATCGGTGAGCTGACGGTCGAGCCGGACACGCCGGCACGGGTGGTGATCAACGAGCGCACCGGCACGGTGGTGATCGGGCGCGACGTGCGAATATCGACCGTTGCCGTGACGCACGGCAATCTGACGGTCCGCGTCACGGAGATGCCGGTGGTGTCGCAGCCGGCGCCGTTCTCGCGGGGCCAGACCGTGGTCGTCCCGCAGACCGTGGTCGAGGCCAACGAGGCGGGATCGCAGGTGGCGATCCTCAGTGGGGTCGATCTGCAGCGCCTGGTGCGCGGGCTGAACCAGATCGGCCTGAAACCATCGGGCATCATCGCGATCCTTCAGGCGATCAAGACCGCCGGCGCGCTCCAGGCCGACGTCATCGTGCAATGATGCATAAGCGTCGTGCAAGCTTGGTCGCTCAATGCTCAGGTCTGAAGCGAGAATCGCACGCGGCCCGATGCTGACGCTGGATCACAAAGCCAAACTCCTCTTGATCGCGGCATCGATGCTCGCGAGCATCTCGCCGGTGCTCGCCCTGGACGAGGCCAAGCCTTCGAAGCCACTCAACCTGCTTTCCTTCGCGCGCGCCCGCGCGCCCGGACCGCAGAAGCCGCAGCCGGTCGCGGCGGTGCCGGGCGACAATGCGTCGATGCGGGCGACCGCATGGGCGGCCGAGGATTCGGGACCTTCAACCACCGGTGCGGTGCCCGAGACGCCTGCGCCGGCGGCAGCGCCCGCACGCCCGGCCAAGCCTGCCAGTGTCACGGCCCCGCCGAAGCCCGCACCGCCGCAGGCCGCGCCGTTCGCGGACAACGAAGTCGCCCTGTTCTGCAGCAACGTTGCCGATCCCGCCGTCGATGCGAGGCTGGCCTGGCAGCTCAAGGAGCTGGAGAAAGCCGAGAGCCTGCTGCGCGAGCGGATCGCCGAGGTTGAGGCCAAGCGCGCCGAATATGAAAAGTGGATGGCGCTGCGTGACGACTTCCTGAAGAAGGCCGAAGCGAGCGTCGTCGAGATCTATTCGCGCATGAAGCCCGACGCCGCGGCGACCCAGATTGCCGGCATGGCGGACGAGACCGCCGCCGCCGTGCTCGCCAAGCTCAGCCCGAGGAGCTCGAGCGCGATCTTCAATGAGATGGAGACGGCGCGCGCGGCGCACCTCGCTGACCTCTTGGGCGGAATGCGTCGCGTGGACGACGGAAAGACCAAATAGATGAAGAAGCCGATCCGCATCCTCCCGCTGATCCTGGCGTCCGTGCTCCTGGCCGGATGCTTGCATGATCCGTCCGAGGTCCTGAGCGGACCGCAGATGTCCCCGGTCGGCAGCGGCCTCCGGACCCAGGCCGATCCGATCCCGGTGACGCCGCGCATGCGCACGGCCGTCAGCTATCGCTCGACCTGGGACGACGGCACCGATCTCTACCGCGATCCCCGCGCCCGGCGCACCGGCGACGTCGTGACGGTGATCATCTCGATGCAGGACAAGGCCAAGCTCGACAACAAGACCGGCCGCTCGCGCGATTCGCAGGTCAAGTTCGGGCTCGACTGGCTGATGGACGTCGCGGGATGGCAGGACAAGGGCTCGACAAGCGCCAACCTCAACACCAACACCCAGATCAAGGGTAACGGCCAGATCGACCGTACCGAGGACATCAAGCTCTCGATCGCCGCCATCGTCACCGACGTGTTGCCGAACGGCAATATGATGATCAGCGGCTCGCAGGAGTTCCGCGTCAACACGGAGATGCGCGTGCTCAATGTCGGCGGCATCGTGCGTCCGCGCGACATATCGCGCACCAACACGATCTCCTATGAAAAGATCGCCGAGGCCCGCGTGTCCTACGGCGGTCGCGGAAATCTCTCGGACGTGCAGCAGCCTGGATGGGGACACCGGATCTATGACGCCGTGGCACCATTCTGAAGTTAGCGCCGGCCTGGCCGTGTCGCGAGGGCAGGGGACGTCATGCGCCTGATCGCGGCCATCGTCGTGCTGACCCTGGTCGCGATCGGCGCGGGAGCGCTGGCCGGCCTGCATTTGTTTGCGACCGCCGAGCGCGTCGCCGACGCGAAGAAGGGCGCGACCCCGCCGCCGCTGGCGTCGAGCTACGCCGGCAGCGCGCGCTTGCGGAAATTGTCGCCGATCGTGACCAACTTGGCCGCGCCGGCCAATAATTGGGCTCGCATCGAGGCCTCCATGGTGACCGAGAGCATGAGCGACGAGGACGCCGGCATCCTGGCCGCCCACATCAGCGAAGACATCGTCACCTACTTGCGGTCCGCCTCGGTGGCGCAGTTCGAGGGATCGCGCGGGCTCCAGCATCTGCGCGACGACCTGACCGAGCGCGCCGCCATCCGCTCGTCGGGCAAGGTTCGCGAATTGATCATTGAGACGTTGGTGATCCAGTGAGAGTGAAAGTCCTGCTGCTCGCCTTGATCATGGTCGTGCTGCCCGAAGTGGCGTTCGCCCAGATTCCGGACCTCAACTCGCTGCTGCCGCCCGGAAACGGCTCGACCAGCGGCCGGATCATCCAGCTGATGGCCCTGATCACGGTGCTGTCGGTGGCGCCGGGACTGCTCATCATGGTGACGAGCTTCACGCGATTTGCGGTGGCGCTGTCGTTCCTGCGCGCGGGTCTCGGCCTGCAGACCACGCCGGCCAATCTGGTCATGATCAGCCTCGCGCTGTTCATGACCTTCTACGTGATGGCGCCGACCTTCGACCGCGCCTGGGAGACCGGCGTCCAGCCGCTGATGAAGAACGAGATCTCGGAAGAGCAGGCGTATCTGAAGATCACGGATCCGTTCCGCGAGTTCATGCTGGCCCACGTCCGGGACAAGGATCTGCAGACCTTCGAGTCGCTCGCCGCGGAGAGCTTCCGCAAGAAGTTCGACGACAAGCGGGTCGATCTGCGCGTCATCATCCCGGCCTTCATGATCTCCGAGCTGAGGCGTTCGTTCGAAATCGGATTCCTCATCATCCTGCCGTTCCTCGTGATCGACATGATCGTGGCGACGCTGACCATGTCGATGGGCATGATGATGATGCCGCCGACAATCCTCGCGCTGCCGTTCAAGATGCTGTTCTTCGTGTTGATCGACGGCTGGAATCTGCTCGCCTCCGGGCTGGTGCGCTCGTTCTCGTAAGGGGCGGTGGCCGCGTGGCGCCCCGTCATGGTTAGCGGAAAGTACCGCGTTATGGTTAGCGGTGGGTAATATTAATCATCTGATATTGCTGAAGAATTCAAGCCGATCTTAATCCGCAAGCAAGATTTCGCGTGTTAGCAATGCGTCACGGCGGGTTGGACCCCACCCACAGCAGTCCAAAGGCATGATGCCGCCCCTCCGTACCGGTGCAAGTCCGGTATGTCCCCTGATGAAAATGTAACGCGTACATAAAGGGACATTCGCAATGTCAAGCCTGCTCACGAACTCGTCCGCCATGACCGCGCTCCAGACCCTGCGGTCTGTCAGCTCGCAACTCTCCACCACGCAGAGCCGGATCTCCACCGGTCAGCGCGTGGCCACGGCCGCGGACAACGCCGCCTACTGGTCGATCGCGACCTCGATGCGCGCCGACAACGCCGCGCTCTCCGCCGTCTCCGACTCGCTCGGTCTGTCGGCCGCGACCGTCGACACCGAGTACACCGCTCTGAACAAGGTGCTCGGCGACAGCAACTCCGGCCTGACCAAGCTCCAGTCGCTGCTGGTCGAAGCCAAGACCGCCGGTATCGACCGCAGCAAGATCCAGTCGGAAATCACCCAGATCCAGCAAGACATGAAGAACGTCGCCAGCGCGGCGACCTTCAACGGTGTCAACTGGCTGAGCACGAACGCCTCCACGCCGACCACCGTCAACCTGGTGTCGTCGTTCTCGCGCGTCGGCTCCACGCCGACCACCAGCTCGATCACCGTGACCGTCGCCAACTACTCGCTCTACACTGCGTCCACGAGCGGCATCCTCGACACGGTGAGCGGCAGCGCGTCGGTCAACACCCTCAACATCGGTGCGCTGACCGACTCGGCCGCTGACCAGACGATTCTCGATGGCTACATCGCGCAGGCCACCGCGGCGATCGGCACGGTGTCCTCGGGCGCTGCCAACCTCGGCGCCATCAAGAACCGGATCTCGAACAACTCGGAGTTCGTGAAGTCGCTGATGGACTCGGTTGATCGCGGTATCGGCCAGCTCGTCGACGCCGACATGAACCAGGAGTCCACCCGCCTGGCGGCTCTCCAGGTCCAGCAGCAGCTCGGCGTTCAGGCGCTCTCGATCGCCAACAACAACAGCCAGAGCATCCTGTCGCTGTTCCGCTAAGTCTTAGATAGTCCGGGAGGGCCGCGCTTCTCGCGAAGCGCGGCCCTTTCGTTTGACGCGGCGCCGTGCGCCGCGATTTCGGCTGCGCTGTTGCCGCAGGATCACAGCGCCACAAGCCCCGCACAAGCTTCGTTGGCTAGTCTGGCCGTTACGACGGGTTGGGTTCATGCGCATTTCCGCAGACCCAAAGGCATGATGCCGCCCTGTCGTACCGGTGCAAGCCCGGTATGTCCCCATTCAATCTGTTTTCAAAGGGACATCAAAGATGGCTTCCAGCCTGCTTACCAACTCCGCCGCAATGACTGCGCTCCAGACCCTCCGGAATGTCAGCGCCAGCCTGCAGACCACCGAAAACCGCATCTCCACCGGTCAGCGCGTCTCGACCGCTTCGGACAACTCGGCCTATTGGTCGATCGCGACCTCGATGCGCGCCGACAACGCCGCGCTCTCTGCCGTCTCCGACTCGCTCGGTCTGTCGGCCGCGACCGTCGACACCGAGTACACCGCTCTGAACAAGGTCATCGGCGACCAGAACTCCGGCCTGACCAAGCTGCAGGCGCTGCTGGTCGAAGCCAAGACCGCCGGCATCGACCGCACCAAGATCCAGGCTGAAATCACCCAGATCCAGCAGGACATGAAGAACGTCGCCAACGCGGCGACCTTCAACGGCGTCAATTGGCTCAGCACCAACGCATCCACCCCCACGACGGTCAACCTGGTGTCGTCGTTCTCGCGCGTCGGCGGCACGCCGACGATCAACACCATCACGGTGACGGTTGCCAACTACTCGCTCTACACGGCGTCCACGAGCGGCATCCTCGACACGGTGACCGGCAGCGCGTCGGTCAACACCATCGGCATCGGTTCGCTGACCGACTCGGCAGCCGACCAGACCATCCTCGACGGCTACATCGCGCAGGTCACCACCGCGATCAACACGGTCAGCCAGTCGGCCGCCAACCTCGGTGCCATCAAGAACCGCATCTCGAACAACACGGAATTCGTGAAGTCGCTGATGGACTCGGTGGATCGTGGTATCGGCCAGCTCGTCGACGCCGACATGAACGCGGAATCGACCCGCCTCCAGGCGCTGCAGACCCAGCAGCAGCTCGGCGTTCAGGCGCTCTCGATCGCCAACCAGAACAGCCAGAGCATCCTGTCGCTGTTCCGCGGCTAAGAGGCGCTTTCGAAAACGACCGTGCTCCCTAAGGGGAGCACGGTCCCCGCCGTGACCGGCGGATGCGGCGGCACATGACGTGCCCGCAATCGACCCCGATGCCAGATCTCATACGGCCCGCCGCAACCGATCGCACCATGATGCGCCCGGAGCGTTCGCGCGTTTCCGGAAAGCCGGCGTCTCCAGGTTTCTTGTAAAATTGCAACGCCGTGCCTGCGAACTGACACAATGCCGTCCTCGCGCAACCTTCAGACAAGGTTGGCAGCGGAGTGTCCTCACCGTTCGCATTGGTACGAGGTCATATGCTCAGTCGTGCGCAGATACAGCAACTGCTCAATAATCTGCTGGAGCTTGGGCCGCGACGCCTGATGGCCTTGGGATTGATCGGCTTTGCCGTTCTCGTCACCGTCGTCGGCGGCGCCTATTATCTCAGCCGTCCCGAGTTTGAAACGCTCTATACCGGCCTCACCCGCGAGGACGTGACGCGCATGGGCGCGGCGCTGCGCGAGCAGAACATCACGTTCGACGTCAATACGGCCGGCGACGCGCTCTCGGTGCGCCCGAGCCAGACCATGCAGGCGCGGATGCTGCTGGCCGAGAAGGGGCTGCCGACCAGCGCCAATTCCGGCTACGAGCTGTTCGACAAGATCGGCTCGCTCGGCCTCACCTCGTTCATGCAGGAGGTCACCAAGCTCCGGGCGCTGGAAGGCGAGATCGCGCGCACGGTGCAGCTGATGAAGGGCGTCAAGGCGGCGCGGGTGCATATCGTGATGCCGGTCCGCGGTTCGTTCCGCGCGACGCAGCAGCCGCCTTCGGCCTCGGTCGTGCTGCGCACCGACGGCGCGATCGAGGCGCGCACGGCGCAGTCGATCCGTCATCTCGTCGCCGCCGCGATTCCCGGCATGAGCCGCGACAAGGTGACGGTGCTGGATGCCGACGGCTCGATGCTGCTCGCCGAGGAGGACGAGGCGAGCGCCGCCCCGACCAAAATGGCGAGCCTGCAGAAGACGGTCGGCGGCATGGTGCAGGAGAACATCCGCAAGGCGCTGACGCCGTATCTCGGCCTCGACAATTTCGAGGTCAGCGTCGCCCCGCAGCTCTCCACCGACAAGAAGCAGATCAACGAGACCGTCTACGATCCCGAGAGTCGCGCCGAGCGTTCGGTGCGCAACGTGCGCGAGAAGGAATCGTCGCAGAACGCCGACCGTTCGACCCCGACGACGGTGCAGCAGAACCTTCCCGATCAGCAGGTGAACGCCGGCGGCGGCAAGAACTCCAGCGAGGACAAGACCCGCCGCGAGGACGTCACCAATTTCGAAGTCTCGTCCAAGACCACGACGACGGTGAGCGACGGCTACGCCGTGAAGAAGCTGTTCATCGCCGTCCTTGTCAACCGCGCGCGGCTGGTCGCCGATCTCGGCGACAAGACCAACCAGGCCATCGTCGACAGCAAGCTCGCCGAGATCAGCCAGCTCGCGGCGACGGCTGGCGGACTGGACAAGACGCGCGGCGACCAGATCCAGGTGACGGCCGTCGACTTCATCGAGGGCTCGCGCGAACTGGCGCCGGTGCCTCCGATCAGCTTCGTCGAGATGATCAACAAGCAGCTTGGCAGCGTCATCAACGCGGTGACGATCCTGGCCGTTGCGTCGATGCTGGTCTGGTTCGGATTGCGGCCGGCGGTCAACGGCATCCTGACCCATCGCGCCGAGCAGGAGCAGGTGGAGGCGGCCGAGGCCGCCGAGTTCGAAGCGTCTGCCGCCCTCGCGCTGGCCGAAAGTCAGGACTCCGAGCTCAACCTTGTCGAGGACCTCGAAGGCAAGATGCAGCGTACGCCGCAGAAGCGGCTGGAGCAGATCGTTCGGCTCGATCAGGCGCAGGCGGCAGCGATCCTTAAAGACTGGATGCGACGCGAGGAGGCGGCATGAACGCGGCAATCGGAAAGTTCCTGACGCAGTTCGACGCGAACGGCCGGGCCAAGTCACCACCGGCTCCGCCGCCCAGGGTCCAGGACCTGCTGACCCGGCCGAAGGAGGTGGTGCGCGAACCTCAGCCGCAACTTCAGGCTCAGCCGCAGCCGTTGCCACACTCGCCGCCTCCGGCGCCGAAGGCCGAGGCTCCCCCTACCAATCTGCTGGACGACGCCTACCGCCGCGGTCTTGCGGCCGGGGTTGCGGAAGGCGACGCCAAGCTCGCCGAAGAGCGCGTCCGCAGCGCGATCCGGCTCGGCGAGGAGCGCGCCAAATGGTCCGACCAGCAGGCGGTCGCCATCGTCGGCGGCTTCGAGGCGGCCTGCCGGGAGATCGAGACCAACATCGCGAGCTCCGTCGCGCGGATCTTGCTGCCGTTCCTCGCCGACGCGGTCCGCGACAAGGCGATCGGATCGTTGGTCGAGCAGATTGCGGCGCTGACCGGCAACTCGTCGGCGCCGGCGTTCAAGGTCACCGGTCCGAGCGAACTGCTCGACCTCGTGAAGACGCAGCTCGAAACGTCCAGGCGGATCGGTATCGAGTACGAGACGGCGGAGGCGCTCGAGGTTCGTGTCGTTGCGGACCAGACCGTGATCGAGACGCAGATCTCGGCCTGGAGCGAACGCCTTAAGGAAGCGCGCCGGTAATCCGCCATGGAAGAGGTCAAGCATGAGCTCGTGATCGTCCGCCGGCGCAGCGCCTTCGCCGAGGAGGCGCATCATGGCGGCGTCTGGAAGATCGCCTACGCGGACTTCATGACCGCGATGATGGCCTTCTTCCTGGTCATGTGGCTGCTCAACGCGCTCAACCAGGACCAGAAGCAGGTGGTCGCGAGCTATTTCAACCCGATCCAGCTCGCGGAAAATGCCCCCGCGCCGAAGGGCCTGAAGAATCTCTCCAAGAAGGAGCCGACGTCGTTCGAAGGCCAGGACGGCAAGCGTCAGCCGGCCGGCTCGAACGAAGAACGTCGCGGTGACTCGCCGACGATCGAGAAGCCGGCCTCCTTTGAAGAGAAGGTCCTGTTCCGTGATCCCTATGCGACGCTCGCGGAGATCGCGAACAGCGCGAACCAGTCCTCGGGACAGCGGCGCGTCGGTGCGCTGACGTCCGCCGAAGAGGAAGGCCTCAAGGGCGGCGACGCCTACCGTGACCCTTTTGACCCCGGTTATTGGAAGCTGGCGCCGCAAGCGTCCAAGGACGCCGATCGCATGATCGAGAGCGAGCCCAGGCCACATGCGGCGCGCGACGCCGTGCCCGCGACCAATCAGGGCGAGCAAGCACGTCGTGCCAAGACCGACGATGCCGGCGGAAGCGTTGCGCCGAGCGCGGATGCGCCATCCGCAAACCTGTCGCCCCTGCTGCCGCCGGGGCCCGCGCCGGCGCAATCGCCCCGCGAAGGGAGCGCCCAAACCACTGTTCAAGCCAACGCGCAGGCGCGTCAGAGCGATGCGACGAAGGAATCCGAACCGCGCGATGTGGCCCAGACTCAGCAGCCGACCATCAAGCAGTTGCAGTCCGCGATCGCGGACGCGCTGTCGGACGTCAAGGCGGGCGCAGGACCGGCGGCCGAGGTGCGTCAGGTCGAGGAGGGTCTCCTGATCAGCCTGACCGACGATGCAAGCTTCGGCATGTTCGCGGTCGGCTCGGCCGAGCCGCGGCCCGAATTGATCCGCGTGATCGACAAGATCGGGCCGCTGCTGACGAAACGCCAGGGCGTGATCATCGTCCGCGGCCATACCGACAATCGGCCGTATCGTTCGGACACTTACGACAATTGGCAGCTGTCGACTGCGCGCGCCCAGATGGCCTATTACATGCTGGTTCGCTCCGGCGTCGACGCGCAGCGGATCGAGCATGTCGAAGGCTACGCCGATCGGCGGCCGAAGCTTCCGAACGATCCGGCGGCCGCGCAGAACCGCCGGATCGAGATCCTGCTCCGAGAGAAGCGCCCTTGATCAGGCCGTTGCTCTGCGCCGCTCTGCTGCTCCTGCCGTTCACGGCGGCGAACGTGCGGGCCCAGTCCGCGCGCCAGCCGGGCGAGCCCTATGAGCTCGTCCGCGCATTGCAGGCGGTGCAGGACGGCATCGCCAACGGCGACACAGCCGCGCATGGCAGCCACATCGCGCTGATCCGGCAGGTCGGTGAGAAATTTCTCGCCGCCGATCCTGCCGTGTGGAGCAATCCGCAGAACAGCCAGGCTGTCGTCATCTACCTGCTCAGCGGCGGCGCACCGCAAATCGTCCGCAAGCTGCCGCGCGACAAGATGAGCGTGGACGAGCGGCTGTTCAACGGCGCGCTCGCCTATGTCGAGGGGCGTCAGGAGGAAGCGCGGGAGCTGCTCAAGGACGTCAAGCCGCGGACGCTGTCCTCGGGCCTCGGCGGACAGGTCGCGCTGGTGCAGGGCGCGTTGTTCGCGCGTTCCGAAGCATCGCTCGCGATCGAGCGGCTGGACGACGCGCGCCTGCTGCTGCCCGGAACGCTGGTGGAGGAGGCGGCGCTGCGGCGCGAGATCCTGCTGGTCGGGCAGGCGGAGGACTTCGACAAGTTCGAGTTCCTGACGCTGGCCTATCTGCGCCACTACCGCAACTCGATCTATGCCGGCGATTTCTGGCAGCGCTTCTCCAGTGGCCTGACGCAATCGAGCCTGGCGCTCGACGAGCGCCGCTTCGCGCGGATCGCCGCCATGCTGGAGCAGATTGATCGCGCGAGCCGCCTCAAGCTCTATCTCGTGATAGCGCGCGCCGCGATGGTGCGCGGGCAGCTCGGCGTGACGCGGCTTGCCGGCGAGCGGGCGCTGACGCTCAGCGCCGACGCCTCCGCGGAGCGCGAGCGGGCGCATTTCTTCCGCGGCGCCGCGCGAGCGCTCACCGACGAGTATGACGGCGGTCTCGCCGAGCTGAAGGCACTCGACCGGGCGAAGCTGCCCGAGCGCGACGTTCCGCTTCTGAACGCCACGCTGCAGCTCGCGCTCGACATGCGCAAGCCGTTCCCCAGCGGATCCGTTACTGCCGCCGACAAGCCTCCGGCAACGCCGGCGCGTCTCGATCTGGCGTCGTCGACCGTGATGCTTGCGCGCGCGAAGAAGCAGCTGGGCGAACTCGAACTCCTCACCAGGGACCGCCGTCCATGACCAAGCTCAATGGAACATCCGGACAGCTCTTTTCGGGCCTCGCCGAGAGCCTCAACATCCGGGGGTCGTCACGCGGGGGAAAGAGCGCGGGGGCCAAGTCCCAGGCAGGCGCCTCGTTCAACGATCTGCTCCATACCGTCTCGAACCTTGCCAAGCAGGCCCTGAAAGACGACGGCAGCGATACGACCGCGAAGGCCGCAACGCTGCGCCCGCATCTGGCGCATCCGACCGAGAAGGAAAAGAAGAACGCCTCGGTGCACGAGCTCACGGTGGCGTCGGAGCGACCAGAGCCCACGGAGGAAGCTTCCGACGAGAAGGTCAACAGGCTAGCGGAGAAACACCGTCCGATCGATCATGCCGCCAAGGCGGATGTTCTGGACCCATCGGGCATGGCCGTGGTGGTTGGGCAGGAGATCGCTGCCGCGCCTGCCGGGAAGCCGCAGATGCAATCGCAGGCCGCGGAGAAGGACGCGCCGGCGCGCGAGGAGCGTTCCTCCACGACGAAGCGTGAGGTTCAGGGCGCGGGGAAGGCGGCGACAGCCGATACCGCCCCGTCCAATGTCACTCCGGCCGCCGCGCGCGCGCAGGCCGCGGCATCGCAAGCGGCGGCCGCGCCGCAATCCTTGCCTGCACAGGCCAGTGAGCCGTCAGGCGCGATGCCTGCGACGCCGGGATTCGAGGCGGTCTCGGCCAATGTCGAGCGCGCCGCCAAGGCCGCGGGGCGTGATGCATTGCCCGAGACGACCAAGGTCACCGTGGTTCAGCAGGAGACCCATCTGCCGCCCGCGCAGTTCAATGCCCCGCAGCAGGTCGCCAATGCGGTCGTCACTGAGCTGAAGGACTCCGCCGGCCCGACGGTGCCCGCGGCGCTTGATCTCGCGGCGTCCCAGACCAATGCGCCGGATCAGCCGCTCAAGATCCTGACGATCAATCTCGAGCCGCCGGCGCTCGGCAACGTCACCATGCGCCTTCGCCTCGTCGGCACCGAAGTGTCCATCCATCTTGCGGCCGAGCGCAAGGACACCAGCCAGATGCTCGACCAGCAGCGCGACCAGATCCGCGATCTCATGCAGTCGGCGGGCTACGTCGCCGATGTCGCACCGGTCCAGCACGGCTCGCTGGACGGATTCCAGAGCGGCTCCGGCCAGTCGCAGCCGCAGCTCCCCAGCCAGCAACAGCCCTCGTCGCAGTCGCAAGGCACGTTCGACGGCGGCGGCACGTCGTCGGGGCAGTCCGACGGCGGCGCGAGACAGGCCCGGCAGGAGCGCCAGTCCAATCAGGAGACGCGTCATGATCAGGAATTGGGCCAGCCGAATCGTCGCGGCCCTGTTTATCTGTAACGTCGGTGCTGCGGCGGCGGCGACCGACAACGCGCGCCCCTGCGAGCGCGAGATGGCGCGCGCGGCCCAGCAGCACGGGATTCCGCTCGGCATTCTCTATGCGGTCGGCCTCACCGAGACCGGACGGCGCGGCGCGCTCCATCCCTACGCGCTCGGCGCCGACGGCCAGACGGTGTTCGCCAAGGACATGAACGATGCGATGGCGAATTTCGAGGCGATGCGGGGCAAGGGGATCAAGTTGATCGACCTCGGCTGCATGCAGATCAACCACTATTATCACGGCGAAAAGTTCGCTTCGGTGCGGGCGATGTTCGACCCCGCCAGAAACGTCGATTATGCCGCGCGTTTCCTCAAGGAGCTGAAGCAGCGCGAGGGCAGCTGGACCATGGCGGTCGCGCGCTACAATGCCGGCCCAAACAATCAGCCGGCGCAGAAGCGCTACGTCTGTCACATCGTCGCTCATCTCGTCTCGAGCGGCTTCGGCGCCTGGACCGACAAGGCGCGCTCGTTCTGTCAGCCGAAAGCAACCTGATGTGAGGGCCTGAAGCAACAGGCGTCGGCACGACGACAAGTTGTGCATCGTTCCCAATCATCAGCCCCGCGCAAGCAAGAACCCGCATTGTAGCTGCAACCTACCAAAGGAGCCCCCTTCATGAGCCTGTATGGTGTTATGCGCACCGGCGTTTCCGGAATGAACGCGCAGTCCAACAAGCTGTCGACGGTCTCGGACAACATCGCCAACGTCAACACGACCGGCTACAAGCGGGCTTCCACCGAATTCTCCTCGCTGATCCTGAAGAGCGGCTCCGGCAATTACGATTCGGGCGCGGTCGAGACCTCGGTCCGCTATGCCATCTCCGACGCCGGCAACTATCACTTCACGACCTCGACGACGGATCTCGCGGTCCAGGGCAACGGCTTCTTCGTCGTGCAGGATGCGAACGGAAACAACTTTCTCACCCGCGCCGGCGCGTTCGTGCCCGACAACACCGGGAATCTTGTCAACACCGCCGGCTTCCAGCTGATGGGCTACAACATCGCGAACGGTGCCGTCCCTAACGTCGCCGCCAACGGCTTCGGCGGTCTCCAGGTCATCAACGTCAACCAGATGGCGCTGCAGGCTGCGCCGTCGACCAAGGCGACCGTGGCCGCCAATCTCGATCCGAGCGCAACCGCGATCGCAGCGCCGGCAGGGCCCGCCAATTACACGTCGAAGACGTCGATGGTGACCTACGACAACATCGGCAACGCCGTGACGCTCGACGTCTACGCCGCCAAGACCGGCGCCAACACCTGGGACATCCAGGTCTACAACGGCGCGACGGCACTGACGACAGCCGGCCCCGCGACCACGTTCACCTTCGACGTCACCGCCACTGGTAAAGGCAAGCTGGCCGCGGCGAGCCCGACGGCGCTCTCGGTCGCCATCCCCGGTGGTTCCGCGGCCTTCAATATCGACCTGTCGGCGATGACCCAGGTCGCCGCCGCCTTCGACTTCAAGGCGACGGTCGACGGCAACGCCCCGTCCTCGGTTGAGAAGGTCGACATCGACGACAAGGGCATCGTCACCGCCGTGCTCAAGAACGGCACCACGCTGCCGAGCTTCCAGATCGCGCTCGCCACCGTGCCGAGCCCGGACCATCTGACGCCCGAGGTCGGCAACGTCTATTCGCCGAACCTGGAGTCCGGAAACGTGCAGGTCGGCCTCGCCGGCCAGGGCGGTCTCGGCACCGTCAAATCCGGTGCGCTGGAAGATTCAAACGTCGATCTCGCGGACGAGCTGACCTCGATGATCGAGGCCCAGCGCGGCTTCACCGCGAACTCGAAATCGTTCCAGACCGGCGCCGACCTGCTGGACGTCGTCGTCAACCTGAAGCGCTGAACTCTTCAGCGCTCGTTTCGGGCAAGGGCACGTCATGTCCATTACCGCCGCTCTCAACTCCGCCCGCTCCTCGCTCATGGCGTCGGGCATCCAGTCGGCGACGATCTCGCGCAACATCGCCGGGGCCAGCGCCCCCGGCTATTCGCGCAAGCTCACCATGCTGGACAATCTGCCCGGCACCGGTGTCTATGTCGCGGCGATCCAGCGCGCGGCGTCTTCGGGCCTCTATTCCAACGTCCTCACCGCGACGTCATCGTCCGCCAAGCAGAGCGTGATCTATGACGGCCTGCAGAAGATCGCGGCCGCGACGGTGGACGATCCCGAGCTCGAACAGTCGCCGACCGCCCAGCTCAACAAGCTGAAACAGGCGCTG
The DNA here is from genome assembly GCF_058314695.1 of Bradyrhizobium sp. T-12. Taxonomy (NCBI): domain Bacteria; kingdom Pseudomonadati; phylum Pseudomonadota; class Alphaproteobacteria; order Hyphomicrobiales; family Nitrobacteraceae; genus Bradyrhizobium; species Bradyrhizobium sp. T-12. Next base: position 6,080,005 of record NZ_CM177756.1, on the reverse strand, counting down.
CAGCAATACGCCAACTCGACCGACAATGCGACCCTGGCGCAGTCCGCCGTGACCTCGGCCAAGGACATGGTGACCGCGCTCAACCAGGCCACCAAGACGGTGCAGTCGGTTCGCGAGGGGGCGGACGTCGACATGGCGACGTCCGTCGCCAACATCAACCAGCTGCTGACCCAGTTCCAGACGGTCAACACCGCGATCGTGAAGGGCACGATCACCGGCGACGACGTCACCGACTATCTCGACCAGCGCGACAGCATCGTCTCGAAGCTGTCGCAGGAGGTCGGCGTCACCATGTCGCTCCGTCCCAATGGCGACGCGGCGCTCTACACCGACAGTGGCGTCGTGCTGTTCGACAAGTCGGCGCGCACCGTGAGCTTTGCGCCGACCAACGCCTACACGGCGGGCACCACCGGCAACGCCGTCTTCATCGACGGTGTCCCCGTGACCGGTGCCAATTCCGTCATGCCGCTCAAGTCCGGCAAGCTCGCCGGCCTGGCCCAGCTGCGCGACCAGGACACGGTCACGTATCAGAGCCAGCTCGACGAAATCGCGCGCGGCCTGATCGACACCTTCAAGGAAAGCGATCAATCGGCCGTTCCGACGCTGGCGGACAGGCCCGGCCTCTTCACCTATCCCGGCGCGCCCGCGATGCCTGCGAGCGCCACGATCTCGGTCGGTCTCGCCGGCTTGATCTCGGTGGCTGCGTCGGTCGACCCGGCCGCGGGCGGCAATCCCAACCTTCTGCGCGACGGCGCGATCAGCGGCAATCCCGCCTTCAACTACAACACGACCGGCAACGCCGGCTTCTCGACCCGCCTGCATCAGCTCATCGACAACATGAACGCGTCGCAGCCGTTCGACGCCACGGCCCAGGGCAAGCCGAGCGGCAGCGTGATCGAGTTCGCGTCGTCATCGGCGAGCTGGATCGAAAGCCATCGCAAGACCGCTGACGACAACGTCAAGTACCAGAACACGCTGCTCGACCGCAGCACCGCGGCGCTGTCCAACGTCGCCGGTGTCAACATGGACGACGAGATGTCGTTGATGCTCCAGGTCGAGCGCACCTATTCGGCGTCGTCGAAGATCATTTCGACCGTCGACGAGATGTTGCAGAGCCTGCTGGCGGCCGTGGGGAACTAAGTCATGATGAGCGCGAACTACATCTCGACCCTGATGCTGTCGTCGTCGTTGAGGTCGTCGATCACGAACAACCAGAGCGCGCTGACCAAGGCCTCGAAGGAAGCGACTACCGGCCGTTTTGCCGATGTCGGCCTCGAGCTCGGCACGGGAACGGGCCGCGACGTGGCGCTGCGGGCCGATTTCAACTTCGCCGATCAGCTGGTCGACACCAACGAGCTGGTGACGGGGCGGCTCGATGTGACCCAGAACCGGATCACGCAGCTCGGCAAGACAGCGTCGGACTTCCTCAAGAATTTGATCGCGGCCCGCGACGCCGACAGCGGTGCCAAGATCATCCTGCCGAGCGCGTCCGCGAACCTTCAGGACCTCATTGGCGCGCTCAACGTCTCCTACAACGGGTCGTACCTGTTCGGCGGCATCAACACGCAGACCGTGCCGGTCACGAGCTACACGGCCGGCTCGGCCAGCAAGAACCAGGTCGACGCGGACTTCCTGGCGACGTTCGGCTTCTCGCAGTCCGCGCCGGGCGTGAGCACGATCACGCCGGCGCAGATGCAGAATTTCCTCGACAACGTCCTCGATCCCGAGTTTGCAAGCCCGGCCTGGAACACCAATTGGTCGGCGGCCACGGACCAGACGCTGTCGAGCCGCATCTCCACGACCGAGGTCGTCGACAGCTCGGTCAGCGCAAACCAGCCCGGCTTCCGCAAGCTGGCCGAGGCCTACACCATGCTCACCGACCTCGGCAACACCAGCCTGAGCAAGGACACGTTCCAGGTCGTCGTCGACAAGGCCATCAGTCTCGTCAGCGGCGCGATCAATGATCTCGCCGTGCTCGGCGGCACCGTCGGGTCGATCCAGCAGCGGGTCACCGGTGCATCCGAGAAGCTGAAGATCCAGAAGGACATCCTCAACAACCAGATCGTCCAGATGGAGGCTGTCGATCCGACCGAGGCTTCGGTCCGGGTCAATACCTTGCAGACCCAGATCAAGACGGCGCTCGCGCTAACCTCGCAGCTCCAGCAGATCAGCCTCATCAACTATCTCTGAGTTGGGCTCGCGACCTTTGTCCTGTTTTTCGATCTCCTGCGCAGAGTGGTTCTGATGACGTTTGAAGCCTATGAAGCGGTCGTCGACGAGAGTGGCTTTGAAGCGCGCGGCCGCGAGCGGCAGGCGCTCAGCCTCGGCATCGACCGGCTCGAACGACTCCAGAAGGGGCGCTTCAGCCTCGAGGATCTGGTCGAGAGCCTGCTCTACGTCCGGCGCTTGTGGACGATCTTCATCGAGGACCTCTCGCACCCGGAAAACGGGCTGCCGGACAAGCTGCGCGCCGACATCATCTCGATCGGCCTCTGGGTGGTCAAGGAAGCCGATCGCCTGCGCGAGGAGCGATCGAACGACGTGATGCAGCTCATCGAAATCAACCGCCTGATCCGAGACGCCCTTTGATGAAAGTCTCCTTGCGGGCGGGCGAACGCATCTACATCAACGGCGCGGTGCTGCGCGTGGACCGCAAGGTCTCCGTCGAGCTCGTCAACGACGTGATGTTCCTGCTGGAGGGGCAGGTCATGCAGGCCTCCGACGCCACCACGGCGTTGCGGCAGCTCTATTTCATCGTCCAGCTCATGCTGATGAACCCGACCGACATCCGTGATGCCGCGGCGCTCTATGCGCAGCATCATGCGGCCCTGCGTGCCGTGTGCGAGAGCCGCGAGATGCTGGAGGGGCTTGGTGCGGTCGACGAGCTGGTCGAGGCGACCCGTTACTTCGAAGCGCTCAAGCGGATCCGGGCCCTGTTCCCGGTCGAGCAGGCCATCCTGGCCGGCGCCGTACCCATTTCCCCCGTCGAAGCTGCCTGACAGCGGAGAGACACATGAACGTCACAGGCGTGACCGACACGACCGGCAAGTCCAATGCGACCGACCAGACCACGACGACGTCCAGCAATAGCGTCGACTACAATACGTTTCTTCAGCTCCTCATTGCCGAGATGAAGAACCAGGATCCGACCAATCCGATGGATACCTCGCAATATATGAGCCAGTTCGCCCAGCTCTCGACGGTCGAGCAGGCGATGCAGACCAATTCGAAGCTGGACGCGCTGCTGTCGTCGCAGTCGTTGTCGCAGGCCAACGGCCTGATCGGGAAGACCGTCAGCTTCACGGACTCGACCGGCGCCAGCTTCAGCGGCAAGGTCGTTTCGGTCGCCATCAACAGTGACGGCTCCATCGCGACCCTCCAGGACGGCACCAAGGTCGCGGTCGGGCCCGGCCTCACGATCAGCCAGTCATGAACGAACGCGACGCTCTCGACATCGTCCAGGCGGCGATCTGGACCATCATCGTCGCCTCCGGGCCAGCGGTCGGCGCCGCGATGCTGGTCGGCACCGTGATCGCGCTGATCCAGGCCCTGACCCAGATCCAGGAGGTGACGCTGACCTTCGTTCCGAAGATCATCGTCATCCTCTTGGTCGTCGCCGTCTCCGGCTCCTTCATCGGCGCGCATCTCTCGACCTTCACCGAGATGGTCTATTCGCGGATCGAGCACGGCTTCTGATCCGCGAGGCGTCTGCCACCACCCTCGCGTAAGCTTTGCACGGCAGATTGCGAACCGGACTCCTCTGCCGGTGACCCATGGCCGATACGTTAGCTGCTAGCCTGCCGACCCCACGAAGATTGGGGGCCGACGCCTTTTTTGCCGGCGGCATCGTGGCCATGCTCACGATTCTGTTCCTGCCGATCCCACCGATCCTGATCGACCTTGGCCTGGCGTTCTCGATCGCGCTGTCGGCGCTGATCCTGATGGTCGCGTTGTGGATCCAGCGACCGCTCGATTTCTCCGCCTTCCCGACCGTGCTGCTGATCGCGACGATCCTGCGCCTCGCACTGAACGTCGCGACCACCCGCCTGATCCTGTCGCGCGGCGGCGAGGGCGAGCAGGCCGCCGGCCACGTCGTCGCCGGCTTCTCCAAGTTCGTGATGGGCGGCGATTTCGTTATCGGCCTGATCATCTTCGCCATCCTGGTCACGGTGAACTTCGTCGTGATCACCAAGGGCGCGACGCGTATCGCCGAAGTCGGCGCGCGTTTCACCCTCGATGCCATCCCCGGCAAGCAGATGGCGATCGACGCCGATCTGTCGGCGGGCCTGATCGACGACAAGGAAGCCCAGCGCCGGCGCCGCGAGCTCGAGGAGGAAAGCGCGTTCTTCGGTGCCATGGACGGCGCCTCGAAATTCGTCCGCGGCGACGCCATCGCCGGTCTGATCATCACGGCGATCAACATTTTCGGCGGCATCATCATCGGCGTCACCCATCACGGGCTGACCCTGTCGCGTGCCGCCGACGTCTATACCAAACTCTCCGTCGGCGACGGTCTGGTGTCGCAGATGCCGGCACTGATCGTGTCGCTGTCCGCGGGCCTGCTGGTCTCCAAGGGCGGCACCAGGGGGTCGGCGGAGCAGGCCGTGCTGCGGCAGCTCAGCGGCTACCCGCGCGCGGTATCGGCCGCCGCGCTGATGATGTTCGTGCTCGCGTTGATGCCGGGGCTGCCGTTGGCGCCTTTCGTTGCGCTGGGCGGCGTCATGGCCTTCGTCGGCTACTCGCTGCCGAGGCGGCAGGCGGCGCAGGAGCGCAAGGAGGCAGCCCTCAAGGCCGACGAGCGCGCCCAGGCCGAGGCCAAGGAGTCCGTCAAGGAACAGCTCAAGACCGCCGAAATCGAACTGGCGCTCGGCGGCCACCTTTCGGTCCATCTCCTGGGCTCGCGCACCGAGCTTGCGCATCGCGTGGCCAAGATCCGCAAGAAGTTCGCCAAGCAGTACGGCTTCGTCATCCCCGAGATCAAGCTCACCGACAATCTCTCGATCGATCCCAAGAGCTACCAGATCCGGATCCACGACACGCGCGTCGCCCACGGCGAGCTCAGGCTCGGCGAGGTGCTCGTGCTGGTCGACAAGGACGGCAAGCCCGACGTGCCCGGCGAGGAGGTGATCGAGCCTGCTTTCGGCATGAAGGCACTCTGGGTCACGGAAGCCTTCACCGACGAGGTCAAGCGGCAGGGCTGCAAGCCGGTCGACAACCTGTCGGTGCTGCTCACGCATTTGAGCGAAGTGCTCAGGGCGAACCTCGCCCAGCTCCTGTCCTACAAGGACATGCGCGCGCTGCTCGACCGGCTCGATCCCGAGTACAAGCGCCTGGTTGAGGATCTCTGCCCCTCGCAAATCTCCTATTCGGGCCTGCTGGCGATCCTGAAGATCCTGCTGGCCGAGCGGGTCTCCATTCGCAACCTCCACCTCATCCTGGAGGCGATCGCCGAGATCGCGCCCCATGTGCGGCGCTCCGAGCAGGTCGCCGAGCATGTGCGCACGCGGCTGGCCCAGCAGATCTGCGGCGACCTCTCCGACAATGGCGTGCTCAACGTCGTCCGTCTCGGCAACCGCTGGGATCTCGCGTTCCACCAGAGCCTGAAGCGCGACGCCAAGGGCGACGTCATCGAGTTCGACGCCGATCCGCGCCTGATCGAGCAATTCGCGACCGAAGCCAGCGCCGCGATCCGCAAGTTCACCGAGAACGGTACCAGCGTGGTGCTGGCAGTGACGCCCGAAGCGCGCCCCTATGTCCGGATGATCCTGGAACGGGTGTTCCCGACGTTGCCGATCCTGTCGCATGTCGAGGTCGCGCGCAGCGCGGAGATCAGGGCACTCGGAGCCATCTCGTGATCTCAGGCCTGGCCGACAGCGTGCTGGTGACGTTCATCGTATTCTGCCGCATCGGCGCCTGCCTGATGCTGGTGCCCGGCTATTCCAGCGTCAACGTTCCGGCCCAGGTTCGCCTGTTCGTCGCGCTGGTCACGACGTTCGCGCTGGCGCCGATCCTGATCGCGGTCCTGAAGCCCCTCACGGACAACGCGGCGCCGCTGACGCTGGCGCTCCTGATCAGTTCGGAGCTCCTGGTCGGCAGCGTCATCGGGCTCGGCGGGCGGGTATTCTTCCTCGCGCTGCAGACCATGGCGACCGTGATGGCGAGCGCGATCGGCCTCAGCAACATCCCGGGCACGCCGGTTGCCGACAGCGATCCGGCGCCGGCGCTGGTGCCGCTGATCATGGTGTCCGTCACCACGCTGTTCTTCATGACAGACCAGCATTGGCAGGTCCTGCGCGGGCTGATGAACTCCTACGATGTCTGGCATCCCGGCGACCGGCTCGGCGGCGGCATGCCGCTCGACCAGCTGGTCGGACGCTTGTCCGAAGCGTTCGTGCTGACGCTGCGGATCACCAGCCCCTTCATCGTCTATTCGGTGATCGTCAACCTGGCGGTCGGCCTGATTAACAAGCTGACGCCGGCCATTCCGGTCTATTTCATCTCCGTGCCCTTCGTGCTGTTCGGCGGCTTCCTGCTGCTCTACCTCACCAGTGACGAGCTGCTGACGCAATTCATGCTCGGCGTTTCGTCCTGGTTGGCGGAGTGAGCAGTGATGGCCTCGCGCGCGGACAAGCTCGGCCGGATGGTCTCGCTCGTGAAGCTGCAGCTCCGGCTGTCCGAATGGCAGCTTGCGCAGTTGCGACAGCAGGAGCGAGGCCTGCAGGACGAGCAGGAATGGCTGGTGGGCGCCTTGAACGACGGCAAGCCGCCGGCGGGCTCGTCGAGCGAATCGATCGCGCGGCGCCTGAACAGGACGAGCGTCGGTGCGCGCGCGGTTCAGGCGCAGGCCGCACAGCAGCTCGACCAGGTTCGCGCCGAGAACCGCCGCGTGAAGCAGCTCGAGGAAGTCGCGAAGGCGGCGCTGGCCGACAAGCTCCGCGGCGCCGAGAAACGGGATCTCGAGGAGATGACGGGACTTAGCCCTGCCGTGCGCGCCTGGACGCCACGGCCAGCCAACCGGAACAAGACATGATCGTGACAGCGACACCCGACCTCGTCCTCGACGTCCTCGAGGCCGCCGATCCCGTGACGCAGCGCGCCGCGACCGCGAAGCTCGATGCGCTGAAATCTTCCGATGCCGATTTCGCCGCGACGATGGACGCGGAGGCCGGCAAGGCCGCGGCAGTGGCCGCCGATCAACCCGCGGCGAAGGTGGCCGCGGCGCAGTCGGACGCGGTGAACGGCGCGCCGGTTCGGGTGATCAAGGCGCCGGCATCCGGCGAGGTCTACCGGAAGTTCGAAGCTTTCATCCTCCAGACCTTCGTCGAGACGATGCTGCCGAAGGAATCGGAGGAGGTCTTCGGCAAGGGCACGGCCGGCGGCGTCTGGAAGTCGATGCTGGCGGAGCAGCTCGGCAACCAGCTGGCAAAGGGTAAGGGCATCGGCATCGCCGAGCGGCTCGCTGCCGCGCATCCGCCGGCACCGGACAATGCGGGCAAGGCGGGATGATGATCCGCGAATGGGTGACAGAAGTTGAGGGGTGAAGTTTCCATGCAGGTACAAGACAGCGCGGCGGCCATGGTGATCGAGCAGCCGGTCGCGGACATCGAGATGGTCACGACGGAAGCCGCAGCAGGCAATGCGCTGCTGCCCGTGTTGCTGCCGGTCGTGAGCAGCGAGCCCGCGGTCGACGGCGCCGATGTTGCGAGATCGGACGAAGTGCGCGGCCTCTTGGCTGCGATCCGCCGGCTCGAGAGCATCGTCGAGGAAGAGACGGTCGCGCTCACCACGGGGCAGAAGATCGATTTCGACGATTTCAGCGCGCGCAAGAGCCGCAGCATGCTCGAATTCGTCCGCCTGATGCGGGCGCGGATGCATCTCGGCGGCGAAGTCGAGGTCACCGAGGAGATTCAGCGGCTACGCGAAAAACTCGAGCGCAATCGGTCGGTCCTCGAAATGCACTATGACGCGGTGCGCGAGGTCGCCGGCATCATCGTCAAGGCGATCAAGGAGGCCGAGTCGGACGGCACCTATACCGGTCGCGCAGCGCAGGACGGAAAATGATCAGACTGGTGCTGGCCGGGCTCTGGGTATGCATCCTCACAGCGGGCACGAGCTATGCCGTGGCCTATTGGAAGGAAAACGGCAGCCTTCTGCCGGCCAAGGACGAATATCTCGACGGGCTGCAATACCAGAAGACGCGGGCCCTGAGCGTGCCCATGGTCGAGAACGGCAATGTGCAGGGCTATATCGTCGCGCGCTTCGTCTACACCATGGAGGCGCGGACCATGCACCAGCTCAACGTCCCGCCGGAGCCGTTCGTCGTCGACGAGGCCTTCCGCAGGATCTATGCCGACGACCGTCTCGACTTCAGGAAGCTCGCCCGTTACGACCTCTCCATCCTGACGACGGCCATCAAGCAGCGCGTCAACGAGCGGATGCAGGCTGATATCGTCCAGGACGTCCTTGTCGAGGATTTCAACTACGTCTCCAGGGAAGAATTCCAGCAGAAGCCGTAGCGCGCGCCGACTTGAAGCCGGGTTGAGAGCATTTCCGTGCGGCCATCCTTCGAGACGCCCGCCGTTGGCGGGCCCTCAGGATGAGGGCCGGGTGCGTGGGGCGAGTTTCAACGAGCACTGCTGCTAGCCTCATCCTGGGGAGACCGCCAAGCGGTCGTCTTGAAGGACGAGGCGCGCTCGACTGCTTGCCGCCTCTACCCCCCAAACGTGCAACGGCCTCCGCGAAGCTGCTTCGCGGAGGCCGTTGTCGGTTCTACAGCAGGCTTCTGCCGGATCAGTTGCCGGCCGGATACGCGGCCGGGACGGCATGCGCGCGGTTCAGGAGGATGCCGACCTCGTCGTCGAGCTCCTGCATCGGCTCGTCCAGGGTTTCGCCGGCGGGGATGTCGAGGCGGTATCCGACGTAGCGCCGGGCCACGATCGCGTCGAAGCCGAGACGGTCGCGGAGCTTCTTGCGCAGCTTGCTGACGTGACTCTCGATCACGCTCTCGTCGAACGTGGACTCGAAGATGCCGTAGACCGCGTTGAAGATCTGCGTCTTGGTGATCCACTTGCCGTGGTTGCTGACCATATATTCGAGAATGCGCAGCTCGCGGCGGGGCAGGGTGAGGGCGTGGCCCGCGATCTCGGGGTCACGGCCGTTGAAGAAGACCTGGATCCTTGTCTCGCAGGGCCTTGGCAGTTCGCCCACCCGGCGGCGCGCGATCGCGGCCGTTCGAGCGAGGATTTCGCGGAGATGGACCGGCACGTGCACGACATCGTCGACGCCCGATTCGAACAGCTCGAGCGTGTTCTTGAGCATCTTCTGGCCGCTCACGGCGATGATGGGAGCCGAGGAACGCTTGCGCATCGCCCGCGGCAGGCTTCCGCGGGCATCGCAATCCCCGAGGAGGAAGGCGTCGACCGCTGCCAGGTCCGATTCACTCGCGGATTGCAGCCAGTCCCAGAATTCCCCGGAGGAGAATCCGATCGACGATACGCCTTCGCGAACGAGCCCTCCGACGTAGCTGTTCGCGACGCTCTCGCGATCATCAACGATAATATACATCAGTCTTTCGCCCCTGTTTCGCACTTGTTGCGGCCGGCTGGTTGTTGTGATGCTCCGGCTCGGCAACGATGCTGTTTGACGACATTCCTTCCCGCGAACCGTTGTTATGGTTTCGATATTCGCGGGCAGCCCTACGCATTCAGTGCCTGCGTCTCGCAGGCCTGGTACTTCCACTCGATACTGAACGCTTACTGCGTGAGGCCCGGCGGGTGTCGTACGGATCACCTCGCGGGGCAGATTGAGAAACGACCTAGAACAGTTGCGCCAAGTTGCTCATCGCGTCCGAACACACCTGAAACTTGTGTCGATCTCCTCGCCACTGGCGAGAATCACTTGACTAGGACCGTAGCGATTGCCGATTTCCGATCAAGCGTGCGCCACAAAGTGTTTGCTACGTGTGCTTGATGCTGTTGGTTTGTTTCGGGTTGTTTCTTGATGTATTCAATCGCATCAGTTGCTTTGGAAACCAAACTAATTCTGCACCGCGATGGGCCTATGGTTCCGCATCCCCGTACAACTACAGCTGTTTTGAGTGATGCGGGCGCTCACGCATAGGAGGGGGTTTTCAACCCGCGATTGACGCGCTCGCGCGGTCTTCCACATGCGACAATTCGACTCATACGCGGTGCCGCGACTCCAGCTTGGCGAAAACTTGGCGAGTGTGTGTCTTTCGAGTCGCACTCTCGCCACGCGAACGACGCGTTTAAGCCACGGCGCGTCGCATCGCGCGTGTTGAGAATCTTTCGATGCGCACGTTTCGGACAAGCTTCGGCAAATAACGTCACCGTTCGACAGATCGAACCGCACGGAGCATTCTCACATGTTGTCCGATGGACAAGCTCGTCCCAACGCGACCGCTGATGTTTCCGCGACGGCAAAGCCGGCTCCCGCGCCGCGCGATATGAAGGATGATACGGCGCGAGCGACCAAGCCTGCTGCGGCTGCAAAGTGTGCGTCGGCCGCGGCGAGCGACGAAGCTCTCGCGAAGGAGGCGCTCGAAGGGCTCAAGCGTATTCGCGCTAAAGCGCGTCTCGACAAGATGGCGATCCCCAAGCCTGCGCCGACCGTGATCAAGCCGGCGGTGATCGTGGCCAAGCCGCCGCCGCCCCGTCCGACATGGGTTGCGCCGCTCGCGACATTGGCGGTCGCCGCCATACTCGTGGTCTGCGCCTGCACCGGCGTGATCGCCTATCTCACCACGCAGCCGGCGCAGAACAACGTTGCGGCCAATACGGAGATCAGGATCCTGCGCGAGACCGTCGCACAGCTGCGCAAGCAGGTGTCTGGCGTGTCGGAAAATCTCGACGGCCTGCGCACCGCGGTCGATCAGTCGAGCAAGGCGACCAACGACCGGTTCGGCCGGTTTGCCGAGAATCTGGATCGCATCGAACGGGTGAGTTCGTCCTCGACGGTCAAGCTCGACAGGCTGGCTCAGGCGCAGGTTCAGGCCCCCGCTCCGGCAACGGTGCAATCGCAGCCGCCGTCACAGCAAGGGCCGATGATGGCCGCGGTCGCAGCGCCGGAGTTCACGGGCTCGGTGTCGCCGCCCGAGCGCGCATCAGTGCCGCGGAAGGTGATCAAGGGCTGGTCGGTCCGCCAGGCCTATGAGGGCATCGCCATCCTGCAGAGTCCGAACGGCGTCATCGAAGCCGTGCTGGGCCAGCAGGTGCCCGGCCTCGGCCGCATCGAGGAGATCAGGAGCGAGAACGGGCGTCTGGTGGTGGAGACGAGCGGGGGCGTCGTCTATTCGTCACGCAAGGCGACGCCCTGAGCGAACGCCGCGTTCTACTGGCGGTGATGCTCGAAGCTGGTGCATAGCAGGTCCACCTCCGCCTCCGCGATCGGCGAGCGAAACAGGCGGCAGCTGAATTCGGCCGGCGCCTTGCTGTCCGTGGTCATGCGCTCTTCCCGGAGGAAGATGCACCGCTTGCAAACGTCGGTGTGGTGCCGCTGTTCGGCCGCGTCCGACTGATCCAGCACGTGCCGGAACGTGTCGCGGAAGCGCATCTTGACCTCGTCGTCGAGCCCGGCAATCGCCTCGATGAGGACGTTGACGGGGTCGCGCACCAGGAACTTCTTGCCCTGCTGTGTCACGCTCAGCATCACCGAGCGCTTGTCGGTGGCCGAGCGCTTTCGCTCGATATAACCGAGCCGTTCGAGCTCTCCGATGATGAACGAGGCGGTGCCGCGCGTGGTGCCGACGTAACTTGCGAGCGCCGAAGGCGTCCGGGAGAAACGGTTGGCGCGGGAGAGGAATCGCAGCGCCATCCATTCGCGGTCGCGCAAGCCGTGCCGGGTGCCTTCGAACCACAGGATTCGTGCGGCCTGCTCCAGCAGTTCAATCGATTCGCGAGCCAAATTCATTTCAATTCCAGGTCGGATAAAGCTTTAATCAACTGAGCCTTGATTCAATTGAGCCTTGGGGTGCAATCTGAGCAGACGAGAATGAAGTGCCACCTGGGCCCTTCGTCCGTTGCCGGACGGCGGACCGCGCATGGGGAAGAAGCGGTTGGAACTTCCGACGTGGAACTAGGGCGTCACAAAGAAAGTTCGAGTAAATCGCACCGCTCGAGTCCTCTGAAAATTTCAATCAAATGACGGCGTCTCGCACGTGCTCCGGCGGTCATGCGCGATGTGTGAGCAACATGATGTGTCATTGCAGCCGTTGCGGTGTCCTTTTGTTGCGGGTCGGCGCGTCGAATGCGCGAACATGCGCATCGCCTGCGGCGCCCGGCGGTGTGATCGGCCAGGAGAGAACCGACTTTTTCGGTTAATGGATGTTGCGACGCAGCGCAGCTAGACGGTTAAGTCGGCATACGAGCGATCCAGGCCATGTCAGCGCGTCGCTGGAGGTCGGGCAAGCCGCGCGGGCCAGCATCACGCGTCAGCCAACATGCGCAAGCACTGCGACCTCATCGCCTGCAGCGTCATCGCCATTCAGGGGCCGGCCTGAAAGGGCGCGTGCTCGCAGGCTGGTGACTTGCGTTTCGCCGGCAATTACTGGCGAATGCGTCGCCCCCGGGGGCATCAGCATAGGCAGCAGAGGGATAGACCGATGAGCTTCGAAACTACCATGACGTCCGACGTCGTCGGGCTGACGAAAGTCGCCCCGGTCTCGCGCCGCGGATTCATGAGCGCCACCGCGGCCGTGGCGGCCGGCTACACGCTGGCGGCCGGGCCCGTGCGCGCCGAGGTGGTCGCGACCGACACTAATGGCCTCCAGGCCGGCGATGCCAAGGTCAAGGTCGGCTCCGAAGAGATGCCCGTCTATTTCGCCCGCCCTGCCGGCAACACCAAGGCCCCGGTGGTCATCGTGGCGATGGAGATCTTCGGCCTGCACGAATACATCAAGGACGTGACGCGGCGCCTCGCCAAGCTCGGCGCCTTCGCCATTGCGCCGGATTACTACTTCCGCAAGGGTATCGACCTCACCAAGGTCACCGACATCAAGGACCTCTTGCCGATCGTCAATGCCAAGCCCGACGCCGAACTGCTGTCGGACCTCGATGCAGTGGTGGCATGGGCGGGCTCGCAGGGCGGTGATGCCGCCAAGCTCGGCATCATCGGCTTCTGCCGCGGCGGCCGCACGGTCTGGGAATATGCCGCCCACAGCAGCAGCCTCAAGGCCGGCGTTGCCTTCTACGGGAGTTTGGTCGACCCCGCCAATCCGCTGTGGCCGAAGAGCCCGATACAGCTTGCACCCGAGATGAAGGCCCCGGTGCTCGGCCTCTACGGCGGTGCCGACACCGGTATTCCCGTCGCGCAAGTCGAGCAGATGAAGGCGGCGCTGGCCGAGAACAAGAAGACGGCCGAATTCAAGGTCTACCCCGAAGCGCCGCACGGCTTCCATGCCGACTACCGCGGCAGCTACCGCAAGGACGCCGCGGACGATGCCTGGAAGCAGGCGGAGGCCTGGTTCAAGAAGTACGGCGTATTGAGCTGACGCCGGGTATAAAGGGGCGGCCGGTCAGCCGCCCTTTCTCTTTCGATACGCGCCGATTTCACTTCGTCATCGCGCATAGACGAGGTCCTGGACCTGCTCGCGATAATATTTGCGCAGCTCGCCTGGTGCAGTCGTTCCGACCACGACGACGAGACGCTCCTTGGGATCGCTGAAGAACTGCGTCCCGTAGGCGCCGTTCCAGGTGAACTCGCCGGGATTGCCGGGGACCGATGACAACCCCTCGCTGGTGCGGACCGCGACGGACAGGCCAAAGCCAAAGCCGGCGCGATGCGGCTCGACATTGGCCACGTTGTTCTATCACGTCCGCATCAAGGCGAAGTCAACCGCGCGCCGGACATGACTGGGACGCGGCCGGGGGAGGCCGAGACCCTTATCGTCCTTCGCCCGCGCGCCACAGCGCGTCGAGGCCGTGACGATAGGTCGGGTGGAGCAGCGTGACGCCCAGCTCGCGCTTCAATTTCGCGTTGGAGACGCGGGCGCTGCTGGCATAGAAGCTGCGCGCCATCGCCGACATCGCGGCGGTCGCGAACGGCTCTTCCGGCGGCGGCGCAACGCCCTTCAGCTCCGCCGCGTAGGCGATCACGTCCTGCGGCGGCGTCGGCTCGTCGTCGCAGACGTTCCAGGTGCCGCCGCTGCCGTGGCGAATGGCGGCGATGATCGCACTTGCGATGTCGTCGACATGGATGCGGTTGAAGACCTGGCCGGGCTTGATAATGCGCCGCGCCGTGCCCGCGCGCAGCGTCGCCAGCGCGTTGCGGCCAGGGCCGTAGATGCCGGCCAGCCGCAGGATCGCGGCATCGCCGTGCGCAATGTCCGTCCAGGCCTGTTCGGCGGCAACCCGCATGCGCGCGCGGTCGAGCGATGACTGCGCCGGCGTGCTCTCGTCGACCCAGCCGCCGTCGTGATCGCCGTAGACGCCGATGGTGGAGAGATAGACGATCTTGCCGCGGCGCGCCGCCAACACGTCGCCGAACGCTGCGATGGCGGGATCGCCGGCGCTGCCCGGCGGGACCGATACCAGAAGCACATCGGCATCGCGGACTTGCTGGACCGTCTCGCGCGCGGGGGGCTCGCCGGAAAAGGCGTGGACTTCGATGCCGGCGAGGTCGTCTCGCTTTGCCGGATCGCGCACGGTGCCCGCGATGTGCGAGAAGCTGCCGCCGTGTTGGCGGACGAAGTGCCGGACGCTGTAGCCGAGGCCAAGGATGAAGAGCCGCATGCGTCTCCCTGAAAGCTCGAAGTTCCCGCGCGAGCTGCGCGTCCCTCGCTCATAAGAGATTTTTGGGTCCGGCAAAAGATATTGCGATTTGTCTCGCCCCCCTGCTTCGGGCGATGGTCGGCTGTCACAGGGAGGCACCGACCATGCAGGCAGAGGCGCTCGCTTTCGCACCGGCGCATGCCAGCGAGTTGATCCGGCGCGCGGCCGCGCTGATCTTCGACGTCGACGGCACCCTGGCCGAGACCGAGGAGCTGCATCGGCAGGCCTTCAACCATGCTTTCGCCCGCCACGGTCTCGACTGGCAGTGGGACCGCGCCCTCTACAAGGAGCTGCTGCGGGTGACCGGCGGCAAGGAGCGCATGCGCGCCTACCATGGCAGGCTGCCGACCGCCCGGCCTTTGCCGGACGAGGACATCGCCGCGCTTCACCGCATCAAGACCGCGCATTATGCCGAGCTGGTCGAGACCGGCTGCTGTCAGCTTCGGCCGGGCGTGATCGAGCTGCTCGCCGCGGGGAAGTCGAGGGGGCAGCGGCTTGCGATCGCGACCACGACCTCGCACGGCAACATCGATGCGCTGCTGTCGCGGGTGCTGGGGGCGAACTGGGCTGCGGAGTTCGACGCCATCGTTGCCGGCGACGATGTCAGGCACAAGAAGCCCGCGCCGGACGTCTATCTCGAAACGCTGGCCCGGCTGAGGCTGGGCGCGGCCGATTGCGTTGCCGTTGAGGATTCCGCCAACGGCCTGATTTCGGCCTCACAGGCGAAGATCCCTGTCATCATCACCCGCAGCATGTTCTTTGCGGATGATGATTTTGCCGCGGCGCAGTGCGTGCTGGACGATTTGTCGGAACTCGTCGCCGGGCAAAGAACGGGGAACCCAAAGGGGGGCACATCGAGCTGCGAGGCAGAGAGCCCGCTCTCGTTCACCACATTTAAACCTTAAGATTCTACCAAGAGTATTCAGCCACAGGCCGCAGGAACATGCCGACAGCCTTCGTACAGAAGCCATCCGTGGACTTCCGGCAATGAAGGTTTGGCAGACCAGCTGCATCGTGGCTGTGATCGCATCCGCGGGACTTTACCTGGCCGCCGGTAACAGACCGGCCGCGATGGCGCCGGATGTCATGCCGGAAGCGGCGGCAAGCATGGCCGCTCCTGCGAGCATGGCGTCGCCTGCGAACATGGTGACGCCTGCCTTGTACGCGGAGGCATCCGCCAGACTTGCGGCAGCCCTTCGGTCAGAAAGAGCAGCGCCTGGCTCGGAGACGTCAGCAGGTTCCGGCCCTTTGAGCGCCAAAGCCGAGATCGTCGATGAACCCGTCGCGCCAAAACTGGCGTCGTTGGGACAGGATGTCCTTCAACCGCTGCCGCCGGAACGCGATGCGTCCATTGCGGCTCTGAAGGCGGCGTCGACGCAGGATTTTCGTTACCTGGTCTACTATGTCTGGTCCGAGCTGCCGCCCGTCGAGAAACCGGCGGAGATCGTCTTGCGTGCGTTCAAGGACATTCCGGTCGGAACGCCGGCCGAAGAGATCAAGCGCGCCTCCGACGCGTTCGGACTCGATTTTAATTTCATGATGGCGGTTGCCAAGATCGAGTCCGGCTTCAATCCCAATCAACGCACCGGGTCGTATATCGGGCTGTTTCAGCTGAGCCACTATGAGTTCGGGAAGTTCGGCTTCGGGCAGATTCGCAGTCCGCGGGATAACGCCGTTGCGGCCGCCTACAAGATCATCACCGAAGGCGTCCAGTTCGGATGGATCACGCATCGGACGCCGGACATGAGCGATCTCTACCTGATCCATCAGCAAGGCTGGGAAGGTGCCGCCGAACACATCAGCAAGCCCGCTCGTCTCGCCTGGAAATCCATGTGCGCCAGCAGCGAAGGCAAAGAGAAGGGCGAGCGGTGGTGCAAACGCGCAATTTGGGGCAATGCACTTCCGGCCTTCAAGCGCACCTGGAAATCGGTCGAGAACGTGACGTCAGAGGCGTTCGTCGGCATGTGGCGCGGCCGGGTCGCTGAATTCTACGGGAAGTACGTGGCGACTGCTGCCGCGGCGGCAAGCCAATAATTCCGTTGTCGGCGGGATTAGCTGAAAAGCATAAGCCGATCTGGACGCCTGCTGTTGGCAGTAGACCGGACGCGGTGCCGCGCCGGCCCGGACCGCCGCTTGTGACCCACAACAGACCTAAAGGTTTCGGACTACTAGCTACAATTGCCTGGCGAGTGCTGGTATTCTGCGTCTTGGCGAGAAACCCGCGTTAACCGTCTCCGGGCACGCGATGAAGCAGATTGCAGACTGGCTCGACGAGCTCGGCATGTCCGAGTATGCGGACCAATTCGCCGAGAACGATATCGACTTTGGTGTGCTCGTCGATCTGACAGACCAGGATTTGAAAGAGCTGGGTGTGTCCTCATTGGGCCACCGCCGCAAGCTCTTGCGCGCGATCGCCGATCTTGAAGCCATTGCGAAGAGCGCACCGGCAGTTGCGGCTGCGGCACCTGCCGCGCCGCGATCGCTCGACACCGCCGAGCGGCGCCAGCTCACGGTTATATTCTGCGACCTCGTCGGTTCGACCGCGCTCTCGGCTCGCCTCGACCCCGAGGACATGCGGGAGATCGTCAGCGCGTACCATCGCTGCTGTACCGATCTCATTACCAGAGCCGGCGGTTTCGTCGCCAAGTACATGGGCGACGGGGTGCTGGCCTATTTCGGCTATCCCCAGGCCCACGAGGATGATGCCGAGCGAGCCGTCAGGGCCGGGCTTGCGTTGGTCGATGCGATGCCAAAGCTCAAGCCCGCCGTCAACGTTCTTCTGCAGGTACGCGTCGGCATCGCGACCGGGCTCGTCGTCGTCGGCGACCTCATCGGCGCGGGTGCCGCCCAGGAGCAGGCGGTGGTGGGCGAGACGCCGAACCTTGCGGCCCGTCTGCAGGCCATTGCCGAGCCGGACACCGTGGTTATTGCGGACAGTACGCGAAAGCTTCTGGGTAACCTCTTCGAACTCCAGGATCTCGGGGCCAGGGACCTCAAGGGCATTGCCCGGCCTGCACGTGCTTGGGCAGCACTGCGGACGAGTCTGGTGCAGAGCCGCTTTGACGCCCTGCACACTAATGGCCTGTCCCCTCTGGTCGGGCGGGAAGAGGAGCTCGAATTGCTCTTTCGCCGCTGGTCCAAGGCAAAGATGGGCGAAGGACAGGTAGTACTCCTGTCCGGCGAGGCAGGTATCGGGAAATCACGGCTCACAGCCGCGGTTCTGGAGCGCCTCGCTACCGAATCCCACACGTGCTTGCGCTATTTCTGCTCCCCGCAACATACGGGCAGCGCGCTTTATTCGATCATTGGCCAGATGGAGCGTGCCGCCGGACTGGCGCACGACGACAAACCGCAAGAGAAGCTCAACAAGCTGGATGCGATGCTCGCGCAGACTTCAACTTCCATCCAGGATGCCGCGCTCTTTGCGGAGATGCTGTCGCTTCCGAATGATGGACGATATCCTGCGCTTGCTTTGGCCCCGGAACAGCGCAGGCAAAGAACGCTCGAAGCACTGATGTCGCAACTCGCGGGATTGGCACGCCAGAATCCTGTGCTGATGATCTTCGAGGATGCGCATTGGGTCGATCCGACGAGCCTGGAAGCGCTTGGCCGGGTGGTCGACCGGATCGCAGCCCTTCACGTGCTGCTCGTCGTAACTTTCCGCCCCGAGTTCAACCCGCCGTGGGTGGGACAGTCGCATGTGACAAGCCTGACGCTCAACCGACTTGGGGAGCGTGAGGCGGCCGCGATCATAGCGCGGCTTGTCGAGAACAAGGGGCTGCCGTCGGATGTGACGGCGGAGATCGTGGAGCGCACCGACGGTATTCCCCTGTTCGTGGAGGAGATGACGAAGGCGGTGCTGGAGGCAGAGAGCGAGGGGGCCGCCCGGCTGACCGCCGCCACGGTTCCATCCCCGGCCAAGTTGGTTCCCGCAACCTTGCACGCGTCGCTGATGGCGCGGCTCGACCGGCTCGGCCCGGCGGCCAAGGAGGTAGCGCAGATTGGAGGGGCAATTGGGCGGGAGTTTTCGCATAGTCTGCTGGCTTCGGTGGCGCGACAAACCGGGGCGCAGCTAGGATCGGCGCTGGACCGTCTCATTCAGGCTGGTTTACTGTTTCGGCAGGGCGAGCCGCCGCATGCCAACTATCTGTTCAAGCACGCACTGGTGCAGGACGTGGCCTATGGCACGCTGCTCCGCGCAAAGCGAAAGGAGCTCCATGAGAGCATAGCAAATGTCCTTGCGCAGGAGCTTTCCGATGTCTGCGAGACCCAACCTGAAGTTCTTGCTCGACATTACGCTCAGGCCGGATTGCCTGAGCAGGCCATCAATTATTGGCAGCGTGCTGGAGATCGCGCAGCAAAACGGTCGGCCAATCAGGAGGCGGTCGCACATTTTCGGAACGCAATAGAGCTGCTTGAAACGCTGCCTGATAGGGCCGCACATGCCGATCAGGAGTTGCAGTTGCTGATCGCTTTGGGGCCGGCATTAATGACGACGAGATCGTCAGCGGCACCCGAGATCGGGCGCGTGTACGCTCGGGCTCGCGAGCTGGCGCGTAATGCACAGCGAATAGCAGGCCTTTTTCCAACCGTCTGGGGGGCGTGGCTAGTTGCCTTCACGGCTGGTGATTTGGCGACGGCCGGCCGATTGGTGGATGAGCTATTCGGCATGGCGAACACAAGCGGGGATTCCGCACTTATGCTGCAAGCTCACCACGCAGCATGGCCAGTCTTTTTGGAAACCGGCGCCCTTGCCACGGCACGCCATCATATCGCGGGCGGACTTGCTATCTACCGACGCGAAACGCATGGCGAGCAAGCCCTGCAATATGGAGGCCATGATCCGGGCGTCTGCGGTTACGTGATCGACGCACTCATTGCCGCGGCAACGGGTTATCCGGACCAAGCCGTTCGGCAAATGCAGAAAGGCCTTGGGCTTGCGCGTGATCTTGACCATGCCCCCACGCTTGCCCAGGCGCTGTGGTCTGCAGCAGAACTGCACCAGATCCGCCGCGAGCCGCAGAAAGTCCAAGACTCTGTGAGCATCGTTCTCCCACTGCTCGCGCGCCATGGGTCTGCCGTCGGAGTCGCGAACGCGACCATGTTGCGCGGCTGGGCGCGCGTCGTGCAGGGACACATTGAGGAGGGCCTCGCCGTCATGCGGGAAGGGCTGGTCGCGTGGCGCGCAACAGGGTCGAAATTTCACGTTACGTACCGTCTTGCCCGAGCGGCGGAAGCGCATCTCATTGCCGGAGAGATTAAGGATGGATTACGGCTCATATGTGAAGCGACCGACCAGAGCGGTGACTGCTGGTTTGCGCCCGAGCTTGGCGAACTGCTTCTCAAAGCGGGGCGCCGCGATGAGGTGGAAGGGTGTCTGGACCAAGCCCTCAAAGCAGCACAACAGCAAGGTGCTCGGCTCCTTGAGCTACGTGCGGCGATGAGCCTCAGCAGAGTCCTGCAAGCGCAGGGTCGACGCAATGAGGCCCAAAGTTTGCTTGCGCCTATTTTTGGCTGGTTCACTGAAGGCCTCGATACTGCGGACCTCCAGCAAGCAAAGGCTTTGCTCGACCAGCTCAATTAAGAAGGGCTCACCAGGACCGAGCGCCGTCTCGGAGATCCCATGGGGCATGCTACTTCCGGAGTTGGCCCTTAGCGGTCATCGGTCTGCGACGCGTCGAGGTCCACCTTCAAAGGTGAAACGGACTCGTGCTGGACTTGTGAGCACGCGACTTGGAGCGCGCCCGCCCGCTTGCCTCGTTCAGTGGACGCGGTGGCTCGTTCTATCGTCCTCGGCCTGCTCGACAATCTGCGCGATCGGGCTCGACTGGTGATGCACCAGGCGCCAGTCGTCGCCGATCCGGCGGAAATGGTTCGCAGCCGCCAGAGCGGTGCCGTCGACGATCTCGATGCAGAGCACGCGGGCACTGTCGCCGTCGACGATCGCCTGCGGCTCGGCGCAGGTGATCTGCGGTCTTTCAGGATTTTGCAGGATGTCGCGCCAGCTTCCGATCACCGTGGCGCGTCCGACGATCGCCGGCCAGCCGGGATGGATGCAGGAAATGCCGTCGTCATCCGCCCACATCTGTTCCATGCCGGCGAAGTCGCCCGCTGAAAAAGCGGCGTAGAAGGCCGCGTTGGCGGCGATGATCTTGCTGTCTTTTGCCATTGCTCTCGGGTGGGGCAAGGGCCGGCAAAAATCAAGCGCGACTTCCGTTCGACGTCGCGTTCGATTGGACCGCAGTGCAGCATTGCCTGTTTTAAGGTCAGGCCGACACCAGCGTCTCCACGGCCCGTCGCGCCCCATCCGTGTAGAGACGGCCGAGGGCCGCGGTCACGGCCTCGCGCAGCCGCGGCTCGGCGCCCAGCGGCCCGAACACTTGTCCGACGCCGAGCAGAGCCGGCGCGAGCCGCTCGGCAACAGGTCTCGCCTCGCGCGCCAGCGCGGCGAATTCGCCGGCAAGGGGATCGCGCACGTCGATGGCGCGGCCCTGCTCGTCTGTTGCGCTGACGTAACGCATCCAGCCGGCGACCGCGAGCGCATGCGTCGAGATCGGCAGGTTCCGTGCGAGGCGATCCTGCATCGCGCCGAGCAGGCGCTGCGGCAGCTTTTGCGAGCCGTCCATCGCGATCTGCCAGGTGCGGTGATGCAGCGCCGGATTGGAAAAGCGCTTGAGCAGCGAGGCGCGATAGGCGGCGAGGTCCGTGCCCGCGGGCATGGTCAGCGTCACCGCGGCCTCTTCCATCACCTTTGCCGCGAGGCGCGCGAAATGCGGATTCTGCATGGTGTCGGCGATGGTCTCGAAGCCTGCGAGATAGCCGAGATAGGCCAGCGCCGAATGGCTGGCGTTGAGCAGCCGCAGCTTCATCAGCTCGAACGGCTTGACGTCGCTGACGAGCTCGACCCCGGCTGCGGCGAGGTCGGGCCGGCCCGCCGTGAAGCGGTCTTCGACCACCCATTGCGTGAACGGCTCGGTCATCACGGGCCAGGCGTCGCGCATGCCGAGGGCGTTCGAGACCGCGTCGCGGTCGGCATCGGTCGTTTCAGGAACGATGCGATCGACCATGGTGCAGGGGAAGGCGACCGTATCGGCGATCCACTTGGCGAGATCCTTCGAGCGCAGCGCGGCGAACTGCGTCACGATGCGCTGCACAGTGTGGCCGTTGGCGGCGAGATTGTCGCAGCACAGCACGGTGAAGGGCGGAAGACCCCGTGCGCGCCGGCGCGCCAGCGCGGCCACGATGAAGCCGGGCGCCGAGCGCGGCGCGTCGAAATTGTTGAGGTCGTGCACGACATCCGGATGCCGCTCGTCGAGATCGCCGGTCTGCGGCGTGTGACAATAGCCTTTTTCAGTGACGGTGAGCGAGACGATGCGGATGGCGGGATCGGCCATCCGCTCGACCAGCGCTGCCGGCTTCTCGCGCGCGACCACACTGTCGAGCAGCGCGCCGATGACGCGGTGTTCGGTGCCTTCGGCCGAGCGCACGGCGACGGTGTAGAGATGATCCTGCGGGGCGAGGGCATCGCGCGTATCCGGGCTGCGCAGGCTCGCGCCGATGATGCCCCAGGCGGCACCGCCGGCGGCAATGCAGTCGTCGATGACAACCGCTTGATGCGCGCGATGAAACGCGCCGAGACCAAGATGCACGATGCCGGGTGTGACTTGCGAACGGTGGTAGGCCGGCCGGCGGATGCCCGGCGACAGCCCGTCGAGATTGGCGCGGCCAAGACGCGCTGAACCTGGGCGCATGGACGTCTCCCCTTTGCTTTGCCGCTGCTTGACATGGCGCCCGTATCAGGTCAATGCTTCGGTCAATTGGTAAGACCAATTTTCCAAAATTGGCAGGCCGCGGGCGGGGAACCCCCGCGCGACCCTTGCGGGAGGACCAGCGTGCCGCTGGAAGCTGTGGAGGCGAGACGGCTTTATCGCCAGGTCGCCGATCAATTGCGAAGCCTGATCGACAGCGGCGAGTACGCGGTCGGCAGTCGCTTGCCGACCGAGCGCGAGCTCGCCGAGCAGCTCAAGGTGTCGCGCCCGACCGTGCGCGAAGCCCTGATCGCGCTCGAGGTCGAAGGGCGCCTGCGCATCCGCGTCGGGTCCGGCATCTATGTGATCGAGCCCGCCGCAAGCGCCGCCCCCGCAGCCGCCTCCGTCATCGAGGGACCGTTCGAGCTGCTGCGCGCCCGCGAATTCCTGGAAAGCGCGATCGCCGAACAGGCCGCGCGCGTCGCGACCAGGGACGACATCGCCCGCATCGACGCCTCACTGCTGGCGATGGAGCAGGTTGAGCATCCCGGCGAAGCCTCGATGGTCCACGACCGCGCGTTTCATGTCGCGATCGCCGGCAGCCTCGGCAATGCCGTTCTGGTCCGCGTGGTCGGCGAGCTGTTCGACCAGCGCCTCAATCCCTATTTCGCGCAGCTTGCGCATTATTTCGAAAGCCCGGGCACCTGGCGCACCGCGCTCGACGAGCATCGCGCTGTGCGCGAGGCGATCGCGGCGCATGATCCGCACGCCGCGCGCGAGGCGATGCGCGCCCATCTGGCGCGCTCGCAGGAGCGCTTCGCGCAGAATTTCGGCGCCGAGAACGCCGCAGGATCCTCTTCGGGGCGGAGCCGGGCCGCGCGAGCCCCGGCGAAGGCGGCGACACCAAAGCGGCCAGCAAAGAAGCAGGCCGGGAGCGGTCGCGCGCGGCAGCGATGAGATTGTACGGCCCGCATCCATGCCGGGGCGGGCGAACAAGAAGCAGACTTGAACGATGGAGGAAAGTCGATGTTGAAGAAAATGACGATTGCAGCCGTGATCTCCGCGGCTACGCTGCTGGCTGCGACCAGCGCCAGCACGGCGCAGACCAAGCTGAAATGGGCCCATGTCTACGAGACGTCGGAGCCGTTCCACACCGCTTCGGTCTGGGCCGCACAGGAGATCGGCAAGCGCACCAACGGGCGCTATGCGATCGACGTCTATCCGGCCTCGCAGCTCGGCAAGGAAGCCGACATCAACCAGGGCCTGTCGCTCGGCTCGGTCGACATCATCATCTCCGGCTCCAGCTTCGCCGCCAAGAGCTTCCCGCCGATCGGCGTGACCTATTATCCCTATACGTTCCGCGATGCCGATCATCTGCTCGCCTACACCAAGAGCGACATCTTCAAGGAGCTCGCCAAGGGCTATGAGGACAAGAGCGGCCACCACATCGTCGCGGTGACCTATTACGGCGTGCGCCAGACCTCGTCGAACAAGCCGATCAAGACCTGCGCCGACATGAAGGGCCTGAAGATGCGCGTGCCCGACGTGCCGGCCTACCTCGCCATGCCGCGCGCCTGCGGCGCCAATACCGCGCCGATCGCCTTCGCCGAAGTCTATCTCGCGCTCCAGAACGGCACGGTCGAAGCGCAGGAGAACCCGCTGACCACGATCGAGGCCAAGAAGTTCTACGAGGTGCAGAAGCACATCGTGCTGACCGGCCATATCGTCGATCACCTCAACACCGTGATCGCCGGCGCGCTGTGGAAGAAGCTCTCTGACGAGGACAAGAAGATCTTCACCGACGTGGCCCAGGAAGCCGCCGCCAAGGCCACCGGCGAGATCAAGCAGAACGAGGCCAAGCTGGTCGCCTTCTTCAAGGAGAAGGGCCTCACCGTGGCCGAGGTCGACAAGAACGAGTTCCGCGACACCGTGCTGAAGAACGTCGCGTTCGAGACCTTCGGCTATCGCAAAGCCGACTGGGAAAAGATCCAGGCGGTGAAGTGACGACGTAGTCGTCATCCGGGCGCGGTCCGCAGGACCGAGCCCGGGATCTCGAGGTTCCGGGTCTGATGCTAGCGCACCATCCCGGAACGACGATTTGGAGAGGAGCAACCCCATGTCCACCGCCGAAATCCACCGGCAGATCACCGCGGACGAGATCGCCCATACCTTCGAGGAGGAGGCGACGCCGAAGGTCGATCTCGGCATCTACGCGTTCGAGGACTGGGTGGCGCTGGCGATCTTCTGGGTGATGGCGCTCGCCGTCTTCCTGCAGTTCTTCACCCGTTACGTGCTCAACGACAGCTACGCCTGGACCGAGGAGATCGCGACCTATTGCCTGATCGGCGTGGTCTTCATCGGCGCCTCGATGTGCGTGCGGCTGTCGCGGCACATCCAGGTCGACCTGCTCTACCGCTATCTCCCGCAGCCCGCGGGGCGCGCGCTGTCGACGGTGATCGACCTGATCCGGATCGCTTTCTTCGGCTACGCCACGAAACTGGTCTGGGTCTATATCCAGATCATCGGCGACGAGCAGATGACCACGATCAACTTCCCCAAGAACTACGTCTATTACGCCGTGCTGCTCGGCTTCGTGCTGATGTTCCTGCGCTCGTTGCAGGCGGCGGTGCAGCACTGGCGGCAGGGTTACTCGGTCCTCGAACGTCCGGGTGCCTACGACGGATCGGAGATATAACGTCATGCTGTTGTTGCTCGGAGGCTTTCTCGTCCTGATGCTGCTCGGCGTTCCCGTGGCGATCGCCATGGCCGCATCTTCGCTGCTCTACATCCTGGTTAGCGGCGTGACGCCCGACGTCACGCTGGCACAGCGCATGATCGCCGGCGTCGAGAGCTTTCCTTTGCTTGCCGTGCCGTTCTTCATCCTGGCCGGCAACCTCATGAACATCGCCGGCGTCACCGGGCGCATCTACAAATTCGCCGTCGCCCTCGTGGGCTGGATGCGCGGTGGCCTCGGCCACGTCAACATCATCGGCTCGGTGATCTTCTCCGGCATGTCGGGCACCGCGATCGCGGACGCCGCCGGTCTCGGCACCATCGAGATCAAGGCGATGAAGGACCACGGCTACTCCACCGAGTTCTCGGTCGGCGTCACCGCGGCTTCGGCGACGCTAGGGCCCATCATCCCGCCGTCGCTGCCTTTCGTGATCTACGGCATGATGGCGAACGTCTCGATCGGCGCGCTGTTTCTCGGCGGCGTCATTCCGGGCGTCGTCCTGACGCTGTTCATGATGATCACCGTCACCTATTTCGCGCACAAGAACAAATGGGGCAGCGACACGCCGTTCTCCTGGCCGCAGCTCGGCTCGGCCGGGCTCGAGATCGTCATCGTGCTCTG
Organism: Bradyrhizobium sp. T-12; assembly: GCF_058314695.1. NCBI lineage: Bacteria > Pseudomonadati > Pseudomonadota > Alphaproteobacteria > Hyphomicrobiales > Nitrobacteraceae > Bradyrhizobium > Bradyrhizobium sp. T-12. Next base: position 6,054,116 of record NZ_CM177756.1, on the reverse strand, counting down.
GTTCCCGATGGCGATCTGGCTGATGGTGCTGGCCGGCCTTTCGGTCAACGTCGCGGTGGTCATCGGTCTCGGTACGCTGCTGGTGATCGATTGGTACTTCGACTTCTCGGCGGTGATGGCGCTGATGGCGCCGGTGATCCTGATCGGCGGCATGACGCTCGGCTGGTTCACGCCGACCGAAGCTGCGGTCGCCGCCGTGATCTGGTCGCTGTTCCTCGGCCTCGTCCGCTACCGCACCATGACGCTGCAAACGGTCGCGAAGGCGACCTTCGACACGATCGAGACCACGGCCTCGGTGCTGTTCATCGTCACGGCAGCTTCGATCTTCGCCTGGCTGCTGACGGTGTCGCAGGCGGCGCAGACGCTCTCGGACTGGATGCTCAGCGTCACCCACAACAAATGGGTGTTCCTGGCGCTCGCCAACGTGCTGATCCTGTTCGTCGGCTGCTTCATCGACACCACGGCGGCGATCACCATTCTGGTGCCGATCCTGCTGCCGATCGTGCTCAAGCTCGGCATCGATCCCATTCATTTCGGCCTGATCATGACGCTGAACCTGATGATCGGCCTCTTGCATCCTCCGCTCGGCATGGTGCTGTTCGTGCTCGCGCGCGTCGCAAAACTCTCGGTCGAGCGCACGACGGTGGCGATCCTGCCCTGGCTGGTGCCGCTGATGCTCGCGCTGATCGCGATCACCTACATCCCCGAACTGACCCTCTGGCTGCCAAAATACATGGGACTCTCCAAATGACCTCGACCGCTCTCGCCGCAACCCTGTTCGGTCCCGAAGATCTCCGCATGATCGAGCATCCGCTCGACAGGCTCGCCGACGGCATGGTGCGCATCCGCTTCGGCGCCGGCGGCATCTGCGGCTCGGACATGCACTATTTCCGCCATGCCCGGACCGGCGATTTCGTGGTGAAGTCGCCGCTGGTGCTTGGCCACGAGATCTCGGGCGAGGTCGTGGAGATCTCCGGCTCCGCAGCGAACCTGAAAGTCGGCGACCGTGTCGCCGTCAACCCGTCGCGCTGGTGCGGCCATTGCGTCGCCTGTCGCGAGGGCCGGCCGAACCTGTGCGAGAACATCTACTTCATGGGCTCGGCGTCGAAGACGCCGCACATGCAGGGTGGTTTCGCCAATTATTTCGACGCGATCCCCGCGCAATGCGTCAAGATTCCCGACCACGTGTCGTATCAGGCCGCGGCCCTGGCCGAGCCGCTCTCCGTCTGCCTGCACGCGGTCGCGCGCGCCGGCAATATCGAGGGCAAGCGCGGCATCATCTTCGGTGCCGGCCCGATCGGGCTTCTGACCATGCTCGCCGCGCACCGCGCCGGCATGGCCGACGTCACGGTGGCCGATATCGCGCCGGCGCCGCTAGCCTTTGCGACCAGGCTCGGCGCTTCGCATGTCGAGAACGTTTCCGCCGGCGAGGAAGGCCTGAAGGCCCAGGCTGCGGCGCGTCCCTATGACTTCGCCTTCGAGGTCTCGGGCACGGCCGCAGGCCTTGCCAGCGCGATCGGCATCGTCAGGCGCGGCGGCGTCGTGGTGCAGATCGGCAATCTGCCGGGCGGCCAGATCCCGACGCCTGCGAATGCGGTGATGGCCAAGGAGATCGACCTGCGCGGCTCGTTCCGCTTCGGCTTCGAGTTCATGACCGCAGTGGAGCTGATCTCCAATGGCAGCGTCGACGTGTTGTCGCTGGTCACCGCCGAGCGTCCGCTGTCGACCGCGCCGGATGCGCTGCGGCTCGCGCTCGACCGCTCGCAGAGCGTCAAGGTCGTGCTGACCGCGAACTGATCGGAGGGATTCATGATGTTGGAGGGATGGCGCTGGTACGGGCCCGATGATCCGGTCTCGCTCGACGACGTCAGGCAGGCCGGGGCGAGCGACATCGTCTCGGCGCTGCATCAGGTGCCGATCGGGGAGGCCTGGACGCGCAAGGCAGTCGAGGAGCGCAAGAACTTCATCGAGAACGGCCAGCCGGGCCGCTCGCAGCTGACCTGGTCGGTGGTGGAATCGATTCCGATCCCCGACGACGTCAAGCGTCTCGGCGGCAAAGCGACCAAGTCGATCGAGGCCTGGATCGCGAGCCTGGAGGCGGTCGCGAGCGCCGGCATCAGGATCATCTGCTACAACTTCATGCCGGTCGTGGATTGGTGCCGCACCGATCTCGAATGGGAGCTGCCGAACGGCGCCCGCGCCATGCGCTTCGACCAGGACCGCTTTGCCGCCTTCGAGCTGCATATCCTGAAGCGTCCGGCCGCGGTTCAGGAGTATTCGCCGGAGCAGCGGGCCCGCGCGAAAGCGTTGTTCGAGAAGATGAGCCAGGCCGATATCGACTATCTCGTCATGGTGATCGCCAGCGCGCTGCCGGGCTCGACCACCGAGCCGATGACCATCCCGCAATTCCGGGACCGGCTGGAAACCTATCGCGACATCACGCCGAAGATCCTGCGGCAGCACCTCGCCGAATTCCTGGCGCGCGTGACGCCGGTCGCCGAGCAGCTCGGGGTGTCGCTGACCTTGCATCCGGACGATCCGCCGCGCCCGCTGTTCGGCCTGCCGCGCATCGCCTCGTCAGCCGACGACTATCAGGCGCTGTTCGACGCCGTGCCGTCCAAGGCCAACGGCATCTGCCTGTGCACGGGCTCGCTCGGCGTGCGCGCGGAGAACAATCTGCCTGAAATGGCCGAACGGTTCGGCCCGCGCATCGCCTTTGCGCATCTGCGCGCGACCAAGCGCGAGGCGGACGGGCTGTCGTTCCACGAGTCCGATCATCTCGACGGCGATGTCGACATGGTCGCGGTGCTGAAGGCGCTGCTGAAGGAGAACGCGAAGCGCGCGCCGGACAAGAGTATCGTGTTCCGTCCCGACCACGGCCACCGCATGCTCGACGATCTCGCCGCCACCAAGCGCACCAACCCCGGCTACACCGCCATCGGCCGTCTGCGCGGCCTCGCGGAGCTGCGCGGCGCGATCCGCGCGATCGAGCATCGGTAGGGGAGGCTCTCAAGGCCGTGTGCCCCGGACGCAGCGCAGCGCTCCTTCAGCGGTGCGCTGCAGATCCGGGACACAAGACAATGTGACGCGATCGCCGCCCGCTTGCTGCTTCAGCCCTTCGCCCCCAGCCACGCCAAAATCATCTCGACGATCTGCGTCCGGCTCTTCGCCAAGACCTTCGGCTCGCTCAGATCCCGATCGAACAGCGCGCCGAACGTGTGGCGGTTGGCGACGCGGAAGAAGCAATAGGAGGAGATGGCGAGATGCAGATCGATGGCATCGACGTCGTCGCGGAAGACGCCTTCCGCGCGGCCGCGCTTCAAAATGCCGTCGAGGGTTGCGATCACGCTGGCGTTGAGCTGGCGCAGCTGCAAATTCTGCTTCAGGTGCTTGCCGTGGTGGATGTTCTCGATTGAGACGAGGCGGATGAAGTTCGGGTTGCGCTCGTCGTGGTCGAAGGTCGCTTCGATCAGCCGGCGCAGTCCCTCGCGAGCGTCGCAGCTCGCAATGTCGAGCTGGTCCTCCAGCGCGCGGATGCTGCGATAAGCCTCTTCGAGCACCGCGAGGTAGAGCTGCTCCTTGCCGCCGAAATAATAGTAGATCATGCGCTTGGAGGTGCGCGTCCGCGCCGCGATCGCATCGACGCGCGCGCCGGAATAGCCTTCCGAGGCGAATTCGGCCATCGCCACTTCGAGGATGTCGCGCTTGGTGCGCTTGGGGTCGTTGGTGCGCTTCGATGGGGGCGGCATGCGCTCGAGCATTGCTGTTACTCCCGCCAGTTTCCACGGATCACCTTGAAGGTGAAGGCAAATTTGGCGCCTTCCGGCGATGATCCAACGCGTATTGCATAAACGTACTAGTTCGTACATTATGACGTCAAACCAAGGTTGCGGCAACCAGAACAGAAAACGCGCGTGAGGCGGCCCGCCTGACGCGAACCGCACCGGCCACATGGGGAGGAGATTCGAATGACGTTGACGTCAACCGCGGCGCTGCGCGCGTCATCCGGCGCGGAAGCCGCGCAAGACAAGCTGCCCAAGCGCGCCGCGCTGGTCAGCTTCGTCGGCAGCATGCTCGAATACTACGACTTCTTCATCTACGGCACCGCCGCGGCGCTGATCTTTCCAAAAGTGTTCTTCGCCAATGTCGATCCCTCGACGGCGACGCTGCTCGCGCTGCTGTCCTTCGGCATCGGCTACATCGCCCGGCCGGTCGGCGCCGTCATCCTCGGCCATTTCGGCGATCGCATCGGCCGCAAGACGGTGCTGCTGTTCACGCTGGTGCTGATGGGCGGCTCGACGCTCGCGATCGGCCTGTTGCCGGATGCCAAGGCAATCGGCAATGCCGCGCCTGTCATCCTGACGCTTCTGCGCCTGCTGCAAGGCCTGTCGGCCGCCGGCGAGCAGAGCGGGGCGAACTCGCTGACGCTGGAGCATTCCGCCAATTCCAACCGTGCCTTCTTCACCAGCTGGACCTTGAGCGGCACCCAGGCCGGCGCGATCCTGGCAACGCTGGTGTTCATCCCGGTGTCGAGCCTGCCGGAAGACCAGCTCCTGAGCTGGGGCTGGCGCATTCCCTTCCTGCTCTCCGCGCTGGTGCTGCTGGTTGCCTATCTGGTGCGGCGGACCATGCCCGAAACGCCCGTATTCGAGGACATCAAGGACAAGGCGCAAATGGCGCGCTTCCCCGTCGTCACGCTGCTGCGCGACTACTGGCCCGATGTGCTGCGCGTGATCGTCTGCGCGCTGATCGCCACCGTCAGCACCATGACCGCCGTGTTCGCGCTCGGCTATGTCACCTCCAAGTTCGGCGTGGCGCGTCCGACCATGCTGTGGGCCGGCGTGCTCGGCAACGTCACCGCGCTGATCACCCAGCCGCTGTGGGCCTTGCTGGCGGACAAGATCGGCCGCAAGCCGGTGTTCATCGGCGGCGTGCTCGGCTGCGCGGTGCTCGTGTTCCCCTATTTCATGCTGGTGACCTCAGGCAATACACTGACGATCTTCGCCGCGGCGATGATCCTCTCGGGCATCGTCTATGCCGCACCCAACGCGATCTGGCCGTCCTTCTATGCCGAGATGTTCGAGGCGCGCGTGCGCTATTCCGGCACCGCGATCGGCACCCAGCTCGGCTTTCTCGCCGCCGGCTTCACGCCGCTGGTGAGCGCGAGCCTGGTCGGCGAGGGACCGAACGGCTGGATTCCGGTCGCGATCTTCGTTGCCTGTTGCTGCGTGATCTCGGCGGCGGCCGCGGCGACCGCGCGCGAAACCCACACCGTCGACATCGCCGATCTCGGCAAGCGGCGTGCTTGAGCGACGGGCAGGGTGACAATCGCATGTTGACCAATGCAGTTTCGACCACGAGCGGGCCCGTCACGGGCCTCGTGCAGAACGGCATGCGCGTCTTCAAGGGCGTGCCTTATGCGACGGCGCGCCGCTTCGCGAAGGCGGTGCCGCCAGCTGGCTGGACGGCGCCGCTGAGCTGCACGGATTTCGGTCCGTACGCGCCGCAACCCGGTCATCTCGATCATGCCATTGAGGAGGCCTGTCTCAGCCTGAACGTCTGGACGCCGGCAGGGGCCGATCGTCCGCTGCCGGTGCTGTTCTTCGTCCATGGCGGCGCCTTCGTCACCGGCGGCGGTGCGGACTATGATGGCGCCTTCCTCGCCGCGAACGGCCCGGCGGTGATCGTCACCATCAACTACCGGCTTGGCCCGCTCGGATTCCTGCAGCTGCATCGTCACGGCCTTCACGAGGCCAACAACCTCGCGCTCCAGGATACGCTCGCCGCGCTTCATTGGGTGCGCGCCAATATCGCGAATTTCGGCGGCGATCCTGACGCAATCACATTGTCCGGCCAGTCGGCTGGCGCCTCCATGGTGATCGCGCTCGCGACCTTGCCTCAGGCGAGGGGAAAATTCATCCGCGCGCTCGCGCTCAGCGCGCCCGGGCGAACCATCATGCGCGCCGATCACGCCGACGACGTCGCGCGCCGCGTGCTCGACGAGCTCGAACTGGCGCGCGACCCGGGCGCGATCGGGTCGGTGCCACTGCCAAGACTGTTCGCTGCGGTGGAGCGGGTCGGCCGCAGGCTGGCGGACGAGACCGAGCAAGGCACGTTGTTCGGGCCGGTGCTCGACGGCGTCGTGATCCCGCGCGAGCCGCGAGATGTCTTCGCCAGTGGGGCCTTGCGGGACACTCCGCTCTGGCTCGGCTCCTGCCGCGACGAGATGGTGATGTTCCTGAAAAGCACGCCGCCGGCCGCGATGATCCGCACCACCGAGCGGCAGCTGCGGGCTTCATTCGGCGATACCGGCTGGGAGCGCCTGTTGTCCTCATACCGTGCCACCGCGCTCGCCGATGAGGATCCGTACGAGGCGCTGTTGTCGGATGCATTCTGGCATCGCCCGATGGCCGATCTCGCGCGGCTGCAGGCCGGGGCGGGCGGCGCAGTGTGGCTCAGCCGGTTCGATCACCGACCGGCGCTGGAGCCGTTCCTGTCGCAAGGCCCGACCCACGGTGCCGACAATGCCTGTCTCTGGGCGCATCTGCCTGATTTCGTCGATCGCCCGATCCTGAGACGCAAGGGCGGCCCGATGACGCCTGACGACGTCGAGGTCGCGGCGCGGTTTCAGGCCGATGTGCTGCGCTTCGTCACGACCGGCGTGCCCGACGCCGCGGAGGCCTGGCCGCGGTTCACGTCAGCCAACGAGCCGCTCGCGATTTTCGGACAGCCGTTCCATGTCGTCTCCCTCAAAGACGAGGCGCGGTCGCGGCTATGGACGGAGCTGCTGGCGCAATCCGGCGTGCCCAAGGCGCGAGGCGTCGCCTAAATCACCCGATGGCGAAATCGGCCGCCGTCTCCGCGTGAATGGCCGTGGTGTCGAACGTCTCGACCGAGGTATCATCGGGCCCGACCAGCATCGTGATCTCGGTGCAGCCGAGGATGATGCAGTCCGCACCGGCGGCGACGAGCGCTGCCATCACGTCCCGATAGCGGCGACGCGAGGGGTCAGTGACGATTCCAAGGCACAGCTCGTCATAGATGATGCGGTTGACGTCGGCGCGCGCCTCGGTGGGAGGAACCAGCACGTCGAGATCATGCGCGCGCAACCGGTCGACGTAAAAGTCCTCCTCCATCGTGAACTTGGTGCCGAGCAGCCCGACTCGCCGGTAGCCTTTCGCCCGGATCCGCTGCGCCGTCGCATCGCCGATGTGAATGAACGGAATGCTGACGCCAGAGACGATCTTGGGCGCCAGCTTGTGCATCGTGTTCGTGCACAGCACGATCGCCCGCGCGCCGGCGCTTTCGAGACGCCGCGCGACCTCGGCGAGGCTGGCCGCCGCCTCCGCCCAGCGGCCCGCATATTGCATCTGCTTGATCTCCTCGAAATCGTAGGAGTACAGCAGCAGCGGGGCCGAATGCAGCTTGCCCATGCGTCGGCGGACGCGCTCGTTGATCAGCTTGTAATAGAGCGCCGTGCTCTCCCAGCTCATGCCGCCGATCAGGCCGATGGTCTGCATTCCGGTGTCCTCGTTTGAGTTTGGCCCGACCGTAGACGAAAACGTCGCGGCTCGGTAGCCGCCGCAAGTGCATGCGGTCTGGGGCAGCGCACGCGTGCCTGTGTCGGACTCTGGAACGTCTAAAAATATTCCACTTTACCGAAATTCGGTTTCGGCGTATGTGTCGTCCATCCTGATCCGGCGAAAGGGGCGGTCGTACGTCGTTTCGAACCGCGGATCGGGGAGCGGTGGACGCAGGCGGCGTCGTGCACGACAGGCGGGAGCAGGGCGGGATCAACCCCGTGAGGTCCTGGCCGCGTGCGGACGAGCGGCGCTGAAGCGTACGGCCAAATCGCGTGGTCCTGGCTGTCGTTGCTACAGTCAAGCCTTGCGGAGGTGCGCCGAGCCCAACCGGGCAAAGCGCGCCGTCAATCCGCGAGACGAGGGAGGCCAAAGGAAAGGTCGGCTCCCGGGAGAGCGCGCCATACGCCGTCAAACATCGCGCAGGGAAGGCCGGACGTTTCCGGCTTCACCTGTCATCCGTTGTGCATTGCGTGTGCATTTTCATCGCACGACGGACAAGCGGGTGCCAGCCGGCGCCCGGCCTTCCCTGCGCCCTTTCATTGAGGGCGTGACGAGAAGCGCAAGACTCGGGCGCAAGGCGCTGCGAGAAGGCGAAGGCGCGTCTGCAAGCGAGACGGAGCGGAAGAGCGATGCTGTTGCGTCATGCTCCGGCATTGCGAGCAGGCTGTCGTGCAGGGGGCACGGACCGGCATGACGCCTGCGCAGGCAATGATCGCCTTTGGCGCTTGCGCGCTCTGTCGGCGTGTCTTACCCAGTTCGGCGAATAATGGTGTATCGCCAGAGCCTTGAGGGAGCCGACATGACCATCCGCAACACCCGCACCGGCGGCCAGATCCTGATCGATCAGCTCGTCGCGCAAGGCGTCGACCGCGTCACCTGCGTGCCCGGTGAGAGCTACCTGGCGGCCCTCGATGCGCTGCATGACAGCCCGATTGACGTCGTGATCTGCCGCGCCGAGGGCGGCGCTGCCATGATGGCGGAAGCCTACGGCAAGCTCACCGGGCGGCCCGGAATCTGCTTCGTCACCCGCGGCCCCGGCGCCACCAATGCCAGCCACGGCGTCCATATCGCCATGCAGGATTCGACGCCGATGATCCTGTTCGTCGGCCAGGTCGATACCGGCATGCGCGAGCGTGAGGCGTTCCAGGAGCTCGACTACAAGGCCGTGTTCGGCTCCATGGCGAAATGGGCGGTCGAGATCGACCGTCCCGACCGCATTCCGGAGCTCGTGGCGCGCGCCTTCCGCGTCGCCATGCAGGGCCGCCCCGGTCCCGTGGTGATCGCGCTGCCGGAGAACATGCTGACCGAGACTGCCGCCGTTGCCGATGCCATGCGCATCGAGCCGGCGGTGAGCTGGCCCGCCCCGGCCGATCTCGAAAAGCTCGGCGCCATGCTCGCGGGCGCCAAGGCGCCGCTGGTCATCCTCGGCGGCTCGCGCTGGACCGACGAGGCCACCAAGAGCATCGCGCGCTTTGCCGAGCGCTTCGACCTGCCGGTCGCGACCTCGTTCCGCCGGGCCTCGCTGATCGATGCCGATCATTCGCATTATGCCGGCGATCTCGGCATCGGACCGAGCCCGGGTCTGAAGGCGCGCATCGACAACGCCGACGTCGTCCTGCTGATCGGCGGCCGCATGTCTGAGATGCCGTCCTCGTCCTACACACTGTTCGACATTCCCAATCCGAAGCAGAAGCTGGTTCACGTACATCCCGGCTCCGAAGAGCTCGGCCGCGTCTATCAGCCTGATCTGGCGATCCAGGCAACGCCCGCCGCGTTCGCTGCCGCCGTCGAGACGCTGAGGCCCGCGGGCGCAATTGCCTGGAAGGGCGAGGCCGCCAAGGCGCATGCCGATTACCTCGCCTGGACCGACAAGGCGCGCGAGCTGCCCGGCACGTTCCAGTACGGCCAGATCATGACCTGGCTGCGCGACCGGCTGCCGAAGGACGCCATCGTCTGCAATGGCGCCGGCAATTATGCCGGATGGATCCATCGCCATCACCGCTTCCACAGCTTTGCGGCACAGCTGGCGCCGACCTCGGGCTCGATGGGCTATGGCGTGCCGGCGGCGGTGCTTGCGAAACGGCAATATCCGGATCGGATCGTCGTCGCCTTCGCCGGCGACGGCTGCTTCCTGATGAACGGCCAGGAGTTCGCCACCGCCGTGCAGTACGATGCGCCGCTGATCGTCATCGTCGTCGACAATGCGCAATACGGCACCATCCGCATGCACCAGGAGCGCGATTATCCCGGCCGCGTCGTCGGCACCCAGCTCAAGAATCCCGACTTTGCGATGTATGCGAAGGCGTTCGGCGGACATGGCGAGCGCGTCGAGCGCACGGAAGAGTTCGCGCCGGCGTTCGAGCGCGCGCTGGCCTCGGGCAAGCCGTCGATCCTCCACTGCATCATCGATCCCAGGGCTATCTCCGTCGGCAAGGACTTTACGCCGGCGGTGAAGGCTTAAAGCGATGGCGGCCGGTCGCCATGTCGCCATCATCGGTGCTGGCGCGGTCGGTGTGATCAGCGCCATCGAGGCGCTGCGCGAGGGCCACCGCGTCACGCTGATCGATCCGGGCGAGCCCGGCGGCGAGCAGGCGGCAAGCTATGGCAATGCCGGCTGGCTGTCGTCGCATTCGGTGATCCCGCCGGCCGAGCCGGGCATCTGGAAGAAGGTGCCGGGCTATTTGATGGACCCGCTGGGGCCGCTCGCGATCCGCTGGTCGTATCTGCCGAAGGCGCTGCCCTGGCTGATCAAATATCTGCTCTCGGGGTGGACCCCGGCGCGGGTCGAGACCACGGCGTTCGCGCTACGCGATCTCCTCAAGGACGCGCCACTGCTGCACCGGAAGCTCGCCGAAGAAGCTGGTGTCCCCGAGCTGATCGAGCGCAATGGCGTGATGCATGTGTTTCCCTCGCGCGGCAATTTCGACAATGATCTCGGCTGGCGCCTGCGCCGGAAGGTCGGCGTCGAATGGCTGGAGCTTTCCGCCGACGAGATTCGCCAGCGCGAGCCTGACCTGCATTCGCGCTACACCTTTGGCGTGGTGGTGGAAGAGGCCGGCCGCTGCCGCGATCCCGGCGCCTATGTTGCAGCGCTCGCCAATCATGCGATCGCTGGCGGAGCCAAGCATGTACGGGCCAAGGCGACCGGCTTGAGGCTCGACGGCGACAAGCTCGTCGCCGTTGTCACCGAGACCGGCGAGATACCTTGCGATGCCGCGGTGGTTGCCGCCGGTGCGCGATCGAAGCAGCTCACCGCCTCCGTCGGCGATGTCCTGCCGCTGGAGACCGAGCGTGGCTATCACGTCATGATCGAGAATCCGGAAACAGGTCCGCGCAGCTCGATGATGGCGTCTGACGCCAAGATGGTGGTGAACTGGACCAACAAGGGCCTGCGCGCCGCCGGCACCGTCGAGATCGCGGGCCTCGAGGCCGCGCCGAACTGGAAACGCGCCGAGATCCTGCGCGATCATCTTCTCGGCATGTTCCCGAAACTGCCGAAGGACATTCCGGCTTCGCGCATCAAGACGTGGTTCGGCCATCGGCCGAGCATGCCGGACGGGCGCCCCTGTATCGGCCATGCGCGCGCCTCGCGTGATATCGTCTATGCTTTCGGCCATGGCCATGTCGGCCTGGTCGGCTCGGCCCGTACCGGCCGCCTTGTCGCGCAGCTCCTCAGCGGCAAGCCGCCTGAAATTCCGCTTCTCCCTTTCGCGCCCGAACGTTTCCTCTGAGGTCGCAACATGACTTATCCTGCCAACTCGTCATCCCGGATTGCCCGTGGCGGCAAGGCCATCTATGGCGCGCCGCTCGGCATCTTGATGCTCGAAGCGCGCTTTCCCCGCATTCCCGGCGACATGGGCAACGGCACGACCTGGCCTTTCCCCGTGCTCTATCGCGTGGTGAGCGGCGCCTCTCCCGAGAAGGTGGTGCTGAAGGGCGCGGCCGGCCTGCTGCCTGACTTCATCGACGCGGCGAAGGATCTGGTGCGGCTGGGCGCCGAAGCCATCACCACCAATTGCGGCTTCCTCTCGCTGTTCCAGAAGGAGATCGCGGCCGCGGTCGGCGTGCCCGTTGCGACCTCGTCGCTGATGCAGGTGCCGTGGGTGCAGGCGACCCTGCCGCCGGGCAAGCGCGTCGGTCTCGTCACGGTCTCGGGCTCGACCCTGACGCCGGCCCATCTCGAAGGCGCCGGCGTGCCGCTCGATACGCCGCTGGTCGGCACCGAGAACGGCAAGGAGTTCTTTCGCGTCCTGATCAAGGCCGAGAAGGACGACATGGACATCGCACAGGCCGAGCGCGACGTGGTCGAGGCCGGCAAGCAGCTCGTCGCCAAGAATCCTGACGTCGGCGCCATCGTGCTCGAATGCACCAACATGCCGCCTTACGCGGCGGCGCTTCAGGCCGAGGTCGGGTTGCCCGTCTACGACATCTATTCCATGATCACCTGGTTTCATGCTGGACTGCGCCCGCGCGTCTTTGCGTGAGCGCGTCCGCGACATCGTCACAAGTCCTGGAGTGAGCCCATGAAACTATCCGGCAAGGTTGCTGCCATCACCGGCGCGGCGCGCGGCATCGGCAAGGCCTGTGCGAAGAGATTTTTGGACGACGGCGTCAAGGTCGTCATCTCCGACGTCGATGCCCAGGGTCTTGCCGCGACGGCCGCCGAGTTGGGCCGCCCGGACGCCCTGCGCACCGTTGTCGGCAACGTGGCCAAGCGTGCCGATGTCGATCAGCTCGTCGCCACCGCCGTGAAGGAATTCGGCCGGCTCGACATCATGGTCAACAATGCCGGCGTCGCTCGCAACCGCGACATCCTGGAGATATCCGAAGAGGAGTTCGACGAGATCATCGGCATCAACCTGAAGGGTGCGTTCTTCGGTGTGCAGGCCGCGGCCAAGCAGATGATCGCGCAAGGTGGCGGCGGTGTCATCATCAACATGTCCTCGGTGAACGCGCTGCTGGCGATCCCGGCGCTCGCGACCTATGCGATGTCCAAGGGCGGCATGAAGCAGCTGACCTCGGTCGCCGCCGTCGCGCTCGCCCCGCACAACATCCGGGTCGTGGCGGTCGGGCCGGGCACGATTTTGACCGACATGGTGGCGTCGTCGATCTATACCTCCGAGGATGCCCGCAAGACCGTGATGTCCCGCACGCCTGCGGGCCGTGGCGGCGAGCCGAGCGAGGTGGCCTCCGTCGTCGCGTTCCTCGCGAGTGACGATGCCTCCTACATCACGGGACAGACGATCTATCCGGACGGTGGGCGGTTGATCCTGAACTACACCGTGCCGGTGAAGGAGAAGTAGAGGCACTCACTCCGCGGCAGCGGTGATCCCGTAACCCAGCCGCTTCGAGATGCCGCCGGCGCAATCGCGCAGGGCATGGGCGATCGGGCTGTCCCAGCGCGCATCGAAGGTACCTTCCGGCCCCATCGCGGTGATGACCAGTGCGACGTGACCGGAATGGTCGAACACGGGGGCCGAGAACGCGTTGACGCCGGGCAGGGGATCGCCGAGCGCGCGGGCGAGGCCGTGCTTGCGCACCTCGGTCAGCATCTCCGCGACCTTGGCGCCCTTCACCGCGCGCTTGGGATTGTAACCGACGCCGTGACGGTCGAGGCCGCTCTCGAGCGCAGCGTTGATCGTCTTCTCCGGCAGGAAGGCCGCAAACGCCCGGCCGGTCGCGGTCTCCAGCAGTGCCATCACCGAGCCGGCGCGCATGACGATGTGGACCGGCTGGGCCGGCTCCTCGAGCTGGACCACGGTCGGGCCGTGCGTGCCCCATACGGCGAGGGACACCGCATGTCCGATCTGGCTCGCGAGCGCGGCGATCTTCGGCCTTGCGATGTGCACGCCGGAGAGCCGGCGCAGGCTGATCAGTCCGAGCTCCAGCGCCAGCGCGCCGATCTCGTAGCGGCCGGTGTTCTCGTCCTGCTCGATCAGGCCGATGCGCGAGAAGCTGGCAAGATAAGGGTGCGCCTTGGCGGGCGTCATGCCGGCCTCGCGCGCGAGATCGCGCAGCATCATCGGCTCGCCGCTGCGGGCGAGCGCGCGTAGCAGCTCTCCGCCGACCTCGATGGACTGGATGCCGCGGCTTTCTCTCTTCATGCGCCTCCGATGCGCTTGGCTTTAAGCCGCGTCGCGCTTGGCGGCGTTGTCGGCGAGATGACGGCCGGCAATGTAGCCGAAGGTCAGCGCGGGCCCAAGCGTGATACCGGCGCCGGGATAATTGCCGCCCATGATGCTCGCCATGTCGTTGCCGGCGGCATAGAGCCCGGGAATCACCCGTCCCTCGGCATCGAGCGCCCGCGCATTCGCGTCGGTGACGATGCCGGCATAGGTGCCGAGGTCGCCGACCACCATCTTGATGGCATAGAACGGCCCGTTCTCGATTGGCGCGACGCAGGGATTGGGCCCGTGCATGGCATCGCCCTGGTAGCGATTATAGGCCTTCGAACCCTTGCCGAAGGCGGCGTCATGGCCTTGCGGGGCGGTCGCATTGAACTGCCTGACCGTCTCGGCGAATGCCCTGGCATCGATGCCGGTCTTCGCCGCCAGCGCCTCCAGCGTATCGCCGCGCATGAGATAGCCGGTCTCGAGGTGATGACCCAGCGGCATCGGGAAGGGCGGCACGCAGCCGAGGCCATATTTGCGCAGCGTCTTGTGATCGCAGACGAGATAGGCCGCGATCTCCTCGCCGGGCTTGGCCGCCTTGATCATGGCCTGGACGAAGTCGTGATAGGAGTTGCCCTCATTGGCAAAGCGCTTGCCGTCGCGCATCACCGCGATGACGCCGGGCTTGGCGCGGTCGATGAAATGCGGCATCACGCCCTTCGAGCCGTCCTTGCGCGTCGTCAGCGACACCGGCACCCAGGCTGCCGCGTTGGGCAGGCGGTCCTCGACATGCCCGCCGGCGCGCTCCGCAAGACGCAGGCCGTCACCGGTGTTGCCGGTGGGCCCCGGCGAATAATGCTCGTTCCCGGTCGGCGCGTGCGGAAACATCTTTTTGCGGCGCTCGACGTCGTGCGGAAAACCGCCGCAGGCGAGTACGACGCCGTGTCGCGCGCGAACGCGGACTTCACGTCCCTCGCGCGACACGATGGCGCCGGTGACCGCGCCGTTCTCGACCGTCAGCTCGCGCACGGGCGAGGACAGCCACATCGGAATCTTCAGGTCGAGCGCGGATTTGGCGAGGCGCCCCGCGAGCGCATTGCCGTTGGTCAGCGTCATGCCGCGGCCATAGCGCAGCACGTCCATGAGGTGTCGCGACAGGCGTTTGGCGACGTAGACCGCGGAGGTCAGCGACTTCGTCACGCGCATGAAGTGGATGATCTCCTTGCCGCTTCCGAGCATCATGCCGAACACGGTGAGCTCGGGCAGCGGCATGCCCAGCGACTTGATGAGGTCGCCGAGCTCGCGGCCGTCGAACGGACGCGTCACCATGGAGCGACCGCCTTGCGCGCCGCCGGGCGCCTCGGCGTGATAGTCGGGAAACACCAGCGGCATGTCGAAGCGCAGCGCCGTCTTGGTGGTGAAGAAATCCACCGCCTCGGGGCCGGCCGTGAGAAATGCATCGACGCGTTCCGCATCGTAATTGTTGCCGGCTTCGTGCCGCAAATAAGTGCGGGCCTGCTCCGGCGTTTCCGCGATGCCATAGGCCTTCGCCAGCGAGGTGCCGGGAATCCAGAGCCAGCCTCCGGAGCGGGCGGTGGTGCCGCCGAAGCGCGGCTCCTTCTCGACGATCAGGACGTCGAGGCCGCGGGAGCGGGCGGTGATCGCGGCCGACATGCCGGAGCAGCCCGATCCGGCCACGAGCACATCGCACTCGTAGGTTTCGCTTGCGCTATGCTCGGTGCCGGTCATCTGGACCTCACTTCTTCAGCAGCGGACATTTGGACTCGGAGACCGGGCGGAAGGCGTCCTCGCCCTTCACGGTCTTGACGATGTCCAGATAGTCCCACGGTTCCTTCGATTGCTCGGGCGATTTCACCTTGGCGAGATACATGTGGCGGATGACGCGGCCGTCCTCGCGCAACTTGCCGCCGTGGACGAAGATATCCTCGATCGGCAGCTCGCGCATCTTGGCCATCACCTTGGCGGGATCGTCGGTGCCAGCGGCCTTGATGCCTTTCAGGTAATGCAGGACCGAGCCATAGACGCCGGTATGGATCATGGTCGGCATCACCTTGGTGCGCTCATAGAACTTCTTGGACCAGGCGCGCGTCGCCTCGTCCATGTTCCAGTACGACGCCGTCGTCATATAAGTGCCTTGCGCGGCTTTGAGGCCGACCGCGTGCACGTCGGTGTCGAACATCAGGAGGCCAACCAGCTTCTGGCCGCCCTGCACGAGGCCGAACTCACCGGATTGCTTGATCGCGTTGTCGGTGTCCTGGCCGGCATTGGCGAAGGCGACGACGTCGGCTTTCGAGCTCTGCGCCTGCAGCGCAAAGGACGAGAAGTCCGCCGTGTTGGTCGGATGCTTGACGCCGCCGAGCACCTTGCCGCCCATCTCATTGATGAAGCGCGTCGCGTCCTTCTCGAGCTGCTGGCCGAAGGCGTAGTCGGCGGTGATAAAGTACCAGGACTTGCCGCCTTCCTTGATCACGGCTGAGGCCGTCACCTTCGACAGCGCATAGGTGTCGTAGGTGAAATGCACGGTGTTGGGGCTGCACAGCTCGTCGGTCAGCGAGCTCGCGCCCGGACCTGAAAGCAGCGCGATCTTGTTACGCTCGCGCACCATGTTGTGCACGGCGATCGCGATGCCGGAATTGGGGATGTCGACGACGGCATCGACCTTGCCGTTGTCGAA
Organism: Bradyrhizobium sp. T-12; assembly: GCF_058314695.1. Classification (NCBI taxonomy): domain Bacteria; kingdom Pseudomonadati; phylum Pseudomonadota; class Alphaproteobacteria; order Hyphomicrobiales; family Nitrobacteraceae; genus Bradyrhizobium; species Bradyrhizobium sp. T-12. Next base: position 6,037,728 of record NZ_CM177756.1, on the reverse strand, counting down.
CCAGCCGCGCACGATCTGCACGCCGACATCGGTCTTCATCTGGTGGTCGGCGCTGATGATCTCGATCGGCTTGCCGAGCACGGTCGGCCCGAATTCCTCCACCGCCATCTTTGCCGCCTCGACCGAGCCCGGCCCCGAATTGTCACGGCCCCAGCTCGACAGATCCGTCAGCACGCCGATCCGCACCGCGTCGTCGGAGACTTGCGCGGTCGCCGCTGTGGTCATGGCAGTCGAAGTCATGGCCGCGAGCATGGCGCAGGCCAGAAGCCCTCTCATGGTTGTTTCCTCTCTCTTTATTGGCCGCGTGGCGCGGCGGGCTGGTCCTAGAAAAGTTAGATATAAGCGAATTAGTTTGTCAATGGCGAATATGTCTGGGTCTCTGTCGGGCTCTAAAAATTTTTGAACCGCCCCTTGAAAGCTATTTCTGATTTTCTAAGTCGTTTTTCGCCGCGAGAGCGGTGTGCCGGACGCCAGATCGGGTCCGGTGCGGGCGCCGGGCCGGCTTCGGACCTCGTCTGGGATCCTGTCCTGCGCTCCTTCGTATCCATCTTGCTCTCAGGAGGACTTGGTTATGAGGACCAGTTTCGACTTCGCGCCCCTGTGGCGTTCCACCATCGGCTTCGATCACCTGGCCGACCTCGTCGACAGCACGCTTCGCCAGGCGACCGAGGACAATTATCCCCCTTACAACATCGAACGCTCCGGCGAGGACCATTACCGGATCAGCCTCGCGGTGGCGGGCTTCGGCGCCAGCGACGTCACGGTGACGGCCGAACAGAACGCGCTGACGATCGAGGGCAGGAAACCCGAGACCGCCGCGCGGGAATATCTGTACCAGGGCATCGCTGCGCGGCCGTTCCGGCGCGTGTTCAACCTTGCCGACTATGTCCAGGTGAAGCAGGCCTCGTTCCAGGACGGGCTGCTGATCATCGACCTCGTCCGCGAGGTTCCGGAAGCCATGAAGCCCCGCCGGATTCCGATCACGGGTGCCGCGCCTGCGGCCTCGCAGATCGAGCAGAAGAAAGCGGCTTAAGCTCTCGCTGTTGCGACCAACAGCATCAGGCGGGACGGCGGCGATTGTCGCCGCCGTCTCGTCGTCAACAAGCACGTCCCTTGGAAAGGAGCATGAGGGGAGGTTCAGAAATGACCAACGTGAATAGCAATGCCGGGACTCTCAATCCGCTGTTTTACCCTGCAGCCCATTACGATTCGCCTGACGATGTCCTGAATGCTGAGGAGCTCTCTCCGCCGGAGAAGCGGATCATCCTGTCGTCCTGGGCATCCGACATGTACGCGGTCGAATCCTGTCCCGGCTTACGCGAGATCCCCGGGATGAGCCACACGGTCCGGCTCGCCGATATCCTGGCCTGCTTGCGCAAGCTCGACGGCGACAACGACAATGACGATCCGCCGCGCGGCGGCGGCGTGCCGATGCGGCAGCGGCGGCCCTGGGCCGCCGCTGAGGGGCATCATCCATGATGCTCACGCAGACTGTTCTGGGACTGGTGTTGCTCGGCCAGGTTTCGGCGACCTTCGCCGCTCCGTTCCTCGCCATGCAAGGCTGGATCGCCGCGTCACGCGACGGCGAGTGAGCCACCACGTTCTCCGATATCCATACAAGGCGGCAGGAAAAAAGATGAACGCTGTGCGTCCGCTCTTGCTGGCGGTGCTGGTGCTGACGCTCATGGCGTCACAGCCTGCTGCCGGCCAAATCCCCGACATGAAGACCGGCGGCTCGGTGCCGACCCTGGCGCCCCTGGTGCGCCGGGTGACACCCGCCGTGGTCAACATTTCCGTGCACGGCCGCGTGCGCGAGGACAACCCGCTCTATCGCGATCCCTTGTTTCGCGAGTTCTTCGACGTTCCCCGGCAGATTGAAAAGGAGGTGAACGCGACCGGCTCCGGGGTGATCGTCGATGCCGAGCGCGGCTACGTGCTGACCAACAATCACGTGGTCGAAGGCACGTCTGCCGTTCAGATCACGACCAAGGATGGTCGGCAGTTCTCCGCCAAGGTGGTCGGACGCGATCCGCCGACCGACGTTGCCGTGCTCCAGGTCCAGAACCCTACGGGCCTCAAGGCGCTGCCCTTCGGCGACAGCGATGCGCTCGACGTTGGCGATTTCGTGCTCGCGATCGGCAATCCCTTCGGGCTCGGGCAGACCGTGACATCGGGCCTCGTCAGCGCGCTCGGCCGCACCGGCCTCGGCAAGCAGGGCTATGAGGATTTCATCCAGACCGATGCTGCGATCAATCCAGGCAATTCCGGCGGGGCGCTGGTCAGCCTGCGCGGCGAGCTGGTCGGCATCAACTCGGCGATCATCTCGCCTGCCGGCGGAAATGTCGGCATCGGCTTTGCCATTCCGGTCAACATGGCGCGCAAGGTGATGGAGCAGATCGTCGCGAGTGGCCGCGTCGAGCGCGGCCGCATCGGTGTCTCTCTGAAAGACCTGCATCCGTCGATCAACAAGGGACTGACCCAGGGCGCCGTGATCGCCGAGATCGCTGCAGACTCGCCCGCTGAAAGGGCCGGCCTGCGCAAGGGTGACGTCGTGACCGCTGCCGACGAGCGTCCGATCCGCACCGCCGCACAACTCCGCAATACGATTGGCCTGGCACGTGTCGGCGAGGAGGTGAGGCTCAATCTGTTGCGCAATGGCACACCGCTCACCGCGACCGTGCGGGTGGCACCGGCGAACCAATCAAGCAGTGCGCTCGCAGGTCCCAATCGCCTCGTTCGCTAAGGCATGACGGGGTGAGGCTCAATTGCCGCGATGACGGAGGTGCGCTCCCTCCCGCTCGCCAGGGAGGGTTGGGGAGGGGGCCTCCGACTCCCCCGCAAACGGCAGAGGCGGAGCAAGTTAGGCGGCGCGGTAATCCGGCTCGTCCTGCAGGTCGCGGATCAGCCGACGTTCGCGCTCGATGCGCTGCTGATAAAGCTCGCGCTCATGCTCGGTCTTGGCGCTCGCGAGCAGAAGCTCGTAATGGCCGATCACCTTTTCGCTGCCGCGAATGAGCAGTGCCCGCTGACTGTTCATTGCGCCACCCCCATCACCTCGGCCGGCACCCCGGGTGCGCGGAAGTCAACAGGGAAGGTCGCCGCGGTCAGCGCATCGAGCGCCGACTTCTCTTCCGCGAGGCGCCGCTCTACGAAATTGCGCTCCAGCCGCGACAGCCTTGTTTTCAGCAGCCGCCGATAGCGGTGAATATTGTTGCGGTGCGCGCGTATCAGGGCCAAATTCTCATCGAGCATCGTCGTCTCTCCAGACGGTCGCTTTGGATCCTTTGATTTTCGAGGGTGAGAAAGTGCTTTCTCGACGAAAAAATATTCAGCGCGAAGCAGCTGTCAAGATGTTTGAAGCCCGCACCGCGGCGTTCCTGTTGCTGGTACGCTGAAGATCGACTATCAGCCGGAGCGGCGCGCCTGACGCGGCCCAACGACAAGGAAGGGAGCCCCCGAGATGAAACGGACCTCACCGACGCGACGCGATCTGCTTGCAACCGCCGCCGTCGCGACCGCGGCAACCATGGCCGACGTCGTTCCGGCCGCAGCGCAGGCAGGGCCCAAGCCGATCTTTCCGGTACCGATGGTGACCATCCCGATCGTCGGCGAGAAAGAGGTGTTCCAGGTCCGGCGCATCTACTGCATCGGGCGCAATTATGCGGCACACGCGATCGAGCGCGGCTCGGATCCGAACCGCGAGCCGCCGTTCTTCTTCCAGAAGCCGACCGACGCGATCCAGAACGTCGCGGTCGGCGAGGTCGCCGATCATCCCTATCCGTCGTTGACCAAGAACTATCATCACGAGGTCGAACTGGTCGCCGCGCTGAAATCCGGCGGCACCAATATCCCGGTCGATAAGGCGCTCGACCACGTCTATGGCTACGCGCTCGGCCTCGACATGACCCGGCGCGACCTTCAGAACGGCATGGCCGCGGAGAAGAAGCCCTGGGAGATCGGCAAGAGCTTTGACCACGCCGCGGTGCTCGGCCCGATTCACCCCGCCAGCAAGACCGGCCATTTCGAGAAGGGCGCGATCTCGCTGGCGGTCAATGGCACGGTCAAGCAGAACTCGGATCTCAGCAAGATGATCTGGAGCGTGGCCGAGCAGATCGCAAAGCTGTCGGAAGCGTTCGAGTTGAAAGCCGGCGACATCATCTATTCCGGCACGCCGGAAAATGTCGGTCCCGTCGTGAAGGGCGACGTGCTGCTGTGCAAGCTCGAAGGCTTGCCGGATATGTCGATCAAGATCGTGTAGCTGCTTTCGCCCTCCCTGTGCGGCCGGACGATCGCGTTTGAGCGATTTGCGGCAACCTGGTCTCCACATCGTCATGGCCGGGCTCGTCCCGGCCATCCACGCCGTGCGCACTGGCGGAAGGAGTGCCACCGTCGCCCGACGCCCGGTTCCACCCGGCAATTGCCATTTGTTGGCCGGCAAGTGAACCTCGTGCGGCCATATTTGAGCAGGAGTGGTTTCCCGTGAGGGAGACTCTCCGATGACCAAAGCTCTGATCACTGCTGTCGCATTGCTGGCCTTAGTGCCCGTGAGCGCGGTTGCGCAGGAGCGCGCGGGGGACGCGGCGCTCGGCGCGGTGTCGGGCGCGGTCGTGCTGGGACCGGTCGGTGCGGTCGCGGGCGCCTTGATCGGGTACACCGCGGGACCTTCGATCGCGCGATCGTGGGGCGTGAGAGGTTCGCGCTCGGCAGGACATCGGCCGCCGCCGCGTCGCGCGGCCGCGGCCAGGAACCAACCGCGCATGCGCCAGGCGATGGAGGCCAATGGCCAGATGAGAGCTGCCGCCAATCCGGCCCCGCCGCCGGTTCAAGCCGCGCCTGCCGTACCGGCGCAGAGTTCGACGCCGCCCGTTCAAGGTTTCGACTGAGACCGCAGCGTCAAGCCGGCGCCTTCGGCCGCAGCCGATCGACCGTGCGCGCGATCAGCGCGGCGACCTCGTCGACCCTGGGGCCAATGCGGAATTCCGGGCCGGCGACGACGACCGAGAGACGGCGGTCGCCGACCGGCAACGGGATCGCAGCGCCGGCGAGATCGCGGCTGTAATCGCCAAAGCTCTGGCAGTAACCGCGCGCGATCGAGTTGCGCAGCTCGGTCTCGACCGCCTCGATGCTGATCGGCGTCGACGGGCCGTATTGCTTGAACTCGATCTTGCGATAGACGGAGTCGCGCTCTTCCTGCGAATATTGCAGCAGCAACGAGCGGCCGCTGGCCGTTGCATGGATCGGCACGCGATGGCCGATGGTCGCGAAATAACGGATCGCGGCCTGGGATTCGACGACGTCGATGAACACGGCCATCACGCCGGCCGGCGCCACGATCGAGGCGGTCTCGCCGGTCTCGGCGGAGAGATCGGCGATCAGCTGATGCGTCCATTGCGGCAGGGGCTCGACCTCCGAGATCATCCGCGCCATCGCCAGCCAGCGCGGGGTCGGATAGAAGCCGGCGCGCGGCCGCGGCTCGTAGAGATAGCCCTTCTCCGACAGCGTCGTGAGAAGGTTGAAGGTCGACGAGCGCGGCCAGCCGAAATGATCGGCGATCTCCGCAAGCGTCGCCGGCTTCCTCGCCTGCGCGAAGAATTCCATGATCTCCAGGACGTTTGCGGCTTGGCGAACGATCATGGCGGGCTTTGCGTCCTGATCTAGAGCGTTTTCAAGCCCAGTTCCGCTTCCATCGGAACTGGGCTCTAGGGCTGGCCGAGGATCTTCTTCGCGGCGCGAAGATGCGGCTTGTCGATCATCTGGCCGTCGAGCCGCAGCGTGCCGGAATTCGGATTGCTCGCGAACGCCGCGATCACCTTCTCCGCCCAGGTCCGTTCGGCCTCGGTCGGCGCGAACGCCGCATTGACGACATCGACATGCTTGGGATGGATCAGGGCCTTGGCGGAAAAACCGTCGCGCCGCGCGGCGCGCGTTTCGGCTTCCAGGCCGGCGAGGTTGTCGATGTCGGTATAGACCGTGTCGATCGGCACGACCTCGGCCGCGGCCGCGGCCATCAGGCAGAGATCGCGGGCGAGGCGATAGGGGCTGTGGAACACGCCACCGGAGGCTTTCTCGGTGGCGCCGAGCGAAGCCGAGAGGTCTTCCGCGCCCCACATCAGGCCGGCGAGGCGGGGGGAGCAGCCCTTGTAGCTGCCGAGGCCGAAGATCGAGCTGGCCGTCTCGGTCGCGACGCAGATGATACGCGTCGTGCCGGCCGCGATGCCGGATGCCGCCTCCAGCGCTTCGAGCCAGGTTGCGACCCGCCGCACGTCGTCGCCGCCTTGTGATTTCGGCAGCACGATGCCGTCGGGCCTGCCGGGCAGCACCGCGGCGAGATCGGCCAGCGTCATGCCGGTGTCGAGCGCGTTGACGCGGACATAGAGCTGGTGCGGGCCGGGGCGGCTCTTCAGCATCGAAAGCGTCAGGGTGCGCGCCTCCGGCTTCTTCTCGGCGACGACGGAATCCTCGAGGTCGATGATCAGCGCGTCGGCGTTGCCCTCGCTCGCCTTCTCGAATTTGCGCGGGGAATCGCCCGGCACGAACAGCATCGAACGCATCAGACCGGCCTCTTGTGCATCATCGCCATGCGGCGGCATTTTCCGACGATCTCGTCGTTCTGGTTCAAGGCATGGTGCTCGAACTCGACGATGCCCGCTCTCGGGCGCGATTTGGATTCCCTCAACGAAAGCACCTTCGTCGTCGCCCGCAAGGTGTCGCCATGGAAGACCGGTTTTGGAAACGTGACGTCGGTCATGCCGAGATTGGCAACGGTGGTGCCCATGGTCGTATCATAGACCGTCATGCCGATCATGATGCCGAGGGTGTAAAGGCTGTTGAAAATGCGCTGCCCAAACTCGGTCTTTTCGGCGAAATGCGCGTCGATATGCAGCGGCTGCGGGTTGAGCGTCAGTAGGCTGAACATGGTGTTGTCCATCTCCGTGACGGTCCGGGTCAGCGGATGCCTGAACTCCTGGCCTACGGAAAAGTCTTCGAAATAAAGTCCGGCCATCGCGGTTTCCTCCCTGTGTCTTTATTTTTGCCGGCGCCCCCCCCGCTTCTTACGGCAGCGGCGCCAGGTGAACTGCCTTCTGCTCTGCGAGCTGGTCGATCTCTTCAGTCGAGAAGCCCGCCTCATGCAGGATGTCGCGGCCGTGCTGGCCGAGCGTCGGCGCGGGGCCGGCTGGCTCCGGCTGGGTTGCGCTCCAGGTGGAGGGCACGCGCATCTGGCGGATGCGCCCCTCAACGGGGTGGTCCACCGTCTTGAAAAAGTCGACCGCATTGAGATGCGGATCGTCCAGGATGCTCTCCAGCGTGTGCATCGGCATCACCGGAATGTCGGCGCGCTCCAGCAGCTCTCGCCACTCCGCGGTGGTGCGCGTGGTGAAGATCTGGCCGATCTCCTCATAGATCTCGTCGATATGCTTCGTGCGCGCGGCGTGGTTGGCAAAGCGCGGCTGATCGAGGAAATGCGGCTGCCCGATCGCCTCGAAGAAACTGCGCCAGTGCTTGTCGTTGTAGATGAGGACGCAGAGATAGCCGTCGCTGGTCTTGTAGGGCCGGCGGTAGCGCGACAGCAGGCGGGGATAGCCGCCATGGTCGAGCGGCGGGTCATAGGTGAGGCCACCGAGATGATCGACCAGCACGAACTCCGCCATCGATTCGAACATCGGCACGTCGATGCGCTGGCCCACACCCGTGCGCTGCTGGTGCATTAGCCCGCCCATGATCGCATTGACCATCATCAGCCCGACGATGCGGTCGGCGATGGTGACGGGGACGTAGCGCGGCGTACCGTCGCCGGCGGCTGCCAGCAGTGTCGGGATGGTCGCCGCGCCCTGGATCAGATCGTCATAAGCGGGCTTTGCAGCGTAGGGACCGGACTGGCCGTAGCCGAACGCACCGACATAGACGAGCGCGGGGTTGACCGCGCGGAGGCTCTCGTAGTCGAGGCCGAGCCGCGCCATGGCTTGCGGGCGCACATTGTAGACCAGCGCATTGGCGCGCTTCGCCAGTCTTAGCAGCGCGTCGCGGCCTTCCTTCTTCTTGAGATCGAGCACGATGCTGCGCTTGCCGCGATTGGCATTGAGGAACATCCCGCCCATGCCGGGCGTGCGGCCGGGACCGATCTGGCGGACGATGTCGCCCTCGGGGCTTTCGACCTTGATGATGTCGGCCCCCATGTCGGCCAGCACCTGTGTGCCGTAAGGGCCCATCAACACCGAGGTCAGGTCGAGAATGGTGAAGCCGGCGAGCGGTCCCATGAGGCCTCGCGTGAGAGTTCATATACGTGGAGTTAGTGTTCAGAAAACGGGCATGTCAATTCGTGGGCTTCGCCAACAGCCGCATAGGCCCATGCTTAGTTCATATACTTGACATATAAATTCACATATATGTACAAACTTCTCAAGCAAGAAGTGAGGCCGAAGCGACCGGCAGCAAAATGGCTGCCGCCGTCGGCGTGAGGGCGCGTCAGGGAGAAGGCGAATGAAGAGGAATTGGGTCTGGGCGGCCGCCGCGTTGGCATTTTCACTGCCGGTCTCGACATTGCAGGCGCAGGCGCTGGAGCTGAAGGTCGCCGACAGCTTCCCCGCCGACCACTATCTCGTTCGTTTGATGCTCAAGCCCTGGATGGACGATGTCGCCAAGCGCACCAACGGCGCGGTGACGTTCACGCATTATCCGAACCAGCAGATCGGCAAGGCCACCGACATGCTGCGGCTGACGCAGTCCGGCGTGGTCGACATCGGCTACATCGGGCCGTCCTACGTCTCCGACAAGATGCCGCTGTCCGAGGTCGCGCAATTGCCGGGCGCCTTCCAGACCAGTTGCCAGGGCACGCTGGCCTATTGGAAAACGGCGCGGGAAGGCATCCTCGCCAAGCAGGAATATGCGCCCAACAAGATCAAGCTGCTGATGGCTGTGGTGCTGCCGCCCTATCAGGTGTGGACCGCCAAGGCGAAGGTCGAGACCATCAAGGACATGCAGGGGCTGAAGCTGCGCACCACCGGCGGTGCGCAGGATCTGACGGTCCGTACGCTCGGCGCGGTGCCGGTGCGCATGGCCGCGCCCGATGCCTATGAATCGCTGTCGCGCGGCACGATGGACGGGCTGCTGTTCCCGATGGACAGCGTCGTCGCCTATGGCCTCGACAAGCTCGTCAAATACGCGACCGACGGCGTCAGCTTCGGCAGCTTCATCGTTGCCTACTCGATCAATCAATCGGTCTGGGACAAGCTGCCCGACGATGTGAAGAAGGCGATGGACGCCGCGTCGGAAGCAATCACGCCGAAGGCCTGCGCCGACGTCGACAAGGAGCAGGACGCGACACGGCAGAAGATGAAGGACGAGGGGATCGGCTTCACCGCGCTCCCGGATGCCACGCGCGCGGAGATGAAAGAGAAGCTCAAGGGCGTCGCGCAGGAATGGGCAGCCGGGCTCGACAGCCGCGGCAAGCAGGCTTCCGCCGCGCTGAAGGAGTTCGAAGGTTTGCTCGCGGCGAGTGGCGCGAAGTAGCGCCGCAGGGGCGCTGCCTACAGGATCGAGCGGAAAGGGAGAGCGATGATCAAGCGGGCGACGGACGTGCTCGGCGTATTGGAGCGCGCGCTGACGGTGATCGCCGCGATCGCTCTGTTTGCGATCATGGCCTTGGTGGTGGCCGACGTGTTCATGCGCTACGTCATGAACAGCCCGTTCTCCTTCACCTACGACCTGATCGGGCTCTACCTTCTGGCCGCCGTGTTCTTCCTGACGTTGTCCGATACCTTGCGCGTGCATGCGCATGTCGGCGTGGACATCCTGCTCTCGCGCTTTCCCGCCGGGGGCCGGAGGCTGTCGGAGATCGTCACCGCACTCACCGGCCTGTTCGTCTTCGCTCTGATCTGCAAGGTCGGGTTCGAGCGCGCGCTGGAGAATTACGAGCAGCACGACGTGCTGGCCGGCGCCATTGCCTGGCCGACCTGGATCTCGGCCGCGCTGGTGCCGTTCGGCTGCGGCGTGCTGGTGCTGCGGCTGGCGCTGCAGCTCGTCGGCAATGTCCTCAGCCTCGTCTCGGGTCGTGATCTATTTCCCCTGCCGCCTGTCAACGAGGCCGGCGAAGCCCATTCCTTCGAATAACGGCGGCCGCGATGACAGTCATCCTCGTGCTTGGATTGCTTTTTGTCCTGCTGGCGATCGGTACGCCGGTCGGTTTCGCCATGGGATTCGCCGGCTCGGTCGGTCTGCTGATGGTCGGCGGCACCGGCACGCTGTTCGGCATTCTGCAGACGGCGCCGCTCTCGACGGTGTCGTCCTATGAATTGATCACCATCCCGATGTTCCTGCTGATGGCGGACCTCGTGCTGCTGTCCGGCGTGGCCGACGACATGTTCAAGACGGCCTCCGCGTGGGTTGGCCGGATCCCCGGCGGGCTCGGCATGGCGACCGCTCTGGCCGGGGCCGGCTTTGGGGCGATCTGCGGCACCTCGACGGCATCGGCCGCGACACTGTCGTCGACCAGTCTTCCGGCGATGATCCGCCAGGGCTATGAGCCGAAGATGGCGGCCGGCGTCGTCGCGATCTCCGGCACGCTGGCGATGTTGATCCCGCCCAGCGTGGCGCTGGTGATCTTCGGCCTGCTCGCAGAGGTCAATATCGGGCAGCTCCTGATCGGCGGCATCATTCCGGCAGCGCTCGTCACCGCCACCATCATGGCGACGATCTATTTCCTGGTCTGGCAGGATCCGTCGCGGGCGCCGCGCATCGAGCCCGTGTCCTGGCGCGAGCGTTTTTCGCTGCTGTGGCAGGTCGGGCCGATGGCGCTGCTGTTCTCCCTCGTCACCGGTACCATCTATCTCGGCGTGGCGACGCCGACGGAAGCCTCCGCACTTGGTGCTGCGGGCGCGCTGCTGCTGGCCATCGCCAAGGGGAGGGTGACGCCGGGATCGCTGTACAAGGCGCTGCTCAGCGCCTGCCACGGCACCTGCATGATCGTGACGATCCTCGTCGGCGCCTCGATCTTCGGCTATTTCTTCACGCTCACCCATGTGACGCAGGATCTCGTCGCCTGGATTGGTTCGTTGCAGACCTCGCGCTGGGTGATCATCACGCTGATCCTGTTCGGCTACATCGTGCTCGGCTCGTTCATGGACCAGATCGCGATCCTGGTGCTGACCGTGCCGATCGTGCTGCCCCTGATCAAGACGCTTGGCTTCGATCCGATCTGGTTCGGCGTCATCAAGATCGTCACCGCCGAGGTCGGCATGATCACGCCGCCCGTGGGCCTCAACTGCTTCATCGTCGCCCGCTACGCCAAGCGGCCGGTGGCGGAAGTGTTCCACGGCACCTTCCCGCATTTCATCGCGCATCTGATCGCGATCGCGATTTTGGTGGCGTTTCCGTCTATCATCCTCTGGCTGCCCTCGCAGATGGGGCGCTAGGAACGGAGCTCGCGGCTCCCAAGAAGGAGATCAAAGAACATGGATTTCGCGCTCACCGATCAGCAGGAAGCCATTCGCGATGCCATCGCAAAAATCTGCGAAGGCTTTCCGGATGCCTATTGGCTGAAGAAGGACCACGACGGCGGCTTCCCGCACGATTTCCACAAGGCGCTGGCGGACGCCGGCTGGCTGGGTATCTGCGTGCCCGAGGAGTATGGCGGCTCGGGGCTCGGCATCACCGAAGCTGCGATCATGATGCGCACCATCGCGGAATCAGGGGCCGGCATGTCCGGCGCCTCCGCGGTGCACATCAACGTGTTCGGTCTCAATCCCGTCGTCGTGTTCGGCACCGAGGAGCAGCGCAAGCGCATGCTGCCGCCGATGGTCGAGGGCCGCGAGAAGGCGTGCTTTGCCGTCACCGAGCCCAACACCGGCCTCAACACCACGCAGCTCAAGACGCGGGCGGTCGCCAAGAACGACCGTTACATCGTCAACGGCCAGAAAGTGTGGATCTCGACCGCGCAGGTCGCGCATAAGATCCTGCTGCTGGCGCGCACCACGCCGCTGGAAGAGGTGCGCTCGCCGACCCACGGCCTCAGCCTGTTCTACACCGATTTCGACCGCAACAGGATCAAGGTCCACGAGATCGAGAAGATGGGCCGCAAGATCGTCGATTCCAACGAGCTGTTCTTCGAGGACTTTGAAATTCCGATGGAGGATCGGATCGGCGAAGAAGGCAAGGGTTTTCAGTACATCCTTGAAGGCATGAACCCCGAGCGCATCCTGATCGCGGCGGAAGCGGTCGGCCTCGGCAAGCTGGCGCTGTCGCGCGCGACCGAATACGCCAAGACGCGGGTCGTGTTCAACCGTCCGATCGGCAAGAACCAGGGCATCCAGCATCCGCTCGCCGTGAATTGGGTCGAGCTGGAGGCGGCCTGGCTGATGGTGATGCAGGCGGCCTGGCAATACGACAAGGGCCTGCCCTGCGGCGCCGGCGCCAATGCTGCGAAGTATTTCGCCGGTGAAGCCGGCTACCACGCTTGCGAGCAGGCCGTGATGACCCATGGCGGCTTCGGCTATGCCAAGGAGTTCCACGTCGAGCGTTATCTGCGCGAAGTGCTGATCCCGCGCATCGCGCCGGTCAGCCCGCAGCTCGCGCTGAGCTTCATCGCGGAAAAGGTGCTAGGCCTCGCCAAGTCGTATTAGGCTTAGCCTTCAGGGGGATCGCAGTGAACCTCGCTCATCATCTGCTGCGTGCCGCCAAAGCGGACGCCTCCGCGCCGGCCCTGCTCAAGGGTCTGACGCCGGTCGCCGATTACGGCCGGCTCGCCGCGACGGTGGCATCGCTCGCGGGCGCGCTGCGGCAACGCCTCGGCCTCGCCAAGGGCGATCGCGTGGCGCTGCTGATGAAGAACGTGCCGGACTATGTCGCCTGCCTCTACGCTTGCTGGCATGCGGGCCTGGTCGCCGTTCCCATCAACGCAAAACTGCATCCGCGCGAGGTTGCGTTCATTCTCGACAATTCCGGCGCGGCGCTCGTGTTCGTGACCGAGGACATGGCGAGCATTGCATCGGAGGCGCTGGCGCTCGCGACGGTCAAGCCGCTCATCGTCGAGATCGGCTCGGGCGAGCACCGCGCGCTGGAAAAGGCCGATGGCATCGCCATCGCCGATGTCGCCATCACCGATCCCGCCTGGATTTTCTACACCAGCGGCACCACCGGTCGCCCCAAGGGCGCCGTGCTCAGCCATCGCAATCTGCTGGCGATGTCGCTGAATTACCTCGCCGAGATCAATCCGATCGTCCCGGGCGAGGCGCTGCTGCACGCCGCGCCGATGTCGCATGGCTCAGGTCTTTATATGGTGCCGCATGTGCTCGGCATGGGCGCGCAGATCATTCCGGAGAGCGGCCGCTTCGAGCCGGACGAAATTCTGGACCTGACGGCGAAGCGCGAGAACATCTCCTTTTTCGCCGCGCCCACCATGGTGCGGCGCCTGACGGTCGCGGCGGAGGCGGCGGGTGCAAACGCACCGGGATTGAAGACCATCATCTATGGCGGCGGCCCCATGTATGTCGCCGATTGCAAGGCGGCGCTCGGCGTGTTTGGCCCGAAGCTGGCGCAGATCTATGGCCAGGGCGAGACGCCGATGACCATCACCTACTTGCCGAAGCGCATGCATGCGGCCGCCGGTCATCCGCGCTATGAGGAGCGCCTCGCCTCGGTCGGCATTGCCCAAGGCGTCGTGCAGGTGCGCACCGTGGACGAGACCGGACGCGATGTTGCCGCGGGCGCGATCGGCGAAATCATCGTGCGCGGCGATACCGTGATGTCCGGCTACTGGCAGAATCCGGAGGCGACCGCGAATACGCTGCGCGACGGCTGGCTCTACACCGGCGACATGGGTGCCTTCGATGCCGACGGCTTCCTCACGCTGAAGGACCGTTCCAAGGACGTCATCATCTCCGGCGGCACCAACATCTATCCGCGCGAGGTCGAGGAAGTGCTGTTGCGGCACGAGGCCGTCGCCGAAGTCTCCGTGATCGGCCGGCCGCATCCGGAATGGGGCGAGGAGGTCGTGGCGGTCGTCGTTCCCGTCGCGGGCAAGGCAGTCACGCGAGACGAACTCGATCAGGTCTGCAATGCGTGGATCGCGCGCTTCAAGCGGCCGAAGCATTATTACCTCACCGCTGAGCTTCCCAAGAACAGCTACGGCAAGATTGTGAAGACCGAGCTGCGCACGCTGCTGGCTGAGTCCTCCAAGCGCCTCACGCCGATGGGCTGAGATGGCGATCCCCGAACCTTCGGCGCTGATCGATCTCTCCGGCCTGATCCGCGAGGGCGATCTCGTCGTCTGCGGGCAGGCGACGGCGGAGCCCGTCACCCTGACGCAGGCGCTGATGCACCAGGCCGCGCGACTTCCGGCCTTCCGCATGATGGTCGGGCCGATCTTTTCCGACACGTTCCCCGTGGCTTGCGCCCCCAACGTGGCGTTCCAGAGCTACGGCGTGATCGGCAATGCACGGCGGCTCGCCAGGGCAGGGCGGCTCGATGTGATCCCGAGCAACTACAGCGCCTTCTGCGCCGACTTCGCCGCGCGACGCCACAGGGCTGATGTCGTTCTGGTGCAGCTTGCTGAAGCCGGTGACGGCCGCTTGAGCGCCAGCCTGTCGAACGACTATGTCATCGACGCCGCGCGCGGCGCGCGTCTCGTCATCGCCGAGATCAACCCGGATGCGCCATTCACGTTTGGAGCGGAATGGCCCGCCGAGGTGCCGATCCATCTGCGCGTGACCGCGCGCCGGCCTCCCGTTGAACTGGTCTCACCGCCGCTCGATGACGTCTCGCGTCGGATTGCCGCCCATGCCGCAAGCCTGATCGCCGACGGCAGCACGCTGCAGTTCGGTGTCGGCCGAATTCCGGACGCGATCCTGTCCTCGCTATCCCATGTGCGCAATCTCGGCATCCATTCCGGCCTGATCAACGATGCCGTCGTCGATCTGATCGAACGCGGCGCGGTGACGAATGCAGAGAAGGGGATCGATGCCGGAACTACGGTCACTAATCAGGTGATCGGTACGCGGCGGCTCTACCGCTTCGTGCACGAGAACGAGGCGGTATCGGTGCGACCGACGTCCTACACGCACGGCCAGGACGTGCTGGCGCGGATCAATCGCCTGGTCGCGATCAACTCGGCGCTGCAGGTCGGGCTCGACGGCAGCGTCAATTCCGAGACGCTGAATGGCGTTGCGATCGGCGCGATCGGCGGTCAGCTCGACTTCGTGCGCGGCGCCAACGCGTCGCCCGGCGGACGAGCGATCATCGCGCTGCCCGCCACGGCGCCCGACGGGACCAGCCGGATCGTCGCCGATGTCGAGACGGTGACGACGCCACGCGCGGATGTCGACGCCATCGTCACCGAATGGGGCATCGCGGAATTGCGCGGCTCCGGCCTTGCCGAGCGGGCACGCCGCATGATCGCGATCGCCGCGCCCGAGCACCGCGACGCTCTGTCGGCGCAGCTTCGCGCCTCCGTGCGCTAGCTCAGTTCATCATCGCGAGCGTCGGACGCTGGCTGCCGCCGGATCCGATGATCCCTGGGAGGTCCGTCGCCTCGCCGGCGATCATGTGCGACATGCCCCAGAACAGATGGGCGAGGCGGGAGAATACCAGCCGCTCGCGGTCGGCAGGAGCGGTGCCATCTGGGATCGTGACCGTTTCCAGGCCGACCACCTTCTTGAAATCCGGCCAGATCGTCATCGACTGCGCGATCACGGAGTAGCAGTGCGGATCGTCCTCGCTCTCGTCGGGCGCCGGCGGCAGGCCCGGATATTGTGTCGGCGTGGCGTAGAATTTGTAGGCACCATACCCGAGCCTGAGCAGGAATTTTTCGTGCATGGCGACGTCGGCGGCAAACGACACCAGCCGTGCCTCACTCAGCACGTCAGGGTCGATGGCACTGAGGTCCGATGCGCGCAGCGCCGAGCAGAAGACGAGGTCGCGATTATGCTCGCGGAGCAGATTGGCCAGCGGCTGCTGCTGTTGCACGGTGTCGGTGAGCAGGATGATCGTCTTGAGCATCGTGATGGTCCCTTAGGGAAAAAGCTGGCGCGCGGTCATGACCGCATCGTCGGACGCGTGGCTCGCGAAGAAGTCGCTGGCGATGCGCAGTCCCGGCGCGATCTCCAGGATGCGGTAACGTGCGAGGCTTGCGGCTTCCCGCGCGGCACCGACGTCGTCCTGCCAGGCGCAGAGCGACAGCTCGAGCCGGCCGTATCCGCCGCAATCGGCGGCGTAGGCGCCGGTCACGGCCTCGACGGTCGCGG
The DNA here is from genome assembly GCF_058314695.1 of Bradyrhizobium sp. T-12. NCBI lineage: Bacteria > Pseudomonadati > Pseudomonadota > Alphaproteobacteria > Hyphomicrobiales > Nitrobacteraceae > Bradyrhizobium > Bradyrhizobium sp. T-12. Next base: position 6,021,496 of record NZ_CM177756.1, on the reverse strand, counting down.
CGACCGCACCCGCGTCGCTGGCCGAGACGTCGCGCAGGATCACGGCGATGCCGCCTTTGGTCTCGACCTTCGAGGTCATCACCATGAAGGCGTCGCGGGCGCCGGTGCGGCCGGCGCGACGGGCGGTGCGCACGATGCTCGCGAAGCCGGGATCGGGACCGAGCTCCAGCGTCGTCGTCTGCTGGTCATGCAGGATCGTCGCGCGCGAGGCGCCGAGATCGCCCTTCAGCGCGTGATAGGAGCGCGGCAGCCACACGGTATCGAGCGGCACCTGCGACGACGTCAGGCTCCAGGCCTGGTCCAGCAGATAGCCCTCCCAGATCGCGGGATAGGCGGCCGCAAGCTGCTGCCATGCGCGAAGCAGCCGTTCCGCATGCGCGGAGCGACCGAGATAGAGCGTGCGCGCCGACATCTCCCAGCGATTCCACTTGTGCAAGGCGACGTCGCAGCCGAGGAAGGAGGGCAGCAGCGGCGCCTCGCGCAAGGTAGCGCCCGCGTCGACGAACAGCAGCGGTTCGCGATATTTGTTCCACATCCGCACCATGAACTCCGCCTTCTCGAAGCAGAGCAGGCGGTCGTCGAGCTGGGTGTCGATCGGCTCGATATGACAATCGAGCTGCAGGCGTTCGAGCGAATGACGGAGGCGGAGGGACGCGGCCGCGTCGACACCGCGCGGATGGCAGGAGACGATTCGCGGCCGGGGCGTGGAGGCGTCGGCGGCGGCGAGGAATCTCGACCAGCCGATGCCGCCCCACCACATCTCGTGCGGGCCGTCGGCGCCGCAGGGGCCGACGGTGCCGAATTCGGTCAGCTTGGACTTGAGGAAGTCGAAGCCGGGATTCTCGCTTCTGGGAATGACGACCGCGCAGGCGGGACTGAGCGAACGGTAGAACAGCTCGGCCGCCGCGCCGCTCAGTGGCTCCCTCAGAATAGCGACGCCGTTGTGCTGCCCGTCCGCGACGCCATCGAGCGCCGGCGCACCGTATTGGCCGACCAGCCAGCCCAGTCGGTCGAGCTGGGTCCGGCCGAGCTTGATGCCGCCGGATTGCAGTACCTGCCCAAGATTCGCCTGCGTCGCGTTCCGCAATTTCCGTGCCCCCTCGTAAGCCCCAGGACTTCAACGGCCGGGGCGGCGCGATCAGGCGCACTATTTGGGGGCGGCTCCGAGCGGGGTGATCGCGACGGAATAGATCGCGATCTCCTGCGTCATCGGGGCGACCGGGATCAGCAGGCAACCATCTTCGGTCTCGGCGCGATAATGGCCGCCATTCCACTGCACGCCGCCGTAGATCAACCGCTCGGTCGCGATCGCGACAACATCCTGGCTCTCGGCGGCGTCACGAACGTCGCCGCCCTGCTGCAGGGTCACGCCGTGAAGCAGGCCTTCGGGCGCGAATTTCGCCAGCGGCAGTGCGATCGTGGAGATCGACATGCGACGCGACAGGGGAATGCGCAGACGCAGCTCGCCGAGCCCGGTGCGATGGACGGTCGCCGCCTCCAGCGCTGCACCGCCGTCGGCGCGGAACAGTCCGACCTGAACCAGGCCGGAGGCCCGTTCCTCAAAGACGTCGGCAGGCAGGCGGTTGGCGCCGAACAGCACGTACAGATAATTGTAGGATGGTGACAGGCCGGCGAAACTGCCGGCAAGCCACATGGGCGGCGCGGCCGCCGTGCAGGCTGCCGAGAGGCCGCGGGCGGTGATCTGGTTGCGCACGAACGGCGCGTCGAGCAGCGGCGCGAGCGCGTCGGTCCCGAGATTGACGTCGTGCTTCAACGGGCCGAGCAGCGCCAATTCGTCATTATCAGGCAGCAGCAGGAGCCGTGCCAGTGTCGCCGCGCACCAGCGCGCCGCGACATCGGGGGTGGCATAGGGATCGAGATCGTAATCGCGCGCGACACCGTCCGCGCTGCCAGCGAAAGCCAGCGCGCCGGCCTGGATCTCCGTGGCAAGCGCCAACTGCTCCGGGGGACGCGGATTGATCTCGCGCAGCACCGCGCCGCGATCGTAGTCGCGCACCGAACCGTCCGCGGAGCAGCAAATCTGCTCCAGCAGCGCGACGTTGCGGATCAGCATGCGCTTGATGTGAGGCGTGACGACGAGGTCGGAGATGAAGCCCGCCGCGCTGTCCTGTTCGGCAAGGTCGTCGAAGGCGTCGTCGAGCGACATCAGATAGGCGCCGTGCAGGCGGATCTCGATGCCTTCGAGGTCAAAGATGCGGCGCAGCGCCTTCTGCACGCTGCCGGAATAGCCGAGATCGGCCAGTACGAGATCGGTGCAGTCGTCGAAGCCGGGGATGGTCCGGCGCAGATAGGCGAGCAGCCGGGCGCGCAAGCCCGCGGCGAGCGCGACGATCTCGGCGGGATCGATCAGTCCGGGAAGCGCCTCGGCGAGCTCCTCGCCGGAGGCAATCCCGTCCGGAAAGCCGCCAAAGAAAGCGGCAACTTTCGCCGGCATGATCTTCACCATGTCGCGGAAGGTCGGCGCGTCGATCTTGAGCACCTTGCCGAGCAGATCGACGAGCGGCTGCATCGTGTCGGCTGAGGCGATCAGGCTGACGCGACGGTTGATCTCGATATAGGCCGATGGGGCGCCATGCAGCTCCTGCCGGATCCGGTGCGACAGAACCCCGTCGCGGCCGAGAAAGCCGAGCACGACCTTGCGGCCTGGACCTGCCATCTCCTCGCAGCGCCGCGTCACGAAGACGTCGAACGCGGTCATGACAGGGCCGAGCACGGTCAGCCCGAGCTGGAAGGCCTGGGACCTCCCGGCGCTGCGCGCGGCGACCATGCGCCGCAGCATCCGCGCGCCGTGATCGAGCCGCGCCGGCGCGCCGCCGCACAGCAGCTCGAACAGTGCCGTCTCGCGCTGAAAGTTCGAGGCGAGCTGCGCTGATGCCTGCGGATAATAGCGGGGGTGAATGCCGTGACGCTTCGCCCCCTTGATGTCCGCCTTCTCGTTGTCGCCGACGTGAAAGGAGGCGCCGGCATCGATGCCCTGCTCGGAGAGGTAGGTGGCGAACAAGCCGTCGCTCTTGCCGCTGCCGTGGTCGCAGGACGCATAGAGGAAGTCCCAGGCGAGGCCGGGATGGCAAGCCCGCAGCAGCCGCGCCAGCCGGCCGGAATCCCAATAGGTGTCCGAGATGAATCCGACGCGGTGGCCGGCGCGTTTCATGTCCAGATATTGCCCGAGCATGTCCTGGTTGACGCGGCAAAGCTCGACCTCGGCGCCGAACTCGGCCTCGACCAGATCGTTCAGGCTGGCTTGCGAAAGGCCGAACAGCTTGAATGGAAAACAGGAATAGATCTCCTCGATGCGCACTTCGCCCGCGCCGCATTTCTCCTTCGCGATTCGACGCGCGCGCGATTCGGCCTGGATGCGATGCTGAACGAAGCTCGCGGAAACATTCGGACAAGATCGTGAAATGCCGGATAGCTCGTAAGTCCTTTCAAACACGCCATCCGGCGTCGTGCATGCACGCAGCAGAAACGTATCGAAAACATCGAACGACCAAGCAGAAACAATTTGCGCGCGACGCTCGGCGCCTACTGTTGCGATCTTCATGCTGCAATTCCCCGCCCATCAGGACGCTGAACGTGCGTCCGCGTCGAGTCAGGCGCCGCAAATGCAAAAAAAATTCTCGTGCGATTCAAAATCGCGTTCGTCGCGACTGACAGATTCAAAAAAATCGCTAGGTTCGAAAAAGGTGATTCGGAAAAAATTGCCGAGTGCGGATGCTGTCTCGCGTTCATTCACACTCGGAAACAATCGCTTCTTGATGCGCCACGCGCGCGTTGCACGCGATCACCTAGTGCCGCGTAATGTCTGCGTTTTCTTACTGCTACATCTGTTCAGGATGGATGATCTGTCATGGCGCGAGACGATGGGATGATTGCAGGATTGAAGCGCGAGAGCATCGCGCTATCGGCAATTATTGCCCGACGCCCGGCAAAAGATGCCAGGTAATATCTTGAAAAATAACAAAAATTCTTCGCCTGGATTGTTTTGGTCCTGCGTTCAACGCCTGGAAGCCGTGTGGCATGTGCGCCCCCGGCATTGTGGGTTGGAGGTTGCGGGATGAGTTACGCTGCTGATGTCATGACGCCCGCCGAGTCCGCGATTGCGACGACGGTGCCAGCCGAAGCGATGGTGCCGATGATGGCCTCGGTGCCGCTCGCGCCGGACAGCGCACCTGTCGCCGACGATGTCGTCTATGATGAAGACAGCGAACTGCTCGACAAACTCGCGACCGGCGACGAGGCCGCCTTCCGCATGCTGGTCGAGCGTCACATCGATCGCGCCTACGCAATCGCGCTGCGCATCGTCGGCAACGCGGCGGACGCCGAGGACGTGGTGCAGGACACCATGCTCAAGGTCTGGAGCCACCGGGGACGGTGGCAGCATGGCCGCGCCAAGTTCTCGACCTGGCTCTACCGTGTCATCTCCAATCGCTGCATCGATCTGCGCCGCAAGCCGCGCAACGAGAACGTCGAGACCGTGCCTGAGGTCGCCGACGGCCAGCCCGGCGCGGTCGAGATCATCGCTCGTAACGAGCTGAACGACATGCTGGAACTGGCGATGCAGCGCCTGCCCGAGCAGCAGCGCATCGCTGTGATCTTCTCGTATCATGAGAACATGAGCAACGGCGAGATCGCCCAGGTGATGGACACGACGGTGGCTGCCGTCGAGTCGCTTCTCAAGCGCGGACGCCAGCAGCTTCGTCAGCTGCTGCGCAAGCACGAGCGCGACATCCGCACCGCGTTTACCGACTGCTAACCATAAAAATCGCCTCGCGAAAACTTTCGCGCCTGATCTCCTTGCGCTCCGTCGTTTGAGCGAACGGACGGGGCTGCGGTCCGCGTCGTCGTAAGCCGATTTCAACGATGCGGCACGCCATGCCCATCAGCACAGGAGCTCTCAATGCCCGCAATCAACACCAATACCGCCGCCAACGCCGCGGTTCGTTACCTCAACATCAATTCGTCGCAAGAGACCTCTTCGCTCTCGAAGCTGTCGAGCGGCTCCCGCATCACGTCGGCATCCGACGACGCCGCCGGTCTTGCGATCTCGACCCGCATCTCCTCGGATGTCACCACGCTGCAGCAGGCCGCGACCAACGCCTCGCAGGCCAACGCGATCCTGCAGACCGCCGACGGCGGCGCCTCGAACATCTCCGACATCCTCGCCCGCATGAAGTCGCTGGCCTCCGAATCCGCGTCGGGCACCACGACCGACTCCAGCCGCGCCTACATCAACTCGGAATTCACGCAGTTGACGAGCGAAATCGATTCGATCGCGTCCGGCACCCGCTACTCCAGCCAGAGCCTGCTCGACGGCTCCAGCGTGTTCGCTTCCGGCGTCTCGGTGCTGGTCGGCTCATCGGGCTCGGATACCATCACCATCACGCTCACGAGCCTGACGGCCTCTTCGCTCGGCGTGTCCTCGCTCGACGTCAGCACGCTGTCGAACGCGACCTCGGCGCTGACCGCACTGGACACGGCGATCGACACGGTCTCCGCTGCCCGCGCCAGCATCGGCGCCCAGGAATCCCGCTTCAATTTCAGCGCGGACTCGATCTCGACCCAAACCCAGAACCTGCAATCGGCGAATTCGGCGATCAAGGACGTCGACATCGCGGCCGAGCAGTCCAAGCTCTCCTCCGCGGAAGTGAAGACCCAGGCCGCCGTGTCGGCACTCGCCGCGGCGAACCAGATGCCCCAGTACCTGCTCAAGCTGCTGGGCTGATGACGAGACGAGCGGGCCGGCGTGATGCCGGCCCGCTTCCTGCCAGGGATAGATACGCACAGTGGCTTCCGTCAGTTCGGCCAGCAGCAGCACAAGTTCGGGTGTCTCCGTCACCACGAGCGGGACCACCAATTCGAGCAGCATCGACTGGTCGGCGCTGATCCAGGCTGCCGTCGACGCGAAGACCGCGCAGGCGGACACGATATCGACCACGATCACGAACAACGAGGCCAAGATCTCGGCCTATCAGACGCTGCAGAGCGATCTGAAGACGCTGTACTCGGGATTGGCCTCGCTTTCGACCGCGGTGGTCAACTCGTTGTCCACCAGCGCGTTTGCCACGCGCGCCGCCAGCATCAGCTCGACCGGGGATGTCAGCGCTTCCTCGGCGCTCTCCATGACGATCAAGAGCGGGGCGGCGACCGGCGACCACACGCTGACGATCAGCCAGCTCGCCACGGCCCACAAGGTGTCCGGCACGGCGCAATCGAGCCAGACCGACGAGCTCGGCTATTCCGGCACGTTTTCGATCGGCCTGGAGGGCGGTGCCACGTCTGACATCTCCGTCAACAGCACGATGTCGCTTCAGGACATCGTCGATGCCATCAACGCCCAGACATCGACGACCAATGTCCAGGCCTCGATCGTGCAGGTGTCCAGCACCTCGTACCAGATGGTGCTGACCGGCACGGAGGATGCGGCTGATATCAGCTATTCCAGCACGTCCGGCGACGACATCATGAACGAGCTGGGCGTCACGGACAGCTCGGGGAGCTTCACCAACGTCATCCAGGAGGCGCAGTCGGCCGAATTCACGCTCGACGGCATCTCGATGACCCGCGACACCAACGACATCTCCGACGTCCTGAGCGGGGTCACTTTCAACCTGCTCCAGGCGACGCCGGACGGAACGTCGCTGAACATCAGCATCGAGACCGACACCAGCCAGATCCAGTCCGCGCTGGAGACGTTCGTCACCAACTACAACGCCTTTCGCGATGAGGTCATCGCCCAACAGGCGACGGCCACCGACGGCACGGCGGATTCGCGCGCGGTCCTGTTCGGCGACGGAACGATGCGCAACATCATGGATGCGCTCCAGAATGCGTTGAACAGCACGATCGGCGGCATGACCATGGCCGATCTCGGTCTGTCGTTCAACGAGAGCAACGAGCTGGAGCTCGACACCTCGACACTATCGGACATCCTGAGCACTGATCTGAGCGGCGTGACCAAGCTGTTGTCGGCGCAGACCACGACGTCGTCCAGCCAGCTCAGCGTCGTCAATACCGGGACGTCGCCGCAATCCTTCACGCTGGATGTGGCAGTCGATTCCGACGGCAACCTCACCTCGGCGTCGGTCGGCGGCGATTCGACGCTGTTCACGGTCAGCGGCACCACGATCATCGGTGCCGCCGGCTCGATCTATGCAGGCATGGCCTTCACTTACAGCGGGTCGACCTCCCAATCGATCACGGTGACGTCGACCTCGGGCATTGCGACGCAGCTCTATCAGATCGCCAAGAACTACGCGTCCTCGACCGGCGTGCTGCAGACGCTCATCACCAATCTGACCACGCGCGATGACGATCTTCAGCAGAAGGTCGACGACATCAACAGTGCGGCCGCAACGCTGCAGTCGCAGCTCCAGACCCAATACGCAAAGTACCAGGCGGCGATCGAGAGCGCCAACAGCAAGCTAACCTATCTCAAGGCATTGCTGAACAGCTCCTCGAGCGATTGATCGTGTGAGACAGAGTGATCGATGATGCATAACCAGATGGCGTACATGGCCAACCAGGCCTATCGGGGCGCGGCAACGAGCGTGCCGCCGCTCAAGGCGATTTCGATGCTGCTGGGGGGAGCCATCACCTTTCTGCAGAAATCGCTGGCCGCGCAGGAAGCGCGCCGCTTCGAGGAGGGGCACGAGCACCTGATGAGGGCGACCGCAATCCTGCGCGGACTGAGCCACAATCTCGACTTCGCCAAGGGCGGCGCGGTGGCGGAACAGGTGTTCCAGACCTATAACGCGATGATCCTGGCAAGCCTCAAGGCGTTCGGCCGTCCGCACGCGCGCGCGAGTTTCGCACGCATCATCGCGGGGCTCTCCGAGCTTCGGGAGGCCTGGGAATTCGTCGATGCCGCCACGCGCAGCGGAGGCGGCGCGCCGGCCGACATGGCCCGCAGGGGCTGAACGGCTCCGGCCGATCCCGGTGCGCTTCGGCGATCATCCGGGCCGCCATTTGCGCCGTCGTCCGTAGTGCTGCGGGCGCTTTTGGCGCCGCAGTTCGCCGAAATCCGGTTTTCGCCGCGCCTGCAATGCTTTATGACAGGCCTGACCGAAGCAGGATCGGCAGGCGATGGACGTCACCGAGTTTGAGGAACTGATCGACCGGCTGGGCGAGGATCTTTCCCGCTGGCCCGAGGATCGGCGCGTGCCTGCGCAAGAGCTGTTGGCGCGATCGCCCGCGGCGCAGGCCCTACTCGAAGAGGCGCGCACCTTGCGCCGCGCGCTTGCGGCGCCGACCGTCCGCGCGCCCGCAGGCCTCGCCGACCGCATCGTCGCCGCTGCTGCCAAGATGAAAGACGATGCCGCCGAGCCCCGCACGGAAGGTGAGACGGCGGGGAGCTGACGCGTCTTACTGATACCGAACACCACGCGAGGCCGTCATGCCCGGGCTTGTCCCGGGCATCCACGTTCTTCGTGCCGCGCGGCGACGCGTGGATGGCCCGGGACAAGCCCGGCCATGACGTCGCGGAGGCGTTAATGCTCCTTGCGCGCGAGCAAGCAAGTTGTGGTTTGGCCTCGTCGCGCAAGGGACTAATTTGATCATCGCATTCTAGCGCACATACACGGCAGATTTTGCCGTATCGAAAGCCGTTTTCGCGCGGGTGAATCCGCGCCTGAATCCGCCCGCCCACCCGTTTCATCAGCACACAGATTTCAAGCGCGCCGGCCGGCATCTGGTCGCCGGCAGCGCGGGAAAGCCGGAGTTTCTGATGACCGTTTCCGCCGTGAGTTCCGCAACGACTGCGACCACCACGACATCGTCGTCGAGCGCGTCGTCCTCGTCGTCGCTGACGTCCAGCGACTTCCTCAGCCTGCTGGTCAGCGAGCTTCAGAACCAGGATCCGCTGAACGCGACCTCGACCACCGACTTCATCAATCAACTCACCTCCTACGCCAATTTCACCCAGCAGCAGTCGATCAACTCCAACATGTCGTCGCTGGCGAGTTCGTTCTCGAGCCTCGTGACGCTGAACTCGGTGAACTATATCGGCCACACCGTCGAGGCGAAGACCGATACCTCGACACTCAGCAACGGTTCGGCGAGCTTCGGCTACTCGCTGTCCTCGGCTGCATCTGATGTTTCGATTAGCATCTCGGATTCTTCGGGCAACGTCGTCTACACCGGCACGGGAACGGGCAATTCCGGCTCCAACAGCTTCACCTGGGACGGCAAGGATTCCAGCGGCAACCAGCTCTCCGACGGCGGCCAGTACACCATCTCGGTGACCGCGACCGACTCCGCAGGCAACTCGGTGCTCAACTACACGACCGTCACCGGCACGGTGACCGGCATCGACACCTCGACCTCGACGCCCTCGCTCACGGTGAACGGCGTTGCCGTCAGCGCCGCGAACATCCTCGGCGTCACGTCCTGATCCCAAGTTCCTGTCTTAACGTTCCCGATTTCCTCGGAGCTTCATCATGAGTCTCACCGGCGCATTGTCCTCGGCGATCTCGGCGCTCAGCGCCCAGAGCCAATCCCTGTCGATGATCAGCGACAACATCGCCAATTCCGACACGACCGGCTACAAGACAACGTCGGCCATGTTCGACGCGCTGGTGACGGCCTCCAGCAACACGACCTCCTACGCCTCGGGCGGCGTCACCGTTTCGGGTCGCGCCAACATCACCCAGCAAGGCCTGCTCGCCGCGACCTCCAACGCGACCGACGTCGCGATCCAGGGCTCGGGCTTCTTCGTGGTGACCGACGCCACGTCCGGCGGCACAGTCGCCTATACCCGCAACGGTGCCTTCTCGATCAACAATGCCGGCTATCTCGAGAGCAACGGCTATTACCTCGAGGGCTGGCGTACCGACGCGGACGGCAACGTCGTCGGCAGTGAATCGGCGAGCAATCTCGGGGCGATCAACACCCAGGTCGCATCGACCAGCGGCAGCGCCACTACCAAGACCACGATCGCGGCAAACCTGCCGTCGGATGCCGCAACCGGCGATACCTACACCAGCTCGATGACGGTCTACGATTCGCTCGGCGCCGCAAACACGATGCAGATCACCTGGAGCAAGACCGGCACCAACACCTGGAGTGCCAGCTTTGCCAATCCGACGTCGGCCTCGGACACGACGACTGCGACGGGCACGGCCTCGGGCACCATCGACATCACCTTCAACAGCGACGGATCGCTCGCCAGCACGAGCCCGGATCCCGCGACAATTGCCGTGACGGGCTGGACCGATGGCGCCGCCGACAGCACGATCACGCTCGATCTCGGCACCGTCGGAGGCACCGACGGCCTGACCCAATACGCCTCCGGCGAGACCACGCCTGACGTCAACGTCACCAGCATCGATTCCGACGGTCTGTCCTATGGCAAGCTGTCCAGCATCTCGATCGGCAAGAACGGCGTCGTCGATGCCACCTATTCCAACGGCGAGACCATCGCGATCTACAAGATCGCGGTCGCAACCTTCGCCGATCCCAACGGACTGGCCGCTTCCAGCAACGGCATTTATTCGGCGACCGTGACATCGGGCAACGCCGCGTTACAGGCCTCAGGCGAGAACGGCGCGGGCACGGTCTACGGCAGCGAGCTGGAGTCGTCGACCACCGACACCTCCAGCCAATTCTCGAGCATGATTTCCGCTCAGCAGGCTTATTCCGCAGCGTCGCAAGTGATCTCCACCGTCAACAAGCTGTACGACACGCTGATCTCGGCGATGAGGTGAGCGATGCAGGGTGAAAGCGCGAGTGCTGCCGGAGAAGCGCTGCTGCGCCGGCTGCGGCGGTTGGTGGCGCGGGCCGCGACGGTCGGGAGCGGTGACCGCAAGCAGCTGCTCGCGCTCCTCGACGATTTCGAGATGGTTCGCCGCGGCCTTCTGCGCGAATGCGCTGAGATCGAAGGGCAGATGAAACAGGCAACCGCCAGGACGACCGCGATCGGCGCCTATTTGCGCAGTTCACAAGCCGGCCGCGGCAAGCCGCACAATTAGAAGGCGATGAGGATGACCGTAGTCCATACCGAAAGCAAAGCCAAAAATCAGACCTACAGCCAGTCCGCGGGGATGAGCGATGCCCGGATCAAGTCGCTGATCACGCTGATCGATACGCTGACCGCGCTGGTTGCGACGGAGAATGCAGAGCTCGCCAAGGGCCTGCCCGCCTCGCGCCTGAAGCAGGTCGACGAGAAGAACCGGCTGGCAGAGATGTTCGAGCGCACGGTGGCGGAATGCGCGGCGGGCAACACGAACCTGAACGTCAGGGACCGCATCCTGCGCGAGCAGCTCCTGGAGCGGATCCTGAATCTGCGTGCGGCGATGGACGAGAATCTGCTCCGCCTGCGGGCGGCCATCGAGGCCAGCAACCGCCGGATCGAGGCGGTCATGCAGGCGATCCGCGAGCAGATCGCGGCGGTGTCGCCCTATGGCGCCTCCGGCCGGCTCGCCGCTCGCGCGGTTTCCAGCGGCACCAGCCGCAGCGCGTGACCAGCCGAGGAGGCCGCCATGTCACTCGATATCGCGCGATCCATCGCCTTCAGCGGGCTCTCGGCCACGTCCGTGCAGATCAGCGTGACGTCGTCGAACATATCGAACGCCGACACGACCGGCTATACCGCGAAGACCGCGAACCAGTCGAGCAGCGTGACCAATGGCGTCGGCACCGGCGTCACGGTGACGGGCATCACCTCGACCGTCGACAAGCTGTTGCTGAAATCGCTGATCGCCGCGACCTCGGAGCTCGGATCGGCGGACACCACGAATACCTACCTGACGTCGCTCGGAAAGCTCTACGGATCGACCAGCAGCACCGACTCATCGTCAACAGGGACCTCGCTCGCCAACAGCATCGCCTCGCTGGAATCGGCGCTGGCGTCGCTGGCGAGTTCGCCGGGCAGCGCCTCTCTGCAATCCAACGTGGTCAGCGCACTCGATGATGTCGCCAGTCAGTTGCGGGAGACCTCGAGCAGCATCCAGAAGCTCCGCGCCGACGCCGATCAGGACATCTCGTCCGCGATCGACGACGTCAATACCGACCTGCAGCAGATCGCGGACCTGAACGCAGAGATCAAGCAGACGGCGGCGGCGGGCCAGTCGACCGCGGACCTCGAGGACCAGCGCAACACCGCGCTGCAGGACCTCGCCTCGAAGATGAACGTCAATTACTTCACCGCGTCGAACGGCGATATCCAGATCTACACCAAGTCCGGCCAGGCGCTGGTCGACAGCTCCGCGCATGAGATCGGCTATACGGCCGCTTCCAACGTGACGGCGTCGACGACGTACACCGCCGGTTCCTCGTCGAGCGGCTTCAGTGCGATCACGGTGAACGGTGTCGACATCACCTCGCAGATATCGGGTGGAGACATTGGGGCGCTCATCACGCTGCGCGACAAGACGCTGCCGGACGCGCAGTCCCAGCTCGACCAGCTTGCCCAGCAGCTCGCTTCAGTGATGAACAGCGTCTCGAACAGCGCGTCCGCAGTGCCGGCGCCGACCAGCCTCACCGGTACGGCCAGCGTCACCAGCGGCACGGCGCTGTCCGCCTCGGGCACGGTGCGTCTTGCCGTTACCGACCAGGGCGGCAATCTGGTCTCGTACGGCGATCTCGACCTGTCGTCCTATTCCACGGTCGGTGACCTCGTCACCGCCATCAACGGCATTTCCGGATTGTCGGCCTCGATCGATGCAGACGGCCATCTCTCGATCGCGGCGACCGGCTCGGGCAACGGTGTCGCCGTCAACCAGATGACGAGCTCGGTCGGCAGCGCGGGGGAGGGGTTTTCGGAGTATTTCGGCCTCAACGACCTCATGACGGGAACGAGCGCGGCGGATATCGCGGTCAACAGCAAGATCCTGTCCGGGGTGAACGAGATTCAGCTCGCGACGCTGGATTCCTCGTCGAGCCTGACCGTCGGCAGCAGCGTGCTGTCGTCCGGTTCGACCAGCGTGGTCAACGCCTTCTACGACGCGCTGACGGAATCCCGGACCTTCGCATCCACCGGCGGCCTTGCGGCCACCACCGGCTCCTTGGCCGATTATGCCTCGGCCATCGTGGCCGACGTCCCCAGCAAGGCGTCGCGGGCGTCTGACACTTACACGGCAAAGGAAACCGCGCAGTCGACCTATGCCAACTCGTTGTCCTCGCAATCCGGCGTCAACCTGGACGAGGAATCCGCCAAGCTCAGCACGCTTCAGAACAAATACACCGCGGCGTCCGCGCTGATCCAGGCCGTCAACACCATGTATTCGGCGCTGCTGTCCGCCGTTCAATCGTAACAGCCGGGGGCACGCTCATGGTCGCGATGCGGGTCGCCACCTTCGCGCAGTCGAACAGGATGATCGCGGACGCGATGCGCGTCGAGTCGGTGATGGCCAACAAGCAGATCCAGGAATCGACGGGGGTGATCTCGACCGATTTCGGCGGTTACGGCTCGGACGCGCAGCATGTCGTCAACCTCCAGGTCTCGGTCACGCGTGCACAGTCTTATGTCGACGCTGCGACGCTCGCCGACAGCAGGATCCAGGTGATGTATTCCGCCATCGGCTCCATGACCGACATCCTTACCCAGCTCCGTTCCCAGCTCAGCGCCGCTTCGACCGGCAGCTCGACCGAGACCAATTCGGTGATCACCACCGCCCAGCAGATGCTGCAGGAGATGGGCTCGCTGATGAACACGCAATACGACGGCCAGTATGTGTTCGCCGGCGGCAAGACCGATACGGCGCCGGTCGATCTCACGAGCTTCTCGTCCGGGACCGGTTCGACGACGACGGCCGACACCAGCTACTACGAGGGCGACGACGAGATCGCTTCGGTTCGGGTTGCCTCGGATGAGACGGTGTCGTACGGCGTCACCGCCGACAATTCGGCGTTCGAGGAGGTCATGCGGGTCCTCAAATTCGTCGCGAACAGCACCACGCTGTCGTCCTCGGACATTTCCAGCGCGCTCGATCTTACCGGCATGGCGCTCGACGACACCGCGGCGGTGCAGGCCCGGCTCTCGAATGCGGCGTCCTCGATCGAGACGGCGAGTGCCCGCCAGGCCGACTACAAGAGCTATGCCGAAACGTTGTCGAATGACCTCACCGGTGTCGACGTCGCCGCCATCACGGCGCAGCTGTCGACCTACCAGGCACAGCTCACCGCGTCCTATTCGGCGCTGGCCAAGATCCTGAGCATCAATCTCGCGAGCTACCTGAAATAGCGCGGCTATTCGGCGGCGATCCGCTCCATCGCCATGGCGCGCAGCCTGGCGCGTTGGATCTTCACGCCGTTCGCGCTGTCGGTGACGGGAAAGGAATCCACGAGATAGATTCGCGCCGGCACCTTGTAGCCGGCGAGCCGCTGGCGCAGATGCGTGATCAACGTCTCCTGCATGGGCGGCTCCCTTGCAGGAATCACGAACGCGACGCAGCGCGCCTGGCCCTTCAGATCGACTGCAACCACCTGCGCATCCGTCACGCCGGCACAGGATTTGAGTTCGTCCTCGATCTCGCCGGGCGCGACGAGGAAGCCGCCGAGCCGCATGGCATCGCCCGCGCGGGTCTCGTAGACGAAGGAGCCGTCGCCACGCAGCCGGCCGATATCGCCGGTGCGGAAGAACCCGTCCGCGGTGATCGCCTCGCGCGTCGCCTCCGGATTGTTGAAATAGCCGAGGAAGCGCGACGGCGCGCTGATCTCGATCTCGCCGGAGACGCCGCTGGCCGCAAGCGCGCCGGTCTCGGTGTCGCGCACACGCACGTGCGCGTCGGACGACATCGGCCAGCCGCCGCCCTCGATGCGGTCGGCGAAGGCATCGCCAGGCCGCGCGATCGAGAACAACGCCTGGACCTCGCTCGAGCCGTAAAGGCCGAACAGCGGCAGGCCGCGTGCCTCGGCTTCCGCGGCAAGCTCGCGCCAACCGGGCTGGAAGGCGGCGAAGCCGCACGTTTCCAGATGCGGGAATGGACGCGGCGCATCGGTGAGGGCGAGAATGCGCCGGAACATCTCGTCGGAGCCGAAGGCGTGCGTGATCCCTTGCGTGCCGAGAATCTTCAGCGCTGGTGCCGCCTCGAAGGCATCGAGCACATGAATGGTTGCACCGGCTGCGACGAAGCCAAGCAGGCTCGTCATGCCAAAGGTGCCGCAGAACGGCAGCATGGCCAGCAGCGCATGACGCTGCGGTGAGAGCTTCAGGGCCTTGGCAACGGTGACAGCATGACCCGCCAGTGTCCGCTGCGAATGCGCCACGAGCTTCGGTCCCTTGGTGGTCCCCGATGTCGTGTAGAGCAGCACGGGGAGGTCGATGTCGTCCTGGGGAGGGGGAGCGGGCGGATAGGATCCGTCGAAGGCATCGAAGCGCACACAGGGCCAATGCGCGGGGATCGCGTCCGCGCCGACCATTGCGAGCTTCTGCAGAGCGGGCACCTCATCCCTGGCGATGCCGGCGAGGATTGCGGCAAAATCGATCGAGCGGAATGCGGCCTCGACCACCATCAGCCTGGCGCCGGACAGCCGAAGCAGATGCGCGACTTCCGCACTGCGGTAACGCGTATTGACCGCGGCGACGATCGCACCACAGCGGGCGGCGGCGAACAGCAGCGCGAGCCACTCGATCCGGTTGACCAGCCAGACCGCGACCACGTCCCCCTTGCCGATGCCTTGCGCAGCGAGCCAGGCGGCGGTCTGCTCAACCTTCTCCGAGAACTGCTCGCGCGAGACCGGCGTGCCGTCGAAGACGAAGGCGGGGTCAGCGGCGGCCTCGGTCCGGATCAGCGATTGCAGCGAAAACGCATTGGTACTCATGGCAAGCGGAGTAACCCGATCGCTCAAATCTGTCTACTTGGTGCCGAACATCCGGTCGCCGGCATCGCCCAGGCCCGGCACGATGTAGCCGTGATCGTTGAGCCGCTCGTCGATCGCGGCGGTCCAGATCGGCACATCAGGATGCTCGCTCTGGAATTGCGCGATGCCCTCGGGCGCCGCCAGAAGGCAGACGAAGCGGATGTCGCGGGCGCCGCGGGCCTTGAGCAGGGAGGCGCCGGCGCAGGCCGAATTGCCCGTCGCCAGCATCGGGTCCATCAGGATCACGGTGCGGTCCGACAGGTCCTGCGGCGCCTTGAAGTAATATTCCACGGCCTGCAATGTCTCGGGGTCGCGGTAGAGCCCGATATGGGCGATGCGCGCGGAGGGCATCAGCGCCAGCATGCCGTCGAGGAAGCCGACGCCGGCGCGCAGGATCGGCGCCAGCGTGAGCTTCTTGCCGGCGATCTTGGGCGCCCGCATCGGCGCGATCGGTGTCTCGATCTCGACCAGCTCCAGCGGCAAATCGCGCGTCACCTCGTAGGCGAGCAGCATCCCGATCTCGTTCAGGATCTCGCGAAAGCTCTTGGTCGAGCGATCCTTCTCCCGCATCAGGGAGAGCTTGTGCTGGACCAGGGGGTGGGCGACGACGTTGACATTGCCTGTGCTCATGAAACCGATCTACACGTTTCCCCCAAGTTGCGCCAGATCGCCGGGTCTTTCCGAGGGGGCAGGTGGCTTCATCCGGGCACCGCCACGGCGCTGCGGGCGCGATTGCTCGCCGCGTAGGCAGCCATGGTCAACTCGCGGTCGATCGCCGCGCGCATCGCATCTATCGCGGGCTCGCGCAGGCGCTTCTTCGCGATCGCGTGCGACGGCCTGTGGATGGCGCGTAGCGCGGCGATGGTCTCCGCAAGGGCGTCGTCGATGGCTTCCGGCGGAACCACACGATCGAGGAAGCCTGCGGTCAGCGCATCCTCGGGCTCGTACATTTCACCCAGCGTGACGGTGCGGCTGAGCCAGGCCGGATGCAGGCGGCTGCGCGCCAGCTCGATGGCAAAGCTCGGCGGCGCGATGCCGATCGCGACCTCGTTCAGCCCCATGCGGTGCGGCCCGTGCGCACCCAGCCTGACATCGCAGGCGAGCAGCAGGAACGTTCCCATCGGGAAGGCATGGCCCTCCATCACGCCGATCACCGGGTGCGGATGAGACATCAGCCGCAGCGCCAGCTCGGCGCCGGCGCGGACCATCTCGAGACTCTTTGCGGCATCGCCCGAGGCGAACACCTTGAGATCGAAGCCGGCGGAGAAGATGCCGGGCCGTGCCGAGCGCAGCACCACGATCTCGGCTTCCTTTTCGGCCCGGTCGAAGGCGGCGCCGATCGCGGCCAGCATGCTGGTCGACATCACATTGACCTTGCCGTCGTCGAGCCCGATCCGCGCGACGCCATCGTTCACCTCGAAGCTCACTCCGACTGCCATTTGCCTCTCCCGTCATGGACCAGTCTTGACTGTCGGAGGCTGATGTAGACCAATCAATATAATTTCGTACGAGGGGGAAAGCGCCATGCCGGCCGTGCCGAAACACCGCCAGCCCATCATCAATGCCGCGGTGACGCTGTTCCGCCGCCAGGGCTTTGCCCGGACGGGCCTCAACGACATCGTCGAAGCCAGCGGAGCGCCCAAGGATCGCTCTACCATTACTTTCCGGACGGAAAGTCCTCGATTGCGGTGGCGGCGGTGGAGGAGGCGGGCCGCCGCGTCGCGGCGACGGTCGCCCAGCTTGCGGAGCAGTGCGGCTCGACCGCCGAGCTCTTGCGTGCCCACGCGAGACTGTTGGCAGGCTGGATGCAGGTCTCCGGTTTCCGCAACGGCTGCCCGATCACGACCGTGCTGCTCGAGCTTGCGCCGCGCGAACGGGCCGTCTCCGAGGCCGGTCGCAAGGCCTATGCGGCGCGGATATCGCTCCTGCGCGACAAGCTCGTCGCCGACGGGTTTGCCAGGTCGCGGGCGGAGACGCTTGCCGTGCTCTGCACGTCGGCCCTCCAGGGCGCGCTGATCCAGGCCCGCGTCGAGCGCAGCGGCCGGCCGATCGAGGTCACCGCGGCGGAATTGGCGCGGCTGATCGAAGCGGAACGGCGAAGCTAGACGCCGAGGCCGCGCGCCACCAGCGTGATCACGAGCGTCAGGATCGCCCCCCAGATCAGGCTCAGCGTCATGGTCAGGATGGTCACGGTGACCATCTGCTCCAGATTTCCCTTGAGGAACGGCATGGTGGTCGGTCCCCGTCAGGCGTGGAGCTGCCAAAGATGGATGGCGGCCCTCAGCGCGATCAGGGCGGTGAGCACGCTGCCCATCGAGAGCACGGTCAGCACAGGCCGCGCGAGATGCTTGAGCTGGGCGCTGCGCACTTTCGATTGTGCGGGCCGACGTTCAGCCCAGTGCGGCGGTTGTTCAGCGTGTTGTGGCAGCACCGGCATGTCCAGGGTCCTTCTGTCATAGCTTCAGCCGAAATTGTCGCAGGCGAGCGGCTCATAAAGCCGATCCCGCAGTGGGCGAACGGAAGGAACGCTCGGCCGCGTCACCTCTGCGGCCAATGCCCGGACCTCGACCAAGGCCGACAGCAGAGCCAGCGGCAGGTCGGAATGGCGCGCCTCGACCGCGGCGTCCAGCCAATCCGGCAACTCGCGTTCGCGCGATAGTGCACAATGCCACTCGCCCTCGTCATAGGCGACGCGCCGGACCTGCCATAGCGGCAGCTCGAGCTCCAGCAGAGCCAGCGCCGCGTCAGTCCAGGCCCCGGCATCGATCAGGCGTATGAGGCGTGTGCTGCGTTCGCTTTGGCCGAGCGAGCGGACGCGCGGGCAGGCCTTGTCGATGATTTCGAGCATCAACGGGCGTGTCATCCCTGCGGCCGCGCGAAGGTGCTGGCTGAGCGAAGGTGGGTCGAGGCGTCGGAGAATGGCGATCATGTCTGACCTCCTGGAACTGGCGTCGGTCAGTCGGCCGGCACCGCCAAGATGGCCGGGGAGGGCATTTGAAAGCGAGATGGGGATCGGGGGCGAGATATAGGGATTTCATAAGTGAGCGGGTGGGACGTGAGGGGCGTCATCAACCGCTGTCGTCTCGTGAAGCCATGGCATGAGATGTGGGCTAGGGGGCACTGAGAGTCACCACGTCGTCATGGCCGGGCTTGCCCCGGCCATCCACGGCAGCGCGAAGAACGTGGATGCCCGGGACAAGCCTGGGCATGACGACCTTGGCCGAATGTCTATGCGATTGCCACGGCTTCGCGGGGAGCCAGCGGGACATTTGGCGAGATCGTGGCTCAATCGAGCCACCGCCCGGCCTTTATGAGATTCCTATAACGTCGCCATAGCCCTCATCTCGAAAACCTATGCCCGCGCTGGCACTTCAGCACGGTCGAAAGTCCCGGCAGCCACCGCGCAAATATCTTCCATCTTCTGCGCGCGGCCGTCGGGCCCCCGAGAAAGGTTGCGTCCCGTTGGGGCGCAACGAGGAGCAATCCCATGATGGACATTCTGATGCTGGCGCTGGGCTTCGGCTTCTTTGCCCTTGCGATCGGCTACACCTACGCCTGCGAACGGCTGTGAGGGAGCGGACCATGATCTTCGATTATGCGCTCGCTGGTGCCGTCTCGTTCGGGCTGCTGGTCTATCTCACCTACGCGCTGCTGCGGCCCGAGCGGTTCTGACCCGTGCTGCTGATTGTCGAACTATTGCTGGCGGACGCCGTGCTCGTCGCCGGCCTGCTGGCGCTGCTGCTGCCGCTGCTGCGGCGGACACCAAGCTTGAAGGGTTGATTCCATGACCATGATCGGTTGGCTCCAGATCATTCTGTTCTGTGTCGTTATTGTCGCACTCACAAAGCCGCTCGGCTGGTACATGACGCGCGTGTTCGGCGGCGAGCGGACGTTCCTGTCGCCGGTGCTGCGGCCGATCGAGGCTGGCATCTATTGGATCTCCGGCGTGGACGAGAAGCGCGAACAGCACTGGCTGACCTACACGGTCGCCATGCTGCTGTTTCATGTCGGCGGCTTCCTCGTCATTTACGGCGTGATGCGGCTCCAGGCCGTGTTGCCGTTCAATCCCGCTGGACAAGGCGCGGTTGCCGAAGATCTTTCCTTCAACACTGCGGTCTCCTTCATCACCAACACCAACTGGCAGAACTACGGCGGCGAAAGCACGCTGTCCTATCTGACCCAGATGGTCGGCCTGACGCATCAGAACTTCCTGTCGGCGGCGACCGGCATCGCGTTGGCGGTGGCGCTGATCCGCGGCTTCTCGCGCGCCTCGATGCGCACCGTCGGCAACTTCTGGGTCGACGTCACCCGCTGCACGCTCTATGTGCTGCTGCCGATCTGTATCGTCTACGCGCTGTTCCTGGTCTGGCAGGGCATGCCGCAGACGCTCGGAGACTACGTCGAGGCGACCACGCTCGAAGGCGCCAAGCAGACCATCGCGGTCGGCCCGGTCGCCTCGCAGGTCGCGATCAAGATGCTCGGCACCAACGGCGGCGGATTCTTCAACGCCAACGCCGCGCATCCGTTCGAGAACCCGACGGCGCTGTCGAACTTCGTGCAGATGCTCTCGATCTTCGTGCTCGGTGCTGCCCTGACCAACGTGTTCGGCCGCATGGTCGGCAACCAGCGTCAGGGCTGGGCGATCCTCGCGGTCATGGGCTTGCTGTTCCTGGCCGGCGTCGCCGTCACCTATTGGGCGGAAGCGAGCGGCACCTCGACGCTGCAGGCGCTGGGCCTGACCGGCGGCAACATGGAGGGCAAGGAGGTCCGCTTCGGCATCGTCGCGTCCTCCCTCTTCGCCGTGATCACCACGGCCGCCTCCTGCGGCGCCGTCAACGCCATGCATGACAGTTTTACGGCGCTCGGCGGCATGATTCCGCTGATCAACATCGAGCTCGGCGAAATCATCGTCGGCGGCGTCGGCGCCGGCATGTACGGCATGCTGCTGTTCGTCATCCTCGCGATCTTCGTCGCAGGCCTGATGGTCGGCCGCACCCCGGAATATGTCGGCAAGAAGATCGAGGCGCGTGAGGTCAAGATGGCGATGCTCGCGATCCTGATCCTGCCGCTGATGATCCTGGGCTGGTCGGCCGTGGCCGTGGTGCTGCCCACGGGCGTGGCCTCGATGGCCAACGCCGGCCCGCATGGCTTCTCGGAAGTGCTCTATGCCTATTCGTCGCAGACGGGCAACAACGGCTCGGCCTTCGCGGGTCTCACCGGCAACACCCCGTTCTACAACTTGACGGGTGCCTGCGCGATGTTCGTCGGCCGCTTCCTGATGATCGTGCCGGCCATGGCCATAGCCGGCTCGCTCGCGGAGAAGAAATCGATCCCGCCGTCGACGGGCACCTTTCCGACCACCGGCGGACTGTTCGTCGGCCTCGTCGTCGGCGTCATCCTCATCATGGGCGGCCTGACCTTCTTCCCGGCGCTCGCCCTCGGCCCGATCGTCGAGCATCTCGCGATGAACGCCGGCAACGTTTTCTGATCCAGCTTTCGGAGTGACCTCCATGGAACCAGTCCACAAACCCAACAAGCGCATGCCAGTCTCGGCGATGCTGGATCCCAAGATCGTGGTGCCGGCGATTGGTGCTGCCTTCACCAAGCTTGATCCGCGATCCATGATCAAGAACCCTGTGATGTTCGTGGTCGAGATCGTGGCCGCGCTGACCACTGTGATCTTCGTCCGCGACCTCGTCACCGGCGGGGAAAATCTCGCCTTCACCTTCCAGATTATTCTCTGGCTGTGGTTCACCGTGCTGTTCGCCAACCTCGCTGAAGCGGTGGCCGAAGGCCGCGGCAAGGCGCAGGCCGAGACGCTGCGCAAGACCCGCACCGAGAGCCAGGCCAAGCTTTTGAGCGGCGCGGGCCGTGATTTCAGGCTGGTGCCCGGCACGAGCCTGAAGGTCGGCGATCTCGTCCTGGTCGAGGCGGGCGATACGATTCCCTCGGACGGTGAGGTGATCAAGGGCGTCGCCTCCGTCAACGAAGCCGCCATCACCGGTGAATCGGCGCCCGTCATCCGCGAATCCGGCGGCGACCGTTCGGCTGTGACCGGCGGCACGCAGGTGCTGTCCGACTGGATCCGCGTCCGCATCACGGCGGCCCAGGGCTCGACCTTCATCGACCGTATGATCAAGCTGGTCGAGGGCGCCGAGCGGGCCAAGACGCCGAACGAGATCGCGCTCAACATCCTGCTCGCCGGCCTCACCATCATCTTCGTGTTCGCCACCGTCACCATTCCGAGCTATGCGGCCTATGCCGGCGGCTCGATCTCGGTGATCGTGCTGGTCGCGCTGTTCGTGACGCTGATCCCGACCACGATCGGCGCGCTGCTCTCGGCGATCGGCATCGCCGGCATGGACCGTCTGGTGCGCTTCAACGTGCTGGCGATGTCGGGCCGCGCGGTGGAGGCGGCCGGCGACGTCGATACGTTGCTGCTCGACAAGACCGGCACCATCACCCTCGGCAACCGGCAGGCGACCGCCTTCCGTCCGGTGCGCGGAGTGACCGAGCAGGAGCTGGCGGACGCCGCCCAGCTTGCCTCGCTCGCCGACGAAACTCCGGAAGGCCGCTCCATCGTCGTGCTGGCCAAGGAGAAGTACGGCATCCGCGGCCGCGACATGGGCGAGCTCGGGGCCACCTTCATTCCGTTCACGGCGCAGACCCGCATGAGCGGCGTCGATGCCGGCGGCTCATCGGTGCGCAAGGGTGCGGTCGATGCCATGCTGAACTATATCGGCGGCGGCGCTGTGACCGCGGTCGCATCCGGCAATACGGCGCGGGCGATGCAGCCTGCCGCGCTCTCCGAGCTCGGCCGCGAGATCCAGGGCATTGCCGACGACGTGTCGAAGTCCGGCGGCACGCCGCTGGCAGTCGCCAAGGACGGCAAGCTGCTCGGAATCGTCCAGCTCAAGGACATCGTCAAAGGCGGCATTCGCGAGCGCTTCGCCGAGCTCCGCCGCATGGGCATCCGCACCATCATGATCACCGGCGACAATCCGATGACGGCAGCCGCGATCGCGGCGGAAGCCGGTGTCGACGACTTCCTGGCGCAGGCCACCCCCGAGGACAAGCTCAAGCTGATCCGCGACGAGCAGGCCAAGGGCAAGCTGGTCGCCATGTGCGGCGACGGCACCAACGACGCGCCGGCGCTTGCCCAGGCCGACGTCGGCGTCGCCATGAACACCGGCACGCAAGCCGCGCGCGAGGCCGGCAACATGGTCGATCTCGACTCCAACCCGACCAAGCTGATCGAGGTGGTCGAGATCGGCAAGCAACTGCTGATGACGCGCGGCGCGCTGACGACGTTCTCGATTGCCAACGATGTCGCCAAGTACTTTGCGATCATTCCGGCGATGTTCCTGGCGTTCTACCCTCAGCTCAACGTGCTCAACGTCATGAACTTGTCGAGCCCGCAGAGCGCCATCCTGTCGGCGATCATCTTCAACGCGCTGATCATCATCGCGCTGATTCCGCTCGCGCTCAAGGGAGTTGCTTATCGCGCGGTCGGCGCCGGTGCCCTTCTGCGCCGCAACCTTCTGGTCTACGGCCTGGGCGGCATCGTCATTCCGTTCATCGGCATCAAGGCAATCGACCTCGTGGTCACTGCCCTGCACTTGGCCTAAAGGAGGCCTGTCATGTTGAGAGAAATCCGTCCCGCCATCGTCTTGTTGCTGGCGCTCACCGCCATCACGGGACTGGCCTATCCGCTGGCAATGACCGGCATTGCCGGTGTGCTATTTCCGAAACAAGCGCAAGGCAGTCTGATCGAGAAGGACGGCAAGGTGATCGGCTCCGCCCTGATCGGACAGGAGTTCAAGGACGACAAATATTTCCACGGCCGTCCCTCGGCGACGCTGGCCCCGGACCCCAATGATGCGACCAAGACGGTGTCGGCACCCTACAATGCCGCCAACTCCGGCGGCTCCAATCTCGGCCCGACCAGCAAGGCGTTGGCCGACCGGCTGAAGGAGGACGTGGACAAGCTCAAGGCCGAGAACTCGAGCGGGCCGGTCCCAGTCGACCTGGTGACGACCTCGGCCAGCGGCCTCGATCCCGACATCTCGCCGGAAGCGGCGCAATTCCAGGTGCCGCGCGTGGCGAAGGCGCGGAATATGCAGGAAGACGCCGTGAGGCAGCTTGTGGCTTCCAACGTTCAGGGCCGCGTGCTCGGCCTGCTCGGCGAACCCCGGGTTAACGTTCTGGCGCTGAATCTCGCGCTGGATCGTGCGTCGGCGAAGTAGCGGCCTAGGCTGGGAATGCCCCCATGATTATATTGGCCTGATGGTTCAACAGCGCCGCGATCCCGAACAACGTCCGTCCCCCGAAGCGCTGCTGGAAGCGGCGCGCCGGGAGGAGAGCGGCAAGCTGAAGATCTTCGTCGGCGCCGCGCCCGGCGTCGGCAAGACCTACGAGATGCTGCAAAGCGCCCACGCCAAGCGCAAGGCCGGCATCGACGTCGTGGTCGGCTTCGTCGAGACCCACGGCCGCGCCGAGACCGAGGCGCTGGTGCGCGGGCTCGAAATGGTCCCGCGCAAGCGGCTGGAGTACCGCGGCCAGATCGTCGAGGAGATGGATCTCGATGCGGTGATCGCGCGCCGGCCGCAGATTGCGCTGGTCGACGAGCTCGCCCACACCAACGCGGCAGGTAGTCGCCATCCCAAGCGCTATCTCGATGTCGAGGAGCTGCTGTCCCACGGCATCGACGTCTACACCGCCGTCAACATCCAGCACATCGAAAGCCTCAACGACGTCGTCGCCCAGATCACTCATGTCCGGGTGCGCGAGACGGTGCCCGATTCCGTGTTCGATCGCGCCGATGCGATCGAGCTGATCGACCTCACGCCCGACGATCTCATCCAGCGGCTGAAAGAAGGCAAGGTCTACGTGCCCCGCCAAGCCGAGCGGGCGCTGGAGCACTATTTCTCGCCGGGCAATCTGACTGCCTTGCGTGAGCTCGCGCTGCGGCGGACCGCCGAGCGGGTCGACGAGCAGCTGCTCACTCATATGCAGGCGAATGCGATTTCCGGGCCCTGGGCCGCGGGCGAGCGGATCCTGGTCTGCGTCAGCGAGGATCCTCGCGCGGCGGGCCTCGTCCGCTACACCAAGCGGCTGGCCGACCGGCTGCATGCGCCGTTCACCGCACTCTCGATCGAGACGCGGCGCTCGCTGCAATTGTCCGACGAGGAGCGCGACCGGCTGGCCGACACGCTGCGACTGGCGGAATCGCTCGGCGGCGAGGCGCTGACCATCCCCGCGGTCGGGCGCCGCATCGCCGATGACGTGGTCAATTTCGCGCAAGGCAACAACGTCACCCAGATCGTGATCGGCAAGTCGACGCGCTCGCGCTGGTTCGAATTGACGCGCGGCTCGGTGGTGCATGATCTGGTCCGCCGTGCGGGCAATATCAGCGTTCACGTCATTCCCGGCGACGAACTTCCGGCCGAGGATGCATCCAAGACGGCGGTGCAGACCGCCGCGCGATCCGAGCCATCCGATGCCCGGCCTTATCTCTACGCGCTCGGGATCGTGCTGATCGGCCTTGGCGCCGCCAAGTTGATCCAGCCCTATTTCGGCATCGAGAACGTCGATCTCGTGCTGCTGACCTCGGTCGTGGCGGTTGCCGTGCGCTATGGCCTGTGGCCGTCTTTGCTGGCGACGGTCGCGGCGTCGCTCTGCTACAATTTCTTCTTCATTCCGCCGATCTACACCTTCACCATCACCGACCCGACCAACGTCGCCGCGTTCTTCCTGTTCATGGTGGTGGCCATGCTGGTCTCCAACGTCGCCGCGCGCGTGCGCATCCAGGCCGATACCGCCATTGGCCGGATCAGGATGACCGAGCAGCTCCACGCCTTCAGCCGCAAGCTCGCGGGCACCGCGACGCTCGACGACGTGCTGTGGGCAACAGCCTACCAGATCGCGTTGATGCTGAAGGTCCGCGTCGTGCTGCTGCTGCCGGAAGACGGCTTGCTGACGGTGAAGTCCGGCTACCCGCCGGAAGACGATCTCGACCAGGCCGATCTCGCCGCCGCCAACTGGGCCTGGAGCAATGACCGCCCCGCCGGCCGTGGCTCGGATACGCTGCCGGGCGCAAAACGGCTGTTCCTGCCGATGCGCACGGGGCGCGGCCCGATCGGCGTCATCGGCATCGACAATGACCGCACCGGGCCGCTGCTGACGCCGGACCAGCGCCGGCTGCTGGACGCGTTGGTCGACCAGGGGGCGCTGGCGATCGAGCGCGTGCTGCTGGTCGAGGATATGGATCGCGTCAAGCGCACCGTCGAATCCGAACGCTTGCGCTCCGCACTGTTGACTTCGATCTCGCACGATCTGAAGACGCCGCTCGCTTCGGTGCTGGGAGCGGCCTCGACCATGCGCGATCTCGCCGGGGCCTTGTCCGACACGGAGAAGCGCGACCTGCTGGCCACCGTCATCGATGAATCCGAACGGCTCAACCGCTTCATCGCCAATCTGCTCGACATGACCAAGCTCGAATCCGGCGCCATCGTGCCCAACACGGCGCTGCATGACCTCGGCGAGATCGTGGGCAGCGCGCTGCGGCGCGCAGCCAAGATCCTTGGCGGCCACAAGGTCGAGCTGATTCTGGCGGCCGATCTGCCGATGCTCCAGCTCGATGCCGTGCTGTTCGAGCAGGTGCTGTTCAACCTGCTCGACAACGCCGCCAAATATTCGCCTCCCAACACGACGGTCTCGATCCGCAGTCGGCGCGATCGCGATCATGTCGTGCTCGAGATCGTGGACGAGGGGGCCGGCATCCCGCCCGACGAGCTCGAGAGCGTGTTCGACAAGTTCTATCGTGTGCAGAAGGGCGACCATGTCCGCCCGGGCACCGGGCTCGGCCTTGCCATCTCCCGCGGCTTCGTCGAGGCGATGCGCGGCACGATCTCGGCCGCCAACCGCAGCGAGCGGAGCGGCGCCGTCCTCACCATCCGTCTTCCCGTTCCGGCAGAGAGCCGCGCATTGGATACCGCCGCATGAGCGCCGCCCCGATCAAGGTCCTGATCATCGACGACGAGCCGCCGATCCGCAAATTGCTGCGGATGGGGTTGTCGACGCAAGGCTACGACATCCTGGAGGCGTCGAACGGCAAGATCGCGCTGGCGAAGCTCGAGGAAGCGCCGGCGCTGATCATTCTCGATCTCGGACTTCCCGACGTTCAGGGACACGAATTGCTGCGCACCATCCGCGCCCGCAACGAGGCCGTGCCGATCGTGGTGCTGTCGAGCCGCGGCGACGAGGCCGGCAAGGTCCAGGCGCTCGATCTCGGCGCCGACGATTATCTGACCAAGCCGTTCGGGATGGACGAGTTGTTGGCCCGCCTGCGCGCCGCGCTGCGCCACCAGCTCCAGGTCCAAGGCGAACGCCCGGTGTTCCGCACCGGCGATCTCTCCGTGGATCTCGTCCGCCGCATCGTCAAAGTCGGCGAGCGCGAGGTCAAGCTGTCACCCAAGGAATACGATCTTTTGCGCGTGCTGGTGCAGCACGCCGGCAAGGTGCTGACTCACCGCTTCCTGCTCAAGGAGCTCTGGGACGAATTGACTGACGCGCAGTACTTACGCGTCTACGTCCGCCAGCTTCGCCAGAAGATCGAAGCCGATCCGGAACGGCCGCAATACGTGCTGACTGAGACGGGGATCGGATACCGGTTGAGGGCGGGGGATTAGTCCGC
This sequence comes from Bradyrhizobium sp. T-12, assembly GCF_058314695.1. Classification (NCBI taxonomy): domain Bacteria; kingdom Pseudomonadati; phylum Pseudomonadota; class Alphaproteobacteria; order Hyphomicrobiales; family Nitrobacteraceae; genus Bradyrhizobium; species Bradyrhizobium sp. T-12. The sequence continues at coordinate 5,993,985 of NZ_CM177756.1, read as the reverse complement.
TGTCATTCCGGGGCGCGCCCTTGGCGCGAGCCCGGAATCCATTTCTCCGCTCGGCGCATTCGGCATGATGGATTCCGGGTTCGATGCTTCGCATTGCCGGAATGGCGAGCTATCCCGCCTTCCTCTGCCGCGCGGTCGACCGGTGCGTCTTTCGCGCGGCGCGTTGCCGCCCGGACGTCCGCCGCGCGTGAGACTTCGCCGTCGTCTTCTTCCCGCCGCGGCCCTTCAGGCTCTGCTTCAGGGCGTCCATCAGGCTGACGACGTTGCTCGGCCGCTCCTCGGGCTCGGGCAGCTCGATCTTCTTGCCGCTGGCCTTGCGTTTGACCAGCGCCTTCAGCGCGGTCTCATAGTCGTCCTTGAATTTGCCGGGGTCGAAATGCGCGGCCTTGGTGTGGAGGATGTGGCCGGCGAGCTCGACCATGTCCTTGCTGATCTTCGGGCTCTTGATGTCGTCGAAGAACTGGTCCTCGTCGCGCAGCTCGTAAGGGAAGCGCAGCGTGGTGCCGAGCAGGCCCTTGCCGAGCGGTTCGATCGCGATCATGTGCTCGCGGTTGGTGAGCACGATCTTGGCGAGCGCCACGCGGTCCTGGTCCTTCATGGCGTCGCGGATCACCGCGAAGGCGTCGACCGCGGCCTTGCCGTCGGGCGCAATGTAATAGGGATGGTTGAGGTAGCGCTGGTCGATCTCCTCGCTCGGCACGAAGCTCTCGATGTCGATGGTGTGATTGCTCTCGATCTGGACCGCCTCGAGCTCCTCCGGCTCGATCTCGACATATTTGCCTTTGCGCAGTTCATAGCCGCGGCCCTTCTGGTCGCTCTCGACGACGTCGCCGGTCTCGGAATCGATCATCTGCTGCTTGAGCCGATTGCCGGTTTCGCGATTGATCAGGTGAAACCGCGTCTTCTCGGCCGCCGTGGTCGCCGGGTAAAGCACGACCGGACAGCTGACCAGCGACAGCTTCAACGTTCCCTTCCAATAGGCGCGCGGGGCCATTCCATTCTCCAGCGTTTTCAAAGGCATTTTGGAACCCCAACCCTCCCACAGGGTTTTGGTTCCGGATGGGACTTTGGCCGTGTTAGGCTTGAATCCTCGGAAGAAAAGCGGGACTGCTCGTGCTGCAAAAACTCTCCACTTACCGACAGAAGCGCGACTTCGAGAAGACACCCGAGCCGTCGGGCAAGTCCGCAGTGGCGCCGTCGAAGCAGCGGCGCTTCGTCATCCAGAAGCACGATGCATCACGACTGCACTACGACCTCCGGCTTGAATTCGACGGCGTGTTCAAGTCTTGGGCCGTGACGAGGGGGCCCTCGCTCGATCCCCACGACAAGCGCCTGGCGGTCGAGGTGGAGGACCACCCGCTCGACTATGGCGATTTCGAAGGTACGATTCCGGAAGGGCAGTATGGCGGCGGCACGGTGATGCTGTGGGACCGCGGCACCTGGGAATCGGACGATCCAGAGGCCGGCTTCAAGAAGGGCGATCTGAAGTTCACCCTGCATGGCGACAAGCTGCAGGGCAGCTGGGTCTTGGTGCGCATGCGCAACCGTGGTGGCGAAAAGCGCACCAACTGGCTGCTGATCAAGCATCGCGACGAACATGCCCGCGAGGGCAAGGACAACGACATTCTCGACGAGGACAAGTCGGTCGCCTCCGGCCGTGCGATGGACCAGATTGCCGAAGGCAAGGGACGCGCGCCAAAGCCGTTCATGCTGGCGAAGGGCGCCAAAACCAAGGCTGACGCGGTCTGGCAGTCCAACCGTGCCGAGGAGACGAAGGGGCGAACGGTCAAGCCGGCACCGCGTGCGGCGTTGAAGGCCGGCAAGAGCGCCAAGACCAAGTTCCCGAAGAGCAGGGCTGCAAAGAAAAAGGCCACTACAGCGACGAATGCGACGAAGGTCGCCAAGATGCCGGACTTCGTGGCGCCGCAACTCTGCACGTTGGTCGAGCGGCCGCCGGCCGGAGACGGCTGGTGCCATGAGATCAAGTTCGACGGCTATCGCGTGCAGCTGCGGGTCGAGGACGGCGAAGCGACGTTGAAGACGCGCAAGGGTCTCGACTGGACCGGCAAGTTCGGCGCCATCGCCAAGGAGGCAGCCACGCTGCCGGACGTGATGATCGACGGCGAGATCGTTGCGCTCGACCATAATGGCGCGCCGAATTTCTCCTCGCTTCAGGCTGCGCTGTCCGATGGCAAGACAGAGGAGCTGATCTTCTTTGCCTTCGACCTGCTGTTCGCGGAAGGTGAGGATTACCGGCGGCTGCCGCTCGGCGAACGCAAGGCGCAGCTGAAGGCATTGCTGGGCGCGCGGAAGCGGAAATCGAGCCAGATCCGCTATGTCGAGCATTTCGAGAGCGGCGGCGATGCCGTGCTGCAATCGGCCTGCAAGCTCGAGCTCGAAGGCGTGGTGTCGAAGAAGCTGGATGCGCCCTATCGTTCGGGACGTACCGAGAGCTGGGTCAAGTCGAAATGTCGCGCCGGCCACGAAGTGGTGATCGGCGGCTACAAGACCACGAATGGCAAATTCCGCTCGCTGATGGCCGGCGTGCAGCGTGGCGATCATCTCGCTTTCGTCGGCATGGTCGGCACCGGCTTCGGCGCCGACAAGGTCAAGCGCATCATGCCGTCGTTGAAGGCGATGGCAGCCAAGGAAAGCCCCTTCGGCGGCAAGAATGCCCCGAAGAAGAGCCGAGAGGTGCACTGGCTGAAGCCCGAGCTCGTCGCCGAGATCGAGTTCGCCGGCTTCACCGCCGACGGCAATATCCGCCAGGCCGCGTTCAAGGGGCTGCGGCAGGACAAGCCGGCCGAGGAGGTGGAGGCGGAGAAGCCCGTCGACACCGAGCTCGCCGCGCCCACAGCCGGCAGGCGCGTGGCGAAGACGGCCAAGCGGTCGAAAGATACCGGCACCGCCGAGGTGATGGGCGTCGTCATCTCCAAGCCGGACAAGGAGCTGTGGCCGGACGGTGCTGACGGCGAAGGCGTGACGAAGCTTGATCTCGCCCGCTATTTCGAGGCCGTCGGCCCCTGGATGATCGAACATCTGAAGGGGCGCCCGTGCTCGATCGTGCGTGCGCCCGACGGCATCAACGGCGAAACATTCTTTCAGCGTCATGCCATGCAGGGCAGCTCGAACCTGCTCGAACTGGCCAAGGTGTCTGGCGATCGTAAACCGTATTTGCAGATCGACCGCGTCGAAGGGCTTGCCGCCGTCGCGCAGATCGGCGGCGTCGAGTTGCATCCCTGGAATTGCGCGCCAAACGCCTATGATACGCCGGGCCGGCTGGTGTTCGACCTCGATCCGGCGCCGGATGTCGCCTTCGCCGATGTCGTGGAGGCGGCCAAGGACATGCGCCAGCGGCTGGCCGACGTCGGCATGGAGAGCTTCTGCAAGACCACGGGCGGCAAGGGCCTGCACGTGGTGGTGCCGCTGCTTCACGGCGCGCGCGACAAGGTGAGCTGGAAGGAAGCCAAGGCGTTCGCGCAGGGCGTCTGCCAGTGGATGGCTGACGACGATCCCGAGCGCTATCTGCTCAACATGTCCAAGAAACTTCGCAAGGGGAAGATCTTCCTCGACTATCTCCGCAACGACCGGATGTCGACGGCGGTGGCGCCGTTGTCGCCGCGGGCCCGCGCTGGAGCGACGGTCTCGATGCCTGTCACCTGGGCTCAGGTGAAGAGCGATCTCGACCCGAAGCGCTATACGGTGCGTAGCGTGCCGGGCCTGCTCGGGCGATCGAAAGCGTGGGAGGATTATGATGATGCGGCGACGTCGATCAAGGCCGCGATCAAGAAGCTTGCGGCGAAAGCGAAATAGGGTGGGTCAGCCCGGCGACGACGCGAAGCACCGTCGCTGAGCGTAACCCACCACTTCCGCCTCCGTGGAAACCAAAGAGGTGGGTTATGCCTTGCGGCCAACCCACCCTACGACATCGTGGATGCCGCTAGATCCGTCCGAGCAGCAGCAGGATCAGCAGGATGACGATGACGAGCCCGAGGCCGCCGCCGCCGTAATAGCCGGTGCCGTAGAACGGGCCGCCGCCGATGCCGCTGAAGCCGCCGAGCAAGGCGATGACGAGAATGATCAGAATGATCGTACCGATAGACATGCAAAAATCCTCCAGCCCATTGTAGAAAGGGCGTTGCACCCTGTCCCTTTGTCCGGGGGCAACTTGCCGCAGGTTTTAAAGTTCCCGCGATGAAACACGGCGGGAGGATCAACTTGCATGGAACCTTTGTGGCCGTACTTGGCATGACTATGTTGAGATCAATCGTCATTTGGGCAGGGCCATGTCAGCACCGCTTGTCGTTTCAATCCCGCATCGCCTCGGCCGCGAGGAGGCGGTGCGCCGGCTCAAGACCGGGCTCGGCCGCGCGGCCGCCAGCATTCCCGTGATGCAGGTGGAGGAGGAGCGCTGGAGCGGCGACAGCATGGCCTTTCGCATTCGCGCGATGGGGCAGGTCGCAACGGGGAAGGTCGATGTCGGCGACGATCAGGTTCGGGTCGAGGTGGTGCTGCCCTGGCTGCTGCAGCGCTTCGCCGAGATGGCGCAGGCCACGATCAAGAAGCGCGGGCAGTTGCTGCTGACCAAGGACGGCGGAAAGTAATTCAGGCGCGTGCGCGCGGTCGCGCCGGCCTGACGGCGTTTGCCGTGCGGGCTTCGATGACGAAAGCGGGAAAATCGCGGAAGGCCTGCGCGAGCGGCAGTTCGTTGCCTGCAAAGCCCGCCGCCGCATAGCCCGTGATATCGATGGTTGCGTCGAATCCGTCGGGCGCGGGCCATTCCCGGCCCGCTTGCGTGAACGGCGCGAAGTGACGCCCGACCACGACGATCGCCGCGCTGCGGCCGTGGCGGCGGGCGAAGGCAATGACGTGGTCGGCATGTGTGCCGTGCACCGCCAGCGGCTGGTAGTGGCCCTGCGCGAAGACGTCGGCGAGCTCATTGCGCAGCCGTAGGAGACGCCGTGTCCAGGCCAGCTTGATCAGGCCGTCCGGCCAGCTCTTCTTAAGGTCGTTCCAGTCCGGATCGTCCAGCGACCCCAGCGCCGCATGCCGCGCGTCAAAATCGACCGGGCGGCGGTTGTCGGGATCGACCAATGAGAGGTCCCAGAACTCGGTGCCCTGATAGAAGTCGGGCACGCCGGGCAGCGTCGCCTTGAGGGTGAGCTGGCTCAACGCGTTGAACGCGCCCAGCAGCGCCACGCGCCGGGCCAGCGTCTGCAGCGCCTCCAGGAATTCGCCTGACAGCGTGGGATCGAGGATCTTGTCGATGAAGCTCTTGATGCCGTTCTCATAGGCTTCATGCGGGTTGAGCCAGCTCGTCTCCTCCTTGCCTTCGCGCGCGGCCTTCAGCGCGTAGGCCTGGATGCGCTCGACGAAGCCGGAATCGATCGGCCCCTGCAGCGGCCAGGCCCCAAGCAGCGTCTGGTAGAGCATGTATTCGAACGTCGCCGACGGCGCGCGGAAATTGCCCTGGAGCGTGAGATGCGGCGCGTTCAACACCTTCCAGCGCGAAACCGCGCTGGTCCATTCGCCGGGAATTTCGGTTAAGCCCGCGATGCGCGCCCGGGCGTCCTCGCCGCGTTTGGTGTCATGCGTCGCGGTCGCCGTCATTCCCAGCGGCCATTCCCTGGCGCGGGCCTGCATGGCCTCGTGGAAAGCTGGAATGGTGAGGCCGCTGCTGGCGGGATCGCCGCCGACCTCGTTCAGGGCGAGCAGCCGGTGGAATTGATAGAACGCGGTGTCCTCCAGCGACTTCGCCATCATTGGCCCGGTGAATTGCTGCACCTTCAGCGCGAAGCGGCGCACGCGCGGGGCGCTGTGTGGCGGGCGGCCGGGCTTGAGCAGATCCATGGTCAGGGCGTCGCGCAGGAAATCGAAGATGCCTTCGTCCGCGGCGAACCATTCGGAGCGGGCGCGCGCGATGGTGTCGTCGATCAACTTGCGGTCGGGGGCCGTCGGGCCGCTGTTGGTCAAATAGGTGCGATACACCGGGAAATGCAGCACATAGAGTTCGAGTGCCTGCCGCAGGCTGTCCGCGGAGAAATCCCGTGTCGAATAATGCCCGTTCGCGATGCGCGCGAGCAGGCGCGTCAGCACGGTGAATTCGCTGGTGAGCAGCGTCTCCAGCACGCGCCGCTTGGCCTCCTTGACGTAAGGCGCAAGCTGTGGCGAACGGTTGCTGATCTGCCGCCAGGTCTCGTCCAGCGCCGCCAGGCCCTTGCTGTCGACCAGGACCTGGGTGATGACGTTCATCCATTCATAGCCGGTGGTGCCCTGAACGCCGGCGAAGTGCGGCAGGCGTTCGTGCTCGCACAGGATCTTTTCGATCACCGTGTAGAACGGCTTGGTGTTTCCTTGCGCATCGCGCACCAGGCGGCGCAGCCGCTGGCAATATTGCGCGGGATCGCGCAGGCCGTCGATGTGATCGAGCCGGATGCCCTGAAGCCTGCCGCCAGCGATGAGCTGCTTCACCAGCCGGTGCGTGGCGGCGAAAGTGGTCGCGTCCTCGACACGCAGGCCCGCAAGTCCGTTGACGTCGAAGAAGCGGCGGTAGTTGATATCGCTGGAGGCGAGCCGCCAGTGCCCGAGCTTGTAGTTCTGGCGTTCCAGCAGATGATGCAGCGCCAGGGTCTGCGCGGGACGATCCTTGGCGGCACGATAAGCAGCAAGGCCGCGTGCGATGATATCGGCGCCACCCGCGATCTCCCTGAGCTCGGTCTTGAAAGCGGGGGCTTCCTTGCGGTTGGGGCGGCGCAGTCCGGTGTAGCGCGCCGCGAGCGAGAGCAGGCGTTTGCCGGCCTCCGTTTCGGCGGCTTCCGCTTCCTTCACGGTCATGCGCAGGATCTCGCCATAGCGCTCCGGCGCGATCGGCAAGCGATGTTCGAAATACCAGGCGGAGAAGCTGCCCTGGTCCGGATCGTAGCGCAGCTCGATCTCGCCGCTCTCCAGTGCGTCGCCGTAGGACTTGCCGAGGATCGGCAGCAGTACGCCGCCGCGCGCGCGGTAAGGCAACAGGTCCCAGTCGATGTCGAAGGAGACCGCGTGCGGCGAGGCCTGGCCCCATTCGAGCACGTCGAGCCACCAGGGATTGTCGGCGAAATGCACGCCGACATGGTTCGGCACGAAGTCGATGACGAGGCCGATGTCGTGCGCCTCGAGTGCGTCGCTCAGCCGTGTGAAGCCGGCTTCGCCGCCGAGCTCCGGATTGAACTGGCTGTGATCGACGGTATCGTAACCGTGGGTCGAGCCCTTGCGCGCCTTCATCACCGGCGAGGCGTAGAGATGCGTGATTCCCAGCGCCTTGAGGTAAGGCACGACGGCGGCGGCCTTGTCGAAGTCGAAATCCGCGGTGAGCTGCAGCCGGTAGGTCGCGAGCGGAATGGCAGGAGGCATGTTAACCTCCGAGATGCCAGATCACCGACCATGGCGCGAGCCGCTCGCCGCTCGCGTCGCCCCAGATGGGAGCGCCCGTCGCGCCGTCGGGACGCGCGATGTCCTTGTCCGAGAGATTGGCAGTCAGGCGCAGCGCCGTGCCGTCACCCATCCGCCAATGTGCGGTGAGCAGGCCGTTGTCTGCCGCCTCGGCCTCGCCGAAACTTGCGCCCCTCAGCCGTGGCACGATCTCCTTGCGACGCAGCGCAAGCAGCTGTCGGACCAACGCGAGCCGGGCGTCCTGCAGCGGCGTGCGGCCGGTCCAGTCGAGCACGGCCGATTGCAGCGTTGCGGGATCGAGCGGATCGGGCACCTCGTCGCCGTATTTCTCGTAGGCCCACGCATATTCCTGCTTGCGCCCCTTGCGGACGGCATCGGCGAGCCCGCCCTGGAAATCGCAGAAGAACGGGAAGGGCACCGTCGAGCCCCATTCCTCGCCCTGAAACAGCATCGGCACCATCGGCGCGAGCAGGGTCACCGCGAGCGCGGCCTCGATTTGCTGCGGCGATGCCAGGCTTTCGAGCCGGTCGCCGAGCGGGCGGTTGCCGATCTGGTCGTGGTTTTGCAGGAAATTGACGAACGTCGCAGGTGGCAGCTGACTGCTCGGCTCGCCGCGCGGCTTCTTGCCCCAGAACTCCGAAACCTCGCCCTGATAGACGAAGCCCGAGGCAAGTGCGCGTGCGAGGTCCATGCGCGGCGTCTGGTAGTCGCCGTAATAGCCGGCATGCTCTCCGGTCAGCATCACATGCCAGGCATGGTGATAATCGTCGTTCCACTGCGCGCGATATCTGCCGTTCGGCGGCTCCTGCGCCGCGTCGAGCAAGCTAGCGCGGTTGTCGCCATTCTCGAGCACGAGATGGATGTGCCGACCCGTCGCCTTCGAGAGCTCGCCGACAGCGGCGCTGAGATCATGCAGCATCGATATCTCGCCGGGGATCGCCATGATGTGATTGGCGGCATCCAGCCGCAATCCGTCGAAACGGTAATCGGTCAGCCAAGACAGTGCATTCTCGACCGCGAACGCGCGCACCTGCGGCACGCGATAGTCGATCGCGCTGCCCCAGGGCGTATGCGCATCGGTGAAGAAGGCCGGCGCGTAGCGGCCGAGATAATTCCCCTCGGGGCCGAAATGATTGTAGACGACGTCGAGGAACACCATCAGCCCGCGCAGATGCGCCTCGTCGATCAGCGTCTTCAGGTCTTCCGGGCGGCCATAGGCGCTGTCTGGCGCATACCACAGCACGCCGTCATAGCCCCAGCCGTGGCGTCCCGCGAAATCGGCCAGCGGCATCAGCTCCAGCGCGGTGATGCCGGTTGCGGCGAGATGATCCAGCTTGTCGATCATGGCGTGGTAAGTGCCTTTCGACGTGAAGGTGCCGACATGGGTCTCGATCAGCACCGTCTCTTCCCAGGGCCGGCCGTGCCAATCGCGCGCGCGCCACGGAAAGGCGTCGTGATCGATCACCTCGCTCGGGCCGAACACATCGTCGGGCTGGAAAGCCGAGGCCGGATCGGGCACGTCGATGTCGTCGTCGATCCTGAACTTATAGGAGCTGCCGGCGGTGAGACCGGCAATCTCGGCCACGTACCAGCCATCCTGCCGGCGCTGCATCGCATGTCGTCGGTCGAGCAGAAGGTCGACACGGCGCGCGGCGGGCGCCCACAGGCGGAACGACACGCCGTCCTTCGTCGGCCTCGCCCCGAAGGACGGCCTCATAGCGCCCCCGCGAAGGCGAGCACGGAGCGCGGCGGCGCCTTGCTGTCGCTTCCGGGCGGGAAGTCGATCGTATTCAGCTTGGCATCCGTCGTGTTCAGGATCTGCTGCCAGCTCTTGTATTCGGTCATTTTGGGCAATTTGAATGCGATGTCTTCGGGGGCGGCGTTCAGTACGATAAAGATCGCGGCGCCACCCGGTTCCATCGGCCCCATCACATAGGAGAGGAATCGTCCCTCCGGGAATTTCCAGTCGTTCTCCGTCATTTCGTCGCCGGCAGGCGTCAGCCACAATGCGCCGTAGGACACACCGTCCGCGGGGCGGCCGTCGAGCCAGCGGTGACTGCGAAGCTGCGAGAACCGGCGGCGGATGTCGGCGAGATGGGCGACGAAATCGACCATGTCGTCGCTCTCCTTGCCGAGATTATCCCAGCCGACCCAGCCGATCTCGTTGTCCTGGCAGTAGGCGTTGTTGTTGCCCGATTGCGAGTTGCCGACCTCGTCACCGGCGAGGATCAGCGGAACGCCCTGCGCCAGCATCAGGCAGGCCAGCACATTCTTGCGAAGCTGGCGGCGCAGGCCGAGGATCTGGGGATCGTCGGTCGGCCCCTCGACACCGCAATTGTTGCTGTGGTTGTCGTTGGAGCCGTCGCGGTTCTCCTCGCCATTGGCCTCGTTGTGCTTCTCGTTGTAGCTGAAGAGGTCGGCAAGCGTGAAGCCGTCATGGACGGTGATGTGGTTGATGCTGGCGCGCGGCCGCCGTCCGTCGTGGTTGAACAAATCGGACGACGCCGTCATGCGGCTGGAGATGTCGCCGATCAGGCTGCCTTCGCCGCTCCAGTAGCGGCGCATGGCGCTGCGATAGCGATCATTCCATTCCGACCATTGCGAGGGGAAGGCGCCGACCTGGTAACCGCCGAGGCCGAGATCCCAGGGCTCGGCGACAAGCTTGACGGTCGCCAGCACCGGATCCTGCCGGATAGCGGTCAGGAAAGAGATGCCGCGGTCAAAACCGTTCGGTCCGCGCGCCAGCGTGGTGGCGAGGTCGAAGCGGAAGCCGTCGACATGGCAGACCTCGACCCAGTAGCGAAGTGAATCCATCACCATCTGCAGCACGCGGGGATGGGTCAGGTTGACCGACGAGCCGCAGCCGGTGAAGTCGTCGTAATAGCGGGGATTCTCGCGGTTCAGCCAGTAATACGAAGCGTTGTCGATGCCGCGGTAGCACAGCGTCGGGCCGAGGTGATTGCCCTCGGCCGTGTGGTTGTAGACGACATCTAACATCACCTCGATGCCGGCATCGTGCAGGCGTGCCACCGTGGTGCGGAAGGAATCGAGCGCGTTGTCCTGGGCATAGCGCGGCTCGGGCGCGAAGAAGGACAGCGTGTTGTAACCCCAGTAATTGGCGAGCTTCTTCTCCACCAGGATGCGGTCGTCGACGAAGCTGTGCACCGGCAGCAGCTCGACCGTGGTGACGCCGAGCTTCTTCAGATGCTCGATCATGGCCGGCGAGGACAGGCCGCCATAGGTGCCGCGCAAATTCGGCGGCACGTCGTCGCGCTTCTGCGTCAGGCCCTTGACGTGAGCCTCGTAGATGATCGTGTCTTCCCAGGGGATGTTGGGGCGGATCTCGCGGCGGCCCCAGTTGAAGGTCTCGTCGACCACGACGGCCTTGGGCATGCCACGCGCGTTGTCGCGCCGGTCGAAGGACAGGTCCTCGCGGGGCGAGCCGGTGCGGTAGGCAAAATGCGCATCGCTCCAGACCAGGCGTCCGGAGAGCCGCTTGGCATAGGGATCGAGCAGCAGCTTGTTGGCATTGAAGCGATGGCCGTGCTCGGGCTCGTAGGGACCGTGCACGCGATAGCCGTAGAGCTGGCCCGGCGAGACGTCGTTGAGATAGCCGTGCCAGACATCCTCGGTCTTCTCGGGCAGCTCGATGCGCTCGAGCTCGCGGCGGCCTTGCGTGTCGAACAGGCAGAGCTCGACCTTCTGTGCGTTGGCGGAGAACAGCGCGAAATTGGTGCCGCGTCCGTCCCAGCTTGCGCCGAGGCGTGCGGGCGATCCAGCAGTCAGGCGCATGTGTCAGCTTTCCGGAACGAGGAAGATCGCGGCGAGCGGCGGAATGGTGAGGCGAAGCTCGCCGCCCTCGGCATGGACCTCGCCGATATTGCCGACATTGCTGCCGCCATAATGGGCGGAATCCGAGTTGAGCACTTCCTTCCATTTGCCGCCGAAGGGCACGCGAACGCGGTAGTTCTGATAGACGTTCGGCGAGAAGTTGACGATGACGAGGCACCGCGCGTGCTCGTCGAATCCCTTGCGCAGCCAGGCGAACACGTTGCGGCCGGCGTCGTCCGTGATCAGCCATTCGAAGCCGGCGGGGTCGCAGTCCATCTGGTGCAGCGCCGGCACCGCGCGGTAGAGCCGGTTGAGATCCCGAATCAGTGCCTGGGTGCCGGAATGGTACTTGTATTCGAGCAGGTGCCAGTCGAGCGACTGGTCGTGATTCCATTCGCGGCTCTGCGCGATTTCCGCGCCCATGAACAGCAGCTTCTTGCCGGGATGGCCGAACATGAAGCTGTAATAGGCGCGCAGATTCGCAAAACGCTGCCACTCGTCGCCGGGCATGCGGCCGAGAATCGAGCGCTTGCCGTGCACGACCTCGTCATGAGACAGCGGCAGGATGAAGTTTTCCGAGAACGCGTAGTGCAGGCCGAACAGGATCTCGTCGTGATGGTATTTGCGGTGGATCGGATCCTTGCTGATGTAGTTCAGCGTGTCGTGCATCCAGCCCATGTTCCACTTGTAGCCGAAGCCGAGCCCGCCGAATTCGACCGGCCGCGACACCTGCGGCCAGGCGGTGGATTCTTCGGCAGCCGTGGTCGCTTGCGGAAAGCGGGCGAAGACCTCGGTGTTGAAGCGGCGCAGGAAGTTGATCGCCTCGATGTTTTCGCGGCCGCCGTACTGGTTCGGGATCCACGCGCCGGGTGGCCGGCTATAGTCGAGATAGAGCATGGACGCGACGGCATCGACGCGCAGGCCGTCGATCGCGTAGCGCTCCATCCAGAACAGCGCGTTCGACACCAGGAAGTTCGTCACTTCGGTGCGGCCGTAATTGTAGATCAGCGTGCCCCAGTCCAGGTGGCGGCCCTGCAGCGGGTTGGCGTGCTCGTACAGCGCGGTGCCGTCGAAACTGCCGAGCCCGTGCGGATCGTCGGGGAAGTGACCCGGCACCCAGTCGAGCAGCACGCCGACGCCCTCGCGGTGGCAGGCATCGACGAGGGCGGCGAAATCCTCAGGGCTTCCGAAGCGGCTGGTCGGCGCGTAGAGGCCGGTCGGCTGATAACCCCACGAGCCGTCGAACGGATGCTCGCTGACGGGCAGGAATTCCAGATGGGTAAAGCCCATGTCGCGGGCGTACGCCGGCAGCTGCTCGGCCAGCTCGCGATAGGTCAGCCATTCATCGCCGTTCTTGCGGCGCCATGAGCCGAGATGAACCTCGTAGATCGACATCGGCGCCGACAGCGCGTTGATGCCGTCAGGTGACGGGCGCGGCCGCGGCAGATGCGCCTCGTCGAACACGATCGAAGCCGTCTTCGGACGGACTTCGCTCGCAAACGCCATCGGATCGGACTTCAGCGGCAACAGATGGCCATGCGGTCCGATGATCTCGAACTTGTAGTGATCGCCGGCCTTGGCGTGCGGGATGAACAATTCCCAATAGCCGGCGCCGCGCACCCGCATGGGATGGCGCCGTCCGTCCCAGAAATTGAAATCGCCGACCACGGATACGCGCCGTGCATTCGGCGCCAGCACCACGAAGCCGATGCCGTCGACGCCTTCATGACGCATCGGATGGGCGCCGAGCTTGTCGTAAAGGCGCTGGTGGGTGCCCTCGCCGAGCAGATAGAGGTCGAAATCGGTCAGGATCGGCGGAAAGCGATAGGCGTCCTCGAACTCGACGACGTTGCCGCCGAATTTCGCGCGCAGCTGATAGTGCTTCGAGCCGTTGGGCAGCGCACCGATGAACAGTCCGGCATCGTGCACGCGGTCGAGCGAGGCGACCTCGCCATGTTCGCCGACCGCCTCGACGTTGGAGGCCTCGGGCAGAAACGCGCGCACCACGCTTCTGCTGCCCTCAGGGTGCAGCCCGAGATAGTGGAAGGGGTCGGAGTGGCGGCCCTCGATGATCGCATAGGCCTCGGCAGGCAGTTTAGGCATGGGCTTCGCTCTCATTGGACAGAATGCGAAGCAGTCCGGTCAGCGGCGCATGGAGCCCCTCAGGCCGGTGGGACAGCTCGTACTCTACTTCATTGAAGGCCTGATCAAGCAGGAAAAATCTTATCAGGCCTTCCGCGGACTGCCGGTCCTCCGGCCACAGCCGGCGATCGGTCATGGCTTCGCGATAGGTGGACAGGAAGGTTGCAGCGGCTCGCTCGCGCCATTCGTCGAGCGCGGCTGCAAGCCGGCCCTGCTCGTCGGAGACCCCCGTCAGCGCACGGCCCAGCGCCGCGTTGACCGAAGCATCGATCGAGCGGATCAGGCCGGCGACGTCGCGCGCGGCAGGCAGCTTGCGCCGCTTGTCGGCCAGCGGCTGGCGCGGATCGCCGTCGAAGTCGATGATAAAGATATCGTCCTTCACGATCAGAGTTTGCCCGAGACGGAAGTCGCCATGATGACGGATGTTCAACCCGCCGATCCCCGAAGGCAATAGCGCATTCAGGGCGTCGGATAGGCTCGCCCGCATCGCGGTGAGGCGGTCGATCAGGGGGCGGTCCGCCTCCCGCAGGCCATCGCGGCTATCGGCCAGCCGATCCAGAACCCGCTGGGCCCGCGCTTTGAGGTCGGACACCCAGGCCTTGACCTGGGCAGTCTCGATCGGCATCGGGGCGAGATCGTCGGACTTGGCTGCGGCGAGAGCGAGGTGCAGCTCGGCGAGCCTGCGGCCGATCTGCGCGATGAAATGCAGATAGGGCGCCTGCTCCTGGGTCTCGCGCGGCATTTCATCGGCCGACAACACGCGCTGCTCGTCGATATAGCGATCGAGATAGCCCGTGGTCACGGTCCAGCCGTCGCCCTGGTTCTCGACATAGGCATGCAGCACGCCGAGCGCGCTGCGCTGTCCGCCCTCGACCAGCTCGACGCTGCCGAGCAGCGCCGGCGTGTTGGCGAAGCGCGCGACCTCGGTGAGATAATGGCCGATCTCGATCTCGGGGCTGACGCCGCTTTCGAGCCGGCGGTAGATCTTGGCGACGTATTGATTGTCGACCAGCGCGGTGCTGTTCGATTGCTCGATGGCGCGGATACGTTCGGGCTCCTTGACGGTGTAGTCGGAGAACTTGCTGGTCGCCTTGAATTCCAGCCGCAGATTGTTCTCGTCCACGACCAGGTGTTGCGACAGACCTCGCAAGAACAGGCCGATGAATATCGGATCGGTGGCAACGTCAAGCAGAGTGCCCTCGCGCGCGCCCTGGCGGACGGCGGCGAGCGCCTTTGGGTTGAAGCGTTCGCGGTCGAAGCGCACCCACTCGATCTGCATGGGCAGCACGTATCGCGTAGTAACGTCGTCCCGCGCTGTCTCGAAGAAAGCAATCCACGGCCTGTTGTCACCGATGTCGCTGAAAGGTACCGCCGACGTCAGCGTGGTCCTGATCTGCTTGGGATTGTGCTCGGGATACCATCGGGTCCGCGACAGGAATCCCGGCAGCACGTCGCGCTCGAAGACGCCGCGCTCGCGGGCCAGTGACACCCAGTTGGAATTCACCGGCACCACCAGCGTCTCGAATTCCGGCACCGCGCGCGGCGTCACCGGCTCGGACTTGTCGCGCTCCTGAAGTTGGAACCAGTAGAAGCCGTAGGGCCCCAGCGTGATCATGTAGGGCAGTTCGCCGATCGCGGGGAATCGCGTGCGGCCGAGCATCTCCTGCGGGATACGGTCTTTCCACGGCGACAAATCGAGCTCGGTCGCTTGTGCGGCGCGCGACAGATTGGCGACGCACAGGATCACCTCGTCGCGATACTGCCGGACATAGGCCAGCACGGCGCGGTTGGCCGGGCGGATGAAGGTCATGGTGCCGCGGCCGAAGGCGAGCGTCGACTTGCGCACCGAGATCAGGCGCTTGGTGGCGCTGAGCAGCGATGACAGGCTGCGCGACTGCGCCTCCACGTTGACCGATTCGTAGCCGTAGACCGGATCCATGATCAGCGGCGCGTAGAGGCGGGCGGGGTCGCAGCGCGAGAAGCCGCCGTTGCGGTCCGGGCTCCACTGCATCGGCGTGCGCACGCCGTTGCGGTCGCCGAGATAGATGTTGTCGCCCATCCCGATCTCGTCGCCGTAATAGATGATCGGCGTTCCGGGGAAGGACAGCAGCAGCGAGTTCATCAGCTCGATCTTGCGCCGGTCATTGTCCATGAGCGGCGCGAGGCGCCGGCGGATGCCGACATTGATGCGGGCGCGGGGATCGTTGGCGTAGGTGGTCCAGAGATAGTCGCGCTCGACGTCGGTGACCATCTCGAGCGTCAGCTCGTCATGATTGCGCAGGAACAGCGCCCATTGGCAGCTCGCCGGAATGTCCGGCGTCTGACGCAGGATGTCGGTGATCGGAAAACGGTCCTCCTGCGCGATCGCCATGTAGATGCGCGGCATCAGTGGGAAGTGATAGGCCATGTGGCACTCGTCGCCACGGCCGAAATATTCCTGCACGTCTTCCGGCCATTGATTGGCCTCGGCGAGCAGCAACTTGCCCTTGGAGTATGAATCGAGCTCCTGGCGCAGGCGCTTGATGATCGCATGCGTCTCGGGAAGGTTCTCGTTGTTGGTGCCGTCGCGCTCGCAGAGATAGGGGATGGCGTCCAACCGGAAGCCGTCGACGCCGGCATCCAGCCAGCGCTTCATCACCTGGATCAGTGCGCTGACCACGCGCGGATTGTCGAAATTGAGGTCCGGCTGGTGCGAGAAGAAGCGGTGCCAGTAGAACGCGCCGGCCTCGTGATCCCAGGTCCAGTTCGACTTTTCCGTGTCGGTGAAGATGATGCGCGTGCCCTGGTACTTCTGGTCGGTGTCGCTCCAGACATACCAGTTGCGGGCGCTCGAACCGGGATGGCTGCGGCGCGCGCGCTTGAACCATTTGTGCTGGTCCGAGGTGTGATTGACGACGAGCTCGGTGATGACGCGCAAGCCCCGCTTCTGCGCTTCCTGGATGAAGCGCTTGAAGTCCTTCATCGTCCCGAAATCGGGATTGACCGAGCCGTAATCGGCGATGTCGTAGCCGTCGTCGCGACCGGGCGAGGGATAGAACGGCAACAGCCACAGCGCGGTGACGCCGAGCTCCTGCAGATAGGGCAGCTTCTCGGTCAGCCCGGCAAAGTCGCCGATGCCGTCATTGTTGCTGTCGGCGAAGGCTTTGACGTGGAGCTGATAGATGATGGCGTCCTTGTACCACAGCTCGTCCACGATCTCGGCAGCCTCAGCCTTCTTGGTGTCGACGGAAGATAGAACGTTCATGGCGTGCCCCTTTACGCCAGGCAGCGGAACAGATGCGCCGGATCGCGGTCGGGATCGATACGCAACCTGATCCCGCCCCATTCGATGCGGGACTGTTCGCCGGTGAGGAGGTTTTCGAGTGTCGTCACATGGTGACGCTGCCCGCCGGCGTCAACGGTGACGTCGCCGAGCGGCAGCCAGCATTCGCGCACGTGGCCGGAAAGTGCGATCACGATGACGACAATGTTGGCGGGTTCAGCCGCCTCCTTGACAAAGGCGATGGTCTCGCCGTCTTCGACGTCCAGAAAACGCAAATTCGCCGTTTGCTGGAGCGCGGCGTTGTCGTTGCGGATGCGGTTGAGTGCTGCAATATAGGCCTTGATGTTGCCGGGCTGGTCCCAGTCGCGCTGCTTGATCTGATACTTCTCGGAATCCTGATATTCCTCGCGGCCGGGGATCGCCTCGTGCTCCAGCAGTTCGAACCCGCTGTACATGCCGTAGCTGCCCGACAACGTCGCCGCCAGTGCGAGGCGCGACTTGAACGCCCAGGCGTCCCCGCCCTGGAGATGATAGGGCAGCAGATCGGGCGTGTTGACGAACAGGTTCGGACGATAGAAGTCGCGTTCGGGATAGCGCGTCAGCTCGCCGAGATATTGCTCCAGCTCCCAGCGCGAGGTGCGCCAGGGGAAATAGGTGAATGACTGCGCAAAGCCGAGCTTGGCGAGGCCCTTCATCAGCTTCGGCCGCGCAAACGCCTTGGAGAACAGGATCACCTCGGGATGCCGGCGGCGAATGTCGCGGATCAGCCAGTCCCAGAATGCCAGCGGCGCGGTGTCGTGGTTGTCGATGGCGAAGATGGTGACACCATGGTCGATCCAGAACAGCATGGCGTCGCGAAAGGCGTTCCACAGGCCGATGCGGTCGACCGAGGCGAAATCGGGAATCACGATGTCGGAATAGCGGCCGTCCGCGGTCCGCACCGAGCGGTCGGGCCGCCATTTGAACCATTCCGGATGCTGCGTCAGCCAGGGATGGTCCGGCGAGCATTGCACGGCGAAGTCCAGTGCAAGCTCGAGACCATATTCGAGGCACGTCGCGACCAGCGCGCGAAAATCCTCGATGGTGCCGAGCTCCGGATGCAGTGCATCGTGGCCGCCCTCGGCGGCGCCGATCGCGTAGGGCGAGCCGGGTTCGCCGTCGCTCGCCACCGGCGCGTTGTTGCGGCCCTTGCGGCGGCTGTGGCCGATCGGGTGGATCGGCGTGAAATAAAGCACGTCAAAACCCATCGCCGCGATATCGGGCACGCGTGCGATGCAGTCGCGCAGCGTGCCGTGCTGGCCTGGGATCCGGCTCTGGCTGCGTGGCATCATCTGATACCAGGCGCCAAATCGCGCTCTGTCGCGGTCAATGGTCAGTGGGAAGGACTGTGAGCGGGTCAAATCCGGCCGGGACTGGCTCTCGGCCATGGCATCGCCGAGCTCGCTCGCCAGCAGCGAGGTGACATCGCCAGTCTGCAGATAATCCTCGCATTGTCTGACGATGACAGCCGCGGCGGCCTGCGGCGCGCCATGCGCCTTGGTCAGGAGGCCGGCCCCCTCGAGCGCATCGAGGCTGACATCGGCGCCGGTTCGCTGCTTGCGCGCGACGGCGTGGGACCAGGTGGCGAACTCGTCGGTCCAGGCCTCGATCGCATAGGCATATTGGCCGGGCTCCGCCGGCGTGAAAGCGCCGGACCAGCGGTCATTGCTGTGATGGATCATTGGCTCGCGCCGCCAATCCCGGTCCTGCTCGGGGCGCCAGAGCAGCGCGGCCCCGACCACGGCCTCGCCATCGCGATAGACATCAGCCCATACCTCGACCCGCTCGCCTGCGATCCGCTTCACGGCGAAGCGGCCGCCATCGATCGCGGGATAGACGTCTTCGATGAGGAAAGCGCTGCCGGCTGCGGCACTTTCGACAGTTTGAATTGTCTTGTTCACGGTGATGCCATTGACAAGAAAGCAGGGGCCCGTTTCCCTTGTCGGGAACCTACGCTTGGTACCTATATAGAAAGCCGCTTGTGTGTCATTAGTTCCGCCTGGGAACGGCAGGCATGGTTTTGAGTTGAGCCAGACTAACGTCTTCCGCTGCCTCGTTAAAATCGATGCCCCCGGCCCAAGGGTGGCCTGCAAGCTGCGTGCCGAATGGATCTTTTAGCTCAAGCCCGCATCAAGGGCGTTCAATCCGAATTCGTTGACGCCCTCGGAAAGCTGCGGGTCACTGACCCCGTGGCCCTGAAGTCCATCCTCGACGCCCTGCCGGAGAAGCGAGTTTACCGCTTCGTGAGCGGGCCGGTCGTGATTCGCGCGCTCGGACATCCGCGCACGGAATTGGCGGCGATCGGCGCGCCGCCGCTGCAATGGACGTTGACCGCAAACGGCAAATCGATCGCCCAGGGGAAGACCCGCGAGCCCGTGATCGCCTGGCCGGCCGACCTGCCGCTCGGTTATCACCGCCTGACGCTGACCGATGCCCAAGGCGTGACGGAAGAGGTGCCGATGATCGTGGCGCCGGAGCGGGCCTTCGGCGGCGATTTCGACCGCGGCTGGCTGCTCGCCGTGCAGCTCTACAGCGTCCGCTCCAACCGCAACTGGGGCATCGGCGATTTCACTGACCTCGCCGACCTGGTCAGGCTCGCCAAGCAGCTCGGGGCCGACGGCGTCGGGCTCAATCCGCTGCACGTTCTGTTCGACGACCACCCCTCGGATTGCAGCCCCTATTCGCCGAACAGCCGGCTGTTCCTCAATCCGCTCTATATCGACGTCGAGGCCATTCCCGAATTCTCGGCTGATCTCGTGCCCGACGCAGCCGCGACCGCCGCCCGTCTGCGCGAAGGCGATCGCGTGCCTTATGCCGACATGGCGGCGCTGAAATGGCTGGCCTTGCGCGCCGCCTTCAACAGCTTCGTGACAAGCGCGAGCCAAGCGCGCCGCAAGGAATTTGACGCCTTCCGCGCCGAGCGCGCGCCATTGCTGTCGCGCTTTGCCTGTTTCGAGGTGCTGCGGCATCGTTTCAATGTGCCGTGGTGGGAATGGCCGGCGGAATGGCAGCAGCCGGACGAGGCGAAATGCGCCGGGCTGCGCAACGGACCCGACAAGCGCGAGGTCGAATTCGTCGAGTTCGTGCAATGGACGGCGGACAGCCAGCTGCATGCCGCCAAGCAGCTCGCCAGCCAGCTCGGCATGCGGGTCGGGCTCTATCTCGATGTCGCCGTCGGGGTGCAGTCCAACGGCTTCGATGCGTGGAACGAGCAGATGGCGATCTCGCGCCATCTCGCCGTCGGCGCGCCGCCCGACGTGCTCAACACCGTCGGCCAGGATTGGGGCCTTGCCGGCTTCAACGCCGGCGGCCTGGAAGCGCAATCTTTCGTGCCGTTCGCCGACATGCTGGCGGCCTCGATGCGCCATGCCGGCGCCATCAGGCTCGACCACGTGCTCGGGCTGAAGCGGCTTTATCTCGTGCCGCGCGGCTTCAAGCCCGATAACGGCGCCTATGTGCAGATGCCGTTCGAGGCGCTGCTTGGCGCCGTGGCGCGCGAGAGCGCGGCCCACAAATGCATCGTGATCGGCGAGGATCTCGGCACCGTGCCGGAGGGTTTCCGCGAGATGATGCAGGATTTCGGCATCTGGTCCTATCTCGTCATGATGTTCGAGCGCGACGATGCCGGTCATTTCCGCCCCGTCGACCACTACAGGCCCAATGCGCTGGTGACGCTGAACACGCATGACCTGTCGACCTATGCCGGCTGGCGCTCCTTTGGCGATCTCAAGATGAAGCGATCGCTCGGGCTCGATCCCGGCGAGAACGACCAGGCGCGCTGGGATGCGCTCGGCGCGCTCGACGAGATCCTGCGCCAGAACGGCATCAAGGCCAACGACCTCTATTCGGTGCTCGCCTTCCTGTCGCGCACGCCGTCGCGGCTGCTCGCGGTGTCGATGGAGGATTTGCTCGGCGTGATCGACCAGCCCAATATTCCCGGCACGATCGATGAGCACCCGAACTGGCGCCAGCGTCTTCCCGTCGCGCTCGACAAGATCGCCTCCAAGGTCGACCTCACGGCCTTGCGAGCGGCAACTCGGGAACGTTCATTGAACGGCGGAAGTTGATCGGAAGGGGGCTTCTCAGGCTCGCACGACATTGTCACAGAAGATCGAAGACTATGCGCTGATCGGCGATTGCGAGACCGCCGCGCTGGTCGGGCGCAACGGCTCAATCGATTGGCTGTGCTGGCCGGCCTTCGATTCCGACGCCTGCTTTGCCGCCATCCTCGGCACCCACAAGAACGGCCGCTGGCTGATCGCGCCGAACGAGGACGTCATCAGGACATCGCGACGTTATCTCGGCGATACCCTCATCCTCGAAACGCGATTTGAGACCAAGAGCGGCGCCATCGCGCTGATCGACTTCATGCCGCCGCGCGGCAAGGCGTCCGACATCGTCCGGCTGGTGCGCGGCATCGAGGGCTCAGTGAAGATGCGGATGGAGCTCGTGATCCGCTTCGGCTTCGGCATCGACATTCCCTGGGTGCGGCGGATCGACCATTCCCTGATGGCCATTGCCGGCCAGGACATGACGGTGTTGCGCACGCCGGTCGGGACCCGCGGCGAGGATCTGACCACGGTCTCAGATTTCGAGGTGAGGGCAGGCGAGACCGTGCCGTTCGTCCTGACCTACGGCCCCTCGCATCTGCCGCCGCCCGCGCCGATCGATCCCGAGACCGCGCTCCGGGACACCGAGGAGTTCTGGAAGGACTGGTGTGGCCATTGCACCCGCGACGGCGACTATCGCGATCTCATCATGCGCTCGCTGATCACGCTGAAGGCGCTGACCTTCGGCCCGACCGGCGGCATCGTCGCAGCACCGACCACGTCATTGCCGGAAAAGCTCGGCGGCAGCAGGAACTGGGACTACCGCTTCTGCTGGCTGCGCGATGCTACCTTCACGCTGCTGGCGCTGATGAACTCGGGCTACACCGAGGAAGCCCTGGCCTGGCACAATTGGCTGCTGCGCGCCGCCGCAGGCTCGCCGGCGAACATGCAGATCATGTACGGCATCTGGGGCCAGCGGCGGCTCCTGGAATGGGAGGCCGGCTGGCTCGACGGCTATGAGGGCGCAAAGCCGGTGCGCGTCGGCAATGCCGCGCATGCGCAGCTTCAGCTCGACGTCTACGGCGAATTGATCGACGCATTCCACCAGTCGCGCATGGCCAAGCTCAAGCTCGACGATGAAACGACATGGGCGCTGGAATGCGCCGTGCTCAATCATCTCGCCGAGGTCTGGGACCGGCCCGATCACGGCATCTGGGAGCGCCGGGGCGAGCCCAGGCACTACGTTTTCTCCAAGGTCATGACCTGGGTCGCCTTCGACCGCGGCATCAAGAGCGCCGAGACCTTCGGCTTCAAGGCGCCGCTGCTGCACTGGCGCACCTTGCGCGAGGCCATTCATCGCGATGTCTGCAACAGGGGATTTGACGCCGAGGAAAACGCCTTCGTCGAATCCTATGGCGCGAAGCTGCTCGATGCATCCGTGCTGCTGCTGCCGGCCGTCGGTTTTCTGCCGGCGGACGATCCGCGGATCCGCGGCACCATCGCGGCTGTCGAGACACGCCTGATGCGCGACGGCTTCGTGCTGAGGCACGATCCGCGCGAGTTGCCCGCGGACCAGCCGCCGCTCGAAGGTGCGTTCCTGGCCTGCACATTGTGGCTGGCCGATGCCCATGTGCTGGCCGGCGATCTCGACAAGGCGCAAGCCTTGCTCGATCGCGTGGCCGGCATCGCGAATGACGTTGGTCTCTTGGCCGAGGAATATGATTCAGTCGCCCGGCGCCAGACCGGAAATTTCCCGCAGGCGCTGACCCACATCGCGCTGATCAACACCGCACATAATCTGTCCGCGGCAAGGCAGAAGAGCGAAAAGCCGGCGATGCAGCGGTCGAAGTGAGGAGGAGAGGTGCGCTTCCCCCCGCTGCGCGGCGACCTCTCCCGCAAGCGGGAGAGGTTGAAATACCTCACCCCACCCCGTTCCGCTTCAGGATCATCTCCATCGCTTCCGCAAAACCGTCCTGCTCGTTGCTCGCGGTGACGTGGGTCGCCTGGTCCTTGACGTTGTCGGTGGCATTGCCCATCGCGATCGAGGTGCCGCTGACGGCGAACATCGCGAGGTCGTTCTGCATGTCGCCGATGGTGGCGACGGCGCTGGTCGCGATGCCGAGCCGCTTGGCCATCGCCTCGACGAACGTGCCCTTGTTGAAGCCGGGCGGGGTGATGTCGAGATAATAGGTCTGCGAGCGCACCGCAGTGGCCTCGCTGCCGAGCGCCTCCTGCATCGCCTTTTCGCAACGTTCGAGCCCGGCGGCGTCGGCACTGGCGCCGACGATCTTGCAGGCACTGGCGAGATACGGCGAGAAATCCGTCACGATGGTGGGATCGGAGCGGATCGTGTGCTGCTCATGCGCGACGTATTTGCCGCCGGGATTGTCGATCAGCCATTTGTCGGTGGTGAAGAGCCAGATGTCTGCGCCGAACTCGCGAAGGATCTGCAAGGCGCGCTCGGCCGCGCCGGCCGGGATCAGGTGCTGCTCGACCGGCCGCATCTCGGGATCGACGATCGAGGAGCCGTTGAACGGCCCGACCGGCAGCCAGAGCGCCAGCGGTTCGATCAAAAAGCGCATGCCGATGGCGGGACGGCTGGAGGTGATGGTGAAGCCGATGCCGGCCTTGTGCAGCCGCTGCACTGCGCTTCTCGCGCGCTCGGTCAGGGTCTTGTCCTTGGTCAGCAGCGTGCCGTCGACGTCGGACACGACCAGTGAGATTTGCGTCATGGCAGAACCTTCAGGTTTTTCAGGTCTCAGCGCTTCGCCCCGCCCAGCTTCAACTGCCGTACGATGCCGTCCACGATCGCTTCGACCGTTTCGTCGATCGAGACGGTGATGACGTGCTCGCCGGCTTCCGGCGGCTCCAGCGTCTCGAACTGGCTCGTCAGCAACCCCGGCGGCATGAAATGGCCTTTGCGCTGGGCGAGCCGCTCGGCGATCAGCTCTTTCGTGCCCTTCAGGAAGATGAAGCGGACGTCGTCGCGTCCGCGCAGCAGCACGTCGCGGTAGGTGTGCTTCAGCGCCGAGCAGGCGATGATGACGTGCTCGCCCTCGTCGCAAACCCGCGCGATCTCGTCGGCGATGGCGTTGAGCCAGGGCCAGCGGTCCCCGTCGGTGAGCGGGTGACCGGCGCGCATCTTCTCGACATTGCTGGCGGGATGAAAGCTGTCGCCGTCCTCGAAGCGCCAGCCGAGCCGCTGGCCGAGCGCTGCCGCGATCGTGCTCTTGCCCGACCCCGACACGCCCATCACGATCAATGCACAAGGTGCTTCAACGCCCGCCACGAATACCCTCCGGAAGCGCGGCTTGGTCGACCAGCCAGACGGTCTCACCCTTCGAGCGCGCGCGTAACGCCGGCAGAGTCTCGCCATTGAGGAGGCGCGTCAAGATCGCTTGCTTGTCGTGCCCGGCCATCTCGAACAGCATTTCGTCGCACGACGCAAGGACGGGCAGGGTAAGCGAGACTCGCGGCACGAAAGGCGCGACATTGGCCTTGGGCACCCCGACGACCCAGCGCTCGCTCTCCTCGATCTCGGGGAAGCCGGGAAACAGCGAAGCTGTGTGGCCGTCCGGGCCCGCGCCCATCAGGACCATGTCGAACAGCGGACGCGACGGATCGAGGCGTCCAGAGCCGTAGAAGGCCTGCAACTCGCGCGCGTAGGCTTCGGCGCTTTCCTCGGGAGATTCAGTCCCGGTCGGAATCGGGTGGATGTGGCTCGAGGCTGCATTGCGATCGAGAAACGTCGCGCGCGCCACCGCCATGTTGTTGAGGGGGTCGCTCTCGCCGACAAAACGCTCGTCGCCGATGAACCAATGCACGCGCTCCCACGGGATCTTGTCGCGATATGCATCGCTGCCAAGCAATTGATAGAGCTTCTTCGGGCTGGAGCCACCGGTCAGGCAGATCGCGATGCGGCCGGGATTGGCCGCGATCCGTGCCATCACCCGCTCGGCCGCGGCCTGCGCCAGGGCTGCGGCGTCGGCCGCGACGATCAGCTTCGGCTGGCCCGCTGCGGCCATCACGAGAACTTCCGCCAGCTTCGCCCGTCGCGCCGCAGCAGCTCGTCGGCGCATTTCGGCCCGTCGCTGCCGGCTTCATAGGTCTCGATGCCGTTGGTGCCTTCACTCTTCCAGGCGTCAAGGAACGGCTGCACGGCCTGCCATCCGGCCTCGATGCCGTCGGCGCGCTGGAACAGGATGTTGTCGCCGATCATGCAGTCGTAGATCAGCGTCTCGTATCCGGTCGAGGGATCGGCCTGGAAATAGTCGCCGTACTTGAATTTCATCTCGACGCCGTCGATCGTGATGCTCGGTCCCGGGATCTTGGCGTTGAACTGAAGCTCGATGGTTTCGCTCGGCGCGATACCGATGGTGAGGAAGTTCTGCGACAGGCGGTCGACGTCGGTCCCCGAGAACATCGACAACGGCGCCTGCTTGAACTTGATCGCGACCTCGGTGCGCTTGTGGCCCAGCGCCTTGCCGGTGCGCAAATAGAAGGGGACGCCGGCCCAGCGCCAATTGTCGATCATCAGTTTCAGCGCAACGAAGGTCTCGGTGGTGCTGCCGGGTTTGACGTCCTCGGTCTTGCGATAGTCCGGGACATCGTCGTCGCCGACGCGGCCTGCGAGATATTGCGCGCGGACCGAGTTTTTCAGCGCATCCTCCCGGCTCGGCAGCTGGATCGACGTCAGCACCTCCGCCTTTTCGGAACGGACCGAATGGGCGTCGAAGCGCGCCGGCGGCTCCATCGCGACCAGCGACATCAACTGGAACAGATGGTTCGGCACCATGTCGCGCAGCGCGCCGGTCGCATCGTAGAAGCCGCCGCGATGGCCGACGCCGAGCTTCTCCTCGACCGTGATCTGGATGTGGTCGATGTGGTTGCGATTCCAGATCGGCTCGAACATGCCGTTGGCGAAGCGCAGCACCAGGATGTTCTGCACCGTCTCCTTGCCGAGATAATGATCGATCCGGTAGATCTGGTGCTCGTCCATGATCTTCAAAAGCTCGGCATTCAGCGCCTTGGCCGACGCGAGATCGGTGCCGAACGGCTTTTCGATCACGAGGCGGCGCCAGGCGCCGTTCTCCTTCATCATGCCGGTGCGGCCGAGCTCACGCGCGGTCGGCGCGAACGCGGCCGGCGGCGTGGCCAGGTAGAACAGGCGGTTGCCGCCGGTTTCCTGCGCGCATTCCAGCGAATCCAGGTGTTCGCGCAAGCGGTCGAACGACGGCGGGTCCTTCGGATCGGCCTCGACGAAGGTGACGCATTGCAGCAGCTGCTTTGCGATGTCGTCGTCGACCGGCCGCGTCGCGAACTTGCGCAAGCCCTTCATCAGGCTGTCGCGCAGCTCGTCATCCGACTGGCTCTTGCGGGCCACGCCGACGACACAGAATTTTTCAGGCAGCAGGTGCTCGGCGGCGAGATTGTAGAGCGATGGCATCACCAGCCGATGGGTGAGGTCGCCGGTCACGCCGAAGATGACGAAGGCGCAATTTTCCGGCTTGCGCTTGGCTTGCGGGTCTTTTGTCACGAATTGTTGGCCTTCGCTTCGCTACTTGCTATTTCGACTTCGCAGCGCCCGGCTGCTTCGGCTCCCTATGGCCGCCGAATCCCGCGCGCATCGCGGAGAGAATTTTTTCGGCGAAGGTGTGTTCCCGACGGGAACGGAAACGTGTGTAGAGCGCCGCGGTCAGCACTTCAGCCGGCACGGCCTCGTCGATCGCGGCATTCACGGTCCAGCGTCCCTCGCCGGAATCTTCCACGAAGCCGGAATATTCGGCGAGCTGGGGGCTGTCGGCGAGCGCGGTCGAGGTGAGGTCCAGCAGCCAGGACGGGATCACCGAGCCGCGCCGCCACACTTCCGCAATGTCGGCGAGATCGAAATCGTAGCGATGGTCCGCCGGCAGGGCCTCGATGTTGGCATTCTTGAGAATGTCGAACCCTTCGGCATAGGCCTGCATCAGGCCGTATTCGATGCCGTTGTGGATCATCTTGACGAAGTGGCCGGCACCGACGGGGCCGGCATGGATGTAACCCTGCTCGATGCGGGGATCGCGTCCCTCGCGTCCCTCGGTGCGCGGAATGTCGCCGGCGCCGGGCGCGAGCGCGGCGAAGATCGGGTCGAGCCGGTCCACCACCTGTTTCTCGCCGCCGATCATCATGCAATAGCCGCGGTCGAGGCCCCAAACCCCGCCGGAGGTGCCGACGTCGACATAGTGGATGCCGCGGGCTTTCAGCGCCTTGCCGCGGCGGACGTCGTCCTGCCAGAAGGTGTTGCCGCCGTCGATGATGACGTCGCCTTCCTGCATCACGCCCGCGATCGTATTGATCGTGGTCTCGGTGATGTGCCCGGCCGGCAGCATCACCCAGGCGGTGCGGGGGCGCTCGAGTTTCGAGATGAACTCCTCGAGCGTCGCCGAGCCGACCGCGCCGTCCGCGGCGAGGCCGGCGACGGCCTTGGCGTCCTTGTCGTAAACCACGGTCGAATGTCCGTGGCGCATCAGGCGGCGAACGATGTTGCCGCCCATCCGGCCGAGGCCGATCATGCCGAGTTGCATTGGCGATATTCCTTAAGTGAGCGCGTCGGTGAGCGCCGCGTTGAGAGCGGCAAGACCCTTCTTGAGCCCGCCCTTGAGGTGGACGCGCAACGCGCGCCGGCCACGCTCGGTGAGCACGTCGAAATCGCCGCGCGCCTGCGCCGCCTTGATCACGCCGAAGCTGGCCTTCTGGCCCGGCACCTTGAGGTCCTTGGCATCGTCGGCGGTGATCTGGAGGAACACGCCGCTGTCGGGTCCGCCCTTGTAGGCCTGCCCCGTGGAGTGCAGGAAGCGCGGCCCGAACTCGGCGCAGGTTGCGACATGCCGCTTCTCGCGCACCTCGAGCCGCATGGCCTGGAGCGCGTCGATCGTCGCCTTGTCGCGCGCGACATAGCCGAGCAGGGCGACATAGTCGCCATCGCCCGAGCGCGACAGATGCGCCTTCAGCCAGGAGGTGAGATCGCCATTGGCGCCGGCGGCGCGCAGCGCCGTGGCGTTGGCCTCGTCGGTATAGAGATCGGCCTCATCGGTGCTGACCACCGGCTGCTCTTCCGGCAGCGCGCCGGTCTTCTCGAACGACGCCGTCAGCTCGCGAGTCTTGATCTTGGCCGCTTCCACGTCCGGCTGGTCGAACGGGTTGATGCCGAGGATCGAGCCCGCGACTGCGGTCGCCATCTCGAAGCGGAAGAATTCCTGGCCGAGATGGTCGATCGACTTCATGACGATGCGAACCACGGGATGGCCGGCCGCTTCGATCGCGGCGAGCTTGGAATCGTGGGCGGCGTCCGCTTCGCCTTCGATGCGGATGTCGATGAAGAACCGGTCGTTGCCGTAGACCGCGGGATCGCCCAGCGGCTCGCCCTCGATCGGGATCAGGCCCTTGCCTTCCTTGCCGGTCGATTCCGCGATGAGCTGCTCGGCCCAGGCGCCGAAATCGGCGATCTTCTTCGAGGCCAGGATCGTCACCTTGTCGCGGCCTTCGAGCCCGGCGAGACCCATGGCGAGGCCGAGCTGCACGCCGGGGTTCTCGCTCGGCGGAACGTCCGGCCCGCAGGAGCGGGCCATCGCGAGCGCATGCTTGACGAAGGTCTTGACGTCGATGCCGGCGGTTGCCGCCGGCACCAGGCCGAACGGCGACAGCACCGAATAGCGGCCGCCGATCGAGGGCTCGCCATGGAAGATGCGGGCGTAGTTCAGCTTCTTGGCGGCCTTCTCCAGCGACGAGCCGGGATCGGTCACCGCGATGAAGCGATGGCCGGTCTTCACCTTCGCACCCACCGCCTTGGCAACCTGCTCGTGGAAATAGTCCTTCATCGCGTTCGGCTCGGTGGTGCCGCCCGATTTGCTCGAGACGATGAACACGGTGCTCGCGATGTCGATCTTTGCCTCCATCGCCCGCACCTGCGCAGGGTCGGTGGAATCAAGCACGTGCAGCTTCGGGAAGCCGGGCTTCTTGCCAAAGGTCTCGGCCAGCACCTCGGGGCCGAGGCTCGATCCGCCCATGCCGAGCACGACGGCGTCGGAGAATTTCTGGCCCTTCACCCGGCCCGCATAATCCTCGTAATCGGCGACGTCGGCCTTGGCCGCGCTGTCGAGCCAGCCGAGCCATTTGTCCTCATCAGTGCCGGTCCAGACCGACTTGTCGCGCTGCCACAGCCGGCGGATCTTGGCGGACGCCCGCCATTCCTCGGTGCTCGTGGCCACGGCCTTGCCGAGGCCGTCGCCGAGCGAGAGCTCCTGACGATCGAGCGCGGGCGCGAGCACGGTCGCGCGTTTGTGGGCGACGGCGCCGTAGAGCTTGTCGGCGGCGTCGGCGAACAGCTTGACGCCGTCCTTGACCAGTTCCTCGGTGATGGCGTCGAGCGAGATGCCCGAGCGCTCCAGCTCGTCCAGCACGCGGCGAGCGTCGTCGACGTTCTCTTCCAGGCTGTCGCGCGGCTTGCCGTGGTCGCGGAACGCGTCCAGCGTCGCCGGCGGCACCGTGTTGATGGTGTCGGGGCCGATCAGCTCCTCGACATAGAGGACGTCGCTGTAATCCTTGTTCTTGGTGCCGGTCGAGGCCCACAGCATGCGCTGCGGCTTGGCGCCCTTGGCGGCGAGCTTGTCCCAGCGGGGGCCCGAGAACAGGCGCTTGTAATCCTGGTAGGCAACCTTGGCGTTGGCGATCGCGACCTTGCCCTTCAGCGCGGCGAGCCGCTCCTTCTCGGACGGGTCGTTGGCGCGGGCGATCTTCTCGTCGAGCTGCTTGTCGACCACGGAGTCGATGCGGCTGACGAAGAAGCTCGCCACGCTCGCGACATGCGAGGGATCGCCGCCGCCGGCGACGTATTTTTCCAGGCCGGCAATGTAGGCTTCGGCCACCTGGAGGTAGACCGCTTTGGAGAATAGCAGCGTGATGTTGATGCTGATGCCGTCGCCGATCAGCGTCTCGATCGCCGGCAGGCCCTCGGGCGTTGCCGGCACCTTCACCATCAGGTTCTTGCGTCCAACGTCCTTCCACAGCCGCCGTGCTTCAGCGACCGTGCCTGATGTGTTCATGGCGAGATAGGGCGAGACTTCCAGGCTGACATAGCCGTCGCCGCCTTTGAGGCGGTCATAGACCGGGCGGAGCACGTCGGCGGCGGCCTGGATGTCCTCGACCGCGACGGCCTCGAACAGATCGGCCACGGTCCGGTCGCCGCGCTTCAGCGCCTTGCCGATCGGGGCATCGTATTCGTCCGAGCTGCCGATCGCCTTCTCGAAGATCGAGGGATTGGAGGTGACGCCCTTGACGCCATCGGTGTCGATCAGCCGCTTCAGGTCGCCCTTGGCGATGAAGCCACGGGCCAGGAAGTCCAGCCAGACGGCTTGTCCGTGCTTTTCCAGTTCTTTGACGGGATTCATGATGCCTATTTATCTCCAAGCCTGCGGGCGAGGGGTTTCCGCGCCGGTCCTGACGCGCTATCCTCTAGCTTACATGCTCCCGGGAGGGAACCAATCAAGGGTACAGGCGTCATACCCTCCAGTCTAACTCCGTCGCGATCATGGCGATCCGGGCGGCAGCAGGGTTGTTGCGAAAAAGTCCTTGGGTTGCGTAATCTTTGGGTTGCGTAAAAAGTCGTTGGCCGAAGTTCGGCCAAGTCTGGTTACGTCAAGTCTGGTTGCGTAATGTCGGCCGCTTCGCTATCAACCAGTGGCTGTGCGGATGCCATCGGCTGATTCCAGTGCATCTGGTGAATAGCTCGGTCGCAAATGGCCATGCTGGGGGAAAGCATGCACGCTCGTCATGAAGGCATGGCGTTCGCCGTCGCCAATAGTGCGCCGCCGGGCGCGCAGGCCGGATCCGTCGACGGATCGCAGGATCTCGAAATCAGCCCATGTAGGACCTTGCTGCGACTGCTGGTTGCGGCGGGCTTTGCGATGACCCTGCTCAGTGCGACCCTTGCCTTCCACTGGTGGGATGGTCTTGGCGAATACAACACGATGGTCGGATATGCCGGCGTCGTGGTGTTCGCCTTGGTGACGATCCGGCTGATCTGGATGCTCCCCACCGAGCGGGGTCCGGTTCTCATCGTCAATCGCTACGGCATCCGCGATCTCCGCCTCGGCAATGAATTTCTGCCGTGGGATTCGATCGCACGGATTTCTGCTGAAGAGTGTCGCGGCCGCGAGATGATCGTGCTGACGCCGACGCCGGACTTGCAGCGGCACCTGCGCAGCATGCGCAACCTGGCCCGTCATGCGCAGAACGATCGTATCGTCATCCGGGCAGAGGGCCTGGCGACCGATTTTGATACAGTGCTGCGTGCTTGCCGCGACGCGCACGCAGCCAGCACGCCGCGCACCGCATTGCAGCAGGAAGATGAACGCGGCACCCAAGGCGATGCTCAAGGCCGTGCCCAAGGCTTCGCCGTACAAGCGTCATAAGATCGCCGCCGGGATCGCTATGCTGCAACGCCGGATGAACGCATCCCCGGTAACGCCCGGATGTTGCGACCGAGTGACATTTCTTGGAAATGAGCCAATATAGACAGAGATTCGCACAAATTACGGGCATGTGCCTGTTCGTAACTCAACGAGTGCCTACGTTGTGCGTTGCGTCGTGTTGGCACCCGGGTGTCCAATGATCGTCATGTGCTCACGCTGATTCGAAACGGCCTGAGGAACGGTCCGGTAACTGCTTTCGTTTCAGCTTGTAGCGGAACTCACGCGGAGAGGGATCATGTACAACGATTCTCTATTCAACGCTTTCGCTCGGTCGTTCGAGGCGAGAAGCCAGCACGACATGTCGATGGCGGAATATCTGGAATCGTGTCGAAGCGATCCCATGAAATACGCGAACGCGGCCGAACGACTGCTAGCAGCGATCGGTGAACCTCAGACGATTGACACGGCCAAGGACCCACGCCTTGGCCGTATTTTTTTGAACCGCACGATCCGGACCTATCCGGCCTTCGCCGGCTTCTACGGCATGGAAGAAACGATCGAGCGCATCGTTGGTTTCTTCCGGCATGCGGCGCAGGGCCTCGAGGAGCGCAAGCAGATTCTCTATCTGCTCGGACCGGTCGGCGGCGGCAAGTCTTCGCTCGCCGAGCGGCTGAAGTCGCTGATGGAAGTGCATCCGATCTACGTGCTCAAGGCCGGCGATGAACTCTCCCCGGTGTTCGAGAGCCCGCTCAGCCTGTTCGATCCCGATCAGCTCGGCCCGATGCTGGAAGAGAAATACGGCATCCCGCGCCGGCGTCTCACCGGCTTGATGAGCCCGTGGTGCTACAAGCGGCTGGAAGCCTTCGGCGGCGACATCTCCCAGTTCCGGGTCGCCAAGATCCAGCCGTCGCGGCTGCGCCAGATCGCAATCGCCAAGACCGAGCCCGGTGACGAGAACAACCAGGACATCTCCTCGCTGGTCGGCAAGGTCGACATCCGCAAGCTGGAGACCTACGCGCAGAACGATCCCGACGCCTACAGCTATTCCGGCGGCCTCAACCGCGCCAACCAGGGCGTGCTCGAGTTCGTCGAGATGTTCAAGGCCCCGATCAAGATGCTGCACCCGCTGCTCACCGCGACGCAGGAAGGCAACTACATCGGCACCGAGAACATCGGCGCGATCCCGTTCACCGGCGTGATCCTCGCGCACTCCAACGAAGCCGAGTGGGCGAGCTTCAAGTCCAACAAGAACAACGAAGCCTTCATCGACCGCATCTGCGTGATCAAGGTGCCTTACTGCCTGCGGATCACGGAAGAGCAGAAGATCTACGAGAAGCTGATTCAGGGTTCCGAGCTGGCCTCGGCGCCTTGCGCGCCCTCGACGCTGGAGACGCTGGCACGGTTCTCGGTGATGTCGCGCCTGCGCAAGCACGAGAATTCCACCGTGTTCGCCAAGATGCGGGTCTACGACGGCGAGAGTCTGAAGGAATCCGATCCGAAAGCGCGCAGCGTCCAGGAATATCGCGACGCCGCCGGCGTCGACGAAGGCATGGACGGCGTCTCGACCCGCTTCGCGTTCAAGATCCTGGCCGCGACCTTCAACCACGACCCGCAGGAGGTGGCCGCCGACGCCGTGCATCTGATGTACGCGCTGGAGCAGTCGATCCGCCGCGAGCAGCTGCCGGAGGAAGTCGAGAAGCGCTATCTCGAATTCATCAAGGCGGATCTGGCGCCGCGTTATGCCGAGTTCATCGGCAACGAGATCCAGAAGGCCTATCTGGAATCCTACTCGGATTACGGCCAGAACCTGTTCGATCGCTACGTCGACTATGCCGACGCCTGGATCGAGGACCAGGACTTCAAGGATCCCGACACCGGCCAACTGCTCGATCGCGAGCTTTTGAACCAGGAGCTGACGAAAATCGAGAAGCCGGCGGGCATCGCCAACCCCAAGGACTTCCGCAACGAGGTTGTCAAATTCTCGTTACGGTCGCGGGCCCAGAACGGCGGCAAGAATCCGACCTGGACCTCCTACGAGAAGATTCGCGACGTGATCGAAAAGAGGATATTCTCCCAGGTCGAGGACCTGCTTCCGGTCATCTCCTTCGGGTCGAAGAAGGACGGCGAGACGGAGAAGAAGCATGGCGAGTTCGTCGCTCGCATGGTGGAGCGTGGCTACACCGAGCGTCAGGTTCGCCGGCTCGTCGAATGGTACATGCGCGTGAAGCAGGCCGGTTGAGGCGGATGGGAGGCGAATGGTAAAGTGCCCATTCACATTATTGACAGGCGCCTGAATCCAGGCGGCAAGAGTCTTGAGAACCGCCAGCGGTTCTTGCGTCGGGCCAAATCCCTGGTGCAGGGCGCCGTCAAGAAGACCTCGCAGGAACGCGACATCAAGGACGTCCTGGAGGGGGGCGAAGTCACGATCCCCCTCGACGGCATGCACGAGCCGCGCTTTCGCCGCGAAGGCGGTACGCGCGACATGGTGCTGCCCGGCAACAAGAAGTTCATCGAGGGCGACTATCTGCAGCGCTCCGGGCAGGGCAGCGCCAAGGATTCCGGCCCGGGCGAAGGCGACAGCGAGGATGCGTTCCGCTTCGTGCTCTCCCGCGACGAGTTCGTCGATCTCTTCCTCGACGATCTCGAGCTGCCCGATCTCGCCAAGCGCAAGATCGCGCAGACCGAGAGCGAGGGCATCCAGCGCGCCGGTTACACCACCTCGGGCTCGCCCGCCAATATCTCGGTGAGCCGGACGGTGAAGCTCGCGCTCGCCCGCCGCATCGCGCTCAAGCGTCCCAGCAAGGACGAGATCGAGGAGCTGGAGGCCGCGATCGCCGCCTGCACTGACGAGGACGAGCGCGTGGAGCTGGTGGCTCGGCTCGAAAAACTGAAGGCGAAATCGAAGCGTATTCCCTTCATCGACCCGCTCGACATCCGTTATCGCCGCTACGAGAAGGTGCCGCGGCCGGTGGCGCAGGCGGTGATGTTCTGCCTGATGGACGTTTCCGGCTCGATGTCCGAGCACATGAAGGATCTCGCCAAGCGCTTCTACATGCTGCTCTACGTGTTCCTGAAGCGCCGCTACAAGCATGTCGAGATCGTCTTCATCCGCCACACCGACCGCGCCGAGGAGGTCGACGAGCAGACCTTCTTCTACGGCCCGGCCTCGGGCGGCACGCTGGTCTCCAGCGCGCTGCAGGCGATGCACGAGATCGTGCGCGAGCGTTTCAACCCGTCGGACTGGAACATCTATGCCGCGCAGGCCTCCGACGGCGACAATTCCTATTCCGACGGCGAGCTGACGGGCATGCTGCTGACCGACAAGATCCTGCCGGTCTGCCAGTTCTTTGCCTATCTCGAGGTCGGGGAGTCCGGCGGCAGCGCCTTCGATCTCTCCGACTCCTCGCTCTGGACCCTCTATGAGCGCCTGCGCAACGGCGGCGCACCGCTCTCGATGCGCAAGGTCTCCGAGCGCAGCGAGATCTTCCCGGTGTTCCACGATCTGTTCCAGCGCCGCGAAACTGCCCAGGAGAAGGCCGCTCCATGACTGAACGATTGTTCGAAGGCGCGGATTGGGATTTCCACACATTGCAGCGCATCACCGATGCCTGCGAGGCGGTGGCGTTGAAGGATCTCGGGCTCGACGTCTATCCGAACCAGATCGAGGTGATCACCGCCGAGCAGATGCTGGACGCGTATTCGTCGGTCGGCATGCCGCTGTTCTACAAGCATTGGTCGTTCGGCAAGCAATTCGCCTATCACGAGGCGTCCTATCGCAAGGGCCTGATGGGGCTCGCCTATGAGATCGTGATCAACTCCTCGCCCTGCATCTCCTATCTGATGGAGGAGAACACGGCGACGATGCAGACCCTGGTGATCGCGCACGCCGCTTTCGGCCACAACCACTTCTTCAAGAACAATTACCTGTTCAAGCAGTGGACCGACGCCGACGGCATCCTGGATTATCTCGACTTCGCCAAGACCTATGTCATGCAATGCGAGGAACGCTACGGCCGCGTCGAGGTCGAGCGCACGCTGGACGCCGCGCACGCGCTGATGTCGCACGGCATCGACCGCTATCCCGGCAAGAAGAAGCTGGATTTGCGGGTCGAGGAGAAGCGGGCAGGGCGCCGCCGCCAGCACGAGGAGGAGGTGTTCAACGACCTCTGGCGCACCGTCCCCAAGGGCGCCGCCAAGAGCCGGTCCGCGCTCAGCATCGAGCGCCGCCGCAAGCTGCTCGGGCTGCCGCAGGAAAACCTGCTCTACTTCCTGGAAAAAAGCGCGCCGCGCCTGGCTCCGTGGCAGCGCGAGTTGCTGCGCATCGTCCGCCACATCGCGCAATATTTCTATCCGCAGAGCCAGACCAAGGTGATGAACGAGGGGACGGCGACCTACGTCCACTATCGCATCATGACCAAGCTGCACGAGCAGGGCCGCATCAGCGACGGCAATTTCCTCGAATTCCTGGGCTCGCACACCAACGTGGTGTTCCAGCCCGAATTCGACGACCGGCGGTTCTCCGGATTCAACCCTTACGCGCTCGGTTTTGCCGTGATGCAGGACATCGAGCGGATCGTCACCAAGCCGGAAGACGAGGACCGCGAGTGGTTCCCCGACATCGCCGGCAAGGGCGACGTGATGGGCGTGCTGCGCGACGTCTGGGCCAACTACCGCGACGAAAGCTTCATCGGCCAGTTCCTGAGCCCGAAATTGATGCGGCACTTCCGCATGTTCCATCTGCACGACGATCCGGAGGAACGTGCCGGCATCCGCGTCGACGCCATCCATGACGAGCGCGGCTTCCGCCGCGTCCGCCGCGAGCTGGCACGGCAGCACGATGTCGGCTACATCGACGCCAATATCGAGGTGGTCGACGTCGATCTTTCCGGCGACCGCCGCCTGATCCTGCATCACCACGTCATCAAGGGCTCGCAGCTCAACGAGACCGACGCCAAGCGCGTGCTACAGCACCTCGCCGATCTCTGGACCTACGACGTCGCGCTGATCGAGGTCGATGCCAACGACAAGGTCCTGCGCGAATACGTCGTCAGCCCGCGCCCGATCGCAGCCGCGGTGGCGTGAGGGCCTGCCGATGTGAGCAAGACAGCGGCGCGTTGATGTGCCCTCGCCCCTTGTGGGGGGAGGGCAGCGACGCCGGTAAATACGAGCGCACTGGGGTGAGCGGGATCGCTCCGCAATTTCCGTGTTGACAGAACCACATCCGGCGCTTCGCGCCACCTTCTTCCACAAGGGGAGAAGGGCTGTTCCCGTTGCGGCTATGCCACCGCGCGCTTCTATCCCGATCGCTTCACCTGCTTCTTCTTCGCCTTGCTCGCATTCAGCTCCATCGCCGCGCGGATCAGCGCCTTCAACGCCTTCTCGTTGACCTTCTCGCCCTCGCGAATATCGATCGCGCGCCGCACATTGCCGTCGAGGCTGGAATTGAACAGGCCTGAGGGGTCATCGAGCGCCGCGCCCTTGGCGAAGGTCAGCTTCACCACTTCCTTGTAGGTCTCGCCGGTGCAGATGATGCCGTCATGCTCCCACACGGGAACGCCGCGCCATTTCCATTCCTCGACGACATCAGGGGCGGCCTCCTTGATCAGGCTGCGGACCCGCGCCAGCATGTCGCCGCGCCAGTCGCCGAGCTCCTTGATCCTGCCGTCGATCAGCTTGGAGGGGGAGGCTCCATTCGCGTCCGACGCGCCGGTCTTCTTCGCGGTCACGGTCTTTTTCATGCTCTCGCCTCACGCGTTGCTGCGGCTGAGATAGGGCTGCGCGAACAGATACAGCCCTGTCGCGAGCAGCGGAATCAGCGGCACGAGCGCCAGGAAGCCGATCCACACGGCCTGGAGCTGCATGATCATGGCGACGATGTTGGCGATGACCGCAAGCGTGAAAGCCATCGACAGCCAACGATGAATTTGCCGTATCCACATCTGCGCGCTCATTAGGTCCTCTCTTGAAAATGTTCGGAAATAGACGCGGGCGGAGAGCTAGGCTCCTCGCGCCAGCACCTCGTCCAGTTTTGCCAAAAACTGCTTCCAGCCGGCCTGCGCACCGCCAAAAGCCTGCTTCTGCGTCGGGCTGAAGCCCGCCTGCTCGACGCGCAGATGCGTGCCGCTGCTGGTCGGCGTCAGCGTGAAGGTGACGACGCTTCTGAGGTCGAAGGCGGCGTCCTCATGCGCGAAGTTCCAGGTGTAGGCGAGACTCTTCTGCGGCTCGAGGGTGAGCACCTCGCAGTCCAGCACGCCGCCCCATTCGCCGCGCAGGTTGAAGCGATGACCGACCTCGGGCTTGAAGTCGTTCTTCATCAGCCAGTCCTCGATCAGATGCGGCTGCGTCAGCGCGCGCCAGAGCCGTTCGGCCGGAAACGCGAATTCGCGTTCGACGACCACGGAGCGCGTCTGGCTTGAGGCTTCAGTCATTGGTCCATCCTCTTCAGGAGATCATCGAGTGCGTCGAGCCGCTTCTGCCAGAAGCCGGCCATCTGGCTGGTCCAGTCGACCAGCGGATCGAGCGCGCCCGGCTGGGCGCTGTAATGGGTCTGGCGTCCCTCATGGCGGTCGCGCACCAGGCCGGCCTGCTTCAGCGCACCGAGATGTTTTGAGACCGCCGGCTGCGAAACGCCGGATCGCACCGTCAATGCCCCGACCGTCTGCTCGCCCTCGCGGCACAGCCGCTCGAAGATCGCCCGCCTCGTGGGGTCGGCGAGCGTCTTGAACAGGATATCGGGGGCGGGGGACATGGAAAATCCATAACCTTTGAGTTATGGATTGATGCATAACCGTGGAGTTATGGGTAAGTCAAGGGGTATCGGACGCCGTGGCGCGTCGCGCCTACGGCCGCAAGTACAGATACCCCTGCGACTGCAGCTCGGCCAAACGAACCACGCCGCCCTTCTCCGCGCTGACGAAGCCCGGCAGCAGCTCCTTCAGCGTGACGTTCTGCGCCTTCATCGTGTTGCCGCAGGCGGCGAGCTCGACGCCGTCCTTGGAGAATTCGCCGATCCGCTTGCTGAGATCGGGGTTGGCTTGGCCAGCGTGAAACGCTTTCAGCGCCGGACCGTGGATCACCAGCGCGATCGTGACGTGTTCGGGGCCACCGACCCCGTCGATGTGGTTCTGGATGTTGCCGAGCACGAAGTTGACCTTCTCGGCGTCGCTGAGGTGATAGACCACTTTCAGCTTGTTGCCCGCGCCCGCTTCCGTCGCGGCTTGCGCACGCGAGGCGCCGAACGCTGCGCCCAGCGCCGAGACGGCGCTCCACAGGATGTTCCGGCGGTTCATGGCGATCTCCCTCGACTGGGTCCAACTTTGCCGAAGGAATATCACTTGTGGCGCAGTGCCGCGAGTTCCTTGCGGTCGGTCACCAGCGAAGCGCATTCGCTGGTATCGGTGCGATCGAGCCGGAAAATCCTGTCGTC
Source organism: Bradyrhizobium sp. T-12 (assembly GCF_058314695.1). Taxonomy (NCBI): domain Bacteria; kingdom Pseudomonadati; phylum Pseudomonadota; class Alphaproteobacteria; order Hyphomicrobiales; family Nitrobacteraceae; genus Bradyrhizobium; species Bradyrhizobium sp. T-12. Next base: position 5,955,357 of record NZ_CM177756.1, on the reverse strand, counting down.
GGCGCCGCCGACGAGCGATCGCTCGGCGTCGTCGTCCGGCTTGTTGTTCTGCCAGACCCTGACGCGCTCGAGCCGCACGATCGCCGACCTGTCGTCCTTCGAGAGTGCAACGCCGATGCCGCCGCCCTCGCAGTCGACGCCGCAACCCAGGCGGACTTCGTTGCCGCCCTTGGTGAACACAGCGTGATTGCACGAACCGCTCGAATCGAAGTCGCCGGAGCGATGCCGGTACCTGAAGCCGAGCCGGAAGGAGTTGTGCAGCTCCTTGTCCTCCTTGTCCAGCTCCGCCGAGATCAACAGCTTCATCGAGGCGACCTTCTGCTTCGGATGCCGCGCAAGATGGTCGGCATCGTAGCGGCGGACGAAGCAGGCATAGGCTTTTGCGCCGGGGGCGCCCGCATACATGCGCGCATTGAAGGTCTCGGCTTCAGCCTTGCTGGCCTCACGGATGTCGTCGCCTTCCTCGGCCTGGGCGGCGCCGATGAATGCGGCAAGGGCAAGCGGGAGGACAAGAGCAAGCTTCATGATCGCACCGGGCGCTTGGCGGCAATAGCCCGCCGCGGCAGGGCGGCGCAGGCCTGCCATTAGTCGCGGCGCCAGCGCACTGCGTTCAGGCCTTCGGCACGGTCACCCGCGCGACTATCCCGGCACGAACTCGGGCCGTCGTCTCAGGCCTGGCCTTAGTCATTGATGGCACCAAGAAGGTTCAACTGATGCACTCCTTGATTTCTCCGGAACCCGATGTCGGCGATGGCGGCGACATTGTCTCGGTTCGACAATGTGGTAGCGTTCACAAACGGCCGCCTTTGGCAGTCGTAAGCTGGGGCTGCCTTGTAAGCGTGTGGAGTCCCCCGCATGGGCGAAATTCGCAACTTCAGATCCGGCAATCAGGATGAGCCGCCGCCACACGGCCCCATGCCTCGCCGTCTCGCAGCGATCATTGTCGGCGACATCGCTTCCTACAGCCGCATCATGCAAGCGGACGAGGAGGGAACGCATGTTCGCGTCAAGCGGATCGAGCGCGATATCATCCAGCCCAGCATCATCGAGCACCATGGAAGTCTGGTGAAGACCACGGGCGATGGCTTCATCGCCATCTTCGACAGCCCTGTTGAGGCCGTTCGCTGCAGCATCGTGATCCAGCAGAACCTCATCGGCCGCAATGCCTCGCTCCCAAAGCATTCGCGGCTCGAATACCGGATTGGCGTCAATCTCGGCGACGTGATCGTGGAGCCGGACGATATCTACGGCGACGGCGTCAATATCGCCACACGTATCGAAGGCATTGCGGAGCCTGGTCAGGTTTACATCTCGGGCGCGATCTACGAGCAGATCAAGCACAAGGTGGTGTGCGGCTATGAGTCGCTCGGAGACCGCAAAGTCAAGAACATCACCGATCCGGTGCGTGTCTATCGCGTGCTGCCGGATGCAGATGCGGTCGGCAGGACGCGAGGGCGGCGCGAAAATACCCTTATCTTCCTTTTGGCCATCACGGTGCTGATTATCGCGACCGGCGTGCTCTGGTATTTGCTGGTGCAGCCCGGCAGGATCAACGAGCAGGCCGCCACGCCCACCGCCGCCCCGGCCGCGCTGCCGCAGGAGGCAGCGACGCAGACGCCACAACCCTCCCCATCATTGGCTTCCGCCCCTCCCTCGCCGTCGCCGGCGCCGGCGCCCAGCCCATCGGCGACGCCGCCTCGCGAACCCGAGATGATCGCCATTCGCGGCGGAAGCTTCGCGATGGGAAACAATGATGACCCGACCGAACGACCTGTCCACCAGGTCGCGGTCAAGCCGTTCTCGATCGGAAAATTTCCGGTAACAGTGCGGGAGTGGAACGAGTGCGCCGCCGCCGGGGCGTGCGGATTCACGGCCACCGGCAAGGACGATGCCCCCGTCAGCAACGTGAGCTGGGCCGATGCGCAACAATATGCCGCCTGGCTCGCGCAGACGACGAAGAAGCCTTACCGCCTTCCGAGCGAAGCCGAATGGGAATATGCCGCGCGCGGCGGAACGCAGACCAAATATTGGTGGGGCGACAAGCTCCAGCCGGGCATGGCCGGGTGCAAGGATTGCGGTGATCTTGCGGCTGAGCAGCCGGCCAAGGTCGGCAGCTTCAGGCCCAATCCATTCGGGCTTTATGACATGGGCGGCGGCATCGATCAGTGGGTCGAGGACTGCTGGCATAAGACCTATCAGGGCGCGCCGGGTGACGGCTCGGCATGGAGCAGCGGCGACTGCAGCTCTCATGTCTTGCGCTCGGGTTCCTGGAAGAACGATTCGAGATATGTGCGGCCGTCAAACCGCGATGGTTACGACACTAATGTTCGTTACCCTACACATGGATTCCGTGTCGCACTGAGTCCATAAGTGCTGGAGTAAGTTTGATGAAGATCATTGCCTGTGTCGCGCTGGTAGTGGCGATCGCATTGCTACCGGGCGCGGCCCGTTCGCAGGGCAAAGCTGCGCCCAAGGACGCCAAGCTCTATTTCATCACGCCGCATGACGGGCAGAAGGTTCGCGGTGGGGTCTGGGTCCGGTTCGGCTTGCGTAACATGGGTGTGACGCATGCTGGCGACGACTACCAGAACGCCGGCCATCATCATCTGCTGGTCGACGTCAACGACCCCATCGATCCGAATGAGCCGATCCCGCAAGACAAGTCGCACCTGCATTTCGGCGCAGGGCAGACCGAAACCATGCTTGAGCTTGCGCCGGGCACGCACACGCTCCAGCTGGTGCTCGGCGACGCCAAGCACTATCCGTTTCAACCGCCGATCGTGTCGGAGAGGATCACGATCCGCGTCAGGTCGCCGGCCTCGGCGCGGAACAAATGATTACCGCAGGCTGGCGTTGATCTTGTCCAGCACGGCCGAGCCCGGACACAGCGTGTCGGCCTCCAGCGAGTTGAGCGGCGTCTCGACCGTGTTGAGGTGCTCGTGCAGATCTTCCGCGTCGGGGTCGACGTAGAGGAGACCGGTGACGATCTGCCCCTTGGCGGCGTGCTTCGCGAGGAAGGTCTGGGCGCCGAGCCGGTCGTGCGGATCGTAGTCGGCGTCGATCTTGCGCAGCGCGATCTTGCTGCCGTCATGCTGCTCGACCATCTGCACCGTGCCGGGCGCATAGTCGACGGCGATGGGATCGCGGCCGACCAGCACGTCTAGCCGGTTCACGGCGTCATTGTGCTCGCGGACATAATCAAAGCTCTTGGTCGAGCCGGCGTGGTTGTTGAAGGCAATGCAGGGGCTGATGACGTCGATGAAGGATGCGCCCTTGTGGCGGATCGCGGCCGCGATCAGCGGCACCAGCTGGGTCTTGTCGCCCGAGAACGAGCGCGCGACGAAGGTGGCGCCGAGCTGCAGCGCGATCGCGACGAGGTCGATGGCGTTGTCGGTGTTGGTGACGCCCTTCTTGCTCTTCGAGCCGCGGTCGGCGGTCGCCGAGAACTGGCCCTTGGTCAGGCCGTAGACGCCGTTGTTCTCGACGATATAGGTCATGTTGACGCCGCGCCGGATCGAATGCGCGAACTGGCCGAAGCCGATCGAGGCGGAATCGCCGTCGCCGGACACGCCGAGATAGATCAGGTCGCGATTGGCGAGGTTGGCGCCCGTCAGCACTGATGGCATGCGGCCGTGCACGGAGTTGAAGCCGTGCGAATTGCCGAGGAAATAGTCCGGCGTCTTCGAGGAGCAACCGATGCCGGAGATCTTTGCCACCCGGTGCGGCTCGATCGACAATTCGTAGCAGGCCTCGATGATCGAGGCGGTGATCGAATCGTGGCCGCAGCCCGCGCACAGCGTCGAGATCTTGCCCTCGTAGTCGCGATGCGTGTAGCCGAGCTCGTTCTTCTTGAGGCCCGGATGATGGAATTTCGGTTTTGCGATGTAGGTCATGACACGGCCTTGCGGAGCGGGGTCACCTTGAGGTGATCCTGGTGATCGCCAATGGCTTTTGCGATGAAACGGGCGGTGATCGGCGAGCCGTCATAATGCACGATCGGCACCAGACGCACCGGGTCGATGCCGTTCTCGTTGACGATGAGCTGGCGTAGCTGGCTGTCGCGGTTCTGCTCGACCACGTAGACGAAGTCGTGCTCGGCGAGGAAGCTTGCGACGCTCGAGTGGAACGGGAAGGCGCGGATGCGCATCCGGTCGAGCTGATGCCCGCGCGCTTCCAACAGGCCGATCGCCTCGTCCATCGCCGGCGAGGTCGAGCCGAAATAGATCACGCCGTATTTGGTCGGCCGCTCTGCATTGGCCTGCAATGGCCGTGGCACCAGGTCCTGCGCGGTCTCGAACTTCCGCATCAGGCGCTGCATGTTGTCGGCGTAAACCGAGCCTTCCTCGGAGTAGCGCGCATAGCGATCACGCGAAGTGCCGCGGGTGAAGTAGGAGCCCTTGGTCGGATGCGTGCCGGGATAGGTGCGGTAGGGGATGCCGTCGCCGTCGACGTCGAGATAGCGGCCGAAGTCGCGGCCCTCTTCCAGCATCTCCGCGGTCATCACCTTGCCGCGGTCATATTGCTTGGCATCGTCCCACTTCAGCGGCCGGCAGAGCCGGTGGTTCATGCCGATGTCGAGATCGAGCATCAGGAAGATCGTGGTCTGCAGCCGCTCGGCGAGATCGAAGGCGGCCGCCGCGAACTCGAAGGCCTCGGCGGGATCTTCGGGGAACAGCAGCACGTGCTTGGTATCGCCGTGCGAAGCATAGGCGCAGGCGATGATGTCGCATTGCTGGGTGCGGGTCGGCATGCCCGTGGAGGGGCCGGCGCGCTGGATGTTCATGATCACGGCCGGGATCTCGGCGAAATAGGAGAGGCCGATGAACTCGGTCATCAAGGAGATGCCGGGGCCGGAGGTCGCGGTGAAGGCACGGGCGCCGTTCCAGGAGGCGCCGATCACGATGCCGATCGAGGCGAGCTCGTCCTCGCCCTGCACGATGGCGTATTTCGCCTTGCCCGTTTCGGGATCGTGCCGGTACTTCTTGCAATGCGCGGTGAAGGCCTCCGCCACCGACGATGACGGCGTGATCGGATACCAGGCGCACACCGTAGCGCCGCCATAGACGGCGCCGAGCGCGGCGGCGCTGTTGCCCTCGATGAAGATGCGGTCGCCGACCTTGTCGGATTTCTTCACCCGCAGCCCGATCGGACATTTCAAATTCTGCAGCGCCCAGTCGCGGCCGAGATGCAGTGCATGCACGTTGGAGGAGAGCAGCTTCTCCTTGCCCTTGTACTGCTCTCCGATCAGTTGCTCGATCAGCTTGGGGTCCATGTCGAGCAGCGCCGAGAGCGCGCCCAGATAGATGATGTTCTTGAACAGCTGGCGCTGGCGCGGATCGGTGTAGGTCGAGTTGGTGATGGCGGTGAGGGGCACGCCGATCACGGTGATGTCGTCGCGGAACTTGGTCGACGGCATCGGCTTGGTGGAATCGTAGAACAGATAGCCGCCCGGCTCGATGCCGGCGACGTCCTTGTCCCAGGTCTGCGGATTCATAGCGACCATCATGTCGACGCCGCCGCGGGCGCCGAGATGGCCTTCTTCGGTCACCCGCACCTCGTACCAGGTCGGCAGGCCCTGGATGTTGGAGGGGAAGATGTTGCGGGGGGACACCGGCACGCCATGACGCAGGATCGCGCGCGCGAACATCTCGTTGGCGCTGGCCGAGCCCGAACCGTTGACGTTGGCGAAACGGACGACGAAGTCGTTTACGCTGCTGATCGGCTTTTTGTCGGACATGTCGAACCTGCGTGGGTCATCTCGATGAAATATTTCTGCATATCCCAGGCGCCGGTGGGACAACGTTCGGCGCACAGCCCGCAATGCAGGCAGACGTCCTCGTCCTTGACCATCACGCGTCCGGTCTTGAGGTCCGAGGAGACGTAGAGGTCCTGGTCGGGATGCGCCGAGGGGGCCTTGAGCCGCTGGCGCAGATCGCCTTCTTCGCCGTTGGCGGTGAAGGTGATGCAATCCATCGGGCAGATGTCGGCGCAGGCATCGCATTCGATGCAGAGCGAGGTCGAGAACACGGTCTGCACGTCGCAGTTCAGGCAGCGTTCGGCCTCGCCGAGCGCCAGCTTGACGTCGTAGCCGAGCTCGACCTCGGCGCGGATATCCTTCAGCGCGATCACCTTGTCGCGATGCGGCACCTTGTAGCGCTTGTCGACGGAGATGTCGTTGTCATAGCTCCATTCGTGGATGCCCATCTTCTGGGACGAGACATGCACGTCCGGCAGTGGACGTTCGGTAATGTCCTCGCCCGACAGCATCTCGTGGATCGACAGCGCGGCGTCGTGGCCGTGCGCCACCGCCCAGATGATGTTCTTCGGGCCGAACGCGGCGTCGCCGCCGAAGAACACCTTTGGATTGGTCGAGACGAATGTCTTGGGATCGACCTTGGGCATGTGCCATTTGTCGAACTCGATGCCGCAATCCTGCTCGATCCAGGGGAAGGCGTTCTCCTGGCCGACCGCGACCAGCACGTCGTCGCATTCGATGGTCTGGTCCGGCTCGCCGGAGGGAACGAGGTTGCGGCGGCCCTTGGCGTCGTATTCGGCCTTCACCTTCTGGAAGGTGACGCCGGTGAGCTTGCCATTGTCGTGAACGAAGGCGACGGGGACCATGAAATTGAGGATCGGAATATCCTCGTGGAGCGCATCCTCCTTCTCCCAGGGCGAGGCTTTCATCTCCTCGAAGCCGGAGCGGACCACGACCTTCACCTCTTCGCCGCCGAGACGACGCGCGGTGCGGCAGCAATCCATCGCGGTGTTGCCGCCGCCGAGCACGATCACGCGCTTGCCGATCTTGTCGACATGGCCGAACGACACGTTGGCCAGCCATTCGATGCCGATATGGATGTTGCCGGCTGCCTCTTTGCGGCCGGGAATGTCGAGCTCGCGGCCGCGCGGCGCGCCGGAGCCGACGAAGATCGCGTCGTACTTTTCGGCGAGCAGCGCCTTCATGCTCTCGATGCGGTGTCCGCCTTTGAAGTCGACGCCGAGGCCCAGGATGTAGCCGGTCTCCTCGTCGATAACGGAATTGGGCAGGCGGAATTTCGGGATCTGCGTGCGCATCATGCCGCCGGCTTCGGGATCGCCGTCGAACACGGTGCAGTGATAGCCGAGCGGCGCCAGATCACGCGCCACCGTCAGCGAGGCCGGACCGCCGCCGACGAACGCGACGCGCTTGCCGTTCTTCGGCGTGGGCTTCGGCAGGCGCTGCTTGATGTCATCCTTGAAGTCGGCGGCGACGCGCTTCAGGCGGCAGATCGCGACGGGGGTTTCCTCGACGCGTCCGCGCCGGCACGCCGGCTCGCACGGACGATCGCAGGTGCGTCCCAGAATGCCGGGAAACACGTTCGATTTCCAATTGATCATGTAGGCGTCGCTGTAGCGGCCTTGTGCGATCAGTCGGATGTATTCGGGAACCGGAGTGTGTGCAGGACAGGCCCATTGGCAATCGACCACTTTGTGAAAGTAGTCGGGGGCCGCGATATCGGTCGGTTTCATTCCTACCCTGTCCGCGCAGGCCCAAAGACCCCGCGGCCTTTTTTTGTGAGCATGGCGAGCGCTTAACGCGCTTCGATCTGGTTTCTGAATGACGTCATTGGGTTAGCTTATTAGAACGGCTCCGAAGTACAACGGCAAATTTGCGGGATCACCGGCTTTCATGGGAGCCAAGCGCGCACAGCATTAACGGCGGCGCGTGATGCGCGTGCGGTGCAGCATGTTGCGATGCGCGCCGGTGCGTCAACTCTGCGCGATGTCGCTCTTCGCGAGGTCCCACATCAGGCTGTACGTGCCGACGGAGACGGGGGGTGGGACGGGCGCAGCCGCTGGGCCGGTGAAGCGTTCGGCGATCACGGCCGAGACCGCGCCGACATGGGTGCCGTCGATCAGCACGAACCAGTCGCGCGCGCCTTCGTTGCGGATCGCGGGCATGTCCGCCTTTGCGCCGGACAATTCCGGCTCGCTTTCGAGCATGTGCATCGAGATGATGCCGTCACGCTCTTGCGGCGCCAGCTTGTCTTGCAGTGCGTCACGCCACGCGGCCGCATTGTCCGCGGTGGGACGCAGCCGCACCAGGCCGAGCGCAGCGCCCCGGCCGGTGCCCTTGCTGAGCGTAATGCGCGCCACGACGCGCAGCATGTCCTTGAAACGCGCCATGGACCGCCGTGACCATTCGGTCTGATTGGCGAGCCGCGCGCGATAGGCGGGACTGTCCAGCACGTCGATCGTTTCCGTCGAGTACAGCGAGAGATATTTGGGATTGGCGGCATGCGCGACATAGCGCCGCGCCTCCAGGAAACCCTCGATCGCGACGCGCTCTTCCAGATGCTCGCGATCGTACCAGCGGTTGAAATCGTCTTCATCGGCTGCGTCGATATTCATCGACGTCAGCAGCATGCCTTTCCCGGCGAGTGGCATTCTTCTTGTCCTCTCATCGCCCGATCTTCGATGCGAGGTCGGCGATCGACTTCATCACCGCATCCCTCACGCCGGCATCATAGAGCGAATGCCCGGCTTCTTCCACGACGCGAAGCTCGGACGTGGACCAAACTTTCGCGAGCGCGTGGGATGTCTCGGGAGGACACAACAGATCGTAGCGGCCCTGCACGATCATGCCGGGAATGCCGGCGAGCCGGCCCGCGTTCCGCAACAACTGGTCTTCGCTCATGAAGGAATTTTTGACGAAATAATGCGCCTCCATGAATGGCGTCGCCGGCAGCGTGCGCCAGACGTTCAGCGACGCGAGGTCGAGCCGCGTCTTGCCGGGCTTGTGCTCCGATAGAGCGCGCTCGGTGTCGTGCCAGGCCCGCGCCGCAGGGCCGTGCACGGCCGGGTCGGCATCGAGGATGCGACGCCAGTAGGCGTCCACCGGTTGCGCCCGCTCTTCAGGCGGCAGCACGCTGAGAAAATCCTCGTACAGTGCGGGATAGAATTGCGCCAGGCGCACCGTAAACGCCGTCTCAACCTCCGCCCGGGTGCCGAGGAACGTCGCGCGCAGAGCAATGCCGGAGACGCGCTCGGGATGTGCCTCTGCGTAAGCCAGCGCCAATGTCGCGCCCCAGGAGCCGCCGACCACCATCCAGCGTTCGAAGCCGAACTTCTCGCGGATCCTCTCCATGTCCGCGATCAGATGCGCCGTGCTGTTGTGCTCGCGCGAGCCCTTGGGCCGGCTGCGGCCGCAGCCGCGCTGGTCGAACAGCACGGCGCAGAAGCGATCGGGATCGAACAGCCGGCGATGGTCCGGCTGGCAGCCGCTGCCGGGCCCGCCATGCAGATAGATCGCCGGAATGCCGTCGCTGCGGCCGACGCTCTCGACATAGAGCTCATGGCCGTCGCCGACGTCGAGCATGTCGGAGGTCAGCGGCGCAAAAGGATCGGCACGCCTGGCGGAAGCGGCCGCGTCGGCGTCAGGTCCCATTCTCGGATTCCAGGGTGCCGCCGGCGAAATTCCGATAGAGGAAGCGGCTGGTCTCGCCCTCGGCCTCGGCTTCCGCCTGCTTGAAGATGGTCTCGTGCAGCGGCGACAGCGCGCAGGCCGGATCGGTGTTGGCGGCGTCGCCCGTCAGAGCAAAGGCCTGGCAGCGGCAGCCGCCGAAATCGATCTCGCGGAATTCGCAGGATTTGCACGGCTCCTTCATCCAGCCGGTGCCGCGATAGCGGTTGAAGGCCTCGGAGTTCTGCCAGATCCAGGCGATCGAATGGTTGGAGCGCACCGATTCGAACTCGAGCCCGGTGATGCTCTCGGCGGCGTGGCAGGGCAGCACCTTGCCGGCCGGCGAGATGTTGAAGAACTGCCGGCCCCAGCCGCCCATGCATTTCTTCGGCCGCAGCGCGTAATAGTCGGGAACGACATAGTCGATCGCGAGCGTGCCCTTGAGGCGTTCGCGCGCCTCCTCGACAATGCGCGTGCATTCGTCGAGCTGCGCGACGGTCGGCATCAGGGCAGCGCGGCTCTTCAGCGCCCAGCCGTAATACTGGACATTGGCGACCTCCAGGCGATCGGCGTCGAGATCGACGGACATCTGGATGATGTCAGGCAGCTGGTGCAAATTCTGCCGGTGCATCACCGCGTTCACGGTGAGTGGCAAATCCAGCTCGCGCGTCCATTTCGCCACTTCGAGCTTCTTGCGATGGCCGCCCTTGTAGCCGGCAACGCGGTCGGAGAGGCCCTCTTCGATGCCCTGGAAAGAGATCTGCACATGGCAGAGCCCGGCGTCCGCAAGCTCGCTCAGCCGCTCGCGCGTCAGCAGCACGGCCGAGGTGATGAGATTGGTGTAGAGCCCGACATCGCTGGCGTGCTTGACCAGCTCGACCAGGTCCTTGCGCGCCGTTGGCTCGCCGCCGGAGAAATGCACCTGGAGCACGCCGATCTCGGCGAGCTCGCTCAGGACCTTCTTCCATTCCTCGGTGGTCAGCTCCTTGCCCGAGCGGTCGAGCTCGACCGGGTTGGAGCAATAGGGGCATTGCAGCGGGCAACGATGGGTGATTTCCAGCAGCACCGCGAGCGGAATGCCGAAGGTCTCCGCCGTCGAGCGCTGCTTCTCCAGCACCGCGAGGCTGTCGCTGGGTGGGATGGTCACGTCGCTCATGACGTCTTCTCCCTGATCTCGGTCAGAAAGCCCTTGTCGGCGAGGTCCTGCAACATGACGATGACGTCGGCCAGGATCGCCTCGCGGGGAGCCGCGTATTTCGCCGCCAGCTGATCGGATACGTCGCCGACACTGCGCTTGCCGTCGCAGAGCTGCAAGACCTCGACCGCGATCTCGTCCGGGGCCAGCACGCGTTCCGGGGCCAGGATCACCCAGACCTTGCGGGTCTCGTCATATTTCAGCTTGGCATGCCGCGGCAGCACGGGGCGGCTCGCCTCGCTGACGCTGATGTTGCGCGGCCCGGCCATTGCTGCTCCTCTTCAGCCCGCTTTGGGCACGAACGCGCCCGGCGGAATGTTGCCCTCGACATAGGCGTGCTGCAGCGCGTCCAGTTGCACCCACAACACGTTGGTCTTGAAGATCAGCGCGTTGCAGACCGAAGCGCGCTCTTCCGGCGTCCTCGCATGCGTTCTGACATAGTCCAGCGCGAAATTGGCATCGCGCGGCGCCTGCGTCAGGCGGCGCTTGAAGTAGCTCATGATGTCGGGATTGACGAAGTCGTAATGCTCCAGCATGCCGGCGATGCGCTCTTCGTGCAGGTTCGGCGCAAACAGCTCGGTCAGCGAGGACGCGATCGCCTCCAGCGGGCTCTTTTCACGGCAATAGTGCACGTAAGCCTCCACCGCGAAGCGCGTCGCCGGCAGGATGCCTTCGGTGGATTCCACGTAGGCCGTGTCGAGGCCGAGGCCTTCGGTCAGCTTGATCCAGCGCTCGATGCCGCCTTCGCTGCCGACATCGCCGTCATGGTCCTCGATGCGGTGGCGCCATTCCACGCGCGTGGCGCGGTCGCGGAAGCGCGAGATCACCACCGCGTCCTTGATCGGGATCGTGCTCTGGTAATAGTAGCGGTTCAGCGCCCAGGCCTGCACCTGGCCCTTGTTCAGCTTGCCGCCGTGCAAGAGCTTATGGAACGGATGCAGGCTGTGATAGCGCGTCGCCCCGATATGGCGCAGCGTCGCCTCGAGCTCCTCGGCGGAGTTGAGCCTGATATCCCTGCCGATCGAAAGCGCAGTCATTCCCGTCATTGACGCCGTAGTCACAGCACGATCTCCGTTCCATCCGCCGGTATCTGCCAGCCCGCCGCCTCAGCCGTCTTGCGCTCGGGTGAGGCAGGCAGCAGCGCCGGGTTCGAGTTGTTGATATGCAGAAATATCTTCCTGTCGATATTGAGGTCGGCGAGGCGCGCGATGGCGCCGTCGTCACCGGACATGGCGACGTGTCCCATGCTCTTGCCGGTCTTGTGACCGAGCCCGGCCCTGATCATCTCGTCGTCGCGCCAGACTGTGCCGTCGAAGAACACCAGCGAAGCGCCGTCGATCTCGGTCTTGAGCGCGTCGGTGATTTCGGCGCAGGCGGCGATGAAGTAGAAATATTTGCCGGTCGACTTGTCGGTGATCTTCAGGCCCAGCGTATCGCCGTCGCCGCTCTCGCCGCCGGGATGCGCCTTGCCTTCCAGATACCAGGCCGACTTGCCCGAGACCGCGAACGGCAGCACTTCGAGCCCTGAACGTGCACCATCGGGAAGGCGGGGCTCGAACGGCTCATGGATGCCGATCAACTGGCGCCGCACGTGCTTCTCGTTCAGCACGTTGAAGATGCTGTTGCTGGCCAAGATCGCCAGCACTTTCTCATGCGCATAGATCGTGAACGGCGAGCTCTCGCGCATCGAGAGCAGGCCCGCCACCGCATCCACTTCGCTGTTGGTCAGGACCACGCCCGCGATAGGCGTATGGCGCAGCGCACCGGCCTTGGGGTGTAGCTGCGGCGTGGCATTCAATTGCTGGCGCAGGTCGGGGGAGGCGTTGATCAGGAACCAGTTGTCGCCGTCGCCACTGAAGGCGATCGAGGCTTGCGTCCGGTGCAGCTCATTCCCGCCATTGCGGGCCGCCCGGCAGCCCTCGCAGCCGCAATTCCACTGGGGAACCCCGCCGCCGGCTGCGGCGCCCAGGACGACGACGCGAAGCATGATCCGTCTCCTGGAAAGGAACACGCGCGGTGGATCTCAGGCCGACGCAAATGCCGACACGGATTCTTTCCTTCGGAAACGCGTCGTGACCGAAAGATCCACCGCCGCAGAACGCGAAATCGCCAACCGGCTTACTTGCGGGTGGCGCTCACATACATGTTGATTTCCATGCCACAGGGCACTTCGACGATCTTCGGGGCTTTCCATGCCATTTTAGCTCTCCATTTTTGCGAATTCGGACGTATCCGCCCACCCTCTAAGTTAATGCGCGCCGAGAAGTTCGCTAGTGAAATTTTCCCGGACCTAGGTAGTAGGCCTCCCGAATTGCTGCGCTGCAAGAGAGCGCATTCCGGCCGCAAAGATGCGCGAATGACACACCAAAATGCCGATAGGTCGTGATCCCTGTCGGGATAAACGAGTTGTGAGTTTAGAACGGCTTCCAATCGGCTACAGGCGACCCCATTGGATCAGGCATGCCCAGATATTTCTTCAACACCCGTATCGGCGACGAACTGATCGTGGATCCTGATGGCGAGGACCTGCGCAACCCCGATCGCGCCTGGGAGGTCGCCCGCCAGATGATCCTGGAGGTGGTGAAGTCCGAGGGCACCCAGCGGGCCCTGCTCGAGGCGGTGATCGAGGTGACCGACACCGAAGGCGAGGTCGTGCTGGAGTTTCCCTTCACCGAGGCGCTGCTGGACATCCCGGATCCGTCCGCGACAAGGCATTAGAGGCACGCGAGGTGCGCTGCCTCCCCCACTTGCGGGGGAGAGCTGTGGAGAGGGTGTCTCCGCAAGCGAGAACCCCCAGGGGACAGAGCCCTTACCCGTGCTTCGGCGCGATTACGTGCTGAGCGCCCGCCCTTCACCCCCGCGAAATCCGCATGGCTTTGCCGCGTTCCCGGCGCTAAAAGACGCCGGTTACACGGAGCAAGCCATGCAAGATCTCTGGCGCCTGTCGGCTGCCGACCTCGCCACCCTCGTCAAGTCCAAAAAGGTGTCCGCCAGGGAGGCTGCCAAGGCCGGTCTCGCCCGGCTCGATGCCGTCAATCCCCAGCTCAATGCGGTGATCGACCACCGGCCGGACGACGTGCTCAAGCAGGCCGATGCCGTCGATGCCGCCATCGCGCGGGGCGAGGATCCGGGCGTGCTCGCCGGTGTGCCCGTGACCATCAAGGCCAATGTCGACCAGGAGGGCTTTGCCACCACCAACGGCCTGAAGCTGCAGCGCGACGTGATCGCGCGCGAGGACAATCCGGTCGTCGCCAACTTCCGCAAAGCCGGCGCCATCCTGCTCGGCCGCACCAATTGCCCGGCCTTCTCCTATCGCTGGTTCACCACCAACCTCATCCATGGCGACACCAAGAACCCGCGCGATGCCTCGCTGACGCCGGGCGGCTCGTCCGGCGGCGCGGGTTCGGCGGTCGCGGCCGGCATCGGCCATATCGCCCACGGCACCGACATCGCCGGCTCGATCCGTTATCCCGCCTATGCCTGCGGCGTGCACGGTCTGCGCCCCACCCTCGGGCGCATCCCCGCCTTCAACCCGGCGCTGCCGGAGCGCCCGATCGGGCCGCAGATCATGGCGGTGTCGGGTCCGCTGGCGCGCACCGTCAATGATCTGCGCATCTCGCTCGAAGCCATGTCGGCGCGCGACATCCGCGATCCCTGGTTCGTGCCGGCGCCGCTGCAAGGCCCGGCGCGAGACAAGCGCGCCGGGCTCTGCCTCAATCCGGGCGGCCTTGCCACCACGCCGGAGGTGAAGGCGGCGGTGAGCGACGCCGGCAAGCGGCTGGAGCGGGCGGGGTGGACCGTCGATATCATCGACGACACGCCGCCGATGCGCGAGGCGGTCGAGTGGCAGATCAAGCTCTGGCTCGGCGATGGCTATGAGGCGCAACTCGAGGCGGCCGAACGCGAAGGCGATCCCGGCGCGCTGGCCTGTCTGCGCGGCAACCGCGCCAGGGTCACGCCGATGGACCAGGCCAATTACGCCAAGGCGCTGACGCGGCGGGCCACGCTGACCCGCGACTGGATGCTGTTCTTCGAGAAATACGCCGTGCTGTTGACGCCGGTCTCGGGCGAGCTGCCGTTCCCCGATCATCTCGACCGCAAGGACGACGAGTCTTTCAAGCGGGTGTGGGAAGCGCAGCTGCCGCAGATCGCGATTCCCTTCATGGGATTGCCCGGCCTCGTGGTCTCCACGGGTCTCGTCGGCAAGGCTCCGGTCGGCGTGCATGTCGTGTCCGGCCGCTATCGCGAGGATCTCTGTCTGCTCGCTGGCGAGGCGATCGAGGCGGGGGGCGTGCCGCCATCGCCGATCGATCCCGTGGGCTAGCGATGTCGGTGATCTACGACTTCAAAGCCAACTCGCTGGCCGGCGAGGAGGTCCCGATGCGCCGCTTCGAAGGGCAGGTGCTGCTGATCGTCAACACCGCGAGCAAATGCGGCTTCACGCCGCAATATCGCGGCCTGGAAGATCTTCATCGCGATCTGTCGCCGCGCGGCTTTGCCGTGCTCGGCTTTCCCTGCAACCAGTTCGGCGCGCAGGAGCCGGGCCAGGCGAGCGAGATCCAGGCGTTCTGCTCGACCAATTACGACGTCACCTTTCCCCTGTTCGAGAAGATCGACGTCAACGGCGCCAATGCGCACCCTCTGTATGAGTACCTGAAACGCCAGCAATCCGGGCTTCTCGGCGCCTCCATCAAATGGAATTTCACCAAATTCCTGGTGGACCGAGCGGGCAAGGTGGTCGCGCGCTACGCGCCGACCGCCCGGCCCGAAGGATTGCGCAACCAAATCGAAACACTGTTGTAAGCGAGACAATCATGAGCGACGAATTTCCGGACCGCCTGTCGGTCGATCCGAACAGCCCCTATTACAACGCGGACATCCTGTCGCGCGACGTCGGCATCCGCTTCAAGGGTGTCGAGAAGACCAATGTCGAGGAGTACTGCATCAGCGAGGGCTGGGTCCGCGTCACCGCAGGGAACGCCAAGGACCGCCACGGCAACCCGCTGACCATCAAGGTGCACGGACCCGTCGAGCCGTATTTCAGGGATAAGAAATAGTCACCGTCATTCCGGGGCGATGCGAAGCATCGAACCCGGAATTTCGAGATTCCCCGGTGCGCAATTGCGCACCTGAGGTCTGGTCCTTCGAACCATCCCGGAATGACGCCAAGAGAAAGCCTGCCCCATGTCCGTCCGCATCGTCGACGTCCGCGAGATCACCAAGCCGATCTCGTCCCCGATCCGTAACGCCTATATCGACTTCACCAAGATGACGACGAGCCTCGTCGCCGTCGTCACTGACGTCGTGCGCGACGGCAAGCGCGTCGTCGGCTACGGCTTCAACTCCAACGGCCGCTACGGGCAGGGCGGCCTGATCCGCGAACGCTTTGCCGCGCGCATCACGGAAGCCGATCCGAAGTCGCTGCTCAATGGCGCCGGCGACAATCTCGACCCTGACAAGGTCTGGGCTGCGATGATGACCAACGAGAAGCCCGGCGGCCATGGCGAGCGCTCGGTCGCGGTCGGCACCATCGACATGGCGGTGTGGGATGCGGTGGCCAAGATCGCCGGCCAACCGCTGTTCCGTCTGCTCGCCGAGCGCCACGGCGTCAAAGCCAATCCGCGCGTCTTCGTCTACGCCGCCGGCGGTTACTATTATCCCGGCAAGGATCTCTCGATGCTGCGCGGTGAGATGCGCGGCTATCTCGATCGCGGCTACAACGTCGTGAAGATGAAGATCGGCGGCGCGCCGATCGAAGAGGACCGCATGCGGATCGAGGCGGTGCTCAAGGAGATCGGTAAGGACGCGCAGCTCGCCGTCGATGCCAACGGCCGTTTCAACCTGGAGACCGGCATCGCCTACGCCAAGATGCTGCGCGACTATCCTTTGTTCTGGTACGAGGAGGTCGGCGATCCTCTCGACTACGCGCTGCAGGCCGCGCTCGCCGAATTCTATCCGGGACCGATGGCGACGGGCGAAAACCTCTTCAGCCACCAGGACGCCCGCAACCTGATCCGCTACGGCGGCATGCGCCCCGACCGCGACTGGCTGCAATTCGACTGCGCGCTGTCTTACGGTCTCTGCGAATATCAGCGCACGCTGGAAGTGCTGAAAACTTATGGCTGGTCGCCCAGCCGCTGCATCCCGCACGGCGGCCACCAGATGTCGCTCAACATCGCCGCGGGCCTCGGCCTCGGCGGCAATGAGAGCTACCCCGACCTGTTCCAGCCCTATGGCGGCTTCCCGGACGGCGTCCGCGTCGAGAACGGACACATCACGATGCCCGATCTCCCCGGCATCGGCTTCGAGGGCAAGTCGGATCTCTACAAGGAGATGAAGGCGCTGGCGGAGTAGGGGCGCCAGCGCTACGGCACGATGGCCGCGTCACACTCGCTGTCGTCCCGGACAAGCGCGCCCCAAGCGCGCGCCGATCCGGGACCTATAGCCCCAGGGGAAAGTCGTGGCGCGAGCTGGTCACTCCGAGTCCCCGTAACCATCACTCTCTGTGGTTATGGGTCCCGGATCTGCGCTTCGCTGCGCTTGTCCGGGACGACGACTGGGTTTGCAGCTACGAGAGCCGCATATCCAGCAGCCGTCGCCCTTCGCCCTTCAGCAGCTTCTTCACCGCGCTGGACGCCACGACCTCGCCGTCATTGGCATAGGCTTCGTGGTTCTTCTCGATGTCGTCGAGGCGGTAGAGGTAGTTGACCATCACGCCGGCCGATTCCCGCAATCCCTTCGGCGAGAGGTCGCCCAGCCAGTTGATGCGTTCCAGCCTCGCACCGTTGCCGAGATGGAAGCGGGCGACGGAATCGATCAGCTTGCCCTTCGGCGTGCGCGCCTTGAGGAAATAGTGCGCGGCGAGCGGCTCGATCACGCTGCGGAGCAGCGACGTCGTCTCGGGGTTCTCGAACCATTTGGGATCGTCGAGGCGCTTCAGCACCTCGCGGTCCTCGTCCGAGAGCGGCAGGTCCCTGTCCTGCTTCACCCAGGCCATGAAGCCCGGCACCGGCGACAGCGTCACGAAAGTGTCGAGCTTCGGCGTCTCGCGGCGTAGCTCCTCGACCACCTGCTTGATCAGGAAGCTGCCGAAGGAGATGCCGCCAAGGCCCCGTTGGGTATTCGAGATCGAATAAAACACGGCGGTGCGCGCGCGCTCGATCGGCAGATGCTGGCGGTCGACCGCAAGCAGCGGCGCGATCGCGCCCGGGATGGTCTCGGTCAGCGCCACCTCGACGAAGATCAGGGGCTCGTCCACCATCGCGGGGTGGAAGAACGCATAGCAGCGGCGGTCGACCGGATCGATGCGGCGGCGCAGATCGTCCCAGTCGGAGATCTCGTGCACGGCCTCGTAACGGATGATCTTTTCGAGGATGTTGGCCGGCGTCGACCAGTC
Source organism: Bradyrhizobium sp. T-12 (assembly GCF_058314695.1). NCBI lineage: Bacteria > Pseudomonadati > Pseudomonadota > Alphaproteobacteria > Hyphomicrobiales > Nitrobacteraceae > Bradyrhizobium > Bradyrhizobium sp. T-12. The sequence continues at coordinate 5,937,327 of NZ_CM177756.1, read as the reverse complement.
GATCCTGCGCAGCACGAGAAACCCCCTGTTGAACCACGAAGAAAGCAGATGCGAGACGTCGCGATCGAGTGCGGCGAGATCGGTGTGTCCGTTCATCATGCCAAGCAGATCGGCGCGCATGTTGACGAGCTCGCCGGTGCCGCCGGGCGCGCGGTTGAGCCGGCGGATCAGCTCCTGCCGCCGCGGCTCCGAGGCGAAATGCAGCGAGCTCGCGTCCTCGTCGCTCGGCGCGGCACGCCATTTCTCGATTGCCTTCGATAGACGCTCCCGGTCCGGGCCGAAATCGCGCACCAGTCCGTCGAAGAAGGCGCGGCGTCCCGCCGCATCCAGCTCACGGTAGATGTCGAGCACCTCGCGGGCGATGGCGATGCCCGACGCTTCGCCCCGGCCCGACAGCAGCGCATCACAGAGCTCGATCAGCCCATCGGCATCCGGTCTGGTATCGGCGGCCTCGCCGCGACGAAGCAGCGTGCGGCCGCGCTCGGAGATGGTGGCGAGCAGGTCGGAGAAGAAGGCGTTGGCCATCGGGGCTTTCGTGTCAGTTGTGCGTTGCGGAAGCTTACACGGGATTTGGGCGGAAACCGATCACAATCAAGCGGAGGAATGCGGCAACTTTAGTCGGACCGTGCGTTTGGAGAATGCAGGCATGCTGGGCGAGGCGAGGGCGATCGCATATGGCAGTTTGAGGCATTCCAGTTTCCGCATCGTCATGGCCGGGACAAGCTTGGGCACGACGACCTGTGAATGCGAGCGGCCTACTTCCCCGCAAATTCCGTCGGCGTCCGTCCCGTCACTTGCCGGAACGCGGCCGAGAATGCCGGCACGCTGGCATAGCCGAGCTGGGTCGCGAGCTGCTTCACGGAGACATTTGCATCTGTCGACAGCCGCTGGATTGCCGCGGCAATCCGCGCGCGCTGGCACCAGCTCTTGAAGCTCAGCTGTGTCTCCGCGGAAAACAGTCGCGACAGCGTGCGCGCGGAGGTTCCGACCTCGCGCGCCAGCGTGTCGATGTCGTGCAGGCCGGTTGGGTCGTCGAGCACGATCATCGCGGCGCGGCGGCAGCGTGGCTCATGTGGCAGCGGCACGAAGGTCGCGGAATCCTCGGCCTGGTGCAATTCCAGCATGACGAGGCGCACCAGCAGCTCGGCGCGCTCCTCGGTATTGCCAGTGTCGAACAGCGCGAGGATCGCCTGGTTGAGCAGCGGCGAGACCCGGACCACGAATTCCCTGGTCAATCCCTCATAGCGCTTTTCGCGCTTCAGCCAGGACAGGTCGAAATACAGCGTGCGCATCTCGATATCGGCGAGCAGGTCGAGGGCATGATCGAGCCCGGCCGGGACCCACACCGCCCGGTCCGGCGGCACCAGCCAGCGTCCCCCGGGGGTCGTCACCTGCATGGTGCCCTTGGCCGCATAGATCAGCTGCGCCTCGCGGTGCAAATGTGGATCGATCCGCATCCCCTTGGGATAGTCGCGCGCGACCAGGTGCACGCCGGCGGGCGAGCGGTGGTTGCTCCGGACCTCCCGGAGGATAGGCGTTTCCAAGTTTGGCCTTTCCAAGACAGTCATTGGCGGCATCCCGTCATGGGGAGGACATATAACTCATTTCGGAGCAGGAGAGGATTCGGGAATGAACAGCCCCAGCCGGGTGATCAGTTTCGTCAACGCAGGCCATTTCATCGACCATTATTCGATGCTGATCTTCGCCGCCGCCGTCATCATCATGGGCCCGGCGCTCGGCATGGCCTATTCGGAACTATTGCCTTACGCGACGCCGGGCTTCGTCGCCTTCGGCGCAGGCTCGCTGCTTACCGGCTGGCTGGGGGACCGCTGGAGCCGCCGCCACATGATGTTGATCTTCTTCGTCGGCATCGGTCTGTCCATGATCGCGGTCGGCTTCGTGCAGACCCCGGCGCAGCTCGGCGCCGCCTTGCTTTCGATCGGTATCTTTGCCTCGATCTATCATCCGGTCGGCACCGCAATGATCGTGTCCTATGCCGACCGGCTCGGCCGCGAGATGGGCATCAACGGCGTCTGGGGCAATCTCGGCGTCGCCTCCTCGGCGCTGGTCACTGGCGTGATCGGGCAATATCTCGGCTGGCGATTTGCCTTCATCGTGCCCGGCGTGGTCACGATCCTGATCGGCCTCGCCTTTGCGATGATGGTCGTGCACGAGGACCGCAAGGGCGCCAAGCAGGCGGCGGCGCAGGCGCGGGTGGCCAAGCAGGACATGTGGCGCGTGGTGCTGTCGCTGCTGATCGTGGTGATCGCGATCTCCACGACGTTCAACGCCGTCACCGTGGCGCTGCCAAAGCTGTTCGCGGAGCGGCTGGCGGATTTGACGAAAAGCCCGGCGCTGCTCGGCGTCATTGCCGCCTGCGTCTACGTGTTCGGCGCGATGACGCAGTACACGATCGGTCGGCTGCTCGACCGCTACTCGCTGAAGACGGTGGCGTTGCCGCTGTCCTTCATGCTGGCGCCGTTCCTCTATCTCGCCGCGACCCTGAACAATCTGCCACTGATCCTGGTGTCGATCGGCATCGTCATGGGCGCGTTCGGCCAGGTCACGGTCAACGACGCCATGGTCGGCAAATACACCAGCGAGGAATGGCGCTCGCGCGCCTACGCCGTGCGTTACTTCATCGGCTTCACCGCGGCGGGTGCCTCGGTCGGCCTGGTTGCCTGGCTCTACGAGCAGGGCGGCTTCGTCACCATGCTGCACGCCTTCGCCGGCCTCTGCCTGCTCGCGATCGCCGCCGCTATCATCCTGCCCCGCGAGATCCGGACGCCGCAGCCCGTGTGAGGGGCCTCGTGTCCCGGACAAGCTGCAACGCGCAGGCGTTGCGGCGCAGAGCCGGGACCCAGAAGCGACATGGCATGCGGCGAGATGGGCCCCTGTGTATCGAAATCCTGTCATGTTGGAGTGGGCGGGAAGCCGTTGGGTCCTTGGCGCTTGACGCCGTGAGCCGGCTCGGTCTCCCGCCCGTTCCATCTATCAACCTGAACAGTTGCACGAGGCTGCGCCAACAGACCTCGCATCACAGGGACAGGCACCATGATCATACGCCCTCGTTACGTCGGAATCGACGTCTCCAAACGATATCTCGATATCTTCGATGAGAGCCTGGGCGTGCCGGAGCGCATCGCCAACGCGCCGCAGGCCATCACACAGATCGCGGCGCGTTGGCGCTGCGATGTGCTGGTCGTCTTTGAAGCCACGGGCGTCTATGACCTTGAGCTTCGTGAGGCGCTCAGCCAGGCCGGCATCCGCTTTGCCCGGATCAACCCGGCCCGGGCCCGGGACTTTGCGCGCGCCAGCGGCCAGCTCGCCAAGACCGACCCGATCGATGCCCGGATGCTGGCGAGCTTTGCCCGGGCCATGCAGCCTGCCGCTGAGCAGGCTGCCAATCCTGCCCGCAATGCCCTGGCGGGGCTTGCAAAACGGCGGGATCAACTGGTTCTCATGCGTGCCCAGGAGAAGAACAGGCGCAGCGAGGCCGAGGACCGCGCCATGGCCGATCGCATCGGTCGGCTCATTGAAGTCCTCGACAATGAGATCGCCGCAATCGAGGCCGATATTAGCGCACTGATCAAGACTGAGCCGGAGGTCTCCGATGATGCGCAGTTGATGCGGTCACTTCCCGGCGTGGGGCCCGTAACCTGCATGCAGCTGATCGCGCAGATGCCGGAACTCGGAAAAGTGGGACCGAAGCAGGTGGCCGCGCTCGCCGGCCTGGCTCCCTTCAACGTCGACAGCGGCGCTTACCGCGGCAAGCGGAAGATCGTCGGGGGCCGAAAGCGCGTCCGCGATGCCCTCTACATGGCCGCTCTCAATGCGGTCCGCCGGGCCGATCCATTCAAGGCCTTCTACGCTCGACTGCGACAGGCCGGTAAACCTGCCAAGCTCGCTCTCATTGCCGTTGCCAGGAAGCTGTTGACGGTCCTCAACGCCATCATGCGCGATCGAAAGCCGTACCTGTACACTAGGCCAACATAACAGTTGCCGGCTCGGCAGCGCCTCGTCGAAAAGACGCTGCGCTGCGTCCGGGGAACGCTCGCACCGTCCATGATCTCACTCCTACTCCTGTTTTGCGCGACGGAGCAAAGCGCTTCGGTAACGCCAAAATTTTCCCGAGCCTTTTCAACTCCATCCCTACTGTGCATGGGGTTGTTTTCGACTTTTTGTTGCCGCCCGCAGCCTCCTACGCCGGGAACCCGCGCCACCTTCCGCGGGTTCTATCCCCATGGCCCCGACACCGGGGCAAAGGGGGAAAGACATCTGCATGCCATGGCGCCTGCTCGGATCGGCCAGCCTTGCCTTCGCGGCGCTCGTTCTCACCACCATTGCGGCCGGCGCTGAAACGGGCAAACCGGCCGGCCCGTCCGAATTCCTGCTGGTGGCGCAGATCGTGCTGCTGATCGCGGTCGGCCGCGGTCTCGGCGAGATCATGCAGCGGATCGGCCAGCCCTCGGTGATCGGCGAGCTGCTCGCCGGCATCATCCTCGGTCCGTCGCTGTTCGGCTGGGTCTGGCCGGAGGCGCAAGCCGCGATCTTCCCCAGATCGCCCGAGCAGAAGGCGATGATCGACGGCATCGCGCAGGTCGGCATCCTGCTGCTTCTGCTGCTCACCGGCATGGAGACCGATCTCAAGCTGGTCCGCAAGGTCGGCAAGGCTGCGATCGCGATCTCGATCGCCGGCATCCTCGTGCCCTTTGCCTGCGGCTTCGCGCTCGGCGAATTCCTGCCCGATGCGCTGCTGCCCAATCCGCAACAACGTCTCGTCGCCTCGCTGTTCATGGGCACGGCGCTGTCGATCTCCTCGGTGAAGATCGTTGCCGTGGTCGTGCGCGAGATGAACTTCATGCGGCGCAATGTCGGGCAGATCATCGTCGCGACCGCCGTGATCGACGACACCATCGGCTGGATCATCATTGCCGTCATCTTCAGCCTGGCTTCGCATGGGGCGCTGGATATCGCCTCGGTGGCGAAAGCCGTGCTCGGCACGCTCGCCTTCCTCGCCGTCAGTTTCACGATCGGCCGCCGCCTGGTGTTTCAGCTGATCCGCTGGGCCAACGACAATCTCGTCAGCGCCGCGGCCGTCATCACCGTGATCCTGCTGCTGATGTGCGCGATGGCGATGATCACGCATCTGATCGGCGTGCACACCGTGCTGGGTGCCTTCGTCGCCGGCATCCTGGTCGGGGAATCTCCGATCCTGACGCGGCAGATCGACGAGCGCCTGCGCGGGCTGATCTCGAGCTTCTTCATGCCGGTGTTCTTTGGCCTGGCCGGCCTTGCCGCCGATCTCTCCGTGCTGCGCGATCCCAATCTCCTGATGCTCACCGGCCTCCTGGTCGTGATCGCCAGCGTCGGCAAGTTCGGCGGCGCCTTCGTCGGCGGCACGGTCGGCGGCCTCAGCACGCGGGAATCGCTGGCGCTCGCGAGCGGCATGAATGCCCGCGGCTCGACCGAGGTCATCATCGCGACCATTGGCCTGTCCATCGGCGTGCTCAGCCAGAACCTGTTCACGATGATCGTGACCATGGCGATCGTGACCACGATGGCGATGCCGCCGATGCTGCGCGCGGCGCTGGCGCGGCTGCCGATGAACAAGGAGGAGAAGGAGCGGCTGGAGCGGGAGGAATTCGAGAAGCGCGGCTTCCTCGCCAATCTCGAGCGCCCTCTGCTGGCGGTGGACGAAAGCGTCAATGCCACCTTTGCCGCCCACCTTGCGGGCCTGATCGCCGGCATGCGCGGCCTGCCGATCACCGTGCTGCATATCGGCAAGCGGCCGGAGGAGCAGGAGAAGGGCCGCGACGCGGAGGAGAGCCACGAAGCCGTGGTGAAGAAGGCGGCCGAGGCGGTGGCTGCCAACACCGAGGGAGACACCGGCAGCGTCGACGTCGTGACCCGCGCGAGGCGTGCGGAGCTCGGCGAGACCATCGCCGAGGAGGCGCGCAAGGGTTTTGATCTCCTCGTCGTCGGCGTCGACAAGGTCGCCGCGACCAAGGATCGCTTCGACCGCAAGATCGAGGACATTGCCACAACGTTCGAGGGACCGCTCGCGATCGCCGCGGCCAAGGGCAAGCACCTGAAGCAGCCGATGCCCGAGGGACTCAACATCCTCGTCCCGGTCTCCGGCAGCGGCATCTCCAAGCGCGGCGCCGAGGTCGCAGTTGCGCTGGCGCAAGGAGGATCAGGCTCGCTCCGGGTGATCTATGTCGCGACGACGCGCGACAAGGGCGCGCAGCGCGGCACCTCCCGCGGCCTCAGCCAGGAGGCGGGCATCCTCAAGGACGCCAGCGATCTCGCGGCCCGCTACGACGTCGACATCACCACAACGCTGCGGGTCAACCGGGCGCCGGAGGCGGCGATCCTGCGCGAGATCGACACCACCGACGTCGATCTCGTCGTCATGGGCGTCGATCGCATCCAGGCCGACCATCTCTCCTTCGGCGGCGTCGCGGATGCCGTGCTCAGGCAGTCGAAGGTCTCCGTGCTGCTGGTGTCGAGCGGCGAAGCGCGGCAGGTCGCGGCGGAGAAGGGCTAGGGCTTCACCTCGGCCACCTTCGGCGCCTTCTTGCTCGCCCGCCAGTTCTCGAAGCGCTGCACCACAACGAAGAAGGCCGGCACGAACAGCACCGCGAGGCAGGTCGAGGCCAGCGTGCCCGAGAAGACCGTGATGCCGATCGATTTGCGGGCGCTGGCGCCGGCGCCGGTGGCGAGCACCAGGGGCACCACGCCGAGGATGAAGGCGAACGATGTCATCAGGATCGGGCGGAAGCGGGCGCGCGCCGCTTCGATCGCGGACTCCAGAACGGGCTTGCCGTCGCGGCCGTGCAGCTCGAGCCCGACCTCGACGATCAGGATCGCGTTCTTGGCCGACAACGCGATCAGGAGGATCAGGCCGATCTGGCAATAGAGGTTGTTGTCGATCTTGAGGGCGGAGAGGATCAGCATCGGCCCGAGCAGCGACAGCGGCACGGCGAGGATCACCGAGATCGGTGCGTACCAGCTCTCATACTGGCCGGCGAGCACCAGGTAGACCAGCAGCATGGCAAGGCCGAACACCCAGTAGATCTGGTTCGAGACCGCCTTCTCCTGATAGGACATCGCGGTCCATTCGTAGCCGGTGCCCGGCGGCAGCGTCTTGTCCGCGATCTCCTCCATCAGCTTCAAGGACTGGCCGGAGGAATAGCCCTGCGCCGGCAGGCCGATCACGGTCGAGGAGGGGTAGAGATTGTAGAGGCTGATCAGCGATGGCCCCGTGGCCGGCGTGATCTTGGCGACGGTGCCGATCGGGATCATGTCGCCGTTCGAGTTGCGCACTTGCATGTTGGCGATGTCGCGCTCGGTGACGCGGAAGGCGGGATCGGCCTGCGTATAGACCTGGAACACGCGGCCGAACTTGTTGAACTGGTTGACATAGGACGAGCCGAGATAGGTCGACAGCGCCGAGAACACCTGATCGGTGGTGACGTGCAGCGTCTGGGTCTTGACGCGATCGATCTCGACGTTGAATTGCGGTACCGAGGAACGGAACGAGGACTGCACCCGCTGCAGCGCACTCTGGCTCTGGCCGTTCGAGACCATCGCGCCGGTGATGGCCTGCAGCTTGGCGAAATCGCTGTTGCCGTCGCGCAGCTCGACCTGCATCGAGAAGCCGGCGGCGTTGCCGATGCCCTGGATCGGCGGCGGCGGCAGCACGATGGTGCGGGCCTCCATGATGGCCGCGAGCTTGTCGTTGAGGCCGTACACCAGCGAGCGCAGATCCTCGCCGGGTCCTTTGCGCGCGTCCCAGTCCTTCAGGATGATGTAGGCGACGCCGGCATTGGCAAGGCTGGCGCTGTTGTCGAGCGCGGAGATGCCGGCGATGGTGATGACCTGCTGGACGCCGGGGGTCTCCTTGATCAGTGTGCTGGCCCTGTCGAGCACCGCCTGGGTCCGCTCCAGCGCGGCGCCGTCGGGCAGCTGCACCGCGGCGATCAGATAGCCCTGGTCCTCGATCGGCAGGAAGCCGGTCGGCACCCGCGACAGGCCATAGCCGCTGGCGCCGATCACCAGAAGCGCGAACGCGACCGAGACCGTGGCGTGCATCACGAGGAACGTGATCAACCTGGTGTAGCCGCGCTCGACGCGGTCATAGACCGCGTTGAAGCCGCGGTAGAAGAAATTGCGTTGCTCCGGCGGCACCGCCGGCCGCAGCCACAGCGCGCATTGCGTCGGCTTCAACGTCGCCGCGTTGATGGCGGACAAAAGCGCGGTCGCCGCGATCACCAGCGCGAATTGCGAATAGATCCGCCCGGTGAGGCCGGCGAGGAACGAGGCCGGCAGAAACACCGAGATCAGCACCAGCGTGATGCCGACGATCGGCGCGAACAGCTGGTCCATCGCCTTGATCGCGGCGTCGTGGCCGTTCATGCCCCGCTCGATGTTGTGCGCGGCGCCTTCCACGACGACGATGGCGTCGTCGACCACGATGCCGATCGCGAGCACGATCGCGAACAGCGTCGACATGTTGATGGTGAAGCCGAGCGCCGCCATCGCCGCGAAGGCACCGATGATGGTGACGGGCACGGTGGTTGCCGGCACCAGCATCGCGCGCCAGTCCTGCAGGAAGACCAGGATCACGACCAGCACCAGCAGGCCGGCCTCGATCAGCGTCATGTAGACCTCGTGCACCGAGGCCTCGACGAACTTGGTGGTGTCGAACGGCGTGTCGTATTTGACGCCTTCCGGGAAGCGCTTGGCGAGCTCGGCCATCTTCTTCTCGACGGCCTGCTCGACCTGCAGCGCGTTGGCGCCGGGCGACTGGAACACGCCGATGCCGACCGCCGGCTGCTTGTTCAGCGAGAAGATCTGGCTGTAGGTCTGTGCCCCCAGCTCGACCCAGCCGACGTCGCGCACGCGCGTGACATCGCCGCTGCCGCCTGACTTGACGATGATGTTCTCGAACTGGCTGGTGTCGTCGAGCCGTCCGTTGACGTTGAGCGTGTACTGGAACGCCTGTCCCGGCGGCGTCGGCGGCGCGCCGACCTGGCCGGCGGCGACCTGCTGGCTCTGCTGCTGGATCGCCTGGATGACGTCCTGCGGCACCAAGCCGCGGACCTGCAACTTGTTCGGATCGAGCCAGACCCGCATCGAATATTGGCCGGCGCCGAACACGGTGACGTTGCCGACGCCGGGGAGGCGGGAGAGCTCGTCACGGATGTTGATGGTGGCGTAGTTGCTCAAATAGAGGCTGTCGTATCGCGAATCCGGCGAGGTCAGCGTCACGAACAGGAGGATCGAGGTTGACCGCTTCTGCACGGTGACGCCCTGGTTCTGCACGGCCTGCGGCAATTGCGATAGCGCGCTGGAGACGCGGTTCTGCACCAGCACCTGCGCGAAGTTGAGATCGGTGCCGATCTTGAAGGTCACCGTCAGCGTATAGGTGCCGTCGGAGCCGCTATAGGACTGCATGTAGAGCATGTCCTCGACGCCGTTGACCTGCTGCTCGATCGGCAAGGCAACTGTGTCGATCACGGTCTTGGCGCTGGCGCCGGGATAGCGCGTGGTGACCTGCACGGTCGGCGGCACCACGTCAGGATATTGCGCGATGGCGAGGTTGAACAGCGCGACGCCGCCGATCAGGATCATCAGCAGCGCGATGACGTTCGAGAGGACCGGCCGCTCGATGAAGAATTTTGAGATCATGGCTGGCAGCCCTTACTTGCTCGAGGCCTGCGACTGCTCGATCTTCGTCACCTGCGGATCGATCTTCTGGCCCGGGATCACCCGCAACAGCCCCGCGATGACGACGCGGTCCTCCGGCTTCAGGCCGCTTTCGATGACGCGCAGGCCATTGTCGACCGGGCCGATCTGCACCTTGCGCTGCTCGACGACGTTGTCGGCGTTGGCCACCAGCACATAGCGGCCGCCCTGGTCGCTGCCGAGCGCCGTATCAGGGACGAGCAGGGCGCTCTTCTCCTGGTCGAAGGGCACGCGGACGCGGACGAAATAGCCGGGCAGCAGCACCCGCTTGTCGTTGGGGACGAGGCCGCGCACTGCCAACGTGCCCGTCGATTGATTGAGCGTCGGCGAGACGTAGTCGAGCTTGCCCTCGTGCGGATAGCCGGCCTCGGTCTGCAGTCCCACCTGAATCGGGAATTGCTTCATGTCGGCCGGCGTCAGTCCTCGGCGGGTGGCTTCGGCGCGGATGCGCAGCACGTCCTGCTCGTTGACGGTGAAGTTCACATAGATCGGGTCCATCGCGACGATGGAGGCAAGCTGGGTCGGCGAGGAGACGCCGACGAGCTCGCCGACCGAGACCATGTGGGCGCTGACGATGCCGTCGAACGGCGCCGTCACCTTGGTGTAGCCGTAATTGACCTGGGCCAGCTTGGTGTTGGCCTGCGCCTGCTGCAGATTGGCCTGGGCGTTGTCGCGCGTAGAGGTGGAATTGTCGAGCGTGGCTTGCGAGACCGCCTGGCGCTGCACCAACTCGGCCTGCCGCTTGTAATCGGCTTCCGACTGCCGGACCGAGGCCTGCGCGCCGGTCTCGGCCGCCTGCGCCTGTTCGAGCTTGAGCTTGTAGGTCTCCGGCTCGATCGTGAACAGCTGGGTGCCCTGCTTGACGAAGCTGCCGTCCTGATAGTCGATCGATTGCAGAAAGCCCTGCACCCGCGCGACGAGATCGACGCTCTTGATCGGCGCCGTGTTGCCGGTGGCCTCGATGTAGCGCGTCACCGGGCGTTGCACGGGCGTTGCCACGTCCACCTTGGGCGGGGGCGGTGCCACGAACGTGTTCTTGTCCTCGCAGCCGGCGAGCACGGCCACGGACGCCGCAGCGCAAAGGCCCCGCACGATATGCCTCCGCGCACCATTGCGTCTTGCGGGAGAGGCGGGATTCGCTGCGGTCATTCGGTGGCCCCCGATTGCTGTCTGTCGATGCGGCAGGCTAGCAACAAAAGACTGGCCGTGGAACACCATAGCCATGGCAGTCGCCGGCCTTGCACCGCAACGAGCGATGTGGCCTTTGGCAAGTTTATCACGACAAACCGCTTTTCACCGAGGGTGTGATCGACCAGAATTGTATCAAAGGCCGCGAGCCGAACGGAGCGGCCGGGAAGAAGAAAAGGTGAGGAGACCATGACATGCCAACGCCATTCCGGTCGGCCCTCGCGGGCCTCGCTCTCGCAGCGATCGTTGCCATGCCCGCGCTAGCAGATGGCCTGAAAGACGAGATCGCGCCGACCGGCAAGCTGCGGGTCGCGATCGCCATCAGCCCCGCAGGCGGCGCGTTCTGGTCGACCAGGACCGAAGCCGGCTATGCCGGCGTGCCCGTCGATCTCGGCAAGGCGATGGCTGCACAGCTCGGTCTCCCCGTCGAATATGTCGTGCACCAGAATTCCGGGCAGATCACCGACGCTGCGTCAAAAGGGACGTGGGACGTCACCTGGCTCCCTAAGGATCCCGAGCGCGAGACCAGGATGCTGTTCGGCCCGATCTACGAGGTCGCGGACGCCACCTACATCGTCAAGCCCGGCTCGGCGGTCAGCAATTTTGCGACGCTCGACCAGCCCGGCATCAAGGTTGCGGCCGTCAACGCCACGACGACCATGCGCGGTGCGATCGCGCATCTGAAGCATGCGAAGGTCACGGGCTATCAGACCTATGACGAGATCTTCGGCCTGTTGAAGAGCGGCGAGATCGACGCCTTCGCCCTGTCGCGCGACCAGCTCAACAAGATGGCGCAGAAGATCCCGGGTACGCGCGTGCTGGACGAAACGTTCAAGAAGACGGTGACCGCCGTCGCCGTGCCGCTCGGCCACAACCAGGCGCTGGCCTTCGTCACCAAATTCATGAATGAAGCCACGACCAACGGCACGCTGCGCAAGGCCTATGACGACAATGGCCTGAAGGATTCGCCGATCCGGACGGAGTAGCTGCGGCGGCTCCGAACAAGCCGGAGAATTTGCGCATGATGCGATGAGTCCTGATCGCTGCGACGACGGAGGTACGCTTCCTCTCCCGCTCGCGGGAGAGGGTCGGGAAGAGGGTGCAAGCGTGAGAGGTGAACGACCGGCGGCGATCGGCTCAACGTGAAGCCATTCCGCTCTGGAGCTCTCTTTCCGCATGCCACGCCGCAAGCACGTCCCGCTCTTCATCGGCGGTCAGCCCGATGACCGGGCCTCCGCCGTTGAGAAGCCAATGCAGCGTATCGCGCGCGGTGTCTCCCGGCGGTCGCGAGGTCAGTCCGGCCTCGCGGGCCGGTGAGGTGTCGCGCGTCATGAAGCCGGCGAAGTCGGGCAGGGGCCACAGCGGCAATGATCGCGGACCTGCCCAGCGCCGCACGTCGTGGGCCTCGAGAAACGCACGATCGATCCAGGTGAAGGTGCATGACACATTCAGCGCGGCTGCGCATTCGGCCAGCAATTCGCCGCGCGTGCGAATTGGCCCGATCCCGTCATAGATGCCGGTGAGGCGAATTTCCGCGGCATGCACGATCCAACGCGCGAGATCGCGCACGTCGATGAACTGGACGGCATCATCAGGAGACCCCGGGGCCAACACCTCGCCGCCGCGCGCGAGCCGTGTCGGCCAATAGGCAAAGCGCCCCGTCGGATCCTCCGGCCCGGCGATCAGGCCGGCGCGGCAGATGAAGGCATCGTTGCCGACCGCCTGCTCGCAGGCGACCTTGGCGGCGCCGTAAATGGCATCCGTGCTGTGCTCCAGTTCCCCTGCCGCGGGCTCGCGCAGCGGCGCCGTATCCGCGCGTTGTCCTGGTATCCGGTTGTCCGCATACACGCTGATCGTGGAGACGAAGGTCCAGTGCACGCCAGGTCGCTTCAGCGCCGCGACCGCGCGTCGGACCTGGCCGGGATGACGCGAGACGTCGATCACAGCATCGAATGTCTCGCCCGCGAGCGGCGCAAGACCGTCGGCCACATCGCGGTCGATCCGGATCAAGCGGGCGCCCGCCGCAATCGGCCCGGCTTCGCCGCGGGCGGCGCAGGTCACCTCGTGACCGGCAGCGCAGGCATGGCTTGCGACCGCGCGTCCGAGAAACTGGCTGCCGCCGAGAATGAGGATACGCATGGATTGATCCGCGTCGCTGGTGAGAGCGAGAGGCTACAATTTTCGGTAGCGGTTGCAACCGCCCGCGTCGAGCGGCCGGCCACGGGTGCCGGACCGGGCAAATTGAGTGGAGTCAGATGCTCGATCTCGGTCGACTTGCCTTTTACCGCCATCCGCAGGATCGCTTCGCCCGGGCGTGAGTTCTCCTTGGCTCGGATTGGATGTGATCCAAGACCGACTTCCTCTCGTTTGAGTCACCGAGGAAGCTGTCTATGAACCAAACGCTTGCGAAGATCTGTCAGGAAATGGCCGGCCGGGTGCTCGAACTTCAGCGCGGCCTCAACACGCCTGAGCGGCGGTTGGAATTGGCGGGTGAACTTCAGGCCGCGATCGAGAAGTACCTCGCGTTCGAAAAGCGAAAGAACCGCGTTTCGGTGCGGAAAGACAGGTAGCACCGCTTCAATCAGGTTGAGTTCCGAAATGTTGGCACGTCGGCGCTGTGCTTTTATTGATTTTTTTGGGCTTTTGGCCCTGAACGTTCGGAATTGGGAGGAACTCTCCTGGCTAAACACCCACTAGACCCGTGTTTTCACGGCTACAGCGAAGCACCGCTCAATGGTGTCTATTTGTTACGGCATTTCAGCCCAAGGGGACTACATATGAAAAAAACAATGCTTGCCGGTGTCGCAGTGGCGGCACTGGCGTTGAGTACCCATGCGCAGGCCGCTGATATGGCGGCAAGGCCATACGTTAAAGCGCCGCCGCCCGCTGTGGCGTCGGTTTACGATTGGAGCGGCTTCTACATCGGCGGCAACGGTGGATACGGCACCACCCGCAACTGCTGGGACTTTGTGAGCTTCGCAGGCGCCCCCTTTACGGCAGGCGAGGGATGTCACAACGCAGACGGTGCCGTCGCTGGCGGTCAGATCGGATATCGCTGGCAGTCGGCGTCCTGGGTGTTCGGACTGGAGGCGCAAGGGGATTGGGCCGACTTGAACGGATCGCGGGTGTCGTCGCCTGCCTTCGTGTTCGCGCCGGGTGACCTCACCATCAATTCCCGGCTGCGCGCCTTCGGTCTTTTCACGGGCCAGGTCGGTTGGGCTTGGAACAACGTGCTGCTATATGCGAAGGGCGGCGCGGCCGTGGTGGATAACCGCTACACCCACACTTTCACGGCAACCAATGCGTTGATCAACTCCAGCAGCGATACGCGGTGGGGAGCTACCGTCGGCGCTGGCATGGAGTTCGGTTTCGCTCCCAATTGGTCGGTCGGCGTGGAGTACGATCACATCTTCCTTGATCGTCGGACTCTGAGCTTCGCGGCCGCCCCTGGAGGCGTTGCCACGACCAACAGCATCGGTCAGGACGTGGATATCATCACTGCGCGTATCAACTATCGCTTCGGCGGACCGGGCTTGACGCGCTACTGAGGACCTCTGGTCCCGTCGCGGATTGTCAACATTGATCCCGGCGATATGAAGTGAAGAGAAGGGCGACCGATCTTGCCGGTCGCCCTTCGCATGAACGCGGGGCAAACAGATAGAGTTGCCTGACGCGCCCCTACCGCCCCCTGATCTCCGCATACTTCGCCATCGCCTTCTCGAACTTGCGGTTGAACAGCCACATCGCAGCGAGGATCTCGCGGAAGCTGGCGGAACTGCGGGCGCGGTCGGCCTGTCCGAAGGCGAAGATGCTGTTGTTGCGCAGGTGCTTCATGATCGTGGGGCTGGACACCCTGTAGTTCAGGAGATCGCCGGATTTGAGCGCAGCCCGCGTCGGGGTCGGCACGATCTGAATCAGCTCGAACAACTTCATCTGGTCGATCGGGTCGGGCAGCGTCTTCACGATGGCCGGGATCTCGCGGAACACCTCCGCATGCGCGTTCATCAGGCCGTCGCGCACGTTGGTCCAGTGGTTGAAGCGGCGGTCGATGCCGCTCGCCCGTGCCTCCTCCTTGTCGTCGCGCGCGCTCAAGGCCGCATCGATCGCGGCGATCTCGCCCTTGATGGCCTGCCATTTCCTGTGGCCGTTGCGGTCCTCGGAGGGGCCGGTCTGGAAACTGCCCATGTAAGTGTTCGAGCGCCCGTTGCGGACGTTCTGCTTGCCGTTGGTCTCGGCAAAGAACAGCCCGAGGCTGATCCGTCCGGCGGCGGCAGCCTGCTCAGGTGCGAGTCCCTTGGTGCGGGCGATCACTGTCGCGAGATCGACGACGTCCTTGAATGGTGTCGCCGAGTTCTGCGCATTGGCGGGCGGCGCCTCCATGACGTCGAACAGTCTTGAATATTCGTCGATCAGCGGCTCGATCTCGGCGTCGAAATAGGCCGGCGGAATCTCGAACTTATTGGGCTTCCCGATCCGCGACGGCATGGCATCGGTGAGATCCTTGTACGAGCTGATCACGGCGACGCGGGCGAGATAAAGCGCCTGCCCCGGTAGATTTGGCAGCGGCTCTTTCGCGTCGATCTGGCGCCGTCGTTCGGCGAGGATCGATTTGAACTCGGCGAGCGCCTTGTCATAGGCGGCGACCGCCTCCGTCTGCCGCGGCGTGAGCGCACGCTGTTGGCTGGCGGCGGGCGCTGCGACGAAGAAGGCAACAACCGCAAAGATCGCGAGACGTCTGAATCCCATGGCCGGTTCCCATCGATTCGCTGGCCAGGGAGATCGTAAGCATCGGAGGTAAGGGCTGGCGAGATGCAAATCCCGCTCAGCCGTCATTCTTGCCCTCATGCCGCACGATAGTCCGGCGCCGTCGCCAGGAATTTCGCATAGGCATCCGCATTCGGCGGCTGGAAGCGTCCTTTCAGTCCGCCCGTCTTCTGGTTCTTGGTGCCGATGTCGGCCATCAGCTCGTCGAAATGGCGGTAGTGATAGGGCGCGACGCAGAGGCCGCCATAGACGCCCGCGGCCGGTCGCTCGACGCGCTTGAAGTGCAGCATCATCTCGATGTTGTCGCGCATGGCCTGCGCCGTCGGCTGCTTGGCGAGCTGGCCGTCGGCATAGCGCACCAGCCAGTTGGCGGCGAGGTCGGCGCAGAGAACGGTGCAGAACGAGGAGTTGAAGCCGACGAAGCCGAGTTCGGGCAGATCAGGATTGGCGATCAGGCGGTAGAGCCGGTACTGCCCGTCGGCATCGACCAGCTTCTGCCTGTAGGCCTCTGGCAGGAACGGCACGCCGAGCTTGTAGCCGATCGCGAGCACCGCGACGTCGGCACCGACGCGCTCGCCGCCGCTCATCACGATGCTGTCGCCGTCATAATAGTCGAACGTGCCGAACACCGCCTTGATGCGACCGTCGGCGACCATCGGATAGAAGCCAGGTGTTGCGATCGGCACCGAGCAGTTGACGCCGTCCTCGATCCGCTCCTTCGGCACCATCTTGCAGCGGCCGAGCTTGAGCTGCGCTTTCAAGAGGCTCTCCAGCCCGCGCCAGTTCGCCCACACCAGCGGCGCGGCGATGCGGTGCGCGAGCCGCGTTATCGCGCTGATACCCCAGCCTGGAAACATCTCCTCCTGCGCGCGGATGTAGAGGATGCGCTTGAAGTTCACGAGCCCGCCGATGAAATAGGGGATGCGCCAGACCGGCTCGCGCATCACGATGGTGACCTCGCGCGCGCCCGATTTCACTGCGTTGACCGCGATGTCGGTCGCGGATTTCGAGCCGCCGAGCACGACGACACGGCGTCCCTTCGCCAGCGAGGGATCGCCATATTTCGACGAATGCAGGATCTGGCCGCCTTGTGCCAGAAAGCGATCCTCGCCCGGGCAATGCAGCTCGCGCGGCTCGTTGAACTGGCCGGTGCACACAGCGACGAAATCGAAATCCTCATTCGTCGTACCGTCCTTGCCTGATAGTGCGAGCGTCCATCCCGGCTTGCCGTCGGCGCGGCGCGCCATGCCCGCCACGGCCGTGTCGAGGCGCAACATGCGGTCGAGTCCAAAACTCTTCGCATAGTCGGTGAGATAGGCGTGGACCTGCGGCCCGGTCGGCCATTCCGGATAGGCGTCCGGCATCGCGCGGTCCGTGTAGCGGTAGAGCTCCTTCGGGCTTTGCGTCTGCACGTCGGGATAGGAGCGCGCCGGATCCCAGACACCGCCGAGATCGCCAGAGCGTTCGACGATGGTGACGCGGTGGCCGCGGGAGGAGAACGCCTTGGCGGCGGCGAGGCCGGAGACGCCGGCGCCGATCACGCAGACATGCTTGGGAGTGACCATGAGTTTGCTCGCAATGTGTTTTCCGCGCAAGCGACCACGTTCGGCCGCAAGGCGCGGCCGGCGGGCCGGCAAGCAGATGAAGTGACGAGGAAGCTAGTCGTTGGCTTCGGGCGGCAGGAAATCCACCTCGTGCAGCGCCGAGATGCGCACGACTTCGGCCGGGTCGGTCAGATTGTGCAGCTGGTTGAACAGCGCCTCGAGCTTCTGCATCGGCGAGACCCAGAACAGCGCGCGGCACGGCTTGTCTGACTTGTTGAAATAGCCGTGCGGGATGCCGCGCGGCATGCGCACGAGATCGCCGGCATGGGCCTTGACCCATTGTCCGTCGAGCTTGAGGTCTAGCGTGCCCTCCTGCACCAGGATGAACTCGTCCTGGGTCGGATGGATGTGCACCGGCACGAACTGGCCGGGATCGCTGTTGGTCTCGAATGCGAAGGTGGAGTCGGTGACGGCCTTGGGGAAATAGACCTGGCCCAGGATGTTCCAGGTCTTGCCGCCGTAGCCTGTGCCGTTCGCGGTAATGCCCTTTTCGAGTGCAGTCTTTGCAGGTGCAGTCATGGCGCGCTCCCATTGGATTCCGGCGAGGATGGAGCTTCGGCAACAATGGGGCGGCTGTCTATCCGCTAAACGAATCCGGCGATGGTTGCTGCCATGCAGCACGACGATTTTGCGGGCATGGCCCTTCTCGGCCCGGCGGAGTTATTATAAGCTTAAAGCAATTCCGCGACGCGAAGCGTGGTCGACAATGTCCGCAGCCGTGCTGGAAATGAGCGCAAGGGCATCCGCAGCCGAACGGCTCGCGGATTTCGCCCGCGTCACCACTGACGATGTCGACGAAGCGGCCGCGGAGATCGGGCGCATCTTCTGTCCGCACGACCTCGAGCCGGCACAGGCGCGCGCGTCCGGCTTCTCGGCCCGGCACAATTGCGCGGCTTTCGATGGCTTTTCCATCAACTACGTCGCTTATGGCGGATCGGTCGGCATCGATCCCGGCTGCCTCGAGCGCTTCTTCCTGGTGCAGATCCCGCTCACGGGCACAGCCCGCATCCGCGCCGGCATCACCGAGCTCGAAGCCGCGCCGGAGCGGACGGCGTCGCTGCTGTCGCCGACGATCCCGACGCGGATGATGTGGCGCGACTGCGCACAGGCGATCCTGCTGCTCGACCGCCGCATGGTGGAACAGCGCGCCGCGGCGCTGTCGGGCAGGGCTTCGGGCACGGTCGAGTTCGATCCGGTGATCGATCTCGATGCGCCGTCGGGGCGGCGCCTGCGAACCAGTCTCGCCGAGCTGATGCTGCTCGCCGAGCGCCTCGGTCCCACCGGCAGGCTGTCAGCGGTCGCGATCGCCGATTGGCGCGAGCTGCTGCTCGATCATCTGCTCAATGGCCAACGGCATGTCCTGTCGGATGCGATACGAACTTTCTCCGGCCGGGCCGAGCGGCTGCCGCGCGCACTTCGTGCCGCGCGCGATCATCTTGCGGACAATGCCGGCGTGCCGCTCGACCTCGCGCAGCTTGCCTGCGTCTCCGGCATCGGCATCCGCGCGCTGCAGCTCGGTTTCCGCCGCCACTTCGGCGCGTCGATCTCGCAGATGCTGCTCGACATGCGCCTCGCCGCTCTGCACGCCCGGCTCGCGCAAGCCGCGCCCGATGCCTCCGTCACCGACATCGCCTTCGATCTCGGCTTCACCCATCTCGGCCGCATGGCCGGCGCCTACCGCGAGAAATTCGGCGAGACGCCGTCGGCGACGCTGCGGCGAAGGATGAGCTGAGAGGCGCTCGGGCGGTCGTTGTTCACTTCTCCCTGCGGGAGAGGTGAACCCCGCGGCCCAGCGGCGGTTCAAACAACGCGCATTTGCACTCGGCACGAGATCGCTATTTCCGCGGCCTCCTCGCGCCGCCGTCCTCCGCAGCCTGCTTGCGCAGAAAAGCCTCGACGTCGGCCTGCACCGAGTAGGGCGTCGGGATCGCGTCGCCGGCGGAATCGACCGCCGTGTCGAGGCAGCGGCGCAGCATGCGTGCGAGCTCCGCCTTGCGGTAGGGCTTTCGCAGCAGCGGGGCGCCCATCGTGGCGCGGCCCTGGGTATGCAGGGAGTCGTAGGCATAGCCGGAGGTGAACAGGATCCGCAAGGAGGGACGCGCCGCCGCCATCTGCTCGGCGAGCTCGCGTCCGTTCATGCCGCCGGCCATCACGATGTCGGTGAAGAGCAGGTCGAACGGCTTGCCTTCGGCCGCAATCGCGAGGGCCTCGGTCGCATTGGCGGCCGGGATGACCGTGTAGCCGAGGCTTTCGAGCTGGACCGTGACGTAGTGGCGGACATCGCGGTCGTCCTCGACGCAGAGCACGGTTTCCTTGCCGCCGACGATCTTGCGGTCGTCATACCCGGTGGGGCGCAGCGCGCTCGCCTCCGCCTTCGGCAGATAGATCGTGAAGACCGTGCCGCGCCCTTCTTCGGAGGCGACCTTGATGCCGCCGCCGGACTGCTTGACGAAGCCGAACACCATGCTGAGCCCGAGGCCCGTGCCCTTGCCGACCTCCTTGGTGGAGAAGAACGGATCGAAGATCCTCTCCAGGATGGCTTGCGGAATGCCAGTGCCTGTGTCGGCAATCTCGATCTCGACATAATCTCCCGCATAGCCGGCGCCGACCGCCACGGCCTCGCGCACGCCGAACACGACGTTGCGCGTCGTCAGCGTCAGCCTGCCGCCGTCCAGCATGGCGTCGCGGGCGTTGATCGCGAGGTTGAGCAGCGCCGAGCTCAGCTGGCCGCGGTCGGCGAAGGCGAGCCAGACGTTGCGGTCGAGCCGGGTGACGATCTCGATCTTCTTGTCGAAAGTTGCCAGCAGCAGCTTTGCCAGCTCTTCCAGGAGCTCGTTGACGTCGATGTCGGCCGGCTGCAGCGCCTGCTTGCGGGCAAAGGACAACAGGCTCGACGTCAGCGCCGCGCCGCGATCGGCGGCTTCGCTGATCAGCTTGGTTATGGTCGCAAGCGGCGGGTTGTCTTTGACGGCATCGGCAAGGATCTCGATCGTGCCCGTGATCACCGTGAGCATGTTGTTGAATTCGTGCGCGATGCCGCCGGTGAGCTGTCCGACCGCCTCCATCTTCTGGGACTGCACGAGTTGCTCCTCGGCCGCGCGCTTCTGGGTGATGTCCCTGACGAAAGTGTTGACGACGGCGCGTCCGCCCAGCCGCAACACCGTGCTGGAGGCTTCCGCCAGGATCCGGTCGCCGTTCCTGTGGATCAAGGTCAGCTCGAAGCGCAGGCCGGACGGGGTGTCCGACAATTCCGGCACCAGCCGCGCCATGCGCTGCTTGAAGGCGGCGCGCAGCGGTTTGGCGACGATGAGGTCGACGACGTCGGAGCCGAGCGCCTCCTGCCGCGTCCATCCGGTCAGGGCCTCGGCCTGAAAGCTCCACTCCAGCACGGTGCCGCTGTCGTCGATCTGAATGAAGGCATCGAGGGCGGTCTTGATGACGGCTTGCGTCATCTGCGCGCTGTCGCTGCGCGCCCGCGCCAGCTCGGCGGAGTGCGCGACGGCGCGTGCGTGCTCTGACCTTTCGATTGCGCCGGTGCAGAGGCCCACGAGCAGCACGGCAATTGCGGCGCTCGCCAGGAGGGCGACGAGCTGGAGAATGCCGAATTCACGCGGTCCGGTCAGAGCATAGGAGGCGAACAGGGCTACGGCCGTCACGATGGCCTGTGTAACCATCGCGAGTGTCAGAAGCCCTCTGAGTTTCATGGTCTCACACCAAGGACGCCAGCCGCGGACCGGGGCGGCCGCGTCGAGCAGGCCGCTTCATGTGAGCTACAGATTGGATGCAGCGCCGTCGAGGGGCAATTTCCGGCGGTCGCGGGTTTGGGCCGGCCTCAACCAGCAGGCGAATCGGTCTGCTGCAGCGTCGTCACCCAGATCACGCGCGCCGCCTGCTGGGTCGGATTGTCGAACATGTGCGGCACGATGCTCGGAAAGCGGAAACTGTCGCCGGCTTCCAGCACATGGGCCTGGTTGTCGAGCCACAGCCGCAGGCTGCCCGAGAGGATGTAGCCGGCCTTCTCGCCGGTGTGTTGCAGGAAGTCGGTGCCGGAGGAGGCGCCGGGATTGAGCGTGAGCTCATAGAGCTCGAGCTGGCCTTTGCCTGCGGGGGTGAGGGCTTCCTTGACCACGCCGCTGGCGGTGAGCCGCAGCAGCCGCCTGGCATTCTTGCGCACGATGTAGCGCGGCGCCTCGACGGGATCGCTGGCCTCGAAGAAATAGGAGATGGGCACGTCGAGCGCGATGCTGAGCAGGCGCAGCGTGCGGATGGACGGCATGGCGCGCGCGCGTTCGAGCTGGCTGATCATGCCGGTGGAGAGGCCGGTCTTGGTGGCGACATCCTGGATCGAGTAGCCGGCGCGCTGGCGCAGCAGCCGCACGGTTTCGCCGAGGCGCTGGTCGACCGCATCGTCCGCCTCGATCGTCGCAGTGTCCTTCGGGCTATTCGTGTCGCCGCGACCATCCATGTCGCTCTCCCATGCATCATCTCGAGCCGCGGCCGCATCGGCCGAGGCTTCACTCGGAAAGGTCGCGCATACTAGCAATGCGATTGACAGCTGTATTTAGTCGTGATGAAATTTTGCCAGAAAAATTTAGAAGCACTAAAGCCCACTCCTGTCCCTTTGCCGGGGTCTCGGGGGCGCGGGAGACGGTGCCGCGTGCGGAAACGGAGAGTGGGTCATGGCAGACGACACCGGCAAGCTCGGCGTCCCGGCACTCGGCATTCCGAATCGCCGTCAGTTCTTTCAGCTCGGCGCGGGCGCTGCGGCGGGATGGACACTGTCAGGTAGCGCCTTTGCCCAGGCCGAACGCCCCACCAATCCGCCGGACAAGCCGCGCGGACAGGTGATCGCGGCACTGTCGCAGGAGCCGACCGTCTTTCATCCGCTGATGCCGGGCATCGAGGTCGATCAGGGCATCTGGTGGCAGGTGTTCTCGCCGCTCTGGTTCATCGAGCCTGACGGCAAGTTCGTCCCCGACCTCGCCCGCGAGGTCCCGACCATCGAGAATGGCGGTCTGTCGGCGGACGGCCTGACCTGGAAGATCAAGCTGCGCAATGACGTGAAGTGGCACGACGGCACCCCGTTCACGGCGGAGGACGTCAAGTTCTCGCTCGAGCTGATCAACAATCCCGGTTTCCGCGCCCGCAGCCGGGTCGGCCATAGCCTCGTCAAAGACATCACCGTCGTCGCGCCCGACGAGATCCATTGGCGGATGGAAGCGCCCTATTCGCCCTACATGTCGATCCTGGCGTCGTTCACCTTCATCGTGCCCAAGCACATCCTGGAGAAGGTGTCCGATCCCAACGCTTCGCCGTTCCACAACGCGCCGGTCGGCACCGGACCGTTCCGCTGGGTCGAGCGCGTGCCGGGCGACCATATCTTGCTGAATGCCCATGCCGGCTACCACGGCAAGGGACCTTACGTCGAACGTGTCATCTTCAAGTACATTCCGGACCTTACCGTTCTCTACACCCAGTTCCGCACCGGCCAGGTCGACTACACCGGCCTGCAGGGCATCCTGCCGAACTTCGTCCAGGAAGCGAAGACGCTGAAGGGCCGCAAGATCTTCGTCTCCTCGACCTCCTCGGTGGAGCATATCGCGCCCAATCTGGAATTCGGGCCCTTCGCCGACCGCGCCGTGCGCGAGGCGCTCTATCTCGGTATCAACAAGCAGGCGATCATCGATGCGCTTTATTACGGCCTGCCGACGCAGACCGAGAGTTTTGTGCCGCAGCAGGCGTGGTCGTTCCAGCAAGGGCTGCCGCAACACAAATATGATCCTGCCAAAGCCAACGCGCTGCTCGACGCGGCGGGCTGGGTTCGTGGCTCCGGCGGCATTCGCGAGAAGGGCGGCGTCAAGCTCGAGTTCGCCAATTCGACCACGGCGGGCAGCGCCGTGCGCGAGCAATGTCAGCAGCTCCTGATTCAGGACTGGCGCGCAATCGGCGCTGCGATGCGCGTCAACAACATGCCGGCTGCGGTGATCTGGGGCGACTTCTGGCAGCAATCGAAGTTCAATTCGGTGATCGTCGGCGTGAACTTCATGCTGGGCAGCGACCCCGACGTGACGCCCCGCTTCGGCTCCGGCGCGATTCCCGCCAAGGGCGGCCGCGGCTACAACACCTATCAATATCAGAACGCGGAGGCCGACCGGCTGCTTTCTCAAGGCGCCAAGCAATTCGACCTGGTGCAGCGCAAAGCGACCTATGGCGAGCTGCAAAAGCTGATCCGCAACGACCTCGCCATCCTGCCGCTGTTCCAGGGCTTCATCGCCGAGGGCATCAAGGAGGGGCTGCAAGGCTTCCGTCCCAACATCAACATGTCGATCAACAGCTGGAACATGCGCGAATGGTATTGGGCGTGATGCGACCAATACGCTGGATCGCCTGAGATGGCCCGTTACGTCGTCAACCGCCTGGCGCAGGCGATCATGCTGCTCGTGATCGTCTCGGGAATCGGCTTCGCCATCCTGCATCTGGCGCCCGGCGGTCCGCTGTCGCAATTCGCGGCCTCCGCGCAGATGACGCAGGAGGATCTCGATCGCGTCACCAGCCAGCTCGGCCTCGATCGTCCGCTGCCGATCCAGTATCTCGATTGGTTCGGCCGCATGGTGCGGGGTGATTGGGGCAAGTCCTATCGCGATGGCGAGGCGGTGCTGGCGGTGATCTCCTCGCATCTCGGCGCCACCCTGGAGCTGATGGCGACGGCGACCATCATCGCGGTGCTGCTCGGCTGCTGGATCGGCATACTTGGCGCGCTACGCCGCTATTCGCTGTTCGACACGCTTGCGACCGTCGGCGCCATGATCGCGCTGTCGATCCCGACCTTCTGGTTCGGCCTCGTCACGATCTACGTGTTCTCGGTGAAGCTCGGCTGGCTGCCGGCCGGAAACCGCGAGACCGTCGGCGACGGCTCCTTCCTCGACCTCATGCATCATCTGATCGCGCCGGCGATGGTTCTGGCGCTGGTCGAGACCGCGATGTGGGGCCGTTTCATGCGCTCCTCCATGCTCGAGGTGATCAACCAGGACTACATCCGCACCGCGCGTGCCAAGGGCCTGCCGGAATGGCGTATCCTCACCGTGCACGCGCTGCGTAACGCGCTGCTGCCGATGATCACGGTGGCGGGCCTGCAGTTCCCGACGCTGCTCGGCGGCGCGCTGGTGGCCGAGACCGTGTTCACCTGGCCCGGCATGGGCCGCCTGTTCCTGGATTCGATCGGTTACCGCGACTATCCCGTGGTGATGGGCATCCTGATGTTCTCGGCGGCCATGGTGCTGATCGGCTCGTTGCTCGCCGACATCCTCTATGCCGTCGTCGATCCGCGCATCCGGGTGGGCTAAGGCGATGGCGACCGCAACCCTCTCTACCGTCCAGCTCGCGCCCGGTCAGGCCGCGTGGCGGCGCTTCCGCCGGCATCGCCTGGCGCTCGCCGGTGCCGTCATCATTCTGGTGCTTGTGCTCGGTGCGGCATTCGGCCCGTACCTGCTGCCGTTCGACGACACCTATATCGATATCATGAAGCGGTTCGCGCCTCCGCTCTCGGGCGCGCACATCCTCGGCACCGACGAGCTCGGCCGCGACGTGCTGGCGCGGCTGATGATGGGCGGACGCGTCTCGCTTTCGATCGGCATCGTCGCGATGGTGATCGCGATGGCGGTCGGCATCGTTGTCGGCGCCTTTGCCGGCTTCTATGGCGGCGTGGTCGGCGCGGTGCTGATGCGGCTCGTCGACGCCGTGCTGTGCTTTCCGACCATCTTCCTGCTGCTCGCGCTGGCGGCGCTCACCGAGCCAGGCCTCGTCACCACCACCGTGCTGATCGCGGCGACCGCCTGGATGGCGGTAGCGCGCGTCGTCGAGGCCCAGGTGCGGTCGCTGCGGGAACGCGAGTTTGCGGTTGCTGCACTCGCGTTCGGCTCGTCGAACCTGCGGATCATGTTCCGCGAGCTCGTGCCAAATGCGATCGCGCCGATCGTGGTAGCGGCGACCCTGAACGTCGCCAAGGCAATCCTGCTGGAATCCTATGTCAGCTATCTCGGCTACGGTATCCAGCCGCCGGCCGCGAGCTGGGGCAACATGCTCAACAACGCGCAGATCTATCTCACCAGCGCGCCATGGCTTGCGATCGCGCCGGGCCTCGCCATCACGCTGGCGGTCACCAGCTTCAACTTCCTCGGTGACGGCCTGCGCGATGCGCTCGATCCGCGGATGAACATCCCCTGATGAGCAAGAACTCGACCGAACTGAATGCCAGGAGTGCCCCATGTCCCCGCCGCTGAACCGAATCAATAGCGATGAACGCCTGCCCGCGCAGGTGGACGTCGTCGTCATCGGCGGTGGCGTCATCGGCGTGTCCGCAGGCTACCATCTGGCGAAGAAGGGCCACTCGGTCGCGCTTCTCGAGAAGGGCCATGTCGGCGGCGAGCAGTCGAGCCGCAATTGGGGTTGGTGTCGCCAGCAGGGCCGCGCGCGCGAGGAAATCCCGTTGGCGCGCGAAGCGCTGCGGCTGTGGGAGGACATGCAGAACGATGCCGGCGTCGATGCCGGCTTCCGCCGCACCGGCGTGCTGTTCCTCACCAAGAGCAAGGACGAGCTTGCGAGCTGGGAGCGCTGGGCCGCGGTCGCACGCGAGATGCAGGTGCACTCCACGGTGCTGACGCCGGCCGAAGTCGCCGAGCGCATGCCGGGCAATACCGACACATGGGTTGGCGGCCTGCACACGCCGAGCGACGGCCGCGCCGAGCCATCGATGGCCGTGCCGGCGCTTGCGACGGCCGCGCGAAAACATGGCGTCACCATTCATCAGGGCTGCGCGGCGCGCGGGCTGGAGACGCAAGGCGGCCGTGTCAGCGCCGTCGTCACCGAGAAAGGCACCATCCGCACGCAAGCCGTGCTGCTGTCGGGCGGGGCGTGGTCGTCGCTGTTTTGCCGCCGTCACGGCATCGAGCTGCCGATCGGTCTCGTCAACGCCACCGCATGCCGGACCACGCCGGCGCCGGAGATCACCTCGGGCGCGCTCGGCACCGACTTCTACTGCATCCGCCGCCGCCTCGACGGCGGCTTCACGCTGGCGCTGCGCAACCGCGGCACGGTCGAGCTGTCGCCCGACCTGTTCCGCTACGCGCGCACCTTCTGGCCCACCTATCTGCATCGCAAGAACGGCCTGAAGCTCTCGTTCGGCAAGTCCTTCTTCGACCAGATCGTGCGCGGCACCGGCTGGCGCCTCGACAAGCCCTCACCGTTCGAGACCGAGCGCGTGCGCGATCCCGCGCCCGACATGTCGCTGGTCAATGCCGCGCTGGCCTCCTTGATCAAGGCGAATCCGGAATTGAAGGACATCGAGATCGCGGAAGCCTGGGGCGGCACCATCGACTGCACGCCCGACACCATCCCCGTGATCTCGCCGGTCGATGCGCTGCCTGGCTTCTTCCTCGCGACCGGCTTCTCCGGCCATGGTTTTGGCATTGGCCCCGCCGCCGGCAAGCTCGCCGCCGACATCGTGACCGGCGCGACGCCGCTGGTCGATCCCGCCGCCTACAGCCACAAGCGCATGATCGACGGCCGGCGCCTGGCGCCCGTCAGCCCGTTCTGAGGACGGCATGACGGTTCTCTACAAGGCCAACATGGAGCGCGGCGCCGAGTGGGCGACGTTCTTCGCCGAGCGCGCGCCCGATGTGCCGTTCCGGCGCTGGCCCGATATCGGCGACCCCGCTGCTGTCCGCTATCTCGTGGCCTGGGTGCCGCCGGACGATATCGCGACGACGTTCCCCAATCTCGAACTGGTGTTCTCGGTCGGCGCAGGCGTCGACCAGTTCGACACCGCGAAAGTGCCGGCGCACATCCCGCTGGTCCGGATGCTGGAGCCCGGCATTGCCGAGACCATGGTGGCATATGTTACCATGGTCGTGCTGGCCCTGCATCGCGATCTCCTCGATTTCATCAGTCAGCAGAAACAGCAGGTCTGGCGCGAGATCCGGATCACGCCGGCGAAGCGGCGGCGGGTCGGCGTGATGGGGCTCGGCCAGCTCGGCCAGGCCGTGCTCGATCGCCTCAGGTCATTCGGCTTTCCGCTATTCGGCTGGAATCGCTCGCCGCGCGAGATCGAGGGCGTGACCTGTTACGCCGGTAGCGAGGCACTGCCCGAATTCCTTGCGCAGGCTGACATTCTCATCTGCCTGCTGCCGCTCACCGACGAAACGCGCGGCATCCTCAATGCCGATCTGTTCGCACGCCTGCCGCGCGGGGCGGGGCTGGTCAATGTCGGACGTGGGCCGCATCTCGTCGAGGCCGACCTGCTCGCGGCGCTCGACGGCGGCGCGTTGTCCGGTGCGGTGCTGGACGTGACCGATCCCGAGCCGCTGCCTTCAGGCCATCCGTTCTGGAGCCACCCGCGAATCCTGCTGACGCCGCACAATGCCAGCATGACGACACCGGACACGGCCGTCGATTTCGTGCTCGACGTCATCGCACGCCACCGCCGCGGCGAGGCGTTGCCGGGGCTGGTCGATCGCACGCGCGGCTATTAGGGCACGTTCATGAGCATCGGCGCAAGCGCATCAAACGAAGTCGCCGCCGGAGCGCAGGCGCCGGTGCTGTCGGTCTCCGGCCTCACCACCTCCTTCATGCTCGAGCGGAGATGGATTCCCGTCGTCCGCAACGTCTCCTTCGACGTCGCAGCCCGCGAGACCGTGGCGATCGTCGGCGAGTCCGGTTCGGGCAAGAGCGTCACTGCGCTGTCGATCATGCGGCTCATCCCGAAGGAGATCGGCCGGATCGAGGGGCGGGTCATGCTCGCGGGCCGCGATCTGCTGGCGCTGCCGGACGCGAGCATGAAAGACATCCGTGGCAATGACGTCGCCATGATCTTCCAGGAGCCGATGACGAGCCTCAATCCGGTGCTCACCATCGGCTTCCAGATCGCGGAGGCGCTGATCCAGCATCGAGGCCTGTCTCGTGCGGCGGCGGAGGCCGAGACCGTCCGCCTGCTCGATCGCGTCCGCATTCCCGCGGCGAAATCGCGCTTCCACGAGCATCCGCATCGCCTCTCCGGCGGCATGCGCCAGCGCGTGATGATCGCGATGGCGCTGGCCTGCAAGCCGAAGCTCCTGATTGCGGACGAGCCGACCACCGCGCTCGACGTCACCATCCAGGCCCAGATCCTGGAGCTCCTGAAGGAGCTTCAGCAGGAGGAGGGGATGTCGATCCTCTTCATCACCCACGACATGGGCGTGGTCGCCGAGATTGCCGACCGCACCGTCGTGATGTATGGCGGGCAGGCGGTCGAGACCGATGCCACCGCGCGCATCTTCGCAGCGCCATCGCATCCCTATACGCGCGCACTGCTCGCCGCGGTGCCGCGCCTCGGCTCGATGGACGGACGCGCGCGGCCGATGCGCTTTCCGATCGTCGACAAGGTGACGGGCACCTCGGACGAGCCGGCGGAGACGCCCAACACCGTCTCGGCCGCCGAGCGCCCGTTGCTCGAAGTCTCAGGCCTCACCACGCGCTTTCCGATCCGCTCGGGCCTGTTCGGCAAAGTCTCGGGCCGCGTCCATGCCGTCGAGAACGTCTCCTTTACCTTGCGGGCCGGCGAGACCCTGGCGCTGGTCGGCGAATCCGGTTGCGGCAAATCGACCACCGGCCGCTCGATCCTCAAGCTGACGGAGCCTGACAGCGGCACCGTGCTGATCAACGGTCAGGATGTGCTGGCCATGAATGCCCGCACCTTGCGCGACGTCCGCAAGCAGATGCAGATCATCTTTCAGGATCCGTTCGCGAGCCTCAATCCGCGCATGTCGGTGGGAACGGCGATCGCAGCGCCTTTGCTCGCGAATGGTCTCGCGACGGCGTCGCAGGCGCGCGACCAGGTCGCCGACCTCCTCGTGCGCGTCGGTCTTTCCGCCGACATGGCCGCGCGCTTTCCGCACGAATTCTCAGGCGGCCAGCGGCAGCGTATCTGCATTGCCCGGGCGCTCGCGCTCGGGCCGAAGCTGATCGTGGCGGACGAGGCGGTCTCCGCGCTCGACGTCTCGGTCAAGGCGCAGGTCGTCAACCTCATGCTCGACCTGCAGGCCAGCATGGGCCTCGCCTATCTCTTCATCTCCCACGACATCGCCGTGGTTGAGCGCATGAGCCACCGCGTCGCGGTGATGTATCTCGGCGAGATCGTGGAGATCGGCCCGCGTGCTGCATTGTTCGGCAATCCGCAGCATCCCTATACCAAGAAGCTGATGGCCGCTGTACCGGTGCCCGACCCGTCACGCCGCGGCACGCGGCGCGAGGTGGCTAACGACGAGATCAGAAGCCCGGTGCGCGCGCCCGATTACCAGCTGCCGGTGCGGCAGTATCGTGAAGTCTCGCCCGGCCACGTCGTGCAGGTCTGGGGCGCGGAGTGGTCCGGTTGAGGCGCGAGCTCCACATGTCCTCCGGAAATCGTGAGCGGATGGAGCGACAGGGAACAGCGGCATGTGAACCGCTTCATACTCCATCACACTCTTTCTGAACTACCACTTCCGCAAGAAATTGCCGCACCCGGACCTGACTGACGAACACGGGTGAGATGCAATGCCTGCGCAGCCGCGTGCTCGCAGCTTTGGGTTGGCTCCTCGTCTTGCTCACGAGCAAGCCAGCCCCATCACTCAGCACAGATCTTTCAGAAATGGAATCAAGGGCATCGAGAAACGCGTCCTGGCAGCTTCTATTCGGGTCGGCCGGTAGGCTGCCACTTACTCAGAAGGAGCCCCCGATGAAGATAAGCAGCGCATTTTCCAACGCATTTTCCCTCACAAGGCACGTCGGCAGTCTTCGGATCCCTCGTTCCCGTCTGATCAAGTCGGCCCATCTCCTTGAAAGAATTGGACTGGCAGCTGTTGGAGCCTCTTGCGGCCTCTATGTGGGTGCGACCCTGTTGCGTCAGAAAGGCGGACTGTTTGAAAGCGGCTGGATCGTGCTGATAACAATGCTTTACGGAGCTCTCAGCTATTATGTCGGCATCGACTTGGCCGGCAATGTCGCACGGAAGTCGAGATCGAGCATCTCGGAAGAATGGAACGGTTCCGAGCCGGCCGAGATCATGAGTGCAGCCGGAACGTTCGGCGCAGCGATCGCTGCGACTCTGTCCGTCAGCATCCTTGTCCTTGATCAAAATCTGCCCAACGGCCTGATCGCCTTTGTAGCCGGCTGTTGGGTGGTTGGCTCTTCGCTTCAGGTTGCGGCGGGCACGATGGCTCGCAACGACGCAACGCCCATCAACGAGCAATGAAGGGACGTGCGCTCACGGAAAAGTCCGCTTGACATCGTACGTCTGCGCAAGCCGCAGTGTTGGTTCGGCTTCAGGTCTGGAATGAGCGATGACGGTTCATCGCAACCTCTGCTGTCCAACGCTGCGCGCCAGCGATGCTTGGTAGCGCAGCCGTTCGTATCGAGCAGTATCCCGATCGAAACCGTACCGGTACTGAGTAACCTAGATTTTCGCGCAACAAACAAGACGTGCCATCATGGCGGCGTTGGGATATTCTCCCGCGCGGCCGTGGTCCAGAATTCTGCTAACTGCCAGTCATAAGATCGGTGGGAGCCATGCAGATTGCGGAGTGGCTCGAGAAACTGGGGCTTGGGCAATACGCGGAGCGTTTTGCCCAGAATGGCATCGACGTGGGCATCCTCCCCGAACTGATGGACGAGGACTTCGACAAGCTCGGGGTGCTGCTCGGTCATCGCCGCAAGATGCTGCGTGCCATTGCCGAACTCGATCCAGCCGCGTTGATCGCGTCGCCGTCTCCTCCTCACGACGCCGAGCGGCGCCACCTCACCGTTATGTTTTGCGATCTGGTCGGATCCACCGCACTCTCAGCGCGTCTCGATCCCGAGGATCTGTGGGAAGTGATCCGGGCCTACCGCGTCGCATGCGCGCGCGTCATCGCCGCTTACGACGGCCGGATAGCCAGGTTCGTCGGTGACGGAATCCTCGTCTACTTCGGTTATCCGCGCGCCCACGAAGATGATGCGGAGCGCGCAGTGCGAGCGGGCCTCGATATCATCGCTGCGATTTGCGAGCTCAAGACAGGCGCGGGCGAACGGGTTGAACTTCGGATCGCAATTGCGACCGGGCTCGTGGTGGCCGGCGACCTCATCAGCGGAGATGCGTCAGAGGAACATGCGACCATCGGCGATACGCCGAACCTCGCTGCCCGGCTTCAGAGTCTGGCGGAGCCGGGGGCGGTCGTCGTTGCTTCATCGACACGCCGGCTGCTTGGCGACCTCTTCACCTTCCGCAATCTCGGGCGGCGCGAGGTCAAGGGGATAAGCGAGCCCATCGCGGTCTGGGCGGTGGAAGGAGCGAGCGCATCGGAGAGCCGCTTCGAGGCGGTGCGTGCCGCGCGCTCGATCGGCTTTGTCGGCCGCAAGGACGAGATCGAATTCATTCTCTCGCGTCAGCGGGAGGCATGGCAGGGCTTGGGCCAGATCGTCTTGATTTCCGGCGAAGCGGGCATCGGCAAGTCGCGCATCGTGGCAACATTGTCCGAAAGCCCCTCGCTGGGGACACACCGTCGGGTGCGGTATCAGTGTTCGCCTTATCACACCAACAGCGCACTTCATCCCTTTGTCGCGCAGCTCGATCGCGCCGCCGGAATTCGCTTGCACGACACGCCGGAACAGAAGCTCGACAAGCTCGAGGCCATGCTGGCGCTGGGAACCCAGCAGGTCGCCCGAGCAACCCCGCTGATCGCGGCTCTGCTTTCGATTCCCATTGGCGACCGTTACCCGCCCCTCGGCTTGAGCCCGGCGCAGCAGCGCAGACAGACGTTTGCCGCTCTTCTCGATCAGCTTGAGGGATTGGCGCGAGGCCAGCCTCTGCTGCTCATCTGCGAGGATATGCATTGGGCCGATGCCACGACGCTCGAACTGTTCGATCTCGCGGTCGATCGGATCAGGGCCCTGCCGATACTTGTGCTCATGACATCCCGGCCGGAGTTCGAGCCCTCCTGGTCGGGCCTTGCCAACGTCAGTCTGTTGCGGCTCGACCGGCTCGACCGACAGGACACGCGCGCGCTGGTGGAGCAGGTGGTCGTCGGCCGCCAGCTGCCACGCGAGATGATGGAGCAGATCATCGACAAGACCGATGGCATCCCGCTGTTCGTCGAGGAATTGACCAAGATGGTGCTGGAGTCCGGCTTGCTCGTCGAGGATGCCGGACGCTACCGGCTGAACAGTCCGCTGCCGCCGCTTGCCATCCCTGCGACGCTGCAGGATTCGCTGATGGCGCGGCTCGACCGGCTCGCTCCGGTCAAGGAGGTGGCACAGATAGGCGCGGCCATCGGCCGCGACTTTTCGTACGCGCTGCTGAAGACCGTGGCAGGACGCGATGATCTGACCCTGAGCGCTGCGCTGGCACAGCTTGAAGAGGCCGAATTGCTCTTGCGCCGTGGGACTCCGCCCGAAGCAAATTATAGTTTCAAGCATGCCCTCGTTCAGGAAGCGGCCTACGAGAGCCTGCTCAAGAGCAAACGGCAGGTGCTTCACACGCGAATTGGCGAGATCCTGCGCGAGAACTTTCCAGCCGTTGCCGAGACCGAGCCGGAAGTCCTGGCGCATCACTTCACTGAGGCGGGGCTGAGCGAGGCCGCCCTCGAATGGTGGCGCAAGGCGGGCCAACAGGCACTGAAACGTTCGGCCTATGCCGAAGCGATCGCGCATCTCGGCAAGGCCATTGCGATCGCCGATCAGTTGCCTGACGAGCCGCGCCGGATGATGAGCAGGCTGCATCTACAAATCGCATATGGTCGAGCGCTCCGGGGCAGCCTCGGTCATAGTGCTCCTGAAACGGTTGCGGCATGGACGCGTGCGCGCCGGTTCGCAGCCGACATCGATGATCCCGTTGAGCTCGCGCCGGTGCATTCGGGACTCTTCAATGCCTGCCTGACGCAGGGCGAACTCGCTCCGATGCGGGAGCTGGCGGACGCCATCAGGAGCGCCGCTGACCGACGACCGGACTCGCCGGTGGCCGCCGTCGTTGCCCATTGGGCAGGCGGCGTCACCTGCTGGTTCGCCGGCGATTACTTGAATGCGAGAACGCATCTCGAGCGCGCGCTGGCGGTCTATGGTGCCGAGCCGGATCCCGCGACCTTCAGGGCTTCGGCGTTGGATCTGCCGTTCGTGATCATGAGATTTCTTGCCCTGGTGCTCTGGCCGCTGGGCAGCACCGCTCGAGCGTGCAGGCTCGCCGCGGAAGCGGTTGGTGCTCCGGCAGAAAAACGAGCGCTGTCCCAGGCCAATGCGCTGGTTCATCGCGCAGTGTTCGACGGGGTATGCGGGGGCATGTTGCAGCAAACAGAGACGATCCTGGCGCTCGGTCTCGCGCGCGACCACACGATGCCGCTATACGTGGCCGCGGGCACCTACCTGAATGGCCTGGCCAAGTGGCGTGCCGGCGACCGAATGGCCGGAGTGGCGGACATGCGTCACGGCTGGACCTTGCTGCGCGAGAACGATTGCTATCTCTGCGAACCGTTTTGGGGGATGCACGTCGCCGTTGCGAATGCAGAGCTGGGCCAAGTCGAGACCGGGCTGGACATCCTGAACGAATTGATCGCCGGGACGGCACAATCCGGCCAGCATTGGCTTGATGCCGAGCTGCATCGTGTCCGCGGCAAACTCTTGTCGCGCCATGATCCTTCGGACGTACCCCGTGCCGAAGACGCCCTCGCGCGAGCGCTGGAAATCGCGCGACACCAGCAGACCAGGACTTTCGAGCTGCGCAGCGCGCTCGAACTTGCACGGCTGCACAAGACAAATGGCCGAGCGGATGCGATATCCCGGTTGCTCGATCCCGTGCTCGCTGAATTCGAGGCGGAGCGAAATCTTCCGGAGTTGGTTGAAGCCAGGGAGCTGCTCACGCAGGCGGATGAAACACGTGACGCTTCCCCAGGCCGGGCGTCTTGGGGCAGGGGATGACGCTCACGAATTGACGTGCACGAAATCACGCAAGAGCGGGTAGATCTCGTTGTTCCAGCGTTTGCCCGAGAACACGCCGTAATGGCCGACGCCGGCCTGCATGTGGTGCACGCGCCGATAGGCGCGCACGCCGGTGCAGAGGTCCTGCGCGGCGAGCGTCTGGCCGATCGAGCAGATGTCGTCCTTCTCGCCCTCGACAGTCATCAGCCCCATGCGGCTGACGGCTTTCGTGTTCACGGGGCGGCCGCGATGCATCAGTCTGCCCTGCGGCAGCAGGTGCTCCTGGAACACGTCGCGCACGGTCTCGATGTAGAACTCGGCGGGCAGGTCCATCACCGCGAAATATTCGTCGTAAAAGGTCTTGATGGTCGCGGCCTTGTCCTTCTCGCCCTTGGCGATGTGGTTGGCGAGGTCGAGATGCTGCTTGATGTGGCGCTCGAGATTCATCGAGACGAAGGCGGTGAGCTGCACGAAGCCGGGATAGACCTTGCGCAGCGCGCCACGGCATTGCACCGGCACGTAGTTGATCAGGTTCTGCTCGAACCATTCGATGGGCTTGCTCTTGGCGAATTCGTTGACCCTGGTCGGCTGGATGCGCGTGTCGATGGGACCTGCCATCAGCGTCAGCGTCGCCGGGCGCGAGGGATGGTTGTCCTCGCACATGATGGCGGCGGCCGCGAGCGCCGACACCGAAGGCTGGCAGATCGCGACCATGTGCGGGCGCGGGCCGAGCTGGCCTAAGAAGTCGATCAGGTGCTCGGTGTAGTCGTCGAGCCCGAAGCGGCCCTCGCTGCGCGGGATGTCGCGCGGATTGTGCCAGTCTGTGATGTAGACATCGTGGTCCTGCAGCAGCGTCTGCACGGTGCCGCGCAAGAGGGTCGCGAAATGGCCGGACATCGGCGCCACCAGCAGCATGCGCGGCTGCTCGCCAGCGCCGTCTTTCCTGAAATGCAGCAGCGAGCCGAACGGCGTCGCGTAGGCGATCTCCTCGGTGACGGCCAATTCGCGATTGCCCACCGTCACGCGGTCGATGCCGTAGGCGGGACGGTGATAGGTCAGGGTCGAGCGCGAGATCAGCTCCAGCGCGGCAGACAGACGGCCGACCACCTGGTCCGACATGCCCTGCGGCACCAGATGGAGGAATTTGAGCGCGGACGAGGCCCCCGCGCGCCACGGCGCCGTCAGGTCCATATGGTTCTGAAAGGCCTGATAATACATCGACATCATACTGAAACGCCCATCCGTCCCGCGGTGCTATGCAATAACGACGCCAAGCGGCGGGGTGGATCGCCCGCAAACAAAATTGGCACGTCGCTTGCTGCTCACCTCGCGGCAAGCAGGGCACATCCGCACGCCGGCGGAGAGGCGGGATCAAGGAAGAGCCACATGGCAAAGGCGACGCTGACCATCAGCAGCAAGAACTATTCGTCCTGGTCGCTGCGCGGCTGGTTGCTGGCAAAATTCTCCGGGCTCGATTTCGAGGAGATCGTCACCGCGCCGGACGATCCGTCCGCGCGCGCGGAGATCCTCTTGCTGTCGTCGTCGATCCTGGTGCCGTGCCTGCGGCACGAGGGCGCGGTGGTCTGGGATACGCTGGCGATCGCCGAATATCTCAACGAGGTGATGCCGTCAGCCGGTCTGCTGCCCGATGACCGCATCCAGCGCGCCCATTGCCGCTCGATATCAGGCGAAATCCATTCCGGATTCACCACGCTGCGCGCCTCGCTGCCAGTGAATCTGAAGGGGCGTTTTCCCGGCTTCAAGATCTGGTCGCGCGCGCAGGCCGACATCGACCGCGTCTCGTCGATCTGGCGCGATTGCCTGGAGCAGTCGGGCGGCCCCTTCCTGTTCGGCGCGCAGCGCACCATGGCGGATGCGATGTACGCGCCCGTGGTAACGCGCTTCGTCACCTATGACGTCAAGCTGGAGCCGGTGCTGCAGGCCTATGCCGACACCATCATGGCGATGCCCGAGATGGCCGAATGGATCGCCGCGGCGCGGGAAGAGCCGGCCGAGATCGAGGAGCTCGAGGTCGAATATTAGGCAGGCACGCAGCACCTTGCCTGTTTCGGGGGCGGCAGCGGTTGCACACGTCCGGAGGAGCTATCCCCTTGCCGGAATTAACCTTTGGCGCCGGTGAGCGGTCGATGCCGTTCGCCGCGCCGCACAGATATTGTACGCGCCTGCACCGCCGCATCGACATCTAGCCGTGAACAGTTGCGTACACGGCGATTCGGCTGATTCGGACGTGATTCGTTCGAGCCGCGTTCCGTTGGTTAAAGGCGGAGCGCGGCGCCGTTGCATTTTGGAACAGATATCCGCGTCAGGCAGCCCCGCGCTGCTTCACGCGTGGCAGGCGCCAGCCGATGACGGTGGCTTCGACCGCGATGCCGGCTTCGTGGTTCTGCCAGCGTCCCTCGACATAGCGGCAGGCGAACGGCAGTTGATACGTTCCGCTGTGGTCCTCGCACAGCACTTCGAGCGCCAGGCCCGGCGGTGGTTCTCCGGCGCCGTCGAATTCCGCCAGTCGTCTATCGCGCGTTGCCATTCCAAAAATCTCCCCTAAACAAAGCCGCGGAACGAGCGCCCACTTCTTCCGCGCGCGGATCATCGTTCCCCGTCCGAGGGAACGGACCCAAGCTCAACGCGAGAATGCGGTACGAGTGTGGTAGCGTTTGCCGGCTGCGCGCAAACAGCGCACATTGCCGTGATCGTTTGACGAGGAACTTTTCATGCTGCTTCGAGATGCCGGCATTTGTTTCGCGATATTGCTGCTCGCAACACTGGCGAATGCGCCGGTGCACGCGCAGGACGTGCCCGGCATCGAGATCTGCACGGTCGAAAAGACCATGGAGCGGCGCACCTCCTGCCTGCAGAGCAATGTCGACTTCCTGCAGAAGACGATCACCAAGCTCAATCTCGATCATCAGCAGAAGCTGGATGCGGCGGCTCGCCAGATCGACGCGCTGAAGACGAGCCTTGCCGGTCTGCAGAAGACGATTGGCGATCTCCAGGCCGCGCAAGCGAAGACGGCCGAGGATCTGAAGAAGAAGCAGGACGCGCCGCCGGCCAAGGATGCTGCGAAATAGGCCCGGCGGTCACGCCACCCGATAGCGCTCTATCACGCCGCGATCGGGCTCGTAGCCGAGCCCGGGTCCTGTGGGCACCGCGACATGGCCGGTCGCATCGCTGTCCGCACGGCCGCCCCAGAGGCAAGCCTCGCGCTTGAGATAGAACATCTCGACCAGCCCGTCGTCGCGCGTCGCGAGCAGGTGCAGCGTCGCGAGCAGGCCGGGCCCGAAATAGGGCGAGTGCGGCACGATCTTGACGCCGAGCCGGTCGGCCAGCGCCGCGATCTTCAAGAATTCCGTGATGCCGCCGACCTTGATCACCGACGGCTGGGCGTGGCTCACCGCGCCGGCCTCCATCATCTGGCGGAATTGATAATCCGTGCAGGCATTCTCGCCGGCGGCGATGTCGAGCCCGCCTTTGCGGCGGACCTCGGCGAGCGCGGCAAAGTCTTCCGGCGGCCATATCGGCTCCTCCAGGAACATCGGCCGCGCATCGCGGCATGAGGTTGCGAAGGCGATCGCCTGCTCGGCTGTCAGAGGACAATTCATGTCAACCATCAGCGGAATGTCGGGCCCGATCGCCTCGCGCGCGGCGAACACCGCCGGCGCCGTGGTCTCATGCAGCTTGATCGCGCCATAGCCGAGCGCGAGCGCCTTCCCGCATTCGGTCGCGATATTGTCGGGCGAGCCGATCCGCAGCAGGCTCGCATAGGCTGGAATCGCCGTGCGCCTGGTCTCGCCGAGCAGCCGATGCAGCGGTACGCCCTCGATCTTGGCGGCAAGGTCCCACAGCGCGATGTCGAGCCCCGAGATCGCGAACATGGTGATGCCGTAGCGGCCGAACAGATGCAGATTGCGCTGAATCTGCTCCATGACGGCGGGAATGCCGGCCGCATCGGGCACCTTCAGCCCGCGCGCCTGTGGCGCGATCATCTCCTCGACCGCGCTGCGCGTGGTGTGCGGGCAGACATAAGCGAACGCATCGCCCCAGCCGGTCAGCCCGGCATCGGTCGTGACCTCCACCAGCACCATGTCGAGGGCTGTGATCGCGGAGGCGCCCTGGCGAAAGCTCGCGACACCGGCATCATAGGGGATGCGGATATGGTGCGCCCGCACATCGGTGATGTCCATGACCCGGTTCCCCTTTCTCGTGAGCGGTTCTGGCGAGTGTAGCTGCGAATGCCGGGGCGTTGCCAGTGGCCATTGGCGGACTATCCTCCCTGTGCCGACCAGCAATGCCGATCAAGCGACGCGGCCGCATGCCGCGCATCATGACCGCGCTTCGTACGAGGACGCCCGCCATGAACCCAGCGCAGCGCGCGCTCTGGTATATCGAGAGCCATCTGGCCGAGCCGATGACGCTCGACGAGATCGCTGCGGTCTCGGGCGTGTCGCGGTTCCACATCGTGCGTGCGTTTGCCGCAGCCACGGGTCTGCCAGTGATCCGTTACGTGCGCGCCCGCCGGTTGACGGAGGCCGCGCGCAACCTGGCGAATGGCGCGCCCGACATTCTGTCGCTGGCGCTGGAGGCCGACTACGGCTCGCACGAAGCATTCACCCGCGCGTTCCGCGACCAGTTCGGCACCACGCCCGAAGCCGTCAGGGCCGCGTCATGCGCCAGCCAGCTCAAGCTCCAGGAGCCCATCCTCATGGATTCCACCATGCTCGACCATCTCGCCCCGCCGCGTTTCGAAGCCGCCAAGGCCTTTCTCGTCGCCGGTCCCGCCGAGCGCATCTCCTGCGA
Organism: Bradyrhizobium sp. T-12; assembly: GCF_058314695.1. Taxonomy (NCBI): domain Bacteria; kingdom Pseudomonadati; phylum Pseudomonadota; class Alphaproteobacteria; order Hyphomicrobiales; family Nitrobacteraceae; genus Bradyrhizobium; species Bradyrhizobium sp. T-12. The sequence continues at coordinate 5,898,253 of NZ_CM177756.1, read as the reverse complement.
CAACGGCGCCATGATCCCGGGCCTGTGGCAGCGCTTCCATCAGGAGGTCGCCGACATTCCCGCGCGGGTCGGTCACGTCGCCTACGGCGTGTGCTGCAACGGCGACGATGCCGGCAATTTCGACTACATCGCCGGCGTGGAGGTCGCTGATTTCTCCGACCTGCCGCGCCGCTTCGGTCGCATCCGCATTCCCGAGCAGCGCTATGCGGTGTTCACCCACACCGACCACGTCGCCTCGATCCGCCGCACCGTCAACACGATCTGGAATCGGTGGTTGCCGGCATCCGGTCTTGCGGCCGCGGACGCGCCGAGCTTCGAGCGCTACGGCGAGGCCTTCGATCCCGCAACCGGCAATGGTGGCTTCGAGATCTGGGTGCCGGTGAGGGAGTAAAGCTTCCGCAACGCTGGCATACCGTCCCGCTTGCTTGGCAAGCCCTGGTGACTTTGTCATAACCCAAGGCAAATCTTGCGTGTGGGGCCCGTGCCGGACATCCCGTGCAAGCCATAACAAGCAGCCGGGAGGGTCTCCACATGTCCAACGTCCGCGTTCTCGCCACCGACCTCGAATTTCCCGAAGGGCCGGTCGTGATGCCGGACGGCTCGGTGGTGCTGGTGGAGATCCGCGGCCAGCGCCTGACGCGGGTCTATCCCGATGGCCGCAAGGAGATCGTCGCGAAAATTCCGGGCGGCCCGAACGGCGCCGCCCTCGGCCCCGACGGCAAGATCTACATCTGCAACAATGGCGGCTTCTCCTGGATCCCGACCCGCAACATGATCATGCCGGGCCCGCAGCCCGACGATTATCTCGGCGGTTCGATCCAGCGCGTCGATCTGCAATCCGGCAAGGTGGAGACCGTCGTGACCAAATGTGGCGCGCACGATCTGCGCGGGCCGAATGATCTGGTCTTCGACAAGCAGGGCGGCCTGTGGTTTTCCGATCTCGGCAAGCGCCGCGCGCGCGAGATGGACGTCGGCGGCATGTACTACCTCAAGCCCGGCATGACCGAGCTTGTCGAGATCGTGCACGGCATCCTGCCGGCGAACGGCATCGGGCTGTCGCCGGATGAGAATACCGTCTACATCGCGGAGACGCCGACCGGCCGGCTCTGGGCCTATGAGCTCTCGGCGCCCGGCACGCTGAAGCCGCGCGACGTGATCTATCGCGGCGAGCGGGGCAAGCCGATCTGCGGCCTCGGCGGCTATCAGATGTTCGACTCGCTCGCGGTGGAAGCCGGCGGCAATGTCTGCGTCGCCACCCTGGTCTCCGGCTGCATCTCGGTGATCGCACCTGATGGCACCCTGGTCGAGCAGGTCCCGACCGGCGACCGCGTCACCACCAACATCGCCTTCGGCGGCCCCGAGCTGAGGACGGCCTACATCACGCTGTCCGGCAAGGGCGAGCTGGTCGCGATGGACTGGCCGCGCGGCGGATTGCCGTTGAACTTTTTGAACAAGTGACAATCGCGTAAAACGCGATTGTCATCCCGGGGCTATGCGGAGCATAGAACCCGGGATCTCGAGATTCCCCGGTGCGCAATTGCGCATCTGAGGTTCGGCTCTTCGAGCCGCCCCGGAATAACGTCATGAGGAACGATCAAATGCCCTGGCCCGATCCCGTCACCCTGCGTGGACAGCACGCTCGTCTCGAGCCGCTGTCGCAGCAGCATCGCGAGGCTCTGGTCGAGGCCGTCAAGGACGGCGAGCTGTCAAAGCTCTGGTACACGGCGATCCCGCTGCCGGAGAACATGGGCAAGGAGATCGACCGCCGCCTGGCCTTGCAGGCCGCGGGCTCCATGCTGCCGTTCACCGTGTTCGATGCCGGCGGCAATATCGTCGGCATGACCACTTACATGAATATCGATGCCGCGAACCGCCGCGTCGAGATCGGCTCGACCTGGTATGGCAAGAGCGCGCAGCGCGGCCCGCTCAACACGCAGTGCAAGCTGCTCTTGCTCCGGCATGCCTTCGAGACGCTGAACTGCATCGCGGTCGAATTCCGCACCCACTTCTTCAACCACCAGAGCCGCCGCGCCATCGAGCGTCTCGGCGCCAAGCAGGACGGCATTTTGCGCAGCCATCAGGTCGCGCCGAACGGCACGCTGCGCGACACCGTCGTGTACAGCATCATTGCGGCGGAGTGGCCGACGGTGCAGGCGCATTTGAATTATCAACTCAACGACAAGCCGCGCTAGGAGCGGCCGAGGCACCATGGACAGATTTGATTATGTGATCATCGGCGCGGGCTCCGCCGGTTGCGTGCTCACCAGCCGGCTCAGCGAAGACCCGAACACCAGCGTCTGCGTGCTGGAAGCGGGGCCTTCCGATTGGCATCCCTACATCCATCTACCGGCCGGCTTCATCAAGACCTTCCACATGAAGAGCATCAACTGGGCCTACCAGCAGGAGCCGGGGCCCTGGACCGGCGGGCGCAGCATCTACGCGCCGCGCGGCAAGACGCTCGGAGGCTCCTCCTCGATCAACGGCCACATCTACAACCGCGGTCAGCGGATGGATTTCGACACCTGGGCGCAGATGGGCAATCGCGGCTGGGGCTATGCCGACGTGCTGCCCTACTTCAAGCGGCTGGAGAAGCGGGTCGGCGAGGGCGACAACACGTTCCGCGGCCGTGACGGCAATCTCACGGTCACCACGATGGACTGGCGCGATCCGCTCTGCGAGGCCTTCATGGAAGGCGCAGTCTCGCTCGGCATTCCCCGCAACCCTGACTACAACGGCGCCATCCAAGAGGGCGTCTCCTACTGCCAGCGCACCATCGACAAGGGCCTGCGCGTGTCCGGCTCGACCGCGTTCCTCAAGCCCGCGATGAAGCGGCCCAACGTGCATGTGCACACCCATGCGCACGCGACCGAGATCATCTTCGAGGGCAAGCGCGCCGTTGGCGTGCGCTACACCAAGGGCGGTCGCGGCGGCACCCCGATCGAAGTGCGCGCCAACAAGGAAGTCATCCTCTCCGGCGGCACCTATAATTCGCCGCAGCTGCTGCAGCTCTCCGGCATCGGCTCGCCGGATCTGCTGCAGCAGCACGGCATCGCCGTGCGTCACGCGCTGCCGGTCGGCGAGGGCCTGCAGGACCATTACGCCCCGCGCACGGTGGCGCGGGTCAAGGACATCAAGACCATCAACGAGCTTCGCCGCGGTGTCTCGCTGTGGATCGAGGCGCTGAAATGGGCAACCGCGCGCCGCGGCCTGCTCTCGCTGTCGCCGACCATGGTCTATTGCTTCTGGCACTCCGGCGAGAGCGCGGACTCCTCCGATCTCCAGCTCACCTTCACGCCGGCAAGCTACAAAGAAGGCGTGCAGGGCCAGCTCGAGGACGAGCCCGGCATGACGGTGGCCTCCTGGCAGCAGCGCCCGGAGAGCCGCGGCTATGTCCGCATTCGCTCGAACGATCCGTTCGCACCGCCGATCATCCAGACCAACTACCTCGACGCCGAGCTCGACCGCCGCGTCATCGTCGGCGGCATGAAGCTCGCACGGCGCTTGTTGAAGAGCGCGCCGCTGTCGCCCTATTACGCTTATGAGGATTTCCCCGGCCCCAACATCAACACCGACGACGAATTCCTCGCCGCCGCCACTGAACGCGGCACCACCACCTTCCACCCCGGCTGCACCTGCCGCATGGGCCCGGCGGACAGTAGGTGGGCGGTGGTCGACGACCAGCTCCGCGTCCACGGCCTCGAAGGCCTCCGCGTCATCGACGCCTCGGTGATGCCGCGCATGATCTCGGCGAACCTCAACGCCTCCACGATGATGATCGCGGATCGTGCCTCAGACCTGATCCGCGGCAAGACGCCGATGGAAGCCGCAAGGATTCCGGACACAGCGGTAGCCTGACGGCTTCGTAGGGTGGTTAGCCGCGGCCGCGCAGAGCGCGGTCGTTGGCGTAACCCACCGCTTCTGTCGATGCCGAGGCAAACGATGGCGGATTACGCCCTCGGCTAATCCGCCCTACGCGCACTGTGCAAGCTTGCTGTGTCGCTCGCCCGTCAACCCCTTCCGCAAAAATATTCCACTTTACCGAAATTCGGAATTGCAGCATAGATCGACGCAGCCCGGCCCGACGAAGAGGGGCGGTTCGCGAGTCGTTCGAAACGCGGGCCGGGTTGCGGTGGACGCGGCAGCGTCGGCATGAGAGGTGCGGGCAGGGCGGGGTGTCCCTGTGAGCTCGCGGCCGCGTGCAGACGAACGGCGCTGCTAGGCCTCGTCTCGCCTGTAAGTTTCCAGCTCCGTCGACGGGGTTGGAAATACTGCGGCGAAATGGCGGGCCGTGCGTACGGCAAAACCGTGTGGTCCTAGCCGTCGTTGCTACGGTCAAGCCTGTTCGAAGATGCGCGCGAGCCCAACCGGGTGGACGGCATCATCCAATTCGAACGGCGAGGGAGGCCAAAGGAAAGTTCGGCTCCCGGGAGAGCGCGGCATAAACCGTCCGACCATCGCGCAGGGAAGGCCGAGTGATCGGCACCACCTGTATGCTGCTGTGCGGTCTTCTCTGCGTGTGCATTTCGCGCAGCGGACCGCGGGTGCGATGTCAGCACCCGGCCTTCCCTGCGCCCTCTTTTTTTGGGGCGAGGAATGCGAGCAAAGCTCGGGCGAGACGCGCCGCGAGGCTGCGATGGCGTGTCTGCGATTCAATGTGCAAATTGGAGAAGCGATGCCGCTGCCTCACACGCGAATGTCGTACCCCGGACGCAGCGCAGCGTCACTTCGACGGTGCGCTGCAGAGCCGGGGCCCATGTCTCCGCGTCATCCGTGCGGCGTGATCCCCCCGACTCTGCGCAGCGGCGTTGCACGCTGCAGCGCGTCCGGGACACGAGCCTCACACTTCCCGTCGGCTCAAAAACGCCAGCCGCTCGAACAGATGCACGTCCTGCTCGTTCTTCAGCAGAGCGCCGTGCAGCGGGGGGATCAGTTTGCGCGGGTCGCGTTCGCGCAGCTGCTCGACGCTCATGTCCTCGTTGAGCAGCAGCTTGAGCCAGTCGAGCAGCTCCGAGGTCGACGGCTTCTTCTTCAAGCCGGGCACCTCGCGCACCTCGAAGAAGATGCGCAGCGCCTCTTCCACCAGGCGCTTCTTGATGCCGGGGAAGTGGACGTCGACGATGCGGCCCATCGTGTCGGCGTCCGGGAACTTGATGTAGTGGAAGAAGCAGCGGCGCAGGAAGGCGTCCGGCAGCTCCTTCTCGTTGTTGGAGGTGATCATCATGATCGGGCGCTGCTTGGCCTTGATCGTCTCGCCGGTCTCGTAGACATGGAATTCCATGCGGTCGAGCTCGAGCAGCAAATCGTTGGGGAATTCGATGTCGGCCTTGTCGATCTCGTCGATCAGGAGCACTGGGCGCTGCTCGGCCGTGAAGGCCTCCCACAGCTTGCCGCGCTTGATGTAGTTCTTGATGTCGGAGACCCTGCTGTCGCCGAGCTGGCTGTCGCGCAGCCGCGAGACCGCGTCGTATTCGTAGAGGCCCTGCTGCGCCTTGGTGGTGGACTTGATGTGCCAGGTCAAAAGCGGCGCGTTCAGCGCCTTCGCCACTTCCTCCGCCAGCACCGTCTTGCCGGTGCCGGGCTCGCCCTTGATGAGGAGCGGGCGCTCGAGCACGATCGAGGCGTTGACGGCGACCTTGAGATCGTCGGTCGCAACATAGTCCTTGGTGCCGGTAAATTTCATTGCGTGTCCTTGGTTCATCGTCGGCGAGAGGCGCGCTCCGTCGCGACAAGCGAACGGCCGCTCGCGGCGGCCGTTCCTGGTTCGGTCAGGCTTTCAGACCCGTTTTATCAGCGAAAGGATGACGAGCACAATCACCGCGCCGATGGTGGGCATCGACGATGGCGCCGACCGTGCCGGTGGCCAGCCCGATATGGAGCTGCGGCAGAACCCAGCTCGCGACCAGCGCGCCGATGATGCCGACGACCATGTTGCCGACCAGCCCAAATCCCGCCCCGTGGACAATCTTGCCGGCAAGCCAGCCTGCGATCGCGCCGATGATGAGCGCTGCGACAATTCCCATTGCATACGTCCCCAAACAACCCCGTGAGGGCGCCAATTCTAGAGCAAAAAGCACCCGGGTCCAGCGTTCAGCGGCAGCCTCCGCCCCTTGACGTTCGTCCCCCGACGGGCAATCTGTCAGCCATGTTCCTGCAATTCTTCACCTCTCTGCGCGACGCGCAGGTCCCTGTGACGCTGCGCGAATACCTCACGCTGGTGGAGGCGCTCGACGCCGACCTTGCGGACTATTCGGTCGAGAATTTCTACTACCTGTCGCGCACCGCGCTGGTGAAGGACGAGCGCAACCTCGACAAGTTCGACCGCGTCTTCGGCACGGTGTTCAAGGGGCTGGAAAACCTGCTCGACGCCATGGAGAAGGCGGAGATCCCCGAGGAGTGGCTGAAGAAGCTCGCCGAGAAGTACCTCACGGAGGAAGAAAAGAAGCAGATCGAGGCCATGGGCTGGGACAAGCTCATGGAGACCCTGAAGAAGCGGCTCGAAGAGCAGAAGGGCCGGCACCAGGGCGGCTCGAAATGGATCGGCACGGCGGGCACCTCGCCGTTCGGCGCGCACGGCTACAATCCTGAAGGCGTCCGCATCGGCCAGGAGAAGAACCGCAACAACCGCGCCGTCAAGGTGTGGGACAAGCGCGAGTTCAAGGACCTCGACGGCAATGTCGAGCTCGGCATCCGCAACATCAAGGTGGCGCTGCGCCGCCTGCGCAAGTTCGCGCGCACGGGCGCGCCGGACGAGCTCGATCTCGACACCACCATTCGCGAGACCGCCAATCACGGCTATCTCGACGTGCACATGCGCCCCGAGCGGCGCAATGCGGTGAAGCTCCTGGTGTTCTTCGACATCGGCGGCTCCATGGACGCGCATATCGAGCAGGTCGAGGAGCTGTTCTCGGCGGCGAAGAGCGAGTTCAAGCACATGGAGTATTTCTACTTCCACAACTGCCTCTATGAAGGCGTGTGGAAGCAGAACAAGCGCCGCTTCACCGACCGCACGCCGACCTGGGACGTGCTGCACAAATACCCGCACGACTACAAGATCGTGTTCGTCGGCGACGCCTCGATGTCGCCTTACGAGATCATGGTGCCCGGCGGCTCGGTCGAGCATGTCAACGAGGAGCCCGGCTCGGTCTGGCTCGACCGCATCATCCGCACCTATCCGCACGCGGTGTGGCTGAACCCGGTCGCGCAGAAGCACTGGGACTATTCGGAATCCACCACCATCATCAAGCGCATCTTCGCCAATCGGATGTACCCGATCACGATCGAAGGGCTGGAAGGTGCGATGAAGGAATTGACGCACTAGCTTATGATCAGCCCGGTGCGATCGGCGACGGAAGTACGCTCCCTCTCCCGCTTGCTGGGGAGGGGGTATCGCCACGGGCGACGCTCTCCAAGAGGAGAGAGCCCCCACTCGCGTCGCTTCGCGCCGCGACCTCCCCCGCAAGCGGGAGAGGTCAGACCGAATATGCGGCGCGTAAGCACCGTAGCAACGGCCACGAAATAACGAGGGAGAACGATATGCCCCAAAACATCACCCGCGGCATCAAGGCGCTGATCGACGAGGCCAATGCCGAGATCGAGACGCTCGACGCCAAGGACGCCATCGAGATATCCAAGAACGGCGACGTCGTCATCGTCGATATCAGAGACCCCCGCGAGATCGAGCGCGACGGCCGCATCCCCGGCGCCTTCGCCTGCACCCGCGGCATGCTCGAATTCTGGATCGATCCGCAGAGCCCGTACGCCAAGCCGATCTTCCAGGAAGACAAGAAGTTCGTCTTCCACTGCGCCGGCGGCCTGCGCTCCGCTCTCGCCGCCAAGACCGCGCAGGACATGGGCCTGAAACCCGTCGCGCACATCGCCGGCGGCTACGCCGCCTGGCGCGATGCCGGCGGGCCGACCGAGAAGTGGGAGCCGAAGAAGAAGGGGTGACTCCGCCGTCATTCCGGGGCGCGACGAAGTCGCGAGCCCGCAATCCACTCATCCACCAACGTTGCCGCACGATGGATTCCGGGTTCGTGCTGCGCACGCCCCGGAATGACAAGAAAGACTTTACATGACCGCCATCGACCCCCTCGTCTCCACCGAATGGCTCGCTGCCCATATGGGCGAGGCCAACGTCAAGATCCTCGACGCCAGCTTCAAGCTGCCGGGCGTGCTGCCGCTGCCGAAGGACGACTATCTCGCCGCGCATCTGCCGGGCGCTGCGTTCTTCGACGTCGATGCGGTCTCGGATCATTCCAACCCGCTGCCGCACATGTATCCGAGCGCCGAGCAGTTCGGCCGCGACATCGGCAATCTCGGCATCTCCAACGCCGACACCGTCGTGCTGTACGATGCCGGCGGCTGGGTCGCAGCGCCGCGCGCGTGGTGGATGTTCCTGGCCTTCGGCCATAACAACGTGCGCATCCTCAATGGCGGCTTGAAGAAGTGGCGGGCCGAGGGGCGGCCGGTCGAGAGCGGCGAAGTGAAGCCGAAGCCGGCGACGTTCAAGGCGAGCTACGATGCAAAGCGCGTGCGCAGCATGCAGCAGCTGATCGCCAATGTCGAAAGCCGTGCCGAGCAGGTAATCGACGCGCGCGCCGCCGATCGCTTCGAGGGCCGCGCGCCCGAGCCGCGTGCGGGCATCCGCTCCGGCCACATCCCCGGCGCCCGCAACGTGCCGTACAATCAATTGTTCGACGTCGCGACCGGCGAGATGAAGCCGCTCGACGATCTGCGCGCCGCCTTCACCGGCGCCGGCGTCAAGCTCGACGCGCCGATCGTGACGAGCTGCGGCTCCGGCGTCTCCGCCGGCGTGCTGACGCTCGCGCTGTATCGCTTAGGGATCACCGACACCGCGCTCTATGACGGCTCGTGGTCGGAATGGGGCCAGGAGAGCGGTCCGGCCATCGCGACCGGGCCGGCGTAAATTACTGGCGCGACCTCGTAGCCGTCGTCGTCGCGAATGTCTGCTGCTGGCCGAACGGATCGAACTGCTGCTGCAATTGCTGAGGCGGCGGACGCCGCACCACGCGCTGCCGCTTCTTCGCCTTGGCCTTGCGCTTGGTCGCCTTGTCGTCGGCCTTGCTCTCGACCTTCTTCGCCGGCGGATCCTTCACGGCCGTCGTCGCCGGCTCGTTCAGTGCGGCCAGCTTGGCCGCGGCGATTTCGAGCGCGGAGGAGGCGAGGGCCGGATCAGCCGGCGGCGGCTCGCCGACGGTGGCGGCAGCGGCAGCGCCAAGGTCCGGCTTGGCATCCGGAAGCGAGGCCGTGTTGTCGGCCTGGGTGAGCGTGTCGGCGGGCGCCGGCATTGCGGCCTCCGTCGTCGGCTCGGCCTTGGCCGGCTCGACGGCCGCAGCTTCTGCCGGAGGCGCAGCGGCCTGCATTTGGACGTCAGCCTCGGTCGTCAGCGCAGCGACCTGCTCGGGCTCGGTTGCCGGCAGTCCAATGGTCGGCACCTGGTCGCGCAACGACGGCTCGGACTCGGCCGCCACCTCCGGCTCGGTGCGGAGCACCGCGAGCACCGGCTGGGCTGGCTCGGGTCCTTGCGCGAACCGCTGCTCCTGCGGGCCGTTCAGCCAGGACGGGTTATTGGCATACTGCTCGTGGCTCGCGCGCAGGAGAGCGGCCGCGCCCAGGCCGAACACCAGGATGGAGGTTGACAGCAGGATCGCGGCAAACAGGAAGCGAAAGCCGGGAAGCATCGAAGGGTTACGAATTTCCGCCCGGGCGGCGTGGGATGCCGGGGCCCATGAGCCATCTGAACGCGGTGACGGTACTGTTGGCCGCGTTCGCCGCGCGGGATCGAGAGCTCAATGGGCGGCGAATCAGGCTGATTCGAACATACCGCAACGATTTCGACCCGTTCCCTAAAAAACGGGGCCGCAGACTCCGGCAAATGACGGTGTGAGTGGATTTCCGCCCCGTGATGCAACGGGGCAACGGTAGTCTTGCGGATCACAAATCGGCCAATCCGGCGCAAATAAGCCTGATATGTCTTGAATGTGCCGCTATCTTCCGTCATCTGGCCGTTAACGGTCCGATCGGGCTTGGGGACTATACAAGAGCGATGATGATCAAACATTTTCTGACGATATGCGCTGCCGCAACAGTCGCTGCCGCGGGAACCTCGCTCGCGCAGGCTCAGAGCTATCCGGTCCAGCAGGCACCGAGCTACGGCGCCCCGGCCGAATATCGGCCCGGTGACCGTGCGCCGAATTTCGACGCGCTGGACGATGACGACGACGCGATGCCGCAGGCCGCGCTGCCGCCGCCCGGCCCCGCCGACGATCCACGCTATGGCCGCCCCGCCGGCGCACCCCCGGTCTACTCGGCGGCGCCGCCGCAGGGCCCGGTGATGTCGCCGGACGATCCGCGTTATGGCCGCCCGGCGGGTAGCCCGCCGGTCTATTCGGCCGCGCCGTCGCAGGGCCCCGTGATGTCGCCCGACGATCCTCGCTACGGCCGCCCCGCCGGCCCGCCGCCGGTGATCTATGCCAATCGTCCGGGTCAGCAGGGACAGGCCCCCGCCGGTGACGGCATGCGTCCGCCGGAAGCTGTCGGAGGTCCCGCCGCGACCGGTACGGTCCAGGCCGGCCAGCCGCCCGTCGGCGCCGATGGCCGTCCGATGACCATGGCCGCGCTGCCGCCCGAGGAGCAGCCCGATGCTGCGCCGGTGCAGTTGCCGCCGAACCTGCGCCGCCAGGAAGTCTCGTTCCAGACCAAGGAGCCGGCCGGCACCCTCGTGGTCGATACGCCGAACACCTACCTCTATTACGTGCTTGGAGGCGGCCGCGCGATCCGCTACGGCGTCCGCGTCGGCCGCGATGGCTTCACCTGGACCGGCGTGCAGAAGATCACCCGCAAGGCCGAGTGGCCGGATTGGCATCCGCCGACCGAGATGATCGAGCGCCAGCCCTATCTGCCGCGCTTCATGGCCGGCGGCCCCGGCAATCCGCTCGGCGCCCGCGCGATGTATCTCGGCTCGACCGTCTACCGCATCCACGGCACCAACCAGCCCTCGACCATCGGCAAGTTCGTCTCGTCGGGCTGTATCGGCATGCTGAACGAGGACGTCTCCGACCTGTTCGACCGCGTCAAGGTCGGCACCCGCGTGGTGGTGATGCCGGGCGGCCCGCCGCCGGGAACGGCGACCGCCTCCGCTGCGCCGGCGCCCGGTCCTGCTGCTGGCCCGGCTCCGATGGCCGCCCAGGCAGGTCCCGTCCCGGGCACCCAGCCGACGGTGGTGCCGCCGCTGCCCGCACCGGTCACCGTGCGCTAAGCGCTGCGAACCGGATCAGATTGCGAAGGGCGTGCCGTCGGCACGCCCTTTTCGTTTTCAGGCCAGCTTGCGCGGCAGCTCGCCGCCCTTGGTGAAGGCGTCGATCGCCTCGACCATCTGGCCGTAATGGATGCGCAGACCGTCCTCGGTGGCGTAGCCGAGATGCGGCGTCAGCACGAGGTTGTCGAGCTTGCGGAAGGGATGATCGACCGGCAACGGCTCGACCGAGAACACGTCGATGCCGGCGCCCGCGATTTTGCGCTGCTGCAGCGCTTCGAGCAGCGCCTTCTCGTCCACGATCGGCCCGCGCGCGGTGTTGACGAGGAAGGCGGTCGGCTTCATCCGCGCCAGGTCCGCGCGGCCCACGAGACCACGCGAGCGTTCGCTCAGCACGACATGGATGGTGACGATGTCGGCCTTGGCGAACAGCTCCTCCTTGGTGGCGTAGCCGACGCCGGCCGCCGCACACTTCTCCGGCGTCAGGTTCGGGCTCCAGGCGATTACGTTCATGCCGAACGCCTTGGCGATGCCGGCCATCTTGGTGCCGAGCTTGCCGAGCCCGACGATGCCGAGCGTCATCCCCTCGATCTCGACGCCGGCAAAGGCCTGCCAGGGCTCGCCGGCATGCATGCGCGCGTTCTCGCGGCCAATGCCGCGGGTCAGCTCCAGGATCAGGCCCATGGTCAGCGGTGCCGTGGGATCGCGGGAATATTGCGTGCCGCCAATCGCGACGCCGCGCGCCTTGGCCGCCTCCATGTCGATCGACGCGTTGCGCATGCCGGAGGTCAGGAGCAGCTTCAGCTTCGGCAAGCTCTCGAACAGGCCCTTGGGGAAGGCCGTGCGCTCGCGCATCGCGCAGATGATCTCGAAGTCGGCAAGCGCGCTTGCCGCGGCCTGTTCAGAGGCGAAGGGATGGCTGAACACGGTGACGTCGACGCGGTCGGACAGTTTCTGCCAGTCGGCGACGTCGAGCGCGAGGTTGAAATAGTCGTCGAGAATTGCACAGCGCAGCCGGCTCATCAGCGTTGATCCAGGGCCAGAGTTGATCGCGAGAGGTGAGGGCGCGAGGGAAGCGCCGTCGTCGGAACCAAGGCCATGGTTGCGCGCAATCGCACCAGCGCGCAAGCCGCTTGCGTCCTCAAAAGCCCGATAGGAGAGAGAGGCGCTTAGAGGTCGCGGGGCTTCAGGCGGAACGGCGCATCCATGCCGTGCTTGGCGCGCCAGGCGGGGCCGGGGCCGCGCATGTAATGCAGTTCGGGCCGGTAGGGGTTGAAGGCGGTGGCGAAGAAGCGCTTCCAGAAGCCCTTGATCTCCGAGGCGAAGTCGGAGACTGGGCCGGCTTCTGCCGGAACAGGAAGAGAATGGGTCTCGATCAGAGCCATGATGCGGCCTCGCTGTGCTCCCGTTCGTTCTGAGCGGGTGGCGCTGTTTCCGCGCGAAACCGAGCTTTCGGCCTGATTTATTAAAAGATGGTTTCAATTGTCCGGATCGGTGGCCGGATGGTGTCCATCCCGTATTCGTCCGTGGTGAACGGACGGAAAACGTTGCCCTTTTGGGACGGGATCGCTACATCGCAGGCGAAGCAAATTTCCTCAAATCGAAGGTTTTCGGGACCGATGGCGCGCCAGTTCATCTATTTCATGCAAGGCCTGACCAAGAGCTACCCGACCCGGAAGGTGCTCGATAACATTCATCTGAGCTTCTACCCGGACGCCAAGATCGGCGTGCTCGGCGTCAACGGCTCGGGCAAGTCGACGCTGCTCAAGATCATGGCCGGGCTCGACAAGGAGTATAACGGCGAGGCCTGGGTCGCCCAGGGCGCCCGCGTCGGCTACCTCGAGCAGGAGCCGCAGCTCGACGCCAAGCTTTCGGTGCGCGAGAACGTCATGCTGGGCGTGGCCAAGCAGAAAGCCATCCTCGATCGCTACAACGAGCTGGCGATGAACTATTCCGAGGAAACCGCCGACGAGATGACCAAGCTGCAGGACGAGATCGAGGCCCAGGGCCTCTGGGATCTCGACAGCAAGGTCGACCAGGCCATGGACGCGCTGCGCTGCCCGCCCGACGAGGCCGATGTGACCAAGCTCTCCGGCGGCGAACGCCGCCGCGTCGCGCTGTGCAAGCTGCTGCTCGACCAGCCCGATCTGCTGCTGCTGGACGAGCCGACCAACCATCTCGACGCCGAATCCGTGTCGTGGCTCGAAAGCCATCTGCGCAGCTATCCCGGCGCGATCCTGATCGTCACCCACGATCGCTACTTCCTCGACAACGTCACGAGCTGGATCCTCGAGCTCGATCGCGGCAAGGGTATTCCCTACGAGGGCAATTACTCGTCCTGGCTGGTTCAGAAGCAGAAGCGGCTAGAGCAGGAGGGACGCGAGGACGCCGCGCACCAGAAGACGCTGGCCCGCGAACAGGAATGGGTCGCTTCGTCACCGAAGGCGCGTCAGGCCAAGTCCAAGGCGCGCTACCAGCGCTATGAGGATCTGCTCAAGCAGGCGAGCGAGAAGCAGACCCAGACCGCGCAGATCATCATCCCCGTCGCCGAGCGGCTCGGCGCCAACGTGGTCGATTTCGAAGGCCTCAGCAAAGGCTTCGGCGACCGCCTCCTGATCGACAACCTCACCTTCAAGCTGCCGCCCGGCGGCATCGTCGGCGTGATCGGCCCCAACGGCGCCGGCAAGACCACGCTGTTCAAGATGATCACCGGCCAGGAGAAGCCGGATTCCGGTTCGATCACGGTCGGCGAGACCGTTCATCTCGGCTATGTCGACCAGTCGCGCGACGCGCTCGACGGCAACAAGAACGTGTGGGAGGAAATCTCCGGCGGCAACGAGCTGATCCTGCTCGGCAAGAAGGAAGTGAACTCGCGCGGCTATTGCTCCGCGTTCAACTTCAAGGGCGCCGACCAGCAGAAGAAGGTCGGTGCGCTTTCCGGCGGTGAGCGCAACCGCGTGCATCTCGCCAAGATGCTGAAGTCCGGCGCCAACGTCCTGCTGCTCGACGAGCCGACCAACGACCTCGACGTCGACACGCTGCGCGCGCTCGAAGAGGCGCTGGAGGATTTTGCCGGCTGCGCCGTCATCATCAGCCATGATCGCTGGTTCCTCGACCGTATCGCGACCCACATCCTGGCCTTCGAAGGCGACAGCCACGTCGAATGGTTCGAAGGCAACTTCCAGGACTACGAGAAGGACAAGATGCGCCGGCTCGGCCAGGACAGCATCATCCCGCACCGCGTGAAGTACAAGAAGCTGACGCGGTGATGGCTATTGGCGCCCGCGATTTGCCGCGGGCGCATCCCCGGCGGCCCAGCATTTTCATCCGATAGCCCCTGTGATAAGATGTCCGCATGGTCGAGCCTGACAGCATGGTTCTGGAGCTCTTGCGCCACATCCGCGCGGCGGTCGATGACGTGCGGGATGATATCCGCGAGATGAAGCAGCGCATCGGCAATCCGGAAAGCCAGTACGCGAACATGTCGAACCGGCTTGATCGCACGGATGTTCGCATCGAGCGGATTGAACGACGTCTCGATTTGGCTAACGCGTGAACGGACTGAGCCGACTGCTTGGGTGCGTCGTCGCTGCTCTATTGCTCGCGTCGATTCTCTATCATTCCGCCCGCGCCGCCGACGCGGCCTTTACACAATTCATCGCCTCGCTGTGGCCGGAAGCGCAGGCGGAAGGCGTCTCGCGCGCGGTGTTCGACGCGCAGACGCGCGGTCTCGAGCCTGATTACAAGCTGCCCGACCTGATCCTGCCCGGGCGCCCCGCGACCGGCGCGCCGTCGCAGGCCGAGTTCGTGCAGGTGCCTGCGGACTATGTGAGGGAGGCCTCGATCGCGCGGCTTGCTGGCGAGGGACAGCGGCTGCTGCAAAAATATCGCGCCGCGCTGAGCGAGATCGAAAAGAAGTCCGGCGTGCCGGCGACCGTGATGCTCGCGATCTGGGGCCGCGAGACCGATTACGGCCGCTACACTCTGCCTTACGATCTCGTCCGCGTGCTGGCGACGCAGGCCTATGTCGGACGCCGCAAGGATCAGTACCGCACCGAGTTCATCCTCGCGCTGAAGATCCTGGGCGAGGGCGTGGTGACGCGCAAGGACATGCGCTCGTCCTGGGCGGGCGCCACCGGGCTGACGCAATTCCTGCCGTCCGAATATTACAAGCACGGCGTCGATTTCGACGGCGACGGCCGCATCGACATCTGGCACTCGGTGCCGGATGCGCTGGCCTCGGCCGCGCAGCAGCTCGTCAACAAGGGCTGGCAGAGCGGCCTGCGCTGGGCCTATGAAGTGCAGGCGCCGGCCAAGGTCGATTGCAGCACAGGCGTGCCCGAGGTGACGAAGCCGATCGGCCAATGGCTGCTCGAGGGCTTCGTGCCGGTGCGCGGACAGAAGCTCAGCGCCGCCGAGCAGGAGCAACCGGCTTCGCTGCTGCAGCCCGAGGGCATCTACGGCCCGTCATTCCTCACGACGAAGAACTATTTCGTCATCAAGGAATACAATTTCTCCGACCTCTATGTGCTGTTCGTCGGCCACCTTGCCGATCGCATGACGAGCCCGCTGCCGTTCGCAACGCCCTGGTCGGCCTCCAGGCAATTGCGCACCAAGGATGTCGAGACGATGCAGCGCGGCCTCACGCGGATCGGGCTCTACAAGGACAAGATCGACGGCAAGGCCGGCATGCAGACCCGCGCGGCGCTGGGTGCCTATCAGAAGTCGGCAGGCCTCAAGGTCGATTGCTGGCCGAGCGAAGAGGTGCTGCGTTCGATCCAGGCGGCGCGATAGCGGCTCGCGCTTCTCTGATCTCAAAGAAAAAGCCCGGCCGATGGTCTCGGCCGGGCTTCGATCGCGGCGCTGACGAGCGCCATGCGATCAGATCAGTAGCAAACGCGAACCGGGCGAACGACCCAACCGTAGCCATCCCAATAACGCTGGCGCTGCCAGTAGCAGGGCGCGGGCGGCGGGGGCTCAGCGACGTAGACGGGGCCGCCATAGGCGGGACGGCTCGACGCGATGGCGCCGCCGACGATGGCGCCGCCGATCAGGCCGGCTGCGATGCCGGCGCCGACGCCGTCATGGGCCTTCGCGGACGGCATGGCGGTCAACAGCGAACCGGCGACCGTCGCAACCGTGAGGGCGGCAACTAAAGTCTTCTTCATGCTCTTGGCTCTCCTGGGAGATGGGTTCCTCTTGTTAGAGGCGCCCGGGTTTCAAAGGTTCACGCACACGCTGAGGGAATTGGCCGTGCAGCTAAGAAGCGCGCAATTGGTCAACCCACGGTAAACGCACACGGAGCTGTGACGAGAAAAAGCGGTCTTTTTCAGGCCCCGAGATGAACGGCGCATCCGTAGTGAACCGGTCCACGCGAACCCTGCTTGCGGCGCCTCAGCCGCAGACTCTGACGCGGCGGACGCGCCAGCCATAGCCGTCCCAGAAGCGCTGCTTCTGCCAGACGCAGCCGCCGCCATAATAGCCGTCGGCGACGTAGCCGGGACCCGGCGCATAGTAGCGGCGCGGGTAATAGCCGGGTTCGTAATAGCCCGGGCCGGGTCCGTAATAATACGGAGATGCCAGCGCGCCGCCGACAATGGCGCCGCCGATGATCCCGGCCGCCACGCCTGCCGCGACACCGCGCTGGGCCTGGGCCGGTGTTACGGCCGCAACGGCCAGGGTGGCGACGGCCGCGACCGCCAGGAGCAATTTCTTCATTGGTTGACCTTTCGCACAAACACGCTGGAACACTTTGGGAGCAGAGTTCCATACTTCGTTTGAATGATCAATGAACGGCACCTTCGCCAGACCCGACCAATTCATGTGGACTGCGGCTCTGCCAGGGAGGCGATGATGGGCAACGCGATGATAAATGCACTGGTCGCTGCCGGGATCGTTTTTGCGATCGGCTATGGCTGGTTGACCCATCTCCAGAACCGCGGCCGGCGCTCGCGCGCCGGGGCTGGCGGCGACAGTGGAAGCAGCAGCACCGGCTCTGGAACCAGCGACGGCTTTTCGCTGGGGAGCTGGTTCTTAAGCGACAGTTCGGGCAGCTCGAACGACGGTGGCAGTTGCTCCAGCAGCGATAGCGGCAGCAGTGGCGGTGATTGCGGAGGCAGCGGCGGCGACGGCGGGGGAGGCGGCGGCGATTAGATCCTCTCAAATCTTGATCCAGCGCAACGCCGTAATTTAGGGCCGTTCTAAGCTGCTTTCGGGCCAGTTTGGAATAGCTTCAAATACCGGTTTTTCCTTTTGCATCCGGCCGGCCCGTTAAATATCGATGATGACGCATCACCGAGGGGCCTGCTGCTTCCATGATCGTTTGTTCCTGTAACGTGCTGAGCGATGTCGACATCCGCGCCGCCGTCGCCGAGTCCGACGACGCCGTGCGCCACGCCAAACAAGTCTATGGATGCCTCGGCTGTAACGCCGAATGCGGCCGCTGTGCGCGAACGATCAAGACCATCATCGACGAAGCCCTTGGCCCCTGCGCCCAGTCCTGCTGTGCCGGCTGCCCGCACAGCCACACCGTGGCCGCCAACGACGAGACGGCGGAGCCCGCCCAGTTCGCCCTCGCGGCCTGCTAAAATCTTCCCTTCGGATTGGCTGCGCTTTTCCCCGGCTGCGTCCGCGTGGCCAGTTGCCCTCATCCATAAACTGACTTAGAAGCGTTCTAAATTCGGTCGGGGCCGATTTGGAATGCAAGAGCTGGAGTGAACCATGCAGGGCGACGCAAAAGTTATCGACTATCTCAACAAGGCGCTGCGTCACGAACTGACTGCGATCAACCAGTACTGGCTGCACTACCGCTTCCTCGACAATTGGGGCCTGCTCGACATGGCCAAGGTCTGGCGCAAGGAGTCCATCGAGGAGATGGAGCATGCCGACAAGCTGACTGCGCGCATCCTGTTCCTCGACGGTTTCCCGAACATGCAGGTGCTCGATCCCCTGCGCATCGGCCAGAACGTCAAGGAGATCATCGAGTGCGATCTCGCCGCCGAGATGAGCGCGCGGGCGCTCTATCAGGAAGCGGCCACCTATTGCCACGGCGCCAAGGACTACGTCACGCGTGACCTGTTCGAGAAGCTGATGAGCGACGAGGAGCACCACATCGACTTCCTCGAAACCCAGCTCGACCTGATCGGCCGCATCGGCCTCGAGCTCTACACCCAGAAGCACGTCGGTGGGCTCGAGGGCGAGGGGCACTAAGCTCCGGCTTTCGCCGCATACTCCAGTGTAGTCCCCGCGAACGCGGGGATCTACACCGAGCGATCGATCTGCACGTGGCGGTGTTCGTACCGCCGGATAGGCTCTTCACTGCAAGTCCTCGCCAAACGCCTCTGCGGGGTTATGGGACCCGGCGTTCGCCCGGACGACACCGTGGCTGTTGCTCCACCGCTGAACTGAGCTTCAGCTACAACTGCGTCTTGTAGATTTCTTCCACGGTTTCCTGGCTGGCCGGCTCGCCGAGGCCGGTCTGGTCGTGAATGACCGTCACGATGCTCGGCATCACCGAGCGCTGCACCTTTTCCGACGACCACAGCTTCGAGCGCATCAGCGCCTTGCCGCAGTGGAAATAGACTTCGCTCACAGTGACGTTCAGCACCGCGCGCGGCGGCTTGCCGAACTCCACCATGGAGGCAAGCAGATCCGGATCGGCCGACAGCGTGCCGCGACCGCCGACGCGCAGCGTCTCGTCGATCCCTGGGACGAAGAACAACAGCTGCACGAAGCCCGAGCCTTCGACGACGTTGCGGAAGCTGTCGATCCGGTTGTTGCCGGAGCGGTCGGGCATCAACAGCTGATTGGGGCCGGCGACGTGGACGAAGCCGATGCCGCCGCCGCGCGGCGAGGCATCGACGCTGCCGTCCGCTCCCGACGTCGCGAGCACGCAGAATGGCGACATCTCGATGAATTTCTTCGCGTGCGCGTCGATCGCGGGACGCGCCTTTGCGATCACGCGCGGGCTCGGCTTGGCATAGATGGTGGCGAGGTCTTCGGCGCAAAGCTGGGTCACGAAGGTCTCCTTGATTGACGTGTCGAGACTATCATTCCCCGGCCGCCCCGCTATCCCTTTTGTCGCCGCCATGGCCATGCGATCACGTCGGCGCAGTAGAGTGCCCACCAGATCAGCACGGGCTGAAGCGCCAGGCGCGGACCATGGTAAAGCCAGCTATTGGGGATGGGCGGAACGTCGATACCCTCCAGCGCGTGCTTGATGTTCGCAGGCCAAACGCAAAGCGCATAGAGCGCGAGCGCCACGCCTGCCCACCAGCGCAGCGGCGTCATCAGCAATGCAATCGAGCCCGCAACCTCACAAATGCCGGTGACGAGAATGACCTCTATCGGGAAGGGAACCCAGGACGGCGCGATCGCGAGAAACTTGTCGGGGACGGCCAGATGCGCAAACCCGGCAGCGACGTAGAGTGCGGCAAGAGCGAAGCGCATCACCGCGCGCCTGCGGTCGGGTTCAGAAGCCATCGCTCGAACTACCACGCGCGGTACTGACGCGCCATCGCGCGGCTAGACCGCATCCGCCGGCACGAAGCAGCTGATGATGATGGCGCCACGGTGGTGGACATACCACACCACGGCCTGGCCGACCGGATTGCCGCGGTCGCGGATGATGGCGCGGTCGGGCACCTCCATCCATTGTCCTTCGATCGGCACCCAATAGGCGCCGCCGCGCACATCATAGTCGGTGCGATGGCCGTCGGAGACGTCGCAGCAGGGCACGCCGTTCGGCGCGATGACGCTCTTGAACCAGGCGCGGATGTCGGGCGGGACGTGGTCGTATTGACCGTTGTCGAACGCGAGTGCGGCGCCGGTCAGCGCCGTCGTCGCGATCAGCCAGACGCACAGTGCGAGCCTGTGCATGCGATCCCTCCTCGTCGTGGCCTGATCTTCGCGTGCGAGTCCTGCTCGCGTCGATTCCATCGTTGACGCGATTAAGCCCGAGCTATCGGCGCATTGCATGCCCAAATAATATGCGGCGCAGGGGGCGCCGCGCATGATGCGATGCGGTATCAGCTTCGCGATCGCGTCTCGATCGACGCGAGCAGCGATTTCGGTGCAACGTTGCGCCAGGCCATATCGAGCGCGCTCCGCAACGTCGTCGGATCGATCTTCGCGAGTTTCACATTCGTGCTGCCGCTCTTGCCCCAGGCGCCAGGGACCGGACGAAACAGCTCCGGTTCGGCGTCGACGAGCATGGCCTGCTGGTCCGGCGTAAGCTTCACCATGCCCCATGTGTCATCGGGATAACCCAGCGTCGCGAACACGCGCTTGCCGATGCGGAAGTCGGCATGGCCGTGATGTTCGCCCTCGATGACGCCGGGAAGCGCGAGTGCAGACTTGCGAAAGCGGGATTTCGACATGCCATCTTGCTGCTCGCATTACATCGTCCGCTGCGGGGCGGTCTGCAACAATTGCCGGACCTGCTCGACGTAGAATTTGGCATTGCCCGTAGTGCCGTGGCCGCGCGTCTCGGTGCTTGCCGGGATGAGATACAGCTTGCCGTTCTTGACCCGCTTCATCGCTGCGTCGGTGATGCCAGTCTCCGGCGGATTGCGCTCGTCGTCGGCGGAATTGATCAGCAGCAGCGATGCTTCGATGGCTTCGAGTTTCTCGCCCGCATTGTAGTCGTGCGAGGACTCCCACTGGTAGACGAAGTCGTTGGCATCCGCCGTGATCGGCGTCGCCAGCCGGTCGTCGACCATCTTGTCGGCCTTGGCCGCGGTCGGCGCCTGCGCCTGATAAGCCAGTGTGCCGCCGATGCTGGCGATGCCGTAAGCGGTGGCTGCGTATTTCATCATGCGCGGCTGGCTGGTGTAGTTGCCGCCATTGTAGTCGGGATCGTTGCGGATGGTGTCGAGCATGATCCGCCGCGTCATCCAATTGCGCGAGGCCATTTCGGTCGGCTGCGAGGCCATCGGGATCAGCGCGTCCATCGCCTTCGGATATTTCTCGCCCCACAGCCAGGTGTGCATGCCGCCCATCGAATTGCCGATGACGAGGCGGAGATGCTTGACGCCGAGGCCTTCCGTCACCAGGCGATATTGCGCCTCGACCATGTCGTCGTAATTGTATTTCGGGAAGCTGGTTTTCATTCCGTCCGACGGCTTCGATGATTTGCCGTGGCCGATCCCGTCGGGAATGATGATGTAATATTTGGAGGCGTCGAGCGGTTGCCCCGGGCCGAACAGCTCACCACCGAAGGAAGGCCCCAGCATGCCGGTGCCCGAGCCGCCCGTGCCATGCAGCACCAGCACCGGCTGGCCCGTGGGCTCGCCCACGGTGGTGTAATGCAGCTTCAGCTCCGGCATGGTCTCGCCGGTGTGGAACTTGAAGTCCTTGGCGATCCAGTCGCCTTGCTTGGGGGCCGGATGATCGGCGGCCGATATGGGTGTGGAGATGGCCGACATCGAAATCGACAGTAGAACGGCCGACAGCGCCGCGCAGAGCATCTTCATGTTGTTCTCCCCCGTTGCGGCTCATGGTCGGCGGCCGCGTTACGGCGGAACTTAGCAGAACTGCGAAGAAGGATGTAGGATTTCAGCTCCGCCGATCGTCTTCATGGAAACATCCGGAGAGAGGCCTGCATGTGCCGCAACATCAAGACGCTGTTCAACTTCGAGCCGCCGGCGACGGAGGATGAGATCCACGCCAGCGCGCTCCAGTTTGTGCGAAAATTGTCCGGCTTCAACAAGCCGTCGCAGGCCAACGAGGCGGCGTTCGACCGTGCCGTGGCGGAGGTTTCGGAGGCCGCGCGGAAACTCCTGAGCTCGCTGCACACCCATGCCCCGGCGCGCGACCGCGAGGTCGAGGCGGAGAGGGCCAAGGAGCGCTCGCGGCTGCGCTTCGGCTAGCGGTCGCTGACAAGCCCATTCCGTGATCTGGCTCACGGAAGAAAGCCTCCAGGTAAGCGATGGTGTTCGCCGGGGTTTTGACAGCCCGGAGCACGATCATGAATCGCCCCCTTCTTCCCCTGAAAGCAGGTGCCATTGTTTTCACGCTGCTATGGACGGCGTGGATGATGTGGTGGAGCGGCTCGTTCTCGAGCGCGAACGTGGTCATCCTGGCGCTGTGCGGTGCGGCGGTCGGCTATCTCTGGTATCGCGCCATGCGCTGGCAGTTCGAGCGCATGGGCATGCTGCCGCACAAGGACGACGCGTCCGGTTCGTCTTGACCTGGCTGGTGTCCCGGAGGCGGTGCGGCGCGAAGTGCCGCTCCGCAGAGCTGGGACCCAAAATGACCCGCACATCGCTTGGCGAGACGGGCCCCCGCTCAGCAGCGCAGCATTGCACGCCGCGCTGCGTCCAGGGCACTAAGCCCTCGGATGCGGCACTTAGTCCTTCTGGCCGTGCTTCTTCTTTTTCTTCTTCTTCCTGGGCCCGTCGCCTTCGCCGTCGTCGCTCTCGGTGTCGACGGTCGCTGCATCGGGCTCCTGCACGGCGGCCTCCAGCGCTTCGCGCTCGGCGGCTTCGCGCTCGCGCTGACGGCGCCGCTCGTCCCAGGCGTCGAACAGCTGATCGAGCCATGGCAGCACCTGTTCGATCGAGGGCAATTGACCGGCAGGTCCCGGCTCGCCGCGCGGGCCTTGCGGCCCCGCAGGTCCTTGCGGCCCTGCAGGACCCTGCACGCCGATGGCCCCGCGCGGGCCGGCCTCGCCTTGCTTGCCTTGCGGCCCGGGCTTGCCCTGAGGTCCCGCCTTTCCGAGCGGCCCCGGCTTGCCCTGCGGACCCGGCTTGCCGCGCGCGCCGTCGGGGCCGCGCCGGCCCGGATGACCTTGCGGTCCCGGCCGTCCCGGCTCGCCCTGCCGTCCGCGCGGCCCTTGAGGTCCCTGCCGCCGTCCCTGATCGTCTGCCACGCCACTGCTCCCCTGTCACGGAAGCAAGCTACTTAGCGGCGTTTGACGACAGCAGCAATTCCGCGCGCTAATCCTGATAGGCGGGCACGTCGATGCCGGAGGCGGCGTAGAGCTTGATCTTGTTGCGCAGCGTGCGCACCGACAGGCCGAGCACGCGCGAGGCGCGCGTTCGGTTGCCGTCGCAGCGCGCCAGCGTCTGGAGCACGAGCTCGCGCTCGACCTCGTCGACGGTGGCGCCGATCAGAAGCGGAACGATCTGGTTAGGAGCAAGAAATTGCGCGCCCGGCTCGGACGCGGCGACGTGAACAGTGGTCATCAACACACTCCCCGATCAACGCCCGCTTCCATCGTTGGAAGCGGATCGAGAACAAACGACCCCCAAGCCGTAGATCCACGGTGGTCGGGTTTGGTTAACGAAAGGTTAATTGGGGAGCATCGCACCAGATGACCTCGGGAATGCCGCGAAGCCGCCGCGATTGGCAGAAGATGCATATCAATGCGGCCCGGTCTGCTTCCTCACACCGTCCGGTAGCCACCGTCCACCATCACGATCGTTCCCGTGACATAGGCCGACAGATCCGACGCGAGGAAGAGCGCGGGGCCGACGATATCCTCCGGTTTGCCGGTGCGCGCCAGCGGGGTGTGGTCGACGAAGGCCTGCACCAGCGCCGGATTGGTGGCGCGCACATTGGCGTTGATGTTGGTCTCGATGAAGCCCGGCCCGATCGCGTTGACGCGCACGCCTTCCTTGCCGAGCTCAACCGCGAGCGCCTTGGTGAAGCCGAGCACGCCGTGCTTCGAGGTCGTATAGGCCGCCGAGCTCGGCGTGCGCAGATGCACGAAGGACTGGATCGAGCCGATATTGACGATGCGGCCCTTGCTCGCGCGCAGAGGTGCGAGGAAGGCCTGCGTCATGTTGAAGACGCCGTTGAGGTTGAGCGAGATGATGTCGTTCCAGTCCTTCGCCACCGTCTCGGTCTCCGCGGTGAAGGCGTTGCGGCGGGTGATGCCGGCATTGTTGACGAGGATCGAGACCTGCCCGACCTTGCCTTCGACCTGCTTTGCCAGCGCGAAGCAATCCTCGCGCCTGGTCACGTCGAGCGCAAAGCTCTCGGCCTTGCCGCCCGCTTCTCGGATCTCCTGCGCGGCCTCCGCGACCGTGTCGGAATTGACGTCGAGCAGCACCACCCGCGCGCCCTCGCGCGCGTAGCCGGCGGCGATCGCGCGGCCGATGCCGGAACCGGCCCCGGTGACGACGGCGATGTGGTTTGCGAGCAATGCCATGACATTTTCCTCCCGATTTCTTTTCGAAGTTTCACCAAACGCTAACTCGAAATTAAGGGGTCGGAAACGGCAGCCTTGGCATACTGATCTCGATTGCTAAACGTTGCACGCATGATGGAACGGCTCGACACTCGGCTGGACTCCTGGAAACTGGCTCTGGAACGCCTGCGGTCGGCGCAATCCGCCGACTTCGCCGAGGCGGGCCGGCTCGTGGCCGAGATCGCGCGGATGAGCGTCGACGTCACGCTGCGCCAGGCGGCGGAGCAGGCGCTGCCGGTGCTGCGCCAGGCGGTCGACAATGACGATGACGGCGTCACGCTGGCGGCGCAGCGCCGTCTCGGCGTGGTGCTCGAGGTCGTCCATGATTTGACCGCGCCGCGCTTCGGCCGCCGCAACGCTGCGCCGAAGAAGCTCTCCAGCGAGGATCGCGCCCGCAAGATGCTCGGGCTGCCGCTCGCGGTGCAGCTCACCTGCGAGGACATCAACCAGGCCTATCGCCGCGCCGCCAAGGGCATGCATCCCGACCACGGCGGCAGCACGCAAGCCTTCATCGACCTCGCCGCCGCGCGCGACGTCCTGATCCATCCCGGCGCGCACAAGGACGCGTGAAAAACAAAGCGGGCAAGGACGAGGTCTTCGTCCTTGCCCGGCTCTTCGTCCGCCGATCGAAATCCTACCAGGTGCAGTGACCGTTCTTCAGCGCGGCATCCTTCGCCGCGAGTGCGTCGATGAAGGTCGGCATGCTCGCGCTGGCACGGTGATAGCCGGCCGGCCACGGCGTGGTCGGGATGCTCTCGTCCCAGATCTGGCAGAAGCCCGAGTCCTGCCAGCGGATCAGGTGATAGCTGGCCTGTGCAGGGCTCGCGGCGACGAACGCGGTGACGGCAAGACCGGCGGCAGCGCACAGCACGGAAATACGACGCATGATCAGCTCCTCAAATGAATGATGTGATGCGCCTCCCGGCAATGCGGGGAGGGCTTGTGCCGGACGTCTGTGGGTGATGCGCGCCGGACAAGATGTGAGTCATTCCACGCGCCGATCAGGTTCAAACATCGTGAGCGAGACCTGGCCGGTTTCGGCTGCGAAAATGCGCGGGTCCCGCAAACGAAAAGGGCGGACCGCTCGCGCGATCCGCCCTCGACATCCGTCTTGTCGCGTCAAGCCTAGAGCGTGCAGCGGCGCTCCGCGCGCATCTTGATCTGGAGGTCGGACGCCTGCTGGAAGGTCGGCATCGGCTTGCTGACGACCTTGTAGGTCGACACCCCGATCTGGAGAGGCTTGTACTGCAGGTCCTCGTTCCAGACCTGGCAGATGCCGGTGTTGTCCCAGCGGATCACGTAATAGCCGGCCTTGGCGGACGCGGGCACGGCGAACGCGGAGGAAGCGATGCCGGCAACGGCACAGAGGGCGAGAACGCGACGCATGAAATATCTCCTGAAGGGAAGGTGAGAGGAAAACTGGTGCGGCAAAACAATGCTTCTGGCAAGCCGGGCGGCGGTCGATCACGGATATGTCAGCCGTCCCTCCGCCGTTCGAACTAGCCCTTCGCCAGCGAGGCCACCGCCTCGATCTCGATCAGCATCTTCGGATCGGGCAGGGCCTGCACCACGCACGTCGTGCGCGCCGGGTAGGGCGGCGGACCGAAGGCGCCGGCATAGAGCGCATTCATGGCGGCGACGTCGGAGGGGCGGGTCAAGAGCACGTTGACCTTGGCGAGGTCGCGGACACCGGCGCCGGCCTCGTCCAGCAAGCGCTTGATGTTGACGACGACATTGGCGAACTGCGCCTCGAAACCATCAGGCAGCGCGCCATGGGCGTCGAAGCCGGGAATGCCCGAGACGAACAGGAGATCGCCGACCCGCGTCGCAAAGGACAGCGGCGGCGCTTTCACGTGCGGCGGGGGCGCGAAATGCTGGATCGGCATGGGATCACCTCGAAGGAAGGTCGCTGATGCCACAAGCGTAGCGGCAGGTGAGGAGGCCTCAAAACAAAAAATGCGAAAACAACCCCATGCACAGTAGGAGGGGGACGGAAATCATTGGGGTTTTCGAATTCGGTTATACCGAGGATGATGAATTGCATCGTCGGGCAAAACAGGGGCATCATCGCATGCTGCGATTGGTCCGTGCTGCCGCCCCAAACTCCGCCGTCATGCCCCGGCTTGACCGGGGCATCCAGTACGCCGCGCCCTTTTGGCTCAACCATGACCGCCCCTGGACACTGGATCGCCCGGTCCTGGTGCCCAATTGCGCACTGGCCGGGCGATGACAGCTCGGTGTTTGGCGGACAGCGCGACTGACACTGCCCCATCATGTTGCCGCCCCGATCAATCAGATACATTCCCTTCGTCTGATTCGAATCCCCCTAAAGACAGCCCCCGGAGACCCCCATGAAGCTTGCATCCACCCTTCGCGCCGTGCTGGTCGCCATCGCGGCCCTGGCCGGACTTTCGACCGCGGCGCAGGCCGACAGCGGTTTCGTGACGCTGACGATCTACAAGGCGGGCTGGATCATCGGCGGCTCGGGCGGCAGCGGCGTGCTCAACTTCCGCGGCCGCACCTATGGGCTCTCCACCGGCGGCCTCGACTACGGCCTCGTGTTCGGCGGCTCGAAAACCGTGCTGCGCGGCCGCGTCAGCAACATCAACCGTCCCTCCGACGTCGCCGGGGTCTACGGCGCCGCCGGCGCGGGCCTCGCCGTGGGCGCCGGCGCCCGCGCCATCGTGCTGACCAACCAGAAGGGCGCCGTGCTGGAGCTGACGGGGCAACAGGTCGGCCTGATGGCGAACGCCGATCTCAGCGGGCTCGCGATCACGATGCGCTAGGGACGGCTACGAGCGCGCCGTTGCGGTGAACACCGCAAGCTGCGCGTCGAACGCGCGGCGGAACGCGGGCCGTGCCTCGCCGCGCGCGACGTAAGCGGCGATGGCAGGATATTCATCGAGCAGGCCCGATGTGTTCAACCGCCGCAGCACCGTCACCATCATGAGATCGCCGGCGCTGAACGCGCCGTCGAGCCAGTCCGCACCACTGATGCGAGCGGACAATTCGCCGAGCCTGACGCGGACGCGATCCTGCAACATCGGCAGCCGCTCCGCGGACCAGCTCTTGTCGCGCTCGAAGAGCATCGCCATGGTGAGCTCGACGATCGGCGGCTCAATTGTGCTCAGCGCGGCGAACATCCACGCGATCGCGCGGGCGCGCGTATTGGCATCTTTAGACAGCAAGCCATCATGGCGCTCGGCGATGTGCAGCACGATTGCGCCGGACTCGAACAGCGCGAGATCGCCATCCTCATAGGTCGGAATCTGCCCGAACGGATGCAGCGCAAGATGCGCGGGCTCCTTCATCGCCTTGAACGACACGAGGCGGACGTCGTAGGGCTGACCGACCTCCTCGAACGCCCAGCGAACCCGCATGTCGCGGGCCTGGCCCTTGCCGCGGTCGGGGGAGTTTTCGAAGGCGGTGATGGTAGGGGGCATTGGAGGCTCCGGGGTGATCGTTTCCAGGACGAACGACGGATACTGTCTCCGACAGACTGTGTGCGAAATACCGGTGGTGGCGTGCCCCGGACGCAGTGCAGCGCGACGCCACTTGCGGCGCGATGCGCTGCAGAGCCGGGGCCCATGACGAACCCGTGCCGGAGCTTCTGGATCCCGGGTCTGCGCTACGCTTGCCCGGGACACGAGAGCAGACGCAATCCGGCAGTCGCCGCTCAGGGTGCGCGACCAATCCACGCCCCCAGTTCGCGCCACGGCTCGATCGTCCAATGCCCGGACGCCGCGCCGGACGGCGAGGGAAGCACGAATATCTCCGGCAAGCTTCCGTCGCGCACCTGCCGCCCCAGCGCGATCGCAGCCGACGGCTTGCCATAAAACAAGCTCGCCGCCTTCTTGCTCGTGAACGCGATCGTTCGCGGCCGACACTTTTCGATCTTGGCTTTGAAGCCGGGTACGTCGATCGAAGCAGCCTCGATCTGGTGATCCATCCCGGCACCCGACTTGGACAGATCAGTGAAACCGATGCCGAGCGCGATCAGCTCCGCGAACTCGCCCGGCTGATAGCGCCGCGGCGTGATCCCGGCCTCATGGATCGCGCGCCAGAAGCGGTTGCCGGGATGCGCGTAGTAGTGCCCGAGCTCCGCCGAGCGCGTCGAGGCGGCGGTGCCGACGAAGACGAGGCGGAGGTTGGGACGGAGCTGGTCGGGAAGGCGGTGAATGATGTTGGACATCTTCGATGCAGCTATTGGCTTGCTTCTTCCCTGAATCTGCCGTCGTTATTATCAGAGGCGTGTGAGCGCCGTGCGCCTCAGGCCGGCTGGGGGATTTATGCAAGACCAATTTGAGTGGCCCAAGCCGGAGCACGAGGCCGACAAGGTCATCCTGCGCAATGTCCGCAACCACGGCTGCCATATCACAGGCGTACCAGATGCCAATCCACCATTTGCATTTTCGATCGGTCTGTATCTGAACTACGGCCACCCCGAACTCCTTATCTTCGGTCAGAGCGCCCAGAACGCGCAGGCGATCATCAACCTGATCCGCGATCGGGCTGCGGCGGGAGATAAATTCGACGACGACAGTATCTCCGACGAACTGCTGGAGAACGGCTACAAGCTCGGATTCTGGCAAGTGCCGTTGGCGGCTTATCCTGATTACCTCGGCACTGCGATCTGGTTCTACCGGAAATCGCGACTTGCGTTCCCCTGCCTGCAAGTCATTTGGCAGGACGTCAACAGGCGATTCCCTTGGGAGCCGGAATGCTCGGTCTCCGTGAAGGCGGATCAGCCATTGTTGAAGAAGACCGTTTCTTGAAGCGACGCTTCTGCAAGAAAGCCGGGCGAATGGCCCGGCTTTCTGAATGGAGCAGCTGATTTTGGGCGAGCAGGAGGGCCCTCACAACACCCGATTGCTCTCCTTCACCTTCTCCGCATCCAGATAAACGCTGCTTCCCATCTCCTTGAACTTCGCGCTCATCTTGGCCATGCCGTCTTCGGCGGTGCCGGCCAGCGACATGCCCACGCTGTTCGGATCATTCAGCGTCGCCGCGTAGTCGCGCACGTCCTGCGTGATCTTCATCGAGCAGAACTTTGGGCCGCACATCGAGCAGAAATGGGCGACCTTGTGGGCTTCCTTCGGCAGGGTCTCGTCGTGGAAGTTCTTCGCGGTATCGGGATCGAGGCCGAGGTTGAACTGGTCGCTCCAGCGGAAGTCGAAACGGGCGCGGGAGAGGGCGTCGTCGCGCAGTTGCGCGGCGGGGTGGCCCTTGGCGAGATCGCTGGCGTGGGCGGCGATCTTGTAGGTGATGACGCCGGTCTTGACGTCGTTGCGATCGGGTAGGCCGAGATGCTCCTTCGGCGTGACGTAGCAGAGCATGGCGCAGCCGAACCAGCCGATCATGGCGGCGCCGATGCCTGACGTGATGTGGTCATAGCCCGGCGCGATGTCGGTGGTCAGGGGCCCGAGCGTGTAGAAGGGGGCCTCGCCGCACTCCTTGAGCTGCTTGTCCATGTTGATCTTGATCTTGTGCATCGGCACGTGGCCGGGGCCCTCGATCATGACCTGGCAGCCCTTGTCCCACGCGATCTTGGTGAGCTCGCCGAGGGTTTCGAGCTCGGCAAACTGCGCGCGGTCGTTGGCGTCTGCGATCGAACCCGGACGCAGGCCGTCGCCGAGCGAGAACGAGACGTCATACTTGCGCATGAGGTCGCAGATCTCGTCGAAATGCGTGTAGAGGAAGCTCTCCTTGTGATGCGCCAGGCACCACTTCGCCATGATCGAACCGCCACGGCTGACGATGCCGGTGACGCGGCTGGCGGTGAGGTGGATGTAGGACAGGCGCACGCCGGCGTGGATGGTGAAGTAATCGACGCCCTGCTCGCACTGCTCGATCAGCGTGTCCTTGTAGAGCTCCCAGGTCAGCTTGACGGGATCGCCGTTGCACTTCTCCAGCGCCTGGTAGATCGGAACGGTGCCGATCGGCACCGGCGAGTTGCGCAGGATCCATTCGCGGGTGGTGTGGATGTTACGGCCCGTCGAGAGGTCCATCACGGTGTCGGCGCCCCAGCGGATCGCCCACACCATCTTCTCGACCTCTTCCTCGACCGACGAGGTCACCGCGGAGTTGCCGATATTGGCGTTGATCTTGGTGAGGAAGTTGCGGCCGATAATCATCGGCTCGAGCTCTGAGTGGTTGATGTTCGAGGGAATGATGGCGCGGCCGCGCGCGATCTCGTCGCGCACGAACTCGGGCGTGATGAAGGCGGGGACCGCAGCGCCGAAGCTTTCGCCGTCGGCGAGGGCGGCTTCCGCGCGCTCCAGCTGCTGCTTGCGGCCAAGGTTCTCGCGGGCGGCGACGTAGATCATCTCCTTGGTGATGATGCCGGCGCGGGCGAATTCGAGCTGCGTGATCTTGTGGCCGTCGAGGCCGCGCAGCGGCTTGTGATAGGCCGAGAAGGCGCGCGCAGCCTTGTCGGTGGAGACGCTGCCATTGTCTTCCGGCTTGATCTGGCGGCCCTCATATTCCTCGACGCCGCCGCGCTCCAGCACCCAGGCTTTGCGGTTGCGGGCGAGGCCCGCGTTGACGTCGATCGTGACGGACGGATCGGTGTAGGGGCCCGAGGTGTCGTAGACCGGCAGGTTCGGCTCGCCCGCACCTTCGGACAGGATGATCTCGCGCAGGGGCACGCGCAGCTCGGGCGCCGCGTCCGGGGAGGCGAAGATCTTTCGCGAGGAGGGAAGCGGGCCGGTGGTGACGGCGGGGATGGTTTTTTCGGGGTTGGAGCGGATGTTCATGGGATCCTCCGGTTAATTCGTTGATGTCGCTGCGCGAGGAGCGATTACAGCTGTCATCCCCGCGAAGGCGGGGATCCAGTACTCCGAGGCGGCGCGGCTGGAGCCGTGAAGCCGCGGTGTACTGGATCGCCCGGTCAAGCCGGGCGATGACAGTGGCGTGTGGGATGAGAGCGGGACCTGCATCACGCCGCCTCCTTCGAACCGCCGAGCCATTGTCGCACGCGGGCGTCCGGGTCGGGATTCTGCGTGACGTCGCTGACCACCGCGATCGAATCCGCGCCCGCGGCAAAGATCTCCGCAGCGTGCTCGAACTTGATGCCGCCGATGGCGACCAGCGGGATGGTGCCGATGCGCTTCTTCCATTCGGTGATCTTCGGAATGCCTTGCGGCTCGAAGCGCATCGATTTGAGCGTGGTGAAGAAGATCGGGCCGAGCGCGACGTAATCGGGCTTGGCAGCGAGCGCGGTTTCAAGCTCGGCATCGTCATGGGTTGAGATGCCGAGTGACAGGCCGGCCTCGCGGATCGCCTTGAGGTCGGCCTCTGCGAGATCCTCCTGGCCGAGATGCAGATATTTTGCGTCGGCGACGATCGCGGCGCGCCAATAATCGTTCACGACCAGCTTGGCTTGCGTGCCTTTCGTGATCGCCAGCGCGTCGGTGACCATCTGCAAGGCCTGCCCGTCATCGAGCTCCTTGGCGCGTAACTGAATGGTGCCGACGCCGAGTTTTGCGAGGCGCTCGACCCACGCAAGGCTGTCGACGACGGGATAGAAGCGATCAGGATACGGCATGCCAGAACGGGGTCCCAACGACAGGGGTGGAAGGGGAGGCGAAGTCGCGGGCGTTCATCAGCCCGGCCTCGTAAGCGGTGCGGCCGGCCTCGATACCCAAGCGGAAGGCTTTGGCCATCGCGACGGGATCGGCGGCCTTTGCGATCGCGGTGTTGAGCAGCACGGCATCATAGCCGAGCTCCAGTGCCTGCGCGGCGTGGCTGGGCGCGCCCAGGCCGGCGTCGACCACCAGGGTGACGTCGGGCAGCCGGTCGCGCATCAGCTTCAGCGCATCGCGATTGGTGATGCCCTTGGCGCTGCCGATCGGCGCGGCCCACGGCATCACCACCTTGCAGCCGGCATCGACCAGGCGGTTGGCCACCGAGAGATCTTCGGTGCAATAGGGGAATACTTCAAAGCCATCCTTGACCAGGATGGTGGCGGCTTCGACCAGGCCAACGACGTCGGGCTGCAGCGTGTCGTTGTCGGCGATCACTTCGAGCTTGATCCAGCTCGTGCCGAACAATTCGCGCGCGAGTTTTGCGGTGGTCACCGCCTCGCGCACCGTGCGGCAGCCCGCGGTGTTCGGCAGCACCGTGACGTCGAGCTCGCGGATCAGGTTCCAGAACGCGTCGCCGGTCTTGCCGCCGGCGGATTCACGCCGCAGCGACACCGTGACGATGTTCGAGCCGGAGGCGCGGATCGCGCTCTGCATGATCGCCGGCGAGGGATAGAGCGCGCTGCCGATGAGCAGGCGCGAGGCGAAGGTTTTGCCGTAGAAGGTCACCATGTCGAAGGTGTCTCCTTGAATGACGGTGTCAGCGCAAACGTAGCTGTCGTCCCCGCGAAAGCGGGGATCCAGTATGCCGCGGCAGTACGGCGGGAAACGTGAGGCCGCGGCGTACTGGATCGCCCGGTCAAGCCGGGCGATGACAGTGGAGTGTGGAGTGAGAGCATCATCACCTCACCCTCCCTGCCGCGGCGTGATGATCTCGATCTCGTCGCCGGCCTTCAGTGCGGTCTCGGCCCAGCGGCTTTTCGGCACGACGTCGTAGTTCAGCGCGATCGCGAAGTGGCTGCCTTCGTAGTCGAGCTCGGCGAGCAGCGCGTCGACGCTGGCCGCGGTCACGTCGCGCTGCTCACCGTTGACGATCAGACGCATTGCATCACCTCGTTGTCGATCTGGCCACGCTCGACATAGTTGAGCGTCAGCTCGGCGAGCGCGGGGGCGATCAGGAAGCCGTGGCGGTAAAGGCCGTTGACGGTGATCCTGCGGCCGCGAATGCCGATGCGCGGCAGATTGTCGGGAAAAGCGGGACGAAGCCCCGAGCCGAACTCGACGATGCGGGCTTCGCCGAAGGCCGGATGCACCGCATAGGCGGCGCCGAGCAGCTCGAGCGCGGAGCGGACGCTGACGCCGGTGTCCTCGGCCTCGATCGAGGTCGCGCCCAGCATGAACAGATTGTTCTCGCGCGGGATCACGTAGAGCGGCCAGCGCGGATGCATCAGCCGCACCGGGCGCGCGAGCTGCACCTCGGCGGTCTCGATCAGGATCATCTCGCCCTTGACGCCGCGCAGCTCCGGCTGCTCGTCGCGGGCGCCGAGGCCGCGGCAGTCGATCACGATGCCGTCAGGGTCTTTTGCGAGATCGTCGACGGTGACGTCGCTTTCGAACTTGATGGTGCCGCCGGCGGCGCGGATGCGCTCGTGCAGCTGCGGCAGCACGCGGCGCGGCTCGACATGGCCCTCGGCCGGGAAGAACAGCGCGTCGCGGAAGCGGCCCTCCAGCGACGGCTCGAGCGCGGCGAGGCCGGCGGCGTCGAGCCGGCGGTGATCCTCGGTCATGCGGGCAAAGCGCTCGAAATCGTTGCGCTCGCGTGGATGGGCGACGACGAGCGAGCCGTTGAACGGCGTGTCGGGCAGCTCGCGCCGCCAGACGTCGAGCGAGCGCAGGCCGAGCCGGCTGATGATGGGTTCGGCGACCTCCGCCTCGCAATAGGGCGCGAGCATGCCGCCGGCCCAATGGCTGGTGGCGTCCGTCATCGCCTCGTCACCGCGCTCGTGCAAGGTCACGGCATGGCCGGCCTGCGCGAACAGCAGGGCTTGCCAGGCGCCCGCAATGCCTGCGCCGATGATGGATACCGGTGAATCCGGTCGCTTGGTCGTTTGCAACATCCCTGTCCCTTCGCCGGCATGACCCGGATCAGGTTCAAAGGGTCACCGCGGTCCTGGCAGGCCGGTTGATCGGCATTGCCCGTTTAGCGGTATCTCAGCTCCTCCTCGGAGCACCCCTCGGAACAGGTCTAATGTAGGACAGTGGGGCGGGGTGGTCAACGCGTGTTGGCCGGGAACCGCAGCGCTCGTGCCCCGGACGCGATGCAGTGCGCCGCCTCTTGGCGGCGTGATGCGTCGCTGAGCCGGGGCCCATGTGGCGGAGGAAGGGCTGGGTCCCAGCTCTGCGCAGCAGCGTTGCACGCTGCGGCGTGTCCGGGACACGGGGAGTTACCGCGAGGCCTGCGCCCGCGCGTTGCGCACGCGCTGGACCAGCTTGCGGTGCGGCACATTGCCGAACATCGGCTGCGGATTGCCGTTCGGCTCCAGCCAAGGTTGACCCATACCCCCTTGGCCCATGGTCTCGCCCATGTTGGCGACCTGCACGGCCTCCTGACGCTGGCGCTTTGCGGCGTAGTAATAGCCGCCGGCGAAATAGCGCACGGCGCGGGCGTGGTCGCCATTGGCGGCGCGATAGGCGCCGGCGAGGTATTTCACGGCATAGGTGAGGTTGGTGTTGGGATCGCGCAGGCCCGCAGCATCGCCGGTGTAGCCGACGCCGCGCGCGGTCGCGAGCTTGATCTGCATCAGCCCGATGGTGCCGCCACGGCCGACGAGGTGGGGCTGATAACGGCTCTCGCGCATGATCACGCGATGCACCAGCGCTTCCGGCACGCCGTTGGCGCGGGCATGGGCCGCGACCATCTCGGCATATTCGGCTTCACCGGCGAAGGCCGCCTGCGGCAATGTCAGTCCGGCCACGAGCAGCACGGCAATGCGTAAAATCTTCATAAGATATCCCTGAGGCCCTCTCGGTGACCTGCGCCCGGCTGCCGATAGGCCTCCCGAACGCGGCGATGATGTGACCAAACGCCGCCGCTGACGATTTTGCGGCGCAGAGCCGCTGTTACGACTCAATGCCGGGCTAAGGGTTCCTTCAGGGCGGACGACCCCCACTCGCGGCAGCAAGGCTGTCTAGTCGCGCAAGCGCGCGAAAGCGAGTAGGAAGCGGCTAGCAAATCGGGAGAGGTGCCATGACAAAAGCAGTCCTCAGCGACACCCCCAGGCAAAACCCCTGTGCCCAGTGCGGCACGCCGATCCCGCGGCCCGACTGGATCGAGCCGGGCGAGGGGCGCGTCTCCTATCTCTGGACCTGCCACGCCTGCAACTATCGCTTCGAGGCGGTGGCGATCTTCGAGGAGGCGGCCGTCGAGCACCCGCCGCTCGCGGCGTAACGGGCGATCCTAAGCCGCGGCCAGGCGCGGCTGTAGCCACAGCGGCAATTGCATCCGCACGATCAGTCCGTGCGGTTCGCGGTCGTGCAGCGACAACTCGCCGCCATGGGCGAGCGCGATGGCGCGCGCGATCGACAGGCCGAGCCCGAAGCCGGTGGACTCGTCCATGGTGCGCGCATCGTCGCCGCGCACGAACGGCTCCAGCATCTCCTGCTTGCGCGCGTCCGAAATGCCGGGGCCGTCGTCCTCGACGTCGATCACGAGCCTGCTGCCGGAGACGTCGAGGCGGATCGTCACCTCGGCGCCGAAGCGCACCGCGTTCTCGACGAGGTTGGCGACGCCGCGATGCAGATCGTCGGGCCGCGCGGCGGCGGTCGCGGAGGCCGGCCCGTCGTAATGCACGACATGGCCCATGTCGCCGAACTGGTCGGCGACGAGCTGCAGCGTGCTGGCGATATCGACCAGCGTCACGGCCTCGACCTTGCGGTCGTTGCGCAGCAGCGACAGTACGCTCTCCAGCATCGCGCGCATCTGGTCGAGGTCGATCAGCATGCGCTTGCGATTGGTCTCGTCCTCGATGAACTCGGCACGCAGGCGCAGCCGGGTGATCGGCGTGCGCAGATCGTGGCTGATCGCGGCCAGCATCCGGGTGCGGTCCGACATCAGGCGGGCGATCCGCTCGTGCATGCGGTTGAGCGCGCGCGCCACCGAGCGGATCTCTTCCGGGCCGCGCTCGGGCAGCGGCTCCGCCCCACCGTCCAGGCTGAAATTCTCGGCGGCCTTGGCGAAGGACGACAGGGGAGCTGCCAGCGCCCGCGCCGCCCACAGGCCGAGCACGGTGACGCAGATGAAGGCGCTCATCAGCGCTATCAGCCAGGGTGCGCCCCAGAACCATGGCCGCGGCCCGCCGTCGACATGCCCTGATATCAGGGTGCCGTCGGGCAACTCGACGCCGATGCGGGATTGGCTGCCGCCCGAGGCCAGCTGGACCGGCTTGTAGCCGCGCCCGAGATGACGGCGCATTGCGCGCAGGTGCTGATTGTCGCTCTCCTCGACGCTTGCGGTGCCCGGGGCGAGCACTTCGATGCCGAGCTTGGGGAAGGCGCGCGCGAGATCGGCGACGAGGCGCGGTCGTTCGCCGGGCTCGGCAGAGCCGAGCAGCAGCGCGGCATCGGTCAATTGGTGCGCGCCGTCCGGCGGCGTGTCGGGGCGATCCGGCCGGCTGATCAGGAAGGCGGTGGTGACGACGAGATGCAGCGCGAGGGTCGACGCCAGCACCAGCGCGGCGATCTGCCCGCCGATCCCCTTGAGGTGGAAGAACCCGAACGGCTTCATCGTCGGCGTCCCCTTAACTGCTCAGGGGCGCCGCAACCGCTTCAATGCCTGCTGCCTGGGGGCTTGCCGCGGGAAGGCTTGTCGCTTGAGGATTTGCGACCTGGGTTCGCGGCGTGAACAGATAGCCGCCGGAGCGCACCGTCTTGATGAGCGTGGGATCGGCCGGGTTGGGCTCGATCTTGCGGCGGATGCGGCTGACCAGCACGTCGATGGAGCGCTCGAACGAGCCGGTGTTGCGCCCTTGCGTGAGGTCGAGCAGGCTGTCGCGCGACAGCACGCGGCCGGGCCGTTCGCAGAACGTGCGCAACAGATCGAATTCGGCGCTGGTCACCGCGACGCGCGCGCCCTCCGGATTGCGCAATTCGCGCAGCCGCAGATCGATGTGCCAGCCCTCGAAGGTGAGCGTGGAGGCGCCCTCGATCGAGCTTGCCGCCTGCGCCGCGGCCTGGCGGCGCAGCACCGCGTTGATGCGGGCAAGCAGCTCGCGCGGGTTGAAGGGTTTTGGCAGATAATCGTCCGCGCCCATCTCCAGGCCGACGATGCGGTCGACGTCCTCGCCGCGCGCGGTCAGCATGATGATCGGCGTCTGCCCCTCGGCACGCACCTTGCGGCACAGGCTGAGACCGTCCTCGCCCGGCAGCATGACGTCGAGAATGATCAGGTCGATGCGGTGATCGGCCATGGCGCGCGACATCTCGCGGCCGTCGCTCACGGCGGTGACGTTGCAGGCGTTGTTGCGCAGGTACTTCGCAATCAACGTCCGGGTTTCGCGGTCGTCCTCGACGACCAGGATGTTGGGATTGGGAATGGCCATGCGCTTTGTTTGTCCAAGATTCGGGCCAAATGGCGAAGATTTTTGTTTCGGATTGTTTCTGTCCGGCGTCCCGCAACAGGCGGCAATCGTGTGCTCGCGGAGCAGCAAGGTCTCGTTAAGGCCGTTAACCATACCGTGGCGTGGACAGCAGCGAAACCCCGCAAAACCCACGGAGCCATCATGACCTCGATTTCGGCGGCCTCCGCCGGCAACATTCAGTCCCCGCTGCAGCGGCTGCAGCAGGAATTGCAATCGGAAGTGTCCGCCGGCACGGTCTCGTCGGCGGATCAGTCCGCGCTCTCGACGGCGCTGACCGACATCGACACGGCACTCCAGCAGAGCCGGTCGAGCGATGGGTCGAGCGGCACGCGCCCCTCCAAGGCGGACATGCAGTCGAAGATCGACGACCTCATTTCGAACGAGGTGTCGAACGGGACGCTGACCTCGGACCAGGCCGAAGCGCTCAAGGGCGTGTTTCAGTCCGCCTTCGCGAGCGGTCCCGGCGGGGCGGGCGGCCCCGGTGGCGCAGGCGGGCCGCCGCCCGGTCCGCCGCCCGACGACAGCTCCTCGGATTCCTCGTCGTCCACGGACACGACCAGCAGCAGCTCCAGCGACCAGACCATTGCCGAGATCCTGCAGCAATTCCTCCAGGCGCTGCAGCAATCGCAATCGTCGACATCGTCCTACGGCGCCAACGGCGGCTCATCCGGCGGCTCCGGCTTCTCCGCGCTTCTGATCGACTACAAGAGCTGACCCCGAGCGACGCGGGTCGGCGCGGCTCCTCGCCGCGATCGTGCTTCACCCAGGGCGCATGATCGTCGGCGGGGAACCGTGCGTCGCAAAATGTTACTGAGTGACGCAGGAACACCCTTGTGGAGTTCTTGCACTCGCATCGCGCGACGAAATTGCCGCGCGCACGGAACTGCGCGTGATCAGCGCTGTTTTCTCCACACGAGTTTTTCGTTGAAGGAGATGACAACATGATGAAGACGATCGTCGCCGGCCTTGCCGGCACTGCACTGCTCACGACCGTTGCGTTCGCGCAGTCGCCGACCGCCACCACCGACAAGGCGGCGCCTGCGGCAACCACCGCCACGACGACCACCACGACCGCATCGGGACAGTGGCGTACGTCCAAGATGGATGGGTTGAAGGTCTACAACGAGGCCAACGAGAACATCGGCACGATCAACGACCTGCTGATGGACAAGAGCGGCGACATCAAGATTGCCGTGATCGGCGTCGGCGGCTTCCTCGGCATGGGCGAGCATCTGGTCGCCGTGCCCTACGAGAAGCTGAAGTTCGTCAACGAGGCCGTCGCCTACACCGGCACCGGCGCGAAGCCCGCCGCGACCACGACCACGGGCGCTGCGACCGGCACCGCCGACACCAAGCCCGCTGCGACCACGACGTCGTCCACCTCGAAATGGTATCCGGATCACGCCGTGTTCAATGCCAGCAAGGACGAGCTGAAGAACATGCCGGAGTTCAAGTATTCGGAGTAATGGGCTTCTAGCCATCTGAACGAAGCGCGCCCGGTTTTCACCGGGCGCGCTGTCGTGTCGTTTCTCTTACCTCGTCCCGCTTGCGGGGAGAGGACGAAGGAAGGAGTCCTTTCAACCACCACGCTTGAGCCGTTCGTTGCGACGGCGCAAGGCTTCCATGGTGGCGAGGAGGATGACCGAGACCGTGGTCAGAATCACCGCCGCTGCCGTGATGGTCGGGCTGATGTTCTCGCGGATGCCGCTGAACATCTCGCGCGGCAGGGTGCGCTGCTCGGGGCCGGCCATGAACAGCACGATCACCACCTCGTCGAAGCTGGTCGCAAAGGCGAACAGCGCGCCCGATGCGAGGCCCGGCAGGATCAGCGGCAGGATCACGCGGCGGAACGCTTGAAGCGGCGAGGCGCCGAGCGAGGCGGCGGCGCGCGCCAGATTGGTGTCGAAGCTTTGCAGCGTCGCGCCGACCGTGATCACCACGAACGGCGTTGCCATCGCGGTGTGGGCCAGGATCAGGCCGAGATAGCTGCCGGTGAGGCCAATCGGCGCGAAGAAGAAATACAGGCCAACGGCGGTGATGACGCCGGGCACGACGACCGGCGACAGCACGAAAGCCAGAACCAGCGGTTTGAACCGGCTCTTCCACTGCGCCAGCCCCAGCGCTGCCAGCGTGCCGAGCACCATGGACAGCACGGTGGAGGCGACGCCGATGATCACGCTGTTCTTCAGCGAATTCATCCAGCGCGGCGAATTGATGAAATCGTCGTACCAGCGCAAGGACAGGCCGGGCAGCGGATAGGTGAGGTACGAGCTCGAACTGAAGGACAGCGGCATGATCGCAAGGATCGGCGCGATCAGGAAGGTGAACACCAGCGTGGAGACCACGAGAGTCGTTGTCCACGCGATGCGCTGGCTGGGCGTGCGCAGGGAGGCATTGTCGCTCAATTCTTCATGCCTCCCGTGACCTGCTGGCCCTGCACCAGCTTGCCATAGACCAGCGCCAAGAGAATGGTGGCGAGCAGCAGCACCGCACCGAGTGCCGAAGCAAGGCCCCAATTGGCGGTCTCGGTGGTGTAGAGGGCGATGAAGTAGCTGATCATCTGATCGGCAGCGCCGCCGACGAGGGCTGGCGTGATGTAATAGCCGAGCGCCAGGATGAAGACGAGCAGGCTTCCTGCACTGACGCCGGGCAGGGTCTGCGGCAGGTAGATGCGCAGGAAGGCGGTGAGCGGCGGTGCGCCGAGCGAGGCGGCCGCCCGCATGTAAGCGGGCGAGATCGCCTTCATGCTGCTGTACAGCGGCAGGATCATGAACGGCAGCAGCACGTGGGTCATGGCCACGCAGACGCCGAAGCGATTGTAGATCAGGCGCAACGGCTCGTCGATGATGCCGAGCCAGTGCAGGCTGTCGTTGACGACGCCCTTGCTCTGCAGCAGCACGATCCAGGCGCAGGTGCGGACCAGAAGCGAGGTCCAGAACGGCAACAGGACGAAGATCATCAGGAGGTTCGACCTGCCCGGCGGCAGCGTCGCCAGGAGGTAGGCGACGGGGAAGCCGAGGATGAGGCAGAGCGCGGTGACGCTGAGACTGATGACGAAGGTGCGCGCGAACAGGCTGCGGTAGATGGCCTGGTCCGGCGGGGCCGCGACGATCGCGCCGTCCACGTTTCGCGTCAGGTCGAGCGCGGCCAGAAGGTAGAAGCCCGTGATGGGGCCGCCGGCGTCCTTGATCGTCGTCCACGTCGCGCGTTCGTGCCAGGCCGGATTGATCTTGCCTAGAGTCTCCTTGGCCGTGCCGGGTTCGGGCGCGGTCTTGAGATTGCGGGAGGTGCTGGTCAGGATCGTGCGAAAACCGTTCAGCGCGTAGTTCAGCCGCTTGGCCGCGATGGCGATGGTGCCGGAGGCGCGCGCCGCCTGGACGTCGCTCGCCAGGGCCGCGTAGGCCTTCTCGTCCGGCAACTCCTTGCCGTCCCACTCGGCGAGAGCAGCTATGGTTTGAGGCAGAACCTGGCGCACCTCGCGGTCATCGACCGCGCGCCACAGCATGCCGGCGATGGGCCCGGCGAAGGTGAAGAGCAGGAAGACGAGAAGCGGCGCGACCAGCGCCAATGCCTTGACCTGACGTGCCCGCTCTGCACGCCTCAATCGGCGCTTGAGCGGAACTTCGGTCGATGCATCGGCACTGGTCGCGGACGCTGTCATGGGTGGCTACTTCGCTGCCCATTTGTTGAAGCGCTCGGTCAGGCGGTCGATGTTCTCGAGCCAGAACGCAACGTTGATCTCGACCGCGTTCTTGATGTTGTCGGGTGCGGTCGGCAGGTCCTTCAGGACGGCGGGCGCGAGCTTGCCGGCCGCGTCCTTGTTCGAGGTGCCGTAGGCGATCTGCTCCGACAGTTTCGACTGGTTCTCCGCCTTGCCGGCGAAGTCCAGGAACTTGTAGGCCGCCTCCTTGTTCGGGCTGCCCTTCAGGACGACCCAGCTGTCGAGGGTGAAGAGCGCGCCGTCCCACACCATGCCGAAATTCTTCTTCTCGTTCTTGTTCGCGGTGTCGATGCGGCCGTTGTAGACCGAGGTCATCACCACCTCGCCGGACGCGAGCAGTTGCGGCGGCTGGGCGCCGGCCTTCCACCAGACGATGTCGCCCTTGATGGTGTCGAGCTTCATGAACGCGCGATCGACACCGTCGTCGGTCGCCAGCACCTGGTAGACGTCCTTCGGCGGGACGCCGTCGGCCATCAGCGCGATCTCCAGCGTCGTCTTCGGGCCCTGGCGCAAAGCGCGCTTGCCCGGGATCTTCTTTGTGTCGAAGAAGTCGGCCCAGCCCTTCGGGGCTTCCTTCAGCTTGTCCTTGTCGTAGCCGAGCACGAAGTCATAGAGGATGGCGCCGACGCCGCACGGGTTGACCGACGGCGGAATGTAGGCAGCCTCTCCGCCGATCTTGGTATAGTCCATCTTCTCGAACAGGCCTTCCTCGCAGCCGACCGCCAATTCGTCGCTCTCGACCTGGACGACGTCCCAGGTGGCGGCGCCGCCCTGCACCTTGGCGCGCAACACACCGACGCCGCCGTCCCAGGACTCGTCGTTCATGGCAATCCCGGTCGCCTTCTTGAACGGCTCGAAATAGACCTTCTTCTGGGCATCCTGATAGGCGCCGCCCCACGACACGACGGTGAGGTCACGCGCCTCTGCAACCGTCATCAGCGCAGCGCTGGCAACGAACGCCGCGGCGAAACCCAGAGCAATCGTCTTGCGCTTCATCATGGTCCTGGTTCCTTCTTCATGCGAGTTGCGTTGAGGTTGAGTATGTCAGGTCCGCTTGTGTTGGGTCAGACCGGATCGAGCGCCAGACAGTCCTCGGGGCGGAAGCTGACGAATACGCTTTCACCATGTCTCAGGCCGTCATGTGCGCCCGACTGAAGCTTGACCATGAACTCGCCGTTGCCGGCGACGTCGAGCACGGCCAGCGCGTGATCGCCGAGATAGATGGTGTTCTGCACCCTCGCCGGCAGGCGGTTCGGTCCGTCGCAGGACGCGCCGTCCGGGACAATGGCGATCCGCTCCGGCCGGACCGACAGCGAGGTGGACGCGCCCGCGCCCTGGATGTTGACCGCCCGCGCGGTCACCGCGCCGCCACCGGCCAGCGCGACGCGGCAATAGTCCTTCTCGACCGTCTCGACGGTGCCTGAAAGCACATTGTTCTCGCCGATGAAATGGGCCACGAAGCTGTTCACCGGATGCTCGTAAAGCGCGTCGGGCTTGTCGATCTGCTGCACGATGCCGTCGTTGAACACGGCGATGCGGTCCGACATGGTGAGCGCTTCGCTCTGATCGTGGGTGACGTAGACGATCGTGATGCCCATCTTCTCGTGCAGCTGCTTGATCTCCAGCTGCATCTGTTCGCGCAGGCGCTTGTCGAGCGCGCCGAGCGGCTCGTCCATCAGCACGAGCTGCGGGTTGAAAACCAGCGCGCGCGCCAGCGCCACGCGCTGCTGCTGCCCGCCGGACAGCTGTCCGGGCCGCCGCTGCGCCATGGCTTCCATCTTGATCATGCGCAATGCCGATTTGACGCGCTCCTGCGCTTCCGCCTTGCTCGTCTTGCGAACGGATAGCGGGAAGGCGATATTCTCGGCGATCGTCAGGTGCGGAAACAAGGCGTAATTCTGGAACACCATGCCGATGTCGCGCTTGTGCGGCGGCATGTTCTTGATCGGCCGCTCGCCGAGATAGATCTCGCCATGGGTCGGAACCTCGAAGCCGGCCAGCATCATCAGCGTGGTCGTCTTGCCCGAGCCCGACGGGCCGAGCAGGGTGATGAACTCGCCCTTCCTGATGTCGAGATCGAGGTTCTTCACCACGAGGTGCTCGCCATCATAGGTCTTCTGAATGCCGGAAAAGCGCACCAATGCCGGCGCGGGCGTCACCATGCCGGCTTCCATGTTGTCCTCGGCTTGCCGCTACAATGCTGTCAGCACCTCGTTCGAGGTTGCAAGGGGCAGCTTAGCATCCTCGGATGAGAATGCCAGCGGTGCGAGGGATGAAGAGGCGTGGGAGCCGCGCTACATCCCCGACA
Organism: Bradyrhizobium sp. T-12; assembly: GCF_058314695.1. Taxonomy (NCBI): domain Bacteria; kingdom Pseudomonadati; phylum Pseudomonadota; class Alphaproteobacteria; order Hyphomicrobiales; family Nitrobacteraceae; genus Bradyrhizobium; species Bradyrhizobium sp. T-12. The sequence goes on along the minus strand of NZ_CM177756.1, from coordinate 5,854,538 downwards.
GCTTGCTCACATACACATTCAGCGAGCCGCCGGCTTCCGCGACCACGCGCAACGTTTTGGAATCGAAGGCGATGTCGGCCAGCGTCAGGCTGTCGATCTTGGCGTCGACCTTGAGGCCGTCCTCGCTCTTCTGGTAATCGGCGATGGCGGCGGCGATCTTCTCGCGGGCGTTGGCGGCGATCGGCTTCAGGTCGAGCGTTGCCCTCTGCAGCAGTGCCTGCTGCATCTGCGGCACGACGGCGCGCGCCGCGGCGCCGAGCAGGCCGAACGCCGCCTCGGATTCCACCGCGAGCTGGATGTCGGTGAGCCGCAGCGTCTGTTGCGCCTGGTCGAGCACCGGCCGGCCCCAGATGTGCACGGTCGCCTCGGCGCCGAGGCCGAGCCAGCTCTTCTTCTCCTTGGCGCGCACCAAGAGCGAGATCAGCAGCCGGTCGCCGGACGGGATCACGTTGGCGCTCTTCACGGTGACGTCGACCGGCCCGGAGCCGTCCTCGGGATAGGTGCGGCCGACCATCTGCGCGGTGATCAGCTTGTTGATCTCGGTGAAGGGCACGTCGATGGGAACGCCGATGTTCACGCCGGTGCCGCTCGGCGGCACGATCGAGATCTTGTCGGGGAACGGACAGTCCGGCTTGGTCGGCGTCGAGGTGACGCGCGTCTCCGCTTCCAGGCCCATCAGCAGCGTCACCGCCTGCGCGTCGACGCGCGGCTGCGCGGCGATGGCGCGGATCGGCTTCATCTCCAGCCAGAGCGGCGGAAGCGCGGCCGAGGAGCCCGAGCCCTGCAGCGGGATCGAGCGGCACGCCTTGGCCCATTGCAGCTTCGCATTCTCGCGCAGGCTCGGATCGTTGCGGATGCGCTCGGAGACGATGTTGATCTGCTCGCCGACATTCTTGTCGATCAGCGGCTTGACCTGCGCCGGCACGTTGACCTTGGCGCCGGCGACGTTGACGTTGGTGTCGCCGAGATTGACCTGGGCGCCGAGATTGGGCTCGAGATGCCAGTTGGCCGCGAGCTTCGGGCGCGAGGTGATGACCACGTTGCCCTTGATCTCGGCGCTGGCGTTCAAATTCTTGATGTTGACGGCGCCGATCCGCTTCGCGGCGTCACCGCCGAGCACGCTGCCGAGCGCGTCACCGAGCGCGCCCGTGGCCTTCGCCGACAGCGAGCCCGTCACGTTCAGCTTGCCGGAGAGCGGCGTCGAGATCGTCAGCACGTCCTTGTCGCCCGCCGCTGCCATCGGCCCGCGCACGGCGGTCCAGCCGATGTCGGCGTTCTCCAGGATCTGCGAGACGGGGTTGTCGGCCTTGCCTGCGAAATTGCGCGGCGCGGCTTTCTCGGCCTGCTCGCGGATCGCCGCGATCGCGATCGCGACCGGCGCGATCACGATCGAGCTCTTCGCGACCGGTGGCAGCGGTGGCAATTGTGCGACCGGCGGCGCCGAATTCGTCGCGCGCGGCGCAAGCCAGTCCATCGCCTTCAAGCTGATGAAGAACGACGCCGCGAGCACTGCGACGGCGATCGTGATGGTCTTCAAGTTCAACGTTAGTCGCATCTATCCCCCAGGCCGCCCCGACGGGATTTTACAGGGCGAGCGAGGAGGGCGCTAGAGCGCACCGATGGGGTGGAATTGCGGCGAATGGGTTAACGGCGGGGCCGGCGGACTGCTCTCACATTGCCGCGAGGACCGCCACCGCAGAAGAAGCGGTCGCCGCCGTCCGACTCCAGGCCCGAGACCATGGTGCCCGCGGGCAGGTCGAGTTGCTCCAGCACCTTGCCCGTCTCAGGGTCGATCCGCCTGATGTCGCTGTCCTCGCCCTCCCATGTGCCGTGCCAGAGCTCGCCGTCGACCCAGGTCACCCCGGTCACGAAGCGCTTGCTCTCGATGGTGCGAAGAACCTTGCCGGTTTCCGGATCGACCTGATGGATCTTGCGCTCGCGGTATTGCCCGACCCAGAGCGAGCCCTCGGCCCAGGCGAGGCCGGAATCGCCGCCGCCGCCTGGCGCCGGGATCGTGCCGAGCACCTTGCCCGAGGCCGCATCGATCTTCTGGATGCGATCCTCGGCGATCTGGAACAGGTGCCTTCCGTCGAATGCCGTTCCAGCATGCGCGGCGACGTCGATGGAGCGCGCGACCTTGCCGCTCTCAGGATCGACCGCATTCAATCTGTCGCCGGATGCGAACCAGACATGGCTGCCGTCATAGCTGACGCCATGCACGGCCTCGACGCCCTCGAACGGCCCATACTCCCTGACGATCTCGGCGGCTGAACGCTTCATGTGCTCGCTCCCTGTGATGTGGCCTTGACGTTACGACTTCAGGAGCGGCGTGGGGAGTAACAAGCCTGTCGGGAAACCCGGAACGGGTGGCGTCATCCAGCGCCGCGCCCGGCCATGTCCGAAGCATTGCACCTTGTTCGCGCGTGCCAGCTCGTCGAGCGCCCGCTGCACCGTGCGCGCGCTCGTTCCGAGCGCCAGCGCGAGCGCCGAGCTCGACCAGGGCTCGCCGTCGGAGAGGAAGGCGAGGATGCTCGCGTGCTTTTCCTCGACGGGCCGCGCCAGCACGAGAACCTGTCGCGTCTTGCGCGGCGTCAGCGCAAAACCCTGCTTCGTCGCGGTCACGTCGGCAAGTGGGGCGAGCTTGGTGCGGAGCCGCCCTATCTCGACGCGCAACCGCGCGCGATGCGATTCATCGAGATGCCTGGCACGAAACGCGTTCGCGATCAGCGTCTGCCGCGAGACGTCCGCGGGCCAGGCCTGCGCCAGGGCGCGGACGAGGGTGAACAGCACCGGCCTCGTGCCGAGCGGCACGACGGTGCCGCGCCTGCGAACCGAATGATGGAACGTGTCCACGACGAGCGCCTCGGATGTCTGGAGATCCTCGACCTCGGCAAGCAGCAATGGCCGCTCCTTGCCGCGCGTGATCAGCCGCGCCGCCGGCGCATCGAGCACGCGGCTCGCGCTTTCGACTTCGGCCGCGAGCGCGGGGATGCCGGCGAGCCTCGCGCCCCGCACTGCCAGGTCAAGCGCCGCGCGCGCGTCTTTCGTTCTGAGACGCCTGATGGCGATGCCGGCGACGACGAGCGCGCGGACGGCCTGCGATGCCGGCGGGAGCAGGGCGGCGCCGGGCTCAGCCAAAATGCGCTCGGCTTCGTCGAGACGCCCGACGAGGAGGAGGCGCCGGGCCTCGATGTGGCGCGCATGGGCGGCATTCACGAGATCGCCGTGGTGCTCGAGCGTCGCCCGTGCGGCGGCAAGAGTCCTCGCCGGCCAGCCGAGGTCGCGCGAGACCAGCGCGATCTCGGCTTCGGCCACTATGCATCTGGCGCGCGCCACCGCCTCGCGCGGGCCGAACGCGCGCGCAGCGCTGCGCAGCAGCGACTTGGCCTTGGCGAGGTCGCCGAGCTGCGCCATCGCGATGCCGCGCAGCGCCAGCGAGGGCGCGTCGTTGCGCAGCGCAACGCGGTTCAGGGCACCGAGCGGGTCGCCCGCCTCGAGCGCCCGTGCGGCGGCCGTGATCAGCGACTCCATTCAAATCCCGCCACACTTGTTACTCCCACCGCGCAACCGCGCGGTGCCAGAAATCGTTGCCAGCCGACGATGTGCGGTGAGGGGCGAGCGGTTCCGCGACCTGCAGGCCGATCGCCCGAATAAGAGATTTGGAGAGTCATGATGACATTAGCCCAGAACGAACCGAATAACGGACAGGCTGTGATGCAAACACCGCCGGTGGTGTCGCCGCAGGACTGGGAGGCAGCCCGTCAGCAACTGCTCGTGAAGGAAAAGGCGCATACCCGTGCCCGCGACGCCCTGGCCGCCGAGCGTCGGCGCATGCCCTGGATGGAAGTGGCCAAAACCTATGCGTTCGAGGGGCCCGGCGGCAAGCTCAGTCTCGCCGACCTGTTCCAGGGCCGGCGGCAGCTGATCGTCTACCGCGCGTTCTTCGAGCCGGGCGTGTTCGGCTGGCCGGATCACGCCTGCCGCGGCTGCTCCATGGTGGCCGATCAGGTCGCCCATGTCGCGCATCTGAATGCCCGCGACACCACGCTGGTGTTCGCCTCGCGCGCGCCGCAGGCCGACATCATCAGGCTGAAGCAGCGGATGGGCTGGACCATGCCATGGGTCACCGTAACAGACAGTTTCGATGCCGATTTCGGCGTCGACGAATGGCACGGCACCAACGTGTTCTACCGCGACGGGACGCGCATCTTCCGCACCTATTTCGTCAAGAGCCGCGGCGACGAGCAGATGGGTGGCACCTGGAACTATCTCGACATCACGCCGCTCGGCCGCCAGGAGCTCTGGGAAGACTCGCCGAAGGGCTATCCGCAGACGCCGACCTACAAATGGTGGAACTGGCACGACAGCTACACGGAAGGCGCCGCGCCCGACCAGAAGTGGGTCGAGATCTCTACCGCCGGCGAGAAGGCCTTTCGCGAGGAGGCTGCGCAAGGTCGTGACTAACCCCGCTAGCGCAACGGCCGGCGCCGGCCGCGACAGCATCGCGGCCGCCCGCCACCTCGCCAGATGGCTGGCCCTGGCGGCAAGCCCGACCTTCGCGATCATGGCCGTGTTGACGGTTGTGATCGGTGAGGGCCCGGCGGACACGCTCTGCGTGGCCGGGCATGGCGCGCTACTGAGCGGGATGGCGCCGATGTATCTGCTGATGAGCGCGTTTCATTCGGCGGCGTGGCTGAGGTGGATCGGGGAGCGGCGGGGCGGCTAGCGTTCGTTATCCAGGAGATGGCGCAGGACGCGAGCCAGCATATCTTCGCTGCCACCAAAGCTCTCGATCATCGCCTGCATAACCTTTTCAGGGTCGAGTCGTGTCATTGCGAGTGGGTGGCCGGCGGTCTCAGCGAGAAGAAGCAGGAACGTAAGTTGCGTGCGTCCGTTGCCTTCGCGGAACGGGTGGATCGCGTTCAGCTCGGCAAGGAAATGAGCGGCCTTCGACGCGAATTCATCCGTCGTCGTGTCTCTCAAGTGCCTTTCGTCGGCGAGAGTGCGAAACAGCTTCGACATCTCTCGATGGATGCTCTCGGGGAAGCAAAACATGCTGCCGCCCTTCGAAATTCGGACGGTGCGGATCTTGCCTGCCCAATCGTAGACATCCTGGAACAGATGTCGGTGGATCGCGCGATAATGCGAATAAGTCAGCCGCCCCGCGGGCAGGGCTTCCTCCGCGCGCTGTGCGGTGATTTCGGCCTCGAAAGATTCGAGCTCGGCCCGCTTCTCGAGATGAAGCTTGTTCTTGAGGACCGTCGTGCCCGGATAACAATACGGGTCTTCAACGGCGTCATACATGAGGGCGGCTAGCCCTTTTTGTGAGCGTTGATGATTTCGCGCCGGCGCTCCGCGGCCGATAGCCCTTGCCGGTCGAATCGAGCAACACGCGTCTTCATGGCCGCCGACGGGACGATACCTTCGACCGCGCTGATCTTGGCGAAACGCTCCCTGCCAATGACGAGCTTGGCCGACGTTCCGCCTGTCTTGGTCGCTGGTTGCTTACGATTGCTCATGTCCGGCAGCATATCAGGGCGCCGGCACAAATGAAACCGGCCGCGCACGTAGCGCCGCCGCGATCCTATTGCCCGCCTGCCGCCTGCAAATACGCAACCACCTTGGCCGCCTCTTCCGCGGAAATCCCGCCATAAGGCTGCATCTTGTTGCCCGACACCACCTCGTCCGGCTTGAGCATGAAGCGCGTCAGCTTGTCCTGGTCCCAGGTGAAGCCGGCTTCCTTCATCGATGAGGAGTAGTTGTAGTCCGGCAGCGCGCCGGCCTTGCGCCCCACGATCTTGTTGAGGTTGGGGCCGAGGCGGTTGTCGCCTTCCTTCACCGAATGGCAGGTGCGGCAGGAATTGTTGAAGGCCTGCTGGGCGGCCTCGCCACTTGCGGGCTGCTGCGCGAGTGAGGCAGGCGCGAGCAGCGTCAGGGCGCCGGCGCAGACGAACGCGTGCAGCCATCGATAGGGCGAGGATTGCAGGCGTGAGTGCATTTGCGCCTCCGTGGAGCACCGTGCCGCAGCAAGCGCGTCGACGTGTCGAGGGCAAACGAAAGCGGCCCCGGTGGGTTCCGGGGCCGTTTGCGTCACAATGTCCTGCCGGTTCAGCGCGCTGCGGTTCCGAGCTCGGCGCGGCGCTCCGTCATCGGCAGCACCACGACCTTGGTGCCGACGTTGACGCGGGAGTAGAGGTCGGTGACGTCGTCATTGGTCATGCGGATGCAGCCGGACGAGACGCGCTTGCCGATGGTCTCGGGGGCGTTGGTGCCATGAATGCGGTAGATGGTGCCGCCGAGATACATGGCGCGCGCACCGAGCGGATTGCCGGGGCCACCGGCCATGTGGCGCGGCAGATAGGGCTGGCGGGCGATCATCTCCGGCGGAGGCGTCCAGGCCGGCCACTCCGCCTTGCGGGTCACCGACTGGATGCCGGACCAGGTGAAGCCGTCGCGGCCGACACCGATGCCGTAGCGCAGCGCCTGACCGTTGCCGAGCACGTAATAGAGATAAGTGTTGGGGGTATCGATGATGATGGTGCCCGGCGCCTCGCGCGTTGCATAGGAAACGGTCTGGCGGCGGAAGCGGGCCGGCATCTCGACGGCGTCCTGATCCTCGGACGGCTCAGTCTGGTAAGTGGGCGCCTGGTAGGGCTGGAATGGCTGCGGCGCGGCCATCGGCGGCAGCGGCTGGAAGAACGGGAAGATCTGCACCGGTGCGGCCTTGGCGCTACCCGCGAATGCGATCGCCGAGACCGCGACTGTGCCGAAAGCAACGGCGCGCGAAAACGTCTTGAAAATATCCAGATTGAACATGTGATCGCCCCTGTTTGCTCGGTGGTCTTGGCCACCGCGGCACCGTTGCGGTGCTCTGTTGCCTGGATCACTAACGGCAAAACGTTTCGGGAGATTTGCGCGGAAAACCGAAAACGGTTTCACGGCGGCAAGGATTGTTTCATGACGGTTTCGTGGCTGGGGCCGCCCGTTAACGAACAAAACAGCCCGCGGACACTTCTATGACGTCACACGCCTGAAATATCCTTCGTTGATGGTCGATCCCTGAGAATCATCAAACTCTCGGGATTTTCCCATGCGGGTATTAATCGCGACCGACGCCTGGCATCCGCAGGTCAACGGCGTGGTCCGGACGCTGACCTCGCTGGCGAATGCGGCCAAGGCCCTCGAAGTCGAGATCGACTTTCTGACACCCGACGGCTTTCCGTCCTGGCCGCTGCCGACCTATCCGGGCCTGCGCATCGCGCTGCCGAGCGGCAAAGAGATCGCGCGCCGGATCGAGAAGGCGGCACCGGACGCGCTGCACATTGCGACCGAAGGGCCGATCGGCTGGGCCGCGCGGGCCTATTGCCGGCGCAACCGGCTCGCCTTCACCACCTCCTACACCACGCGCTTTCCGGAATACGTCTCGGTGCGGACCGGCATGCCCGCCAGCGTCGGCTATGCCGTGCTGCGCCATTTCCACGATGCCGCCGCCATGACCATGGTGGCGACGCCGTCGCTGCGGCAGGAGCTGTCCGAGCGTGGCTTCAAGCGGCTCGGCTTCTGGACCCGCGGCGTCAACACCGAGCTGTTCCATCCCGACTCTCCGGCGAGGCTCGACCTGCCGGGTCCGATCTTCATGACCATGGGCCGCGTCGCGGTGGAGAAGAACCTCGAAGCGTTCCTCTCGCTCGACCTGCCCGGCACCAAGGTCGTCGTTGGCGACGGCCCGCAGAAGGCCGCGCTCGAAAGGAAATATCCCGATGCCGTGTTCCTCGGCGAGAAGAAGGGCGCCGATCTCACCGCGCATCTCGCCGCCGCCGACGTTTTCGTGTTTCCGAGCCTGACCGACACCTTCGGCGTGGTGCAGTTGGAGGCACTGGCCTGCGGCACGCCAGTGGCCGCATTTCCGGTCACGGGTCCGAAGGACGTCATCGCCGATCATCCGATCGGCGCGATCGATCACGATCTGCGCGCCGCGTGCCTGCGCGCGCTCGCCATGTCGCGCGAGACGTGTCGCAACTTCGCGCTGGAGCGTTCCTGGGAGAACAGCGCGCGCCAGTTCGTCGGCAACCTCACCTCACTTCAGCCCAGCCGCGTCTTGCGCGCTTCGCCCCGCATGGCGCGGCGGCCGGTGCGCGGTTGATCTTTCGTTAGAACCACAGCGAGAACCTCATCGATGGCTAAGATCATGAACCTTGACGGCACCCAGCAGCTCGACCTCACCCGCGGCACGGTCGAGCAGGCCTATGACCGCTGGGCGCCGGTCTACGACCTCGTGTTCGGCGGCGTGTTCGCCAAGGGCCGGCAGGCCGCGATCGCGGCCACCAACAAGATCGGCGGCCGCGTGCTCGAGGTCGGTGTCGGCACCGGCATCTCGCTGCCGCTCTACGCCCCGCACCTGCGCATCTTCGGCACCGACATTTCGGAAGCCATGCTCGACAAGGCGCGCCAGCGCGTTACCGAGGGCAAGCTGAAGAACGTCGAGGGCCTCGCGGTGATGGACGCCGAGAAGCTGGAATTCCCGGACAATTCCTTCGACGTCGTGATGGCGCAATATGTCGTCACCGCCGTGCCGAACCCGGAGAAGGCGCTCGACGAATTCGCCCGCGTGCTGCGCCCGGGCGGCGAGCTGATCATCCTCACCCGCGTCAGCGCGGACGCCGGCATGCGCCGGTTCATCGAACAGAAGCTGCAGCCGGTGGTGCGTCCGCTCGGCTTCCGCACCGCCGAGTTCGCCTGGTCGCGCTATGCGAAATGGCTGGCCGGCGCCAACGGAATCGAGCTCGCCGAACGTCGTTTGATTCCGCCGCTCGGTCATTTCTCGCTGGTGCGCTTCCGCAAGATCGACATCGCCAAGGCGGCGTGAGCTTACGCGTCGCGTGCGTCATCGCGCCGCTGCGTGCCGTCACATGACAGGATGATGTTGTCACACGGCGTACATCGAATCCGTTTAACCCCGTACCCGAAAGCATCTTGGGGAAGAGCATGATCAAGAATTATCTCGAGCAGCTGCGGATCCAGCGCTGGGACGACCATCGCTACTATCACCACAGCCGCATCAATCAGAGCCTGCACTTCGTCAGCGCGCTGAGCTTCCTCTTCGCCTATGTCTGGCTGTTCGTCGACCCTGTCGTCTCTGCGCTGGTCGGTTGGCTGGTCTCGATGACCTCGCGCCAGGCCGGTCACTTCTTCTTCGAGCCGCATACCTACGACCACATCAACCAGGCGACGCACGAGTACAAGGAAGAGATCAAGGTCGGCTACAATTTGCAGCGCAAGGTGGTGCTGATGGCGATCTGGGCGGCCTCGCCGCTGGTGCTGTTCCTCGACCCGACGCTGTTCGGCCTGTTCACGCCCTGGGCCAGCGCGACCGACTTCATGCGGCAGGTTGCAAAGATCTGGCTCGTGGTCGGCGGCGGTGGCCTCTTGTTCCGCACCGTGCACCTGTTCTTCATCCGCGACGTCGAGACCGGCCTCGTCTGGATGACCAAGATCCTGACCGATCCGTTCCACGATCTGATGCTCTACCGCAGTGCTCCGCTTGCCCTGATGCGCGGTGAGCTGATGGATCCCGGCCTGCACCTCAACCCCGAGCACACGCTGGGCCTCATCGGCGAGCCCACGCTCGAAGAGCAGCACGCCTGAGCGCGCTACGTACACAACACACTCCGATGTCTGATGGTTACGTCATGCCCGGCCTCGTGCCGGGCATCCACGTGCTGGGGGCTGCTTCGCCTCTCCCCGCGCGCGGTAGGGCAATCGCATATGGCGCACACAACCCCGCCGCATCGGCGGCAAGCCCGCGAAGTGTGGCCTCAGCGTCCAAAACGCTTGGCCAGCATCTCTTTCAGGATCTGCCGCTTGATAGTCTTGTTGGTGAGCACGCCGTCGTGCCACCAGAAGCCGTCGGCCTTCATCTTCCCGGCCGCGCGGACGAAGCGGTCGGCGACTTCGGTGAAATCGGCGTCGGTGTAGTTCAGGCTGAAGATCAGCCGGCCGGTGCCGACCCAGCTCAGCGCCAGGCCCTCGGCGCGCAAATAATATTGCAGCATCCAATTGTAGCGGGAGGGCGTCGTGTATTCCACCGTCCAGATCGACGAGAAGTTGGCGAACCGCACCGGCAGGTCGGCATCCGTCATCATCTGGTTGAGCTTTTGGACGCGACCGTTCCAGGTTTCTTCCAGTCCATCATAAATGGCATGGAAGTTCGGGCTGGCGAGCCGACTCAAAAACTCGTCCATTGCCGTCATGACGTAGGGATGCGAGTTGAAGGTGCCGCGGGCGAAGCAGATGTCGGCGGGACGGTCGTCGCGGAAGCGGCGCATCAGCTCGCGCTTGCCGCAGACCACGCCGACCGGCAGGCCGCCGGCGAGGCTCTTGCCGTAGGTCACCATGTCGGCGCTCACGCCGAAATATTCCTGGGCACCGCCGGCGGCAAGCCGGAAGCCGACGAAGACCTCGTCGAAGATCAGCACGATGCCGCGCTGGTCGCAGACCTCGCGCAGCTTCTTGAGCCATTCGGTGTAGGCCGCGCGATCGAAGTTGCCGCCGCGGGAGGAATCCACCAGCGAGGAATCGCCGGGCGCGTTGGCGTTGGGGTGCAGGCCTTGCAGAGGGTTGACCAGCACGCAGGCGATGTCCTTGCGCGTACGCAGCACGTGCAGCGTCTTCTCCGACATCTCGGCGAGGGTGTAGGTCTCGTGCGCGGCAATGGGATTGCCGACGCCCGGCTGCACGTCGCCCCACCAGCCGTGATAGGCGCCGGCAAAACGAACGAGATGCGTGCGCTTGGTATGGTAGCGCGCCAGCCGCACCGCCTGCATCACGGCCTCGGTGCCGGACATGTGGAACGAGACCTCGTCGAGGCCCGAGATCCGGCAGAGACGCTGCACATTGTCGAGGATCACGGGATGGTAGGGGCCGAGCACCGGGCCGAGTGCATGCGTGCGCTTCTCGGCGCCCTCGATGCACTCCTTGTAGAAATCGTTGCCGAAGATGTTGACGCCGTAGGACCCCGTGAGATCGTAGGACGTGTTGCCGTCGACATCCGTGACGGTGACGCCGCGCGAGGACTCCACGAAGGTCGAGGTGCCCAGGTGCTCGCGGACCAGGCGCGAGAACTGGAACGGCACGCGGTAGCTCTCGGTGAAATTCAGGTCGGAGATCTTGTCCGCCGCTTCCTTCGTCATCGCGCGGCCCTTCGGGTAGCGCTCGGCGTAGAGGGCGGCGAGACGAAAGAAGGCCTCCTTGCGCTGCGCGGCGATGTCCGCCGGCGCGCCGTCGCACGAGAAGATGTCGTTCTCTCCGTATTCGTAGAACGGGAGCAGCTTTGCCACCCGGCGCGACATCTTGGAGTGCCCGGCGAGCGAGCGATGCTTGGCGCGGGACAGTTCGATCCGCGCCTTCAGCTTCGGGAGGACGGCGGCAGCAGACGCTGCGGCGGCCACGGACATCGAGAGAATCGGGAGTGTCGTTTCCATGACAACAAGCGCTAATACTGTGAGCTGACAGATTCATGACAGTCAAAGCCCTCATCGCCTCTTTCACCCAGCAGGAAGACCTCAACTTTCTGTTGACCAACCGCATCCCGCGCGCCGCGCTGACCCGCTTCATGGGCTGGTTCTCCAAGATCGAGAATCCCCTCGTGCGGGACTTCTCGATCGCGCTGTGGAAGCTGTTCTCCGACCTCGATCTGTCCGAGGCGAAGAAGACCCACTTCAAGAGCCTGCATGATTGTTTTACCCGGGAGCTGAAGCCGGGCTTGCGCCCCTTTGATCCCGACCCCACCATTGTCGCCAGCCCCTCGGATGGCATTGTCGGCGCTCACGGCAGGATCGCGGACACCGAGCTGTTCCAGGTCAAGGGCGCGCCCTATTCGCTGCTCGACCTCGTCGGCGATTCCGCGCTGGTGGATCAGCACCGCAACGGCAGCTTCGTGACGCTGCGGCTGACGTCGAGCATGTATCATCGCTTCCATGCGCCCTTCGATGCGCATATCGAGCGCGTCACGCTGATCCACGGCGACGTCTGGAACGTCAATCCGATTGCGCTCAAGCGCGTCGAGCGCCTGTTCTGCAAGAACGAGCGCGCGGTGATCCGCACGCATTTGTCGACCGGCGAGGCCGTGACGCTGGTACCGGTCGCCGCGATCCTGGTCGCGAGCATCCGCCTGCACTTTCTCGATAGGGTGCTGAACGCGCAGACGCGCGGTCCGGTCAACTTCCCCTGCGACGTCAACGTGACCAAGGGCGAGGAACTCGGCTGGTTCGAACATGGCTCGACCATCATCATCCTCGCGCCGGGCGATTTCAGTTTCTGCGACGGTATCGCCGAGGGCACGCGCATCCGTGCCGGCGAGGCGCTGCTCAGAAGAAAGTAGCCTTCAATCTGCCGCTCCCGTCGCCTATATCGTCGGTGGGGACTACACGACGACGGATTTGATGATGGCGCGGGCGCCGGTGATGGCGGCGGGTGGTATCGTGCTGCGGCGTGGTTCGACACCGCTGATCGCGGTCGTGCGCCAGCGCAAGCGCAACGAGTGGGTCCTGCCCAAGGGCAAGCTCGACGACGGCGAGACGCCGAAGGAGGCGGCACATCGCGAGGTGCTGGAAGAGACCGGCCACGACGTCGCCGTTCACGAATTTCTCGGCACGCTCGTCTACCAATCCGGCGGGCGCTCGAAGGTCGTGCATTTCTGGCGCATGGAAGCCGAGGGCGGTCCCGTCCGCAAGCTGATGAACGACATCAAGGCGGTCGAATGGCTCGCGCTGGACGACGCGATCGCGCGGCTGTCGCGCGAATATGAACGCGCGTTCCTGACCCAGATTGGCCCGATTGCGCTTGCGGCCGCGGGGCGCGCGCCGTCGCCGATACCCGAGCCGGTGCAATCGGCCGATGACATGGATACAGCCTTGCAGGCGCTGACACCTGCCGAAGCCGCCTCCGTCCACGAGTTGCGCCACGGCCTGTTGCGGAAGGTGAAGGCCTGGCTGCGCGGCGGGGCGTGAGGTCACGCCGCGCTGCTGGCGCGCCTGGAGACCATCCGCAAGTCGATATGCCTGTGGAAGCGTGGGCTGACGGAGGAGGGACGAGTCCTCCTCAGCGCTATCGTGCGGAGGCGGGCGCTGCCTCGAGGGTCACCGCCGCTCCTTCTCCTTCGGAGCGGATGCTGGTTTGCGCGGGGCCGCCGGACGCTGCGCGGCGGGGGGGCGCTGCTGGAATCCGCCGGGGCGTTGCATGCCCGGCGGTTGAGCCGCAGGCGGCTGGCCCGATTGCATGCCGGTGCGCGGCAGTTGCGGCTGTGTCGCCGGCTGCTGTGGCGGCACGACTCCTCCGGGCTGAATCTGTCCGCCGCGTTGCGGCTGGGTTTGCGGCGTGCCGATCGGCGGTGTGCGCTGTCCGGCGCGCGGTGCTCCTGGACGTCCTGCGCCTTGCGGCTGGCCGGGCTGTTGCTGGCCTTGTTGCTGTTGGCCCTGACCCGCACGCGGTGTGCCCGGCTGCACGGCGCCACCTTGCTGGCCCGGCCGCTGCTGCGGCGGCTGCGCACCTTGCCGGCCCGGTGTGCCCGGCTGCTGCTGACCTGGACGGTTGTTCTGGCCCGGCTGGCCGTTCGGGCGCTGGGGCTGCTGTCCCGGTGCGGTGGTCGCCGGACGCAATTGCTGTTGCTGCGGCGGCTGTGCCGGCCGCGGAATGCGGCTCTGGGCAGCCGGATTGGCGCGGCGGAAGTCGCGCTGCTCGGTGACGATCTGACGCCCCGTGGTCTGCGCCAGATGCACCTGGCTGACGAAGCCGCGGTCGCGCGCGATCTGCTGCGCGGGAATCGTGATCGGCACCGCCGCAAAGCGCATGCCGCCCGGGCCGGCAGCGCCAGGCCGGATCGCAAAGCCGCTCGCGCCTTGCGTCAGCGCGCCGAGCCGCGTGCCGCTGGTGCGGTCGTCGACGTCGATGTGGCCGACGCGGCCGTCGGCATCGGGATAGAGCTTGATGTTGACGTTGCGCGCGCTGCTCGCGGCCGCGCCTTCGGGCACGTCGACGACGCCGGTGGTGCCGCGGATGCCGAGCGTCGCTGTCGGCGTCGTGATCTTCATGTTGCCGGTCTTCGCCACGGCGGCCGCCACGAAGGCCACCGTGCCCTTGCCGATGTCGAAGATTCCGGAATTCTGCTTGCCGCCGTCCTCATAGACGTAATTGTCGATGGTGATCTTCGACGAGGCGGAGAGGTTGAACGTGGTGGCGTCGTTGAAGGTGATGCCGAGCGTGGAGTTCGACGACGTCTGCACGATGTCGTTGAGGTAGATGTCGTCGCGCACGCGCAACGGATAGGAGTTCTTGTCGCGGATCACGGTGGCGATCCCCGTGACGGCCGCGACGTTGCCGATCGGCTCGACGGTGGATTGCGTATCTGTCGAGGGAGCAGGCGAGGCTGAAGGCGTGGGGGAGGCGGAAGGGGCTGGGGAAGCCGCAGGCGCCGGCTCTGCCTGGGGCTGCGCCTGCGCGAGCTCGATTGCATCGGATGCATGCGTTGCGCCGCTGCCCGCCAGCGGCAATGCCAGCAGCGCAAGCGCGAACACGAAGCGGCGCCAGGCCAGCAATGATGTCACGAGGAAGTCCCGGTGAGAACGCGAGGCGAGATCGGCCGATATCAGCCGGAGAGACCTGAATGGCGGATGAACATGTGTCGCAGGGGTGAGGAGGCCAAATGGTGTGCGGTGCCAGCTTGGGGCTAAACCTCTCTACTCCGTTATGGCTAGGCTTGACGCGGCCATCCACGCCTTGCTTCGCGTCACTCGGAACGTGGATGCCCGGGACAAGCCCGGGCATGACGAAGATTTGTAGGTGTGGCGCGAGATCCTCAGGTGCGCAATTGCGCGCCATGGTTCGGTGCTTGGCATCGCCCCGGATGACGCGCTCCGCGTGTCAGCTCACGCGCTTCCAGGTCTGGCCGCCGCAGAACATGCCGCCGAAGGCGCAGCCCTGCACGCGCATCGCATTCGGGCCCTTCATCGCGATGGTCGAGTCGTAGTTGCGGCCGGAGTTGGGATCGTGAATGCGGCCGCTCCACTTCGCGCCCTCGGGCTTCATGTTGATCAGGATGCGCTCGTTGGTCTTCTCGGCGTAGCCGCACAGATTGGCGCCGCACTGTTCGACGCGGACATTGCCCTTGCCCTCTTCGGTCGCCCAGACGCCGATCGGCGAGTTCGCCGCGGCCACGGGCGCGGCGGCAACCGGGGCCGGAGCGGGCGCAACCGCGACCGGCGCGGGAGCAGCAACGGGAGCAGGCGCCGCGACGGGCGCAGGCTGCGTCGTCGTGTCGAGGGACGGCGCGGCGGCAACGGTCGGCGCGGGTGCGGCCGGAGCGACAACGGGCGCGGCCGGCGCGGTGGCCTGGACCGGCGCCTGCTGCACGGGCTGCTGCACCGGAGCCGGTGCGGGCTGCGCGGTCGTGGCCGGAGCCGGCGTGGTGTCGACGTCATCGTCCTTCGAGCCGCCGAGGCCCTTGAGGTTGATGTTGTTCAGCTTGATCGGCTTGTCCGACAGGCCCGGCGCGACGATGGTCACGCAATTGAGCGAGGCGCAGTTGCGCGGCGTCTCGATGCGGATGTGCTGGCCCTCGATCTGGAACGAGATCGTATTGCCGCCGGCATGGGCGGCGGCGGTCGACGCCAGGAAGAGTGCGGTGGCGACGATGGTGAGCTTGTTCATGACAACCTCCGAAATGGCGTTGGTCCCGAGATGGGCTGAAGACGCTGGTGGATGAAGCGTGGTTCGACCCTACGCCGGACTGGCCGGGCGTTCTGTGATGGGGGTCACAACGGTGCGCGCCGCCTGGGTGAGGCAGCGCACATTCAGCCGCGGTTCCTTTGCGTAAGGTCGTCGCGATACTGAGGGAGACGGAGATGCAACGGCTTGCGACTTCGCTTGGCATAATGATCGCACTGCTGGCGATCGCGCCGGCGGCCGAGGCCGGCTCCTATTCGTTCTCGATTGGCGGCCACCGCTTCCGTGTCGAGGCGCCGCGCAATTGCCGATCTGCGTCCTGTGTCTCGGTGTCCTCGAATCGCAGCATCCGGCCGACAGAAGATGCCGGTGTGACATCGATCCCCCCAGCGCCGGCTGCGGCCGCGCCGCCGGCCAATGTCGTCATTCCGGTCCGGCCGGCGACCGTGGTCGTGCCGTCACCGGTGCCGGCGGCTCCCGTCATGGCCGCGACGACGTCGCAACCCGTCGTGCTGCCGCCGGCGCCAAAACCCGAGGCGTCAAGACCCGAGGCGCCGAGCCCGCATCCGCCACGGGTTGAGCTGCCGCGCATCGATCCACCGAAGACCGTCATGCTCGATCCGCCGCGCATGGAGCCGCCGCCCGTTCCGAGCCCCGAGATCAAGCCGACCGCGGCGGCTGCACAGCGCAACGACGACGAGCAGGCCTATACGCCGCTCGGCGAATGGGAGAGTGTCGGTGCCAAGGGCACAGTCCGCATCGAGCGCTGCGGGCCCGCATTGTGCGGCTACGCGCTGACCGAGGCTTTGAGCCGGGGCGAGAGCGTGCTCGTCAACATGAAGCCGAAATCGCACGACGCCTGGACCGGCAGCATCTACAGCCGCTCCAGCGGCAACACCTATTACGCGACGATGACGCTGAAGAGTCCCGGCAGGCTCCACGTCGAGGCCTGCGCGTTCTGGCGTTTCTGGTGCTCGGGCAACGACTGGACGCGCGTCGAGGCGCCGGAGGAGCAGTTGATCACCACGTCGCGGCAGTGGAGTGCACGGTCGTAATATTTGCGGCAGTCGCGCTGCTCCCCTCTCCCACAAGAGGAGAAGGGAAGAGGCCGCCTGCGATGGGCTTAATAAGCCGCTAGATCATGCCGAGCACGATGGCGCCGACGAAGGCCATGGCGAGGTACGCGGTGACTATGCTCAGTCTCCCGGCGAACGTCATGAGGTCGCTCCCACCCTGCGCGCTGCTTTGGCGCGCGAGCCGGTATGGTTAACAGAGAGTCTCGGCGCGAAAAAGTCAGCCTTGCTGTCGCTCGGTTCTGCCCGGGGTTCGGCATGCGTGAGCCGGTATGGTTAAAGAACACTGAAATCAACGTGTTGAAGAGTCTTTAAGTAAATTCATCGAACGTGCGTGCATGACGCGCGGAGTTCGTTTGTATCTCGTCGGCTCCATCGTCCTTGTTTCGCTAGCGGGTTGCGGACGCGGCTTCTTCCAGGCCGAACGTGAACCATGGCGGGCCGAGGCTGAGGCCGCATGCCTGAAATCGGGCGCGGTGAAAGAGGGGCCGGATCTGGTCCGGATCGACCCGATCTCGGGGCCCGGCCAGTGCGGCGCCGAGTTTCCGCTCAAGGTCGCCGCCCTCGGCGAAGCCTCAGGCACTTACGGCTTTGCCGACGAGGAACTGCGACCGCCGGGCAGCATCGGTGGCCAGCCACGTTGGCCGGTGGCGCAGCCGCGATCGAACTATCCGCAGAGCCAGAATTATCCGGCGTCCTCCACTCCGTCGCGCTCGAACTATCCCGAAACCGCGGTCCGCCAACCCAGCGGTTATGGCACCTCGACGGGGCCGATGTCGTTGAACGCGCCCGGCGTCGCGCCGGAGGAAGACGAGATCGATCTGCCGCCCGAGGGCACTGATGCCGCGGGGGCCTCGCGCTACATGAATGCGCCGAGCTATCCGGCTAGGCCGGCGAATCCCGCGCCTTATTCGCAGGCGCCCGCACAGCAGGCGCTGCCGCGTCTTGGTCCGGCGCAGGGCAATGGTGTCACAGCCGTCGGTCCTGTCGCGATCAAGCCGACCGCGACGCTGGCCTGTCCGATCGTGTCCGAGCTCGACCGCTGGCTCGCCGATACCGTGCAGCCTTCGTCGATGCGCTGGTTCGGCGTCCGCGTCGCCGAGATCAAGCAGATCTCCGCCTATTCCTGCCGCGGCATGAACGGTAACTCGCGTGCCCATATCTCCGAGCACGCCTTCGGCAATGCGCTCGATATTGCTGCCTTCGTGCTGGCCGACGGACGCCGCGTCACCGTGAAGGACGGCTGGCGCGGCATGCCGGAGGAGCAGGGATTCTTGCGCGACGTGCAGGCGGGCGCCTGCGCGCATTTCACCACGGTGCTGGCGCCGGGCTCCAACGTCTATCACTATGACCACATCCACGTGGACCTGATGCGCCGCGCCAGCCGCCGCCTGATCTGCCAGCCCGCCGCGGTCTCCGGCGAGGAAGTTGCCTCGCGTGCGCAGTCGCGCAGTCCCTATGCCAATGCGCGCGAGCCCTCCGTCACCGGTTCGCTCGGCGCGCGCAAGAGCATGGCGCGCAAGCGCGAGGAAGACGACTACGCCGACGATTAGACGTCCGCCGGAGCTGAAGCGGCCGTCAACGCGCTGCGGCTGGTCTGTTCAGCCGGCGCCGTGTCTTCAGCAAAGCGCTGCTGACGCGCAAAAATTTGCGCGGCCTCGATTCTAGAGCAAATCATTGAATTGCAATCGCTATTCGTGTCCGAGCGGGCGTGGCCGGCAATTGGCACAGTCGGTGCAGTGAAGAGCCTGCAACGAAGCAGCGCAGCCGGCGCTGTGAGCCAGCGGACCCGTCATGCAGATGCCTGTCGCCCCGTCTTACTCCGATCTCGAGCGGCGCGTGCTGTCGCGCATCACGGAGCAACGCTGGCTTGACCTTGCATCCGAACTGATCGGCACCGGTCAGCCGCGCTCCGGCAATCCGCTCGATCCCGACCTGCCGCCCGCCGAGGAGGAGGCGATCTCCATGCTGGTCGCCGGCAAGCTCGAAGCTCTCGGCATGGAGGTGACCAAGCACAGCGCGCAGCCGCACCGGCCCAATGTGCTCGGTGTGCTCAAAGGGCGTGAGGGCGCGCCGTCGTTGATCCTCAACGATCATCTCGACACCTATCCGGCGGTTGAGCCCGAGAAATGGCATATGACGGATTACGATCCGTTCAAGGCGACGCGCCATGGCGATCTGCTCTACGCGCGCGGGACGTCCGATACGCGCGGCAATCTCGCCGCTTCGCTGCTCGCGGTTCAGGCCCTGATCGAGGAGGGTGTGAAATTCGATGGCACGTTGATGTGCTGCTACACCGTCGACGAAGAGCGCAACGGCACCGAGGGCTCGATCTACATGCTCGACAAAGTCGGCCTCACTGCCGATTACGAGATCACGGCCGAGCCGACGGCCTGGGGCGATGTCAGCAAAGACTGGGGCATGAACCTCTCGGTGGCCAATTCGGGCCATTGCCTGATCGAGGTCACGGTCGAGGGCATCAAGTCGCACATCTGGCGGCCCGACATCAGCGTCAACGCCATCATGGAAGCGGCAAAATTGCTGCCGAAGCTGAAGGAGATGGCGTTCACGCATGTTCCGAGCACGTTCATGGGACACACGCCGCCCTGCTGCTCGGTGGTGCGCATCCGCGGCGGTCTGCCCGGCGAGATGCAGTTCTCGCCAGATGCCTGCACCATCACGCTCGCGGTGGTGGGCATCGTGCCGGGCATGACGCTCGCCAGCGTGATCTCCGACATCGAGGGGCTCGGCCAGCAGACATTTGCCGGGGTGAACGACGTCAAGGTTGCCGTCCGCCAGGTGCCCGGCTCGCTGTTCGTCAATGCGACCGAGCCGGTGCCGGTCGAGGAAGAACCGTGCCGCTCCCTGCGTGCGGTCTATCGCCGGCTGATGGGCCGCGAGCCCGGCGTCAATCGCAAGAACGCATTCAACGATACCATCCGTTTCCGTGAGGCCGGCATCAACGCGGTGACGTTCGGTCCGGGCGAGGATGGCTGGGCCGTCGACAACGAGAACATCTCGATCACCAAGTCGGTGATGGCGACGCGGATCTACGCGCTGACCATCATGCAGATCCTGGGAGTGCGTACATGAGCGTCGAGGCAAGCCCCATGGCGATTCCGATCTCGGCCGATCGTACGCGACGAGGCAATTTGCGGCTGCCGACAGTCTCCCGGTCGGTGTTGCTCTCGACGCTCACCGTCGCCGTGCTGCTGGCCGCATGGGTCGTCGTCACGGAGATGGGCTGGGCCAACGAGCTGTTCCTGCCGAAGCCGCAGGCGGTATGGGCCGCGTTCGTCAAGACCATGACGAAGGGCTATCAAGGCGCCACGCTGCTTCAGCATCTCGGCGCCAGCCTGTACCGCATCCTCACGGCCTTCGCGTTGGCGTGCCTCGTCGGCATTCCACTCGGCGTTCTCATGGGCGTTTCGCGCAATGCACGCGCGCTGCTCAATCCGTTGATTGAATTCTACCGGCCGCTGCCGCCGCTCGGGCTCTACACACTGCTGGTGATGTGGCTCGGCATCGGCGAGAGCTCCAAACTGTCCTTGCTGTTCCTGGCGGGCCTGCCGGGCATCGTCATTTCGACGATCCAGGCCGTCACCAGCGTCGATCCGGTCTATGTGCGCGCCGCGCAATCCCTCGGTGCGACCCGCCGACACCTGCTCTTTCACGTCTATCTGCCAGCTGCGGGACCACTGATCCTCGCAGGCATGCGCATCTCGCTCGGCTTCACCTACACCGTCCTCGTCGCCGCCGAGATCGTTGCGGCCTCGGCCGGCATCGGCTGGATGATCTGGGATGCCGCGAAATTCCTACTGTCCGACGTCGTGATCATGGGCCTGATCGTGCTTGGCCTGACCGGCGTCGTGCTCGACCTGATGATGCGCGGCATCGCCAAATTGTTGATGCCTTGGGCCCGAACCTGAATTGATCGAGGAGAGATCGACATGATGAAGAGATTTGTTGCAACATTCGCACTTGCTACGCTGGCGCTCACGGTCGCCGCTCGCGCCGAGGAAAAGCCGGCCAAGGTAACCGTCGGTTATCTCAATCTGGTGAACGCGCAGCTCGTCACCAAGCATCTCGGCCTGCTCGCCAAGGAAATGCCGGGTGTCGACATCAAATACGTCAAGGTCGGCGGCGGCGGCGACATGCTGCGTGCGATCGCCGGCAACGACGTCGATTTCGGCGGCCTCGGCAATCCGCCGACGGCAATCGGTGCGACCCGGGCGCTGCCGATCAAGGGCATCCTGGTGATCAACATGCTCGACTATGTCGAGGCGATGGTGGCGCGCTCCGACAAGAACATCACGTCGCTCAAGGACCTCAAGGGCAAGACGGTCGCCGCGCCGTTCGGATCCACCACGCATTACCTGCTGCTGCAAGCGTTGAAGGACGATGGCGTCGATCCCGCCTCGATGAAGATCATCGATCTCGCGCCCTCGGACATAGCGGCAGCCTGGCTGCGCGGCGATATTGATGCCGCCTGGTTCTGGGAGCCGAACCTCGACAAGGCCGTCAAGAACGGCGGCAAGATCCTCGTCACCTCGGGCGAGATGGCCAAGCGCGGCTATCCGACCTGGGACATCGGCGTCGTCATGAACGCGTTCTCGGACAAATATCCGTCCTATGTCGAGAAGTTCATCAAGGCCGAATGCGAGGGGATCGATTTCTGGCTGAAGAATCCGGAGAAGACGGCGCAGATCATCGCGGACGAGTTGTCTCTGCCGCTCGAGGATGCGACGCGCATGATGAAGGGCACGGGAATGGTCCCCTGCAACAAGCAGCTCACGGAGGAGTATCTCGGCACGTCCGCGAAGAAGGGCAAGTTCGTCGACACGCTGGTCTCGACCGCCGACTTCCTGGTGAAGCAGGAGCGTCTGCCGAAGCTGTTGCCGCGTGCCGACTTCGAGGCGTTCATCCAGCCCGCCTACCTGGAGAAGGTGGTTGGCCGCTGAGGCCGGTGCCGACGGGCTGGTCCCGCCGGCATATTCCCGCAGGATTGACATGGATATCTCACCCCGCCGTCTTCGTGCCGCCTATCGCAGCGGCGCGCTCAAGCCTTCCGATGTCGCCGCGCACGTGCTGTCGCGTCTGACGGACGCCGACCAGAGTGGCGTCTGGATCTCGACGGCGAATCCCGAAAGCGTGATGGCTGCCGCGCGCGGGGCAGATGCACGCATCGGCGAGATCGACACGCTGCCGCTCTACGGGCTGATCTTTTCGGTCAAGGACTGCATCGACGTCGCGGGCGAGCAGACCACTTCGGCTTGCCCCGAGTTCTCCCATGTCGCGACGGATACGAGCCCGGTGGTGGCAGATGCCATCGCCGCGGGCGCGATCTATGTCGGCAAGACCAACATGGACCAGTTCGCGACCGGCCTGGTCGGCGTGCGCTCGCCCTATGGCATCGCGCGCAACCCGCACAATCCGGATTACATACCCGGTGGCTCCAGCTCGGGCGCGGCGGTGTCGGTGGCGACCGGCACGTCGTCCTTTGCGTTCGGCACCGATACCGGCGGATCGGGCAGGGTGCCGGCGTCCTATTGCGGCGTCACCGGCTTCAAGCCGGCGCCTGGCGCCTTCAGCCAGCGCGGCATGGTCTATGCGTGCCGGAGTTTCGATACGATCTCGCTCTACACCCGCGAGCCGCGGGACGGATACGACGTCTACCGCGCGCTGGCGCGGCGCGATGCCCACGACAGCTTCTCGCCGGTCGCGTTTGCCGGCTGGGCCGAGCAGGCGCCGCCAGCGCGGCCGCTTCGCCTCGCGACACCGCGTATCGATCAACTCAGATTCTTCGGCAATGCCGAGACGGAGGAGTTGTTCGGCGGTGCGCTTCGCAAGCTGCGGCGGCTCGACATGTCAGTCACGTCGGCTGATTTCTCTCCGTTCACCTCGATCAACGATCTGATGTTCTTCGGGCCGTTTCTCGCCGAGCGCGATGTCTCCGTCGGCGCGTTCCTCGACGCCAATCCGGATGCGGGCGTGAAGATCGTCCGCGATCTCGTCATCGGCAGTCGCAAGTTTTCCGCGGCCGATGCCTATCGCGCGCTCTACGCGGTCAAGGAGGCGCAGTGCGCGCTGCGCGACTTCTGGGAGGCCCATGACGCGTTGGTGGTACCGACGGTCGGAACCGTGCTCAGCATCGACGACGTCGCGCGCAATCCTTTGGCTGCCAATTTCGACAACGGCTATTACACCAATTTCGCGAACCCGCTCGGGCTTGCCGCAATCGCGGTCCCGAATGCGGTGACCGGGGCGGGCGTGCCCTATGGCATCACCTTTCTGGCGCCGGCCGGCCGGGAGCGCCTGCTCGCTGACCTCGCCTGTGCATTCACGGGGGAGGCAGCGCAGCCTTGAGCATTTGCGCCGCGTTGCAATCCGAGCGGAGACCTCCTAGCCTTCGAGCCGTCACTCGGAGGGAGACCGTTGGTGGAGCCCAATCATGCGCATGAGGTGGCTGATGCGGGTGAGCCGCGCACCGAACGGCGAAGGGCCGGAGCCGGGCGTTACGTGCTGAAGGCGCTGGACAAGGCCGATCTCGACCTGGTGATGCGAACCGGCAGGCTCGGCGCCTACCAGAACCGCGACTATCTGCTGAGGGAGAACGAGCCCGCCAACGGCATTCACGTCATCCTGAGCGGCATCGTCGAAAGCACCCATGCCGGCACGCAGGGACGCGAGCTGATGCTGGCGACCTGGGAGGCCGGCGACTTCGTCGGTGCGCCCTACATTCTCGGCGATCACCGCCATAGCTGGTCTGCTCGCGCGCTGGGCCGGGTCGAGGCGCTGCATCTCGACCAGGACGCGATCCGCAGGCTGATCGCCCAGTCGCCGTCGTTCGCGGTCGCGCTGATCGAATGTCTCGGCTTCAAGGGCGAGACCTATTCGATGCTGGCGCAGACGCTGGCCGGGCAGAAAGCGGCGGAACGGCTGGTGCTGCTGCTGGTCAAGCTATGCGAGAACGCGGCGCAGGACGAGAATAGCCCGATATCGCTCGGCCGCATCACACAGGCCAATCTCGCGCGCATGATCGGCGCGACGCGGCAATCTATCAGCCTGATCCTGAGTCGTCTCCAGGATGACGGTATCATCTCGACCGGCCCGACCAAGTTGGTCGTCAACGATCTCGCCGCGTTGAGGAAGCAGATCACGGACTAGCCAGCTCTATTTCGCTGAAGGCTTCAGCGGCGCCGGCGCCAGCCCCATACACAGTTGCACTTCGCTTGGAACGTTGTAGGTTCGCATGATGTGGCGGCTGTCGCGCAAGCCGGATGCCTCACGCTGCACCACGAACATCCACAGTGCCTGGCCGGCTTCCAGCACCAGCTTTCGCCTGGCCTGCTGCACCGAGGCTGCAATTTCCGTGGTGCCGTGCGCGGCGTCGAACTCGCGCAAACGCGCCAGTGCCTGTTCGAGCGTGCGGCCCATCCGTCCGAGCGCCGAGGCCTGTTCCTGGACGATCTCGTAATGGAGGATATCGACGGGCGGGCGAAGATCACGGGACATGATCGCAATATAATTCGGCCGGACCGGCCCGCGCAACGCGCGGCTACGTCGCCCGGTACGCCGCGAGGAACATCCGCGTCGCGCTGTCGACCACTTCGGTCATGCGCTGTTCCGACGGTGCGGGCGCGGCCTGGAAAACGAAGGGCAGGAAGAGCGAGGCCTTGCACAGCTCCATGAACTGCGAGGCCGCGAGATCGCAATCGTCGATCTTGAGATCGCCCGAGGCGACATGGGTCTTGAGATAGTCGGAGAGGCGATTGATGGTCTTGTCCAGCACCCGTGCATAATAGCGGCGGCCGACATCGGGCATGCGCTCGGCGATCGCCATCACGGTGCGGATCGCCGATCCGCCGCCGGGACGGCAGAGCAGGTGGATGTAGGCCTGCCCGAATTCCTTCAGCGTGGTCTCCGCATCGCGCGCGGGATCGAAGTTGAACACGACCTGGCCGTGCTGGAGCGCCTCCTGCTCGAGGATGGCTTCGAACAGCGCGCATTTGTCGGCGAAGTAAACGTAGAGCGTGCCCTTGGAAACCTGCGCCGCGCGCGCGATCTCGCCCATGCTGGCGCCGTCGAAGCCGAGATCCATGAACACCTTGCGGGCACCGTCCAGGATCTGGCGACGCTTGGAGCCGTCCTCCTCTTGGATGACGTGCAGACGGTCGCTGGCAGCTACAACCATTGGTTCAGGGTCTCGGAAGGTTTTTGAGTCGGGTCTGCGGCCATGAAACCCGAATAAAGGATTCTCGTCAGTAGGGTCCGGCCGGGATCATTATGTATATTGACCGAACCGTTCGGTCAATGGTATTTGGATCAGCGAAGGGGGACCGGGCCGCTTGCCGGCCGTCGCCTCGATCGCGCTTTTTTGGGGAGGCCTTGATGGCCGTATCGAGAGACCAGGCTGCGCGCGTCCTACGCCAGGAAGCGGTGGAGGAGCACGCGGGCGGTGACGCTGCGGCCGAGAACTCGGCCCCCCTTGCCGGGCAGCTGCGCGCGCATGTGGCCGAGGAAGCCAAGCGCCGCACCGCTGAGGCGCCGGAGAAGCCTGTGATCGACAAGCCGGCCGCGCCTGCGCCTGACGCATCCGCCGCCGGCGCTGCCAAATCCGGCAAGCGCAAGTTCGTCCTGATGGGCGTCGGTCTCGTGCTGGCGCTCGCCGCCGCGAGCTATGCCGGCTACTACACGCTGGTCGGCCGCTTCTACATCTCCACCGACGACGCCTATGTCCGCGCCAACAACACTATGCTGGGCGCGCGCGTTTCCGGTCATATCGCCGCGATCCTGGCCGGCGACAACATGCCGGTGAAAGCGGGCGACGTCGTCCTCCGTATCGACGAAGGCGATTACAAGATCGCGGTCGACGCCGCCGCGACCAGGATCGCGACCCAGCAGGCCACCATCGATCGCATCGGCCGCCAGGTCGCGGCACTCGACAGCCAGGTCGCGCAGGCCAGGGCACAGCTCGTCTCGGCCGAAGCGGGCCTCAAGCGCGCCGATCTCGACTATGAGCGCCAGCAGGCCCTGAGCAACAAGGGCTTTGCCTCGCGCGCCACCTTCGAGAGCTCGGAAGCCGGACGCGACCAGGGCGCCGCCGCGGTCAAGGCCGCGCAGGCCGCCTACGATGTCGCCGTCAGCAATGTCGATGTCGCCAAGGCGCAGCAGGCCGAAGCGCAGGCCCAGCTCGCCGAGCTCAAGACCACGCTCGCCAAGGCGGAGCGCGACCTCAGCTTCACCGCGGTGCGTGCGCCGGTTGGCGGCACGTTCTCCAATCGCCTGGTCAACGCCGGCGACTTCGTCGCGGTCGGCCAGCGCCTCGGCAACGTCGTGCCGCTGGACGACGTCTATATCGACGCCAATTTCAAGGAAACGCAGCTCAAGCGCATCCGTCCCGGCCAGCCCGTGACGATCAAGGTCGACGCCTACGGCATGCGCAAATTCTCCGGCGTGGTCGACAGCATCGCGGCGGGGGCGGGCTCGGTGTTCACGCTGCTGCCGCCCGACAACGCCACCGGCAACTTCACCAAGATCGTGCAGCGCGTGCCGGTCCGCATCCGCGTGCCGAAATCGGTGGCAAAGCAGAACCTGCTCCGTGCCGGCATGTCGGTCTATGCGACCGTCGACACCAACAAGGGCGCGGCCGACGCCGACAGCGAGGTCGATCTCGACGATCCCACGGCGATCCACCCGCAGTAAATCGCGATCCCAGCGCTGCGAGGTCGGACGACCATGGCCAACGCCACCACCGCTTCACCTGCCATGATGGCGGATCCTGCTTCGGAGCGCATCGCGCCGAAGCGGCTGTTCGCCTTCATCATCATGGTGTTCGGGATGTTCATGTCGATTCTGGACATCCAGATCGTCTCGGCGTCCCTCAGCGAGATCCAGGCCGGACTGTCGGCGAGCTCCAGCGAAGTCTCCTGGGTCCAGACCGCCTATCTGATCGCCGAGGTCATCGCCATTCCGTTGTCGGGATTCCTGTCGCGCGCCTTCGGCACGCGGCTGCTGTTCGCGATCTCGGCGGCCGGCTTCACCGCCTCGAGCCTGCTCTGCGGATTTGCCACCACCATCGAGGAGATGATCCTCTGGCGCGCGCTGCAGGGATTTTTGGGCGCCGGCATGATCCCGACGGTGTTCGCCTCGGCCTATACCGTCTTCCCGCGATCGAAATTCCACATCGTCGGCCCCATCATCGGGCTTGTCGCGACCCTCGCTCCCACGATCGGCCCGACGGTCGGCGGCTACATCACCGACCTGATGTCGTGGAACTGGCTGTTCTTCATCAACGTCGTGCCCGGCATCGGCATCACCGTCGGCGTGTTGGCGCTGGTCGATTTCGACGAGCCGCATTTCGAGCTGCTCGACCGCTTCGACTGGTGGGGCCTGTTGTTCATGGCCGGCTTCCTCGGCGCGCTGGAATACGTGCTGGAGGAGGGGCCGCAATATGAGTGGATGCAGGACACCTCGGTCGCGATCTGCGCGTGGATCTGCGGCATCTCGGCGATCGCCTTCTTCTGGCGCGTCTTCACGGCGGCCGAGCCGATCGTCAATTTGCGGACCTTCTCCAACCGCAATTTCGCGATCGGCTGCCTCTTGCAATTCTGCATCGGTATCGGCCTCTACGGCCTGACCTACATCTATCCGCGCTATCTCGCCGAAGTGCGCGGCTACAGCGCGCTGATGATCGGCGAGACCATGTTCGTCTCCGGCATCACCATGTTCCTGGTCGCGCCGCTGGTCGGCCGCCTCATGGTGAAGTTCGACATGCGCTACATGATCGCATTCGGCCTCGTCGTGTTCGCGATCGGCTCCTACCAGATGACGTGGATCACGCGCGACTACGATTTCTACGAGCTGCTGGTGCCGCAGATCCTGCGCGGCATCGGCATGATGTTCGCAATGGTGCCGACCAACAACATCGCGCTCGGTACGCTCGCGCCGGACAAGGTGAAGAACGCCTCGGGCCTGTTCAACCTGATGCGCAACCTCGGTGGCGCGGTCGGCCTCGCCGTCATCAACACCGTGCTCAACGACCGCACCGATCTGCACATCACGCGCCTGCAGGAGCGCGTGACCTGGGGCAACGCGACCGCGACCGAAACCCTGACCATGTTCATGCAGAAGTTCCAGGGGCTCGGCGATTCCACGCTGATGGCGATGAAGCAGCTCTCGCAGCTCGTGCACCGCCAGGCCGTGGTGATGAGCTTCGGCGACGCCTTCTTCATCCTGACGCTGTTCTATCTCGGCCTCAGCCTGCTGGTGACGCTGCTGAACAAGCCGGCCTCGTTGACCGGCGGCGGCGACGCGCACTGATCGCCATATGGTTGGTGAGCCACACATTCGGTGTCATCCGCCAGGGCAATGCGCTCCGCGCGACCTCCGCACCAAAATGCAACACTCATCCGTGATCTCACGCGAGCCCCGTTGCAAAACGCGGATTGCACATCTATAAAGCGCACCTCATTCAATCGAACCGGGAGGATTTGCATGATTTCGTCGCATTCGCAGATCGTACGCCCGCGCTCGATGATGTCGTCGATGATGTCCTGGCTCGGTATGTGCTCGACCTCCTAGAGGTCCTTTCCGCCAGCTTCGATTGGGTTTTGTGTCCCGATCGCTCCGCTTCCCAAGTCAAAATCAATCTTAGGTGACGCCGCCTCGGCCCTCGCGGCCGGTTTGCGTCCATCGATGGAGCCGGCCTGCCCCAGAGGCGGCTGGATGATGTCATGACCTCTCTGTCCAAGAAACCCGCCGCAATTCGCGTGGTGCTGCCCTTCGTATTTCGGCACTGGCTGAAGCAGCCGGCGCGCACGCTCGTCATCGTCGTCGGCCTGTTGGGGGCGACCGCCGCCGACCTGTTCATGCCGGTGTTCTCCGGACACCTGATCGATGCGCTGACGCGCGGCCCGTCCGATCTGGAGGCGCGCCACGCGGCGCTGGTGGCCTTCGGCGCGATCGTGGCGCTGGGCGCGGCCTCGATGATGCTGCGGCTCATCGGCCTTCAGGCCATCGTACCGTTCACGCTGAAGATCATGTCCGACCTGGCGCAGGATGCTTTCCTGCGCGTGCAGCGCTTCTCGACCGACTGGCACGCCAATTCCTTCGCCGGTTCCACGGTGCGCAAGGTCACCCGCGGCATGTGGGCGGTCGATCTGTTGAACGACACCATCCTGCTGGCCCTGCTGCCCTCGCTGGTGGTGCTGATCGGATCGATGATCCTGCTCGGCGTGCACTGGGCTTCGCTCGGCGCGGTGATTGCGCTCGGCGCGCTTGTCTATGTCACGATGACGGTGCTGTTCTCGACCCGCTACATCGCGCCGGCCGCGCGTGTCTCCAATGCCTGGGACACCAAGGTCGGCGGCACGCTGGCGGATGCGTTGACCTGCAATGCGGTGGTGAAATCCTTCGGCGCCGAGCTGCGCGAAGACGCACGGCTCGCCCGCGTCATCAACCGCTGGCGCGTGCGGGTGCGGCGGACCTGGTATCGCTACAACTACACCGCCATGGCGCAGCTCTCGCTGTTGCTGTGCCTGCGGGGGTCCGTGATCGGCGGTTCGGTGCTGCTGTGGATGTCCGGGCATGCCTCGCCCGGCGACGTCACCTATGTGCTCACCAGCTACTACGTCATCCACGCCTATTTGCGCGACGTCGGCATGCACATCAATAACCTCCAGCGCTCGGTCAACGACATGGAAGAGCTGGTGGCGATCCACGACGAGCCGATCGGAATTTCGGATGCCAGGGACGCGCGGCCGATCGCGATCGAGGGCGGCGAGATCGTGTTCGACGACGTCACGTTCCACTATGGCGGTCATCGCACGCCGCTGTACGACGGGCTCTCGGTGACGATCCGGGCCGGCGAACGCGTGGGCCTCGTCGGACGCTCCGGCTCCGGCAAGACCACCTTCGTCAAGCTGGTGCAGCGGCTCTACGACGTGAGCGGCGGCCGCGTGCTGATCGACGGGCAGGACATCGCGCTCGCCACGCAGCAATCGTTGCGCAGCCAGATCGCGATCGTGCAGCAGGACCCGATCCTGTTTCACCGCTCGCTCGCCGAGAACATCGCCTACGGCCGGCCAGGTGCCAGCCTCGAGGCGATCGAGCAGGCGGCGCGGCTGGCGAACGCGCACGACTTCATCCTGCGTCTGCCGAAGGGCTACGGCACGCTGGTCGGCGAGCGCGGCGTGAAACTGTCGGGCGGCGAGCGGCAACGCGTGGCGCTGGCGCGTGCGTTCCTGGCGGATGCACCGGTGCTGATCCTGGACGAGGCGACCTCGAGCCTGGATTCGGAATCGGAGGCGCTGATCCAGCAGGCGATGGAGCGGTTGATGAAGGGCCGCACCTCGATCGTGATTGCGCACCGGCTGTCGACGGTGCGGAGCCTCGATCGAATCCTGGTGTTCGACCGCGGCGAGATCGTCGAGCAGGGCACGCATGCTCTGCTGGCGGGCAAGCCGGGCGGCATCTATCGCGGCCTGTTCGAGCGGCAGGTGGTTGAGCTCGGGCATATCGCGGCAGCGGAATGAGGCGTGCGGCAGCGGGGTGAAACGTCCCGCTGCCGCGGCGCCAGGGACTACGTCAAGGACCGAATGACATGAAAGACCTGACGAACGGCTCCATCGTGAGACACATCCTGGTCATGGCGCCGCCGATCATGGTCGGCATGGTCACGATCATGATCTGCCAGCTGGTCGATCTCTATTTCGTGTCGGGCCTGGGTGATGCGGCCGTCGCCGGCGTTGCCGCGGCCGGCAACGCCGGCTTCCTCGTCAACGGGCTGATGCAGGTGCTTGGCGTCGGCGCGGTGGCACTGATCGCGCATGCAGTGGGACGCAAGGACCGGACGGATGCGAACCTGATCTTCAATCAGGCGATGATGCTGTCGGTGCTGTTCGGACTATCGACCCTGGTTGCGGGTGCCGCGCTGTCACGCGTCTATATGCATGCGATTGCCGCGGACCAGGCCACGATCGAGGCGGGGACCACTTACCTGCTGTGGTTCATGCCGGCGCTCGCGCTGCAGTTCGCGACGCAGGTGATGGGATCGGCGTTGCGTGCGACCGGTATCGTTCGTCCCGTTATGCTGGTGCAGACGTTCGCCGTAGCCATCAATATCGTCCTGGCGCCGGTTCTGATCACGGGCTGGGGCACCGGCCATGCGCTCGGGGTGGCCGGTGCGGGTCTGGCGAGCTCGATCGCGGTCGCCATCGGCGCGCTGATGCTGCTGGCCTATTTCCGCAAGGTCGAGCGCTACGTCGCGTTCAACGTAGCGCAGTGGCGTCCGCAACCGCGCCATCTGAAGCGCATTCTCAATGTCGGCCTGCCCGCCGGCGGCGAGTTCGCGATGATGTTCATCTTCATGGCGGTGGTCTATTACGTGCTGCGCGATTTCGGCGCGGCGGCGCAGGCCGGCTTCGGCATCGGGCAGCGCGTGCTCGGCCTGATCAACATGCCTGCGCTCGCGGTCGGGCTGGCGGCCGGGCCGATCGCCGGCCAGAACGTGGGTGCTGCCAACGCCGCGCGCGTGCGGGAAACCTTCGTCAAGGCGGCCTTGATCGTCACGACCGTGATGGCCGGCTTCATGATCCTTGCCCAGGTGAAGCCGGAGCTGCTGCTCGGCGGATTCTCGAACGACCGCGAGACCATGGAGATCGCCTATCTGTTTCTGCGGATCATCTCGCTCAACATGATCGCGCAGGGGCTGATCTTCACCTGCTCGAGCATGTTCCAGGCCCTCGGCAACACCAAGCCGGTGCTTTTGACCTCGGCGTCGCGCGTGTTCACCTACTCGCTGCCGGCGATCTGGCTCTCGACACGCCCGGGCTTTCGCATGGAGTACGTCTGGTACCTCTCGGTCGCGGCGACGATGTTGCAGGCGGGCTTGAGCCTGTGGCTGCTGCACCGCGAGCTCGCAAAGCGCTTGGCGCCGGCGCCGCAGGAGAAGGCTCCAGGGCCGGAGAGCCCCGAAGCCATTGCGCCTCTCGCCCGCGAGCCTGCGTAACGCGGCTTGTTCCATCCCGGCTGCTCCGGCTAATTTGCCGGACGGCGGGATGGCGGGCTGCAGACGGGCCAATGACCGGAGCGACCAACGAGCAGCGGCGGGTGTCATGGCTCGCCGCGATCTGGGCGGCGCGCTACCGCACGCCGGCACGCTTCGTCGCGCTGATCGCGCTGCTGCTGCCGTGGACCACGACCGGGCTGACCTTCGCGCTGATACCCTGGCTGATCGCGTTCGCGTTCCTCGATCTCCGCGCATTTCCGCGTTCGCTGCTTCGCCCGATCTGCCTGCTGCCGATCGCGCTGGTCGCGCTCGGCGGCTTGGGCATGCTCTGGTCGGATGCGCCATGGCCGGAGCGAATCCACGCCCTCGGACCGGCCGCGAAGCTGCTGGTCATCCCGCTTCTGATCTACCAGTTCGAGCGCTGGCCCTATGGCGGCTGGGTGTTTGCCGCGTTCCTGGCGTCCTGCACCGCCTTGATGCTCTATTCATTTGCCGTCGCCATCGACCCCGCGCTCTCGCTGAAGCTCTATCTGTCGCGTGGGCCCTACAAGGTCGAAAGCGGGATCGCGGTGCGCAACTACATCGACCAGAGCCAGGAATTCGCGCTCTGCGCGCTCGCGCTGGTCTATCCGGTCGTGTCGCTGCAAGGTCGCTCACGCAACGCGGCGTTGTTCGCAGGCCTCGCGGCCGGATTCCTCGCCAACATGATCTTCGTGGTGGTCTCGCGCACGGCGCTCGTGACGCTGCCGATCCTGGTTCTGCTCTTCGCGCTGCTGCATCTGCGCCTGCGCACGGCGCTGCTTGCCGCCGGCGCGATGGGACTGCTGGCCGTGCTGCTCTTTGTCGCGTCACCGCATCTGCGCATGACGGTTGCGAAGTTCCAGGCCGACTATGAGATGAGCGTGCAGGACAGTCAGGTCAGCGGCATGGGCTCGCGTCTGGAATATTGGCGGAAGTCCCTTGGCTTCATCGCCGATGCGCCGCTGATCGGCCATGGCACCGGATCGATCCGCGGCCTGTTCACAAGCGTGGCTGTCGATGCGGAGATGGATCCGCTGCGCGGGGAGATCGTCAGCAATCCGCACAACCAGACCCTCAGTGCGGCCGTGCAATGGGGTGTCGTTGGTGTGCTGATCCTCTACGCACTTTGGTTTGCGCATCTCGCGCTGTTTCGCGGCGAGGGGCTCGCGTCCTGGATCGGCCTGCTGGTCGTGGTGCAGAACATGCTGACCTCGCTGTTCAACACCCATTTGTTCGACTTCACAGCGGGCTGGATCTACGTGCTCGGCGTCGGTGTCGCCGGCGGCATGGCGCTCGCAGCGAAGCGAAGGCAGAGCTAAAGCGCGCCGAGACTATTCCAGACGAGAGTGAGGCCCGACAGGAACAACAGGCCGAGCACGACATCGCCAAAATGCTTGTCGTTGAGGGCGTGATAGACGCGCGCGCCGGCCCAGGCGCCGATCAAGGTGCAGGGAAAGGCGACCAGTGCGAGCCAGACCACTTTGAGTTCGACGAGACCCGATGCGGCTTGCAGCACCAGCGCGGTGGCCAGCACCGTGAAATTGAATAGCTGGAAGATGCCGCGGCGCTCGTGCTTGTTCCAGCCGCGGATGTTGGCCCACAGGATCGGTAGCGGCCCTGACAAGCCGGCGAGGCCGCCAAGAATGCCGCCGGCAAAGCCGACCGCACCGTCGGCGATGCGGCCGCCGAACGTGACGGCGAGCGGCCTCTTGTTCAGATAGAGCGCCGTCGAGAAGATCAGAATCAGAACGCCGACGCTCAGCTTGAACACTTTGGGATCGGCCGAGGCGATCAGCATGGTCCCCAGCGGCACGCCGATCAGCCCTCCGATCAGGAAGGGCCAGACCAGCGAGAGATCGAAGCTCTTCCACATCGAGGGCAAGGTCGAGGTCTGCGCGATCACAGAGCAGATCAGCACCAGGGGCACCGCGAGCGAGGGCGGCAGCACGTAGAGCCAGATGCCGAGCGCCATCAACGCCGTGCCGAACCCTGCCAGCCCCGAAACGAAGCCCCCGGCCAGCGCGCCGAACAGCAGCAGGACATAGGTGAGCGTTTCCAACGGATTGTCCTCTTTGCGGCGGCGATCCCGAACAGTTGATCGCTCCGGCTCGCATAGCACGCTTGCCGCCGTGCAGGTCAATCCATGCTGCACGCAGGCGTGATCTGCGGCATCGGGCATTCGCGGAAGACGCGCCTACATGACGGTCGTACTTCAATTCGGGCCGCTATCTGGCGTGATCATCGGCTCGGCCCCGAACGCGATGATGGAGAATGACCATGACCCGCACCAAGATTGCCATTGCGGCAGCGCTAGTGTCGGCGACGGCGTTGATGCCGACAATGGCCCAGGCGCAGTTGTCCGAGCCTGCGGCCTATCAGGCCGCGCATCCCGACCGCGACGTGCTGAATGGCGGCCAGCTCACACCTGCCGCACGTGCGGCTCTTGGCCGGCAGGGAGCGCCCAATGATGCTTACGCGTCGCAGGCCTATCCGTCGCCCGCGGTGCCGGCCGTGCGCTCCGGCCATCGCCGTCATCGTCGATGAGCAAAAGCGCGATGAGGATGAATCGTCATCGCGCTTTAGGTTGTTGTTTGAGCATGCTCTTCTCGGAAAACCGCTGCGCACTTTTCCGGATCATGCTTTAGACGATCTGCCTGATGTCGGCGGGCTTGTGCAGCGCGCCGATCAGAATGCGCAGCGCTTCCGTCAATTCAGATCTGTTCCGGGCCGCCCCGAGCGAGACGCGCGCCGCATGCGGCGGTGTCCCGTCGACGGTGAAAGCATCGCCGGCGACCACCGCAAGTCCGTTCCGCAAGAGATGTGCGGCGACGTCGGGCCGGCCCTCGGGCAGTCGCAGCCACAGATGATGCGCGGCGGGCTTGGCCTGGAATTGGAAGCCCTTCAACGTGCGTTGCGCGAGCTGCTGACGGCCGACCGCTTCGCTGCGGATGGCGGCGATGATGCGATCCGCAATGCCGCTCTCGATCCAATGCGTCACCAATGCGACCATCAGCGGCGCCGGCATCTGCACGGTCGCCTGCAGGGCTGTGCGCATCTGCCGCTGCGTGTCGCCGTCCGGCGTCACCAGATAGGCAACGCGCAGCGCCGGCGCGATGCATTTCGACAGCGTGGTCGCAAGATACGTCCGTTCCGGAATGAGGCTCGCGATCGGCGAGGCCGAGCGGTCGAGCAGGCCGTAGGCGTCGTCCTCGATCAGGATCGTGTCGGCGTCGCGGATGATCTTTGCGATGGCGCGGCGCCGCTCCGGGGAAAGCGTCGCGGTGGTGGGATTGTGCAGCGTCGGAATGAGATAGACGGCCTTGGGCCGGTGCGCGCGGCAGGCCTTCGCCAGCGCATCTGGCAGGATGCCGCAATCATCCATGGCGACGCCGACGAGCTTGACGCCGAGCTGCACGGCCGCGGCCTTGATGCCGGGAAATGTCAGCGCCTCCGTCAGCACGATGTCGCCGGGCCGCGCAAGCTGTGCAAGCAGGTTGAACAGGATCGTCTGCGCGCCGGGAAAGATCACGAGCCTGTCGGCCTGTGCGTGCGGCACCCGTGAACGCATCCAGCGCGCGGCGACCTCGCGCTCATGCGCGCTGCCGCCGGGCGGCTGGTAGTTGAGATAGGCCGTCAGGCCCGATTGCGCGCGGATGAAATCCATCCCGGCGATGATGCGCTCGTCGAGCTGCGCCTCCAGCGGATGCGGCGGCACGTTCATCGACAGATCGATCGCGACGGGATGCGGCAGGTCGACCGCGCGGCGCGCGCTGGTCTCAGACACGAACGAGCCCTGTCCGACCCGCGCCTCCATGATGCCGCGTCGCCGCGCTTCGGTATAGGCGCGCGTCACCGTGGTGAGGTCAATGCCGAGCGTCTTTGCCAGCGCGCGCTGCGTCGGCAATTGCTGGCCGCGCACCAGCCGGCCAGCGGCGATGTCGGCTTCCATGGCGTCGACGATGCGCTGGTAGCGCGGCCCTGAGAGCTCCGAGATTGTAGGAGTCCAATCCATGCAATTAAGGCCCATATCCTTTGAATGTATGGAGGCAAGATAATATTGTATGGATCGTTGGAAAGGAAGAAGAGGTGTGGTCATGTCTGTCTCTCTGGCGAAGGTCTCTCTGGCAAAGGCGATGTGGCGTGGCTTTCGCGGCAGGTGCCCGAACTGTGGCGAGGGCCATCTGTTCGGCCGCTTCCTGAAGGTCGCCCACGAGTGCGATCATTGCGGAGAGGAGCTGTTCCACCAGCGCGCCGACGACTTCCCGGCCTATCTCGTGATGGTCGTGGTCGGCCATCTCGTGGTGCCGGCGATCCTCGCGGTCGAGACCGCCTATGCGCCGCCGGAGTGGCTCCAGCTCGCGGTGTGGCTGCCGGTGACGCTGTTCGCCTCGCTCGCATTGCTGCAGCCGACCAAGGGCGCCATCGTCGCTCTGCAATGGCAGCTCGGCATGCACGGATTCGAGGCGAGCAAGCTCCGGCGCGAAGCCGACGAGCTTGCGCCGGTGCTGGTGAAGGCGGACGCGCGCGCGGCGTAGTTCTCGCTGTCATTCCGGGGCTCGCGAAGCGGGACCCTGGAATCCATTCCTCGACTAACATTGCGGCCCGATGGATTCCGGGCTCGTGCTGCGCACGCCCCGGAATGACAGCGGTCGAATGGCTGCGCGTCAGCCCAAATGGTGAGGGGCCCGGCGCAGTCACGCCGAACCCCTCGTTGCAAGATATCAGCCGGCCTGTAAGCCGGGTTCTGTAAGGCACCGCCCGCTTGCGCGAACGATACGTGACGGCCATTCCTCTGGGACCATGTTTGCACACGGCCTCGAGCAACCTACCCGGACGGCGGGCCTGACATCGCCCCGCGGCGTTATCGCTTGCGCGAACAGCCCGCTACGCCGTCCCTATTCGGTTTTGCTCCCGGTGGGGTTTGCCATGCCGGCTCCGTTGCCGCAGCCGCGGTGCGCTCTTACCGCACCTTTTCACCCTTACCCCGCGAAGCCAAAGGCGAAGCGGGGCGGTTCGTTCTCTGTGGCACTTTCCCTGGGGTCGCCCCCGCCGGACGTTATCCGGCACCGCATGTCAAGGGAGCCCGGACTTTCCTCCCCGGCGGCCTTTCGACCCTTGCCGGAGCGGCCGTCCGGCCGACTGACCGGTAACGCATGGGGCATTTGCGATGGTTCCGTCAAGCCGGTATCGCCGCGCACGCGGCCTGCAAATAATTTATCCTGAAGATGTCGTCTGGAGTGGGCCCCGTTCGACTGGATGTCGGCGATCCAGCCGTGCAACAGGAGTTAAGAGATGCAGTATTTGCTGATGATCTACCAGAACGAAGCCGAGTACGCGAACATGCGTCCGGCGGCCGGCCAGCAGATGACGGCGGAATATCAGACCTTCACCCAGTCCATCATTCAGAGCGGCAATTTCAAGGCCGGCGACCGGCTCCAGCCGACCACGACCGCAACCACTGTGCGCGTGCGCGACGGCAAGGTGCTGACGACCGACGGTCCGTTCGCGGAAACGCGCGAGCAGCTCGGTGGCTATTATCTGATCGAGGCCAGGGATCTCGACGCTGCGATCGAGATCGCGGCGCGCATTCCGAGCGCGCGCATCGGCTCGATCGAGGTGCGGCCGATCTGGGTCTACGACAAGTGACGACTAGCCTGCGCGTCGGCGCATGACACCGTCCGAGATCGACAAAGTATTTCGCGACGAGGCGGGGCGGGCGCTGGCCACGCTGATCCGTCTCGTCGGCGATTTCGATCTTGCAGAGGATGCGTTGCAGGATGCCTTTGCGGTCGCGCTGGAGCGCTGGCCGGCGTGCAATATCCCGGACAATCCGCGCGCCTGGCTGGTCAACGTCGCCAAGCACAAGGCGATCGACCGGGTCCGCCGCCAGATTGCCTTCCGCGGCAAGCAGCAGGCGATCGTGCACGAGCTCGAGCTGAACGCGCAGGCGCCCGAGGAACTGCCGGCAATGCTCGACGACGACATGCTGCGGCTGATCTTCACGTGTTGCCATCCGGCGTTCGCGGCCGAAGTCCAGGTCGCGCTGACGCTGCGCACCGTCTGCGGGCTCTCGACCGCGCAGGTCGCGCGCGCCTTCCTTGTCGGCGAGGAGGCAATGGCGCAACGGCTGGTCCGCGCCAAGCAGAAGATCAGGCTCGCCGGCATCCCCTATGAGGTGCCCGAGCGCGACGCGCTGGCGCCGCGGCTCGATGGCGTGCTCGCCGTGATCTATCTGGTCTTCACGGAAGGTTATGTCGCGACCGAGGGCGCGGATCTGATGCGGCCCGATCTTGCGGCCGAGGCGATCCGGCTCGGCCGCTTGCTCGACCGGCTGATGCCGGATCGCGCCGGCATCAAGGGCCTGCTCGCCCTGATGCTGCTGCACGATGCGCGCCGCGCCGGGCGCGCGACGACGGCCGGCGATATCGTGCTGCTGGAAGAGCAGGACCGCATGTTGTGGGACCGCGCGCAGATCGAGCAGGGCCTGCGCCTGGTCGACGACGCGCTGCGTATCCCCGGCCGGCCGCAAGCCTATGCCGTGCAGGCCGCGATCGCCGCGCTGCATGCGCGTGCGCCCAGCTTCGGGCAGACCGACTGGCCGCAGATCGCCGGGCTTTACGAGGTGTTGCTGCGCATCGGTCCGTCTCCCGTGATCGAGCTCAACCACGCTGCCGCCGTGTCGATGGTCGATGGACCGGCCCGCGCGCTCGATCTCGTCGACGCGCTCAGTGCGCGCGGCGACCTGCGCGGCTATGAGCTGCTACCTGCAGTGCGCGCGGATTTGTTGCGAAGGTTGGGTCGCAAGGACGAGGCGCGCGAGGCGTATCGTGCGGCGGCGGAGGCAACGCAGCTGGAGCCGCTGCGGCGGCTATATGCGCGACGGGTGAGGGAGATGGGGTAGGGCTCTCGTGCCCCGGACGCAGCGCAGCGTCACTTCGACGATGCGCTGCAGAGCCGGGGCCCATTTCTCCGGAGCGAGCTCGCGTCGCCAACCGGGTCCCGGCTCTGCGCAGCAGCGCTAGAGCGCTGCAGCGCGTCCGGGACACGAGAGTGAACTATGTGGCCGTCGCCGTCATTTCGACGCGACCGGCGTCCCCTCTGCCGGCAGGCTCGCCAGCAGCGCTTGCAAGGTCGACAGCGTCGAATGGTCCGCGACGCCGTCGAGCCGCGCCGGGCGAAAATGGCGCTGGAAGGCCGTGACGACCTCCATGGTCGCGGCGTCGTATTTGCCTGATAGCGGCACGCCGTAGCCGTATCTGGCGAGCGCCTGCTGCAGGCTCAGCACCTCGTCGCTGATGGTGCCGAGCATCAGGGTCTCGCCGCGCACGACAGGAGCGGGCGTGACCCAATGGCCGACGCCGGAATTGGCCAGCGAGTGCCACGGAAACTTCTCGCCGGGGTCCTTCTTGCGCGCGGGCGCGACGTCGGAATGGCCGAGCACCCGGTGGGCCGGCACCTTGCGGCGAAGCATGATGCCGCGGCACAGCGCGATCACGGCGGCGATCTGGCGCAGCGGATATTCCGGATAGCCCCAGTCATGGCCGCGATTGATGATCTCGATGCCGATCGAGCAGGAATTGATGTCGTCTTCGCCGGCCCACGAGGAAACGCCGGCGTGCCAGGCGCGCTTGGTTTCGGACACGCATTGCACGATGCGGCCATCCTCCAGCACGACGTAATGCGCCGATACTTCCGTTCCGGCCGTGCACAGCCGCGCCAGCGCGCCCTCGACGTCGGGCATGCCGGTGTAGTGCAGCACGATCATGTCGGGCTGCCGGCCTTTGTTGCGCTCGCCGAAGTTCGGCGAGGGGATGATGTCGGAGACGATCGAGGAGTCCGGCTCGAACGTCCGCATGTTCGCCGCGGCCTTGGGAACCGGGAGAACGCGTTGACGCTTCGAATCAGATCCAGACGGCGTGGACGAACCGGACGGCGGCATAGACAACTCAGGTCGGACGAGAATGGGCAAGCCCTTCTCTTTACTATTCCTTTACCCTCCACCGCACGCAATCGTGCGGCGCGGTTAACGGATGCATTTTGGCGCATGTGTGTGGATGAAGCATCACCACGCCATCAGCTTTTCGACTTGTAGGCAGCCGAGCAACGCTTTCTTAACGCTAAGGGCCGTTACTGAGGGATGAAGAGCCGACCCGCGTCCGGAGGCGGCCAAAGCGTATTTTGGCTCGAAATCCCATGGCTGCCCGACAAATTCCACTGGCAACACTGGGTTTGCTGCCCGGGACGACCGGGCTCGGTAACCATGCCGGACGCGAGCTTTGTCGTGGAACCGCCGCGGCGCGGAATGATTCGAGGCGTTATGGGCTTGTCCGTCCCCGATCTCGCTTGGACGTCAGGCAAGGCCTTCGGCGGGCTTTGGGTCACA
The DNA here is from genome assembly GCF_058314695.1 of Bradyrhizobium sp. T-12. Classification (NCBI taxonomy): domain Bacteria; kingdom Pseudomonadati; phylum Pseudomonadota; class Alphaproteobacteria; order Hyphomicrobiales; family Nitrobacteraceae; genus Bradyrhizobium; species Bradyrhizobium sp. T-12. Next base: position 5,814,334 of record NZ_CM177756.1, on the reverse strand, counting down.
AGGCTTTGGATCACCAGGCTTGGCGCATGAGCTCCGCTCCCCACATTCCCGTGCTCGGCCGCGAGGCCATCGATCATCTCGCGCCGCGTGCGGGCGGGATCTATGTCGATGCCACCTTCGGCGCGGGCGGCTATAGCCGCGCCATCCTCGACGTGCCTGGAACCCGCCTGATCGCGATCGACCGCGATCGAACTGCCATTGCCGGCGGCGCCGAACTGGTCGAACGTTCCGACGGCCGGCTGACGCTGGTCGAGGACCGCTTCTCCAATCTCGCCGATGTCTGCGCGGCCCAGGGCATCGACGCCGTGGATGGCGTCGTGATGGATGTCGGGGTGTCCTCGATGCAGCTCGACCAGGCCGGTCGCGGCTTCTCGTTCCGCCTCGACGGTCCGCTCGACATGCGGATGGGGCAGGTTGGGCCGACCGCGGCCGACGTGGTCGCGCATGCCTCCGAAGGCGATCTTGCCGACATCATCTATCTGTTCGGCGAGGAGCGGCAGTCGCGCCGCATCGCCCGCGCCATCGTCGCCGACCGGCAGGAGACGCCGTTCACGACCACGCGTGCGCTCGCCGATCTCATCGGCAGGATCGTGCGCTCCAAGCCCGGCGACATCCATCCGGCGACGCGGACGTTTCAGGCCTTGCGCATCTTCGTCAACGAGGAGCTCGAGGAGCTTCAGACCGCGCTCGCCGCCGCCGAGCGCGTGCTCAAGCCCGGTGGCCGCCTCGTCGTGGTCTCGTTCCATTCGCTGGAAGACCGCATCGTCAAGAATTTCTTCGCCGCGCGTTCGAAGACCGGCGGCGGCTCGCGGCATCTGCCGGAAGTCGCGCAGGTTCCGCCGAGCTTCCAGTTGTTGACGCGGCGGCCTGTGGTCGCCGGTGACGACGAAGTCGCGCATAATCCGCGGGCGCGTTCCGCAAAACTGCGCGCAGCCGAGCGCACCTCCGCGCCGGCGCATCATAATGACGAGCCATCGTCCTGGCCGAAACTCTCCGACGTGATGAGGGGCGGCTAGCGCATGCGCATCATCCACCTCCTCGTCATCGGCGCGCTGATCTTCGCGGCGGCCTATGTCTACCGCATCAAGATGGACTCGACAGCGCGCGTCGAGAAGGTGCTGCGGCTGCATGCGGAGATCCGCGAGCAGCGCGACGCGATCGCGTCTCTGCGGTCCGAATGGGCCAGGCTCGATGCGCCGCACCGGCTGCAAGGCCTGTCCGATCGGCATCTGCAGCTCAAGCCGGTCAATGGCACCCAATACGATTCGCTGAAGAACCTGCCGGAGCGTCCGCCGCGGATGTTCAGGCCGGGCGAGCCCGATCCGATCGGGGCCATGCTGAACACGATCGAAGCCGCCAGCGATCCCGACACCGTGACGGGCTCCGTGCCTCAGCCCGAGGACAATCAATGAGCGCTGCGACTCCGGCCAAACCTGCAGAAAAGCCGACTGAGCCCTGGCGGCAGCGTCTGATCCGCAGCCTGCTCTACGGGCGCAACGTCGACCGCGCCGCGAAGGCGCGCGCGCGCGTCGGCCTCGCCATGCTCGCCTTCGCCTCGGTCTATGCCCTGATCGGCGGCCGGCTCGTGATGTTCGCGATCGGCGCCGATGCCCATGGCGCGCGCCGCGCCGCGGCGCAGGAGGTGGTGGCGACCGCGCGTCCCGACATCGTCGACCGCAACGGCGCGATCCTTGCCACCGACGTCAAGGCGGCAAGCCTGTTCGGCGAACCGCGTCGCATCATCGACAAGGACGAGGCGATCGAGCTTCTCACCGCGACCGTGCCCGACCTCGACGAGGCCGAGGTGCGCGAGCGCCTGAGAACGCGCAAGGGCTTCGTCTGGCTCAAGCGCGAGGTCACGGCGAAGCAGCAGCAGGCCATCCACAAGCTCGGCATTCCCGGCATCGGCTTCCTGCGCGAGAACAAGCGCGTCTATCCGACCGGCAACGAGGTCGCCCACCTCATCGGTCTCGTCAACATCGACAACCAGGGCATCGCCGGCATGGAGAAGTGGCTCGACAATCAGGGCCTCGCCGATCTCCACCGCGCCGGCTTTGCCACCGACCGGCTGCAAAAGCCGATCGAGCTCTCGATCGACCTGCGCGTCGAGCATGCGCTGCGCGACGAGCTCTTGAAGGCCAAGGACAAGTTCCACGCCAAGGCCGCCTCCGGCATCATCTCGAACGTCAAGACCGGCGAGCTCGTGGCGATGGTCTCCCTGCCGGATTTCGACCCCAACAACCCGAAGGAAGCGCACGATCCTGATCGCATCAACCGCCTGACCACCGGCGTCTACGAGATGGGCTCCACCTTCAAGGCGTTCACGCTGGCGATGGCGCTCGATTCCGGCAAGATCAATTTGAACTCGTCGTGGGACGCGCGTGGAAACCTGCACTACGGCAAGTTCACCATCCACGACAGCCACCCGCTCGGACGTTTCATCAACACCAAGGAAGTGTTCACCTACTCGTCCAACATCGGTGCGGCGCGGATCGCGCTCAGCCAGGGCGTGGAGGCACACAAGGCGTTCCTCGCCAAGATGGGCCAATTGACGCGGCTGCGCACCGAGCTGCCGGAGAGCGCGGCGCCGCTGGTGCCGCGGCGCTGGGGCGAGCTGAACACGGTCACCATCGCGTTCGGTCAGGGCATGTCGGTGGCGCCGCTGCAAGCGGTGATGGGCATCAATGCGCTGGTGAACGGCGGCTATCTGATTCCGCCGACCTTCATGAAGCGCAGCGAGTCCGAAGCCGCGGCGATCGCCAAGCGCGTCATCAAGACCGAGACCAGCGACAAGATGCGGTTCCTGATGCGGCTCAACGCCGAGATCGGCACCGCCAAGACCGCCGATATCAAGGGCTATTACGTCGGCGGCAAGACCGGCACGTCCGAAAAGGTCATCAACGGTCGCTACGCCAAGAAGCGCGTGCTCAACTCCTTCACGGCGATCATGCCTTGCGACGATCCCAAGTATCAGATCCTGATCATGCTGGACGAGCCGCAGGCCATTCCTGAGACGAAGGGGTTCATCACCTCCGGCTGGAACGCTGTTCCGACCGGCGGCAAGGTGATCGAGCGGATCGCGCCGCTCCTGGGCGTCGAGCCGCGGTTCGACCTGCCGCCTGCGGAGCGCCTTATTCTTGCAGCATCCAGGACAACCCAGTAATCAACGGGGTAAGCTTTTCGCCGCGGCTGAGTCGGGATTTTCCACCCGTATTCGGCTTCCCGGCAGGGCATGTCGACTGGAAGACCATGAAGCTGCGCGACCTCCTGGGTCTGGATATTCTGGGCAATGATGCCGCGATCGAGCCCGCCATCGCCGCGCTCGATGTGACCGGCCTTGCGCTCGACAGCCGCGTCGTCAAGCCGGGTGATCTCTTCTTCGCGCTGGCGGGCAGCAAGACCGATGGCGCGCGCTTCATCGACGCCGCGATTGCCGCGGGCGCGGTCGCCGTCGTCGGCGACCATGCGCCTGATGGAGGCAAGGTGCCGTTCATCGCCGTCGCCAATCCGCGCCGTGCGCTGGCGCGGGCCGCCGCAAGCTTCTTCCCCGCCCAGCCGGCGACCATCGCGGCCGTGACCGGCACCAGCGGCAAGACCTCTGTTGCAGCCTTCACGCGCCAGATCTGGGAGCGGCTCGGGCATGTCTCCGCCAGCATCGGCACCATCGGTCTCGTCTCGCCCAAGCGCACGGTCTATGGCTCGCTGACGACGCCGGATCCGATCGCACTGCACCGGCAGATCGACGAGATCGCCCGCGAGGGCGTCACCCATCTCGCCTTCGAGGCGTCGTCGCACGGGCTCGATCAATTCAGGCTCGATGGCGTGCGCGTCTCCGCCGGCGGCTTCACCAATCTCTCGCGCGACCACATGGATTATCATCCGACCGTCGCGCATTACCTTGCCGCGAAACTCCGCCTGTTCCGCGAACTGGTGCCGCCCGGCGGCGCGGCGGTGATCTCGGCCGATCATGATTGCTCGGCGGAAGCGATCGACGCCGCGAAGGCGCGCGGCCTGCGCGTCATGGCGGTCGGTCGCAACGGCGACGGCGCAGGCGAGGGCATTCGTCTCGCGGACGCCAGGGTCGAAGGCTTCTCGCAAGTGCTCGGGCTCGAGCATCGCGGCAAGCGCTATGCGATCCGCCTGCCGCTGGTCGGCGAATTCCAGATCGAGAACGCGCTGGTGTCGGCGGGTCTTGCCATCGGGACCGGCAGCGATGCGGCCAACGTGTTCGCAAGCCTTGAGCATCTCGAAGGCGCCAAGGGACGACTCGAGCTCGTCGGCGAGCGCAATGGCGCGCCGATCTTCGTCGATTACGCGCACAAGCCCGATGCGCTCGTGAAGGCACTGCAGGCGCTGCGTCCCTATGCCAGGCGCAGGCTGGTCGTCGTGTTCGGCGCCGGCGGCGACCGCGATGCCGGCAAGCGTCCGATCATGGGCGAGATCGCGACCGAGAATGCCGACGGAATCATCATCACCGACGACAATCCGCGCAGCGAGAAGCCGGAAGCGATCCGCGCCGCGATCCTCGCTACCGCCAGGGGCGCCCGTGAAATCGGCGACCGTGCCGCTGCCATCCGCGCCGCGATCGAGGAATTGCAGGAGGGCGATGCGCTGCTCATCGCCGGCAAGGGCCACGAGACCGGGCAGATCGTCGGCGGAGAGGTTTTGCCCTTCAGTGATCACGAGGCGGTCGCCGCCGCATTAGCGTCGAGGGTTGCATGAGCGCGCCGATATGGACGGTTGCCGAAGTGGCGCGCGCGCTGGGCGCGGACGGGTCGTTCCCCGACACTCCGATCGATTTCGTCACCCAGGACAGCCGCCTGGTGAAACCGGGCAGCCTGTTCGTCGCGCTATCAGGCACGCCGAGCGGCGGCTTCGTCTCGGCCTTCGCCAGCGCACGCGACGGCTGGGAGTTCGCGGACAAGGCTGAGGCGTCCGGCGCAGTCGCGATGATCGTGCCGCATGAGATCGCCGGCATCCGCATTCCCCAGATCGTCGTCAAGGATACGCTGATCGACGGCCTCTGGGGCCTCGCACGCGCCGCGCGCGCGCGGTTCAACGGGCCGGTGATCGGGCTCACCGGCAGCGCGGGCAAGACCAGCACCAAGGAATTTCTGGCGGCCTATCCGAACGCCTATGCCAGCCCCTCCAGCTTCAACAATTTCTGGGGCGTGCCGCTGACGCTGTGCAATGCGCGCACCGATGCCAGCCTCTGGGTCGTCGAGATGGGCATGAACCAGAAAGGCGAGATCGCACGGCTCAGCGAATTGACGCGGCCGACGGTCGCGCTCGTCGTCAACGTCCAGCCGGTGCATCTGGAAAAGCTCGGCTCGCTCGAAGCCATCAGGCGCGAGAAGGTCTCGATTGCGCTCGGCCTGCCCGAGGACGGGGTGCTGGTGCTGCCCGCCGGGCTCAAGGCGTCGGAATGGAAGGGCAAGGTCGTCCGCTTCGGTGAGCACGCCGAGGTGCACGAGGTCGCGCACGCGCCGCACGGCGAGAGCTGGCAAATCGTGGCCATGATCGGCAAGAAGGAACTTGCCTTCAGCCTGACGCCGGGCGCGCCGCACCGCGTTCAGAATGCGCTGGCCGCGCTCGCCGCGATTCGTGCCGCGGGTCTCGACCCAGCGACGCTCGCGATCAAGCTCGACCGGGTAGGCATCATGACCGGCCGCGGCGTCGAGCAGACGATCGGCGGCATCACCGTGATCGACGACAGTTTCAACGGCAATCCGGCCAGCGTCGCTGCCGCGCTGCAGAGCCTGCAGGCACGCAACATGACCGGCGGCCGCCGCATTGCGGTGCTCGGCGACATGCTGGAGCTGGGCGAAGACGCCCCGGACTATCACACCGCCCTTGCCAAGCACCTCGACGGCATCGACGGGGTCTACTGCGTCGGCCCTCTGATGCGGCACCTCTACGACGTGCTGCCGTCAGGCAAGGGTCTCGGCTGGCACGACGACCCAGCCACGCTGAAGCCGGTCGAGGTCGCGAGCCTGCTGCAGGCAGGCGATGTCGTGGTTGTCAAGGGCAGCAAGAAGATGTTCTGGGTCAACAAGTTTGTGCCGGGCCTGGTGGCCGCCTTGCAGGCAAAGGCGTAAACTGCTTGGAAGGCGCCGTTCCCGAATCCCATCCTTTGCGGCGCGAAGCCGTCCGGTTTCCCTGGGGGCGCGCGACCCATGATGAAGACCAGCGAATGCGCGTGAGCACGCCAAGATCGTGCGTGCAGAGGCGCCATAGGACCGTCTGAATGTTTTACTGGCTGATCGAGCTCTCCAACACATTTCCCGGCTTCGGTGCCGTTCGCACCTTCCTGAACGTCTTCCGCTACATCACTTTCCGCACCGGCGGCGCGGTGGTCACCGGTGCGCTGTTCGTGTTCCTGTTCGGGCCCTGGATCATCGACCATCTGCGTATCCGCCAAGGCAAGGGCCAGCCGATCCGGACCGACGGTCCGCAATCGCATCTCGCCAAGAAGGGAACGCCCACGATGGGCGGGCTGATGATCCTGTCCGGCCTCACCGTCGGTACCGTGCTGTGGGCCAATCCGCTCAACCCCTATGTCTGGATCGTGCTGGCGGTGACGCTCGGCTTCGGCTTCGTCGGCTTCTATGACGACTACCTCAAGGTGACCAAGCAGACCACGAGCGGGTTCGGCAGCAAGCTTCGCCTGCTGATCGAGGCGGCGATCGCGCTGGTGGCCTGCTACGCCCTGGTGCGGCTGAACCGCGATCCCGCGTCCACCGCGCTGACGATTCCTTTCCTGAAGGACACCGTGCTGCATTTCGGCTGGTTCTTCGTGATCTTCGGTGCCTTCGTCATCGTCGGCTCCGGCAACGCGGTGAACCTCACCGACGGTCTCGACGGCCTCGCCATCGTGCCCGTGATGATCGCGACCGCGAGCTTTGCGATGATCGCCTATCTCGCCGGCAACGCGGTGTTCGCCGAATATCTCCAGATCAAATATGTCGCCGGCACCGGCGAGCTCGCGGTGCTCTGCGGCGCGCTTCTAGGCGCCGGCCTCGGTTTTCTCTGGTTCAATGCGCCGCCGGCGTCGATCTTCATGGGCGACACCGGCTCGCTCGCGCTCGGCGGCATGCTGGGTGCCATCGCGGTCGCGGTGAAGCACGAGATCGTGCTCGCGGTGATCGGCGGCCTGTTCGTGCTGGAGGCGGTCTCCGTCATCGTGCAGGTGGTGTCGTTCAAGCTCACCGGAAAGCGCATCTTCCGCATGGCGCCGATCCATCACCATTTCGAGCAGCTCGGCTGGACCGAGCCGCAGATCGTGATCCGGTTCTGGATCATCTCGGTGATGCTGGCGCTGGCCGGCCTGTCGACGCTGAAGCTGCGGTGATCGCTCGATGATCCCCGTCACCTCTTTTGCCGGCAAGACCGTCGCGGTGTTCGGCCTCGGCGGCTCCGGGCTCGCCTCCTGCCACGCGCTAAAGGCCGGCGGCGCCGAGGTGGTCGCGGCCGACGACAACGCCGAGAACGTCGCCAAGGCTGCGCAGGCCGGCTTCATCACCGCGGATTTGCGCAACGTGTCCTGGGCGAACTTTGCGGCGCTCGTGCTCGCGCCCGGCGTGCCGTTGACCCATCCGGTCCCGCATTGGAGCGTGCTGAAGGCGCGCGAAGCCGGCGTCGAGGTGATCGGCGACATCGAGCTGTTCTGCCGCGAGCGGCGGCGCCATGCGCCGGATGCGCCGTTCGTCGCCATCACCGGGACCAACGGCAAGTCGACTACGACGGCGCTGATCGCGCACCTCACGAAGGTTGCCGGCTACGACACCCAGATGGGCGGCAATATCGGCACCGCGATCCTGTCGCTGGAGCCGCCGCGCATGGGCCGCGTCCACGTCATCGAGATGTCGTCCTACCAGATCGACCTCACGCCCTCGCTCGATCCCTCCGTCGGCATTTTGCTCAATGTCAGCGAAGACCATATCGATCGTCACGGCACCATCGCGCACTACGCCGCGGTGAAGGAGCGCCTCGTTGCGGGCGTGCAAGGAGGCGGCACCGCGATCGTCGGCGTCGACGACGGCTTTTGCCGCGACATCGCCGACCGGCTCGACCGCTCGGGCAAGAATGTGGTGCGCATCTCCGTCAAGAACCCGCTGGCGTCGGGCATCCATGTCGAGCACGGCAATATCGTGCGGACCGCGGGCGGTGCGCGCAACGAGATCGCCGCGCTCGGCGGCATCGGCTCGCTCCGCGGCTTGCACAACGCGCAGAACGCGGCCTGCGCGGCCGCAGCCGCGCTCGCGATGGGCATCGGCCTCGACGTGCTTCAGAATGGCCTGCGCAGCTTTCCGGGCCTCGCCCACCGCATGGAGCAGGTCGGCCGCCGCGGCAACGTGCTGTTCGTCAACGATTCCAAGGGCACCAATGCGGACGCCACCGCGCATGCGCTGTCGTCCTTTGCCGACATCTTCTGGATCGCCGGCGGCAAGCCCAAGGCGGGCGGTATCACTGGTCTCACCGGTTATTTCCCACGCATCCGCAAGGCCTATCTGATCGGCGAGGCCGCGCAGGAATTTTCCGGCACGCTTGGTAGTGTCGCGCACGAGATCAGCCAGACGCTGGACGTCGCCGTCGAGCACGCCGCGCGCGATGCGGAGGCATCAGGCCTCGCCGATGCCGTCGTGCTGCTCTCGCCAGCCTGTGCCTCCTTCGACCAGTATCGCAACTTCGAGATCCGCGGCACCAAGTTCCGCGAGCTGGTGCAGGCGCTGCCGGGCGTGAAGCCGGTGGTGTAGCGAGTTCTCGTGTCCCGGACGCGCGTAGCGCGAGCCGGGACGCAGAAGCCGCTGGGCCCCGGCTCTGCAGCGCACCGCAATGGCGCTGCGCTGCGTCCGGGGCACGAGACTGTGCACAACTTCATCCACTTCCTTAACCCTGCGGTAACCAACCTCGGCGACCAATGGGCTGACCTCTGTCCGAAAGCGGCCGCCCATGCTCTCCCGTGAAGAACGCACCCCCTTTTCCGAGTGGTGGTGGACCGTCGACAAGCCGCTGATGGGCGCGATCCTGGCCTTGATGCTGACCGGCGTGATCCTGTCGCTGGCGGCGAGCCCGCCGGTCGCGACGCGCATCGGGCTCGATCCCTTCCACTTCTTCAGCCGCCACGTGCTGTTCCTGGTGCCGTCCTGCATCGTGCTGCTCGGGGTGTCCTTCCTGTCGCCGCGCGCGATCCGCCGTTCGGCACTGATCATCTTCGCGGCGAGCATCATCCTGATCGTGCTGACGCTCGCGATCGGTCCTGAGGTGAAGGGCTCGCGACGCTGGATCACGCTGCTCGGCGTCAATATCCAGGCCTCCGAGATCGCCAAGCCGTCCTTCGTCGTCATCGCGGCCTGGCTGTTTGCGGAATCGACCAAGCGGCCGGAGATGCCTGCGACCACGATGGCGTTGGTGCTGCTGTTGATGCTGGTTTCGCTGCTGGTGATGGAGCCGGATTTCGGCCAGACCATGCTGATCCTGATGGTGTGGGGCTCGCTGTTCTTCATCGCGGGCATGCGCATGATCTGGGTGTTCGGCCTCGCCGGCGCCGCGGCGGCCGGCCTTTTCAGCGCTTACCTGTTCGTCCCGCACGTCGCGGGCCGCATCAAGCGCTTCATGAACCCGGCCTCCGGCGACACCTTCCAGGTCGATACCGCCATGGAGGCCTTTTACAACGGCGGCTGGTTCGGCTTGGGCCCGGGCGAGGGCATCGCCAAGCGCAGTCTGCCGGACAGTCACACCGATTTCGTGTTCGCAGTCGCCGCGGAGGAGTTCGGCATCATCCTGTGCCTTGCGATGCTGACGCTGTTCGCCTTCGTCGTCATCCGCACGCTGTCGCGCGCCTATGCCAACGAGGACATGTTCTCGCGCTTCGCCGCCTCGGGACTTGCGATCCTGTTCGGCGTGCAGGCCGCAATCAACATGTCGGTCAACCTCCAACTCATCCCTGCCAAGGGCATGACGCTGCCGTTCATCTCCTATGGCGGCTCCTCGATCGTGTCGCTGGCCTATGGCGTCGGCATGATGCTGGCGCTGACGCGGCTGCGCCCGCGCACCGAGGTCGAAGCCAGCGGCCACGCCGAGGCAATGCGGAGTTACGCGTAGTTGCACGTGTCCCGGGCAAGCTCCGCGAAGCGGAGCGCAGAGCCGGGATCCAGAATGCTGCAACCAATGGGCCCCGGTTCAGCAGCGCACCACGCTGCGAAGGGCAGCGCGCTGCGCTGCGCCGGGGGCACGAACACTTTCGTTGCCGCACTCGCAATGACGGAAAACTCCCTGTAAAACTCCGCCATCATGACCACGTCCCCCCTGATTCTTCTCGCCGCGGGCGGCACCGGCGGCCATCTGTTTCCGGCCGAGGCGCTCGGCGTCGAATTGATCCGGCGCGGTTATCGCGTCCGCCTCGTCACGGACGAGCGCGCGTTGCGCTATAGCGGGCTGTTCAGCAAGGACATGATCGACGTCGTGGCCAGCGAGACCGCGCGCGGCCGCAATCCGCTTCAGCTCGCCTATGCCGGGCTCACGCTCGTGGCCGGCACGCTGTCCGCTTACGGACTGATCAAGCGATGGAAGCCTGTCGCAGTCGTCGGCTTCGGCGGCTATCCGACGCTGCCGCCGTTGGTCGCGGCGAAATTCGCCGGCGTGCCCGGCATCATCCACGACGCCAACGCGGTGCTCGGCCGCGCCAACCGGTTCCTGTCGAGCCGCGTGCGCGCCATCGCGACGTCGTTGCCGGGCGTGCTCGACCGCGATCCCGCGCTGTCGGCCAAGACCACCACCGTCGGCACGCCAATGCGGCCGGCGGTGCTCGCTGCTGCCGCCGTGCCCTATGCTGCGCCCGAGGTGAACGGCCCGCTGCGTCTGCTCGTCGTCGGCGGCAGTCAGGGCGCGCGCATCATGGCCGACATCGTGCCTGGTGCGATCGAGCGGCTCGAGCCTGCGCTGTGGGGCCGGCTCGTTCTCACCCAGCAGGTGCGCGACGAGGACATGAGCCGCGTCCGAGCGGTCTACGACAGGCTCAAGATCAAGGTGGAGCTGGCGCCGTTCTTCACCGACTTGCCGGCCCGGCTCGCGTCAAATCATCTCGTGGTATCGCGCTCCGGCGCCGGCACGGTGGCCGAGCTCGCGGCAATCGGCCGGCCCTCGATCCTGGTGCCGCTGCCGGGCTCGATCGACCAGGACCAGTTCGCCAATGCCGGCGTGCTGGTCAAGGTGGATGGCGCGATCCGTATCCCGCAGACCGAGTTCACCTCCGACCGGTTGGCGTCCGAAATCTCCGCCTTCGCCGCCGAACCCGCGCGCCTCGCCGCCATGGCCGCAGCGGCCGGTGGCGCGGGCCGGCTCGATGCCGCCGAGCGGCTGGCCGATCTGGTGGTCAAGGTTGCGGGAATCTGACGCGAAAAAGCCCTTGTCTTCGCCTTCTAAAGCGAGGCATCCAGTAAGAAAGGCGCGCGGCTGATTTGGCCGTGACCTTCGCCAGATGCCGCCTGCGGAAGGCGGCGAGGTCAGGGAACAGAGCATGAGACTGCCGCGCGAGATCGGACCCATCCACTTCGTCGGGATCGGCGGGATCGGCATGAGCGGCATCGCCGAGGTGCTGGTCAATCTCGGCTATGCCGTGCAGGGGTCGGATGCCTCCGACAATTACAATCTTGACCGGCTGCGCAAGAAGGGCGCGAAGGTTTCGGTCGGCCACAAGGCCGAGAATGTCGACGGCGCCGAAGTCGTCGTGGTCTCCACCGCGATCAAGCGCGACAATCCGGAACTGATGGCGGCGCGCGAACGGCGCATTCCCGTGGTGCGCCGCGCCGAGATGCTGGCCGAGCTGATGCGGCTGAAGAGCTGCGTCGCGATCGCGGGCACCCACGGCAAGACCACGACGACGACGATGGTCGCAACGCTGCTGGATGCCGGCGGGCTCGATCCCACCGTGATCAACGGCGGCATCATCAACGCCTATGGCTCCAACGCGCGGCTGGGTGCCGGCGACTGGATGGTGGTGGAAGCCGACGAGAGCGACGGCACCTTCCTGAAGCTGCCGACCGATGTCGCGATCGTCACCAATGTCGACCCCGAGCATCTCGATCACTTCAAGACCTTCGACGCCGTGCAGGACGCGTTCCGCCATTTCGTCGAGAACTTGCCATTCTATGGCTTCGCCGTGATGTGCATCGACCATCCCGTGGTGCAGACTCTTGTCGGCAAGATCGAGGATCGCCGCATCATCACCTATGGCGAGAACCCGCAGGCCGACGCGCGGCTGGTCGATCTCACCGCGGGCGGCGGCGGCTCGAAATTCAAGGTCGTGATCCGCGACCGCAAGGCCGGCACCACGCATGAGATCGCCGATCTCGCGCTGCCGATGCCGGGCCGGCACAATGCGTCGAACGCGACGGCAGCGATTGCGGTCGCGCATGCGCTCGGCGTCTCCGACGATGCGATCCGCAAGGCGATGGCCGGCTTCGGCGGCGTCAAGCGCCGCTTCACCAAGACCGGCGAGTGGAACGGCGTCACCGTCATCGACGATTACGGCCATCACCCCGTGGAGATCGCGGCAGTGCTGAAAGCGGCACGCGATTCCTACACCGGCAAGGTGATCGCCGTGGTGCAGCCGCATCGCTACACCCGCCTGCAATCACTGTTCGAGGAATTCTGCACCTGCTTCAACGATGCGGACGCGGTTGTTGTCGCCGACGTCTATGCCGCCGGCGAAGCGCCCATCGACGGCATCGACCGCGACCATTTCGTGGAAGGCCTGCGCGCCCATGGGCATCGCGAGGTGGTGCCGCTGCCGGCGGCACCGGAGCTCGCGGGCATCGTCAAGCGGCTCGCGAAGTCCGGCGATCTCGTCGTGTGCTTAGGGGCCGGCAACATCACGCAATGGGCGTATGCCTTGCCGGATCAGTTGAAGGCGCTGGGGTAGGGTGGTGAGCTTCCCCGACATCACGCCCGACCTCAAAACCGCGATGCCGCAACTTCGCGGCCGGCTGCTCGCCAACCAGTCTCTCGCCGAGCTCACCTGGTTTCGCGTCGGCGGTCCGGCGCAGGTGCTGTTCACGCCGGCGAATGAGGACGATCTCGCTTACTTCCTGGCGCGTCTTGCGCCCGACATCCCCGTCTATGTCGTCGGCGTCGGCTCCAACCTCATCGTGCGCGACGGCGGCATTTCCGGCGTCGTGATCCGCCTGGCGCCGCGCGCCTTCGGGGAGGCGAGCGCGAGCGGCGACGTCGTGACCGCCGGCGCGGCCGCGCTCGACAAGCGCGTGGCGGAGGTGGCCGCCTCCGCCAATATCGGCGGGCTCGAATTCTACTTCGGCATTCCCGGCACCATCGGCGGCGCGCTGCGGATGAATGCGGGCGCCAATGGCGGCGAGACCAAGGACGTGCTGATCGAGGCGCGCGGCGTCGGGCGCGACGGTACCAAGCACGTCTTCTCCAATGCCGACATGAAGTTCGTCTATCGCAATAGCGGCGTCGATCCCTCCATCATCTTCACCTCCGCGCGTTTTCGCGGCGAGATCAGGGATGCGGAGACAATCCGCGCGCGGATGGCGGAGGTGCAGAGCCATCGCGAGACAGCGCAGCCGATCCGCGAGAAGACCGGCGGCTCGACCTTCAAGAATCCGCCCGGTCATTCCGCCTGGAAGCTGGTCGACGCCGCCGGCTGTCGTGGCCTGCGCGTCGGCGGTGCGCAGGTCTCGGAGATGCACTGCAACTTCCTGATCAACAACGGCGATGCCACCGCGCACGATATCGAGACGCTGGGCGAGACCGTACGCGAACGCGTGAAGGCGAATTCCGGGATTGAGCTACACTGGGAAATCAAGCGGATCGGGATTCCCGCGTGAGTGTCGTTCCGGGGCTCGCGAAGCGAGAACCGGAATCCATCGGACGGCAGAGACGATGGGGAAATGGATTCTCAGGTGCGCAATTGCGCACCATAGTTCGCGACTTCGTCGCGCCCCGGAATGACGAACGGAGAGATTGCAGACCATGACCATGCGCATCACCATCCTCTTCGGCGGCTCCAACCGCGAGCGTCTCGTCTCGGTCGCCTCGGCGCAGGCGCTGCATCAGGCGCTACCCGAGGCTGATCTCTGGTGGTGGGACGTCGAGGACAAGGTGCATGTCGTGCAGTCCAAGCAGCTGCTCGAGCACGCCCGTCCCTTCGAGGACGAGTTCAAGCCGGGCACGCGTGGCATTCCCTTGGAGCAGGCGCTCGACCAGGCCAAGGCCGAGAATCGCGTGCTGGTGCTCGGCTTGCATGGCGGGCGTGCCGAGAACGGCGAATTGCAGGTGATGTGCGAGGCGCGCGGCGTGCCCTTCACCGGATCGGGCTCGGCCTCCTCGCATCTGGCCTTCGACAAGATCGCGGCCAAGCATTTCGCCGCGCTCGGCGGCGTGGCATCGCCGCCGAACGTTGCGCTCGACGACATCGACGAAGCCTTCGCCGAATACGGAAGACTGATCGCAAAGCCGGCGCGCGACGGCTCGAGCTACGGTCTGATCTTCGTCAACGCCAAGCAGGATCTCGTCGCCGTCCGTAGCGCGGCCAAGCACGAAGAGTATGTCATCGAGCCCTACATCGCCGGCATCGAGGCGACCTGCGGTGTGCTGGAGCGCGCCGATGGCTCGATCATCGCGCTGCCGCCGATCGAGATCATTCCGGGCGAGGGCAGCTTCGACTACGCCGCGAAATATCTGCTGAAGTCGACCCAGGAGATCTGCCCCGGCCGTTTCGCGCCCGAGATCACCGCCGCGCTGAAGGCGCAGGCGATGCTGGCGCATCGCGCGATGTCCTGCAGCGGCTACTCCCGGTCGGACTTCATCGTCTCGGACAAGGGCCTCGTCTATCTCGAGACCAACACGCTGCCCGGGCTGACCAAGTCCTCGCTCTACCCCAAGGCGCTGAAAGCCGAAGGCATCGCCTTCGTCGACTTCCTGCGCGGCCTGGTGGAGCTCGCGGGGCGGGCCGTGCGGAAATAATTAGGACTGGTTAACGGCCAAATGGGCGAAACGGGCCGGTTTGGGGTCCAAAACCGGTAAAATGCCGGACATCGCGGCATAAATGCCTCACACACCGGGGCAAAATGCGCCGGATGTTAACGAACTTTACCTTTTGTTTACCAGGACGTCCGAAGGTTAACGCTGGCGGCGCATATGGCGCTTTGGCTGCCGGCGCGTGAGCTGTCGCGGGTGATGTCACCTCCAGCGAACGCTTTGAAGGGGAGAGGTTTTCTTCTGCTGAAGACCAGCACCCGGCCCGGCATGTTCAAGACGTCATGTTCGCCAGGATCCGCGCGATGTCGCGGACTAACTGTTGACGAGCTCGTGCAATGGATGGAGCAGGAAGCCTCACCCGGTCTCTTTTCAGATCGCTGAGGCCCCAAGCTGACCTGAAGGCGGCCGCTGTCGGAGCGGTCGTGCTTCTGCGCGAGTGGCTGCAGGACAAGCACGCCGGGGCGCGCGCCGCCGCCAAGGACAGGATCAAGACCAGGGCGAAGGCCAAGGCCGCAGTCGAGCGCGAGCCGCCACCGCGCGTGGTCGCGCTGGTCGAGCGCTATTTGCCGCGCCGGGTCGGGATCAGCATGACCGTGCTGCTGCTGATCGGCAGCACCGGCTTCGGCATCGTCAAGGGCGGCCATCTCCAGGATTTCGTCACCGCGGTCAGCGATGCCCGCAACGCGCTGGCCAATTCCGCCGGGTTCCGCATCACCTCGGTCGTGATCAACGGCCGCAAGCAGCTCACCCAGGACGAGATCCTGGCGATCGGCGGCGTCAGCGGCCGTTCCTCGCTGCTGTTCCTCGACGCCGACGCGGTGCGCGACAAGCTCAAGGCCAATCCCTGGATCGCGGATGCGACCGTGCTGAAGCTCTATCCGGGCCAGCTCATGATCGAGCTGACCGAGCGCAAGGCGTTCGCGCTGTGGCAGGAGGCCGGCCGGCTTTCGGTCATCGCCGATGACGGCGCGGTGCTCGAGCCCTACGTCTCGCGCCGCTTCCTGTCGTTGCCGCTCGTGGTCGGCAAGGGCGCCGAGACCCAGGCCCGCGATTTTCTCGCGCTGCTGGCGCGCTATCCGCAGGTCAATTCCGTGACGAAAGCTGCGATCTATGTCGGCGAGCGGCGCTGGAATCTGAGGCTGAAGGACGGCCTCGACATTCGCCTGCCCGAGCAGGACATCGGCAACGCGCTCGCGATGCTGTCCAAGCTCGACAAGGAGGACAGGCTGTTCTCCCGCGATATCGTCGCCGTCGACATGCGCCTGCCCGATCGCCTGGTGGTGCAGCTGTCCGAGGACGCCGCCAAGGCGCGCGAAGATCTGTTCAAGGACAAGAAGAAAAAGAAGGCCGGGGATTCCGCATGACCGGTCTCGATCGCACCCAGACACCGAAGACGCGCCCGATGCCGCACAAGCGCGGCGGCCTCGTCGCCTGCCTCGACATCGGCACCAGCAAGATCGCCTGCATGATCGCGCGGCTGAAGCCGTCGGCGCCGAGCGAGGCTCTGCGCGGCCGGACCCATGCGGTGGAATTGATCGGATACAGCCAGATCCAGTCGCGTGGCATGAAGGCCGGCGCGGTGATCGATCTCGGCGAATGCGAGCAGGCCGTGCGCCAGGCCGTCGCGCTCGCGGAGAAGATGGCCAAGGTGCGGGTCGAGTCCGTGCTGCTTTCGGTCTCCGGCGGCCGGCTGTCCGGCCAGCTGGTGGAAGCTGCCGCCGACATCCGTGGTGGTGCCGTGACGCAGGCCGATGTCAGCCGCGTCACCTCCACCGGCATGCGCCACGCCACCGGCGAAGGCCGCACCGTGCTGCACGCGCTGCCGGTCGGCTACACGCTCGATGGCGTCCAGGGCATCCGCGACCCCCGTGGCATGGTCGCCCATCAATTCGGCGTCGACATGAACGTCGTCACCTGCGACGCCACCGTGGCGCGGAACCTGATGCTGGCGGTCGAGCGCTGCCACATCAATGTCGAAGCCATGGCGGCGAGCCCCTATGTCGCCGGGTTGTCGGTGCTGACCGACGACGAGGCCGATCTCGGCGCCGCCGTCGTCGAGATGGGCGCCGGCACCACCACGATTGCCGTTTATTCAGGCGGCCGTTTCGTGCATGCGGCGGGTTTTGCGGTCGGCGGGCAACACATCACGATGGATCTCGCACGCGGACTTTCCGCGACCATTGCCGATGCCGAGCGAATCAAGACGTTATACGGCACCGTCATCACCGGCGGATCGGACTCGCGTGAGCTGATGTCTGTGCCGACGGCCGGTGACGAGCAGGATCTGCCGCAGATCGTCTCCCGCGCCACCATCGCCAACATCGTCAAGCACCGTGCCGAGGAAGTCTTCGAAATGGTTCGGGACAAGCTGAAGGATTCGCCCTTCGCCTCGGAGCCCAACGGCCGCGTCGTGCTCTCGGGCGGAGCCTCGCAGCTCACCGGCCTCGTCGAACTCGGCACCCAGATTCTCGGCCGGCCCGTGCGGGTCGGACGTCCGCTCGGCTTCGGCCGGCTGCCCAACGAGGCGAAGAACGCCGCGTTCGCGGTGCCGGCCGGACTTCTCGTCTACCCGCAATATGTTCACCTCGAACATGTCGAACCGCGGCATACGCGGCAGCAGGTCAAGACAGGGGCCGGCGGTTATTTCGGAAAGGTCGGACGATGGCTACGCGAGGGCTTCTGATGACTCCTGTCCGCAATTATCGATTTTCACCAACTCCCGCGGCCACCGGCCGGGGCGAACCCACGCGCGCGTGATCGAGAGGCAGCAACCATGACCATCAGCATCAACGTTCCTGATATTCACGAACTGAAGCCCCGGATCACCGTGTTCGGCGTCGGTGGCGCCGGTGGCAACGCCGTCAACAACATGATCACGGCCGGCCTTCAGGGCGTCGACTTCGTGGTCGCCAATACCGACGCGCAGGCGCTGACGATGTCGAAGGCGCAGCGCATCGTGCAGATGGGCACGGTGGTCACGCAGGGCCTCGGCGCAGGTTCGCAGCCGAACGTCGGCGCCACCGCGGCGGAAGAGGTGATCGACGAGCTGCGCGACCATCTCTCCGGCGCCAACATGGTGTTCGTCACCGCCGGCATGGGCGGCGGCACCGGCACGGGTGCTGCTCCCGTGATCGCCAGGATCGCGCGCGACATGGGCATCCTCACCGTCGGCGTCGTGACCAAGCCGTTCCACTTCGAAGGCGCCCGCCGCATGCGCACGGCGGAAGCCGGTATCGCCGAGCTGCATAAAGTGGTCGATACCCTGCTGATCATCCCGAACCAGAACCTGTTCCGGGTCGCCAACGAGAAGACCACCTTCGCCGACGCCTTCGCGATGGCCGACCAGGTGCTGTACTCCGGCGTTGCCTGCATCACCGATCTGATGGTCAAGGAAGGCCTGATCAATCTCGACTTCGCCGACGTGAGAGCGGTGATGAAGGAGATGGGCAAGGCGATGATGGGCACCGGCGAGGCCTCCGGCGACAAGCGCGCGCTGACCGCCGCTGAAGCCGCGATCGCCAACCCGCTGATCGACGACTCTTCGATGAAGGGCGCCAAGGGCCTCCTCATCTCCATCACCGGCGGCAAGGACCTCACTCTGTTCGAGGTCGACGAAGCCGCGACCCGCATCCGCGAGGAAGTCGACCAGGACGCCAACATCATCGTCGGCGCGACCTTCGACGAAGCGCTCGACGGCCTGATCCGCGTCTCCGTCGTCGCCACCGGCATCGAGCAGGCCGCGATCGCCCGCAACAGCCAGGCCACCTCCGCTCCCGTCGCGAACGCGGCGCCGCAGGCCCAGCAGGCGCCCGCGGCTCCGGCCGCAGCCGCCGAGAGCCGTCTCGCCGATTTGACCGCGCGCCTCCGCGCCGACAATCAGCGCATGGCCGAGCGCGCCCAGAAGCTGGAAGGGCAGATGCCGGCTGCAAGCCAGGCTCCGGTCGCTGCCGCGCCGATGGCGCCCCGTCCGAACGTCGAGCGCGCCGCGCTCGCCGCCATCGCGGCTGCCGTTGCGGACGTTCCGCAGGCGCCGGCGCCGATGCAGACCTACGGCGACGTCACCGTGCGCCCGATCGCCCAGAAGCCGACCCTGTTTCCGGAGCCCGAGCAGGCCCCGCTCGCGATGCAGGAGCCGATGACGCCCGAGACCTTCATCCCGCCGCAGGCCGAGCGCCCGGTCCGTGCGCCCAGGATGCCGCGCATCGACGAGCTGCCGATGCCGGCCCAGGCCGAGCTTCGCCAGGCTCGCGGTGAGGTCGAGGAGGAGACGCCGCCGAAGAGCCGCCTGTCGCTGCTCCAGCGCCTCGCCAATGTCGGCCTCGGCCGTCGTGACGAAGAGAGCGAGCCGCCGGTCGCAGCCCGCACCGCCGGTCCCGCAATGCCGCCGCTGCCTGAGCGCCGGCCGCAGAAGACCGTGGCGCAGCAGATCGCATCGAGCGAGCCGGTATCGGAGTATGCCCGCCGTCCCGCGCCCCAGGGCCTGGACATGCATGGCCGTCCCGCGCCTGTTGCGCCGGCGCCACAGGGTGACGACCATCTTGATATCCCGGCCTTCCTGCGGCGGCAGGCGACCTGAGGATTGTTACAATAAGGCAGACGAAAAAAGGTCCCGGCAACAAGCTTGCCGGGACCTTTCCTTTTGTCCCGTGCATACCCGGATTGCGCAGTCAAACAACTGATTTTAAATCATTAATTACGAGTTCGGGTGTTCGGTAGAATTGCCGGAAGCGGCCCAAAAGCTCGGTGCAATTTGGTTAAGCCTTGGCGCGAATACGGCGGGTTTGGGGTAACAATCGGTAAAAAAGCGTGAGTTGGCGCTGTTTGAGGCAGTGACTATGGTTTGGCGTGACTTGGGGATACGGATTCGCAGGGGTGCCGGCACTAGCCGGCCAAGTGGGTCTCGTATAAGTCGCAATGGGTCGTAGTGGGGCGGGTTCCTGATGAAATTTAGCCGGCAAACAACGCTTCGTGCGCAAGCCTCGGTGGCAGGCGTGGGCGTTCATTCCGGTCTTCCCGTCACTCTCACGCTTGGGCCTGCGCCTGTCGACGCGGGTTTTATTTTTGTCCGCACGGGCCTTGAGGGAAGTGACCGCGAAGTTCAGGCGACCGCCGGACAAGTGGTCGCGACGGATCTCGCGACCGTGCTGGGTGACAGCGAGGGTCCGCTCGTTTCCACCGCCGAGCACGTGCTTGCTGCACTGCGGGGCATGGGCGTGGACAACGCCACCATCGAGGTCGACGGTCCCGAAGTGCCGATCATGGACGGCAGCGCCGCGGCCTTCGTTGCGGCGATCGATCAGGCCGGCATTGTCACCCAACCCGCGCAACGCCGCTTCATCCAGGTTTTGAAACCCATTTCGGTCGCTATCGGCGACTCCTTTGGCGAATTGCGACCCTATGCCGACGGCTTCCGCGCTGAAGTTGAGATCGATTTCGCCAATCCCGTGATTGGCCGGCAGAGCTACACGCTGGAGCTGGTGCCGGAGCGGTTCCGCCGCGAGGTCGCTCGCGCCCGGACCTTCGGTCTGATGTGCGATCAAGCGCGGCTCTGGGCCGCGGGCTACGGTCGCGGTGCCTCCTTCGGCAACACCGTGGTATTCGACGAGGAACGCCTCCTCAATCCCGAAGGCCTGCGCTACGCCGACGAATGCGCCCGCCACAAGGTGCTGGACGTGATCGGCGATCTCGCGCTGGCCGGCCTTCCGCTGCTTGGCGCCTACCGCTCTGTGCGCGGCGGCCACAAGCTGAACCACGCCGTCCTGACCGCCTTGCTGGCCGACCGTACCGCCTGGCGGGTGGTCGAGGGCGAGGCGGCCCGCCGGACCACGCGTCCCGTGGGCGAAGTCGGTCGCGGTATCGTCGGCGGCCGGGTCGCTGCGGCCTACGGGCCGGACGTGTCCTGAACAGAGCTGGTGTCGCGGCCCTCTGGCAGCGGCTTACCCCGGGAAACTCCTGGTAACCATGATCAGCTAGCATTGCGGCAAGTTCGCCTTAATCCGGGCGGAATGCCTGCCTATCCGGTTGGTTAAAGATCGCTTTTCGGATCCATCGGCGTGGTCGCATGGCAGGCACCACGAACACATTTCGCGCCCATGACGGGGTTCATGGGCTGGCGGGCACCGCTCACAGGGCGTCAGGGCTTAAACTCATGTCGGCACAGCGTACGACGCGCGGATATTTCTCGGTCTCTTTGCGAGCCCGTGGGCCGCTTCAGGCTGTCACCTTCATCCTTCTCGCGCTGCCGCTCGCCGGCTGCGGCACCGGCTCGCTCTGGGACAAGTTCACCGCCAAGGACGACACCTTCGTCGAGGAGCCCGCCGACAAGATCTACAATGAGGGCCTGTACCTCATGAACGAGAAGAAGGACATGAAGGCGGCGAACAAGAAGTTCGAAGAGGTCGACCGCCAGCATCCTTATTCCGAGTGGGCCCGCAAATCGCTGCTGATGTCCGCCTATGCGTCCTATCAGGGCGGAGACTATGACGGCTGCATCGGCGCGGCCACCCGCTACGTCACGCTGCATCCCGGCAGCCCGGACGCGGCCTACGCGCAATATCTGATCGCCGCCTCCCATTACGACCAGATCCCGGACGTCAGCCGCGACCAGGCCCGTACCGAGAAGGCGATCGCCGCGCTGGAAGAAGTAGTGCGCAAATATCCGAACTCGGAATATGCCACCTCGGCCAAGGCCAAGATCGAGGGCGCGCGCGACCAGCTCGCCGGCAAGGAAATGAATACCGGCCGCTATTACGCGCAGAAGCGCGACTACACAGCCGCCATCAACCGCTACAAGACGGTCGTCACGCAGTACCAGACCACCCGCCATGTCGAGGAGGCGCTGTACCGGCTGACCGAAGCCTATATGGCGATCGGCATCGTCGGCGAGGCACAGACCGCGGCGGCCGTGCTTGGCCACAATTTTCCTGACAGCCGCTGGTACAAGGACGCCTATAATCTTGTAAAATCCGGCGGTCTCGAGCCGAGCGAGAATCAGGGGTCCTGGATCAGCAAGACCTTCAAGAAGATGGGCCTCGGCTAGGAAATTTAGTTCCATGCTGGCGCGTCTATCGATCCGTGACATCGTCCTGATCGAACGGCTCGATATCGAATTCGCGACGGGCCTTGCGGTTTTGACCGGCGAGACCGGTGCGGGCAAATCCATCCTGCTCGATGCGTTCGCGTTGGCGCTCGGCGGCCGCGGCGATGCCGGCCTCGTGCGTCACGGCGCGGAGCAGGGGCAGGTCACCGCCGTGTTCGATGTCCCCAAGAATCACCCTGCGGCGAAGGTCCTTGCCGAAAACGGTCTGGACGATACCGGCGAGATGATCCTGCGCCGCGTGCAGCTCGCCGACGGCCGCACCCGCGCCTTCATCAACGACCAGTCGATCAGTGTGCAGACGCTGAAGGCGGTCGGCGCCGCCCTGGTCGAGATCCATGGCCAGCACGACGAGCGCGCGCTGGTCGATGCCGCCACCCATCGCCGCCTGCTCGACGCCTTCGCGGGCCTGGAGAAGGACGTCGCCGCGGTCGAGACGCTCTGGGACGCACGCCGGACCGCCAACACCGCGCTGGAGGAGCATCGCGCCGGCATGGAGCGCGCCGCGCGCGAGGCCGACTATCTGCGCCACGCCTCGGCCGAGCTGAAGCAGCTCGCGCCCAAGGACGGCGAGGAGACCTCGCTCGCCCAGCGCCGCACCACCATGATGCAGGGCGAGAAGATCGCCTCCGATCTGCGCGAGGCGCAGGAGGCGGTCGGCGGCCACCATTCGCCGGTGGCGGCTTTGTCGGCCGCGGTACGCCGGCTGGAGCGCCGAGGCGTCAATTCGCCGGCCCTGGTCGAGCCTGCCGTAAGGGCGATCGACGCCGCGATCAACGCGCTGGAGGAGGCCGACCAGCATCTCCAGGCCGCGCTGGCCGCAACCGATTTCGACCCGGCCGAGCTCGAGCGCATCGAGGAGCGGCTGTTTGCGTTGCGCGCTGCCTCGCGCAAATATTCGACGCCGGTCGACGGGCTCGCAGCGCTCGCCGCCAAATATGCCGCCGACGTCGTGCTGATCGATGCCGGTGCCTCGCGCCTGAAGAAGCTGGAGCAGGCTGCGATCGAGGCCGACGCACACTATGCAGCGGCCGCCAAGAAGCTGTCGGCGGCGCGGCAGAAATCGGCCGAGAAGCTCAACAAGGCCGTCAATGCCGAGCTCGCGCCGCTCAAGCTCGAACGCGCCAAGTTCATGACCCAGGTCGCGACCGACGAGGCCGCGCCGGGCCCGCAGGGCTTCGATCGGGTCGAGTTCTGGGTGCAGACCAATCCGGGCACCAAGCCCGGGCCGATGATGAAGGTCGCCTCCGGCGGCGAGCTGTCGCGCTTCCTGCTCGCGCTCAAGGTCGTGCTGTCCGATCGCGGCTCGGCACCGACGCTGGTGTTCGACGAGATCGACACGGGTGTTGGCGGCGCGGTCGCCGACGCCATCGGCGGGCGCCTGGCGCGGCTCGCCGGCAAGGTCCAGGTGATGGCCGTAACCCACGCCCCGCAGGTCGCCGCCCGGGCCGACCAGCACCTGCTCATCTCCAAGGACGCCCTCGACAAGGGCAAGCGCGTTGCCACCCGCGTCAACGCGCTGGCCGCCGACCACCGCCGCGAGGAAATCGCCCGCATGCTGGCGGGGGCCGAGATCACGGCCGAGGCGCGGGCGGCCGCGGAACGGCTGCTCAAGGCGGCGAGCTAGGTTCGTGTCCCGGACGCGGTGCGGCGCGCAGTGCCGCTCCGCAGAGCCGGGATCCAGAGCGCTGCAAGGTGGCCTCGGCTCAGCAGCGCACCGCACCGGACGATGCTGCGCTTCGCCGGGAACGTTGCGCTGCGTGCGGAGCACGAGATTTCCACACGCCTTTACCCTGCCGCCCGCTCTGTCGTATCCAAGCATCATGGCCAGAGCAGCAAAATCCAAAGCAAAACCGCTTCGCGACGTCGCCGATCTCACCAAGGCCCAGGCCAAGGTCGAGCACATGCGGCTGTCGCTCGAGATCGAGGGGCACAACGAGCGCTACTATCAAGAGGACGCGCCCTCCGTCACCGACGCCGAATACGACGCGTTGCGCCAGCGCTTCAACGCCATCGAGAAGCGGTTTCCGGAATTCGTCACGGCGGACTCGCCCTCGCAGAAGGTCGGCGCGGCGCCGTCCGGCCGCTTCAAGAAGGTCCGGCATTCCGTTCCGATGCTGTCGCTCGACAACGCCTTTGCCGAAGAGGACGTGCGCGACTTCGTCGGCCGCATCGTGCGGTTCCTCAAGCTCGGCGACGACGAGGTCAATTTCTCCGCCGAGCCGAAGATCGACGGCCTGTCGATGTCGCTGCGCTACGAGGGCGGCGAGCTCGTTACCGCGGCGACGCGCGGCGACGGCGCGGTGGGCGAGGATGTTACCGCCAACATTCGTACTCTCGAAGACGTGCCGCAGAAGCTGAAGGGCCGCAACGTCCCCGACATCTGCGAGGTCCGCGGCGAGGTCTACATGACCAAGAAGGCGTTTCTGGCGCTCAATGAGCGGCAGAAGGCGGCGGGCGATACCATCTTCGCCAATCCGCGCAATTCGGCCGCGGGCTCGCTCCGGCAGAAGGACCCGACGATCACGGCCTCGCGTCCCCTCGGCTTTTTCGCCTATGCCTGGGGCGAGATGAGCGCGATGCCGGAAGAGACGCAGACCGGCATGATCCATTGGTTCGAGCGCTGTGGCTTCAAGACCAATCCGCTGACCAAGCTCTGTCACTCGGTCGAGGAGTTGGTCGCGTTCCACCAGAGCATCGAGGAAGAGCGCGCCGAGCTCGACTACGATATCGATGGTGTCGTCTACAAGGTCGACCGCATCGACTGGCAGGAGCGGCTGGGCTTCGTCTCGCGCACGCCGCGCTGGGGCATCGCGCACAAATTCCCGGCCGAGCGCGCCATGACGGTGCTGCGCGACATCGAGATCCAGGTCGGACGCACCGGCTCGTTCACGCCGGTCGGCAAGCTCGAACCGGTCGGTGTCGGCGGCGTGATCGTGCAGAACGTCACGCTTCACAACGAGGACTACATCAAGGGCATCGGCAACAAGGGCGAAGTGCTGCGCGAGGGTCGCGATATCAGGATCGGCGACACCGTCGTGATCCAGCGCGCCGGCGACGTCATTCCGCAGATCGTCGACGTCGTGCTCGACAAGCGGCCGAAGAGTGCCAAGGAGTTTTCCTTCCCGAAGAAATGCCCATGCCCGCTGCACACCGACGTCGTGCGCGGAGAGACGGCCGCCGGCGAAGAGGAATCCCGCGCCCGGTGCAGCGGCGAGTTCGCCTGTCCCTATCAGAAGATCGAGCACTTGAAGCTGTTCGTGTCGCGCCGTGCCTTCGACATCGACGGTCTCGGCGAAAAGCAGCTGCAGTATTTCTTCGATGAAGGCTGGGTCAAGGAGCCCGCCGACATCTTCACGCTGGAGAAGCGCAATTCCAAGCTCAAGCTCGAGGAGATCGAGGGCTACGGTGCGACTTCGGTACGCAATCTGTTCGCAGCCATCGAGAGCCGGCGCAAGATCGCGCTGGAGCGTTTTGTCTATGCGCTCGGCATGCGCCATGTCGGCGAGACCACCGCGCTGGCGCTGGCGCGCGGCTACGGCTCCTGGGATGCCTTCCACGACGCCTGCCTGAAGGTCGCCGACGGCGACGAGGAGGCGATGGCCGACATGGACGCGCTGGACCAGATCGGCGACACCGTGATCAAGAGCATCGCCGATTATTTCGGCGAAAGCCACAATCGCGGCATCGTCGAACGGCTGACCAAGGAGGTCGAGATCGTCGACGCCGAGAAGCCGAAGAGCAATTCGCCCGTCGCCGGCAAGACCGTGGTGTTCACGGGATCGCTGGAGAAGATGACCCGCGACGAGGCCAAGGCCACCGCTGAGCGGCTAGGCGCAAAGGTGTCGGGCTCGGTGTCGAAGAAGACCGATCTCGTCGTCGCCGGCCCCGGCGCGGGCTCGAAGCTCGCGGAGGCCAACAAGCACGGCGTCAAGGTGCTGACCGAGGACGAGTGGCTGAAGTTGATCGGGGAGTGAGGTTTCTTCCCTTCTCCCCCAAGGGGAGAAGGAAGAAAGAGTCACATGATCCCGCTCTCTTCCTCCTCCGCCTGCTCGATCATCGTCTCGCTCACCACCACCTCGCGGCGGGGGACGATGAAGATCATCATGCAGGCACAGAGCAGCGAGACGGCGAGGACGGCCGCGGTCAGTGGCAGCGTCGTGGCTGAATGGCCGCCGAGATAGGCGCCGAATTGCGACATCAGCGCGCCGATCCCCTGTTGCAGAAAGCCCATGGCGCCCGACGCGGCGCCGGCGGCTTCGGGGCGGATGCTGATGGCGCCGGCGGCGGAATTCGACATCACGAAGGCATTGCCGACCATCACGATCATCTGCGTGCCGAACAGCCAGCTTGGCGCCTCGTTCCAGCCGGTGAAGCTCCACACCAGGTTCAGCAGGCTGCCGGCGAGCTGGAGCGCGAGCCCGAACCAGATCAGCTTTTCCAGCGAATGCCGCGGCGCAAAGCGCACGCAGAGCAGATTGCCGACGAGAAATGCAAATCCTGTTGTCGCGAACCAGGCGCCGTATTCGGCGCTGGTTCGGCCCATCTGCGTCACCACGATGTAGGGGCCGCCGCCCGCGAAGGTGAAGATGATCTGCGAGGCCAGCACCTGGCACATCACATAGCCGACGAAGGCGCGGTTTTTGATCAGAATGCCGACGTCGCCGCGGAAGCCGCTGCCGGCCGCGCGGCTGCGGCGCGTCTCGGGCAGCGCGATTGCGATCCCGACGGCGACGATGATCGCGGCGATGGTGATGGCGTAGAAGATCGCGCGCCAGCCGAACGCGGTCTCGATCAGGCCGCCGGTGAGCGGAGAGACCATCTGTCCGATCATCAGCGCCGCGACCACGAGGCTGATCATCGAGGCGACGCGGTCGCGCTCATAGATGTCGCGGATGATGGCGCGGCTCACCACCATGCCGGCGGCGCCGCCCAAGGCCTGAAAGAAGCGGGCTGCGATCAGCTGCGGCAGGGTTTCAGCAAAGATGCAGGCGACGCTCGCCACGACCATCAGCGCCAGCCCTCCGAGCAGCACCGGGCGCCGGCCGAACCGGTCGGACAGCGGCCCCATGATCAGCTGCGACAGCGCGATGCCGACCATGTAGAGCGACACCGTCATCTGTGCGATGGAGATGTCGCTGCCGAAATTCGCCGCCAGCACCGGCAGCGCCGGAACCAGGATGTAGAGCGAGATCGGCGCAATCCCGGTCATCACGACCAGCAACAGCAGCACCCCGCGCGAGGTCGCAAGGTTGGTTGCCGCTTTCGGCGGCTTGCTGATCATGCCGTGCATGCGGGCCCATCTCGTTGCAATTCGAATCGACTGTAGCGCGCTCGCGCAAGACCGATATCGGCGTTTCGGAATGCGGCTATACGGATTCCGGGAGGGTTGTAATTGCAGCGTGATGGCGACCGATTGGGCGCATTGCTAGTGCCAAAAGTTCGGTGTCATTCCCCGCGAAAGCGGGGAATCCAGTGCGCTGCGGCTTATCCGGATACGTTTGCTGTCTCTGGAATACTGGATGCCCCACCTTCGCGGGGCATGACAGCTATCGTTTGGGGAGAGCGTTGCGCTCATCGCGTGGCGGTATGCGCTACGCCTTCAGCTCCGCCGTCGCCTGATCGAGCCAGCCCCGGGTCGCCTCGTCCAGCGCCGGCCGCACCTCGGCTCGGACGCGCGCGTGATAGGCGTTGAGCCAGTCGAGCTCGTCCTTGCTCAGCATCGCGACATCGATCAGCCGGCGGTCGATCGGTGCGAGCGTCAGCGTCTCGAACGCGTTCATCGGCTTTTCGGCGCCCTTGATGTCGGCGGCGACGACGAGTTCGAGGTTCTCGATGCGGATGCCGAAACCGTCGGTCTTGTAATAGCCGGGCTCGTTGGAGAGGATCATGCCGCGCTTCAGCGGCGTGGTGCCGAGCTTCGAAATCCGTGCCGGTCCTTCGTGCACCGAGAGATAGCTGCCGACGCCGTGGCCGGTGCCGTGCTCGAAATCGACGCCGGCAGCCCAGAGATATTGCCGTGCCAGCGTGTCGAGCTGCGCGCCCGTGGTGCCGTCGGGGAAGATCGCACGTGCGATCGCGATATGGCCCCGCAGCACGCGTGTGAAGCGGTCGCGCATCTCGTAGGTCGGCTCGCCGACGGCCATGGTACGCGTGACGTCCGTGGTGCCGTCCTCGTACTGCGCGCCGGAATCGATCAGCAGGAGATCGCCGGACGCGATCCGCCGGTTGCTCTTGCGCGTGACGCGGTAATGCACGATGGCGCCGTTCGGGCCGGTGCCGGAGATGGTCGGAAACGACACGTCCTTCAGTGCGCCGGTGTCGCGGCGGAACGTCTCCAGCGCCTCGACCGCGTCGATCTCGGTGAGCTTGCCGCCTGGCGCTTCTCGGTCGACCCAAGCCAGGAAACGCGCCAGCGCCACGGCGTCGCGCACGTGGGCCGTCTTTGTGCCCTTGATCTCGATCGGGTTCTTGACGGCCTTGAGCAGCGCAATCGGATCGCTGCCGCGCAGCGGTTTGCCGCCCGCGGCCGCGATCAGCCGGCTGAGCGCGTCGGCCGCGGTGGCGCCGTCGAGCGCGATCGACCCGCCGCCCTTGGCGAGCGCCATCAGCGTCGGCGCCATCGCATCGGGCTCGCGCACGTCGGCGGACTGCTCGAGATGGTCGCGCGTGAGGTTTGAGAGCTTGCGGCTATCGATGAAGATGGTGGGACGTCCGTCTTTCGGTACCAGCGCGTAGGACAGCGGCAGCGGCGTATGGGCGACGTCGGCGCCGCGGATGTTGAAGGTCCAGGCGACCGCGTGGCTGTCGGACAGCACCAGCGCGTCGACGCCGAGTTTGCCGATCTCGCTTCTGATCTGCGTCAGCTTCTCGGCTTCCGTGACGCCGGCATGCTGGGGTCCGTGCACGGCGACGGGGGCGAGCGGTGGCTGCGGGCGGTCCTGCCAGATCGCGTCGATCGGATTGCTGTCGACCGCGACCAGCTCGGCACCGGCCTTGGCGCAGGCGGCGGACAGGCGCTCGGCTGCCGCAAAAGTGTGCAGCCACGGATCGAATCCGAGGCGGTCCCCGGCTTTCAGATGCGCCGACACCCAGCTCTCCGGTGGCGGATCGATCAGCGATTCCACGGCCCAGGCCTTTGCATCGACCTGCTTGGCCGCCTGCAGCGTGTAGCGGCCGTCGACGAACAGCGCGGCCTCCTGGGCCAGAACCACCGCGAATCCCGCCGACCCTGTAAATCCGGTCAGCCAGGCCAGCCGTTCTTCCGACGGCGGCACATATTCGTTCTGCTGCTGATCGGCGCGCGGAACGACGAAGCCGGCGAGCTTGCGACGGGCGAGTTCTTCGCGAAGTGCCGCCAGCCGCGCCGCCAATGCGACGCCGGCCTCCGGCTCCTCGAATGTCTGGAAGTGTGCTTCGAACATGGTGGATCACTTTA
The DNA here is from genome assembly GCF_058314695.1 of Bradyrhizobium sp. T-12. Lineage (NCBI taxonomy): Bacteria > Pseudomonadati > Pseudomonadota > Alphaproteobacteria > Hyphomicrobiales > Nitrobacteraceae > Bradyrhizobium > Bradyrhizobium sp. T-12. Next base: position 5,784,800 of record NZ_CM177756.1, on the reverse strand, counting down.
GGATCATGGGGATCAGTCCGCAATCTCGTCGCATTTGCGTCGCATCTGGCATGGACTGTGCTTGAATGGTTCCATTCGAATGAGTGGAGTAAAGGATGCGGCTGCCGCGCTTCGTCCGGATGACAGGGACATTCTAGCAGGTGGTTCATCTCAACGACGAGGGGACACGTGATGCCAGCGTTCTCGTTTGAAAAGATATCGCCGCCGGCGCGCCGCGGCGTTGCCGCGGCGGCACCGCAGAAGCCGCGCAGCGTCATCAACCAGATGATCGACCGGATCGCCGAGCGCCGCGCCAAGCGCGCTGCCGTGAAATCCAAGAAAAGTCAGCCGATCGGTTCTTCATCTGGTGGTTGAGGTTGTGCCGGCGCGCGTCAACCGCTTTGCTTAGGCGCCGGAGATGAGAAGGCAGAAGCCAACCTGTCCAGGAATGAAAAGAGAAGATCGACACTATAGCCCGCCAAAAACGCCAGCGCTAAGGGCGAAAGAGATTGCAATATTCCGGCTGTTTCAGTGGATTTCGATTCTGAAGTGAACCAGGCGATGGAAAAGCCCGCCACCGCGCCCAAGTAATATCGAAGCTCGTAACGCACAATCGAGTCGCGTGAGAAGGTGTAGCTCCTGACTTCGTCCGCGATCATTCGCACGATGTAGGCGCTTGCGCCGAGCGCGCCGTATAAGATCGGCAAGACGTACTTCAGCAGGGCAGTAAGAACGATTTGAGCCGTTTGAATTTGCTCCGCATTTCCTGGGGTAAAGACCCAAAGAAAGTGATCAGTCTCTTTGATTTCGTCCGCGCGACGTTCTCCGTCCTTTGTGGTTGCCAAGCTCGACTCTGGAAGGGGTGCGCTTTCGCTCTTTGGAATGAGCACCAATTTCAGGACGTTCCAGTTCCTCAATACCTCGAAGTCTGCCCAAGCGCTTATCTTTTCCTGCCATAGCAGGCTGTCCCAGCGGTCAAATACTTGATCCGCTAGAACCTTCTTTGCGGCATAGTCTGGATCCTTGTCGTTCAGAGCTCTCGCCGCTGCCCCCTCTTTGCTGCCCTGCTCGGCGAGGGTTTCGAGTCGTCCCCTGATTTCCTTCAGATCTGTGCAGATCGTGGCGCCCACGAGCCAATAGATTTGAAATACAAGGAGTGCAACGAGCGTGACCATCGTTCGAATTCGATAGCTGCTCGCCGCTCGTGCGGCGGCGCTCTTTCCGTCGGCGGAATTCGTTGACTTGATCGTTTCCAAGGTGACTGGAGAGATAGCCTTGGAAATCGCAGACGCCGCGGTCCAGAAAGTGGCTTCTTGCTCAGGCGTGATTGAATTTCCCGCGCTATGCGCCAGAATGATGGCCTGTACGTCGGCGCTGTTCAACGAAGTGCCGGTCCGTGAGGCATACGCCAATAGTTGCGCGGCATCGTCGATGGCAAGCCTTACGATCTCATCGTACTTCTTGTTGTTGGCGCTGGTATCTGCTCCGCTCGGCGTCGGAGAGCGTCTCGACCAAATGAAAAGCGATGCAACGACTACCGCTCCAATCGCCAGCAATATGATGCTCTGGGTCATCCGCGATCACCCTGAAAATGGCAGAATTCAAATCAATTTGAAGCGTAATGTACCTCATCATTCGGCTTGCGCAACTAGAGCTAGAAGGTGGGCGCGGTACGACTAGGTTCTGTAAGTGCGTCGCAACAACAGACTGCTCCACCCCTCGATTCGCAGATGCTTCAGCGGCACGAGCCCGCGCGCGCGGTAGGCGGCGATCACGGCGGGGGCCTGGTGCGTCAGCAGGCCGGAGAGGATGACGCGTCCGCCGGGCGCGAGATGCCGCGCCATCGGGCCCGCCAATTGCCGCAAGGGGTTGGCAAGGATGTTGGCCAGCACCAGGTCGAACGGACCGGCCCGTCCGAAATCCGGCGCGGCGAATCCGGTGGCGCGGATCACCCGCACATGGGTGCCGGCTTCATTCAGCATCGCATTTTCGGCTGCCACCCGCACCGACGGCGGGTCGATGTCGGAGGCGAGCACGTGGCGATGCAGCGCTTTCGCCGCGGCAATGGCCAGCACGCCGGTCCCGGTGCCGAGGTCGAGCAGGTTCCTCGGACGGGAACTTTTCAGGACATGGTCAAGCAGCAGTAAACAGCCGCGCGTCGTGCCGTGGTGGCCGGTGCCGAAGGCGAGCGCCGCCTCGATCTCGATGGCGAGCTTGTTCGGCGCCACCCGGTCGCGGTCGTGGCTGCCGTGCACGACGAAGCGGCCGGCCGGCACCGGGACCAGGTCTTCCAGGCTGGCCTTGACCCAGTCCTTGGCCTCGATCGTGTCGAAGACAAGCGTCGCGGCAATCTCATTTCCTGCTGAATTCACAATGAGTTCGCGCAGCCAAGCCTGATCGGGCGCCTCGGCGAAATGAAGCGTGACGTCCCATTGTCCGTCCGGCCGCTCGAACGCCGCGACCGCCGCGTCGCCCTCGAAAAACACCTCGGTGAGCACGTCGACGACGCGCCTCGCGTCGGCCTCGCTGCCGATCGAAAAGCTGGCGCGATGGGTTGGAGAAGGCTGCATTCAGGGTTCCATTGGGTTCAATTTTTGGAACTTTTGTCGGCGATTTTCCGCGAAAGTTGCGGTTCCCGGGTTAACCGGGTCGAAGGTCGCGCCCCGTACATTTTCGGATGTCGAATTCAGACAGCGCAATTTGAAATTGAAACGGAGGCGAGTCTTGAAGAGCATGATTTTGAAGTTCTGGTCGGATGAGTCCGGTGCGACGGCGATCGAATACGGTCTGATTGCCGCGGGCATCGCCCTGGCGATCATCACCGTGGTGAACAGCCTGGGTAGCACCATGAACGACAAGTTCACGTCGATTAACACCTCCTTGAAGTAAATTCCGCCTCCATTTCCCAGCGGGGGCTGTTTTTCTTCTAAGGCTATTCCTGATCACCGCCCGCGAGGGGAATTCCCCCTTGCGGGCGATGTCGTTTTTGGCCAGCGCTTTCGATGACTCACAGGTTGTCCGCTGCTTATCCGGGACGCTATCCACCCGCTTTTCCCGCAATTGTTCCTGCGCTCTTCCACCGTGTTTTCCCCGGGCTCGTCACGAGGTTCTGGCCCACGCATCCGCAGCCTCTCCACAGCCCTGCCAACAGGCTGTCCACAGGCAATCCACAGGCCTATCCACGGCTTCCGAACAGCGACCGGTGATCCCTCAGGATCGCCTGCGCCGCATTGTGGCCGGGCGCTCCGGTGACGCCGCCGCCGGGATGGGCGCCGGAGCCGCAATGGTAGAGGCCCTTCAACGGTCCACGATAATCGGCATGGCCCAGCATCGGCCGTGCCGAGAACAGCTGATTCAAGGTCAGCGCGCCGTGGAAGATGTCGCCGCCGAGAAGTCCGAACTGCCGTTCGAGGTCGAGCGGGGACAGGACCTGGCGGCCCAGCACGCTCGCCGCAAAACCCGGCGCGTAGCTGTCCACCGTCGCGATCATGAGATCGGCGACCTCGTCGCGATGGTCATCCCACGATTTTCCATCCGGAAGCTCCGGCGCGACGTGCTGGCAGAACAGGCTCGCGACGTGCCGTCCCGCGGGCGCCAGCGTGTCGTCGAGCGTGGAGGGGATCAGCATCTCGACGACGGGCGAGCGGCTCCAGCCTTCCGCCCGCGCGTCGAGATAGGCGCGGTCCATATAGTCGAGGCTCGGCGCCAGGATGATGCCGGACGAGAGATGGTCGCCTTCGCCCGGCAGCGCCGTGAAGGAGGGCAGGCGGTCCAGCGCCACGTTCATGCGGAAGGTGCCGGAGCCGTTCTTCCAGTGCCGGATGCGGGCGAGGAAGTCCGCAGGCAGCGCCTCGGCCGCGATCAGGCGCGTGTAGAGCAGCTTTGGATTGACGTTGGCCGCGACATATTTCGCGCGGATCGTCTCGCCGTTCTCCAGCACGATGCCGACCGCGCGGTCGCGCTCGACGATCACCTCGCGCACGCGGGCATCCGTGTCGATCACGACGCCGCGCTCGCGCGCCGCGCGCGCCATCGCCTGCGTGATCGCGCCCATGCCGCCGATGGCATGACCCCAGACACCCTTCTTGCCGTTCACCTCGCCGAAGGCGTGATGCAGCATCACATAGGCCGAGCCGGCGGCGTAGGGGCTGGCATAGTTGCCGACGATGGCATCGAAGCCGAACAGCGCCTTGACCAGATCATGCTCGAAGCGCTCGTCCAGCATCTCGCCGGCCGAGCGGGTGAAGAGATCGAGCAGGCTGCGGCTCTGCTCCAGCGTGAGGCCGCGCAGGATATTGGCAGTCTTCCAGGCGTTGACGCCTTCGCGGATGGCCGCGGTGCCAAAGCCGTCGACGAGGTTCGGCGGCGCCCGCAGCACGAACTGCCTGAGCACGTCGGCGATGTCTTCCAGCTCGCGTGAAAACCCGTCGAGCGCGCCTGCGTCATGCGCACTCAACCGCTCGACCGATGCCTTCGTCCGGCCCTCGCCGGTGAGGAGATAGCTGCCGTCGGGCGCGGGCAGGAAGTTCTGGGCACGCCGTTCGACGATGCGCAGGCCCTGTTCAGTGAGCTTGAGATCGCGGATCACCTGCGGATTGAGCAGGCTCACGGTATAGGCCGCGACCGAATTGCGGAATCCCGGGTGAAACTCCTCCGTGACCGCGGCACCCCCGACGACCTTGCGGCGCTCGACCACGCGCACGCGCAGGCCCGCCATTGCGAGATAGGCCGCGCAGGTGAGGCCGTTATGGCCAGCGCCGATGATGACGACGTCGGTTTCGGTCATGAGAGATTCAAATTGTTCCACCGTCATTCCGGGATGGTCCGAAGGACCAGACCCGGAATGACATCTCTATATCAAGCAATCCTCGCTGCAACATCACGCGCCCCTTTATTGCCCGTTCAGGCGCCTTGTGCTCCATTGCGCGCGTCCGGCGCCCGCCGGGTCTTGAGCCGGAGCTTCCATGGATTCGATCGTGCAACCCGCCGCCACGGAGCAGCCGTCCGCCTCGCGCAACCGGCTGCTGCTGACGGTCTACACCGCTGCGATCTTCGTCAGCGCGCTGCTGCTGTTCTCGGTGCAGCCGCTGTTCACGAAGATGGTGCTGCCGCGGCTCGGCGGCTCGCCGGCGGTGTGGTCGGTGGCGATGGTGTTCTTTCAGTCGCTGCTGCTGGCGGGCTATGCCTATGCGCATCTGTTGATGCAGGCGAGGAGCCGCGTCGTTCCGGTGGCCGTGCATTTGGTGCTGCTGATCGCGGCCTTTGCCACGCTGCCTCTCGGTATCGCCTCGGCCTATGGCGAGCCGCCGGCGTCCGGTTATGCGTTCTGGCTGCTCGGCCTGTTCGTGGTCTCGATCGGCCTGCCGTTCTTTGCGCTCGCCGCCAACAATCCGCTGTTGCAGGCCTGGTTCGTCCGCACCGGCCATCCGGCCGGACATGACCCCTATTTCCTCTATGCCTCCTCCAACATCGGCAGCTTCCTCGCGCTGCTGTCCTACCCGTTCCTGCTGGAGCCGGCGTTCACACTGCACACGCAGAACCGGCTCTGGACCGCCGGTTATGGCGTCCTGATTCTCCTGATCGCCGCCTGCGGTGCGCTGTTGTTGCGCTCGCCGAAGCTGGCGGTGGTCGACCCGAAAACCGAGGACATCAATGCGCCAGCGCCGGCGTTCCTGACGCGGCTGCGCTGGATCTTCCTGGCCGCGGTGCCGTCGGGTCTGCTCATCGCCGTCACCGCGCACATCTCGACCGACGTTGCGGCGGCGCCGCTGCTGTGGGTGCTGCCGCTGTCGCTGTATCTGCTCACCTGGGTCGTGGTGTTCCAGTCGCGGCCGCTGCTGCCGCACAAATGGATGCTGATGCTGCAGCCGGTCGCGATCGCAGGCGTCGTCGTCCTGCTCGCCTTCGGCGGCGAGCAGAATCTGCTGCTGACGCTCGGCGGCCATCAATTGTGCTTCTTCGTCATCGCCATGGCCTGCCACGGCGAGCTGGCACGGACCCGCCCCGCAGCCAAATATCTCACCGGCTTCTATGTCGCGCTGTCGTTCGGCGGCATGGTCGGCGGGCTCTTTGCCGGCCTCGTCGCGCCCTTCACCTTCTCCTGGATCGCCGAATATCCGATCCTGGTCGCGCTTGCTGCGCTGTGCCGGCCGGCCGCAAACGAGCGGTTTGCCGGTGTCGTCAAATGGTATTGGCTGGGGCTCGCCGCGCTTGCGATCGCGCTCGTCGCGCCGTCGTACGCCAGCGGGAATCTCTCGACCTGGTTCGAGGATCACCGCGTCTGGGTCGCTGGCGGCGTCGGCGTGCTTGCCGCGCTGCTTGCGCTGGCGCTCAATGCCGGACGCTGGAAGATCTTTGCCACCGTCGTGCTCGCGCTGGCGTTGATCCGCGTCTATCCCGCGGACGAGGGCCGCGTCACGACGGTGCGCAGCTTCTTCGGCGTGCACAAGATCGTGGTGACGCCCGGCGGCTATTTCCATGTGCTGATGCACGGCACCACCATCCATGGCGCCGAGCGCTTCCGCAATAATGACGGCACGCCGGTCGCGGGCCGCCCCGAGCCGATCACCTATTACCACAAGGACGGCGGCATCGGTCAGGCCGTCAGCGCGATCCGCGAACGCAAGGGCACGCCGCTCAAGGTCGCCGCGATCGGCGTCGGCTCCGGCACGCTCGCGTGTGCCGCAGTGCCTGGCGAGGACTGGAAATTCTTCGAGATCGACCAGTCGATGGTGGATGCGGCGCGTGACCCCAAGAATTTCCGCTACATCTCGAGCTGCATGCCGGACATGAAGCCGGTGATCGGCGATGCGCGGCTCACCTTTGCCAAGGAGCCCGACGGCGCCTACGACCTCATCATCGTCGATGCCTATTCGTCGGATGCGATCCCGATTCATCTCGCCACCGAAGAGGCGATGAAGATCTATAAGGACAAGCTCGCGCCGCATGGCGCCGTGGTGATGCACGTCTCCAACCGGCATCTCGATCTCGAGACCGTCGTGGTCGGCATTGCGGATGCCAACGATCTCAAGAGCTGGGTCTTCAACGAGGATTCCGGGCGGGATGGTGACTACATCTTCTCCACCGACGTCGTCATCTCCGCGCGGGAGGAAGCAGATATCGGCCGGCTTGCCTCATCCAAGTCCTGGGAGCAGACCGAAGCCGACGACAGGGTGCGGGTCTGGACGGACGACTATTCCAACATCCTGGGCGCGCTGTACCGGCGCTTGCGGGACGGGGAGTAGGGCCACTTCGTAACTTCGTAGCCCGGATGGAGCGAAGCGTAATCCGGGGCCGCTCGTGCGTGGTGGGCACTTCTCCCGGATTGCGCTTCGCTTCATCCGGGCTACAAGGCGAGAGGCTTCTACGGCTCGACCGGCGTCCCCGCCGGCAGCGCAATTCCCTTCTCGCCCGCCACCTGTCGCAGCAGATCCGGGCGATCCGAGATGATCCCGTCGACGCCGAGCTCGATCATCCGCGCCATGTCCTCACGCTTGTTGACCGTCCACACCACCACGCGCAATCCGAGCGCTCGAGCTTCGGAAACGAGCGCAGCGGTGACATCGCCGAAATAGGGCGACCAGATCGCGCCGCCTGCTGCCTTGATCGTCCGCGGCAGCGAGCCGCCGTGATCGGCCGGGCTGAAGCCAGCGGTCCAGTTCGTCGCCTTGTCCAGCGCCACCGTCTGCCCCGAGCCGCGCTGGAGCGTCAGGTACACCGTCGGGATCTTCGGTGCCTGCTGCTGGACGAGCTGCAAGGTCCTCCAGTCGAAGGACTGGATCATGACCCTGTCGGAAAACGCCTCGGACCGGATCAGCCCAAGCAGCTTCGTGACAAAGGCTTGCGGATCGAGCGTGTCGTCCGGATGGTTCGGGTCGATCTTGGTCTCGATGTTGAATCGCACCCGCGCGTTGCCGGATTTCCGCACCAGCGCGAACAGCTCGCCCAGCGTCGGAATGCGCGTCCCCGGCATGGCGCGCTGGTCGGGGAATTGCTTCGCATAGTTGCTGTCCGGCCGGATCTGGCCGACGTCGTAGGTCTTGACCTCCTCCAGCCGCAGCTTCACGAAAGGCGTGCCGGGCGCGGGAATATACGCGCCGTCGGCGTTGCGCGTGAGATCAGGATTGAGCCCGCGCTCATGCGACACGATGATCTCGCCGTCCGCGGTCACCCCGGCGTCGAGCTCCAGCGTGTCGACGCCCATCGACAACGCGTTGGCGAAGGCCGGCAGGGTGTTTTCCGGCAACAGCGCCCGCCCGCCGCGATGCGCCTCGAGATCAAACGCCATGGCCCGCCCCATGATCAGAACTGAGAGCACGGTCAGAATCGTCGTGGCACGTGACGGCATGGTGCCTCGAATAGCTATCGCTTGTTAGCGCTGACCACCGACGGCGGTGAGAAGCGACCGCTTCAATTCTGGTAGTAATAGCCGCGCGGCTGATAAACCTGCCGGGGTTGCGGCTGATAATAATAGCCCTGCTGGCCGTAGCCCTGATTGTAATATTGCTGCGGCTGCTGCTGATAGACCTGCGCGTCATAGAGCGGGCGGGTGGCCGAACGCGGCGCCGGATAGCGCGCGCCGGTGTCGCTGCCGTCCGCGGGATAGATGTAGTTGTCGTCCTGCGGCATGTAGCGGCGCGCGGGCTGCGCCGGCGGCGTCAGGTTCACGGGATCGCCTGTGGTAGCGACTTGCTCTTCGACGGGCTGCTGGGGAGCGCGGGCCACCGCAGCATTGGCGCGGCCGCGCGGATTGCGCGCCAGCGCCACCTGGGCCGAGCCGGTCAGCGTCACCGTGGTGTTGAGCACGCCCTGCTGCTGCACCAGCGCATAGAGCGTCGAGGCGTTCTGGCGCGACAGCCGGACGCAACCATGGGAGGCGGGCGAGCCGAGACGGCCGACGGAATCCGTGCCGTGGATGGCGTGACCGACCTTGGTGAAGAAGATCGCGTGCGGCATCGGCGCGTCGTCGAACTCCTTGGAGTAGTGATCCTCTTCCATGCGGAAGGTGCGGAACGCGCCGTTCGGCGTCTCGCGCGAGGGGATGCCGGTCGACACCGGCCAGTGATAGCGCGCGACGCCGTCGACCGCGACGGTCATCTGCTGATTGTCCTTGTCGACGGTGATCTCGACCTTGGCCTGCGCGGTGCCCGCGCTCAAAAGCATCAGGGAGGTGAAAGCAATGAAAAATGAACGCATCTGGAAACGCATTTGAATCCTGGCCTCCGGCCTCTTCTCGCTAGCCGCCGCGGCTCTCCGTCCCCGGCGTGCAATATGCCTGCAATCCGGCTTTCGTTCCAGCGGCCTGCTCAGCCATCGTTAACGTGACGTCGGGCGTAAGCAAGGCCGCTTTGTGCCGCGCGGCTGCCGGCGCTGCTGACATTTTCGCGAGCTGACGCGCGTTCACAACGCCGACAATTCGTCACAAAGGCGCAACCATCCGGCTGCCCCGGGCGTTGAGCACCACCACCCTCGACAGGCGGCGTCCGCCGCCGCTACCTCTTTTATTTCCCCTGGGGTCGAACATGAACAAAGCCCGTATCTCCGCCGCAGCGCTCCCGGCCGGCTTGCCCGTCCGCCTGCTGTTCGCCGCAGCCAGCCTGCTTGCGCTGCTGGCCTTGCCGCACGCCGGCCACGCTCAGGGCATCGTGCGCGGTGCGCAGGAAGGCTCCTATGAAGGCAACCGGATTGCCGGTCCCGTTGGAGGCGTGGTTGGTGGCGCAGTCGGGGCCGGTGTTGGAGGCGCCGTGGGCGCGGTGGAGGGCGTGTTCGGCATTCCCCACCGTCATTACCGCCACCGCTGCCGCGGATATTACGACGGGTATCACCACTTCCACTGTTACAGGTGACTGCCGCCGACGTCATTCCGGGGCGCACGCATCGCGTGCCCCGGAACGACAAATCAATTCTTCAGCCGATAACCCGTGCGGAAGATCCACCAGATCACGACCAGGCAGATCACCAGGAACGCCAGCGTCATGCCGATGCTGACGGAGATGCTGACGTCCGCGATCTCGTAAAAGCTCCAGCGGAAGCCGGAGATCAGATAGACGACCGGGTTGAGCAGCGCCACCGTGCGCCAGGTGGGCGGCAGCATGTCGATGGAATAGAAGCTGCCGCCGAGGAAGGTCAGCGGCGTCACCACCAGCATCGGGATCATCTGCAGCTTCTCGAAGCCGTCGGCCCAGATGCCGATGATGAAGCCGAACAGGCTGAACGTCACCGCCGTCAGCACCAGGAAGGCCAGCATCCAGATGGGATGATGGATATGCAGCGGCACGAACAGCCCGGCTGTGGCCAGGATGATCAGGCCCAGAATGATCGACTTGGTCGCGGCGGCGCCGACATAGCCCAGCACGATCTCGAAGTAGGAAATCGGTGCCGACAGGATCTCGTAGATCGTGCCGGTGAACTTCGGGAAGTAGATGCCGAACGAGGCGTTGGCGATGCTCTGCGTCAGCACGGAGAGCATGATCAGGCCCGGCACGATGAAGGTGCCGTAGCTGACGCCCTCGACCTGGCTGATGCGCGAGCCGATCGCGGCGCCGAACACCACGAAATACAGCGAGGTGGAAACCACCGGCGAGACGATGCTTTGCAGCAGCGTGCGCCAGGTGCGTGCCATTTCGAACAGATAGATGGCGCGGATGGCGCGGTGATTCATGACGTCCTCACGAGGTCGACGAAGATGTCCTCGAGCGACGATTGCGTCGTGTCGAGATCGTTGAAGCGGATGCCGGCGGTGCGGAGATCGCCGAGCAGGCTGGTGATGCCGGTGCGCTCGCCCTTGGTGTCGTAGTCGTAGACCAGCGTTGCGCCGTTGTCGCAGAGCTCGAGCTCGTAATGATGAAGGCTTTCCGGGAGTGCGGCGATCTTGCCCTGCAGATGCAGCGTCAGCCGCTTCTTGCCGAGCTTCTGCATCAAGGTCGCCTTGTCCTCGACCAGCACGATCTCGCCCTTGTTGATGACGCCGATGCGGTCGGCCATCTCCTCGGCTTCCTCGATGTAATGCGTGGTGAGGATGATGGTGACGCCGGATTGCTGAAGCGTGCGCACGACCTCCCACATGCCCTTGCGCAGCTCGACGTCGACGCCGGCGGTGGGCTCGTCCAGGAACAGGATCTGCGGCTCGTGCGATAGCGCCTTGGCGATCATCACGCGGCGCTTCATGCCGCCGGAGAGCGTGATGATCTTGTTGTCCTTCTTGTCCCACAGCGAGAGGTCCTTCAGCACCTTCTCGATATGCGCAGGGTTCTTCGGCTTGCCGAACAGTCCGCGGGAGAAGCTCACCGTCGCCCACACGCTCTCGAAAGCATCGGTGTGCAATTCCTGCGGCACAAGGCCGATCAGCGAGCGTGCCTTGCGGTAGGAGGTCTGGATGTCCTCGCCACCGACCAGGACGCGTCCCTCGCTCGGATTGGCGATGCCGCAGATGATGGAGATCAGCGTGGTCTTGCCCGCGCCGTTCGGGCCGAGCAGCGCGAAGATTTCGCCACGCTTGATATCGAGATTGACGTTCTTGAGCGCCTTGAAGCCGGACCCATAGGTCTTCGACAAATTGGCGACGGAAATGATGGAGGACATGATGGCCGCGAGGATGAGGGGCAAGGGCTGGGGAGGGGGAGGCTGGCCTCTGCCGGGAGGGCGGGTCAGCGGAGCCCTGAGATAGGAATGCCATTGCCCGGCCGCAATCGGCTGGAGAAAAATGGTCTCAAAACAGGCTCTTCGGTGGCAGGTTCCAGGCAAGTGTTGCGCGATGGTCACGGGCTGTGGCTAAGATTGCCGTTCACGCGGCTCTTTGTTGCGTCTGCGAGCAGGCCATGGCTACGATTCCGGCCAATCGCAAAGCGTATGTCCCCAGGGAAAACATCGATGAGACCGAACGGCCGTCACACCGCCGGCGCCAGCCAATTGTCCGCCCTCCGCGTCTGGGCGATGGGCCTGCTCCTGCTGTCAGCTGTTGCCATGAGTCCGGTCCCCGCCAACGCGGCACCGAGCCAGGCCCAGGCCGCGACCACGCATGTCTACCTGCTCCGCGGCGTGCTCAACATCTTCTCGCTCGGGCTCGACACGATCGGCGCCCGGCTGCAGGCACAAGGCGTCCCGGTCACCGTCGCCAACTTCGTGTCCTGGTCCTCGCTCGCCGACGAAGCCGCGACCGCCTACAAGGCCGGCCGCCTCAAGACCATCATCCTGGTCGGCCATTCCTCCGGCGCCACGGCGCTGCCCGACATGATCGCCAAGCTCAACCAGCTCGGCGTGCCCGTGAAGCTCGCGATCGGTCTCGACTCCGTGTTCAAGACCAGGCTCTCGACCGGCGCGGAGCGCTACATCAACATCTATATCGGCGACGGTCCCGGTGAGCCGGTGCGGGCCGCGCAGGGCCTGCGCGGCAAGCTCGACAATGTCGACGTGCGCGGCACCGGCGTCGGCCACATCTCGATCGACAAGAACGAAGCGATCCAGCGCCGCGTCATCGCCGAGATCGACGCCGCCATCATGCGCTCGCGCGCTCCGGCAGCCCCGATCGCCGAACGCGGCGCACCGCGGCAGGCCCGTTCGGCGGCGGCGACGGCCCCGGCAAGGAACTGAGCGGTTCTGCGCGACGGATTTCGTCGCGCATGACTATCTCGATAATGCCGACACGCGCGAAGCTATCGCGCGGTCGTGCCTACCGCCGTCATTTCAAGAATGCACGGATGCTCTCCGCGATCTCCTTCGCATGCGTCTCCAGCGCAAAATGGCCGGTGTCGAAGAACTGCACCACCGCGTTGGGATTGTCGCGCTTGAACGCCTCGGCGCCGGGCGGAATGAAGAAGGGATCGTTTCTGCCCCACACCGCCAGGAACGGCGGCTTATGCGTGCGGAAGTAGCTCTGGAAGAGCGGGTAGAGCGCGACGTTGCTCTTGTAGTCGCCGAACAAGTCGAGCTGCACGTCATCCGAGCCCGGGCGCGCCAGGTAGAAATTGTCGAGGTTCTGGCCGTCCGGCGACACCAGGGTCGCGTCAGGGACGCCGTGCGTATATTGCCAGCGCGTCGCCTCCGGCGTGAGGAAGGCGCGTAGCGCCTCGCGGTTTGCAGCGGAGGGATCCTGCCAATAGGCCTTGATCGGGGTCCAGCCATCGCTGAGGCCGTCCTCATAGGCGTTGCCGTTCTGCGAGATGATCGCCCTGATCCGCTCGGGATGGCTGAGCGCCAGCCGAAAGCCCGTCGGCGCGCCATAGTCGAACACGTAGACGGCAAAGCGATCGAAGCCGATCACCTCGGTGAAGCGCTCGATCACATGGGCGACGTTGTCGAAATTGTAGACGAAGTTTTCGCGCGGCGGCATGTCCGATTGGCCGAAGCCGGGAAGGTCCGGCGCCACGATGTGAAACCTGTCCGCCAGCAGCGGGATCAAGTCGCGGAACATGTGGCCGGCGCTTGGGAAGCCGTGCAGGAGCAGCAGCTTCGGCGCGCCCTTGGGCCCGGCCTCGCGATAGAACACCTTGAAACCATCGACATCGGCGGTGCGATAGGTGGTCGGGGTCATAGCCATCTCCATTGAATAACCTGTTGAGTTCTGTATTGAGGGTTACGTACTCTCGAGTAACTTGTCAATCGTGCCTTAACAGGTTACATATTTGTGAACCTTGTTTCTGGGACCGCTCATGGACAGACCGCCCGCGATGTTCATCGCCGACTCGCTCGGCCTCGATTTCCTCAATTCGGTGGCGACGCCGGTCGATACGCCCGTCGACTGGCTCGGGGACGGCGATGGCCTGATCGACTGGCTGGCCCAGGCGAAGCTGGTGCCGGCGGAGGAGCTGGACGAACTGAGGGTGCGCGCGAAGCCGGGCGAGCTCGACAAGGTCGCTGATCAGGCCCGTGCCCTGCGCGAGTGGTTTCGCGGCTTCGTGCGCAAGCATGCCGGTCGGCCGTTGACTGCGAATGCACTGCGCGAGCTCGGCCCGCTCAACAGCTTGCTTGAGCGCGACGACATGTTCAGGCGGATCGAGCCTGGGCCGGGCGATGACAGCGTTCTCGCGCTACGAATGAAGCGCCGCTGGCGGTCGCCGGACTCCCTGCTGCTGCCTATCGGCGAGGCAATGGCAAAGTTCGTCTGCGACGAGGATTTTTCCGACGTGAAGGCATGCGAGGGCCATAACTGCATGATGCTGTTCGCCGACCACACCCGCAGGCGGGCACGGCGATGGTGCATCATGTCGGTCTGCGGCAATCGCGCCAAGCAGGCCGCGCATCGCAGCCGGCTCAGGAACAGACAGTGACCGCGCCGAGAAAGTCCCCGTTATGAGATCACGGGTCTTTGATAGGCGCGTGCCCCAGTTCCTGCGCCCCAAAATTCACCAAATCGGTGGTCACTAAGCCCCAAGGGGAGGCCTCTGCCTTCCGTGGTGGGACTGCTGGACTGATGATTGATCTGAGGCGCCTTGTCGTGCTGGCAGCCATTGCGCTGCTCGCCCTGGATCCCGGCGTAGCAGCCGCTTCACCCGCTAAGTCGAAGCCCGCGGCGGCCGCCGTCCCTGCCGCGCCGCCGCCCCCGCCGTTCGAGCCGCTGCCGCCGCCGAAGATCTACCTGTTCCGCGGTGCCATGGGGCCTATCTTCTCGACCGGTATGGATCGGCTCGAGGAGAAGCTGACGAAGGCCGGCTTCTCGGCCAATGTCTATGAGTTCACCCTGTGCCGGTTCATCGGCAATCGTGTCATCGCCAGCTACAAGGAAAGCCCGGCGCCGATCGTGCTGATCGGCCATTCCATGGGCGGGCTGTGCTCGGTCGTCATCTCAGAGATGGCGGCCAAGGAGAACATCCCGATCAGCCTCGTCATCGCCATCGATCCCGCGCATGCGACCGGCGACGTGCCGCTCAATGTCGAGCGCTTCATCAACATCTTCCTGTCCGACAGCGTGCTCGGCGGCGGTGACGTCGTCGCGGTCTCCGGCTTTCGCGGCCATTACGCGAGCTACGATCTCAAGGAGAATAGCCGCGTCTCGCACATCAACATCGAGAAGTCCGACGACATCCATCGCCAGATCGTCGAGATGGTGAAGCAGTTGCCGCGCATTCCGCCGCAGACCCAGGCCGATGCCGTGCCGCTGCGTTATCTCGTGCCTGCGGATACGCTGGTTGAATTGTGGGACTCCGGCGTGCGGGTGCCGGTGCGCAAGGGCGATACCATGGAGAGCATCGCCGCCGCGAATCGCGTGCCACTGTGGACGCTGGCGCAGAGCAACTCGCTGGCGGAGAATGCGCCGCTCACCCCAGGGCAAACCATCATCGTCCCGCGCCACCTGACACCGCCCGAGCCCACCGCCGCGATGGCGACGCCGCCGCCGGCTCCGACGAAGCGGAAGTAGGGCGTCTTCGCCTCTCCAAGCTGGACTCTACACGTTCGACCCGTGGATCGCGTCGATCACGGCGTCCGTCACTTCTTTCGTCGTCGCCTTGCCGCCGACATCGGGCGTCAGCACGCCGGCGGCGCAGACACGCTCGACGGCGGCCATCAGCCGTAACGCCGCATCCTTCTCGCCGAGATGCTCCAGCATCTGCGCGCCGGTCCAGAAGGTTGCGACCGGATTGGCGATGCCCTTGCCGGTGATATCGAAGGCCGAGCCGTGGATCGGCTCGAACATCGAGGGGAAGCGGCGCTGCGGATCGATATTGCCGGTCGGCGCCACGCCGAGGCTTCCCGCCAACGCGCCGGCGAGATCGGAGAGGATGTCGGCGTGCAGATTGGTCGCGACGATGGTGTCGAGGCTCTTCGGATGCAGCGTCATGCGCACCGTCATGGCATCGACCAGCATCTTGTCCCAGGTCACGTCGGGGAATTCGGTCGCGACCTCGGCGGCAATCTCGTCCCACATCACCATGCCGTGGCGCTGGGCGTTGGACTTGGTCACCACGGTCAGGAATTTACGCGGGCGCGACTGCGCGAGCTGGAACGCATAGCGCATGATGCGGGTGACGCCGACGCGGGTGAACACCGCGACTTCGGTGCCGACCTCTTCCGGCAGGCCCTTGTGCGCGCGGCCGCCCATGCCGGCATATTCGCCTTCCGAGTTCTCGCGCACGATCACCCAGTCGAGATCGCCGACGCCGACATTGCGCAGCGGCGAGGCGACGCCGGGCAGGATCTTTGTCGGCCGCACATTGGCGTATTGGTCAAAGCCCTGGCAGATCGGCAGGCGCAGGCCCCACAGCGTGATGTGATCGGGCACGTCGGGGGCACCGACTGCGCCGAAATAGATCGCGTCGAACTTCTTGAGCTCAGCGAGACCGTCGGCCGGCATCATCACGCCGTGCTTCTTGTAATAGTCCGAGCCCCAGTCGAACGTCTTGACGTCGAAGGCGAGATCGCCGCTGCGCTGTGCCAGCGCCTCCAGCACGCGAATGCCGGCCGAGATCACCTCGGGGCCGATGCCGTCGGCGGGAATGGCCGCGATCGAATGGGTGCGCATGGGAGGCTCCGTTTGGGATGTCAGTGGTGCCGCGCCGGATCCGGCGGGCTGCGTCGGCGCCGAATCTAGACGGTGGCCCAAACCGTCTCAAGCGACGCTGGTTTATACAAAAAAATGATATAATCATCGCCGTCTGAGGTGAGAGGGCCGGGAATGGAATTGCATCAGCGTCGGTGCTTCGTGGCGGCAGCCGAGCAGCTGCATTTCGGCCGCGCTGCGCAGCAGCTCCACATGCTGCCCTCGGCGCTGGGCCGGCAGATCAGGTTGCTGGAGGAGGATCTCGGCACGCGGCTGTTTGCGCGGACCACGCGCGCGGTGTCGCTCACCGAGGACGGCACGACGCTGCTGCGCGATGCCCGTGCCATCCTCGCCAAGGTCGAGGCCGTCGAGAACAGCCTTCGCAATCGCTCGCGTGCGGGAGCCGCGCGGCGGCTGCGGATCGGTGCCATCGACAGTGCGGCGGCCGGGCTGCTGCCGCCGCTCTTGCGCGACTTTCGCGCGAGCCATCCTGACATCGCGGTGCAGCTTCTCGAGGACAAGACGGTCCGGCTGCTGCCGAAGGTGCTGACCGGCGCGCTCGATCTTGCCTTCGTCCGCCCGCCGGGCCGCGCGGACAAGCGGCTCGAATTCCGCAATCTGCTCCAGGAGACCGCGATCGTGGCGTTCCCGCAGCGGCATGCACTGGCGAGGCGCAAGTCGATCACGCTGGCCGACATCGCCGACGAGGCGATGCTGGTGCCGGATCGCCGCTCGCGGCCGCACAGCCACGATCTCACGATCAAGCTGTTCGAGCAGGCCGGGCTGACACCGCGCATCGTGCAGGTCGCCGACGAGAAGCAGACCATCATCCATCTGGTGGCCACCAGGC